>NZ_JAQQCH010000002.1:0-586249 GCF_046030555.1 Paraburkholderia sediminicola | reverse complement strand
TGGGTCCCCCGCGCAGTTGCGGTAGTGGTGCATCTGGAATCCGTGCCCTCGCACATTCGGTGTCAGTGACAAGGGCATCATCCTTCCGGCGGCGCTGCGCGCGCCGATGCGTATTTCTTAACCGTCTGCTTCGGTTCTTTCCTCTCTTGACTCATTTCGCTGCAGTGCAGTGCGGTGCGGTGCGCCGCACCTCGCTTCGCGTTGCCTTGTCTCGTGCATTCTCTCTTCATCCCTTTAAATCATTCGGATAGCAAACGGTCCGGGATTCGGTTGGACTTCTCCAGTGCTTGCTCCATCGGTGTTTCCGATTGATGCCATCAGAATTCCTCGCTTTGCAAAAAGTATTGGCCGGAAAATCATGCGTCGGTCACTTGCCCAATACATTCTGGAGATCTTATGAAAAAGAAAGTCATCGCCCTCGCCCTGCTAGGCGCCGCATCCCCCGCTTTCGCACAGAGCAGCGTGACGCTGTACGGGGTCATCGATGAAGGTATCGACTACACCAATAACGTCGGGCACGGTAGCGTCGTAGAGCTCGCAAGCGGTTACGCACAGGGCAGCCGCTGGGGCTTGAAAGGCTCGGAAGATCTCGGCGGTGGTCTCAAAGCCATCTTTCAACTCGAAAACGGCTTCGATCTGAATTCCGGTCGGCTCAATCAGGGCGGCCGCATGTTCGGCAGGCAAGCCTATGTGGGTCTGAGCAGCGATCGCTTCGGCTCCGTTACGCTAGGCCGTCAATACGACTCGGTGGTGGACTACCTCGCGCAAACCACCGCCAACGGCAACTGGGCCGGCTATCTGTTTGCTCACCCGTACGACAACGACAACACCGATAACTCGTTCCGGGTCGATAACACCATCAAATACGCCAGTCCGGATATCTCGGGGTTCCAGTTCGGTGGCACGTATAGCTTCAGCAACGATACGAATTTCGCCAACAACCGTCAGTACAGCTTCGGTGCTCAATACGCAAACGGTGGTCTGCTAGTCGCCGCAGCCTATTTGCAGGCAAATAATCCCGGCGTCGGTTCGAACGGCGCAATCACCGCGAACGACGCAAGCTTCATCGCCGGACGCATGCGCGTGTTCGGCGGCGGCATCAACTACACGTTCGGCTCAGCTACCGTCGGCTTCGCGTACACCAACTCCAATTACAAAGACCCCACCGGCAACGGCTATATCGGCATCCCGCTCGCGGCCAACGGCGTCCTGCTGAATACGCTGAAATACCAGAACTTCGAAGTGAACGGCAAATATCAGATCACTCCCGCATTCTTTGTCGGTGCCCAATATGTCTACACAATGGAGACCTACGACGCCTCGACAGGCAGCGTCAAACCCAAGATCCATTCCGTCGGCCTGATGGCGGACTACAACCTGTCAAAACGCACGGACGTCTACATTCAGGGCGAATATCAGAAGGTCGCCGGCAGTTCGACCAACTCGATTCTCGACGACGCATTCATCCCCGGCGTGCAGTCTCCTTCGTCGACGCAGAATCAGGTCGTGGCGCGCGTGGCCCTTCGCCACAAGTTCTAAAAGGCGCGTCGCCGCGCGCCACGCTTCAACTCGATCTCTCAAGCCAAACCCGGAATGCGCGGTTCATCCCGCATTCCGCGGACAACTCCGTCAACTTGACTCCCGGCAGATGTGAAGGTAACCTACGAAGGTAACCTTCACATCTGCCGGTATGTCCAGCGACGACACTCAGCCCCCACGCGCCTCCTCTGATTCCGACGCCCTGCATGCAACGGCGGAAGACTTGCGCGTACTTGTCGGCAAATTGCGCCGCCGGTTGCGCGAAGAAGCGCATGTGGGCGATTTCACGCCGTCGCAGGTGCAGGTTCTCATCCTGCTGGAACGCGAAGGCCCGGCAACGGTCACCACGCTCGCGCGCATCCACGGTATGCGTCCGCAATCCATGGGCGAGACGCTTTCGATTCTGAAAGCTGCCGGACTCGTGAGCGGCGCACCGGATCCGAACGACGGGCGGCAAACCGTGCTCTCCCTCACGCCCACTTTCCGCAAGAAGATCAAGGCAAGCCGCGCGGCACGCGAAGACTGGCTGTTCCGTACCATGCAGACCCGCTTCTCCGCCGCTGAACAGAAACAACTCGCGATTGGCGTCGACTTGCTCAAACGCCTCATCGATTCGTAACGCTCAGGAAAACACCATGGCTCTCACCACGCTCGACGCAAAGACCGCATTGGTCGTCATCGATTTGCAGCAAGGCATCGTCGCACTGCCCACCGCCCACCCCACCAGCGAGATCGTCAAACGCTCCGCCAGTTTGGCCGAGGCGTTTCGCCGTCATGGTCTGCCGGTGGTGCTGGTCAATGTTGCAGGCGGCGCACCGGGCCGCGCGGAACAGTCGCGTCCCACCGGGGACTTCCCCGCCGGCTTTGCAGACCTCGTTCCTGAACTGAATCAGCAGCCGTCGGATCATCTGGTGACCAAGCGCACCTGGGGCGCGTTCACGAACACGGATCTCGAAGCATATCTGCGCCAGCAAGGCGTCACGCAGGTAGTGCTCGTCGGCGTGGCCACCAGCATCGGCGTCGAGTCCACCGCGCGTTTCGCACACGAACTCGGCTTCAATATCTCGTTCGCGATCGACGCGATGACGGACATGAACCCCGACGCTCACACGAACAGCATCACGCGAATCTTCCCGCGCCTCGGCGAAACCGGTACGACACAGGACGTCCTCGACCTGCTCGGGAAATCGCACGCATGACCACTCGTTTGAACCGCTGCACGGCGCGGATCGTCCACACGGGGATATCCCGATGAGTGGCACATTCCGTTCGCTGCGCACGTTCAACTACCGGGTCTGGGCCAGCGGCGCGATTGTCTCCAACATCGGGACATGGATGCAGCGCACGGCGCAGGACTGGCTCGTGCTCACGGAACTCACACATCACAATGCAACGTCCGTCGGCATTGTGATGTCGCTGCAGTTCGGGCCGCAATTGCTCCTGCTGCCTCTAACCGGTTATGCGGCCGATCATTTCGACCGCCGCAAGCTGCTGTTCGTCACCCAGGCGGCGATGGGCACCCTGGCGCTGGGCCTCGGGCTTCTCACCGTCACCGGCCTTGTGCAGCTATGGCAGGTCTATGTGTTCGCGGGGTTGCTCGGCTGCGTCACCGCGTTCGATTCGCCGGCGCGTCAGACCTTTGTCTCCGATCTGGTGGGAGAAGCCGATCTGTCGAACGCGGTCGCGCTGAACTCCACCTCGTTCAACGCGGCGCGCATGATCGGGCCTGCTGTCGCAGGGCTGTTGATCGCCTCGGTGGGCACCGGCTGGGTGTTTCTGATCAACGGGCTCTCTTTCGTCGCCGTGCTCGGTTCGCTGCGCATGCTGCGCATCAGCGAACTGAATGTGAAACCACGTGCGACACGCACGCGCGGCAGCTTCGTGGAAGGCTTCAAGTATGTGTGGACGCGCCCCGATCTGAAAGCCGCGCTGTTGATGATGTTTCTGATCGGTACGTTCGGGCTGAACTTCCCGATCTTCATCTCGACCATGTCGGTCACCGCCTTTCATGCGGGTGCGAGTCAATATGGGGTACTGAGCTCGACCATGGCAATCGGTTCGGTAACCGGTGCGCTGCTCTCCGCACGCAGAGCGAAACCTCGCATGGCTCTTCTGCTCGGCGCAGCGGCGGTTTTTGGCGTGGGCTGCACGGTCGCCTCGTTAATGCCGAACTACGTATTGTTCGGCTTGGCACTCGTGGTGGTTGGCGTAGCGACGCAGACGTTCAACACGTCGACGAACAGCCTTGTGCAAATCTCCACCGAGCCGGCCATGCGTGGCCGGGTCATCGCGATCCTGCTGGCCATCGCGCTAGGCGGCACGCCGCTCGGCGCGCCGGTGGTGGGTTGGATCGCGGATCGCTTCGGCCCGCGTTGGGCGCTCGGCGTCGGCGCTGCATCGGGCTTCGCCGCGGCGGTCGTCGGCTTGATGTATCTGGTCAAGTATCGTCAGTTGCGCGTGTATGTCGAGGCGGGGCGTTTGCGCTACAGCATTGACGACCCGCGTCAGGCGCCGCCTTATGTCAGTCCCGTCACGGCAGTACAGAATGCCGTGCTGAATGAAGCGGAAGAGGATACGTCGGCTGGGGTTTGAGGGGCGCTGCGCGCAACGCGGCAATCGGCATAGCAGAGACGGCTATGAGGCCACACTCCTGTTCCCAGTCGGCATGCGTGCCAGTACTGGATAGGCGCGGTCTGAAAGCACAACCCCGCAAGACCCGTAAACCTCTTCAGCGCGAGTACGAGCATCGCAGCGGCATCCTGCGAAACACCCCTGATCCAGGGCCCACGCAACCAGACGGACAGCCATATTTCCCGTGGATTCAAATCGCCGACCACTGGCTCGCGTTCGCCGGCTTCAAACCCGGCGAACGCGTCAGCTTCAGTATCGACTACCGCTACGCATGACTTACCATCATGCCCGATCACGGATGACCGAATAACAAAGGGCCGCGTTAGCGGCCCTCGTCTTCATCACCTACCGTTGATCGTTACCGCCCCACACCATGTCAAGCTGATTCGATCCGAAGTGAATCAAACTCGATGGCAAGCTCGGCACCGAGGCTGGAGTACATGAACGCGACCTTCGCCCCTTTACGTGTCGAAAGCCGTTCGCCCTTGTTCAAGGCAGCACTCACGGCCTCGTAATTTTTGTCAGCCGCTTCAATGATTTTGATGCTGTATACGATGTTCAACAGACCAAGGCATTCGAGATTGAAACAAGTTACCCCTTCGAACGTCACGTCCACGCGCTCGCTCCCAAGATAAAGACCAAGGACCAGTTTGCGAGGTTCTTGATTTGGTCCAAGGATTAGGCGATCTAGGTACCAGTCGTGGAAATTATTCCATTTCGTCAGCGTTGAATCTTCCATTTTTCATTACCAAGGTAGTACCGAAACAAGCCACCCGTTGTCACGGCTGGTACCGGTCCAATTATGAGCGTGTGGATTAGCGTTTCCGTGATGGGTCTCGAAGTCGATGTCCGTTAGCGTAGTCCCGTTCGGGCCGTACATACGCAACTGCGGCATCTTCCCCGGCATACTCGATGCCCACGATCCCGGCGTACCGTTAAAGGGCATACCGGCAACCTGAATCGCATCCCCCACCTCCGGCTTCGGCATGGCGAACGACGACGCGTCAAGCTTCGGCACACTGGCGGCCACCTGAACCGGAGCACTGACGGTAGCAGCCGGCGCACTGCTCTTCGACGCAAACCCGGACGGCGCAATCATCTCCGTCGGATCCGTAAAGTTGATCGGGTTATTCCCCACATACGCATACCGGTTCAGATCGTCCGTCGTACCGATGGGGTCTGTCTGCAAGAACCTCCCCAGCGCCGGCGAGTACATCCGCGCCTTGTAATAGTACAGCCCCAGTTCTGTTCGCCTTGACGCGAACTTCCCTCACACGGGCCGCCTTCCCTTATCCAGCAAGGTTTTCCTCCATATCACCCGCGCCGGCAGCAGAACTTTTTCCAGACGCGAGTTTCCATTACTTCGTATCTCGAAACAAGTCATGTTGCCGGTTCGTTTAACGACACCTGGCCGGATGGATAACGTTGCTATCGCCCGCCAGGTTTGACGGCGCGCGCAGCGCGACGGCAAACCCGGCGGAACCGGCCGTCGTGTCCCACTGCGCCAGAACCGCGCACGCCTTCGCGCATCAACCCCACGCCAACCCCGTCAAGGCCGCGCAACGCGCGCCGAAGGGCAGCCTTGACGGCCACCAGGGTTCTACGCTCATGGTTGCACGCGCATCCGTTCCAGAGTTCGATCGAATGGGTCATCGGTATCGACCATGTGCGCTATCTGCTGCTGCCATGGGACGAACGCCTCTCGAGCCGATCGTTCTGCCATACGCTGGCGACCGCGCTATTCGCGCAGCAGTCCACGGCAAGTGAAATTCCGTTTTCTGCGTACCAGATGCGCCTGGCACCGCTCTCGTTCGGCCGGCCGCTATTGGCGGCGCTGATCCCAAGCGAAGTCATAAGAGAGATCACTGCGTTCGCATCGCGCCATCAGTGCCGCACCCGGCGCATTGCACCGGCGTTGAGCGCAGTCTGGGACCGCTTTTTTGTCCGTGTGAAAAACGATTCAGGCGTACTAGCGCTCATTGAAGAACAGCGTCTGCTGCGTGTGACGTATGACCACGGGCACGTCACTTCACTATCCGTGCAGCCCTTCTCCGGCGAGCGGACACCGGCCATTCCGGGCGGGGTGACACTCGCTTTCCCGGCACGGAACCTGACAATGCCGGCAAACGGTGACCTGACTCTGCAAGGCTTGGCACCTGACGATGACGCGCGCTTCGCATACGCACTCTGCGGGGTCTTCTGAATGGCACGTCTGTACTGGAATTTTGCCCAGCGGCTTGGGTGGACTCAACCGTGTTCGATCGTCTGCGTCCTCGCGCTGGCTGGCTGCATCCATGCATTGTGGTGGCGGCACGACCTGCTAAAGCGGCGTGAACACGTGGTCGAGCAAGCGCAAGAAGCGTTTCACCGTGCAGCGGCCCGCGAGCATCGGGTTTCCTCTCCGCCACCTGCCGCACTCAACCAGGTGTTTGCGGAGATGCGCTATCCGTGGACCGAAGTGCTAGACAGCCTGCAACAGGTGACCAAACCCGGCCTTGACCTACTCACGCTGGAACCTGACGCCGGCGCGATCCGGCGCGTGCACATCAGTGGTGTGGCGAACCAGGCCCAAGACGTGTTCGATCTGATCTCGGCGCTGCAGGGCGACCAGGCGTGGTCCTCGGTGCAACTAATCAGCCAGACGAGAAACGACGACACCGGCATGCCGCACACCAACGGCTCCGCGCTTCCGGGACTGCCCACTGCCCTCCCTCGTAGCATTTCGTTTTCACTGGTAGCAGAATGGGGGCGACCGTGAACGGGAAAATGCTTCGGCAAAAAATCTCCTGGTGCCTCGCATGCGTCTTGAACCGGATGGAGTGGCAACACACCACTGCAATGGGCTTGTTGGTCTTATGGGCAACGCTGATCGGCACGATAGATTGGCCACTGCGCGCAGAAACGCGGCAGATGACATTGCGGCTAGCCCAGCACATGGCTCTGAAACCGACAAGGCCGCGCTCAGCCACGCAGCCGTCAGCACTGCGCGATCTGACGCATGAATTTACGGCGTCCCTGCCCGAATTTGAAAAGTATTCAGAACAGCTTCGCGAGTTGAGCTTGCTGGCGGACAAAAGCAGCGTCGTCATCACGCGCATTGATTACCGTTACGAACAGATACCTGCGCTGCCAATCAAGAAGCTGATTCTGCGTATGGACATAAGAGGAGACGAAGCGCAGCAGCGCAGGTTCTTGCAAACAACGCTGAACGCCATTCCGAACCTGTCGGTCGCGCGTCTCGCGTTTGCAAAGAGCACAGACGGCGCCACCAAGGTCGAGCAGAAGCTGGACGTCAATCTGTATTACCAGTTGCGCACGAAGGCCTCCGCATGAGACTGACTGTTTCACCCCCCGTGCAATTGCTACTGGTAGCGACGGTAGTGGGGTCCGGCGTCCTGCTACTCCGTCCTGAACCTGTCGAGCTGCCTCTACCTGTCGTCGCGCGGATATCGGCTGCGACGGGGCAGCAGATCACTGCGGCGAAGATCGCGCATCAAGAGGAGCGGCCGTGGAACCGACCGCTGCTGCCCGAGCCCATGGCACCCAAAACTATTGTTCCGCAGGCATCGGGATTGCCCCCTCTTCCGCCGTCCGGGTTTAAACCAGACGTGAATCCGACGCCTCCGTTGCCTCCCATCCCAGCCGCGCTGATGCAGCCGGATGTGGTGTATCTGGGCCGCATGATCAAGGACGGCAAAGTACAGGTATTTTTCGCATCGAACGGCGATCCGGTCGTCTTGAGCGCAGGCGACGTGCTCAACGGCAGTTGGCGCATTCAAGCAATTTCGACAACGGAAGTCACGCTGCATCACTTGCAAACAGGGGAAACACGGCAGGTTGCGATGGGAGGCAGCCCTGATCCCCATCCAGGTAGTGTGGCAACGGTTCAGGTCGGCCAACGTTTTCTCGCGAGCCAACCCGTACAAGAGCAAAAGACCGACTAACAGGTAGACGGATGAGCAACGAGTGGTTTTGCAATCGGAGTGTGTGCGCGCACGCACTCAGTCATGCGCAGCGGCTGGCACTTGCGCTGTGCATTGGTGCAGTCGTGTCCGGCGTCGGCGGTTGTGCCGGCTACAACGACTGGCGCGATGGGAACACGCTGCTCAAGGAAGGCAAGGTCGGCGAAGGCTTAGGGCGAATGCAGAAGGCGTCGCTGGAAAATCCTGAACAGTACCGGATGAAGTTCATTACCCAGCGCGATCGTCAAGTGCAATCACTGATGCAAAAGGCGGCAGCAGCTCGCTATAACGGCTACGCCGACGAAGCGCTCGCAGCGTATCAGGACATATCGCGCTACGACCAGCAGAATACGGAAGCATTGCGTGGCGTTGCGTTGATCGCACGTGAGCAACGCGAAAAGACAGAACTGGAAGAGGCCAGGTCCGCGCTCGGCAAGGGTGATGCGGCCACGGCCAGGCAATTGCTGAATGCGATCCTGTCGGAGAACTCCAGCCATGCGCCAGCACGCCAGATGTTGCAGCAGATCGACGCGCAATACACACGTACCGCAATGGTGCTGCCGGCCCTGAACCAGTCGTTGCAGACCCCGGTTACGCTCGAACTGAAGGATGTCGACATCCGCTCCATTCTTTCGATCCTGACGCAGACATCCGGCATCGGCTTCGTGCTGGATAAGGACGTGAGTCCTGAGCTACGCGCCACCATCTACGCAAGGAACACAACGGTCATCGATGCGTTGAACCTGATTCTGCAGACCTCGCAACTCGACAGGAAGGTTCTGAACGACAGCACAATTCTTATCTACCCGGCCACCGATGAGAAAAGAAAGCGGTATGACGACCTGGTCGTCCGGTCCTATTACCTGAACAGCGCCGATCCAAAGAAAGTCCAGGAGATGCTGCGCACAGTGGTAGCGCCGAAGTCGATATACGTGGATGACCGACTGAAAATGTTGGTGGTGCGTGATACCGAATCGGTCCAGGACACCATTGTTCGGCTGCTCGATCTCTATGACATTGCCAGTCCGGAGGTGATTCTCGATGTGGAAGTGCTGGAGGTCAATTCCAACGATCTACTCAACCTGGGCATTCAGTTTCCGAACACTGTCAGCGCGAGCCTCGTTGGACCGGCGGGCGTACCTGCCAGTCTGACCATCGATCAGCTGAAAGGCCTGAACAAAAATAGCTTCCCGTTGACCTTTCCCGACCCGCTCGCGGTCCTGAACCTGCGTCAGACCAGCAGCAATACGCACATGCTGGCCAACCCGCGCATCCGCGTGCTCAATCGGGAAAAGGCCAGTGTGCTGATCGGTGACAAGGTGCCCGTGATCACATCTACCGTGAACCAGACTTCCAATGCGATCACCGAATCGGTCAGCTATCTTGATGTTGGCCTGAAGTTAGAAGTGGAGCCTGAAATTCACGTCGACAATGATGTGACGATGCGAGTCGCGCTAGAGGTAAGCAATATTGTCAAGGAAGTCCGCTCTTCCGCCACCGGCCTGCTTGCATACCAGATCGGTACGCGCAACGCGAATACGGTACTGCGACTGCACGAAGGTGAAACCCAGGCGCTGGCAGGATTGATCAAAACTGACAGCCAGGAATCCGGCACCCATATTCCTGGCTTGGGAAAAATCCCGATGCTCGGGCGATTATTTTCTAACGATAGCGACAGCAATACCCGCTCGGAAATCGTTTTGCTGATTACGCCGCATGTGGCACGTTCGCTGGCGATGCCGAACTCCTACGCGCAGGTATTCCCAAGCGGAACCGCCGAGCAGGTGTCGACCCGGCCACTACGGCTAACGCCTGCGGCACAGTACAGCGATTCGGATAGCCTAACTCCTCCGGCGGCTTCGGCGGCGGATGCCGCAGTCACCGCGCCGCCGGCATCTGGACCGGGCGCCGCCACGATCGCGTCACCCACCGCCGCGTCGGCTCTGGGCGCCTCGCCAAACCCGCAGAATCGGGCGGACGCTGTCCGTTTCGATCTGGCCGTGCCCTCACAGGTCACATCAAAAACCGGCTTTACCGTCAATCTGCTCGCCAATGGCCCCGGCTTTGAAAAAGCGGAACTCGATCTCGTGCTGGACCAGCCCGATATCCAGCTGCTCAAGGTTGAACCGCGTGCGGGCGTAGCGCTCGATGCGAAGCAGGAAGGCAACAGTCTTCATATTTCGATCGGTAAGGCGACAGCCGATGGCTCGCTCGCAATGATCACGTTTCAGGCGGATCACCCGTCGAATGGGCCAGTCAATCTGTCATTGCAGAACCTGAGGGTGGAGAAAGAAAGCCACGCGCAGATGGCCAGTACGGTGGCCCTCCCCAAACAGATCGTCGTTTCCCCGTGAGATGAAACAGAAGCCTCTGGATTCCGGCTTTACCCTGATCGAAATGATCGTCACTGTCGCGTTGGTGGCGGTCATTGCTTCGGTTGCGACACCGTTCGTCAAATTGCATGAACAGCGTGAGAAGGAACGCGAACTAAAACAGTCGTTACGAGAAATCCGGACCGCGATCGATGCCTACAAACTGGCGGGCGACGAAGGCCGGATTGCGCGTTCGATCGATTCGACCGGTTATCCACGGTCACTGGACGAACTAGTAACCGGCGTGGCAGATAAGCGCGACCCGAAAGGTAGGAAGATTTACTTCCTGCGCCGCGTGCCGCGCGATCCGATGAATCCGGCGCTGTCTGGGCCCGCTCAAGACAGCTAGGGTAAGCGCAGCTACTCCAGCGAAGCTGACGATCCGCAAGACAGTGGCGACGTGTACGACGTATCTTCGTTGAGTGACCGGAAGGGAACCAATGGCGTCCCGTATCGAGAATGGTGAAGAGTAGATGGTCCCGCAAAAGCAGAATCGTGGCTTCACGCTGATTGAATTGCTGGTGGTGCTCGCCATCGTGGCGACGCTGCTCTCGATCGTCGCGCCGCGCTATGTTCACCAGACCGACCGCGCAAAGGAAGCGGCGTTGAAAGCAAATCTATCGGTCTTGCGCCGGGCGCTGGACGAGTATTACAGCGACACTGGCAAGTACCCGGAAAACCTCTCCGCGCTAACCGAGCGGCACTATCTGCGGGCGCTGCCGGTGGACCCGGTGACCAACCGCTCCGACAGTTGGGTGCCGGTGCCGGGTGCCGATGAAGACGACAAAACTGTTGTTGATGTGAAAAGTGGCGCGCGAGGCAAAGCGCTCGACGGCACGGAATACGACTCGTGGTGAGAAGTTTCTCCAGCTTAGGGCGTCAGCGAGGCGTAGCCTATTTCTGGGCACTGCTGATGGTACTGTTCATCACGCTCGGTCTTGGCAAGCTGCTGGAGGATGTGGCGAAGTCAAACCAGCGCGCTCGGGAAGCAGAATTGCTGTATACCGGCAATCTGTATCAGAACGCGATCCGGCAGTACTGGCAGAGCACGCCAATCGGAGCCAAACGCTACCCGGAGAAACTCGACGATCTGCTGCGCGACCCACGCTATCCTGTGATACGCCGCTATTTGCGCAGGCTCTATCCCGATCCGATAACGGGACAGGCGTTCTCGCCGATTCCTGCGCCCGACGGCGGCGTGATGGGGGTACGCAGCATGTCCCTGCGAAAACCAGTCAAGGTGGCCGGACTCACGACGAATCAGATAGCATTTGCCGTGGCGCAGAGCTACCGACAGTGGGAGTTCACCTATGCACCATGAGCAAGCGCATGGTGCCGTGCGATGCGGCAACTGGACCGATACAGAATGACATATCGCTGTCGTGATGACCATTCAACAATCGGCACAAGGGTGCAAGCCCTGAGGTTACACCCCTGCCACACACTCAGCATGCGGTTACGCACCGGGCGATACGTAAAGTTGCGGGCTTACTTCGCGACCGGCATCGTGAACTCAGCGCCCTTCGCGATACTATCCGGCCAACGCTGCATGATGCTCTTGTAGCGCGTATAGAAACGCACGCCCTCTTCGCCATATGCATGGTGATCGCCGAACAGCGAACGCTTCCAGCCGCCAAACGAATGCCATGCCATCGGCACCGGAATCGGCACATTGATGCCGACCATGCCCACCTGAATCTGCCTGCCAAACGCGCGCGCCACGCCGCCATCCGACGTGAAGAGCGACACGCCATTGCCAAACTCGTGCGCATTGATCAGTTTGACCGCACTCGCGAAATCGGGCACACGAACCACCGCCAGCACCGGGCCAAAGATCTCTTCCTTGTAAATCTTCATCTCCGTGCCGACCTGGTCGAATAGCGACCCGCCGATGAAGAAACCGTCTTCGTTCACGACCGGATGTGCACGGCCATCGACGATCAGTTTCGCGCCTTCCGCCACGCCCGAGTCGATATAGCCAGCCACCTTGGCCTTATGTTCCGCGGTAACCAACGGACCCATTTCGGCGTCGAGGTTCTCGCCGTTCTTGATCACCAGCGACTTCACGCGCGGTACCAGACGCTCGATCAGTTCATCGGCGACATTGCCGACCGCCACCGCGACCGAGATCGCCATGCAGCGCTCGCCTGCCGAACCGTAGGCGGCGCCGATCAATGCATCGACAGCCTGGTCCAGGTCGGCATCCGGCATCACCACCAGATGGTTCTTCGCGCCGCCAAGCGCCTGCACGCGCTTGCCGCGCTTCGACGCTTCCGTATAGATGTATTCGGCGATCGGCGTGGACCCGACAAACGACAGCGCCGCGACGTCCGGGTGTTCGATCAGCGCGTCCACGGCCACTTTGTCGCCGTTCACGACGTTGAACACGCCATCGGGCAAACCGGCTTCCTTCAGCAGTTCAGCAATGCGCAACGACGCCGACGGGTCACGCTCCGACGGCTTCAGCACGAACGTGTTACCGCAGGCGAGCGCAACCGGGAACATCCACATCGGCACCATCACCGGGAAATTGAACGGCGTAATCCCCGCCACCACGCCTAGCGCCTGACGCAGATTCCAGTTGTCGATGCCGCCGCCGATCTGATCGGTGAAATCGGTCTTCAGCAGATTCGGAATGCCGCAAGCGAACTCGACGACTTCGATACCGCGCACCACTTCGCCTTGCGCGTCCGTGAACACCTTGCCGTGTTCGCGCGTGATCAGCATGGCGAGTTCGTCGTGATGTTTGTTCAGCAGTTCCTTGAACTTGAACAGAATGCGTGCGCGCTTGATCGGCGCGGTTTCGCTCCAGGCGGGAAAGGCGGCCTTGGCGGCTTTAACCGCTGCGTCCACTTCCTCGACCGACGCCAGAGCGACCGAACCGGTCACCTGGCCGGTAGCGGGATTGAACACGTCCTTGAAGCGGCCGCTAGCCGACGCAACCGGCGCGCCGCCGATGTAATGGCCCAGTTGCTGCACCGACAGCTTCGCTTGTTCGTTCACTGCATTCATTTCGTTACCTCGTGTTCGGGAAAGGTCGCAAGCCGGCAGGCTTCATCAAGACCCGCCAACTGTATCGACGGTGCCAGTCATATTCCCGATACAGCGCAATAAAACCGCGCCTCACTGTATTGTTTTTTGCGTGGCAACTGTATTGGCCGCCGGGGTCGGCGAAACGTAAGAAACGGGGTATTCGGGGAAAGACCGCCTCGAGCGGTGCGATGCCATCACGTTGCGCACCAGTACGCCGGCGATTCGTATCGCCGCGTGCCTGCCGAACGTTCAGTGCCACTGCTCGGTCAATTCGTTGGCCAGCACCATCTTCTGCCGAATGAGTTCCACAAAATCAGCGTCCGCACCGCCCTGCGTCTTGAGGAATTTCAACGCCGCGGAATGAATGGCGCGCATCGAGCGGCCGTCGATCCCGGCCATGCGCGCCGCGCTGCGACGCGTTTCCTCGACCAGATCGCGTGCGTTGCCGAAGTCAGGCGACAATCCACTCCGCGCCAGGAACTCGGCACGCAATCCGGCCGCATAGTCGCGCGACTGTCCCAACCGGTCGACGTCGATCATCAGGTCGACGCCATCCGTCATCCGCAACACACAGAGAATCCACAACGCGACGAACGCCCGGTACGCGTTGTTGCTCTCCGCCGTGCGCGCGTACTGCTCGCAGGCCATGGCGTAGGCGTCATCCGACGCCGGTGCAGCAGGCGGCAGGCTGACGCCGCAGATTTCGATAGCCTGCCGGACCAGCGGCTCCGACTGATTCAGGCCCAGCACGCGAAACGGTGCGGCCACGAAGAACGGATTGCTCCATTGCTGATTAAGCAGCCACCCCGAGGCAAACTGCGAGGCGGGATTTCGCAACACAGCCGCATGCATGGCGTGCGGGAAGGCGCGCTTGAGCCACGGCAAGCGTCCAGACGAACGGCAAAATTTGAAGACGGGTACGCTGCCTTGCGCGGCGGTCCGCTCGCACAGATGGGTCAAATAAGCCTGCAGCGCGGGAAATTCCACATCCGGCACAGGCGAAAATCGATCGGTACCGAAGCGTTTCCGGTATCCGGCTACGCCGCGCGTGCCCTCTTGCAGAAACGGCCGGTACTCTTCGAAATACGGCTTGGCAAGCGGGGGATGTCCAGAGGTCAAGGTCGGACGGGACGCGGAAACGTCGGCGAGGCTCAGATCAGCGAGCACGTTGCTGAACGGTTCGTAGAATCCGGTCACGGAATCGAGCGCGCGCAGGCGTGACCAGATCCATGTTCCGGCGCTGCGCCACCCCGTGTGCAGAAATACCCCCTGTTTCAGGGCCCTGTGTTGCGGGTCTTCGGCTGGCTGGGAAGCGGGATCGTTCGGCATGCTAGTCAGGCTGTCGGCTTCGTTACGGAAGCGTCAGTTTAACTTGCGGCTCTGGCAAGCACCTCCAGTTGCGCAAGCAGCGTTGCCGGTATGCCGATGCCGTCACGCGCGGCAGCCTCGGCCACTTCATCTCGCCGATAGCCTGGCAGACGCACACCGTCGTCCATGAGCATCAGGTCAATCAGCGTCTCGATCCGCGCCTCGTATATCGCGGTGCCCGCGAGCGCAGCCGGGTCGATGATCCAGAAAAGATGCCCGACGCGCGAACGCGCGCCCTCGGCGGTGAGAAACGACCCGGCCTCCGCCCCAAACTGCGCTCCAGATAACGCGGCAGCCAGCAATTCAACCATCAGCGCGAGCATGGCCCCTTTGGCGCCGCCGAACGGCAGCATCATGCCGTCGAGCGCGGCCTGCGCATTGGTGGTCGGCTGGCCGTCCGCGGTGGTTGCCCAACCCTGCGGGATCGGCTTGCCGTCTCTCGCCGCAACCATGATCTTGCCGCGCGCCACCTGCGATAGCGACAGGTCGATAGTGAGCGGCCGGCCCTTCGAACGAGGAAAGACGGCCGCGATCGGGTTCGTGCCGAACAGCGGTTTCTTGCCGCCCCAGGCCGGCATCGACGCAGGCGCATTGCTGAATGCGAGCCCGACGAGCCCGGCCGCGCCGATCGCTTCGAGGTGATACGCCCCCGCGCCAAAATGATGACTGCGCACAATGCTCGCCGCTGCCGTCCCAAACTGCCGTGCCCGCTCGATGCCGGTCGCAATCGCCAGTTCGCAGGCCGCGAAGGCGAGGCCGTCGGCCGCGTCGATCAGAAAGGCCGCGCCCTTGTCGCGTACGATGCCCGGCACGGCCACCGGATCGACACGGCCGTTGCGCAATTGCGCGACGTACATCGGCAGGCGCGCAACGCCGTGCGACGCGAGCCCGCGCATGTCAGCGTAGACGAGCGAGCGCGTCGCCGCATCGGCCGTCGCAGGCGTCGCGCCCGCCCCCAGCAAGGCCGCGCGAGCGAGTTGGCCCAGTTCATCGGCCGCAACGTATCGCAGGTTCGAATCGCTCATTTGTGACTCTCACGCATCGCCTGACGCGAGGACAGCGGCATCATCTTGCCGTCCACCTCATCCATGCTGTCCTGTAGCGCTTCGTTGCGCGGCGACGCAAGCACGGCACGCGCCGTCTCGACATCGAACACGCCTTCCCAGCGCGCGACCACTAACGTCGCCACCGCATTGCCTATCATGTTCACGATCGCGCGCACTTCGTTCAGCACGCGGTCGATGCCGATGATGAGCGTGATGCCCGCCACCGGAATGATGTTGTGGGTGGACAGCGTCGCCGTCAGCGCAACCAGCGCCGCACCGGCCACCCCCGCCCCGCCCTTCGAGGTCAGCATCAGGATCGCCAGCAACCCGATCTGCTGCATCAATGTGAGGTGCGTGTTGGTCGCCTGCGCGATGAAGAGCGAGGTCATCGTGAGGTAAATCGCGGCGCCATCCAGGTTGAATGAATAGCCGGTTGGCAGCACGAGACCGACGACCGACTTCGGACAGCCGAGCCGTTCGAGTTTCTCCATCAGGCGCGGCAGCACGGATTCGGTGGTCGAGGTGCCGAGTACGATCAGCAGTTCTTCGCGCAGGTATTTAAGGAGTGGCCAGAGACCCACGCCTGCCCAGCGGCATGCCGTCCCCAGCACGATCACGACGAACAGGATGCTCGTAATGTAGAAGCACAGGATCAGCAGGCCGAGCTGCTGCAGACTCGCGATGCCGTACTTGCCAACCGTGAACGCGATCGCGCCGAAGGCACCGAGCGGCGCGAGCCGCATGATCATCTCGACGATCCGCATCAGCACGTCACCGAACTGCTCGATGCCACGCTGAAGAATCCGGCTGCGCCCGGACATGATCGACAGCGCGATCCCGAACAACACCGAAAACAGCAATACCTGCAACAGATCGCCGCGCGCGAACGCGCCGACGACCGAATTCGGCACGATCTGATCGAGGAAACTCGCTTGCGACTGCGTATGCGCTTCGCTCACAAAGCGCGACACGCCGCTCGCGTCAAGTGTCGCGGGATCGATGTTCAGTCCCGCGCCCGGATGCACGAGGTTCGCGACCCCGAGCCCGATGACGAGCGCGATCGTCGTTACGACTTCGAAATAGAGGATCGTCTTGAAGCCCACGCGCCCGACCTGCTTGAGGTTCTCCATACGCGCGATGCCAACCGACACCGTGCAGAAGATCAGGAGCGTGATCAACATCTTGATCAGGCGGATGAAAGTGTCGCCGAGCGGCTTGAACTGAACGCCGAGCGACGGCGCGAAATGACCGACGAGAATGCCGGCCGCAAGTCCGATCAGGACCTGCACATAGAGATGCTTGAGCACGCGCAAGATGGTGTCTCCTCCACTCGCTGCTGCCAGAAGATAGACGGGCGCGCCGTACGGCACGCCCGCTTCGTCGAACGATGTCGTGCCGGCGCGCACCGGACGGGGACTTCGTTTTGCCCTGCTGCTTCTATCGGTGATACGGTGATGCAGTGATGCTGTGCTGCGTTTGTGCTTGCGGCGGATCAAGCGCTTTCGAACAGCCGCGTCAGCACGAATTCACGATGGCCGAGCGTTTCCGCCGAAGTCCAGCGGCCGTTCGCTGTGGCGAGCATGCATTCGAGCAGGCGGTCGCCGGACTGGTCGAGGTTTTGCTCGCGTTGCAGGATGCCGGATACGTCCACATCGATATGCTCACTCATCGTGCGCACGGTGCGTGGGTTCGCGCAGATCTTGATGACCGGCACGATCGCGTTGCCGATCACGTTGCCCTGGCCTGTCGGGAAAAAGTGAACCGCGAAACCCGAGGCCGCGCACAGCGTGACCATCTCGGCTGCTGCGGACGACGAATCCATGAACCAGAGACCCGGATGCGTCGGCATTTCGGCCTTGTCGAGCACGCCGTCGACCATGCATTTCTTGCCGATCTTCTGGATGTTGCCGAGCGCCTTTTCCTCGATGGTCGTGAGGCCGCCCGCAATGTTGCCCTTGGTGGGCTGCGACTCCGACAGGTCGTCGGTCTTCCAGCGATTGATCATGTCCTGGTAGCGATCGAACATGAACTGGAAGCGCTCGCGCACGCCGTCGTTCGCACAGCGCGCGGCGACAATCTGCTCGCCGCCCGTCAACTCCGAGGTCTCGCCGAACACGAGCGTGGTGCCGAGCCCGTACAACTTGTCGAACGCATTACCGACGGTGGGGTTCGCCCCGCAGCCGGAGGTGGTGTCCGACTCGCCGCATTTCGTCGACACCCACAGGTCGCTGATCGGGCACTCTTCGCGCTCCAGCGCGGTCGCATATTGCACCATCTCCTTCGCTGCTTTCGACGCCCGCATGATCGTGTCGTGGTCGCCATGCAGTTCGATGCCGAAGCCCATGACCGGCTTGCCCGACGCAGCGATGCCGTCGACCACGCGCTTGGTCCAGCCTTCCTCGATGCCGATCACAACGACCGCCGCGACGTTCGGGTTGCTGCCCGCGCCGATCAGCGTGCGAAAGTGCAGGTCTAGGTCCGCACCGAACTGCAAACGGCCATACGGATGCGGCAGCGCCATCGTGCCCTTGATGTTGTTCTCGACCGCTTGCGCCGCCGCGTTCGACAGATCGTCGACCGGCAGGATGATCACGTGATTGCGTACGCCCACACGGCCGTTGCTGCGGCGATAGCCGCGGAAAGTCGTATCCAGTTCAATGACGCTCATGGTGTCTCTCTCGATATGGGAAAGCGAAATCTTGTTTGCTGCCTGGGGCACGCGGCTTACCAGCGCTTTGTCTTGATGTTGTGCACATGGGCGTGCTCGCCCGCTGCGATCGGCGCGACCACCTTGCCGATATCGACGCCGTACTTGAACACCGTGTCGCCGACGGCCATGTCCTTGAGCGCCACCTTGTGGCCGATCGGGATGTCCTGCTTCGCGGCCACGGTCACGATCTCGTCTTCGTCCATGATCCACGCGTTGAGTTGCGTTCCTGCCTGAATCCCTTCGACAACCGCCACACCCACCGTGTCTCTGGCCTCATGCAACACGATATGGATCGTCTTGCGTTCGCCCGTGTCAGCCGTCGTGCTCGCGGCGCCATTCGTTTCTGCTGCTGCGTGACTCATCTGCGTCTCCTGGTTGAGTTCGATAAGTGGCCAGTGCGTGCCGGGCGGCGAATCTCATGTCGCCGCTGCGTTGTGTTGAAGTCATCCTAGGCGTCAAATTCATCCATGTCAACTAGGTCATCTATATGTGTTACATGAATGGCTTATTGCCGTAAAATCGCGTCAACGCGCTTCAGAAGAATTCAGGGAGAACCATGAGCACCATGACGGAAACGCCGGCCGCTGTTGGCGGCACGCGGTACAAGGAAGTGAAGAGCGCGCTGCTGGCCGCCCTCGCGGCGCACGAATGGAAGGGTGGCGAAGCGATTCCGGCGGAGCGGCGTCTCGCAGAGCGCTTTGGCGTCTCGATCGGCACACTGCGCAAGGCTATCGACGAACTGTGCGCTGAAAACATCCTCATTCGGCACCAGGGCCTTGGCACGTTCGTCGCGATGCACCAGCGCGATCGGCATTTCTTCCGCTTCTTTCGCATCGTGCGCAACGATGGGGACAAGACCTACCCCACTGTGAGCCTCGTCAACTTCCGTAAAGCGAAGGCAACGCAGAAAGTCGCGGCGCGCCTGCAAATCAGCGAGGGAGCGCCGGTCTTTCAGTTCACGAATCAGCTTGCACTGCACGGTGTGGTCGTGATCGTCGAGAACATCGTGGTGCCGCAGGCGCGCTTCCCAGACCTCACTGAAGCCGCGCTGCGCAATCGTCCGAACACGCTTTACAACTTCTATCAGGATACGTTCGGCATCAACGTCGTGAGTACGGATGAGCGGGTGCGCGTTGGACAGGCGAGCGAACTTGAGAGTGGACTGCTCGAACTCGCCTCTGGCGCATCCGTCCTGGAAGTCGAGCGGATTGCGTATTCGTACAATGAACAGCCGGTCGAGTATCGGCTCACCCACGTGAACACGCAGGAATACGATTACGTATCGAGTTACGCGCGACCCTCGAGCGGCGGATAAACATTGAGAAAAACAACCGAGGCCCTGCCACGATGAACGACTCGGCCGATATCCGGTTTCTGCTGACCATCCGCGAAAGTGGCAGCCTGATCGCCGCGGCGCGAAAACTGGGACTGTCGCCCTCGGCGGTGACGCAGCGCCTTCAGCAACTGGAAAAGAAGCTGGGCACGCAACTGGTGAACCGGACGGCGCGCCGTTTGCAGTTCACGGAAGAAGGCGCACTGCTGTGCGAACGCGGCGCCGAGCTGGTCCAGCAGTTCGACTCGCTGTTCGAAGACGTGCAGACCCGCCGGGGCGGTCTGGTCGGCACGCTGAAAATCAATGCGCCGCTGGGATTCGGGCGGCGTCACCTGGCGCCCGCCATCGCCGGGTTCCAGCAGAAAAACCCGGATATCGATGTGGCGCTGACGCTATCCGACCAGCCCTTGACCGAGACGATGGACCGTTTCGACATCGTTGTGCATATCGGCGAGTTACCGGTATCGAATCTGGTCGGCTACGCGATTGCACCGAATGCACGCTTCGTATGCGCCGCGCCGGCGCTGCTCAAGCGCATTGGTCAGCTGGAGTCGCCGGAAGAACTGGGCAAGCTGCCGTGCATCGTGCTACGCGAGAACAACGAGGATGTCTCGCTGTGGCAGTTCAGCAAAGGCCGCACGCGTCGCAGTGTGCGCGTTTCTCCGCATTTGAGCTGCAACGACGGCGACGTGATCCGCCAATGGGCTTGCGAAGGCCGCGGCGTGATCCTGCGCTCAGAATGGGATGTAGCCGATGACATCGCGAAGGGAAAGCTTGTGCGCCTGCTGCCAGGTTGGAAAACGCCGGATGCCAATGTGATCGCGCTGACACATCAGCGAGCCGGATTACCTGCTCGTACGCGGCATTTCATGCAGTATTTACAGGGCAGATTCAGGCCGTTACCGCCGTGGAGAAGATAGACGTTATAGCGTACGGGTCGCATGAATCAAACACGGTAGATTCAATCAAACTGAATTTGAGAGTTAGCCTGTCTGAACGTCGGGAAAACACCTGGACTTTATAATCGGCTTACCGCTTCTCACCGCTTCTCACCGTTCATCGCCGGTTAAATCATGACCTCCCTATCGTCTCCGACCGCCTACCCCAAAGCGGTCCTCTTCGATCTCCTGACCGCCCTGCTCGACTCGTGGACGTCATGGAACCACGCCGCAGGTTCAGAACCCGCGGGCCGCGCATGGCGTGCGGCCTATTTGCGCCGGACCTACGGCTGCGGCCAATACATTGCGTATGAACAATTGGTGCGTGAAGCGGCCGCCGAAGTTGGCTTACCGGAATCGGCAGCAATCGCGCTCGAAGCCAACTGGCTGAAGCTCTCCCCATGGAGCGGCGCCGTCGATACACTGCGCGCGCTCAGTTCGCATTGCAAACTGGCGATTGTCACCAACTGCTCCATCCGTCTCGGCACGCAGGCTGCGGCGCTTTTCCCGATCCACTGGGACGCTGTCGTCACAGCGGAAGAAGCCGGTATGTACAAGCCAGACCCGCTGCCTTACCGCCTCGCGCTCGACAAGCTCGGTGTTGACGCCCATGAGGCCGCATTCGTGGCCGGCTCCAGTTACGACATGTTCGGCACGGCCGCGCTCGGCTTGCGAACCTACTGGCACAATCGCGTGGGTCTGCCGCTGGTGGCGGGCGCACAGCCGCCCGAGATGGAGGCGCCGACGCTCGACTCGCTAGTCCCATGGCTCAGCCGCTTCGGCCCGACCTGACACCACTCCATTCCCCGGTGAAAGCATGAAACTCGAGCACATCGACACCCCTGCCGCGCTGATCGACATCCCCCGGTTGCAGAAGAACATCGCGCGGATGCAGGGCCATATGAACGCACTGGGCGTTGCATTCCGTCCGCACGTCAAGACCACCAAATGCATCGACGTGGTCCGCGCGCAGATCGCCGCCGGTGCGCGCGGCATCACCGTCTCGACCCTGAAAGAGGCGGAGGCTTTCTTTGCCGCCGGCGTCAGCGACATTCTTTACGCGGTCAGCATCGTCCCTTCAAAGCTGCCGCGAGCGCTGGCGTTGCGCCGCCAGGGTTGCGATCTGAAACTGGTGGTCGACAATCCGACCGCAGCGGCAGCCATCGCCGCATTTTCGGACCAGCATGGCGAATCTTTCGAAGTGTGGATCGAGGTGGACACGGACGGCCACCGCTCCGGTATTACGCCGGAACAGGACACACTCCTCGAAGTCGGCCGGATCCTGCATGAGAACGGCGTCAAGGTAGGCGGCGTGATGACCCACGCGGGGTCCAGCTACGAGCTTGATACGCCGGAAGCGCTTTCCGCGCTCGCGGAGCAGGAACGGGCGGGCTGCGTGCGCGCGGCGCAACGACTGCGCGACGCCGGCATTCCGTGCCCTGCCGTCAGCGTCGGTTCGACGCCCACGGCCCTCGCCGCCGGGCAACTGGACGGCGTGACCGAAGTGCGAGCAGGCGTCTACGTTTTCTTCGATCTGGTCATGCACAACGTCGGCGTGTGCGCGCTTGAAGATATCGCGCTCAGTGTGCTCGCCACCGTGATCGGCCATCAGGCGGACAAAGGCTGGGCAATTCTCGACGCGGGCTGGATGGCAATGAGCCGCGATCGCGGCACCGCGAAGCAGGCGCACGATTTCGGCTACGGCCAGCCCTGTCTGCTCAACGGGACACCGCTTGGCGGTTATGTGGTGAGCGGCGCCAATCAGGAGCACGGGATTCTGTCGGCATCGGAAGAAAGCGCGCATGTCGACGACATCACGCAGCGCTTTCCGATCGGTATGAAGCTGCGCATCCTGCCCAATCACGCATGTGCGACCGGCGCGCAGTTCCCCGAGTATCACGCGGTTTCGGCGAGTGGCGACAGCGTCGAGTGGAAACGTTTTCAGGGCTGGTGAAGGACTGCTCGCGGGCCGCAGACGGGCTGCAGCGGCCCCGACGACACTCATGAAAAGCCGGCGCGGCGCCGAACAGCGCCACCGTGCCGCGCCTCATCGAATCAAAACTGATGCTGAATGCCTGACGTCACCACCAGTTGCCTGCGCGTACTCGACGGCCACACACCATAAATCTGCGCCACAGCATGCCGCCCCTGTTGCGCCACGCCGATCAGATAGAGCGTCGTGCGCTTCGATATCGCGTACTCGGTACCGAGGTTGATCTGATCCCAGCCCGGTTCCGCATCACCCGTGCCACTGCCTGAGTAGCGTCCATTGGTACGGATGTAGGCCACGCCCGTTTCCCAGGACGGCGTAATCTGCCACGTCAGATTCGCCTCGTAGTTATCGAGCGTCAACGCGGTTGCGTCCAGATAGCGGTACTGCGTTTTCGAGTACATGCCGCCCAATGTCAGCGCGCCGAAAAACTGGTAAGACGCCCCGGCGAGCCAGATCCGCTGCCGTTTCACCCCCGCCGTGCTGGCGATGCTGCTCGAAAACGTATTCTCATAGTCGTCGTACACGCCTGCACCCGGCGCGCCCAATGCGCCGGCGGGCTGCGCATCAGGCCGGTCCGCCTGCAGAAAGCCGATACCCGCCGCGAACGGTCCGCGCGCGTAAGCGGCGCCCGCGCTCATCATGCGATTGTTCGCAAAGCCCGACGAACCGTCCGTGGCCGCTGCCTGATTGCTGAAACCGTAGGTCGCGCCGAAGCTCAGTCCGGCGAACTGCGGACTCGCGTATTTGACGGTATTGCTGACCTTGAAGCTCGCATTGGTGTTATCCGCATCACCGACATGGGCGCCGATATAACCGGCCCATGTTTCGTTGGTCGCGAAACCCGAGACCGTGTCGATCGTCGTGTCCCACTGCCGGCCCATCGTCAGCGTGCCGAAGCGGTCATCGGCGAGACCCACGTATGCCACATTGAACGCGCGACCAGTGCCGTGCCCGTTCTGCATGTTGAACGGGCTCATCAAACGGAAGATCGCATGCGAGCCGCCGCCCAGGTCTTCGCTGCCCGTCATGATCCAGCGCGACGCGGTCAATTGCCCACTCGTCGTCGACCAGTCGGAATGGCCGCCGCTATTGTTCGCGTACAGGATGCCGGTGTCGATAATGCCGCTCAGGGTGACACGGCTTTGTGCATGAGCGGCGAACGGCACGCCGAACAACCAGGCGCAGGACGCAGCGACGAGCGTCATCCTCACGGTATTTTCTCGTGATTTCAAAGTACTCTCCAAATCCAGGTGACTAGTTTTTTACTGGGGGCGCCAGAACAGGCGCGCCTATGATCCGGGCAATCTCAGCACCGTGCGAAAACCAATGTGGTTGGTGCCCATCGTCACGTCCTGCGCGTGGCGTGCGCTCGGCCGGTAGCGTTTGCAATAGATCGGCGAACAGAGAAACGAGCCGCCTTTAATGGTGCCGAGTTCAGTGCCGCGCGCCTTGGCTACCAGTGCGTCCTCGAGATCCACGTTCGGGTTCGGCGGCGGCTCGCTCGCCTGCTGCGCGTGGCTCTGCTGCCACGGATCCTTTACCCACTGCCAGACATTGCCGACCATGTCGTATAGCCCATAGCCGTTGGCCGGAAAGCAACCCACCGGAGAAGTCGACACGAAGCCGTCTTTCGCGGTGTTCTGAAACGGAAAGGCGCCCTGCCAGGTGTTGGCCATCATCTTCGAGCGGATCGCGAAGGTGTCGCCCCACGGATAGGTGGTCGAGGTGCCGCCGTGCGCCGCATACTCGTATTCCGCTTCGGTCGGCAGATCCCGGCCGCGCCACTTCGCGTAGGTCAGCGCATCCTCATACGCGATATGCACGACTGGATGATTGCCGAGCCCGTCGATTGAACTGTCAGGCCCGGTAGGATGCCGCCAATCGGCACCCGGTACGAAATGCCACCACTGCATCGCGCCGACCAGCAGATCCTTCGGCGGTAGAAAAACCGTCGAGCCGGGCCGCGTCATCTCTGCCGGCAACGCCGGATAACGCTTCGCATCGAGTCCGCGTTCAGCCAGGGTCTTGTACCCCGTCGCCGCAACGAAGCGGGCAAACTCCGCGTTCGTCACGTCGTAGCGATCGATCATGAAACTACCCACTTTGACGCTACGTGCAGGCGCTTCTTCCGGGTAGCCACCGTCAGAGCCCATCACGAAGGTGCCGGCCGGCACACGCACCTGATCGTTATCGGAAGACGCAGGCGGCACACCATTGAACGCCTTGCACGCCTGCAAGCTGCCAAGCGGCAACGCTCGCGGCGTAACGCCCTTCGTCACACTGGCAGCCAGCACCGCCTGAGTCAGCACGACGCACGCAACCGTTGCCCCATACCGCACGATCAAACCTCGGATATGCATGCTCATGCCGGCACTCCTCAGTAGTCCATGCGCGGGTACGAGGTATCGCGCCACGTCTCGACAACGTTGTTCTGCTGCACGTATTGCGCCCACTCGGTCAGCATCTCTTCGAGCACTTCGGAACGCTTCGCGGAAAGATCGTGCAGCTCGGCGATGTCGTGCGCGAGGTCGTACAGTTGCCAGTGACCCTTGCCGTTGTCGTAGGAATACACAAGCTTCCAGTGGCCCTTGCGCAGCGCATTACGCCCCATCAGCTCCATGCCGTACACGTAGTCGTCCACATGCACGCGCTTGCGCTCGCCGGTCAGGTACGGTTTCATCGACATGCCCTGCATCGGCAGCACGGTATGGCCGTGGAATTCGATGCCGGGTTGCCTGATATTGGCGAAGTCGAGAATGGTCGGCGTCAGATCCTTGACGGTAAGCACCTGTTCGCTCTTGCCCGCCTGCACGTGTCCGGGGAACGACACGAATGCCGGCGAGCGGATCCCGCCTTCGTTGGTGTACGCCTTGAAGAGGCGGAAAGGTTGTGCGCTCACCTGTCCCCACGCCGGCCCCTCGAACACGAACGAATTGGCGCGGCCGATGTTGTCGAGCGAGTTGTCGAAGGTCTGCGCGATCCATTTGGCGTTGCCGCTATCCTCGTCCCATTTATTGCCTTCCGGGCCGTTGTCCGACAGGAACACGATCAGCGTGTTGTCGTACTGCCCGCTCGCCTTCAGGTAATCGGTCAGGCGGCCGACGTTGCGGTCGAGATCGGCCACCAGCGCCGCGTAGGCTTCCATTGTGCGGGCCGAACGTGCCTTCTCGTCGGCGCTCAAGGCGTTCCACGGTTTCGTGCCCTGGGGCAGCGGCGCGGGCTTCGCGTCGTTCGGCACGAGACCGAGGCGCTTCATCTTGTCGATACGGCGCTGGGCAATCACGTCATAGCCGACGTCGTACTGGCCGCGCACCTTTTGCAGTTCGTCGTCGGGTGCTTGCAGCGGCAAATGCGCTGCCGTATAAGCCGCATACGCGAAGAACGGCTTACCGCCACGCTGCGAATCCTGCAGATAGGCAATCAGCTTGTCGGTATACGTCCGCGAGGAATAGAAGTCGGCCGGCAAATCGATCTTTTTGCCGTTCTCGCGATAGGTCGGCTCCGGCGCATCCGACGTAATCGTCATGACCTTCTGCCTGAAGTGCGAGGCGCCGCCGTTCATCAATGCATAAGAACGTTCGAACCACGCTGGTCGGGACGCATGCCGTCGCTTCCGCCCAGATGCCATTTACCGGCCATCACGGTCCAGTAGCCGGCGTCTTTCATGATTTCCGGCAAGGCCGCCACCCGCTGATTCAAGCCGCCTTCGTAGCCGGGATGGTTGACCTCTTCCGGTGTCAGATGCGGCGTGATCATCTCCGCCATATTGCCAACGCCGGCAAGGTGATTGTCCATGCCGGAAAGCAGCATCGAACGGGTCGGCGAACAGGTCGGCGCGACATACATGGTGTCGAGCAGGCGGCCACGCGCGACCAGTGCGTCGAGATTCGGCGTGGCGATTTCGCTGCCGAATGCGCCGATGTCCGAGCGGCCGACATCGTCCGCGACGATCAACAACACATTGGGACGCGCGCCGGGCGCAGCAACCGGCGTAGCCGGTGCGGAAGCCGCGACAGCCGCATCCGCCGCCTGCGCGAGCGGCATCATGACGGCACACGCGCCACCTACGAACGATGCTGCAAGGATGGTACGAAAGCTCATTTGATCTCCATGTCCACGATGTCCTCCTAAGCGCAATTCAGGTCTTATTGCCACGAAGCGCTAACGAAATGCTTTACAACCTTGACCGCCCTAGCCGCTCGAATGCTTCACGGTCGCGTTGCTTGAGGTTTTTCGCCGCCAGCACGCCAGCCACCGCGAAGAGCGGCAGCAATGCGGTCAACGCGTACGACACACCCACACCCGCACCGGTCAGCAGCGGAAAATTCACGATCGCGAGCACCAGCACAACCGCGAGAGCGAGACCGGACAGCACCGGCAGCACGCCCACGCGCATCACCCCCGCGTCGTCACGGCCAATACGCCTGAAGAACACAAACACCGCCGCCGACGAAAGCGCCATCAACGCGATGATGCAAAGCGTCGCCACATTCGTGAGCCACGAGAACAGCGTCAGAACCGGATCGGCGTGCGCCACGATGAACACCAGCACAACAGTTGCGGCCACCGCGGTTTGCACGAGCGAGCCGATATGCGGACTGCAGTGAACGCGATGCGTGCGGCCAAGTACCTGCGGGAGCAAACCTTCACGGCCTGTCGCGAAGAAATAGCGCGACGCTGAGTTGTGAAAAGCCAGCAAGCCCGCATACACGCTGGTGATGAACAGCACGCTCATCGCCGCGGTGAGTGTCTTGTTGGCGTAGTGATCGGAGAGCGTGTAGAGGAACGTGGTCGGGTCGCTCAATGCGGTGAGCGTCTTGACGATCTTGTCGCTGCCCGCGCCGATTACCATGCACCACGCCGAGAACGCATAGAACACGCCGATCAGCAGCACCGAAATGTAGGTCGCCAACGGCACCGTGCGTTGCGGGTCTTTCGCCTCTTCGCTATAGATCGTGGTCGCTTCGAAACCAATGAAGCTTGCGAAGCAGAACAGGAAGCCAATTGCGGGCGTGCCGCTCATGAAGGTATGCGGCGTGAACGAAGCTGCGTTGATGCCGCTGTCGCCACCGCTTTTCAGAATGGCCAGATCGAGGATCAACACGACGATGTATTCACCGAATACCAGTAGCGAAAGCACCTTCGCGGACAGATCGATCTGCCGGTAGCCGAATACGCCAATGCTGGCCATCGCCACGAGCGAACAGATCCACCACGGCGCATTGAGGTTGAAGTGCGCGCTCAGGAAGCCCGAGGTCACCGCGCCAAACATGCCGTACAGACCGATCTGCATCGTGTTGTAGCCGAGCAGTGCGATCAATGCCGCCGCCCCGCCCGCGGTGCCGCCGAGACCGCGAGCCGTGAACGCATAGAAGCCGCCGGCGTTGGTTACGTGCCGCGACATTGCCGTGTATCCGGCGGAAAACATCAGCAGAATCACTACCGTGGCGACCAGCAAGGCCGGTGTGCCGGCGCCGTTGCCGAGCATGATGCCGATCGGAAAGCCGCCTGCGATCGCGACCAGCGGCCCGGCCGCCGAGATCACGAAGAAGATGATGAAGCCCAGTCCTAACGCCCCCTTGCGCAACTCGGTGGACGGTGACGGCTCAGCGACGACGCTCATGTTTTCGGCTCCTGGATTTTCATTCGTCTGCATCACGACGAAGTCGGGCGCAGTGCAAGTGTTGATGCACTGTAGAAAGCCAAAAATGCAGAGCGGGAGCACAAATCGGCAACGCAGCGCGAACTTGGGTTTACGCCTAGGCGTCGCTTACGCGGCCAACCCGGGCACGGAATCTGGACGTGAAAGATCGGGCGGACGCGCGCAAGCACGCCCGCAAACGGGATTCGTTCATGAGTGAGATCAGACCAGGAGGGCCACGCAGCGACGCGGCCCTGAAAACGCGGGTTGGACGTTAGCTCAGGCGAGGTGTCTGCGACGGCAATTCGCCGAACAGGTCGCGATATTCGCGGGCGAAATAGCCAAGGTGTGTGAAACCCCAGCGGCAAGCGGCATCGCCAATCAGGAGCTCCTCCGCGCTCGTCATGCGTAGCAGCCGATGCACGGCGTTGAGCCGGATCGAGCGCAGGTATTCGACGGGCGTCACGTTGGT
Organism: Paraburkholderia sediminicola; assembly: GCF_046030555.1. Classification (GTDB taxonomy): domain Bacteria; phylum Pseudomonadota; class Gammaproteobacteria; order Burkholderiales; family Burkholderiaceae; genus Paraburkholderia; species Paraburkholderia sediminicola_E. Next base: position 557,211 of record NZ_JAQQCH010000002.1, on the reverse strand, counting down.
CACGCGTTGAAAGCTGGTTTGCAAGGTCCTGCGACTGCACCGCAGTGCGCGGCACAGATCGAGCACAGTGATCGGTTGTTCGGCGTTGTCTTGCAGAATACGTTCGCAGCGTCGCACGATATCGCTATACGTGGTGTGCGTAAGGTCTCGCGCCGGCGTCTGCGACACGCTTTCGATCAGGCCGAGCAGAACACTGATCATTTCGTCGCGGAAAACTTTGGTGGCGGCAGGATGCGCGAACGCGGCCGTATTGCGCTCGGCGGAGTCGAGAAACGGTGCGAGCCGCTCACGCAACATCGCCCCGTGCTCGTCGGAAAGCGCCAGCACACCGCCTTTTATCTGACGGCCGGCGTGTTCGCCCACCGTCACGCTCAGGAGTTCGTCCATCATTTCAACGGAGACGCTGATGCCGGCATAGTGCATCGACTCCGGCGTGTAGAAGCGAAACTCCTCGCCCGCACCGAGCAACAGCAACGCGTAACCATCTACACGCCGCCCCTGAAACGTGCCGACGAGCGGCGCATACAGCGGCACCGCGATCGAAGCCAGACCGGTCGGCGACACGCCATGCTGCGCCACACGGCGATTGGTGGTCTCGCGAAAGAAATGAAAGTCGTTCGAACTCGCCTGCACGAGCGTGCTCTGGAAGCGGCCCGGCGTCATCTGACGATAAACCTGCTCCCAGCCGCTCACCGCCAGCGAATGATCGTGCACGTCGGCAAGCGTGCTGATCCGGAAGTCCATGTCCCCTCCCGCCTACTCTGAACAGGCTACATTCATGCGATGGCGGCCCGGCCTGTCGTAGCGGACGCCAACCTGGATGCAGACGAGAGCCGCGGCTCGCGGCGCCTCGCTCTGCAAATGAAGAAGCAATGTTATGCCAGGCTGGCGGATGCGGTTCGATTTAAAAAAACCGCGGCACTTCCACGGATTCAATTTCACCGCGCGCTGCCTCAACCTGGAATGCACCTGTGCATTCTGCAGCGCGCTTCAACACTTGACCAAGTCAATTATGCAAATTTCACTTCATCGAATCCCGCGGCCAACGCGCCGACGAGCGCGTCGAGTTGCGCCGATTCGACCACCAGCGGCGGCGACAGGATGATTTTCGTGCCGACCGGCCGTACCAGTGCGCCGTGCGCGCGGGCCACTTCGGCCACCGCGTTGGCATAGCCCGAGGTCGGGTCGATCGGCTCGCGAGTCTGCTTCGACTTCACCAGATCGAGCGCGACCATCAGGCCCTTACCGCGCACGTCGCCGACCGCCGCATAGCGTTCGGTGAACGGCCGCAGCGCTTCGAGCAGATGCGCGCCCTGCTGTGCGGCGTTGGCCGGCAGGTTCTCGTCCTTGACGATCTTGAGGTTGGCCAGCGCTGCCGCGCATGCAACCGGGTGCCCGGCATAGGTATATCCGTGCATCAACGCGCCGGTGAAATTCGCGTTGTTCATGAAGGCCTGCTCGATACGCTCGTTGAACGCGGTCGCGCCAAGCGGAATGTAGCCGGAGGAAATACCCTTCGCGAAGCACATGATGTCGGGCTTGACGCCCCAACCGCGACTGCCGAACATGTTGCCGGTCCGGCCAAAACCCGTGACGATTTCGTCGGCGATCAGCAGAATGCCGTACTTGTCGCACACTTCACGAATCAGCGGCCAGTAGTTGTCCGGCGGCACGATCACACCGCCCGCGCCTTGCACCGGTTCCGCGATGAACGCGGCAACCGTGTCGGGGCTCTGGAAAATGATCTCGCGTTCGAGCATCTCGGCACAAATCCGGCCGAGCTCCGCGGGATCCTGAGTGAACGGATTGCGATAGAGCCACGGCGTTTCCACATGAAAACAACCTGGCAAATTTGGCTCGTAGTTGCGGCGGAACGCCGTATTGCCGTTCACTGACGCGCCACCGAAGTGCGTGCCGTGATAGCCCTGCTTCAGCGAAATAAACTTCGTGCGGTCCGCCTCGCCTTGCAACTTCCAATACTGACGCGCGAGCTTCAACGCGGATTCGACCGCGTCCGAGCCGCCTGAACTGTAGATCACGCGGCGCATGCCTTCCGGCTCGAGCATATCGATCAGCACCCGCGACAATTCCTCGGCGCGCGGATGCGAAATACCGTCGAACAGCTGGAAGTATTCGAGTTCGTCCAGTTGGCGCACAATCGCGTCCTTCACTTCACGCCGGTTGTGGCCGACGTTGACGTTCCAGAGACCGGCCACGCCATCGACGAGCTTATTGCCACGATCGTCGAACACATAACAGCCGTCGCCGCGCACGATACGGATCGGCTCGCGATGCTGCATTTCCGCGGGGTGCTGCATTGGATGCCAGAAGGCGGAATCGTTCGTTCCCATAGTGCTTACTCCATTAAGTCCAGTATGTTGGTAGGTTCGTGTGGCTGCATTCAACTTAATGCGCGATGCACACGGACTTGGTTTCCGTAAAACCTTCGACGGCGTACTTGCCGAACTCGCGGCCAATGCCCGACTGTTTGAAGCCGCCGAACGGCATGCTGGGATCGAGCGGTACGTGGCAGTTGACCCACACGGTGCCTGCCTCGATTTGCGGTACGAGGTTCATCACGGTCTTGAGGTCATTGCTCCACAGACTCGCGGCGAGGCCGTACGGCGAGTCGTTGGCGAGACGCAGCGCTTCGAGCGGATCGTCGAACGGGACGATAGCGAGCACGGGACCGAACACTTCGTCGCGTACGATTGCCGCGTCATGCGGCACGTCGGCGATGACCGTGGGGCGAACGTAGTAGCCCGGCAGATCCACCGGCTTGCCGCCCGCCAGAAACTTCAGGCCGGCTGCCTGAGCGCGCGCGATGTGCTGCGTGACGCGGTCGCGGTGCTGCGCGGACACCAACGGATTGATCTGCGCAGTCGGGTCGAGGCCAGCTCCCAGTGTCATGGCGTTGGCCATATCGGCGAGACCTTCCGACACTTGCCGGTACCGGCTGCGATGCACGTAAATACGCGAGGCCGCCGCGCATACCTGCCCCTGATTGAAGAAGCCGCCGGCCAGCGCGCCTTGAATCGCCTGCTCGACGTCGATATCGGCGAGCATCACCGCCGGATTCTTGCCGCCGAGTTCCAGTGAAAAGCGCGTCATGTTCTGCACGGCCGCCGTGCCGACCAGCTTGCCCGTCGGCGTCGAACCGGTGAACGAAATCTTGCTGATGCCAGGATGCGCCGCCAGCGCGGCGCCGCATTCACGCCCACCGGTGACGACGTTGAAGACGCCCGCAGGAACACCGGCTTCCAGCGCCAACTCGGCGAGACGCAATGCGGTCAAAGGCGTTTCCGGCGACGGCTTGATCACGATCGTGCAGCCCGCCGCCAGCGCCGGCACCAGTTTCCACACGGCGATCATCAGCGGGAAATTCCACGGCACGATGCCCGCCACCACGCCGATCGGCTCCTTGCGCGTGAACGCCGTATAGCGCGTACCCGGCGGAAACGGAATCGACACGTCCAGCGTTTCGCCGGTAATCTTGGTCGCCCAGCCCGCCATGTAGCGCACGTATTCGATCGTCGCGCCCACTTCCACCGCGCGGGCGATGTTGATCGACTTGCCCTGATTCAAGGTTTCGAGTTGCGCGAGGTCTTCCGCATTGGCTTCGAGCAGATCGGCGAAGCGCAACAGAATGCGCTCGCGATCGGCGGGACGCAGGCCGCTCCACACATGCGCGTCGAACGCGGCGCGCGCGTTGCTCACTGCATGATCGACATCGGTTGCGTCCGCATCCACGACGGTCGCGAGGCGTTCGCCGCTCGCCGGATTGAACACGTCCAGCCGACGCTCAGAATGCGCGCGTTGCTGCGCGCCGCCGATAAACAGGCCGAAATCGCGTTGCACGAACGCGCGAACCGCATCGCTGACGACAACCGTTGCATCGTTACTCATATCCTGGGCCTCTCGTTGGTGTCTCATTGCTATCCGACTCGTGGCCACGGGGCCAACGTGTTGAAGCATGGTGTCACGCCGGTTCGTCCACCGTTAGCGCAAATCGGCAGGCGCGCCGCGCTTAAGGGAAAACATCTAGCGCTCGCCTGCGCTCGCATGTCTGGGGCTACGCGCTAGCGTTGCTTTCCTGCGGTTAATTGCTTGCAGGTACGTGCCAGGGGTACGCTCCCGATCACGCGTAAAGGCAATGCTCGAATGCATCACGTTGCACGAACAACCGTTCGGGCAGCAGCACCGCTTCGGCCGCATTGATCTGCATAAGCAGCGCAAAACGCACGCCATCGCTATGGCCGACAATTGCACAATTCGTTTCTACGAAGCCGCGGTTAAAGCGCGGATCGCCGCTCAGAATGTCGACGTCGTCATGCAGGCCGACACACCGCGCGTCATCGACGATGTTCCAGCTATCCGGCAAACGCAGCAGAATGTCGGGCACGTCTTCTTCACGCGAGATCACCGCGGCCAGCGCAGCCTGCCGGCGTTGGAACCAGCGAGCGCCATGCATGCTGTCGGCGCGTTCCACCGCGACGGCCGCGACGGCGTAGAGGAGCATCGGCTCATCCGCCTCGACCGGTTCGAAGCGCGTGTCATTCATCGGCCAGGTGTCGATCATGGCGTCGGACCTTTATAAAAACAGCGCGCCGATCATTTCCGTGCGGCTCGACACGCCGAGCTTGCGGAACATGCGCAGCAGGTGGGTTTTGACGGTCGGCTGCGCGAGCGCGAGGTCGCGTGCAATCTCCTTGTTCGACAAACCGTTGCGCACGAGGCGCGCAATCTGTTGCTCGCGATGTGTCAGATTGGGACGGATATCGGTGTCGGCGTCTCCCTCGTGGCGCAGATGCGTGCGCATGGGCCGCTGATCGCGCAGCGCCGGCACCAGCGCGGCCTCCAGCAGGGGTTGCACCGCCCTCGCGTGCCGCTGATCGTCCTCGGAAAATGATTCCGCGGGCGCCATGCGCAACAGCGAAAACGCGGCCACAGGACGCGTGCCTCGCGTGTCGTCACGCAGCAGCACCTCCATCACATCGACCACGTGGTGGGGATTCAGGAAACGCCGCCAGTACACCGAGCCGCCACGCGCAGTCTCGGGGAGTGCCCCCGCGAGCGTGATCACGCTGGCTGTCTGCGCCGCAAAGCGCGACGGATGCATCGGATCGAGCGTGCAATAACGCTGCAAATACGTGCGATGCATGGTCTCGGTCATGCCGAACAGCTCGAAGCCCGACGGTTCGTTGTCCGCGCCGACCCAGTAGAAGACCGTTGCCGAGGGCCGCACCAGTTGCGCGAGCGCGCTCACTGCGGCGCCCAGTGCGGGCATGAAGGCGCTTTGGGACGCGGCTTCGTCGCGAATCGTGTTCAACATGGCGCTCTCCCGGTTCACCCGCTCAAGACCATCGTACGAACGTGCGATTCCGTTGCGTGAGCACGAATTGGCAAATCGACGCGCCCCGCGCACCCGAACGACAGTCGCGTTGTCATCCTTTTGCCTGATTCCGCGCTACATCCGGCATGTCTAGACTCTGGGTTCACGTTTCACTCCTTTCATCACGCCAAATCACGTCCGATCACGTCCATTCACATTCGTAAGGAACGTCATGTCCCAACAACGCACCGTTGTCATCACAGGCGCAGGCACCGGCATCGGTGAAGCCTGCGCCCGCCTGTTTGCTTCGCGCGGCGCGCGCGTGGCGCTGATCGGCCGGCGTCGCGACCTACTCGAACGGGTGGCACGCGAAACCGGCGGCCTGGCGCTCGATGGCGACGCAGCCAGCGCCGCCGACTGGCAGCGCTTCATCGCCGCGATCAAGGCCGACGGCGGCGCTATCGATGCACTGATCGCCTGCGCCGGCGGTTTCGGCATGGGCACGGCCACCGAGACCGACGACGCCGCCTGGTCCGCCGCGATGCGCGCGAATCTCGACACGGCCTTCGTCGCCGCCCGCGCCTGCCTGCCCGATCTGATCGAACGGCGCGGCGCGATCGTGCTGGTCGCCTCGATCGCGTCGCTCGCGGCGGGGCCCGCCGTCTGCGGTTACACCACGTCGAAGCACGCGCTGATCGGTCTGACACGCTCGCTCGCGCGCGACTATGGCCCGCACGGCGTGCGCGTCAACGCGGTCTGCCCCGGCTGGGTCCGCACGCCGATGGCCGATGCGGAAATGCAACCGTTGATGCAGCGCTACGACGAAACGCTCGACGCGGCCTACCAGCGTGTGTGCGCCGATGTGCCGTTGCGTCGTCCCGCGCATGCAGAAGAAATCGCCGGCGTATGCGAGTTTCTGGCGTCGCCCGCTGCGTCGATCGTGACGGGCGCCACCCTCGTTGCCGACGGCGGCTCCTCGATCGTCGATGTGCCGACGCTGGCGTTCGACCATATGTAAGCCTGGCCCTAGCCCATCACGGCGGTCGACTCAGGCAAGGTCGCGCCGCCGTCGACCACGATGGTCTGACCGGTGATGTACGAAGCCGCATCGGAAGCCAGAAACAGCATGGCCGCCGCGATATCCGACGGCTCGCCCAGACGCCCGAGCGGAATAGCCTGTTCAATACGACGGTTGTGCGCGTCGTCGCCGAGATTGCCCATCGCGGGCGTGCGGATCATGCCGGGCTCGACGCCGTTGACCGTGATCCGGTGCTTCGCCAGCTCCAATGCCGCTGCGCGAATGAAACCGTTCACGCCCGCCTTCGACGCCGCATAATGCGCGAGCCCCGGATACGCCACACGCGGCCCCGTCACCGACGAGGTCGCCAGCATCCGGCCGCCGCCTTGCCGGATGAACGCGGGCGTCGCCGCCTGCGCGAGCCAGAAGAGCGCGGCCAGATTCACGGCGAAGGTACGTTGCAGAATTGCGGGCGTAATTGCATCGAAAGCAGTGAGTGGAAAATACGCGGCGTTGTGCACGACCACATCGAGCTTGCCGAAGTCCATTTCCACCTCGGCGACGAGGCGCTCGATCTGCGCGTACTCGGCCATGTCCGCGGCGTACGCGCGGGCCGCGCCGCCCTGCCGCGCGAGACGCTGCGCCGCTTCCGAGGCCGCGTCGACGCGCAAATCCGCAATCGCCACCGAAGCGCCGCGCGCGGCGAACGCCTCGGCAATGCCGCGTCCGATGCCTTGCGCGCCGCCGGTCACCAGCACCACCTTGCCGGCGAAATCACGTACGCTCGTCAACTGCTGCGTGGCGTCGCTCATTACGGATGCCGCGTCACGTTGAGCACTTGTGCAAGTGCGCCGACCGGGAAATTCGACAGCGTGTCGAACTGATTGCCCTGATAACCGAAAATCTTGCCATCGGTCTTCTTGCGTTCGAGGTCGATCATCACCACACCGAGCGTCGGAATGATTTTTTCGCGCCAGACGAACAGGTACAGATCTTTGGCGATGGCGATGTAGTGGCAACGGTCCACATCGGCGAGACCTGCTTCCACGCCCGAGAGACATTGCCACGCATAGAAGTTGTCGTTCAGATAGACGTGTTCGTACTGTTCCGTGGCGCTGTACGTGTATAGGTTGCGCATGCCGATCAGTTCGCGAGTCGGATGATGCAACGCTGCGTCTGCGCGTGCGTTAGCGCCCTGCTGCACGATCCTGCCGTGACGGAACTGCGCCTGTACGCCGGTCAATTCCAGGCCTCGTTCGACACGTGTGAACGCATCGGTACGGGCTTCGCTTTCGTTCGGCAAGGTGCCGACCACCGTCGTGCACAAACCCTGTTTCACATCGAGCACGTAGCTCGTTGCGGCCGGCCTCGAGCCATCGCCGCCGCCGATGTAATCGACGAAGTAAATGCCGTCGCGCACCGAGCTGACCCGGCATTCGAATTGGCCGTTTGCCGTACGCAGCACACCGGCGGAAACGAATGTCAATGTCTCGGCGGGGCCATCGGCGAATTCGAGCTGCAACGTGCGGCCGGTCAGATCGTCGACGGGCGGCAGGATGTGGCTGTCGGGGGCGAAACCTTCGGCCAGCGCGCCGACCTGGATGAAAACGGGTTGAGATGTCATTGTCTGTATTGCTCCAGTAGTTCGATGATTTGCCGCGGCTTGCCTTACATCGGGCACCAGGCCGCGGCGCCTGTGACTACTGTACGGAGGCCGCGGGCGCGGCGGCATCGACCATAAGGATGACAACGCCCGTGGCTTTGAACGGGCCAGAAGTGCCTGAAAGACCCCAATGCCCCTGGTCTTGGAGGCTTCGGGGCCTTTAGACGCTCGGAGCCTTTAAACGCCCAGCAGCAGTCCGAACTCGCCGGCCATCTCATCGATTAGCCCACGCTGAAATGCCTTGAAACGCTCGTTAGGCTGCTGCGCGATCGCCAGATCGAGCATCGGATCGGTCACTTGCGTACGCACGTCCGCCAGCGTCTCGACAATCGCGTGTCCGCAGAACGGCACATACGCTTCCGAATACCCGCCCTCGTGCACGATCACCAGCCGGCCGCCGCAATGACGTTCCGCGGCATCACGCATCAGTTGCGTCATCGTGCGATAGCTCTCGCTGTGCAGCAGCATCCGCGCGAGCGGATCGACCGCGCTCGCGTCGAGCCCGCTCGCCACGACGATCAGATCTGGCCTGAACGCGTCGAGCGCGGGCAGCACGATGCGCTCGAACGCATACAGATAGGCGTCGTGCCCACCGCCCGGCAACAATGGAATGTTCACGTTGGCACCCACGCCTGCGCCCGCGCCGCGCTCATCCGCGCCGCTGTAGCCTGGCGGAAAGCAGCGGTCCTGATGCAGCGAAATCGTCAGCGTGTTGGGATCGTCGTAATAGATCGACTGCGTACCATTGCCGTGGTGGACATCCCAGTCGATCACCGCGACGCGTTCAACGCCATGCTTCGCGCGGGCTGCTTCGATCGCAATGGGAATATTGGCGAGCAGGCAGAAGCCCATCGGCTTGTCGCGCAGACAGTGATGGCCAGGCGGGCGCGACAACGAGAATGCGTTGCTTGCCCGTTTGTCGAGCACGGTGTCGATCGCGCTGATAGCAAGCCCCGCGGAAAGCGCTGCGATTTCGTAACTGCCTTTGCCAAACGGTGCAAGATCGCCCAGATCGCCGCCGGTCGCGTCGCTGAGCGTCTTGAAGCGGTTCAGATACTCGCGCGGATGAATGCGCAGCAAATCCTCTTCGGTGGCAAGCTCCGCACCCTGCATATCGAGCGACGCTGCCAGCCCCGAGGTCTGGATCAACGCTAGCAGCCTGCGTTTCGAATCGGGCGATTCCGCGTAACCGCTGCTCGACGGCGGCTGCACCCAGCCGCCGACCGGAAAGAACAGCGCATGCGTGCCGCCTGTATGCCAGAAAGTGCGTTCGTCCGTGAAAAATGCCGTTTTGCTCATGATTTCTCTTACCTGTAGTTCACCTGCGGATTCAAATCGACCGGGTTCGACTGCACGGTCATCGACGCGCGCCCGACACTTCACGCCCGCTACGCTCGACACGCAGCAGGCAAACGAAAGACAGCGCACAGATCGCCGCCGCGCCCTGAAACAACGTATTGAGTCCCGTACCGGCGTCGAGGAGAAAGCCGGCGATCAGCGGACCGACCGCGAGCCCCGCGCCGATCACGAAGTTCAGCGTGGCGATCAAACGCCCCGAAGTATCGGTTTTTGCGGCGGCGGCGAGGATGAACGGCAGCACGAAGGTCCACGCGAATTTGAAGGCGAAGATCGCGGCGGCGTAGCCCGTCGAGCCGGGATGCGCCGACAGACCGAGCAAAGCCGCGACGAGAATCGCGTAACCCGTCAGCAGCATCGCGGCACGCGCGATCCGGTTGCCGATGAACGACGCGCATGCCGCGCCGACGATGCCCATCACGCTCGCAACCGCCAGCAGTTCGCCGGTGTGTCCGGCGTCGAGTCCGGCGAGCGACGCCGCCTTGCTCGCGAACGTCCAGACGCCGCCGATTGCCACATAGAAAGCGAGCACGCCGCCGATCACCAGCGTCGCGAGAAACCACGTGCTGCTTTTGCCGTTCAAGCCGGATGCGGCCTGTTGTGCCTGCTTGCCGCCGGCGCCGCCCAATGCCGGATCGAAACCACGCGTGAGCGGCGATGCGATCAGCGCGAGCACGGCCAACACCACATACAGCGCGCGCAAACCGAACGCGTCGAACAGATGGGGCAGCACGAACAGGCCGAGCGCACCCGCCACCAACTGACCCACCACCCACAAGCCATACACGCGGTCGCGATTGCCGCTCGTCGCCGCGCTCGTCATGCACAGCACCATCAGCGTGCCGCCGCCGAGCGCGGTCAACGCACGCAGCACCAGCAAGACGACAAAGCCCGGCATCAGCACCGCGGTGGCGAAATTGCCGATGCAAAACACCGCCGTGGCGATTGCGGCGACACGGCGCGCGTCGACACGTCCCAACCACAGCAGCGATGGCAAGGTCGCGCAGCTGAACGCGCCAAGTTCGACGAAGAAATACGTGCCGATCTGCGACGCGCTCAAACCGAGTTGTCCGCCAAGTTGCGCAGCGACTGCGGGTGCGACCAGTAGCAACAACGGCGTGATGGCCGCAAACACCACCAGCGACAACAGCGTGGACGTCGCGAATTCGCGCGGCACGGCCGTGGACGTCGCGGGAACAGCGGCCGTGGCAAATGAGGATGTCGAAGAAGTTTTCATGGGGCTCAGAGGTAACGGTTGCGGTTGCAACGAAGGTCGATACGCGGGCTATGAGAAGCGAATACAAACCGGCGCTGTCGACACTGAGGCGCCACGCCGGCGCCGGGCAAACTCAGAACGTGTGATACATGCCGAGCATCGCGCCGAACTGCGAGGCGCCATTGAGCGGCGTTGCGTCATATTCATAGACCGGCTGCGAGCTTTCACTGCTGTTGCGCGAGTAGCCGAGATTCACATACGCCACCGTGCGCTTTGACAGCGCATAGGTGCCGCTCGCGATGAACAGCGTCGGATGACCCACACTCGGCGTGTTCGACCAGGTCTGATAGACACCGCCCGCGAGGCCGACGAAATTGTTGACCTGGTAACGCGCCCCGCCCCACGCCACGGTTTTCGACGGCGCGAGCGATCCGGTTTGCCGCTCGGCACCGCCGTACAGTGAAAGCGTCGCAATGTCCCAATGCGCGGCCAGCGTGCCGATGGTCTGCTGCAGTCCCGAGGTGTCCACATCCCCCGACGCCGCGCCTTGCGCCCGATGCAGCGCCGCGCTAATGCCATAGCCGTTGCCGCCGAATTGGGCGCCGATTTCCAGCACCCGGCCCGAGCGCGAATTGCCCGCCACACCACCGGTCGCCGCCAATGCTTCGGCGCTGAAGCCGCCGTAATCCGCGGTCTTGAACTTCACCGAGTTATCGATGAAGTTGGCCGACAGCGGCACCAGCACACCCTGCCCGCTGTAAGCCGCGTACAGCAGCGGGTCGTAGAAAACCGTGCGGTCGAACAGCACGCTGAACTGCCGCCCGAGCGTGACGGTGCCGAATTTGCCAGTCAAACCGACATAAGCGCCGCGAAAGAATGCGTAACCGGGCACCGTGGCCGTGCCGTCGTTCACGTTGAGGCCCTGTTCGAGGCGGAAGATCGCCTGCAAGCCGCCACCCAGGTCTTCCGTACCGGTCAAACCGATCTGCGACGGCAACACGCCGTAGTTCTGCAAGTTGACCGCGCTGTGCTGACCGTCCGCGTTCGTGCGGTACTGAATGCCCGCGTCGATCAAACCGTACAGCGTGACACTCGATTGCGCGTGGGCGGTCGCGGCGCAAAAACCGGCCGCCATGCTCAATGCCGCCAATGTCCTTCGTCGACCGCCGCGCTGCCGTGATACGTTTCGTTTCATCGAGAAGCTCCAAACCGTCTGATGTTTTTGTAATGTGTCCGTTGCTGCGGGCTGCATCCCTCATCGAGTGCAACGGCAGTGTCGGTAGCGGCAATTGCGCTGAATAGACGTCCAGATGAACGGTATGGAAAACCCGCACGCCATTGCGCGAAGCCCCGGCGCGGTTGATAGGGGCAGCAGTGTTCAACGGCCCGGCGGACTGACGCGGCGCGGCATCCGCGGGCTGGGGCCGTTCAAATGAGGGGGGCGTAGCGCCATTTCCGTCGCTGCGTTTTTCAAAAAAGCGCCACGTATAATCGGTCGGCACGCCGCACGAGCGGCCGGACGCGCCTTATCGACAGCCCAAGGAGCCAGCGTGACAGTCACCGCGGACACAAAGCGGGTTATCGATCAGTGGGGTGAAATGCCCCCTGCCATTGCGCTCGACGATTACGCAGGCGCGCCACTCGAACAGCGCAGCGCCGACTTTGAAGGCACGCTTTCCGGCAACGGCACCGCTGCGCGCGGCCTGAGCCTTTTCCTGCTCGACCTCTATGCGCTCGCCAACCGCACCGGCATCGGCGAATTCGAGCACGGCTTCTTCCGTCTTCTCTCGCAGCATTTACCGTTCGACGCCGGCTGGACCGGCGTGACCACGCACACGGCCAACGGCCCCGTGATGCACAACAGCTTCGTCTACGGGCTGCCGGGCGAGTTCTTTACCGACTGGCAGCGCGTGCGCGACTGCGATCCGCTCGCGCTCGGCTCGATGAATCGCTACGGCCGCGCGCTGGAAGTGTCGATCGTGGCGCCCGGCATCGATTCGCGCTTTCGCAATTGGGCAATCAAATACGGACTCGCGCAACTGATGGTGGTGTCGGCGCTGGATCATCGCTTCGGGCTCGCGACCTTCCTCTCGGTGTATCGCCGCGCGCTCGACAAGCCGTTCTCCCCGGCGGATGCACAAACGCTGGAGGACGTGATTCCACACCTGAGCGCGGCGCTCACGATCAGCCGCTCGTTCCAATTGACGCGTGAGCGCGGCGAAAGCGTCTCTACGCCGGCCCGTGCGATTTGCGATGGCTTCGGTGCGGTGCACCAGGCGGATAAAGCGTTCGAAACCATTCTGCGCAGTGAGTGGCCAGGCTATCAGAACCAGCATCTGCCGGCGCCGCTGATCGCGCATCTGCATGCGGGCACGGGCCAGCCCTATGTCGGCGAGACGGTGACGGTGAGCTGCTCACCCGTGGTCGGCCTGTTTCAGCTGGAAGCGCGCCAACGCTCGCCGCTCGACCGTTTGAGTCCGCGCGAACTGAGTGCGATCAAACTGTACGGCGACGGCCTCTCACACAAGGAAGTCGCGCAACGCATGGCGATTTCGCCTGCCACCGTGCGCCACTATCTGCGCTGCGCCTATAAGAAGCTCGGCATGCACGACAAAAGCCAGATTCCGTGGCTGCTCGGGCTGCGGGAAACCGCTACTGCAAACGCTGCGACGCCTGACCAGGGCGATTGAGCAACCGCTTCACTCATCCTCTTCTTCGAGTCCGGCCAGCAGATCGTCGACCGCGCGATACACACGCTCGACGATTTCCGGCCCGACCTTCCGCTCCAGTTCGCGATAGTGCGCTTCGAGATCCTTCGAGATTACGCGCACCAGGTCCACGCTCGTCTCGGTGAGCGAGACCAGCACGCGGCGCTGGTCTTCCGCGAAACGTTCCTTCGTCACCAGCTCCATGCTCTCCATGCGCGCGAGCACGCCCGCCATGCTCGGGCTCGAAATCGTACAGATATCGGAGATGTGGCGCGGCTCCATCGGGCCGTGCTCATTGAGCGCGCGAATCACGCGCCATTGCTGTTCGGTCAGCCCGTGCGCGGTAATCAATGGGCGGAAACGCTCCATCATTTTTTCTCTGGCGCGCAGCAACAGCATCGGCAGGTTGCGGTGCAAAACTCGGGTAGAAGCGGAAGCGGACATGGTGGAAGATAGGTAAGAAGCAGCCGTCGAAGCTTAAGGGAAAACCCGCGATCAGCTGACAGGCTATTGACCATGGATGATATCAAGCGCAATAATACTAACATGTTAGTGTTTTCTCTGAGAGACAGCTAATTTATGTTTGCACTTGCCGATCACCTGCTGCATCCCGAAGGCGACGCGCTGCCTTGCGACGTGGATGCGCACACTGTGGCCACGCTGCTCGCAAGCGGTGCGGCCTGCCGTGCGCCCGTTTCCGGCGCCGTTTATGGAACCTTGCTGAACGACCGCGCCGCGTTGGAGGCATTGGGCGATGCGGTTCATGCCGCCCCGTATAAAGCACCGCCCAAAGCGCCAATTCTCTATCTGAAGCCGCGCAACACGTTCGCCGGTCATCGCGCACGTGTTGCCGTGCCTGACGATGCGTTGGGAGTGGAAGTCGGCGCTTCACTGGGTATCGTGATTGGCCGCACCGCAACACGCGTCAGCGCGGCTCAGGCATTGGACTACATCGCCGGCTACACGCTGGTCGCCGATCTGAGCGTGCCGCATGCGAGCGTGTACCGGCCTTCGGTCCGGTTTCGGGCTCGCGACGGGTTTTGCGTGATCGGACCGGCTGTGGTTGCCGCGCGTCATGTTGCTGCGCCTGACACTCTGGCGATCAAGGTTTCCCTTTCCGGACGTGAGGTCTTCAGTGCCAGTACGGCATCCTCGGTACGCAAGGTCGCTCAATTGATCGCGGACGTGACCGATTTCATGACGCTCAGCGCCGGTGACGTCATTACGCTGGGCGTGCCGCATGGCTCGCCGGTCGCGCATATCGGCGACTCGGCCACGCTATCGGTTGGCGGCTTGCCGCCGCTCGAGGTGTCGTTTGTCGGTGCAGAAGAACACCACGGAGAACAGCCATGATGCGCGGCCGTGTTGCGTATGCAGGAGCGATTCACGAAGCTTATCCGGACGCCAACGGCGTACGCCTCGCCGATGGCCGCGTGCGTCGCGAGGATGAAGTGGTGTGGCTCGCGCCGATCGAGGTCGGCACGATCTTCGCGCTCGGCTTGAACTACGCCGAGCATGCAAAGGAATTGCAGTTCAACAAACAGGAAGAGCCCTTGGTCTTTCTCAAGGGCCCGGGCACGGTCATCGGTCACCGCGGCTTCACGCGCCGCCCCGCCGACGTCACCTTCATGCACTACGAGTGCGAGCTGGCTGTCGTGATCGGCCAAACCGCGCAGAACGTCAAGCGCGAAAACGCCATGCAGCATGTGGCCGGCTACACGATCGCCAACGACTACGCGATCCGCGACTACCTGGAAAACTATTACCGTCCCAACCTGCGTGTGAAGAATCGCGACGGCGGCACGGTGCTCGGCCCCTGGTTCGTCGATGCAGCCGATATCGCAGACGTCACGCAACTCGAATTGCGCACGTTCATAAACGGCACACGCCAGCAACACGGCAACACACGTGATCTCGTCACCGATATCCCGGCGTTGATCGAATATTTGAGCAGCTTCATGACCCTCGCACCCGGCGACGTGATCCTGACCGGCACGCCGGAAGGCATCGTCAACGTCAATGCGGGCGACGAAGTGGTCTGCGAAATCGACGGCCTTGGCCGTCTCGTCAATACGATTGCATCCGACGCGGACTTTGGCCGCGCCTGATCGACAGGCTTTGCAGGGGATGGGAGCAAGCGCTTTGCATGGGACCAGAGTCAGTGCCAAAGCACTCACGCCGGCCGACAGTTGAAGCACTCACTCCGATCGATACTAGAGAGAAAGGACAAGGCAATGCGAATCGAACATCTGATCAACGGCAAATCGAGCGCCGCGAAAGACTACTTCGAGACTGTCAATCCGGCGACGCAAGACGTACTCGCTGAAGTCGCCCGCGGCGGAGCGGAAGACGTCGACGCCGCTGTGCGTGCGGCCAAAGAAGCGTTTCCGGCATGGGCCGGCAAGCCCGCGGCGGAACGCGCAAAAATCATTCGCAAGCTCGGCGAGTTGATCGCGAAGAACGTGCCGGACATCTCGGAGACCGAGACGAAGGACACCGGCCAGACGATCTCGCAGACGCGCAAGCAACTCGTGCCGCGCGCCGCCGACAACTTCAGCTATTTCGCGGAGATGTGCACGCGCGTCGACGGTCATACGTATCCCACCGATACGCACCTGAACTACACACTGTTCCATCCGGTCGGCGTCTGCGCGCTGATCTCGCCGTGGAACGTGCCGTTCATGACGGCAACGTGGAAGGTCGCACCGTGTCTTGCGTTCGGGAATACCGCTGTGTTGAAGATGAGCGAACTGTCGCCGCTGACCGCCTCGATGCTCGGCAATCTCGCGCTCGAAGCCGGCATTCCGGCCGGCGTGCTGAATGTCGTGCACGGCTTCGGCAAGGACACCGGCGAACCGCTGGTGGCGCACCCGGATGTGCATGCGGTGTCATTCACCGGATCGACGGCAACCGGCAATCGCATCGTGCAGACCGCGGGCCTGAAGAAGTTTTCGATGGAGCTGGGCGGCAAGTCGCCGTTCGTGATTTTTGACGATGCCGATTTTGAACGCGCGCTCGATGCCGCCGTGTTCATGATCTTCTCGAACAATGGCGAGCGCTGCACGGCGGGTTCGCGCATTCTGGTGCAACGCTCGATTTACGCGCGCTTTGCCGAGCGTTTTGTCGAACGCGCAAAACGCTTGACGGTGGGCGATCCGCTGGCCGACAGCACGATCGTCGGCCCGATGATCAGCCAGGGGCACCTGGCGAAAGTACGCAGCTATATCGAACTGGGTCCAAAAGAAGGCGCCACGCTCGCGTGCGGCGGACTCGACGCGCCCGACTTGCCCGAAGCCATGCGCAAAGGCAACTTCGTGCAGCCAACGGTGTTCGTCCACGTCGACAATCGCATGCGGATCGCGCAGGAAGAGATCTTCGGCCCGGTCGCCTGCCTGATTCCGTTCGACGACGAAGCCGACGCGATCAAGCTCGCCAATGACATCTCCTACGGCTTGTCGAGCTACATCTGGACCGAGAGCACCGGCCGCGCCTTGCGCGTCGCCGCTGCGGTTCAGGCCGGCATGTGCTTCGTCAACAGCCAGAACGTGCGCGATCTGCGCCAGCCGTTCGGCGGTACGAAAGCATCGGGCGTGGGTCGTGAAGGCGGCACGTGGAGCTACGAAGTGTTCCTCGAACCGAAGAATGTGTGCGTATCGCTCGGCTCGCATCACATTCCGCGCTGGGGCGTCTGAACGCCGGTCATTTGCGCGCGAGGCATCACGCCTCGCGCCACACAGAATAGGAGACCGCGATGGGCAAACTCGCGTTGGCAGCAAAAGTCACACATGTCCCGTCGTTATATCTGTCCGAACTCGACGGTCCGCATAAAGGTTGCCGTCAGCCCGCGATCGACGGCCACCATGAAATCGGCCGGCGCTGCCGCGAATTGGGTGTGGACACGATCGTCGTATTCGACGTGCATTGGCTCGTGAACAGCGAATACCACATCAATTGCGCGCCGAAGTTCGAAGGCGTCTATACGAGCAATGAACTGCCGCATTTCATCAAGAACATGCCGTACGCGTATCCCGGCAATGTCGAACTCGGCGATCTGATCGCGGAAGTCGCCAATGAGATGGGCGTAAAAAGCCGGGCGCACAGTGCGACCACGCTCGAACTCGAGTACGGCACGCTGGTGCCGATGCGCTATATGAATAGCGACCAGCACTTCAAGACCGTATCGGTATCCGGCTGGTGCATGTGGCACGACCTCGAAACCAGCGCGCGCTTTGGCCTCGCCGTACGCAAGGCCATCGAGGAACGTTACGACGGCACCGTGGCGATTCTGGCGAGCGGCTCACTGAGCCACCACTTCGCCAACAACGGCACCGCCGAGCAGTTCATGCACAAGGTGTGGAGCCCGTTTCTCGAACAGATGGACCGCAAGGTGGTCGAGTTGTGGGAAGCCGGCGACTGGAAGACCTTCTGCGAGATGCTGCCGCTCTATAACGAGAAATGCTGGGGAGAAGGCGGCATGCATGACACCGCAATGCTGCTCGGCGCGCTCGGTTGGGATCGTTACGACGGCAAGGTTGAAGTCGTCACGCCGTATTTCGGCAGTTCGGGCACGGGCCAGATCAATGCGATCTTTCCTGTGACGCCCCTGCCCGCTTAAGCCCTGAGTAAGGAGCCTACTGTGCCGCATTTGACACTCGAATACAGCGCCAATCTCGCCGACGAAGAAAGCATCGGGCAGCTTTGCGCATCGCTTGCTGGCTGCCTCGATGCCCAACGCGAGAACGAACAACGCATTTATCCGCTCGGCGGCATCCGTGTGCGCGCCTTGCGCTGCGAGCAGTACTCCATTGCCGACGGCAGAGCCGACGCCGCGTTTCTGCACGCGAACCTGAAGATCGCCGCAGGCCGCTCGGACGCAGCAAAAAAGGCGACCGGCGATGCGCTATTTGAAGTGATCAAACAGCACTTCGCCGCGGAGTTTGAAAAACACGGCCTGGCGTTGTCGCTGGAGATCAATGAATTCAGCGACACCGGTACCTGGAAGCACAACAATTTGCACGCGCGGCTTAAGGCCTGATACCTGGGCTTGAGGCATGAGCCTGAGACTTGGGTCTGAGACTTGGACCCGGGCTTGACGCTCCGGCCTACTATTCCGGCCCGGAAGCTGGGGGCGGCAGCCGCTAATAGAGAACCCATCATGCTAAACGAACAGACAATCCGCGACCTCGCGGCGGAACTTGATAACGCCGAGAAAACGCGCACTCAGTTGCGCCACTTCTCGGCCAGGTATCCCGGGATGACGGTAGAAGACGGGTACGCGATTCAGCGCGAGTGGGTGAAGCTCAAACTGGCCGAGGGCCATGTGATCAAGGGGCGCAAGATCGGCCTGACTTCGCGCGCGATGCAGCGTTCGTCGCAGATTGACGAACCCGACTACGCGCCGCTGCTCGACAGCATGTTCATCGAAAGCGGGCAGGACATCCGCGCCGACCGCTTCATCGCGCCGCGCGTGGAAGTGGAATTAGCGTTCGTGTTGAGCAAACCTTTGAAGGGCACCGGCGTCACGCTATTCGATGTTCTCGATGCCACCGCCTACGTGACCCCTGCGGTGGAGATTATCGATGCGCGTATCGAACAATTCGACCGCGAGACGAAGTTGCCACGCAAGGTCTACGACACCATTTCGGACTTCGCGGCCAATGCCGGCATTGTATTGGGCGGCCGTCCGGTGCGTCCGATGGACGTCGACCTCCGTTGGGTTGGCGCATTGCTTTACAAAAACGGCGCCGTGGAAGAAAGCGGGCTCGCCGCCGCAGTGCTGAATCACCCCGCCACTGGCGTTGCATGGCTCGCGAACAAGATCGCACCCTACGATGAAGGACTGAACGCGAACGACGTGATTCTGAGCGGCTCGTTCACGAGTCCGATCCCGGCACGAGCGGGCGACACGTTCCACGTCGACTATGGTCCGCTGGGCGGCATTGGTTTGAATTTCATTTGAGCTTATTTGAGTTAATCGACATGTCCCCACCGCAAAACACCTTCAAGCGCGCACTGGCTGAGGGCAAGCCGCAATTCGGCCTGTGGGCCGCGCTCGCCGACGCCTATGTGACCGAGTTGCTGGCTACCGCCGGTTTCGATTGGTTGTTGATCGACAACGAGCACGCACCAAACGACGTGCGTAGCACGCTGGCGCAATTGCAGGCTGTGGCTGCATATGCATCGCATCCGGTGGTGCGTCCGGTGCGCAGCGATAGCGCGTTGATCAAGCAACTGCTCGACATAGGCGCGCAGACCTTGTTGCTGCCGATGATCGACACGGCTGAGCAGGCGGCTGACGCCGTCGCGGCAACGCGCTATCCGCCGCAGGGCATTCGCGGCGTGGGCAGTGCATTGGCGCGGGCATCGCGTTGGAACCGGATACCGGACTATCTGAACACGGCGGCAGACGAGTTGTGTGTACTGGTGCAGGTAGAAACCGTGCAGGGGCTGGAGAATCTTTCGGCGATTGCGGGCGTGGAAGGCGTTGACGGCGTGTTTTTTGGTCCGGCGGATTTGAGTGCGTCGATGGGGTTGCTGGGCAAACCGGGGGACGCGAGCGTGCGCGAAGCGATCTGCGGTGGCATCAGGAAGGTGCGGGACGCCGGCAAAGCGGCGGGTGTACTGGCGCCGGATTCGGGGATTGCTGCAGAGTATATGGCGGCAGGCGCGACGTTTGTGGCGGTGGGGACGGATACAGGCTTGTTGAGTCGGGCGGCCGCTGATTTGGCGGCCTCGTACAAGAAAACCGCCGGGGCGGCGGCGTCCGTGAAGGGCGGGTATTGAGGAATGGTTGTTTTGGTTGCCTGTGCGGCGTTTGTTCGTCTGTGTTTTTATGGCTTTGGCCTTTCCTTGAATTGTTATTGGTTTATTAGCGTCGCCCCTGTGCGGGGCGGGCACCTACTTTTCTTTGCCTGCTGCAAAGAAAAGTAGGCAAAAGAAAGCAGCTCAAACCGCTAGCTCTTAAGCGGGTCCCCCGCGCAGTTGCGGTAGTGGTGCATCTGGAATCCGTGCCCTCGCGCATTCTGCGTAAGTGACAAAGCACTCATCCACTCCCACTCCGCACTACGTGCGTCGCGGATGGGTCTGCATGGGAAACCATGGGGCTTCGGTGGCGCGGTGGGAGCCTTCAGCTTCACCTCGGCGGGATGCAGATGTGAATGAATCGTGAGCGCCTCTATCGAGCATAGGTTACGCAACGGCCAGCTCGGGCGTTGAAAGAACCTCGAGCGCCCAAACATAGCGCACGGCGTTTGAAGTGCGCTTCGGCGGGCGCAGCGCCGCCGGAAGTATGACGCCCTTGTCACTGAGGCGGGGTGCGCGAGATCACAGATTCCTGATGCGCCACTACCTCCTCCAAGCCAGGGGACCCGCTTATGAGCTAGCGGTGTGAGCCGCTTTCTTTTGCCTACTTTTCTTTGCGGCAGGCAAAGAAAAGTAGGTGCCTGCCCCGCACAGGGGCGACGCTAATAAACCAATAACAATTCAAGGAAAGGCCAACGCCATAAAAACACAGACGGCAAGCGCCGCGCAGGCAAATAAATCAAAAAAAGCCCAACGCCGCACAGGCAAAAAAAACCCAAACCCTTCATTCCCCCGCCGGCCACGGCAACCCCACCGCCGACCAATCCAGCTCCACCCCAATAACAGACCTCTCGGCAGCAAACTGCAAAGCCAAAGTAACGGCAATACAAGGCCGGCCACTGGCCAAAGAAAGATAAGGATTACTAGCCACAGCAACCCCAGGCAACAAAACCGCATTACGGAAATAAGGCCGATGATCCCATCTCGCATGGCGAGGATTCGCCACGGGATGCAGCGACGCCGCTTCGCTACTCCAGGCCGGCCCCAGCACCTCATGTCCGATCTGCCGCCCCGAATCATCCAGAATAAAACAACTGATACAGCGATCAAACGTAGCCAGCAAGGCAAACGCCTGATCCATCAAAGCGCCAGCCCGCAAATCATCAGCCGCACGGCTCAAGGCCGACCGATAAGGCTCGACTTCCGACTCGAACAACGCATACTGATGCGCCCTCCCCTGGGCAATCACATCGAAAGCATCATCGATCCGCCGATGCACCGATTCCGGTGGCTCAATTTCAGCAGCCGGCCGCCCAAGCAGATAGCCCTGCGCGAAATCCACATTCGACTCAACAGCAAGAATCAACTCCTCAGTGGTCTCCACGCCCTCCACGACAACCAGCATCCCCGCCTGATGCAACAGCGAAACGAGCTTCGGCAAAATCGGCTGCCCGGAGCCGTGACTGGTCGCACGAATCAGCTCGCCGTCGAGCTTCACGATATCCGGCCGAATCCGGAACAGCCGGTCAAGATTCGATTGACCCGCGCCGAAATCGTCGACGGCGATCAGGAAGCCGTGCTCGCGGTACAAAGCCGCCGCCCGCGACATGTCGTCGACGCTGCCGCCATGCGATTCGAGAATCTCGAGAATCACCCGCTCAGGCTCGAGCCCCACCGCCCGCACGATCATGGCGAGCTGATCCACATAGCCTTCGGCGACAAACGTGGAGGGCAGAATGTTGAGGAACAGCCACGCGTCGCCGGGCAGCGACCTGCGCGCGTTGGCCAGATGCACGGCATGACTCGCGCGATCGAGTGCGCCTTCGTCGCTGGACGGCTTCGGCGCGAACATCACCACGGGCGGCACCAGCGTGCCGTCGTTCTGCTCGCCTCGCAGCAGCGCCTCGAAGCCCACCTGCTTCTGATGCGACAAACTGTAGAGCGGCTGGAAGTGCGAAGTCAGGTAATAGTCATCCCAGAGATGCCGCGGCGCCACCGTCTCGCCCTCGGCAAGCACATCGGCAGAGAGCATTTTCAGCGCATCGAGCGGCAACGCGCGTTCGGCGCATACGCGGTTTCTTCCCGAATGTTTGGCGCGCAGCAAGGCTTCATCGGCGCGGTCGAGCAACACCATGATACTTTCGCCGCTCCGGTGTTCGGCCACGCCGAAGCTCGCGGTCAGATGGCCGTCAGGGCGCTCGATCACGGCAATCGCGCCCCGCAGGCGCTCGGCTAGCGCCAGTGCGCCGGCCAGGCCGTCGCGCAGCAGCACCGCGAACTCCTCGCCGCCAATCCGGCTCACGCTGTCGTCCGCGGCGGTCTCCTCCATCAGCACCTGAGCCACCTGGTACAGCGCATGGTCGCCGACCGCATGGCCGAAGCGGTCGTTCAGCGATTTGAAACTGTCGATGTCGAGAAAAATCGCGCTGACCCGCGCATCGGGCGTCATGGCTTCGAGGCGGCGCTCGGCCTGCTTCACAAACGCGCGGCGGTTTTGCAGGCCAGTCAGCGGATCGGTCGCGGCGAGTTGCGCCAATTGGCTCTCGAGCAGAAAGTGGTTGCGCCGGAACCTGTAGAAACTGAAGTGAAACACAGCGGAAGTCGGTATGCCGATCGCCACGATCCACATCCACACGATCACGTCGACGTCATGGGTGCGCGGCTCGCCCAACAGCAAGGCAAGCGCCGCCGCATAGAAAATCCCACTGCCGACGAGGAAATGCATTGGCGTAAGCCACAGCGGCGCAGCGCAGATCGGGATCGCCACCATGGCCGGCAGTATCCACAACAACGGCTGTTCGACGCCGGAGACGTTCAGCGCGAGACCGGCCGCCAGCACCAGCGAGTACGCGACACCAATTGCGCCGAACGTCCAGGTCGAGCCGGCGCGCGGAATCGCCATCACCAGCAGCGCGAGCACCAGCGCGCAGGCAAGCCGGTAGGCGAGCGGCGTCGCCGGCCCGTTGACCAGGTTGCGCGCGCCGACGAAACACAGGAACGCGACAACGGTAAACGCCATCGTCAGGGTCGAAAGTGGACGCTGATGTTCCAGCGATCGTCTATGAAAGCGATCGCGCAAACCGGAATCGGACAGTTGCTTCGTTGAAGTGGAAAGCATATTGATAGATATCAGGCTGGCTCCGGTCACTCGGCCAATGTATAACGGCAACCGTCTGACAAATATTTATGCCTTCCCCGAAAATAGTATTGCGCCCCGCCCAGTAAGGGCTACACCGCCATCTAGCGATTTCTTTCCGGGCCCCTCGGCGGCAGCAAAGCAGTCAACAAACCCGGACTTCAGTCGCTATGAGGTCAGGCGAGACATGCCGCGTGCATATCAGCATCGATCGCAAACACGCTCGCCAGGGATAACCACAGTAAGGAAGCGAAGAAACGCGCTTCAGCCAGCAAAAATTGCGCGATTAACACGCATCCGCTCCAATCGTTTGCGCGTATAACGCAGACGAATGTAAAGTGGCTAAAACTTACTGTCTTCAGTAGACTCCTTCGAAGTGTGGCGGACAGACTAGACAGTTCGGTAAAAATAACCTTGGACGCGTGCAACGCGCGGCTTTCCGTAACACTTTGATCGCATTCGACCGTCGGCACCCGTTTCTATACACGGCCGAAGCAACGGCCATTTCCCGGAAAACATGGTCCCAATTCTCGATTACCTGTTGGAACGCCAGATCTCGCCACAATGGCGCGGCATGCTGACTGCCTTGGCAACAGAGTTCGAAGCGCAGATCGGTCGCGACGAACTGCGCCAACTGATGTATCGCGTGGGCTGCCGGTTTGCCGCGGCACATCAGTTGCCCGCTTGCGGGTCGACGGCGGAACTCGCTCAGGTATTGAATCTGTACTGGCATGACATGGACTGGGGCTACGTCGAGTTGTCAGACGAAGCCGAATCGCTGCGCATCGTGCATTACTGCGCGCCGCTGCAGGCGTTCGGCAACACGGCGCTCGCATGGACCCCGGCGTTTCTCGAAGGCGTCTATCAGACCTGGTTGAGCGCGTTGGGCGCGCAGGGCCTGTCGGTGGCGCAAACGAGCGAGTACGGCACGGATACCTCGATCGAGTTTCGGCTGGGGCGGCATCCGGTTTGAGCGCAATAAGTAAAAAGATCGGGGCAACGCAAGTCATGAACAAGACGGCGGCACTATGAGTTCATCGAGCGACATCGAAAAACTGTTCGATCATTTTGGCGGCGACGCCAGTGCGTACCAGGAAATCGGCCGCGAAAACGAGGCCCGTTCGGCGCGCACTCGCTGGCCGCTGCTGGTGACGCTCGACCTGACGCAACCGGCGATTCCCGCAATCGGGCAGCGTCGCGAGCCTGCTAGCACGGCATTGGCGCAAAACGCGTCGGCTGCCGATCGTCAGGACACGACACCCAAAGACGCCGCTTCGGTCACACGCGCAAAGGCACCGCTGTTTACCCGGTCACATCGGCGTGACATTCCGCCGGTGGCCGTCGCTACCCAGCCTGCCGCGCCGAGTGGCGCCTCGCGGTTCGGCGCGCTCGAAACGAACGATGAAGCCGCGGCGGCGCAATCCGCTCCAGCAGCGCCCGTTGTCACTGCTCCGGTTCCTCCGGTCATGCCGCCGGCAAGTATGCCGCCCGTGACCCAGTTCCACGCGCCGGCAGCACCTGTCACGCAACCCATGGCGAGCATGCCACCCAACACGCTGATGCCGCGCGTCGGGATCCCTGCCGCCGCCCCCGCACCACGCGCCGCCACATCGGCGCCACTCAACGCGACCGCTCCGACGTGGGCGCAAGCGCCCACACCCGCCCACACCTACACGACGACACGCACGACACCCAGACCGCCCGCTTCGATCCTCGGCAAACTGTTCGCCCCGGAACCCGAACCCGCGCCGCCGCAACCCGCCGCCACACCAAGCGAATCCGCGCCGCTGCAATCGGTCTTCGACCGTCTGCGCGGCACACCCGCACAAACGGCCGCCGCGCCGGCCAGCGCACCGCGCGCCGCCACGCCGGCCGCCTCCAACTCGTGGCTGGTCAATGGCCCTCGTCGCTCATGAAAGTCATCGCGGTCGTGTCCGCCAAAGGCGGGGTCGGTAAAACCACCCTCGCCGCCAATCTCGCGTCTGTGCTGGCCGCCAGCGGCCGGCGCGTGATTGCCCTCGACCTCGATCCGCAGAATGCGCTGCGTCTGCATTTCGGCGTGCCGCTCGACAGCATTGACGGTTTGTCGCGCGCCACATTGACGGGCGATCCCTGGCAAACAGTGATGTTCGACGGTGTGGACGGCGTGACCGTGGTGCCCTATGGCGCGGTGCTCGAAGACGACCGCCGCCGCTTCGAAGCGCATATCGACCAGGACCCGGGATGGCTCGCGCAGTCGCTGCAAAGATTGCGGCTCGACGCGTCCGACATCGTCATCATCGATACGCCGCCAGGTTCGTCCGTGTATGTACGCACTGCGTTGTGCGCGGCCACCTTCACACTGAACGTGGTGCTCGCCGACGCGGCGTCCTACGCGGCCATTCCGTTAATGGAACGGCTGATTGAAACGTATGCGGCGCCGCGCCCCGAGTTCGGCGGCGAAGGCTACGTGATCAACCAGATCGACCAGTCGCGCCAGTTGACCAAAGACGTCCTCAAGGTGTTGCGCCAGATGCTCGGCAGCAAGCTCTTCCCAGGCGTGATCCATCTGGACGAAGGCGTGAGCGAAGCGCTCGCGTGCGACACCACGCTGATTCACTACGATCCACTCAGCCAGGCGGCCGCCGATTTTCGCTCGTGCGGCAACTGGCTGATGGCGGCGGTCGACGCGATCGCCGTTTCGCCAAGGAACGTCGCATGAGCACGCATCCGTCACAGGACATCGAGGCCCGCGATCCGTCACGGCTCGAACGCTTCGTCGACGCACGCTTCTGGAACAGCCGGATCGTGACGGGTCTGGTCACGCTGTTCGCGCTGACAATGCTGTACTTCGTGTTCACGGTGCCGCTCGCGTTCTACGAGCAACTGACGTTCGCGACCTGCTGCTTCATCACCGCGCTGTGGTTCCGCCGCCTGCCTGGCCGTTACGCGACGATGGTGATGATCATGCTCTCGGTGGTCACGTCGGGCCGCTATATGTACTGGCGGCTGACTTCGACGACTTACTGGGAACATCCGCTCGACGCCGCGTGGGGACTGCTGCTGGTGTCGGCTGAAGTCTATTCGACCATCGTGCTGCTGCTCGGCTACTTCCAGACCGCATGGCCGCTCAAACGCGCGCCGATGCCGCTGCCCACCTCGCGCGAGCTGTGGCCGACCGTCGACGTGTTGATCCCGACCTACAACGAGCCGCTCTCGGTGGTGAAGCCGACCATCTACGCGGCGCTCGCGCTCGACTATCCGGCCGACAAGATTTCGATCCACGTGCTCGACGACGGCCGCCGTCCCGAGTTCAAGGCGTTCTGCGAGGATGTCGGCGTCAACTGGACGATCCGCACGCACAACCGCCATGCGAAAGCCGGCAACATCAATGAAGCCCTGAAGATCACCCAGGGCGAGTACCTCGCAATCTTCGACTGCGATCACATTCCGACCCGCTCGTTCCTGCAGATCGGCCTCGGCTGGTTCCTGCGAGACAAGTTGCTGTCGATGCTGCAAACGCCGCACCACTTCTTCTCCGCCGATCCGTTCGAACGCAATCTCGGCACCTTCCGCAAGGTGCCGAACGAAGGCGAACTGTTCTACGGCCTCGTGCAGGACGGCAACGATCTGTGGAACGCCACGTTTTTCTGCGGCTCATGTGCGCTGTTGCGCCGGACCATGGTCGAGGAGATCGGCGGCATCGCAGTCGAAACGGTCACCGAAGACGCGCACACCGCGTTGAAACTGCACCGCCTCGGCTACACCACCGCGTATCTGGCGATCCCGCAGGCAGCGGGTCTCGCCACCGAAAGTCTGTCCGGCCACATCGGCCAGCGGATTCGCTGGGCCCGCGGCATGACGCAGATTTTCCGGATCGACAATCCGCTGACCGGCAAGGGCCTGAAAATCGGCCAGCGGCTGTGCTACCTGAACGCGATGATGCACTTCTTCTACGGCATCCCGCGTCTGGTGTTCCTGACCGCGCCGCTGTCATATCTGTTCTTCGGCGCGCACGTGATCGAGGCCGCCGCCAGCACGATCGCGGTCTATGCACTGCCGCACATGATCCATGCGAGCATCACCAACTCGCGGATGCAGCGCTCGTTCCGCCATTCGTTCTGGGCCGAAGTCTACGAATCGGTGCTGGCGTCGTACATCACCGCGCCTACCTTGCTGGCGCTGATCAACCCGAAGCTCGGCAAATTCAACGTGACGGCCAAGGGCGGCCAGATCGAGAAGAACTACTTCGACTGGGCGATCTCGCGGCCGTATCTGTTCCTGCTGTTGTTGAACCTGATCGGCTTTGTCGTGGGCATCGTGCATATCTATCTGAACCTGCACATCCGCAGCGTGGTGAACACGACCATCCTGAACCTCGCCTGGACCACCTACAACATGCTGATTCTCGGCGCGAGCGTGGCCGCGGCCAGTGAGCGCCGGCAGATTCGCGCGGTACACCGGGTGGCGATGTCGATGCCCGTGATGCTGAAGTTCTCGACCGGCCGCACGCTCGCCTGCGAAACCATCGACTACTCGGAAGGCGGCGTCGGCGTGGCGCTGCCCGCCGCGATCGAAGTGCCGATGCACGAAAGCGTGACCGTATCGCTGTTTCGCGGCGACGAGGAATACGCCTTCCCCGCCACCGTCGGCTTCACGGAACCGGGCCGCGTGGGCCTGCGCTTCTCGGCCATGACGCGGGAACAGGAATACGAGTTCGTCAAGACCACTTTCGCGCGCGCCGACGCATGGACCGGCTGGGCCGAAGGGCGTCAGCAGGACACACCGCTGCGCGGTCTGTCGCATGTGCTGATGGTCGGCGCACGCGGCATTGCGGGTCTTTTCGAACATCTTTATGCCGACCTTCGAAGCTCGATGAAAAGCCGTCCGGTGGACGTCAAGAAGCTAAAAACCAAAGACTGATCAATGGGCAACAGGATGGCGAAGGCAAACATCGAACGCTCGAATCACGAGCGCAGTGGGACGGAACCGGAGGCACGTCCACGTCGGTCTGGACGCTCCCCTGCGCAACGCTTGATGCACGGGCTTGCCTGCTGGCTCACGTTGCAGACCGCATTGGCGGCGCCGCTGGCCTCGGCAGCTGAAGTGGCCGCGGCGGCCATGAGCGGCGCGAGTGCGTCACAAGCTGGCCAGTCGACAGCAACTCAGGGCGCGCCGGCTGCGCGCGTCGCCACGGGCGTGGGCAGCATGCCCGCGCCAAGCGCGGCCGTCGTCTACGATCCGAACACGATCGCGCAGGCGCAGTTGGCCACGCCCACGCCTGCGCTCGCCGCAGCGTCGGTGAAAGCCTTGGGTATCAGAACCCCGACCACCGCCGAACCGGGCACGCTGGTGCCGGGCGGCCGCCGTCAAACGCTCACGTTCGCCGACCTCGGCGCGCACGATCCGCTGCAACTGCGCGGCACCGATGGCCAGAACGGCGTCGCGTTTTCGGTGCGCGGCGACGAAGTGGTGACTGGCGCCATCCTGCATCTGGTCTATAGCTACTCGCCCGCGCTGCTCGCGAATATTTCCCAGCTGAAAGTGCTGGTGAACGGCGAAGTCGCCGCGACGCTGCCGGTACCGCACGAACAGGCCGGCATGCTGGTGGCGCGCGACGTCTCGATCGATCCGCGTTTCATCACCGAATTCAACCACCTGAATGTGCAGTTGATCGGCCATTACACGACGAGCTGCGAAGACCCGGCGAATTCGTCGCTGTGGGCCACCGTCAGCAATGCGAGTTCGCTCGATCTGACCTACGCGTCGCTCGCCAGCAAGCCGGATCTGGCCGCCCTGCCGCAACCGTTCTTCGACCGCCGCGACGTGCGCCGTCTCGAGCTGCCGTTCGTGTTTCCGCAAAAACCCGGCGCCACGATGCTCGAAGCGGGCGGCATCGTCGCGTCATGGTTCGGGGCGCTCGCCGGCTATCGCGGCGCGCTGTTTCCGGCGCAACTGGATAACGCGCCCCTGTCGGGCAACGCGGTAGTGTTCGCGACCGACGACCAGCGCCCGGCCGGCGTGACAATTCCGGCGATTTCCGGCCCGACTATCGCCGTGGTGGATCGTGAAGCACCGGCGCGCGGCAAGCTGCTGCTCGTACTCGGCCGCACCGAAGCCGAACTGAAAACCGCCGCCAAGGCACTCAGCATCGGGCAGAACACGCTGAGCGGCCAGAGCGCGACGATCACGCAATTGAACGAACTTGCGCAGCGTGCGCCGTACGACGCGCCGAACTGGCTGCCGACCAACCGTCCGGTGCGTTTCGGCGAGCTCGCCGACGCGCGCGACCTGAACGTCTCCGGCTACGACGCCGACGCCGTGCGCGTCAATTTGCGCGTACCGCCCGATCTGTTCATGTGGCACACCAAGGGCGCGCCGATCGATCTGCGCTACCGCTACACAGTGCGTCCGCTGCGCGACCGTTCGTCGCTGAACGTCAGCGTCAATGACGGCTTCGTGCAGGCGCTGCCGATTCCGGCCGAGTCGGCCTCGGTGTTCGATCTGAGTCTTTACTTCGCGCGCGTTTTGCCGGACAAAACTGCCGAAGCACGCCGCACCGTGCATATTCCGCCGCTGCTGCTGACGCCGCGCGCGCAGGTGCGCCTGCATTTCTACTACGACATTCCGAACACCGGCGAGTGTCACGGCCGTCTGCTGGAAAACGTGGTCGGCGCGATCGATCCGAACTCGACCATCGACCTCTCGTCATTCCCGCATTACATGGCGCTGCCCGATCTGGCGGCATTCGCCAACAGCGGTTTCCCGTTCACGCGCATGGCCGACCTCTCGGAGACCGCGGTGGTCTTGCCGAACGAGGCCGATTCGAGCGACTACAGCCTGTTCCTGCTGACCATGGGCCGGATGGGTGCATCGACAGGTTATCCGGTGAACGGCGTCATGGTGGGCACCGCTGACGACGTCGACAAGTACACCAACAAGGATCTGCTGATTTTCGGCGCGCCGGGCAAGCAACCGCTGCTGCAGCGCTGGGCCAAATCGATGCCGTTCTCCAGCGACGGCGATTCGCGCACCTTCGCGCTCTCAGACGTCGTCTTCAAACTCGAAGACTGGTGGCATGGCGAGCGCGGCGTCGAACGCTCGCCGGCGCGCGCCGACCTGACGCTCGTGAGTTCGAACGGCGACGCGCTGCTGACCGGTTTCGAATCGCCGCTGCAGAAAAATCGCAGCGCCGTCGCGCTGGTGAGCGCGGCCGGCCAGTCGGACGCCGATCTGTCCGCCGCCCTGCTCGACGCCGACGTGCTGCAGGGGATTCAAGGCGCGATGGCCGTGATCCACGGCCGTACCGTCACCATCACGTCGAACGGTGAAGCGTACTATGTCGGCCATTTGTCGCCCCAGGAGTATCTGCGCTGGGCGCTGTCGTCGCATCCGCTGTTGCTGATGCTGGGCGGCGTGCTCGCCGCGCTGATCATCGCCGGCCTCTTCTACCGGACGCTGCGTTCGATCGCCGCGCGCCGCCTAAGGGACTGACAGGACTGATATGCCGGTTCGAACCAACAAGACACGCGTGGCGCTGACACTCGGACTTGGTCTTGGACTTGTCCTTGCGGCGACCACGAGTTTCGCCAATCTCATCAAGGTGGCCCAGACCACGTCGGCACCGGCTCAGACGGGGCCGTGCAACAACGACTGGCCGGCGTACCGCACGTTCGTCGAACACTTCGTGCAGGCCGACGGCCGCGTGATCGATTACTCGTCGCCGACGCTGAAGACCACCTCGGAAGGCCAGTCGTACGGTCTGTTCTTCGCGCTGGTCGCGAACGACCGCGCTACCTTCGACCGGCTCCTGAACTGGACCCGCACCAATCTCGCGGGCAATCAGTTCGATCCGCAGAATGTCCGGCTGCCGTCCTGGCTCTGGGGCAAGAAACCGGACGGCTCGTTCGGCGTGCTCGATCCGAATGCCGCGTCCGACTCCGACCTGTGGATTGCCTACGACCTGCTGCAAGCCGGCCGCCTGTGGCATGAGGCCAGTTATACGCAACTCGGCCAGGCGCTCGCCGCGCAGATCGCGCGCCAGGAAACGACAACGCTGCCGGGCGTCGGCCCGATGCTGCTGCCCGGGCCGCAGGGTTTCAAGGACGGCGGCGTGACGCGCCTGAATCCGAGCTATCTGCCGTTGCCGGTGCTGCGCGCATTCGCAAAGGACATGCCGAACGGCCCGTGGGCCAAGCTCGCCGACAGCGCCTACAAGCTGATCAGGACCACCGCGCCGCAAGGCTTCGCGCCCGACTGGGCAGCGTGGCAGAACGGTCAGTTCGTGGTCGATCCGAAAGAGGGTGACACCGGCAGCTATGACGCGATCCGCGTCTACCTGTGGGCCGGCCTCACGTCGCCCGCCGATCCGCTCGCCAAACCCTGGCTTGCGGCGCTCGGCGGCATGCGCGCGAAAGTTGCCCAAACCGGCATTCCGCCCGAGAAGGTCTCGTCGACCACCGGTGCGGCGAGCGGCGAAGGACCGCTGAGCTATTGGGGCGCGCTCGCGCCGTACTTCAAGGCGCTCGGCGACGAGCACGGCCTCGGTCTCGCGCGCACGCATCTCGCCGTGCTCGACACCGGCGTGCCGGGCCGTGAACCTGTCTATTACGATCGTGTGCTGGGCTTGTTCGGCACCGGATTCATCGACGGCCGCTATCGTTTCGACGAAGCCGGCCGTCTCGTGCCGAGTTGGAGAAATGCATGCGATTGAGCGCCCTCGCGTTTTCATTGCGGTTCGCGCTGAGCCTCACGGCCGTCTGCTGCGTGGCGACGGCTTCGCCTGACGCGTTGGCGCAGGCGTCGAAAGATCCTCTGAGCGTGCTGATCGATCAGGGCAAGTACTGGCAATCGCATCACCGTGGCGACCTCGCCGAACAGGCGTGGCAGAAAGTGCTGAGTATCGATCCGAAGCAGCCCGATGCGCTTTACGGCATGGGCATGGTGCTCGCCGACCGCAAGGACGGTGCGGGCGCGCAGCAATATCTGGCGCGCCTGAAAGCGGTCGCGCCGAACTATCCGAATCTGGACGAACTGGGCCGCCGTCTTGGCGAATCGAGCCTGCGTGACCAGACCGTCAACGACGCGAGGCGCCTTGCACAAACCGGTCAAAGCGCGAGCGCCGTGCAGGAATATCAGCGCGCGTTGAACGGCAAGCCGGCGACGCCCGAACTGCAACTCGAGTATTACCAGGCGCTCTCGGCCACACCGCAAGGCTGGGATCAGGCGCGCCGCGGCCTGGAACAGCTCGCGCGCGACAACCCCGACGACCCGCGCTATACCCTCGCCTACGCACAGCATCTGACGTATCGCGATGTGACGCGCCGCGACGGTATCGCGCGCTTGCAGAAGCTCGCCGCCGACAGCACGGTCGGCGCGTCGGCGAAGAAGGCCTGGCGGCAGGCGCTGTTGTGGCTCGACGCACGGCCCTCCGATGCCGCGCTGTACGAAGCGTATCTGCAAGGCGCCACCGATGACGCCGCGGTCAAGGCGCGCTACGAGTCAATGGTTCAGCAGGACAAGGCGGCCCGCGATCGCGCGCAGCAAAACGCCACGGTCGACGTTCGTGGACGCACCATCGCTGACGGTTTTGCCGCGCTCGATCGTGGCGACCTCGGTACGGCGCGCGCGAAGTTTTCGTCAGTTCTGGCGAATAGTCCGAACGACACCGACGCGCTCGGCGGCATGGGTATCGCCGCGTTGAAGCAGGAACGCTTCGCCGAAGCCCGTAACTATCTGGAACGCGCGTCGCGCAGCGGCAATCCGGCGCGTTGGAAAACCGCGCTCGATAGCGCGACCTACTGGACCTATACGAGCGACGCGATCGGCGCGCGCAGCAACGGTGAGTTCGCGAAGGCGAAGGCGCTCTTCGAACATGCGATCGCGCTGAATCCGTCCGACGTCACCGCGCAGGTACTGCTCGGCGAAATGCTGCTGTCGAACGGCGACCCGGTCGGCGCGGAACAGGCTTACCGGATGGCGCTGCGCCGCCAGGCCGACAATCCCGATGCGATTCGCGGCCTCGTCGGTTCGCTCGCCGCACAAGGCCGGGGCGACGAGGCGCTGCAATTCGCCAATCAGTTGAACACCGAACAGCAATCGAAGGCCGGCGGCATCAATCGTCTGCGTGGCGAAGCGCAGGCCGCGCAGGCGCGCGCGGCCGAAGCGCGGGGCGATCTCGGCAGCGCCCGCAGCCTGTTCGAAGACGCGCTGCTGAACGATCCCGACGACCCCTGGCTGCGTCTGGACCTCGCGCGCATTTACGTGCGACAGGGCGCGGTTGCGAATGCGCGCAGCATGATGGACGGACTGCTCGCCGCGCATCCCGACATGACCGACGCGCTGTATGCGAGCGCGTTGCTGTCGGCGGAAACGCAGGACTGGGCCACCGGTCTCGCGCAACTCGAACGGATTCCGGTCACGCAACGCACCGACGCGATGACGACCTTGCAGCACCGCTTGTGGGTGCATCAGCAGGCCGACCTCGCGACGCGGATGGCGCGTAACGGCCAGTCGCAACAAGCACTGGCGACGTTGCACGCGACCGAGCCGGTCGCCGGCAACAGCCCCGAGTTGATCGGCGTGATCGCGGCCGGATATCAACAGGCCGGTGACCCGAATCGCGCGTTGAGCCTCGTGCGCAGCGCGATGAACGCGGCGCCCGGCAACACCGATCTGCTGCTGCAGTATGCGGGTATTCTGTCCGCCACACAGCAGGACGCCGAACTCGGCATGGTGATGCGACGCCTCGCGTCGATGCAATTGACGCCGAAGCAGCGCACGGATTTCGGCAATCTGAATCTGGGTATCGTCATCAAGCAATGCGACGCGGTGCGTCAGCGCGGCGACCTCGCCAGCGCCTACGACGTGATCGCGCCGTGGCTGGCGGCGATGCCCGACAATCCGGATCTGCAAACCGCCCTCGGCCGCCTCTATTCGAGCGCCGGCGACGACCGCAATGCGCTCGCCAGTTACCGCGTCGCGCTGCAACGCAAGCCAGACGACCTGAACCTGCTGCAAGCGACGATTCCCGCGGCGGTCGGCGCGAAACAGTTCAGCTACGCCGAATCGCTCGCCAATCAGGCGCTCGCTGCGGCGCCAGGAGACCCGGGTGTGCTGGCGACGGTCGGCCGCATGTATCGCGCCGAAGGCAAGCTGTCGCTCGCGTCGACTTATCTGCAACGCTCGCTGGTCGCGGCCAATACACCGCTGATGGCCAACGCGCCACGCACCAATGCGCCGAGCAATGTGCCGCGTGGCTGGGAAGTCGCGATGCGCCGGATCGGCGCGACACCGCTGCCGGGCACCAATCCCTTCGAAGGTAAAACCGCCACGGTCACACCGACCGACGCCGACAATGCCGCGCTTGGCCAGAGTGGCTTCAATGCCGCGCGTGCGTCGCTTCCGTATTCGCAGTCCTCCTTACCGTCACAGACCGTGCCGAACTATCCGCCTCCCTCGCAGCCCGCGCCTTACGTCGCGCCCTATACTGCGCCCGCGCAGCCGTATTCGCCAAACGCCGCGCCTACCGCCGTTCCGTATAACGCGCCGCGACCCGATACGAGCCCAGGTGGCTACGGCCAGGAGACCAACGGGTCGAGCCAGTCCGGCGCGCCGTTGCAACCGTATCCGGGACAAGGCGAGCCGCAGATGCAAACGCAGATGCAGCCGATGCAGCAGGCCCCGCAACAGCAGTACAACCCGGCGTATCCGCAGCAGACGGGCTACCCGCAACAAGCTGGTTATCCTCAACAAGCTGGCTATCCTCAAGGGCAATATCAGCAGCCGCCGGACGGCTATGCGCCCACGCCGTGGCCGATGTCGCCCGCGGCACGCGAAGCGCAAGCCAATACCGGTTCGATGCAACAGCCGCGTTACACGGGTTCGGCCACGACGACGAAACGCACGGCCAGCAAGAAACAAAGCACATCGAAGAGCACGCGCAACGCGCAAGCTTATGCGCAGGCGCCGTATGGGCAGAGCCAGGCTTATCCGCAGCAACAGCCCTATGGCCAGCAGCCCTATAGCCAGCAGCCTTATCCGCAGCAACAACAGGGCTACGCGCAGCAGCCTTATCAACCGTATCCGCCGCAGCAAGCTTACGGTCAGCAGCCTTATCAGCCGTATCCGAATCAGGGCTCCGGCTATTACGCGCAGCAACAACAGCCGTATATCCCGCAGCCGCCGACCGGTTATGCGCAGCCGTATTACCCGCAACAACCCGGCGCGAACGGCAACGGCGGCAACTACCCGCAGCCGAACGTCGCCAACACGCAGACGCTTGGTGTCGCCGAAGAACTGGCGCAGGTCAATCGCGAGCAGTCGAGCAGTGTGTCGGGCGGGATCGTGTTCCGCAATCGTGAGGGCGAAGACGGCCTGTCGACGTTGACAGATATCGAAGCGCCCGTTCAAGGGCGTATCAAGGCCGGCAACGGTCATATCGTCATAACGGCGACCCCGGTTACGCTGGACGCCGGCACTGCCTCGGGCAATCTCTCGACGCTCGCGCGATTTGGCGCGGGGTTATCCAATAGTACGTCCGCGGCGGCGGCGGTTGCGGGTACCAACAACTATGGCAGCCAGACCGCAAGCGGCGTGGGTCTGTCGCTTGGCTACGAAGGCCGCAGTGTTAGCGGCGATATTGGCGTGACGCCACTCGGTTTTCCCGAGAAGAACATCGTGGGCGGCTTGCAATACAACGGCAGCATTACCGACAAGGTGTCGTATTCATTGGCCGTCGCGCGCCGCGCGGTGACTGACAGCCTGCTGTCGTATGCCGGCGCACGCGACTCGGGCTCCGGCCTTGAGTGGGGCGGCGTCACGTCCAACGGCGGACTCGCCAGCCTTGCATGGGATGACGGCACCAGCGGCCTGTATGTGAACGCCGCGTACCAGCACTACATGGGCTACAACGTCGCGAGCAATAACGCGGTCAAAGGTGGCGGCGGTATTTACACGCGGCTGTTGAAGGATGCCGACCAGACGTTGACTATCGGTGTGAACACGACACTGATGTCCTATAACAAGAATCTGTCGTACTTCACTTATGGCCAGGGCGGGTACTTCAGTCCGCAGCAGTATGTGATTCTGAATCTGCCGGTGGAGTGGACTGGGCGCAATGGCGCGTTTACCTATGACGTGAAGGGGTCGATCGGCGTACAGCATTATCGGCAGGATGCGTCGAATTACTTCCCGCTCAATGATGGTTCCAGCCGCCAAGGCGATGCTGCGGCGCAAGCCAAAACCCTCGGCACTGGTCTGGATAGTGATGCGGTTTATCCTGGGCAGAGTAAGACGGGGGTTTCTTATTCGCTTAGTGCGGTGGGGGAATATCAACTTGCGCCGCAGTTGGCGTTTGGAGCGACTGCGTCGCTCGGCAATGCTTATGAGTATCGCGAGTGGCTCGCGGCTGTTTATGTGCGGTATAGCTTTAGTAAACAGACTGGCTTGCAGCCGTTTCCGCCTACGCCGCTTAGTTCGCCGTATTTGTCGTTGTCGAATTAGGGTTTTTTGCCTTTGGCGGCGGTATTGTTGGTGGTTTTGTGGCAGTGTCGTTGTTTGGTTTTTTTTGCCTGCGCGGCGCTTGTTTTTGTGTGCCTGCGGCGGTGGGCTTTTCTTGTTTTTTTGCCTGCGCGGCGCTTGGTGTCTGTGTTTTTATGGCTTTGGCCTTTCCTTGAATTGTTATTGGTTTATTAGCGTCGCCCCTGTGCGGGGCGGGCACCTACTTTTCTTTGCATGCCGCAAAGAAAAGTAGGCAAAAGAAAGCGGCTCAAACCGCTAATTCTTAAGTGGGTCCCCCGCACAGTTGCGGTAGTGGTACATCTGGAATCTGTGTTCCCGCACACTCCGCGTTAGTGACAAGGGCGTCATTCTTCCGGCGGCGCTGCGCGCGCCGAAGCGCAATTCTCAGAAACGATTGCTGCGTTTTTGCACTCACGTTTCATTCGGAATTTCGCCGAGGCGAAGCCGACGGCTCCCGCCGCGCTTAAACGAAGTCTCCGGTTTCCCAGGCATACTCGTCCGCGACGCACGCAGTGCGGAGTGGGAGCTGATGAGCACTTTGTCACTTACGGCAAATCTGCGAGGGCACGGATTCCAGATGTACCACTATCCCCTCCAAGCCAGGGGACCCACTTATGAGCTAGCGGTGTGAGCTGCTTTCTTTTGCCTACTTTTCTTTGCAGCAGGCAAAGAAAAGTAGGTGCCTGCCCCGCACAGGGGCGACACTAATAAACCAATAACAATTCAAGGAAAGGCCGACGCCATAAAAACACAGACACCAAGCGCCGCGCAGGCAAAAAAAATCAAACCACTTAGTTATCCTGCCTCTCAATAGCATACCGCCGACAATGCTCCAAATACCCAGCCGCATGGCTACTAACCAACTCCACAATACTTTTCCAAAGCCACCCCGGCGCATCGAGGGTCTTCGACCGATTCCTCCGCAACTCAGCAAGCCAGGCCGCACGCTCCCCACCATCCATCTGCCGCGCATGCGCCCTCCCCACCACCATCGCAAGAAAACGCGCAGCTTTCATCGCCTCATCCTGAGTCAACTGCTCGATCGTCAGCTTCATATCCTGCGGCAGCAACTCGCGTATCACCACAGCGCGATCCGATAACCGCGCCGCCCGCATCCGCTCGCCCAGCGATGGCGACAAATGCCGTGCCCCCTCCACAACCCGCTCGGCGTTATCCCGCGGCATGCGCACGCCAGGATAGCGCGGCGCCGCCGCCTGCGCAGCTTCCTTGATGTCGATCAGGCATAGATCGTCGCCATCCACCGCAGCACCGTCGATGTCCAGCAGCACCGCGTACCGCAAGCGCCCGAGCGAACTGCATCCCTTCACCCAGTAAGCCGCGTCGAGTACCTCGACCTCAGCGTCGTCACCATTACCGCGCAATACCGTCGCGAGCCGCGCCAGCGAACCCTTCTCGAACAGCGCCTCGATCTCGCGCCGCTCGCGCTTCGCCAACGGCCAGAACCGCGCACCAAGCGGAATGCTCGGCTCGACATCCTCAATCCGCTCCTCCGCCAGATGACGCCACGAACGGCGCACCGCTTCCTTCATCACCACCCTCACCGCCTCAGGCTTCTCGGCGCGGATGTCGGCATCGCCAGCCGCTTCGTCGAAAGCACGCTCGTAGCCGTCCGCCAACGCCTCCATCATGAGCACGGTCGTGACACCCGGCAGGTCCGAACCGCGCGCGGCCGTCGCCAATGACAGGCCAAGACGAATCAGATCGTGCGCGGGATTGCCGATCACCGTCTGGTCGAGGTCGCGAATCTGGATTTCGACGCGTCCTTGTGCATCGGCGACCGGCCCCAGATTGCCGGTATGGCAATCGCCGCAGATCCAGATCGCCGGACCTTCCGGCAACGCATGACTCTTCATTCCTTCGAGCCATTCGTAGAACTTGCTGGTGTTGCCCCGCACATACGCATGCGCCGAGCGCGCCATTCGGGCGTTGCGGCGCGTGGTCAGCAGCGCCTGACGTGCACCCGGTTTAGGCAGTTTGTTTCGTGTGATGTTTTTCTTCGGCATCGTATGGCCCGCGTTTTATTGAAGTTCGAATTCGATGTGGCGCCCGCCCCACCTTGCACCCGTTGGTGCAAGCAAACAAGTCCAGGCAGCACGAAACACGCCCGCCCTTTCCTGCCGCCGAGGTGCACCGTTCGGGTCGCGCCAAGGCCGTCGACATCCAATCAGAGCCGGCGACCCGTGCGCTTCTTTCCGGGTCCCGCGCGCTGACTTGAGCAACGCAGGTAAAAGTTGCGAGGCGGTTCGCGACGACGGCTCGGCTAAACCCGCAGAGCCCCTTCTGATACGCCACCAGACCAGCGTTGTGACCTACAATTATCGCTGCCGCCCGGCCGCTTCGCGCCGGCTCGCGGCGCACGGCAGAAGATTCATCCCGCCTCCTGCTGAACACATTCGCGCGCGCCATGCGCGCCGGCAGAGTGGGGACACATTTATCGACGTGATCTCTGTGGAGCGCAGCAATGCCATTCCCGGCACAAGACCATGGCTGCCCCGGCTGGAACGGGGAAATGGCGCGTCGCATCAGCGAATTCGACTGGACCGCAACCGACCTCGGCGCCATCGAAAGCTGGCCGCGCAGTCTGATCGCCACCGTTCAAATGCTGCTCGCCTCGCCCGTGCCCCTCGTGCTTCTATGGGGCAAACCGGGCTACATGATCTACAACGACGCCTACGCGATATTCGCGGGCGGACGGCATCCGTATCTGCTCGGCTGTCAAGTCGAACACGGCTGGCCGGAGGTCGCCGATTTCAACCGGCATGTGATGCTCACGTGTCTCGCCGGCGGCACCCTGTCGTATCGCGACAAGGAACTGGTCCTGCTGCGCGACGGCAAGCCAGAAGATGTCTGGATGGACCTCTACTACAGCCCGGTCGCCGACGACAGCGGCGCACCCGCCGGCGTACTCGCCATGGTCGTCGAGACCACCGCGCGCGTGCTGACCGAGCGCTGGCGGCAGCGTGCCGAAGCGGAGCTGCACGAGACCAACGAACGGCTGCAACTCGCCCTCAATACCGGCGCCGTGCTCGGCACCTGGGTGCTCGACGTACGCACCGGCACCGTCACCGGCGACGAACGTTTCGCCCGCACCTTTTCGTTTCCGCTCGACGAGGCCGCGAAAGGGGTCGAGCGCAATGCCGCGGCACAAGTGATTCATCCGGACGACCAGCCGCTCAACGAGCGCATGACGATCGAAGCGATGCGCACCGGCCAGCCGTTTCGCGCCGAATACCGGATTCGCCGCCCCGATGGCGACTATATGTGGGTGCAGGCGAACGGCCAGTGTGAGTTCGACGAACAGGGGGAGCCGACCCGCTTTCCAGGCGTGCTGATCGACATCCACGAACGCAAGATCGCCGAACAGTCGCTGCGCCAGTTGACCGAAACGCTCGAACAGCGCGTTACCGATGAGGTCGCGGCACGGGCGGTCGCCGAAGAGCAGTTGCGCCAGGCTCAGAAGATGGAAGCGATCGGCAGCCTCACAGGCGGCGTCGCGCATGACTTCAACAACGTGCTGCAAGTGATCAACGGCAATCTGCAGATGCTCGCCGCCGATACCAACGACAGTCCGGCCACGTTGCGGCGTTTGTCCGCCGCGACCGATGCCGTCAAACGCGGCGCGAAACTGGCCGCGCATCTGCTCGCCTTCGCGAGACGCCAGCCGCTCTCGCCGACCGTGCTGAACCCGCGCCGCCTGCTCGCCGGCATGAGCGAGATGCTGCACCGCGCGCTCGGCGAGACTGTCAAGATCGAAACGGTATTGAGCGACGATCTGTGGCACGTGCAGGTCGATCGCAATCAACTCGAAAACGCGCTGCTTAATCTCGCGATCAATGCGCGCGACGCGATGCAAGCCGACGGCACACTCACCGTTTGCGCGACGAACCGCGTGCTGGACTCGGTGTTTTGCCACGGCAAGCCGGAACTCTCGCCGGGGCAATATGTGGTGTTCTCGGTGAACGATACCGGCACCGGCATGAAGCCCGAAATCGTGGAGCGCGTCTTCGAACCGTTCTTCACGACCAAACCCGACGGCCATGGCACCGGCCTGGGCTTAAGCATGGTATTCGGTTTCGTCAGACAAAGCGGCGGCCATACGTTGATCGACAGCAAAGTGGGACGCGGCACCACCGTCTCGCTATTTTTCCCGCGCTGCTGCGAGCCGGAAACAGCGGAAACCGTCGATCAGACCGCGGCGCCCGTGGGCGGCGGTGAAACGATCCTGGTGGTCGAAGACGATGCGGATGTGCGCCTGACCGCCGTCGAAATGCTCGCGCAACTCGGCTATAAAGTGCTGACAGCATCGAGTGGCGACGCGGCGATCGAATTCATCGATAGCGACGTGCCGATCGATCTGCTGTTTACCGATGTCGTGATGCCAGGCCAGGTGAAAAGCGTGGAACTGGCGCAGCGTGCAGCGGCGCG
Source organism: Paraburkholderia sediminicola (assembly GCF_046030555.1). Taxonomy (GTDB): domain Bacteria; phylum Pseudomonadota; class Gammaproteobacteria; order Burkholderiales; family Burkholderiaceae; genus Paraburkholderia; species Paraburkholderia sediminicola_E. Next base: position 516,035 of record NZ_JAQQCH010000002.1, on the reverse strand, counting down.
TTCACCCACGGTGCCAACACTCTTCACCTCGGGCTATACGCGTGACGAGATCGTCCATCACGGCAAGCTCGACGCCGGCATCACGCTGCTCTCCAAGCCGTACCGGCGCGACGATCTCGCGCGCAAGGTGCGCGGCGTATTGCGCGCTGGAATCGCCGACGTGAGTGTTGGGCAGATCGCCCCCTGCGTGCCACGTGCGGTTTACGATCCAGCCAGCGTATCCGCGGCGTCCGAGCCGCGCGAAATCCTGCCGCACGAGCCCGACTCCGCGGGCGAAAACTCACTCGCCAACGTCTCGGCGAGCGCGCTCGGGAATTCAATGGCCAGTCCGCCGCCACGCCAAGCCGGCACGCCGGCTCGTGTGCTGCTGGTCGAAGACGACACCGATTCGCGTGATGCACTCAGCGAACTACTCGGCGCGCTGGGTCTCGACTGCACGGCGGTCGCGAGCGCCGAAGAAGCGTTGCCGCTCATGCCCGCGCAACGTTTCGACATCCTGTTCACGGACCTGACCTTGCCCGGCATGTCCGGCGACAACCTGGCGCGTGTGGTGCTGCGTCAGCAGCCGGACATCCGCGTGTTGCTGGTGTCGGGCTATGGCAAGAATGCCGACATCGGCGACACCATCCCGGGCGCCCGGCTGCTCGGCAAGCCGCTCGATATCTCGCAGTTGCGGTACGAACTCGCGTACTGGCTCGATCATACGGAGGCGGCTTCCTAGGCTCATCGACTCCTCGCAATCGACACAACTCCACTGATGGACATCCGCTGCGGCACCGCAGGCTGGACCGATAAGACGCTCATTGCCTGCAAGCGCTTCTATCCACGCGGCAGCAGCAGCGCTGAGGCCCGGCTGCGCTTCTACGCGTCGCAGTTTCCGCTTGTCGAAGTCGATTCGGCCTACTACGCGATGCCCTCAGCGAGCAATGCGCAGTTGTGGCGCGAGCGTACACCGGAGGGTTTCACCTTCAACTTCAAGGCGTTTCGCCTTTTCACCGGGCATCAGACTTCACCCGACGTCCTGCCCAAAGACATTGCAATGGCGCTGCCCGAAGGCATCACGGGTCCGCGCAAAGAGAATGTCTACTACCGCGACGTGCCCGCCGAAATCCGTGACGAGCTGTGGCGGCGCTATCTGGACGCACTGGAACCGCTGCGCTCGACCGGACGGCTCGGCGCGGTGTTGTTCCAGTTCGCGCCGTGGATCACGCGCGCGACGGACGGTCTCGCCCTCGTCGACGAATGCCGGGCGCGCATGGCCGGCTATCTGATGGCCGCCGAGTTTCGCAATCAATCCTGGTTCGACGATCAATACGCGCAATGGACGCTCGACTTTCTGCGCGAGCGCAGCCTCGTCCATGTGATAGTCGATGCCCCGCCGGATGTGACGAATCGCGTGCACACGATATGGGAGGCGACCCATCCCGAGCTCGCGATGGTACGTTTGCACGGCCGCAATACGCAGACGTGGAGTGCGACCGGCGCGGCGAGCGCCGCCGATCGCTTCGATTACGACTACAACGACGGCGAGCTGGCCGAACTGGCCCCCTCGATCCGCGCAATCGCGACGCGGGCCGGCCGCACCCACGTCATTTTCAACAACTGCTTCGAAGATCAGGGGCAGCGTAATGCGAAGACGCTGATGAGCATCCTGGCGGCGGCCGACCTTCCGCGACGATAAGGCATCCTTTTTGCTCAGCGACCAATAGTTCGTTTACGATCGATACCACTCATAAGTTGAGTGCGCAAAGCGGTCTCGGCTATGCCGAGGGTGGCGCCACGGTGGCGACGCCGGCGAACCAGAACGACTTTCTTACCGATGTGATCGGCAACGTCGAAATGCCGGTCAACCAGCAGGTGTCGAGCTATCTGAACACGCACGGGAGTTTCAATTCCGGTCAACTGATCCTGGTCTTGGTCATTGAGCCTTGAGATCACGATGGCTTCAATGAACAGCGCTTTGTCGAAGTCGCGTTCAAGCTTGCATCGCCTGTTGCAAGGCTGCAAGACACCGCTGGTCAAGCGGGCGAAATAGTAACGCGCGGCGCCTTGGTCACTCCACTGTCAGCGTATGCCTCGGGTTCGAAAGCGTCCCCGTTCTCGTCCGGTCACTATCTTCTGTAGCCGTCGTTCAGCGTGGTGAGAAAAGCGGCGACGTCGTCGATATCCTGCTCGGACCACACGGGGCGCTCGCCCACTTTGCGCGTGAGCGGCTCGTCGGTCGTATCGACATTCACGCGCAGCGCAACCGGCAAGTCATTGAATTTATCGACCTTGCCGCGCGCGTCTTTCGGATACCACTTCGCCGGATTCGTATCGCGCTGAACGTAGAAACGCAGCGCATCCTTCAGCGTATGGAAGCGGCCGTTGTGAAAGAACACATGCCGCGTCGCCGTGTTACGCAGCGACACGGACTTGAAAAGTCCGCAGTTGCTCTTGTCGCTCGACTGATCGGTGCGTAGCGGTCCACACAAACCCATATCGAAGTACTTCGGATCCGCGTTCGCACGCAACTCCGGATTGCGTGGCACGCCGAGTGCCTGGAAGTTGAAGTCGGTAAAAAGTGGATGCGAGCCGTCGACACCCGATTGATCGATGTGACACGAGGCGCAATTGCCGCCCGCCGGATCGTCGAACAGCTTCTTGCCGTGCAATTCGCGTGCCGTCAACTGGACCTTGCCATCAAGGTAGTCATCGAACTTGCTGGTGTACGGATGAAAACTCGGGTCTTCGAGCTCGAAGCGCTCGATGGCGTACATCGCCTGGGCGAACGCCTTGTTGGGATCGGTGAAAATGTTCTGGCCGAACACTTCCCTGAAGCGCGCCGCGTACGGCGCCTGCTCCAGTTTCGCGAGCACTGCCGCCGGGTCCTTGTTGGCCATCTCGTCCGGATTGAACAGCGGGAAGCTCGCCTGGTCGTGCAGACGGTTGAAGCGCCCATCCCAACCGAAGCCACCAACCGGCGCGTTGTCCGTCTCGCTCAGACGCTCGGACATGCTGGCCGCCTGCGCATGACTCCACATCGGCGTGCGGTTCAGCACGTAACGCAGGCTCGGCACGGCGCGCGTGCCTTGCGAGCGCATCCCGGGCCCACCCAGTTGCGCGGCCAGCCCGTTGGGCGGCCCGTACGCGTGCGACGGGCTATGACAGCTCGCGCACGACATCTTGCCCGACGCCGACAACGATGCATCGAAGAACATCAGCTTGCCGAGCGCAGCGGCATCGCTGTATGCGGGCGGCAAGTCGGTCGGCGCCGCACCTGCTGCCATCGGCAACAGGACAGCGCCTGCCAGCACAGCGAGCGCTGCGAGTCGCGCGGCAGTGCGCCCGGTGAATCGCGTTGCACAAACCGGCATCTGATCGCTTACAGGTTCGTGAAAATGTCGTTGCCGAACCCGGCCAGACCAGCCTGCCCCGCGTAGCCGAGATAACCTAGCTGGAAGATGTCTTCAATGCTCCTGAGCATCGAGTAATGGTTGTACTGCACTGTCGACACCGTGCCCGGTTTGATGAACTTCGAGATCATCACGGCACCGGTCTGATCGCCGCCGAAGCTCTGCTTGGTCAGGTTGATTGTCGCGCCCTTGTACGACAGCGACGAAGTCTCCGGGAACGCCGGCAGATTCGGACCCGGCTGCTGGCTGCAGCAGGTTGTACCCGCGAAAGTCAGCTGCGTTTGTCCCGCCGAGGGCTGGCTCACTGACGCGTAGCTGCTCTCGTCGAAATTGACGATCAACAGACCGTCCTTCTGGAACGCCGGCGAGGCGGTGATAATTGGCACCCACTTCTGCAGGAATGTGTTCGCGCTCGTCAGGCCGCCCGGCTGGCCGTTCACGCACGGCGCGTCGTGGCCGTCGTCGCACAGATTCGGCGTAATCAGGTTGAAGTTGGCGGTGGTCGAGATCGATTGCAGGTCGGTTGTGAGCCTGTTCAGATTCACAACGTTCTGGACGCAGTCTGACGAATCGATGATCGAGTGGAAGTACATGAACGGGTTGTGACGCGTCGCGTACTGGTCGCCCAGCGGTACCGCCGCGCTCGGCGCTTGCCCAACCTGTGTGAGGTCGGTTGTGTTGAGCGCCGGATGACCACAGGTGGTGGCTTCACGCGTCGGGTCGTTGCCCATATCGTCTTCATAGCCCTTCCATGTCAAACCAGCAGCCTTCAGTTGGTCCGGCAGCGTCTTGATGCTCGCCGGATACACACAGCCCGAGCCGATCGCCTGACCGTCCGCCGTCATACCCGTGAGCTTGAAGTCCTGGTAGATCGGGCAATCGTTGTCCGTTTCCGGCGTCGGCGCCTGACCGCTGATCATCGAGATGTAGTTGTCGAGGCTCACGTGCCCGGTTCCGTAGTACTGCTGCACCAGCGCGCCTTGCGAAGCCAGTGTCTGCGACAGATACGGCGCCTTGCTGTTCGCGCCGAAGGTGGTCGCGTAGTTTTCGTTTTCGAGCGTGATGACGAAAACGTGTTTGATCTGCTGCTGGCCGGTCACATTGAGTGACGAAGATGATGAGCCACACGCGACGACGATAACGCCGACGAGAAAAGCAGAAATGGTAGCGAAAAGTGCGCGCATCCAGGTGCGTTTTGACATTCCCTTCCCTTTTGATTGTGTTTTATAGATCTGATCGAGTCGCCATGCTTCTCGATTATTTTGCATAACGAATAAATTCAGATTGAATCGTTTGATATGCAATTTCCCGCGCGACACGTTGGCAAAAAAACCGGCGCATCCCGAGATCGGGACCGCCGTTTTTGTGCAAAGCGAGGCTAACATGACAGGTCAAACGGCACGTAGTCCATCTCGACTAGGGAAAAACGACGACTGCCAGGCCGGAAATCGCGCCTTGACACCAAGACATCATGACGTCATGATGTCTATAATGAACACCGATCGCAACAGCCAGCTCCCTCTCTACGCGCAGGTCGAAGCAGTACTCGCCGCGCGGATCGCAGACGGCACCTATCCGCCAGGCACGCAGTTACCCAACGAAGCAAGCCTCCTGGCAAGCTTCAACATCAGCCGCACCACGCTGCAAAAAACGGTGCAGAACCTGATTGCGCGCGGCTTGATCGAAATCCGCCGGGGCAAAGGGACCTTCGTCACGCAGCCGCGCCTCACTCAGCCGCTCACTGAACTGAGCGGTTTTGTCGAGGATATGCGTGCGCACGGCCGCCATCCGACCGCCCGGCTGTTGGCGCGACAAATCGAAAACGCGAGCGACGCCGTCGCCGGCAAACTGGCGCTCGAACCGGGTACGCCCGTCGTTCATATTCAGCGCGTGCGTATCGCCGACGGCACGCCGCTTTCGTTCGACGAAACCTGGCTGCCGAAAGACATCGGCGAAAAGATCATCGAAAACGATCTGGAGGCGGAGCCGATCTTCACGCTGCTCGAAGAGAAGTACGGCATCCCGCTGATCGAAGCTGAATACCGGCTCGAAGCGATCGCCGCGGACGAAGCCGTTGCGCAGGCCCTTGAGGTTGAGGCGGGCAGCCCGATTTTCCTGATCGAGCGAACCTCGTATTGCGACGAAAACCGTCCGGTCGACTATGAAAAGCTGTACTACCGGGGCGATCAGATCCAGTTCGTCACGCGTCTCGCCCGGCGCAAGCCGAACGGCCAATGACCGGCGCGCAGGCTACGATGGATCTGAGCTACACACTGTGGCTCGTCGCGGTGTCGGTCGGGGCAAGCGCGCTGGGCGGCATGCTCGGCATGGCAAGCGGCATCTTTATCGTGCCTGTCCTGACCATGTTCGGCCACCTCGATATTCACGTCGCAATTGGCGCCAGCATCGTTTCGGTGATCGCCTGTTCGTGCGGCGGCGCCGCGCCCTTCCTGCGCGGTCGCTTGACCAATATCCGTCTCGCCGTCGTTCTGGAAACCGCCACCACGCTAGGCGCGTTGTCCGGCGTGCTGCTGAGCGGGCTCATCCCGGTGCCCATGCTGTTTTTCATTTTTGCGGTCATTCTGCTGCTCTCCGCCCAGCAAATGCTCGCACGGCGCGCCGATCCGATCGCCAGCTTTGGCGCTAACGCGCCGGGCGTACATTCGTGGGGCGCTTCGTTGCAACTGGATTCGAGCTATCCGGATCGCGCGCTTGGACGCGATGTCGACTATCGCGTGCAACGCGTACCGCTGGGTTTGTCGCTGATGTACGGAGCAGGGTTGATTTCGGCGTTGCTCGGCATCGGCAGCGGCGTCCTCAAGATTCCGGCAATGGATACCGCGCTGCGCTTGCCGATCAAGGTCTCGTCCGCGACATCCAATTTCATGATCGGCGTCACGGCGGCGGCCAGTGCCGGGGCTTACTTCCTGCGCGGTGAGATCGTGGCCGCGATCGCCGGCCCGGTGGCATTGGGCTCGGTCGTGGGCGCCGTGCTCGGCGCGCGCATTCTCACGCGCGTGTCAGGCGAGAAACTGCGTGTGCTCTTTGTCGTGGTGCTTGCGCTGCTCGCCGTGCAGATGCTGCTCGAAGCATTCGGCGTCCAACTATTCGGTGCACCGGCATGAACCGCGTCGCGTCGACCGGGGCACGGCTCGAATACTGGCTGGCGAAGCTCCTGCACTACGGCACATGGGTGGCAACAGGCACGATTGCGACTGGCCTTGCAATTAGCCTGGCAATGAGCCTTCCAGCCAGCCTTGGCGGCATATTGCCCGGCATGCGCCCCCCCGCCGGACTGCTTTCAACGTCGGCCGGCATGCATATTGTGACGGTCGGTATCGCGCTTTTCATCCTGCTGCCGATAATGCGGCTTATATTGATGTTAGGGATGTTCCTGCATCAACGCGACTACCGGTTCAGTGCGATTGCCGCCCTCGTGCTGGTGATCGTTGCCGCGGGATTGCTGGCCGGCGCAGCTTGATGTGCGCGGCACCCACCACCCCGGGTATGATGCCGATCGCGCCTTGGTCGGCATTCCACTCACCGCTGCGCTTTGTAATGCACGCATTTGTAATGAATTTTGTCATTGCGTTTTGTAACGCATATTGAAGTTGCATTGGCAGCCGCGTCCTGCGCGGCACTTCTTCCAGTCACGAGAACCATCATGCCCGTTCAACACGACGAAGTCCCCGCTGCCAGCACCGAGCCGGGCAAGGCAAAGCGCAAGGATGTATCCATTGTGGCGCGCAATCTTATGATGGTTGCGGTCGGCGTCGTGGTCTTCGCGATCGTTGCGACGGTCGTGCTCTACGGTCCGATCACTTACGGCGACGAGATTCCCAACTTCGGCATCATTCTTATGCTGACCGTGCCGGTTATCGCGGGTGTGGCGTTTCGGGTCGGGCTGGACGCATGGCTGGATCGGAAATGAACGGCAACACCACCCACACCTCCAGGCCGCCGCCTTCGCGCGCATGAAACTGCAGGCTGCCGCCGTGCAGCCGCGCGATCCGCTCGACAATCGCAAGCCCCAGTCCGGTGCCGCCACTATGCGCGCGAGCATTGCGGCCACGCTGAAACGGCGCCTTCAGCTGCTCCAGCTCCTCCGCCGAAAGCCCTGTGCCGCGATCACCGACTGCGACATATACGGCTGCACCTGTGGCCCAACTCCGCACAGCGAGCCCCGTGCCGCCATATACGATCGCGTTCTGCATCAGGTTCATCAGGAGCCGCATCATGCTGATCGGCCGGTAGGCCACAGCGGGCAAGCTCGCGAGCGACAACTCGAACTCATGCCCCAGTCCCGCGAAATCGCCGGCCAGCCGTTCGATCAGCGCATTCAGATCGCCAGCCTCGGCGACCTCACGTTCGCCACTGCCCGCGTAATCCATGAACTGCTGCAAGATCGTCTCGATCTGATCGAGGTACGACTCGGCGGCAACCACGAAGCTGCTGTCGCTGCCGTCAGGCATCGCCATGGCCATCGAAAGGCGCAGTTTGGTCAGCGGCGTGCGGATATCGTGCGAGATGCCCGCCAGCATCAGCGCGCGCGTCGCCTCGGCTTGCTGCAACGCATGCGTCATCTGATTGAACGCGTTGCTTACCGTGGCGATTTCGGCAGGACCGTCGATCGGCAACGGCGCGGGCGTTTCACCAGCGCTCACGCGCCGCGCCGCCCGCGTCAACGCCTGGAGCGGCTGGTTGAGGTGGCGCTGGATCACGTAGCCGGTCAGCGCCGCCAGTGCGCCCAGACCGAGCGACAGCAGGATCGCCGCGTCGAGTCCGGCGCCTTGCGCGTCCTCGGGAATCGGCAGCGCGATCCAGTACGGCGTGTGCGGCGCATCGGCCGGTGCGTGCATGCGAATCCACAGCCGTTGACCACCTTCGGATTGCCAGCGCGCCGGCATGTCGGCGGGCAGGTGCGCGCGCAAGCTCTCGAGAAACACGTTGCGCTGATACGTGCGATAGGCGCGCATCAGATCAGGCGGCGGTGCAACTGCAGCGTCGGCGGGTAGTTGCGCGCGAGCGTCGAGGCGTGTGGTCAAATCGGCACGCGCGCGAGGCGGCGTGGCTTGAAGCAGATTGTCGAGCGTCGTTACGTAGGTGGCGAACACCGTAGCCGCCCGTTCGACGCGGGGCCGCTGCACATAGTGCAGCAGGACACCGAGCGCGCATATCTGGCTCAGCATCACCAGCACGATCAGCAAGACGATATTGCGCGCCAGCAGCGTTTTCGGGAGCACGCTCTGCAGCAGCGAGCGCGTCATGAGTCGACGTCCGCGATCAGCATGTAACCGACACCCCACACGGTCTTGATGAAACGCGGTTTCGAAGGATCGTCCTCGACGATCTGCCTGAGCCTCAGCACCTGCACGTCGATGCTGCGATCGAGTGCATCGTGCTCACGGCCACGGGCGCGCGCGAGCAGATTGTCACGACTCACGGAACGGTTCGGCGAGGAAGCCAGCGCGACCAGCAACAGCATCTGCGCCGAATGAATCTCGAGCAACTCACCCGCTCGCGACAACTGCTGCTTGCCGACATCGAGACTGAAATCGCCGAAGCGCACGCTCTGCGAGGTCACGGTGACCTCGCCCGAAGCCATCTTCTGGCGGCGCAACAGCGCATTGATCCGCGCCACCAGTTCACGTGGCAGGAACGGTTTGGCGAGGTAGTCGTCGGCACCGGTCTCAAGGCCGACCACCTTGTCGAGCGGATCGCCCTTCGCGGTCAGCATCAGGATCGGCAACGTCTGCCCTTGCGCGCGCAAGCGGGCGCAAATGGCGAGGCCGTCCTCTTCGCCGATCATCAGATCGAGCACCAGCAGATCGAACGGCTCGCGTTCCAGATAGCGGTCGAGCCGCTTGCCGTCTTCCGCGATACGCACGTCGAAACCGTGGCCGCGCAGGAAGCGCTGCAGCATGTTGCGCAGTTCGGCTTCGTCGTCGAGCACGATGATTTTGGCGGGACGATCCATAGGAAAGCTCCTCGGTTTAAGCGTCGGGCGATGCACACGCGACAGGACGTGGCAGATTTCATCGCGCGTTGGGACCACAAAGATCCCACGATCCCGCCGATACCCGCGCGGCTCAGTGCGCTGCCCCGCGCTCCCGCATGAATGCCGCGATCTGCGGCAACGTAATGTAGCCCGCTTTCTGCGTGTCGATTTCATCGAAATGCTTCGCGACCATCGGCATGCCTGCGGCCGCCTGATCCTTCGTGAGCTTACCGTCGTGCGTGGTGTTGGCATTCGAGAAGCGCGTTTGCAACTGCTGCGCCATGCGTTCCATGCGTTGGGGATTGCCGCCTTGCGGCGCGGCGCTTTGAGCAAACGTGAGGGTGAATGCGCAGCACAGCACCACAACGGCGATCAACTTCTTCATGACTGACTCCTTCGATTGAACTCATCGTGCGTCGCCTGCAAACCGCCGCGATCCGTTCGATGACAGGCCGAATTCTTGTGGAAGTGCAGCCGGAAGGCAATTTCAGAATCGTGTCGCCCTATGTCACGGTTTTTAGTGGTGGCGGCATGGCAGGCACGCGGCATGGTCACCGATGGGTAACCCATGTTCGACGACACAATTCTTACAGGCACAGATGCGGGGCGGGCTCGCTTCCTTGGCGTTGCGCAACGCGTTGCGCGAATTAAAACAGATGAAAGTCGTGCCTCGTCCGTAGGCCGCCCTGACTGGGCGGCATCGATACATCAGACAAATACACGTCGTTTGAAAGGTGGATGTCAACTCGACATCGCGGCCTGCGGTACGGTCCTTGCTGAATCCTGTTCTAGCGCCTCAGCGTGTCAATAAGTTGGACGTATCTGTCCAATTGCCGCCGTACCGCTTGCCCCGTTTCATCGCCCATCCACCTCTTCTTCGGGAACGTTAGATGAGCTATCAGGATATAGACAAAGAGATCGCCCACCTTGAACGCGTATTCGGGCTGATATCCACCAACGACCGCATTCCGCTGTCGTATTGGCGCAATCGCCTGCGCATGCTCCCCAAAACATTGCTGATGCCGACCCAACGGGCGCGCCTCGCGCGGCTCGATGCCGCCCTGCGCTCGCTCGAACAGTCCGCGCAAAAACTCGTGGCCGAGCCGCCGATGCGTTCGACCGGCACACGGCCATGAGGGAGAAGTATGAGGAAGCGGCTAACCGCGCTCGCGCCCGAGATCGGCGGCAATCATCGAACGGGCATGGATAGCACGCGGGGTGTCAAGGCCACCGCCGCACGCTCTCCACTCAGCCGATCAGAATCCGCGCCGCAAGCGCCAGCGCGAGGGCCGGCAGCATCACCACCACGCCCACTTTCAAAAACGTCAGGAAGCTCACGTCTTCGCCTTCGCGGCGAATTGCGTTGAGCCAGAGGATCGTGGCGAGCGAGCCGGTGATCGACAGATTCGGACCCAGATCGACGCCGATCAGGAGCGCGTCGATCACGCGCTCAGGACTATGCGCCTGCATCACCGTCGAACTGGCGATCAGACCCGCAGGCAAGTTGTTCATCAGATTACTGCCGATCGCGATGATGGCGCCGGCCCAGCCGGCCGTCGCGACTTCGCTGTGCTGGGTCGCGCTTTGCACCTGAGCGACGAGCGTCTTGATGACACCGGTGTGATCGAGCATTTCGACCAATACGAACAACGCAGCGACAAGCGGCAGCACGCTCCATGATATTTCCCTGATCATCGGCAGCGGCGATTTGCGCTCCTGGATCAGCACGACCACAGCGGTTAGCGCACCGAGTATCGCGGTGGGCAGACCGAGCGGGACATTGAAGGCGGAAACCGTCAGCAACACCACGGCCGTCACCGCGATACCCGCGAGCGCAACGCGCCCGCTCGACGACAACTCGAGCGGTTCAAGACCGGCTTCGCAGGTACCGGCGAGCGCTTCGCGCTGGGTCCAGCGCAACAGCACGTAGGTCGCGACGATCGATAGCACCGAAGGCAGCGTGAAGCGCATCAGCCACGCGCCGAGGGCGGGCGTGTGATTGCCATACAGCACGATGTTGGCCGGATTCGAGATCGGCAGCACGAAGCTCGCGGCATTCGCGATGAACGCACAGACAAAGAGCAAGGGCAGCGGATGCGTCTTCGCTTTTTTGGCGGCGGCAAAAACAGCCGGCGTGAGGACGACCGCGGTGGCGTCATTGGAAAGAAAGGCCGTAATGACCACGCCGACCAGATAGACCAGCAGAAAGAGCTTTCTCGGCGAGCCTTTGGCGTGATTCACCGCGAAAACGGCAACCCAGTCGAATAGACCTTCGCGGCGCCCGACCTCCGATAGCAGCATCATGCCGAACAGGAAGAGGTAGACGTCCGTGCCTTTGCCGACGGCCTCGATTGCCAGATCGACGGGCAGCAGGCCCAGTGACACCAGTAATAGCGCACCGGCGACGGCCCATACGGCCTCGGGCCATTTGAACGGCCGGGTGATGACGCCCGCCGTGGCGGCGATCGCTATACCCCAAGATAGAAAAACGGAATTCACCAACCGGTTCCCTGGATTCTGGTTGTGCGCGAGCGCGGGAATGGACCGCAGCATAACCCATGACCGGGATGCCGCACGGATTGAGGGCAAGTTGTGTGCCCACACAATTCAGGCTGCCAGCGGATTTATTCCATCCACATTAGCGTCACGGCTAGAACAATCTGTTCTCTTCTGCCTGGCTATTCAGTTTTCATTGACATCCCTACTATCCGCATTCACGCGTGACACCCCGCACACCGCACGCGGCAAGCACCACGAATAGCGAGCATGAACCCATGAAACCCCGTTCTTCAGACGTCGAGCATTACAGCGGCCCTGCCGTCGCCCTGCACTGGCTCATTGCATTACTGATCTGCTGCGGGTTCTATATCGGCTGGATCATGACCGATATCCCCGGCTTCACGCCCGCCAAGCTGAAGTATTTCTCGTGGCATAAGTGGATCGGCGTGACGGTCTTCGTGCTGGCCGTCGCGCGCGTGTTATGGCGCGCGACTCACCGCGCGCCGGCGCTCGATAGCGCGACGCCCACCTGGCAGAAAGCTGCAGCCCACCTCGTGCATGGCGTGCTCTACGTTCTGATGCTGGCGATCCCACTGTCCGGCTATTTTTATAGCTCGGCCGCGGGTATTCAGGTGGTGTACCTCGGCATCGTGCCGCTGCCTACCCTCATCGGCCCGGACCAGGCACTCAAGGCTAGCCTGCGCACGGTCCACGTGCTGCTCAATTACACCTTGCTGGCACTCGTCGCCATGCATGTACTCGCGGCGCTCAAGCATCAATTTGTCGACCGCGACGGATTACTCGCGCGGATGATTCCGTTCCTCAGATAACACCTGGGTAATAGGCCCGAAGCAGGCGGGTAGCTGGCGATTGGCTACAGCCTGTTGGCAATCTAATTCCCAGCGGTGTGCAATCACAGCGCGTGGGTTCGATAGGATGCGTACCACTATGAAATCAAACTTCTACCACTCCATTCTGGCTGGCGTCGCCGCTTTCTCTTTCTTCGGTGCAGGCCTCGCGCACGCCGATGTCGACACGAGCAAAAGCAGCGTCATTGCCACGACGAAGCAGATGAACGTGCCGGTGGACGGCAAATTCAAAAAGTTCTCGGCGCAGCTGAATTTCGATCCAGCCAAGCCAGCCGCCGGTAGCGCCAACGTGTCGATCGACACGGGCAGCTACGACCTCGGCGCGGACGACTACAACAAGCAGGCCCAAGGCAAGGAATGGTTCGATAGCACGACCTATCCGGCCGCGACGTTCGTCTCGAGCGCGATCGCGCCGGCCGGCGGCAATCAGTACAAGATCACCGGCAAGCTCACCATCAAAGGCAAATCGCAGACCGTCGTGGTGCCGGTCACGATTGCCAGCCAGGGCAACACGCAAACCTTCGACGGCAGCTTGCCGATCAAACGTTCGCAGTTCGATGTCGGCACCGGCGAATGGAAAGACACGTCGGTTGTCGCCGACGAAGTCGTTATCAAATTTCACATTGTCGCTTCGAAGAAGTAACTGGACACACCGAAGCGTCACTACACTTTCTGAAATCTGGAGAATCTCTTGAAGAAACAACTTTTGCTCGCCGCGGGCGCGCTGGCCGCAGCCATGTCGTTCAACGCAATGGCCGCCGATACGTATCAACTCGATCCGACGCACACCTACCCGAGCTTCGAAACCGACCACTTTGGCGGACTCTCGATCTGGCGCGGCAAGTTCAAGAAGAGCAGCGGCACCGTGGTACTGGATCGCGCGGCGAAAACCGGCACGGTGGATGTGACGATCGACATGAGCTCTGTGGATATCGGTAACGACAAGCTCGACGCGGAACTGGTCACGGACAAGTTCTTCGATGCAGCCAGGTACCCGAGCGCGACCTACAAGGGCACGCAGATCCGCTTCGACGGCGACAAGCCGGTGGAAGTCATCGGCACGCTGACCATGCATGGCGTGACGAAGCCGGTCAACCTGAAGATCGAATCGTTCAAGTGCATCATGAACCCGATGCTCAAGCGCGAAGTGTGCGGCACCGAATCGACCGCGACGTTCAATCGCGACGATTTCGGCGTCGACTTCGGCAAGACCTATGGCTTCAAGATGCAGACCACGCTGCATATTCAGGCCGAAGGCATCAAGCAGTAATAGCTGGCCCCCTGCACTTGCGACAAGCGCCCGCTGCGGGCGCCCGCGTCAGACGGTTGCGGTAACGGGTGGAAAGACCGCCTCGGTGCCGCAACCCACTTCCCCTTCCGGGCACTCAGCTGCCCGCCAGCGAACGGAAATCATCCACGCTTTCCGTATAACTCCCCGTCTGCCCATTCAACGTCACCAGAATGCTGACCGTTGACGCATCCGTCGCCGTGATGGTCTCGATGGTGTCGCTCGTGGAAAGACCAGTCGTTCGCCGTATCGCCGACCACGCCCCGCACATCAGACGAATCGGCCCGCGTCCGGAGTGTCGTGTGCGTTGTATACGGGCCTTCGACGGGAGCAATTATCGAAGCGCGGCCAATCCGTGCGATCCAGAGAATAGCCCGTTAATACAGGCCTAATCTATTCAGTAAACCGAATTTAATCGCCTGTTTGGCACGAGTTACAGGTCATAACTTCCGGTTTCTCCGCATACGAAAACTTGAGCGCGAAGAGTCGCCATAACTGCCCGCTTTTCGCCGGTTTAACCCGCGCCGCTCAACCTTAAAGTCGCCAGCACGGATATGACTCTTTGTTGGAGACGGTGCAGTGAATCAGGTGAAAAATGCGGCTCTGGTCGCGGCAGTGGCGATGGTGATGGTGATGGCAGGTGGCGCACACGCGCAGGAAATTTACGTACACGGCGGCACACTCGGTGCGGGGGTCGGCGCGGCGCTGCCGTTGACCTCGTGGGCCGGTGTGCATGCGGAATTCGAAGGACTCGGCTTCTCGCATTCGGTCAACGTCAGCGGGAACGATTACGACGGCCATCTCAAGCTGTTGCAAGGCGGCTTGTATCTCGATCTGTTCCCGTTTGCGTCAAGCGGTTTTCGCGTGACAGCCGGTGCGCTGATTAACGACGACGAACTGACGGCCCATGCCGTGCCGAACGCGCAAGGTAACTACAAGATCGGCGATGACTTCGTGCCGGCCGTGGGCGCCGCACCGTCGGCCACCGCGGCGCTGCCGCACGTGATGCCGTATCTCGGCATCGGTTACGGGCACAAACCCGTCTCGAAGGGGTTCGGCCTGACATTCGATCTGGGCGTGGCGTACGGGCGGCCACACACGACGTACAGCGTGCCGCAGATCTACGCGCTCTTCACCACACAAGCAAACATCGACCAGGAGGAACAGAACATCAGCAACAAGGTCGAGCGCTACAAGCTGTACCCAGTGGTGCAAATTGGTGTGAGCTATCGCTTCTAACCAGGCACACGTCCTGATTCGTCGGTAATGCGCCTTTAGCTCTTCGGGTGAAGGGCTTTTTCTTATTACTGATGCGATATGTAGCGCGTATTCGACGCGCAAACAGGCTCGCCGCGCAGACGGCCTCTTGTTATAATCCTCTCACCAAGTCGAACAAAACATAACGTCCCTCCACACTGCGCGACAGGACCTCCATGCTGAAACCCGACCGCCTCCGCGCCCTCGCCGATGCGCTGGCCAAGCAGAGCGTAATGCGACTGCGCGACGCCGCCAGCCTGCTGGACGTATCGGAAATGACTGTCCGGCGCGATATCGCTGGCAGTCCGGAGCAATTCACGTATCTCGGCGGCTACATCGTCAGCGCGACCGACTTACCCAATAACGCCGGCTATTCACTCGAAGAAGAGAAGGATCATTTCGCACAGGCCAAGGCGGAAGCCTCCGCGATTGCGGCGAAGCTCGTCGTCGACCATGAAACGATTTTCATCGATTGCGGCACGACGCTCACCACGCTCGCGCGCCTGATTCCGCTCGAGCGTCACGTCACCGTAGTCTGCTATTCGCTGAATGTCGCGGAAATTCTGCGGCGCAAGCCGAACGTGCGGATGATTCTGCTGGGCGGCGTCTACGTGCCCTCTTCAGATTCGTTCGCGGGCGAAGAGAGTCTGGAGATGCTGCGCCGTATGGGCATCAATAAGGCGTTCATTTCCGCGGGCGGTGTGGATAACGCGCGCGGGGTCACCTGCTGGAACTTTCACGAAGTCGCGCTCAAACAGGCGGCAATGGCGAATGCCGTCGAACGGCATCTGGTCGTGGACCAGAGCAAGTTCGGTGTCGTCAAGGCGGTCCGCTTCTCGCAAATCGACGACTTCGATTCCATCATCACTGAAAACGGCCAGGAGCACCGCAAGCGCAAATAAATGCGCTTGCCGCACAACGTGGCGCTGTCATGCGGCAGGCGCGACCTGCGTTCAGCCTCAGCTTTTGCGCTGCAATGCGAACAACGTCCCGGCGATCAGAATGAACGCGCCAATGATCACCTTCTGCCAGGTGCTCGGCACGCCGACCAGAATCAGCACGCTGTTGATCAACGTCACCAGCACCACACCCAGCAACGTGCCGGCCACGGTGCCCGTTCCGCCCGTAATGCGCGCGCCGCCCAGGATCACCGCGGCGATCACATCGAGTTCCGAGCCCACGAGGTCGAACGGATTCGCGAGCCGGTTGTTCGATACATGCAGGATGCCCGCAATGCCCGCGAGCATGCCGGTATAGCCGAACACGAACAGATGGATCGCGCGCAGGTTGTAGCCGAGCCGCTCCGCAATCGCAAGGCTGCCGCCCATCGCATAGACACCGCGCCCCATCATGGTCCGGTTCAACAGCCACCACGTAACAATGGCGGCCGCCACCAGTGCCAGCACCGAAATGGGCAGCACCGCGCGCAGGCCTTCATTGGTGTGATAGAAAAACAGCGGAATCCGGCCGAAATGATCCATGCTGTGCGGAATGTTCATGAAGAACGTCGTGCCGATGAACGTCAACAGCAGGCCGCGATACAGATACTGCGTGCCGATCGTGACGATCAGCGAAGGCGCTTTCAATCGATGCACCAGCAGTCCGTTGATGAGACCGAGCACCACGCCTCCCAGTGCACCGGTGATCAGGATCAGCGCGAACGGTGCATCCGGCCACCAGGCGAACACCGCCTTCGTGATGCCGTACATCGTCAGCGCGGCGATCGCCGTAAACGAAACGTCGATGCCACCGGACGCCAGCACGACAAGCGTGCCCAGTGCAAAAAGCGACATCGTAGTAGCCGAATGCAGCAGATCGAACAGCGTCGCGAGCTGAAAGAAGCGCGGATTGATCGCACCGACAATCAGGCAGGTCGCCGCGATCAACGCTACAGTGAACCATTCGGGGTTGCGCGCGAGTCTGGCCCGCAAGGTGGGCGGCTTGACCTCAGGTGCGACTTCGACAACGCTCGGAGTGGTCATGGTCTGGTTCATGCGCGATTGGATGCGCGAGTTCATGGGTATCGACGTCCTCTATGCGGCTTCTGAAAGCAGCGCGTGATACAGGTCGGCTTCGCTCAACGTGTCGGCCTGATATTCGCTTGCCACACGTCCCTTCTTCATCATCAGGATGCGATCGCAGTTCTGCAGCAGTTCAGGCAGGTCGTCGCTGATCAGAATGATGCCAATGCCGCGTTGCGACAGGCGCTGCATGATGCGGTAGATGATGTCCTTCGATCCAACGTCGACGCCGACCGTCGGTCCATGCAGAATCAGCACGCGCGGATCGATGGCGAGCCAGCGGCCGATCAGCACGCGCTGCTGATTACCGCCCGAAAGCGACTGCACCGGTTTGTCGACACCGGGCGTCGCGATCTGCAAATCTTGCACCGTCTGTTCCGCGAGCGCCTGCGCGCGCGTGCGATCAATCTGGCCGAAGCGGTCCCGCAAGCTGGAGATCATCGCGGTGATCACGTTGTCGCGGATCGACTTGTCGAGAAACAGCCCTTCGTTCAGGCGGTCCTCCGGCACGTAGCCAATGCGATGATGTTTGGCGTCCGAGGGCGTGCGCAATGAAATGACCTTGCCGTCGAGCATCACCTGTCCCGAGTCTGCCGCGGCAACGCCCGCGAGTGCGCGAGCAAGTTCATTGCGCCCGGAATCGAGCAGACCCGTAACGCCGAGAATTTCGCCGCCATGCAGCGCGAACGACACGTCGCTGAACTGGCCCGCGCGCGTGAAGCCGCGCACGTCGAGCACGACATCCTGGCCAACCGCGCCTTCACGATAGCGCTCGTTCGACAGATGGCGCCCTGTCATCAGCTCGCTGATCTGCGCCTTGGTGAATTGCGCGATCGGTCCCTGTGCCATTTTCTGGCCGTCGCGCAGCACGATAACTTCGCCGCCGATTGCGTAGCACTCGTCGAGCTTGTGGCTCACGAACAGCACCGTTACGCCCTGCGCCCGCAGATTCGCGAGCACGGCAATCAGATTGTCGACTTCCTTTTGCGTGAGCGAGGTGGTGGGCTCGTCCATGATGACAAACCTCGCCTCGCTGGCAATCGCGCGAGCAATGGCAACGAGCTGACGCGTGGCGAGCGGCAATTGTTCGATCAGCGTCGCCTGAAATTCGGCGTCGCTTGGCAAGCCAACCGATTCCAGTGCACGCGCTGCCGTGCGCGCGAGCGCTCGCCGATCGAAGGTACGCGCGAGCCGGCCTTCGTGCGTGGCCAGCTCGGCGGTGAGCGCGACGTTTTCCGCCACGTTCATGTTGGGCAGCAACGAGAGATCCTGATAGACGGTTTCGATTCCCGCAGCCAGCGATTCCAGTGCGGAAAGCCGTGCATGCCGAACGCCTTCGATTACGAGTTCACCTTCGTCAGGCGGCTGCGCGCCGGAGATGATCTTGATTAACGTGCTCTTGCCGCAGCCGTTCTCACCGAGCAGATGATAGATCTGACCGCGCTCGAACGACAGGCTCACCCCACGCAAGGCATGCACACCGGTGAAGCTCTTGTGCACGCCGACAACCTGCAGAAACGGCTGCGGCGCTTCGGATCGCGATGACTGCTGTGACGCTACGTCTTGATTCATGATGGCGAGTCGCAAGTTAAGGCGTGCCCGTGCAGGCACGCCGTGACACATGAAGCAGAAGACAAACCAGCGGACCCAGGCCCGATCAGAACGGATACTGCTTGTAGTTCGATTTGTCGACGTTCACCCAGCCCTGTCCCCGCACGATGATCCCTTTGCCCGGCCCCTTCGCGACGGTGACTTTCGTGTAGCCCGGAATGCCGAGATCGGCGCCGTTCTCGACCGTCTTGCCGTCGATCAGCATCTGCGCAATCTTGTTCATCGCAATACCCGCGAGTTTCGGATCCCAGAACGCAATGCCGTTGATCGCGCCACTCTCGAGGAACTTGCCCGCTTCGGTCGGCAGGCCCGTGCCGTAGACGCAGATCTTGCCCTGCATGCCGGCTTCTTCGACTGCACGGCCAATACCGATCACGTCGAGCGAGGATGAGCCCTGGAAGCCCTTCAGGTCCGGATGCTTGCGCAGCACCTCCTTCGCGACTTCATAGGCGCGCTCGCCGTCGTTATTGGTTTCGAGTTTCGGTTCGACCAGGTTCATCTTCGGATACCTGGCCTTGGCGTTGCCAATCCCGCCGTCCGCCCACTGCACCTGCGAGCGGCTGCCGAGCGACCCGACCAGCACCGCCCACTTACCGTCGTCGTGCATGCACGAAGCCAAACGTTCGTTCAGGCCGGCGCCATAGGCGGTGTTGTCGAACGCTTCGATGTCGACCATCGTGTTCTTCTCGTTATCGGCTTCGTGCGTGACGACCTTGATGCCGCGATCCATCGCCTTCTTCAGCGCCGGTTCGAGCGTCGGCGGATCGTAGGGCACCACCGCAATCGCTGTGACCTTTTTGGCGATCAGGTCTTCAATGATCTTCAGTTGCTGCGCAGCGTCCGCGCGGCCCGGACCGGTCTGATACGCGGTCACGCCCGGGTTGTCTTTCGCGAATTGCTTGACGCCGTCGTCCATCCGGTTGAACCAGTTGATACCGGTCACCTTGACGACCGTGACGATCGTCTCGTTGGTTGCCGCATGCGCAGCGGCAATCACGCCCACGGTAAGAGCGCCTGCTGCGAGCGCGGTACCCAGTCGAGTCAATTTCATGCGATGTCTCCTTTATCGTTCGATGTCGCCCCACTTCACCGTCACGGACAGCCAGGGCTTGTTGTCCGCCGCGTACTGAAACCTTTGGTTGCGCCTCGCGTCTGATCGACGCGTTAAGCTTTCGGCGCCGTGCCGGAACTCGCCGGACTACTGCCACCGCCACCGCCACCACCGCTGCCGCTCGAGCCAAAGCCAAAAATCGCGCGCACCCGCTCGCCGCCCGCGAACGCGAGCGACAGCAACAACAGAAAACCCCACGCGCAATCGCCGAAAAACTGCGATACGCCCAGCAGGTTGAACAGACTTGACAGAAACTGCAGCACCGTCGCGGCGAAAAACACGCAGATGATGCGGCCGTGGCCACCCGCGGGATTCACGCCGCCCATCACCGCAATCAGAATGGCGATCAGCAGGTAGGAGTTCCCGTAATCCCATTTCGCACTGGACGTATGCGTCGCGCTGATCAGACCCGCGAGTGAGGCAAGCACGCCGCACATCGCATAGGTCGTGATCAACATCCGCGCGCGCGGAATACCGGCGTAGAACGCGGCTTTGGGATTGGTGCCCATCAGATAGAGACGCAGACCGAACGGGCTGCGTTTGAGCAACCATCCCAATACGACCACAGCGGCGATAAAGATGCAGAACGCGATCGGCACCTGAAACACGGTACCGTTACCGATATTCGACAACGGGTCGACATAGTCGACATGTACCGAAGCGCCATTGCTGAGTACCACCGCAATGCCCGTGAACAGTAACTGCGTGCCGAGCGTGCAGAGAATCGGCGTGAGTCTGAGCCGCGCGATGACCACACCGTTCAGCAGTCCGCCGAGCAGCCCCATCACGACCACGATGACGCAGAAAAGCGACGTGTAGAGCGCCGGTGAGTCGTCACCGTTGACGAAGCGCGGCACGACCAGCGCGGCGACCATACCGGACAGATTCGCGAGCCCGACACCTGACAGGTCGATCCCGCCGTTGCCCGACACCATCGACAACATGATGCCGAGCGCGAGCAGGCCGAGTTCGGGCAACTGTCCGCCCATCGACTGCAGGTTGTCGATGTCGACAAATTGCCCGTGCGAGAGCCACGTCGCAGCCAGCACGACGAATACGTTGACGATCAGCAGAAAATTCAGTTGGCGATCGCCGAACATTTTTCCAGCGGTGAACGAGGACTTCATGGTGAGCACAATCTCCTTCAGTCTTCGCGAACGGTCAGGATAGCGGCGAGGAGGCCTCGGCCGGCTGGTTCAACACCCGGTTCACTTCGTCGAGCGTCGGCATGGAAGGCGCCGTGCCCGCACGCGTGACGGAAATACCCGCGAGCGCGCAACCGAAACGCAGCGCCGTCATGGCGTCGTCGCCGCGTGCGAGGGCTGCCGCGAAGCCGCCCGTGAAACCGTCGCCGGCACCGGCGGTCTCCACCACGCGGCCGCAGTGATAGGCCGGCACGAGCACCGATTGGGTGGCCGAGTGCAGCAGCGCACCGCTCTCCCCCAACGTGACGATGACCACGCCGACCCCTTTGGCGAGCAGCACATCGGCAGCACGGCGTGCGTCGTCGGCATTCGCGATCGGCACGCCGGTGAGCGCGGCGGCTTCGGTTTCGTTGGGGGTGATGTAGTCGCACAACGGGAAGATGTCGTCGTCGAGCGGCAAGGCGGGTGCCGGATTGAACACGGTGATGACACCGTGCCGGCGCGCTACCTCAAGGCCGCGGCGCGCGGCAGCGAGCGGCTGCTCGAGCTGCGTGACGAACACGCGCGCGGCGGCGATATCGGCTTCGATTGCGTCGACGTCGGCCGCATTCATCGTGCCGGCCGCGCCGGCGGCGACGATGATCGCGTTCCCGCCCGTGATGTCGTCGACGAAAATATGCGCCGCCCCTGTGGACACACCCTCGATCACCGAGGCGCGCGCCGTGATGCCTTCTCTCGCCCACGTTGCGCGCGCGATCTCGCCGAACGCATCGTTACCGATGCGGGTGCAGAACACCACCTCGGCGCCGGCGCGCGCCGCCGCCACCGCCTGATTCGAGCCCTTGCCGCCCGGCCCCATCGCGAACGCCGAGCCGGCAATCGTCTCGCCGATCAGCGGCATACGCGCGGCGCGAAACGTCAGGTCCGTGACATAGATGCCGAGAATGACGACACGCCCGTTTCGTTGCAAAGACGTGCTCATCCGTGTTCCCCCTGAGGTGCAGTCAGGAAGCAGCCGTGCGAGGCATTCGCCGCGCGCAGCACTACGGCATTCAACTGCAGATCCAGATACTTCGGCACGTTGTCTCCTCCATTTTCTGGTTGGCGTGCATGTCGTTCCGACACCCGGTTGGTCTGTCGGTCAGTCTCCGTACGGTATCCAGATGTTCTTCACCTGCACGGCCTGACGCAGAAACGGCCGGCCTTCGCTCGAACGGTCGAACCAGTCGAACTGGCGGCCGTGATCGACGAAGGTGCGTTTCAGATTACCGATCGACTCGCGCTCGACCAGCGTCGAGTCCGCCGCATTGCCGAAACACCAGACAGCATCGACGTCGTCATGTTTGGCGAGTGCGGGCAGCAGTGCGCTACGCTCGCCTGTGACGATGTTCAGCACGCCGCCCGGTACATCCGACGTCTCGGCCACCTGATAAAAGTCCGTCACCGTGAGTGGACATGCCGTGCTCGGCAACACCACCACGCGATTGCCCATGGCCAGCGCGGGCGCCGCCAGCGAGACGAAGCCCAGCAAGGGCGCTTCATCCGGACAGGCAATGCCGATCACGCCGAGCGGCTCATGCATCGCCAGCGCGACGCCGCGCAGCGGCGGCGTATGCACGGCGCCGTCGAACTTGTCGGCCCATGCCGCGTAAGTGAACAGACGTGCTACCGCCGCCTCGACTTCCGCATGCGCCGCCGCTTCCGTCGCACCGTTTCTCGTCACAAGTTGCCGCGCGAACTCATCCGCACGAACGGCCAGATTCTCCGCGAGATAGAACAGCACCTGGGCGCGGTTGTGAGTACTCGCCTGCGACCATTTCTGCGCCGCGCGCGCCGCTTCGACCGCGTTGCGAACGTCCTTACGATTCCCCTCGCCCACTTCACCGACCAGCGAGCCATCCGGTGCGTGAACCGGCAACGAATAGCCACTGTCCGGACGCACCTGCTTGCCGCCGATAAAGAGCTTCGCGGTGCGATCGATCAACGCGACATTCGACAACGGATCGCGCTCGCCTGCGCCGGCTTTCTGTCCGGGTCGCACGGCCTGGCGGACAGCAAGATTGAGCCAGGCGCGCGGTTTCAGATATTCGTAGATGCCCTCACGACCGCCCTCACGGCCATAACCCGACTCGCGGTAGCCGCCGAAGCCGACCGCCGCATCGAAGAGATTGGTCGCGTTGATCCACACGACGCCGCAGGCAAGCCGCGGCGCGACATCCAGCGCACGGCCGATGGTTTCGCTCCACACGCTCGCCGCAAGTCCGTAGCGCGAATTGTTGGCGAGCGCAATCGCTTCATCAGGCGTACGAAAGCTCATCGTGACCAGCACGGGCCCGAAGATTTCTTCCTGCGCCAGAATGGAAGCCGGCGCCACGCCGGTGACGAGCGTCGGCGGATAGAAACAGCCGCCGGCAGGCATCGCCGTATCGGGCGATTGCCACACTGCACAGCCTTCGCGCCGTCCGGTTTCCACCAGCGACTGGATGCGTTCGAGCTGCACCGGATCGACGATCGCGCCGATATCGATACTCTTATCGAGCGACGTGCCAACGCGCAGCGTTTCCATGCGACGCTTCAGCTTCGCGATGAAGCGCGCTTCGATCCCCTCCTGCACGAGCAGGCGCGAGCCCGCGCAGCAGACCTGCCCCTGGTTGAACCAGATCGCGTCGACGACGCCTTCGACCGCGCCGTCGAGATCCGCGTCGTCGAACACGATGAAGGGCGACTTGCCACCGAGTTCAAGCGTCAGCGATTTGCCCGTGCCGGCCGTGGCCGCGCGGATCAGGCGCCCGACTTCAGTCGAACCCGTGAACGCGATCTTGTCCACTTGCGGATGCTCGACGAGCGCAGCACCGGTGCGGCCGTCGCCCGTCACAACATTCAGTACACCGGCCGGCAAGCCGGCCCGATGGGCGAGTTCGGCAAACAGCAGCGCGGTGAGCGGCGTGTACTCGGCCGGCTTCAACACGACACAGTTACCCATCGCAATCGCCGGTGCGATCTTCCACGCGAGCATCAGCAGCGGAAAATTCCACGGCACGATCTGCCCGACGACACCGAGTGGCACGTAATCGGCGAATTCGCTTTCCTGCAACTGTGCCCAACCTGCGTGATGCAGGAAATGCCGCGCGACGAGCGGCACGTCGATATCGCGCGTTTCGCGAATCGGCTTGCCGTTGTCGAGCGCTTCGAGTACGGCAAAGAGGCGGCTATGACGCTGCACCATGCGTGCGAGCGCATATAGATGCCGCGCCCGGCCGGCGCCGCCGAGTGCGAGCCAGCCCGGCTGCGCGGCGCGCGCGGCGGCCACCGCCACGTCGACATCGGCCGCATCGCCCTGGGCGATTTCGGCGAGCCGTTCACCCGTGGCGGGTGCGTGTGAGACAAAGCGCTCACCGGCGGCCGGCGCATGCCACGCACCGCCGATGAAATGCCCGAGGCCCGCCTCGTGCTGCGCGAGCCACGCGCGCGCGGGTTGATCGTCCTCGGGTGCGGGACCGTACTCCATCGATGAAAAATACTCGGCTACGCTCATGGGATCGGTCTTCTATTCAGGCTACGGGGTGACGGTTGAAGGCGGAGTAACGACCGCTCACGTGATGTTCGAGCTGGCGTTCGATATCGGCCAGCAGGCTCGATGCGCCGATACGGAACAGCTCCGGCTCGAGCCACGGGCGGCCGAGCTCCTCCTTCATGAGGATCTGATAGGACAGGACGGACTTCGCGCTCGACACGCCGCCCGCTGGCTTGAAACCGATCGGCACGCCGGTGCGCTCCTGGTACTCGCGGATCATGCGCACCATCACCAGCGAGACATCCAGCGTGGCGTTGACGCCTTCCTTGCCGGTCGAGGTCTTGATGAAGTCGGCGCCGGCCATCATGCAGACCATCGAGGCGCGCGCCACGTTGGAGAGCGTGCGGATGTCGCCAGTCGCCAGAATCGTCTTCAGGTGCGCCGGGCCGCAGGCTGCGCGGAAGTCGCGCACTTCGTCGTAGAGCGCCTGCCAGTTGCCGGTCAGCACATATTCACGCGTCACGACAATATCGATTTCCTGCGCACCGTCCGCGACCGAGGCCTCGATCTCCTTCAGCTTCAGCGGATGCGGAATCAGTCCGGCGGGAAATCCTGTCGATACCGCGGCAACCGGAATGCCGCTGCCCTGCAGCGCATCCACCGCCGCCGCAACGAAGCGGTGATACACGCAGACCGCGCCCGTCGTGATGCCGCGCGGCGCGATGCCGAGCGCTTCCAGCAGATCGGCCCGCACGGGTTGACGCGCCTTCGCACAGAGCCGGCGCACGCGCCCTTCGGTGTCGTCGCCATTGAGCGTGGTGAGGTCGATGCAGGTGACGGCCTTCAACAACCAGGCCGCCTGCGCATCTTTCTTGACGCTGCGGCGCGTTCCAAGGGTGGCCGTCCGCCGTTCGACCGCGGACTGGTTGACGCGCAAGCCGTCCAGCCAGGAGGCGTCGAACGGCATGCCCGGATTGCGAACCGGATGGACGAGCGGGCCGCCGCGCAACGCGACGACCGACGAAGACAGCACAGGGGCTTCAGGCATAAGACATCCGGAAATTTGATGCGGCGCACAACATCCGCCGGCAAGTTATTCGCACTTATGCTACATCGATTGATAGAATCATAACAAGCCTTGCGATTCAATCGTTACATAAGTGAGCACTTAAGCCCTGCCACGGCCCGTAATGTTATTGACGCACCATATTCATGATGCGAAGATCACAAGACGGTGTCGGCCGTCAGCGCCATACAAAGAGAAGAATTTCGTCGTATCGACGAAGGAGACATGCCAGATGAGTGAGCCGGTTGCGGTCGCGCCATCGCCTCAGGTTCCATTGATCCGTGTTGCGGGCGTCACCAAGCGATTTGGTGGCGTGCAGGCGCTGCGCGGCGTTAGCCTCGACGTGTTGCCCGGCGAAGTTCACGCCTTGCTCGGCGAAAACGGCGCGGGCAAATCCACGTTGATCAAGATTCTCAGCGGCGTTCATACCTACGACGACGGCGTCATCGAAATCGCCGGCCAGAAAGTGGCATTCGACTCGCCGGCGCGCTCGCGTGAGGCGGGTATCGCCGTGGTCTACCAGGATCTGAGCCTGGTCGAATCGCTGTCGGTCGGCGCGAATCTGATGCTGGGGCGCGAGCCCCGCACACGCCTCGGTTTCGTGAAGAACCGGCAACTGATGGCGACCGTCAGCGACTTCCTCCGTTCGCACGGCATCCCGCTCGATCCGCGTACACCGGTTGGCGCGTTGCCGTTCGCGTACCGGCAAATGACCGAAATCTGCAAGGCGCTGATGGGCGATGTGCGCGTGCTGATCCTCGACGAACCCACTTCCGCGCTGACGGGCGGCGAAGAGCAGATCCTGTTCGACGCGATTCGCGCGGTCACGAATCGCGGCGTCGGCGTGATCTACGTGACGCATCGGCTGAACGAGGTGTTCCGGATTTCGCAGCGTGTCACCGTGTTTCGCGACGGGGCCAATGCCGGCGTGTTCCAGACGGCGCAGACCGATATGAAGCAACTGGTCGCGGCGATCGTCGGCCCCGGTCATGCCGCGTTGCAGGCGAGAGAGAGGACGGCTGCCGGCGTGGCGGGTGACGAATCCGCTATCGGGCAGCAAACATTGGCCACATCGAATGCCACCGCTGCACCCATTCTCGCGTTGTCCAACGTTAGCAATGACCGGCTGCACCACATCGACCTCACGATTCGCCCTGGCGAGATCCACGGGCTCGCGGGATTGATCGGCAGCGGGCGCACGGAAGTACTGCAAACCATCTTTGGCATTCGCAGGATCGAAGCGGGCACCCTCGTGATCGACGGTCAAAGCCGTTCGCGTATCACGCCAGCCGAAGCCATCCAGCTCGGCGTGGCGCTGGTTCCCGAAGATCGTCATCTTGAAGGGCTCGTTCTCGATCATTCGATCGAGCGGAACCTGACCCTGCCGCGGTTGCCGCTATTTTCCCGATGGGGATGGCTGCGCAGCCAGGCGGCCATCCATCAGGCGAAGCGCTCGATGAAAGAACTGTCCGTCAAGGCACCCAACTCGTCGACCGCGGTCAGGTTCCTGTCCGGCGGCAACCAGCAAAAAGTGGTCTTTGCGAAGTGGAACCACCCGCGCCCCAAGGTCCTTCTCCTCGACGAACCAACTGTCGGCGTCGACGTCGGCGCACGCGAGGAGATCTACGGCGTGATTCATGACGCCGCACGCGCGGGCACCGGCGTGCTCGTCGTGTCGTCGGACCTTGATGAATTGTTGCGCCTGTGCGGCCAGATTTCGATCGTCGCGGACGGCTCGATCGTCAAGACCGTCGAGCGCGCCGAACTCGCCAACGCCGAAGCGCTTCATCACCTGATCCAACTGTCCCGTTCTTCCATCGAGTCCCCCGAGCACGCACTATGAACGATTCTGTCTCGCCGCTGGCGGCCGAACGGCAGGCATCGCCACCGCAGAAAAGCCGTATGCGGCGCATCGCACAACTCCTGCTGCAAGGCGACCGCCCCTATGCGCTGTACGGCGCGTTCGCGATCCTGCTGGTGGTTTTCAGCTTCGCGTCGCCCTGGTTTCTGTCCATCGACAACTTCCTGAATATCGGCCGGCAAACCGCACTCGTATCGATCGTCGCAATCGGCATGACCTTTGTAATCATTGCGCGGCAGATCGATCTGTCGGTGGGATCCACGCTTGCGCTGTCGGGCATGTCCGCAGCGCTCGCCATGGCGTATGTGGGTGACAACTGGATCATCGGCGCGATTGCCGGCATCGGTACCGGTGCAATCGTCGGCGCGATCAACGGGGTCGTGACTACGCGGCTAAACATTCCCTCGTTCCTGGTGACGCTCGGCACCTTGAGTGCCGCGCGCGGGCTCGCCCTGATGGTGACGACGACGAGACCCGTGATTATCACCAACGACTCGTTCATCGCGATCTTCGGCGAGGGCGACATTTTCGGCGTGCCGGTGCCGATCGTCTGGACGCTGCTGGCCGTGATCGCCGGCATTCTGCTGCTTCATTACAGCGTGTTCGGCCGGCAGATCTACGCGGCCGGCGGAAATCCAACGGCGGCACTCTACTCCGGCATCAACACGAGACGCGTGACCACGCTCGCCTTCATTCTCACCGGCGCGCTGGCCGGGATCGCGGCGCTCGTGCTCTCCGCGCGCTCGCATGCGGCACGGCCCGATGTCGTGCAAGGACTCGAGCTCGATGTGATCGCTTCCGTGACGCTCGGCGGCTGCAGTCTGTTCGGTGGCCGCGGCTTTGTGCTCGGCACGCTGCTCGGCAGTCTCATCATCGGCACGCTCAATAACGGGCTGGTCCTGCTCGGCGTCAGTTCGTCGCTGCAACTGGTTATCAAGGGGGCGATCATCGTCGCGGCTGTGGCCTTCACCAGAAAATGAGCAGGAAGCAACCCAGGAAGTCACGAGGGGCACGTCAATCACGCGTGAACTCACGTGCCCGCGTTGTTCGTGAATGGCAGGAGACGTAACACAAACATGAAGACCAACGGAGAAGAATCATGAAACATCGTCGTGGCTCAGGAAGCGTTCTACCCAGCCTCATCGCGGCGGCAGCCGCCGTCGTGGCGCTGACTTCTTCAGGCGCCTTCGCGCAATGCGTGACCAGCCTGCCGGCCGGTTCGATCGGACCGAAGACGATTGTCGGGCAAGGGCCGAACGGCGAAAAAGCAGCCTCAGTGGATGCCGTGAAACTAAGCGACGCCGACATCGCCAAAATCAAAGCCGGCAAATTCAAGGTCGGCATTTCGATGCAGACCATGAATCTCGACTGGTCGCAATTGCAGGTGCAAGGCATCACGGATACGCTCAAGAAATACGGCGTGGAAGTGATCGGCACGGCGTCGGCGGAATACCAGGTCGACAAGCAGATCGCGGATATCGAGAACACCATCCAGCGCCATCCGGACGGCATCATCTCCATTCCGGTCGACGGCACGGCAACGGCCGCCACCTACAAGAAAGTGTCCGAAGCCGGGATCAAACTCGTGTTCATGGACAACGTGCCGACCGGCCTCAGGCATCCTGAGCAATACGCGTCGATGATTTCCGCAGACAGCGAAGGCAACGGCCAGATCGCGGCGAAAGTGCTCGCCTCGTGCGTCCCGCACGGCGCCACGATCGGG
This sequence comes from Paraburkholderia sediminicola, assembly GCF_046030555.1. Classification (GTDB taxonomy): domain Bacteria; phylum Pseudomonadota; class Gammaproteobacteria; order Burkholderiales; family Burkholderiaceae; genus Paraburkholderia; species Paraburkholderia sediminicola_E. The sequence continues at coordinate 486,677 of NZ_JAQQCH010000002.1, read as the reverse complement.
CTGGTGAATTTCGGCGTGGATTACTTCAGCACGACGGAACGCACCAAGGCCGTCAACGACTGGATCAAGAAAAATCGTCCGGACATCAAGGTCAAACAGGTCGCCTTTACGGATCCGTCGAAAGTCGGACAAATCGCGGGCGATTTCCTCACGGGCAATCCGGACGTCAAGGGCTTGTTCGCCGTCTGGGATCAACCAGCGCTTGACACGCTGACGTCGATGCGCGCGCAAGGTGTGAATATTCCCGTCACGACGGTCGATCTGGGCCTTCAGTCCGCGATCGAGATTGCCAAAGGCGGACCGCTCAAGGCAACCGGCTCGCAGCGCCCGTATGATCAAGGCGTAGCCGAGGCCATGGCGATGATGAAGGCGCTGATCGGCCAGACGCCGCCGGCGTGGATCGGCGTGCAGTCTCTGCCGGTGGTTCAGGCGAACGTGCTCGAGTCTTATAAGACGGTGTTCAAGAAGGACCCGCCGCCCCAGCTTGCCGACGCGTGCAAGAAAGCCAAGCCGGCTTGCGGGTGACATCCGGCACGTATGATCCGGGCGCCATTCCAGCGCCCGGATGAGCGTGACCGCTCGTGACGAGTTGCGCCTGTTCGAGCCCTCAGGCGCGGTACCTTGCCCCGGCGGAGCAAGGTACTATTACGGTTTAGCGTCCGGCGTGCAGCGCAACATGGCTCGCACGCCCTGACATCCGACGCAGCAAGCCATACGACAGGACCACGGGCCGCGCGCATCGAATGTCATGCCTGCCGCTGCCCGCACTGTCACCCGTTTCCGCCACCCATGAGTTCTATAAGCCGCCGCATCGCGCACCTGGACATGGACGCGTTCTACGCGTCCGTTGAACTCCTGCGCTATCCGGAACTGCGCGGCAAGGCGGTGGTCATCGGCGGCGGCCGCAATGGCGTACCGCAAACGCTTGAAGACGGCAGCCTCCGCTTTGCGAAGCTGCGCGATTACACAGGCCGCGGCGTGGTGACCACCTCCACCTACGAAGCCCGCGCGCTCGGTGTGTTCTCGGCAATGGGCATGATGAAAGCGGCCCTACTGGCGCCGGACGCGATTCTGCTGCCCACGGATTTCGAATCGTATCGCCACTACTCGCGCCTGTTCAAAACAGCGGTTGCCACGTTCACGGACCGGATCGAAGACCGCGGCATCGACGAAATTTATATCGACCTCACCGAGTTGCCGGGCGAGCCAGTCGAGATCGCCGCGCGCATCAAGCAGGCCGTCAATCAGGCAACCGGCCTTACCTGCTCCATTTGCGTGGCGCCGAACAAGCTGCTGGCCAAAATCGGCTCCGAACTCGACAAACCCGACGGCCTCACGATCCTGACACCTGCGGACGTGCCGTTGCGCGTGTGGCCGTTGCCGGTGCGCAAGGTCAACGGGATCGGCCCGAAGGCCGCGGAAAAACTCACCGCACTCGGTCTCGTCACCGTCGGCGATCTCGCGGCGGCGGACGCGGGTCTGTTGCAGGACCACTTCGGGCGCAGCTATTCGGCGTGGCTCATGCAAGTCGCGCAAGGCTACGACGAGCGGCCGGTCGTGGTCGAATCGGAACCCAAGTCGATGAGCCGTGAAACGACCTTCGAACGCGATCTGCATCCGCGTCATGACCGCCCGGCCCTGTCGAGTTCGTTCACCGGCTTATGCGTGCGGGTCGCGGAAGATCTGGTCCGCAAAGGCTATGTGGGCCGCACCGTCGGCATCAAGCTGCGCTACGACGATTTCCGCACGGTCACGCGCGACCTGACGCTCGACGAACCGACCGCCGACGCCACCGAAATACGGCGCGCCGCAACCGAATGTCTGAGACGGGTGGAATTGAATCGCAAGCTGCGGCTGCTGGGCGTGCGCGTGAGCGCATTGACGCCGGCCAACGCGCTACCGGCGAAGCAGCGTCTGCCGGTTCAGGCCGACTTGCCTTTTGCCAGCGACGATTAACCCGCCGCTTCCACCGGCACACCGGCATTCGTGCGCGCCGCCGGCAAGCTGGTTTCCACACTCGACGCCGCAATCGAAAACACAAACGTGTTGACCCCGTTCGCGCTTTCCGCCGACACCGTGCCGCGATGCATCTCGGCAATCGCCTTCACGATCGCAAGACCCAGCCCATGGTTTTCGCGGCTATTGGTGCGGGACACTTCCGCGCGATAGAACCGGTCGAACAGGTGTTCGAGCACGGCAGGCTCGATCGGCTCGCCCGGGTTGGCCACCGCTACGCGCAACTGATCCGCTACATTTGAGATCGTCACCGTAATCCCCGCGCCCGGCGCACAGTGCTGGATCGCGTTCATCAACAGATTCGTGCAGGCGCGGCCGAACAGCGAGCGGTTGACACGCGTCACTGCATCGCCGCGTAACTGCGCATGTACGCGCGCTTCTTCCAGCGGAATTTCAAGAAATTCCAGCGTATGCGCGACTTCCGCGGCCAGCGACACCTCAACGAGGCCCGTCGCGCGTTCGCCCTGGTCGGCGCGAGCGAGGAACAGCATATCGTTGATGATCGCGCGCATGCGTTCGAACTCCTCGAGATTCGATTGCAGCGTATGGCGCAGGTCGTCGACCGAGCGGTTGCGCGTCAACGCCACTTCGGTCTGGCCGATCAGGATCGTCACCGGCGTACGCAGTTCATGAGCGACGTCGGCGTTGAACGACTCGAGGCGGCCGTATGCACCGTCCAGACGTTCGAGCGCACCGTTGAACGAGTTGGCCAGATCGTTCAATTCGAGTGGCAGCGAGGCCGTGTTCAGCCGCTGTGAGCGGTTATTCGGGCTCACCGCGGATGCATCTCTCGTGAGGCGGGTCAACGGCGCAAGCCCGAGCCGCGTGACCGAATAACTCAGCAGCAGCACGGCGAGACTACCCAAGGCGGACAGCGCGGCGAGCGCTGAACCGAACACGCGCATCGTGCGGAGGTTTGGCGAACAGCTGGCGGCGACCTGCAATTGCACGGGTGGCCGGGCGCCATTGGCCGGTATCGTCACCGTGATAGTTAGCATGTCCGCGCCGCCGCCGCCCGGCGAAACGGTTGCGTAGCCACCCGCCCAGCTCGATACCACGGGCCCCTCGACAGGATTGCCATAGTGGAAATACGGATCGGCGCTCAACACTGAGTACATGGTGCTGCCGTCGCGCGGTGTCATGTCCGTGAGCTTCTCGCGCGCCATGCGCCACTTTTCCGGCGTCACCGCGTGATAGACGATGATGCGCGCGATCTCGGTACGATCGTCGAGCGATTCGCGCAAATGGTGTTCGAGTTGCGTGCGCAGCACCAGAAACAGCCCGGTGCCGACCAGCGTGAACACGAACAGCGCCACAAGCGCGAACATCAACGCAAGACGGCGCGCGATAGAACGGTTCATGATTGTTCCGCCTCCTCACGGACTTCGAGCACGTAGCCCATGCCGCGCACGGTGTGCAGCAGTTTCGAGGGAAACGGGCCGTCGAGTTTCGCGCGCAGACGTTTGATCGCGGTTTCGACCACGTTCGTATGGCTGTCGAAGTTGACGTCCCACACGAGTTCGGTAATGGCAGTCTTCGAGAGAATGTCGCCCTGCCGGCGCGCCAGCACGCTCAGCAACTGGAATTCCTTTGCGGTCAGATCGAGACGTACGCCGTCGCGGGTGGCACGCCGGCCGATCAGATCGACGAATAGATCGCCCACGGAAATCAGCGTCGACTCCTGCGAACGCGTGCGGCGCGCCAGTGCGTGCAGCCGCTCGACCAGTTCGAGAAAGGAAAAGGGTTTGGTGAGGTAGTCGTCGGCGCCTTCGCGCAGACCGCGCACGCGGTCGTTCACGTGGTCGCGGGCGGTCAGCATGATCACCGGTGTCGACTTGCGCATACGCAGTGCCTTCAGCACGCTAAAGCCGTCGCGTTTGGGCAGCATGACGTCGAGGACGATCACGTCATAGTCGAATTCGGTGGCCAGATGCATGCCTTCCTCGCCGTCGAGCGCGACGTCGACAACCCAGCCCTGCTCTGTCAAACCGGAGCGCAGGTAGTCCACCACCTTATGCTCGTCTTCAACGATCAGCAATTTCATGCGCGTCCCCTTGTCCCTGCATTATACGAAACGCCTCGCTTTCCACTTTCCTGTCTGGCCGTGTCATTGTCGGGCGGCTCACTTCGCGGGAGCCATCGCCTCCTTCGTGTCCGCTGAGTTCGCTGCGCTGCCAGGCGTCTGCGCGCCCGATACGTCCGTGCCGTCATCCCAGCCGCCGCCCAGCGCCTTCACCAGCGAAACCGACAGCGTCATCTGCTGGCCGTGGATCTGCACGTCCTGACGCTCGCTGGTCAGCAGCGACTGCTGCGCCGTGATGACGTCGAGATACGCAACCAGGCCGCCTGAATACCGGTCGTTGGCAAGCGACAGCAGATGCTGCGCATCGGTCACCGCCTCGTGCGACTGCTTCGCCGCGCCATCCAGCACCGACAGGCCGGTGATGCCGTCCTGCACCTGCTGGAACGCGGTCAGCACAGTTTGCCGGTAATTCGCCTCGTTCGCCTTGTAGCCTTCGCTCGCGAATTTCACGTTCGCCGCACGGCGGCCGCCGTCGAACAGCACCTGGCCGACCGTCGCGCCAAGCGTCCACATCAGCGTAGGCGCACTCAGCAGGCTTGCGAACTGCGTGCTTTCCCAGCCGATGCCCGGCGTCAGCGTCAGGCTCGGAAAGAATGCCGCTTTGGCGACACCGATCTGCGCGTTCGCCGCGGCCATCGCGCGCTCCGCCGAGGCGATATCCGGACGGCGTTGCAATACGTCGCTCGGCAAGCCAAGCGGAATCGCCGGTACACCCACGTCGACGACTTTGGGTTCGATCGCGAACTGCGGCGCGGGCACGCCGACCAGCGCGGCAATCGCATGTTCAAACTGCGCGCGCTGATTCAACAGAAGTTGCGCCTGCACACGTGTCGAATCGAGCAGCGACTTCTGCTGCAAGACGTCGAGCCCGGACACCGAGCCGAGATCATGCTCGCTCGTAACGTAATCGAGCGCCTTTTGCTGCAATTTCACCGATTGATTCAGCACGTCGATCTCGGCGTCGAGTTCACGCAGCGAGAAATAGTCGGTGGCGAGATCGGTGGTGAGGACGAGCCGCGCGTTGGCCAGGTCGTCGGCCGATTGCTGCGCGGAGGCCGCGGCCCCTTCCACCTGACGACGTATCCGGCCGAATAGATCGGTGTCGTAGTTGATCGTCGGACCCAGTTGCACGTTGTTCTGTACGGTCGAAGTGGTCGGCGTGCCGTAATTCGTGAGCGGGCGGTCTTTAGAGATTCGGAAGCGCGATCCCGTCGCCGTCGCATCGACCTCGGGAATCTGCTGCGCGCGCGTATTCGCGACCGTGGCCTTGGCCTGCGCATAATGCGCGCTCGCCGCGACCAGCGTCTGATTCTGCGCGAGCGCCTGGGTTTCCAGCGTGGCGAGCGTCGGATCGCCGAATGCGCCCCACCAGTCCGGCGAGATCGGCGCATGCGAAGGCACCGCGACGCGCCAGTACGAATCGGTTTGCCAGGTCGGCGGCACCTCGGCTTGCGGACGCTGATAATCCGGGCCGACCGTGCACGCGGCCAGCAAGGCCGCACTCGCGGCGGCCGCAAGCGTCCTTAATGCCGTGCTCGCCGTCCGTGCCGTTACTGCCCGATAAGCGTCCGGCTGCGTCGAGATCACGACGCCCCCTTGCCGTTTTTCTGCGGCTGTGTGATCTGCACGTGATCGCCGTCCGCGATCGAATCGCTCGGGTTGATGATGATCTTGTCGTCCGCCTCAATCCCGCTTTCGATTTCGAGCGACTGCCCCAGGTCCTGCGCGATCACGATCTTGCGCAACGCCACATTGCCGTTCGCATCGACCACGGCGACGCGCGGACCCTCGGCGCGAAACAGCAATGCATTGCCCGGCACCATCAATTGCGCATGGGCGACCGCCGGCACGGTCACTTGCACATACGCGCCGGGCCGCAGCTTGTCGTCGGGATTCGGCAAGGTCACTTCGATTTGCAGCGAACGGGTCGGCACGTCGATCGCACCGGAGATGTGGGTGATCGTGCCGTGGAACTGCTGACCCGGCAATTCGGCTTGCGCGACCACGACCTTCTGTCCGACCGACACGTTTTGCGCGTAAGCCTGCGGCAGTTGCACGTAGACCCGCAACGGGTCCGACTGCGCCAGTGCGAACAGCGCGCGGCTCGTGCCACTGCCCGCGTCGATCAGGTCGCCGACATCGACATTGCGCTGCGTGACCACGCCTGAAAACGGCGCGACGATACGCTTGAACGATTCGAGTTGCTGCAGGCGTTTCACGTTGGCATCGGCAGCCGCGAGGTTGGCGATGCCCTGCGTGTAGGTGCTCTGCCGTTCGTCGAGTTCCTGCTGCGAGACCGCATCGCGCTGACGCAATTGCTGCCAGCGATCCAGCGAGCTTTTGGCGAGGCCGAGACTCGAACTGGTTTGCTGGCGTTGTGCCAACGCCTGCGCGAGCTCCTGATCGATTTCCGGCGTGTCCAGATCGGCGAGCAGTTGCCCCTGCTTCACACGCGCGCCGATATCGGCGTACCAGTGCAGCAGATAACCGGTCGAGCGCGCGTAAATCGGCGATTCGACATTGCCGCGCAACGTGCCCGGCAACAAGGTGTCACCGCCGCCTTCAGTTTGCGTCGGGCTCACCACGTTCACGTACTGCGCGGCGTTCTGCCGGGTCGTTTCAGCAACCGAGCGGTTTTGCAGAACATCCGCGATCACCGTGCGCAACGCGCCCACGGCGAGCAGCGCCAGGACGATCCAGACAGCGATTTTGGCGCGCTTCCATTCGCGATTGCGTGGCGGCAGGGCATGGCCGCCATCGGTTTCTCGCGAGGGAATCGCCAGCGATGCATGAGTTTTTTCGGTCATCTCAGTCAGCCATCTCAGTCAGCCGTCAATTAACGTTACGCGGGCTTGCCTTCACCGCCGTGGTCCGGTGCGGGGCCGTCATGGCCATGCCCACCGTCGCCATGGTTACCCGTGGTATCTGTGTCGTCATCGTCGCGGCGGCGCCGCGCGAGACGCGTATGAATGCCCGCGAACACCAGCGGCACGAAAAACAGCGTGGACACGGTGGCGAACAGCAATCCGCCGATCACCGCGCGGCCGAGTGGCGCATTCTGCTCGGCACCCTCACCGAGACCCAGCGCCATCGGAATCATGCCGATGATCATCGCGAACGCGGTCATCAGCACCGGCCTGATCCGGCTTGCACCGGCTTCGAGCGCGGCGGTGAGCGGCGGCGCACCGGCGGTGAGCCGCTGGCGCGCGAACGACACCATCAAAATACTGTTGGCGGTGGCGACGCCCATCGTCATGATCGCGCCGGTCAATGCGGGCACGCTCAAATGCGTGCCGGTCAGAAACAGCATCCATACGATGCCCGCCAGCGCCGCGGGCAAGGCGCTGATGATGATCAGCGGATCCACCCACGACTGGAAATTCACCACGATCAGCAGATACACCAGCACGATCGCCATTGCCACGCCAAGACCCAGACCGAAGAATGAACTGCGCATGGTCTGCACCTGGCCGCGCAAGGTGATCTGGCTGCCGCGCGGCAGCGACGCCCGCGCGTCATTCACCAGCTTGTCGACCTGATTCGCGACGCTCCCCAGGTCGCGCTTCTCGACGCTCACGTAGAGGTCGATCACGGGTCTGATGTTGTAGTGCGTGACTTCCGCGAACTGATTCTGCGGCGAGACCCGCACCAGGTTGCCCAACAGTTGCGTGGGTCCGTTGGCCGAGCCCGAGACCGGCGTGCGCAACAACTCATCGATCGATGAAATCTGATACTGCGGCGTTTGCACCGCGACGTTGTATTCGACGCCGTTCTTGTTGTTGAACCAGAAACCCGGCGAGGTCTGCGAACTGCCCGACAAGGAAATGAGCACATTTTGCGCCACATTGCTCGCGCTCAGGTTGAGTTGCTGCAGGCGCGTGCGGTCCATCTGAAGATTGATGGCCGGCTCGTCCAGTTTCTGCTGGATGTGAGTGTCGACGGTGCCAGGAATCATCCGCACCTGTTTTAGCAGCTTGCGTGCAACGTCGAAATTGCCCTCCTGATCCGCACCGGAAATCTGCACATCCACGGCGGCGGGCAAGCCGAAGTTGAGAATCTGCGTGACGATGTCGGCCGGTTGAAAGAAGAATTCGACACCCGGAAAGCGCTGCGGCAAGACCGCGCGCAGTTTGTCCAAGTAGGTTTGCGTCGGCTTGTGGTCTTCGTTCAGGGCCACCTGAATTTCACCGTCGAGCGTGCCGATCGTGCCCGCGTTGCTATACGAGAGATTGATACCGCTATACGGCAAGCCGAGATTGTCGAGAATCGTGCCGAGATCTTTAGGCGGTACGACCTCGCGGATCACTTTCTCGACTTCATCCGCGAGGCGCGCGGTTTCCTCGATGCGGGTGCCGGTTGGCGCACGCATATGCAGGCGAATGTCGCCTGCGTCCACACTCGGGAAAAAGTCTTCGCCGAGCACGAAAACCAGCCCCATCGACACAATGCAGAAACCGAGGAACAGACCGCCGAAGCGGCCCCGGCGCACCAGCACGCTACTGAGAATCACGATGTACGCGCCGCGCATGCGCTCGAAACCGGCGTCGAAACGGTGATAGAGCCGCATGAACAGATTCGGTTTGGCACCGGCCCTGGGCTTGTGCGCATGGCCCATCAGCAGCATCGCCATGGTCGGCACCAGCGTGCGCGACAGGACGTACGAGGCGAGCATCGCGAACACCACCGCTTCGGCGAGCGGCACGAACAGGTAACGCGCGACGCCAGTCAGGAAGAACATCGGCACGAACACGATACAGATACACAGCGTCGACACGAGTGCCGGAATCGCGATTTCGCCGGCGCCGTCGAGAATCGCATCGTGCAGATTCGTGCCCATATGCAGATGCCGCTCGATGTTCTCGATCGTCACCGTCGCGTCGTCGACCAGAATCCCGACCGCCAGCGCGAGACCGCCCAGCGTCATGATGTTGATGGTCTGCCCGAGCGCGTGCAGTGCGAGCAACGAGGACAGGATCGACAGCGGAATCGAAATCGCGATGATGCAGGTGCTGCGCCAATTGCCGAGAAACAGCAGAATCATCGCGGCGGTCAACGCGGCGGCAACCAGCGCCTCACGCACTACACCTTGCACCGCCGCTTTCACGAACACCGACTGGTCGAACAGCGCCGTGATGTGCAGGTCCGGCGGCAATGCGGCGCGCGCGGCCGGCAGCAGGCCTTGCAGCGTATTGACGATCGACAGTGTCGACGCGCTGCCGTTCTTCAGCACCGACATCAGCACGCCGCGATGTCCGTCCTGCCGCACGATATTGGTTTGCGGCGAGAAGCCGTCGCGCACGTGAGCGACTTCACGCAGATACGTCGTTGCGCCATTGAGCGTGCGCACCGGAATGTCGTTCAGCCCTTCCACCGTGGCGGGCGAGCCGTTCATATTGATCGTGTATTCCTTCGGCCCGATCTTGGCCGTGCCGGTCGGCAGAATCAGGTTTTGCGCATTGAACGCGTTGACCACATCGGACGGCGTCAGGCCCTTTGCGAGCAATGCGCGCGTGTTGAGGTCGACAGAGATCAGACGCGATTTGCCGCCGTACGGATACGGCACGGCGGCGCCCGGAATCGTCACCAGTTGCGGGCGCAGGAAGTTCAGTGCAGTGTCGTTGAGCGCCTGCTCGGAGAGCTTCGGACTCGACAAGCCGAGCTGGATCACGGGAATACTGGAGGCCGAGTAGCTGATCACCAGCGGCGGCGTGGCGCCAGGTGGCATCTGTTTGAGCTGCGCCTGTTCGACGGCCACCGTCTGGGCGATCGCGGTCTGGATGTTCGCGTTCGGCTGCAGGAACACCTTGAGAATGGTGATGCCGGCAAGCGACTGCGATTCGATGTGCTCGATGTCGTTGACCGTGGTGGTCAGACTGCGCTCGTTGACCGACGTGATACGGTTGGCCATGTCTTCGGCCGACAAGCCCGTGTAACTCCAGATGATGCTGACCACCGGAATATTGATTTCCGGCAACACGTCGACCGGCGTGGTCAACAGCACATAGGGCGTCGCCAGCAGGATCAGGATGGCCATCACGATAAACGTGTATGGCCGCTTAAGCGCAACGTTGACGATCCACATGAAACGCGCCCGAGAGAATGCCGATAGGAATTGAATCGCCGTGACTGGACGGTCGCGCTGTTTCAGCATTCGACATGCCGAAGCCGGCAAACATGACACCATGTTGCCGGGGCGAATGCCCGCGCCTCTCCCGGTGAATCAGGCCTTATGCTAGATCGATAGCACCAACGCCTGCATGGCGCCAAAATGGCTAAATTGTCAGGAAGGCTAATGTAAGGATAGACGACGCTTCGAGCGCATGGGGGTTGATGATGCGCAAACGTTTGATGAGAGCGAGATACGCTCTTTTAATGGAATTGCTAAAGCATGTCTCGCTGTAATGCCGTGAAACATGCCTTTAGAATTTATAGCGCAATGCTAATACCTTACGCTCAGACTGGCGTCATGCAAAGAGCCTGCGTCACGCCTGGGCAATCACCGTCCACTTGCCGTACTTCGCGACCTCACGCTCGTCGAAATCGAAGCCGAGGCCTGGCGTCTGATGCAATACGATGCGCCCGTTCCTGTGGCCGAGCTGACGATCGATCAGACGACGGAAATTGAGCACCTGGTCGTCCCAGAAGTACTCGACATAGCGAGCGTTAGGTGTGGCCGCAACCAACGGCGCATGCACGTCATGGAACCAGTGCGGACACATCACCACGCCATAGCTCGCGGCAGTTGCCGCAATCCGCCGCCATTCGCTGATGCCCCCGCACACCACCGCGTCGGCCTGCAGAATCGCCGCGCCGCCTTTGTCGAGCAGTTCTTTGTGATACCAGCGGCCATAGCCGATTTCGCCGGTCGCGACCGGCACGCGCGTCAGCCTGGCGAGGCGCGCGTGGTTGTCGATATCATCAGGAGAAAAAGGTTCTTCGACGAAGTACGGATCGTATTGCTCGATCCGCCGTAGATGCTGCAAAGCCTGGGTTGTGTCGGTCCAACCGTTGTTGATGTCGATCATCAGTTCGACATCCGGGCCGACGGCTTCGCGCGCGGCGCGCACGCGCGCTTCTTCTTCGCGCGGTGAAAGGCGGCCGCCCTTCATCTTCACGGCCTTGAAACCCATCTCGACGTAGCTCGCCATTTCTTCGCCGAGCATGCCCGGGGACTTGCCGTCGAGATAGTAGCCACCGCTCGCATACGCGGGCACGGTCTCGAGTTCGACCGCACCGAGGTACTTGTGCAGCGGCACGTTATGGGTACGCGCATTCAGGTCCCACAACGCCGTATCGAGAATACTGATTGCGCGCATTACCGTGCCGGCCCGGCCATGCAGCAACGCCTCCTGATACATCGCCTGCCAGAGCCCCTCGACCGCATACGAGTCCTTGCCGATCAACACCGGCGCCAGCAATTGCTCGACGGCCACGCGCAGCAGTTCGCCACCCGCACTGCCGACATAACAGAAGCCGATCCCTTCCACGCCGTCGGTCGAGCGCACTTTCACCAGACCATAGTGACGCGACGAAACCGTGCGCGTTGCAAACGAGGTCACGCGATCAAGCGGTACATCCGCCGCGCAAACCGACACCGATTCAATCCTTGGCATTTCCACACTCCTCCATTTTTCACAGGCCGTCCGCGTCTGATGCGCGTTCGGTGAGATCGAAGTGTGATAGCCGCGGGGCGTCAAAAACAGTATCCTTTGGCTTCTTCAAAAGATAAAAATTCTATTCGATGGACTCGCGCTATCTGCAGAGCTTTGTCTATGTGGTCGAACTCGGATCGATCGCCGAAGCCGCGCGCAGGCTCGATCTGACGCCCGCTGCGGTCGCGCAGCGCGTGAAGATGCTCGAACAGGAACTCGGTGCGAAGCTGGTGCGCCGTTCGGGCCGCACAGTCGGCACAACCGAGGCGGGCGAACGCATTCTGGAACGCGCGCGCACGGTGCTGCACGATATTCGCGACCTGAAGTCCGACCTCAACGACGAATCGGTACTCGCGGGTCAGTTGCGGCTGGGCGGCACGCCCACCATGATGACGAGCCTGATTCCCGACGCGCTGGCCGGGCTGCTCGCACAGCATCCGCAGATCGATATCTATCTGGAGCCGGGCAATTCGGTCGACCTCTACCGCAAGGTAGTGAGCGGCGATCTCGATGCGGCAATGCTGGTTCAACCGCTCTTCGATCTGCCGAAAAGCTGCGACTGGCACACGTTTCGTGAAGAGCCGCTGGTGCTGCTGACGCCCGCGTCGATGCAGGTCGACGATCCGCATGCGGTGCTGCGACGCGAACCGTTCGTGCGCTACGACCGCAATGTGGTTGGCGGGCAACTGGCCGATGGGTATTTGCGTCAGCACGGTATCCAGCCGCATCAGCGCTGCGAGCTCGACGGGCTCGATGCCATCGCGGTGATGGTGGACCGTGGGCTCGGCGTGTCGCTGGTGCCGGACTGGCTGATGACGCGCTTCTCCGGGCTGTCGCTCGCGAAATGGTCGTTGCCACACACGTTTCCGAAGCGTGTAGTCGGCTTATTGTGGGGTCGCTCGTCGGCGCGCATGCGGCTCGTCCACGCGTTCCTGAAGGCGGCACAGACATTGAGTGCCTCACCCGGCGAGACACAAAAATAATTAACGATTGAAGCAAGCGGCTCGCGCTTCTTCGCTGTTCACGGTCACGCAATACTGCGTCGGCACCTGAATGCTTCGCACCGGCATGCCGGGCATTGCCAGCTATTCAGGGACGCGACCTGCATGGACACCGAAGGAGACATTCCCATGAGCACGCCCACGCCCGGCTTACGCGGCGTCCTGTCGCCCGTACTCACGCCGTTCAACGCCGACGGCTCACCCTCGCCCGCCCGTTTCGTCAAACATTGCCGCTGGCTGTTGCGCCAGGGCGTGGGGCTCGCCGTATTCGGCACAAACTCGGAAGCGAACTCGCTGACAGTCAGCGAAAAGCGCGCGCTACTCGACGCTTTGCTCGACGCCGGCTTGCCGTCCGCCCAAATGATGCCGGGCACGGGTGCCTGCGCGCTGCCCGATGCGATCGAACTCACGCGCCATGCAGTGACAAGCGGTTGCCCCGGCGTACTGATGCTGCCGCCGTTTTTCTACAAAGGCGTGAGCGACGAAGGCCTGTTTCGTGGCTTTGCCGAAGTCATCGAAGCGGTGGCCGATACGCGCCTGCGCGTCTATCTGTATCACATCCCGCCGGTCGCCCAGGTGGGAATCAGTTTCGAGTTGATCGAGCGCTTGCTCAAGCGCTATCCGGGCGTAGTCGCCGGCATCAAGGACAGTTCCGGCGACTGGCATCACACCGCTGCGCTTCTGAAGGCATTCCAGAACACCGGTTTTGATGTATTCGCCGGCACTGAAACGCTGCTGCTGTCGACCCTGCAGAACGGCGGTGCCGGTTGCATTACGGCGACCGGCAACGTCAATGCGGCCGCCATCGTGCGTCTTGCGCAGACATGGCACGAGACAGATGCCGCCGACCAGCAGCAACGGCTCAATGACACGCGCGCGATATTCCAGCGTTATCCGATCATCGCCGCTATGAAGGCCGCGATCGCATGGCAATCGGGCGACCCGCAATGGGCCACGATGCGCCCACCACTGATCGAACTCGACGGCGCGCAACTGCACGAACTCCAGCAGGCGCTCGCGCGGATCGGATTCGAAATCGAAGACGCTTCAACGCTCGCAGCCAACTTTCAGGAGACCAGCCCCGCCTAGCCATGGAAACGCGGCTCGCCTGCCCGTACACTCTCACACCGTTCGCCCGCCCCGGCATTCAAAACAACCAGCACGGCGGGCCAGGAGACAAGCCTTGCTCACTCAAACGTCCTACTCTGCCACCGCCGATGCGAACCCGGCCGATCAACTTTTCCGGCGCGTCGCGTGGCGCTTCATGCCGCTGCTGTTCGTCGGCTACGTGGTCGCTTATCTGGATCGCGTCAACGTCGGCTTTGCGAAGCTGCAAATGCTCAGCAGCCTGCATTTCAGCGAAACGGCTTATGGCCTTGGCGCAGGTCTTTTCTTCATCGGCTACTTTCTGTTCGAAGTGCCGAGCAACCTGCTGCTGCATCGCTTCGGCGCGCGTCGCTGGATCGCCCGCATCATGATTACGTGGGCGCTGCTGTCGATGGTTACCGCCTGGGTCCACACGCCATTGATGTTCTACGTGGTGCGCTTTCTGCTCGGCGTCGCCGAAGCGGGATTCTTTCCCGGCATGATCCTGTACCTGACCTACTGGTTTCCCTCGCACCGGCGCGGCAAGATGACCGCGCTGCTGATGGCCGGCATTCCGGTTTCCGGTTTGCTCGGCGGCCCGCTATCCGGCTATCTGATGCACGCCTTCAACGGTACGTGGGGTCTCGAAGGATGGCAGTGGTTGTTCATTGTTGAAGCGTTGCCCTCGATCGTGCTCGGCTTCGTCATCTATCGTTGCCTCGACGATCGTGTGGCCGATGCGACATGGCTCAGCAGCGAAGAAAAGCGCCTGATTCAGGACGAAATCGACGCCGACGCCGTCGTGCGCACGCATGGTTCGGTACGCGCGGTATTCGGCTCGGCACGCGTCTGGCTGTTGTGCCTCGTCCTGTTCGGCGTAGTCATGGGGTCGTACGCGATCGGGTTCTGGCAGCCCACCATCATTCGCGGCACGGGTATCGACGATCCGTTGATGATCGGCTTGCTGACGATGATTCCCTACTCGGTGGCGCTCATTTCGATGATCACGGTGGGCCGTCACGCGGACCGTACGCGCGAGCGGCGCTGGCATATCGTCGTGCCCGCGCTGGTGGCGGCGAGCGGCTTCAGCCTGTGCGCGATCAACGGCGACAGTTCGCTGCTGTCGATGATCGGCCTCACGCTGGCCGTTTCCGGCGTCGTCACCGCGCTGCCGATGTTCTGGGCGCTGCCAACCGCCTTTCTCGGCGGCAGCGGCGCGGCGGCGGGAATCGCGCTGATCAATTGCACCGGCAACCTGGCAGGCTTCATCAGTCCAACCGTGATCGGCTGGCTCAAGGGGTACACGCATACGCTGGCGTCCGGGCTCGTGCTGACGGCCTGCACGCTGACTTTATCCGCCGTGCTGATTCTGCTGTTCATTCCGGCGAAGTTGGTGAATCGCTAAGGCGTGCCGGCTTCGAGCAGCAGGAAGGCTGGTCAACCCTGACGGCATGACCTCGCCTAGCCGGCAAACGCACGATTGTGCTGTCGCACAGGCCATCAACTGTATCTGTGAGATTTGCACGCGGGCGAGCAGAATTGTTGTTCACGCACAGATCCACGCGATTCGCCTGTGCCGCGACGAGCGGCACGGCTTTCCTGCCACCCAGGTTTATCAGCCCATGACCGCCAGTACATTCCTCACCGCCGATGTCCTGATCGCCTATAGCGCCTACTTCGTCGGCACGGCGAGCCCCGGGCCGAGCAATCTCGCGATCATGTCGCTTGCCATGAGTGCCGGCAGGAAATCCGCGTTGACCTTCGCGCTCGGCGTGGTATCCGGTTCGTTCTTCTGGGCGTTGCTGGCGTCGCTGGGTTTGTCGGCGGTACTCGCCACTTATTCGGAATGCCTGGTGGCGGTCAAGATTGCCGGCGGACTTTATTTGCTGTGGCTCGGCTTCAAATCCGCGCGGTCCGCATTCAGCGCGGAAAAGCTGCCCACGAATACCGCACGCGAAGGCGAACCGCTCAAACGGCTCTATTTGCGCGGCCTGCTGCTGCATCTCACCAATCCAAAAGCGATCCTGGTGTGGCTCTCAATTGTCTCGCTGGCCATGTCGCCGGCAGGCGGCACGTCGCACACCGCGCCGGTGGTGCTCGGCTGCATGTGCATCGGCGTATCCGTATTCAGCAGCTACGCCGTACTGTTTTCAACCGCGTCCGCACGGCGTATCTATGTCGCGATCCGTCGCTGGCTGGACGGGTCGCTCGCGATCTTGTTCGGCATTGCCGGGATCAAGCTGCTGACTTCGAAAAGCTAGCCGCGCCTTCGGTACGCGCCCCCTCTGCGATACTGTCGCTCTTATGACTCGAGCGGACAAGCAAACACGATGAGCGGTAGCAACGACCTGAATCCGGCAGCGAAGCACTCGCCATTTCAAAAGCGGTTTTATCTGGCGGGCACCGTGGTGGTGCTCGCCACGCTGATCGCTGCGGCGATCATCTATGCAACGGCTCCAGCGCCAGACAGTGCCGTCTCCATGTACGCGATCGCGGACCCGCGCTATCAGATCGAATTGCAGCGCATCGGCGGGAACGCGGCGGTGCTGATGGCGCAGCTTCATCAGTGGTTCGACGGTCTTTGGCACGGTAGCGCGCTCGCTTATACGGTGGCCGTGCTTGGCGTCCTGCTCGCCGGCGCATGCTTTTTTATCGGCCACTTCTTTGCCGATGACGAGCAGCGGGAACCGCACGAGCCGCAAGGCTAACGCATTGCCACGCGCTCCGGCAAACAGGCCCTATGTCGCCTCTTTCACGTGCCGGCCAGGCTGCTCCACGCCCGCAGCACGCAGCGCCTCGTGCAAGGTGCTGAAAATGCAGCGTGTCTCGACGATCGGTGTGATCCCATGCCGGTCCATATCCGAGCGCAAATAACGGTTCACCCGCGCGAAAATCACCTCGATGCCGCTGCGCTTCAGCGTCTCGCACAATTCGCCGACTGAACGCGCCGCCGAATAATCGAGGTCGGTAATCGCGCTCGCGTCGATCACGAACCAGCGGACCGCGCTCGGCGCATGATCGATCAGGCGGCGCGTGTCGTCGACGAAAAAGTGGTCGTTCGCGTAGAACAGATCGGCGCCGAAGCGATAGACGATCAGCCCCGGCGCTGTCTGGAGTCCGGGCGCGGCCGGCACCGGCACCCAGTTGCCGTCATCACCGGGCGCGAGAATCATGGTGTGCGGCCGGTAGCTGTGCCGCACATGCCGCAGCAGCGACAAGGCCACGGCCACCAGAATGCCGTGCTCGACACCGATCAACACCACGGCGGCCGCGGTAAACACGGCCAGCGTGAATTCACCGGGACTTTCGCGGCGGATCGAGAACAGCGTCTTCAGATTGACAAGGCCAATGGCGATCGTAAACACGATGCTGGCCAGAATGCAGTGTGGCAGGTACTGCAAAAACCGGCTGAAAAACAGCAGCACCACGACCACCACCAGTGCGAAAACAACCTGTGCGAACTGGCTGCGCGTACCGGCGCGATCGGCCATAGCGGTTTGCGTCGGACTGCCGTTCACCACGAAGGCGCCTGAAAACGCCGCCACCGCATTGGCAGCGGCGATACCCAGCAGATCGGCATTGGTATCGACAGTTTCGTGATAACGCTCGGCGAATACGCGGCTCGCGGCAGCGCTTTGCGCGACGATCATCACGAAGCAGGAGGCGGCGACAGGCAGCAGATCGAGTATCTGCTGCCACGTGACGGACGGCATGCGCAGTGGCGGCAGTCCGCCTGCCACTGGCCCCAGCACGGAAATACCGTGCGCCGCGAAACCGTAAATATCGCTTGCGGCAATGCCCGCCACGACCGCGATCAACGGGACCGGTAGACGCGGCAAAAAACGCTTGAAAACCAGAATGGCGACCACTACCAGCGCCGAGATGGCGAGCGTCGGCAGATTGATCTGCGCCGACTCGCGTACCACGAGCGCGAGTTGACCGATGCTGCTAGCGGCATGTCCCGGTACGCCGAACATATCGCCCAGCATGGCGATGCCGACCTGCACGCCGACGCCGGCGAGAAAACCGACCAGCACCGTGCGCGAAAGAAAGTCAGCGAGAAAACCGAGCTTGAAAATCCGCGCGATAAACAGGAGTACGGCCGTGAGCAAGGCGACCATCCCGGCGAGCGCCGCATATTCGGCGCTCGAAGCCGGTGCCATGGTCGATAGCCGGCTGGCGAAAATGGTGGCGGTGGCAGAGTCGGCAGCGACTACGAGGTGCCGCGATGCGCCAAAGAAGGCGAACGCAATGAGCGGCAGAAAGACGGTGTAAAGACCCGTGACAGCAGGCATGCCGGCAATGCGTGCGTAGCCGAGCACCTGTGGAATATCCATCGACGCCAGTTGCACGCCGGCCAGCGCATCGCGCGCCGCCGCGGCACGGCTCAAAGGAAGTACGCCTTTCAATACGCTAAAGCGCGTAGTGATGTTTGCCAGAAAATCCCGCATACGCGATCGTGCCCCGAACTTAGGTTATCGCGCATCGTGCCGTGACTCCGCACTCAAAGGCAAGGTTTGAGGCTTTGATCGGCAAGAGAAAATGACTACAAGCGGCAATGGCTCCGAACCCGCCGCTGTTGCCGCCCCACTTTGACTTAGCGCTTGAACTGCCCTGTGAGCGGATCCACGTGTCGCGCGAAACCAAATAACGCGGCGATACAGATCGGACAGGCGATGATGAACACGGCCAACATCTTGCACCCCGTAACAAATTGTTACCGCAAGTTTAAGCGATTGCCGTGCGAAATGAATGAGGGAAAACGCAAAACACTGTTGCGGCGCATTACAACGCCGTTACTGTCAGACGGCACGCCGACGCATGAAAATACCCCTGAAATTCAGCAAATTGCACCAAAAAACGCGTTCAACACCAAGCGATATAACGCGCAAACCTTTGCTCGCCTACAAATCGGTTACGCCATATACACGCCAACTTTCATCTTCGCGACGAGGCAATTAGACGACCGCTTCTACTGGCTCGACGAGACCATTGCCACCGCCGCCAAGGACATTCCCGGCTATGCCGGCGAAGAGGCGTGGAAAAACGCGTCGACTGGACCAACTGCCCAAACCGCACCGCCCGCGCCATGAAAGTGCGGCCCTACTTCGCTTCCTTGAACAGCACCACGCCCACGAAACTCACCAGTCCGCACGCCAGGACGTACCATGCCGGCGCGTAGAAACTACCGGACATGCGCCACAACGCGCTAACGATCAACTGCGCGAAACCGCCGAAAATCGTCACGCCCAACGCGTAGATGATGCCGAGCGAGGTCGCCCGCACTTCCGGTTTGAACGCTTCGAGAATCAGCACGAAACCCGCTGGACTCGACAGCGTCATCAAGCCGATCAGCACGAATACGACAAGCACCACCGTGTAGATCGACGGCCAGGTTTTGATCGCGTGAAATGCCGGCAGCAGCACCATCAGCGACACCACCGACACCGCGTACAGCAATGTCTTGCGACGCGCCATGCGGTCCGCGAGACGGCCGGCGAACGGCGAACCGATCAGTAGTACGAGACCCGCCGTGCAACCGGCCAGCAGCGACACCGCGGCGGGCATGCCGGTCGTCATCGTCAGGAACGATGGCAGGAAAAACACGATCACGTACATCGACGAGGTGCCGCCTATCACCAGCATCGTGCCCGCCACGATCTGCCGCCATTCCAGGCGAGGCTTCGGCGAAGCCGCTTTCGCGGCATGCGCCGCCGGCAAGGTCTCGTCCAGATGTTTGCGCAGATAGAAGCCGAGCGGCCCGATCAACAGCCCGAGTAGAAACGGCACGCGCCATCCCCAGGCAAGCAATGCCTCGTGCGACAGGCTGCGTGAGAGCGTCACCGCCACCAGCGCGCCGACCAGCGCCGCGCCGCCCTGCGAGGCCATCTGCCAGCTCACCAGCGAACCGCGCCGCCCCACGCTTCCGGACTCCATCAGCAAGGTGGTCGCCGCGCCCACTTCTCCACCCGCCGAAAAACCTTGCAGCAAACGGCCCAGCACGATGATCGCCGGCGCCGCCAGACCGATCGTCGCGTAAGTCGGTGCGAGGCCGATCATGCCGGTGCCGAGCGCCATCAGCGATACGGTGAGCACGAGGGCCTGCTTACGGCCCACGCGGTCGGCATACGCGCCGATCACGATGCTGCCGAGCGGCCGCACGACGAAGCCGACGCCGAAGGTTGCGAGCGACATCATCAGCGCGCCGGCCTCGCTGCCGGCCGGAAAGAACAGCTTGCCGATCAGCGCAGCGAAGAAGCTATAGACCGTGAAGTCGAAGAACTCCAGTCCGTTGCCGAGCGCCGCGGCGAAGATAGTCCGGCGCAATGTGCGCGGCTCTGTCGGGTTGGTCGCGTCGGTCGCGTCGGTCGCATCGGTCACGACTGCACTAGCCTGGTGTTGGATTGCATTCATGGGGAAACTCCCGCCTAGAAGTTGTGATACATGCCCAGCGACACCGTGACCGGCGTCGTGCCGAGTTCCGGTGCGGTACTACCGGTTTGCGTCGGCAGCGGATTATTGTTCAGCAGTACGGTGGAAATGCCGTAGTTGCGAATGAAACCGGCCCGCGCATAGAGTCCCGTGCGTTTGGAGAGGGTGTAGTCGTAGCCGAACATCACGCCAAAGGCCGAATCCTTCGCGGGATTCTTTGCCGTGTCGTGCACGCCGGACGTATCGCGATACACGACAGACGCGCGGAATGCATTGCGCCCGACCGGCCAGATCGTGCCGAGCGTATAGACGCGCGCGATGCCGTCATTGGCGAGCTTCGGCGCGTACTGGTTGAACGCGCCGGACAGCACGATCTTACCGGTGTCATACACCACACCGAGGCCGTACAGGTCGTTGCGCACGGTGCTCGTACCGCTTGCCCCGGTTGCGCCCCACACCTGGTTGTAGGTGCCCGTCACGTAAGTCGTGCCGTCATACCACTGCAGCAGCGCGCCCTGTGCCGCCGCGGTCGGCGACTGGCCGGCCACATTGCTCGGCGCGTACATCAGTTCCGTGCTGAAGCCCGCAAAGCTCGGCGACAGATACGTGATCGCGTTGTTCACCCGCGCGGCCAGTTGCGTCGCGCCCGCGCCGAGGTCGCTGTTGTAGCCGAAGCCCTTCGGCGTCTGCACGACGGCGGTGCCGAGCCATGTGTAGGCGGAGTTGGTGCCCACCGTGCCGAACACGTCGACGAAGAGCGGCAAGCCCGTGCCGATCTGCTTGCCGAAGCGCACGCGTCCATACGTCGACGAGTTCAGCCCCACCCACGCTTCGCGATTGAAGAACGAGGTGCTGTCCTGCATGGCGCCGCTATTGGCGAGAAAGCCGCTTTCGAGGTTGAATTCGGCGCGCAAACCGCCGCCCAGATCTTCCCGTCCGAAGAAGCCGAGTTTCGAGGTCCATTCACCGCCGCTCTGCGTCTGCACCAGTGACTTGCCGCCCACGGTCTGATAGTTGATGCCCATATCGACCGACCCGTACAGCGCCACGCCCTCGCGCAGGCTGCCGTTGAACTCCGGCAACGCGGCCAGCAAGGTCACCTGATACGGCTCGGCGTGCGCCGTGCCAATCCCGAGCGTCAACAGTGCCGCGCTCATTGCGATGCATTTCTTCATGGGTCTCCCTACTCCTCGCGTGCGTTTGATGGATTGATGTCTGGAAATGACGTGCAAAAAGGAACGGCAAAAGGGCCCGGCGCCGTGGCCACAGGATCGAAACCCGGCAACCCGATCAGGCCGCGCTCAGATAGCGCTCGGCGAGTCCGACGAAGTAAGCAGCACCCCAGCTGATCGCCGCGTCGTTGAAGTCGTATTCCGGGTTGTGGACCGCGCAACCGCCGGTCGAGTCGACACCGTTGCCGAGCACCACGTAGCAGCCCGGCACCGCTTCGGTCATCCACGAGAAGTCTTCGCTGCCCATCACCGCATCGGGCATCAGCGTGTAACCCTGCGGGCCCGCGAGGGCTTCGATGGTTTCGATCGCGAGGTCGGCCGCGCCGCGATGATTGACGAGGGGGCGCGATATCTGCCGGTAGTCGACAACAGCCGTGGCACCGTAGGTTTGTGCCTGCAATTGGGCGATGCTGCGGATCCGCGCTTCGACCTTGTCGCGCGTTTCCGAATCGAGCGCGCGCACCGAGAGTTTCAGCGTCGCCGTTTCGGGGATCACGTTCGGTGCGGTGCCGGCGTGGATCGCACCGACCGTCACCACGGCCGCGCGGGTCGGCTCGATGTTGCGCGCGACGATCGATTGCAAGGCCAGCACGATGTTGGCCGCCGCGACGATCGGGTCACAGCCCAACTGCGGCATCGCGCCATGTGTGCCCTTGCCGGTCACGGTGATCGTCACCGAGTCGGACGAAGCCATCATGCAGCCGTGGCGCAGCGCGAAATGACCGACCGGCAGGCCAGGCGCGTTGTGCAGCGCGAACACCTGGTCGCAGGGAAAGCGCGTGAAGAGACCATCCGCGATCATCTTCGAGGCGCCGCCCAGACCTTCTTCCGCGGGCTGGAAGATCACGTTCAACGTGCCGTCGAATTCGCCCCGGGTCGCGAGGCGGTGGGCGGCGGCCAGCAGGATCGCGGTGTGGCCGTCGTGCCCACACGCGTGCATGGTCTGCGCGACGGTGCTCGCGTACGGCAGGCCGGTCGCTTCCTGAATCGGCAGCGCGTCCATGTCGGCGCGCAGGCCGATCGTGCGGTTCGACATGCCGCGCCGCAATTGGCCAACCACACCCGTGCCGCCGATACCCGTCGTCACGTCATAGCCCCATTCGGCGAGCTTCCGCGCGACCAGCTCGGCGGTGCGCGTTTCAGCGAAGCCGAGTTCGGGATGCGCGTGGATGTCGTGGCGAATCGAAATGAATTCGTGCTCGGTCTCGCGCAGTTCGGCGAGAAGCTGGGGAAAAGACTGCGTCATTCGTTGTGCTCCGATTAAGTCGGCCGTCGTTTCGCAACCGTCGAAGCAGAGCGTAAAGATCGGGCCCGAAAACAAATAAGCACAAATTTTGATGCGCATAACCGCCAGTGCTATATTCCGCATCATGAAAATTCATCATTTGCGCGCGCTGGTAGCGATTGCTTCGACTGGCAGCATCAATGGCGCGGCGAAGGCGTTGTATGTGACGCAGCCAGCCATCACGAAGGCGGTGCGGGAACTGGAGACGGAGTTCGGCGTACGCCTGCTGGAGCGCAACCCGTGGGGCGTCGTGCCGACCGCCGAGGGCGCGGCGCTGGTGAGCCGGGCGCGCACCGTGGTGCGCGAGATGGAACGCGCCGAAGAGGATATGGCGCATCTGAAAGGGTTGCGCGACGGCAACCTGGTGATCGGCATCACGCCGATTGTCGGCACGACGGGACTCACCGAGGCTTTCGTGGAATTTCGCAAACGCTGGCCGACGGTGACGCTCGAATTTCGCGAGCTGGGTTTCAACCAGTTGCACGAGCAACTACGCAATCGCACGCTGGATCTGGCGTTCGCCGCATTCGCGCGGCCGGTGAGCGATCTGGGGAGTGTGAAACAGATGGTCTCGTTCGAGACCGTGTTCGTGACGCGCGCGCAGAGTCCCTATGCGGAGGCGGCTTCGCTCGAGGCGGTGCAGGAAGCCGAGTGGATTCATACCGACGTGACAGACAACTACCCGGGCTTCATCCGCGCGAT
Source organism: Paraburkholderia sediminicola (assembly GCF_046030555.1). Lineage (GTDB taxonomy): Bacteria > Pseudomonadota > Gammaproteobacteria > Burkholderiales > Burkholderiaceae > Paraburkholderia > Paraburkholderia sediminicola_E. The sequence continues at coordinate 463,188 of NZ_JAQQCH010000002.1, read as the reverse complement.
GTTCGAATGTGCCGGGCTCACGCCGCCGCGGCGAATCACGCGCTGCACGTCGTACGCGCTGTTTTACAGCCTGACGATCAGCACCGACGCGATTTTCGCCTGGACCACGCATTCGCTCGAAGAGACCGCGCTCGGGCAGAGCTTCGTGCGCCTCGCACTACCGGTCGCGCCGCCGCCGTTGCAGTTGTATCTGCTGTCACCGCAGGAATCGCAACTGACGCGGCCGGCGGAATATTTCGTCCACTGCATCGAGCAGGCGATCGGGCCGTTGCTGAAGGGGCCGGTAGCGCGGGCGGGGATTTGAAGGGCGTGTTCGCAGGATATGAGTCGCCTTTTTTGTCCGATACGCCAGGCACATCAGACGTTTTTGCCTGGCGTATCGGACACACCTCGACAGTTTGCACTTATCTGTTCTGCCGCCGACACAGGCGGCTTCTCCGCCACCCCGTATAATCAGGCATGATCCGAATTTCCCTCCATATGCTTCCGCAAGCGGCCACCAACAGCCGCCGCGCCGCCCTCCACCCCATGGCGGCCGCATGAAAACACCCAAACGTCTGCTCCCGCTGATCGAAGAAGGCCTGATCGACGAAGTCATCTCGCAGTTGATGAGCGGCAAGGAAGCCACCGTCTATGTGGTCCGTAGCGGCGAGTCCACGCGCTGCGCCAAGGTCTATAAAGACGCCAAACAGCGCAGTTTCCGCCAGGCCGCGTCCTATCAGCAGGGTCGCAAGGTCAAGAACAGCCGTCAGCAACGCGCGATGGAAAAAGGCAGCCGCTATGGCCGCGAGGTGCAGGAACAGGCGTGGCAGAACGCGGAAGTCGATGCCCTGTTCCAGCTCGCCAACGCGGGCGTGCGCGTGCCGCAGCCCTTTATCTGCACCGACGGCGTGTTACTGATGGAATTGGTGACCGATGGCGAGGGCAACGTCGCGCCGCGTCTGAACGATGTCGAGATGACCGGAACGCGCGCGCTCGAATTGCACGCGTTGCTGCTCAACCAGGTGGTGCGCATGCTGTGCGCCGGTATGATTCACGGCGATCTGTCCGAATACAACATCCTGCTCGCAGCAGACGGCCCGGTGATCATCGACCTGCCGCAAGCTGTGGATGCCGCCGGCAATCTGGAAGCCCCGGCCATGCTGGAACGCGACGTGAACAACCTCGCCACGTATTTCGGCCGCTTTGCGCCGGAATTGCTCGACACGCGCTACGGCAAAGAAATCTGGTCGTTGTACGAAGCGGGCGCATTGCACGTGGATGCGAGGCTCACCGGTCAGGTTGAACTGGACACCACGCCGATCGATCTCGAAGCCGTGCTACAGGAACTCGAAGATACGCGGCTCGACGAAGAAGCACGGCTTCGCTACGAAGAGTCGCTGCGCAGCGGCACCTGAGCCACCGCCACGCCACGCGTAAGCGGCCAATGAGCGGGGGCCTGGCGCACCTGACCTGCGCGCCGCTCGCGGTGCAAAGCGGCTACGACGCCCTACTGAGACTGGCCGCATTCACCTTGACCGACGAAGCCGCCACACCCGGTGCCGGCCCCACCGACTCCCGCATCGTCACGCTTACCGGAAACTCGCGGAAGATCTCCCACGAGGTCCGGTAGCACTGATTGACCAGCCAGCGCACCGCGTTCTGCGTCAACTCCGCCGTCGGGATATGCACCGAGGTGAGTCCGGGCGCGGCGTAGGCGGCCGAATAATCATCGTCGTAGCCGATCACCGAGACTTCGCCCGGGACGGCGATGCCTGCCTGATGGAAGCGTGCCAGTACGCTCACCGCCATCGTGTCGTTCGCGCAAAAGAGACCGGTGAAGCGCCGCTTCGAATCGAGCAGTTTTTGCGCGGCAGCGTAGCCGCCTTCCGGCGAGAAGTCCGATTCGATCAGCGTGACATCCTCGCGTGCGATGCCCTCGCGCGACAATTCGGCAAAGAAGCCTTCGAGCCGGGCCTGATTGTCCGACGCGCTGAACGGCCCGGAAATCACCGCGATGTCCCGATGCCCATGATCGAGCAGCGTGCGTGCCGCCAGTTCGCCGCCGCGCCGATGGTCCGCGCAGAACGACGCCTCCGGCAACTGATCGAACGCGCGATTGAGAAACACCATCTTGGGATGCATGCGATGCAGCATGTCCAGGTCTTCGTCGTGCAGATCGTGGCTGATCACCACCACGCCATCGCAATCGCGGCCGATCAGAAAACGCACCGCCTCGATGGCCTGCTCGCGCGGCGACACTTCCCCGCAACCCGTTGCCACCACCACGTGACGGCGCACCGCGCGCAGTTCGGTGTCGGTCTGCTTGAGAATCGTGCCGTAATAGGAGCCAAAGAAGGTCGGCACAAAAATGCCGATTATGCCAAGCGATTGTGTCGCCATCGCGCGGCCGATGGACGACGGCCGGAAATTCAGCGCTTCGATCGCGGCCTTCACACGTGCGGCGGCATCGGCTGAAATGGGGCCTTTGCCGGAAATGGCGCGCGAGGCAGTTGACATGCCAACGCCGGCCAGTGCCGCGACATCTTTGAGTGTTGCCACGCGGTTCTCCGTCAAGCCCTGTTGTATTCAACGACGCTGCATGCAGTCGTTACAAACGCGCGCCGCCGTCTTCGTCGAACAGCGAAATATGCGCGCTATCAAACCAGAACGCCGCGGCGTCCCCTGCCGCTGCCGGCGTCTTCGTCTGGTCGATCGACGCGATTTGCTCTCCATGATAGTCGAGCCAGATGACCCGGTGGTTGCCCATCGGCTCGATCAGTGAAATGTTCGCGTACTCGTTCATTTGTATGCTCGAATTCTCGCCTGCATGCACGTCTTCAGCCCGTACGCCGAGCACACAAGGCAGACGATCCGCAGGCAGGTTTTTGAAAGGGTAGGCCGACACGTCGAGCCGCAAATGCGCTGTACAAAAGTAGAGCGAGCCATCACGCGCCTCAAGCGTGCCCTTGAGCAGATTCATTGCGGGCGAGCCCAGAAACGTCGCGACGAACAGATTATTCGGGCGTGCGTAGACTTCGGCAGGGGTGCCGAACTGCTGGATCACACCGCCGCGCATCACGGCCATGCGCGTGGCAAGCGTCATCGCTTCGACCTGATCGTGGGTCACGTAGATCATTGTCGCGCCCAGACGCTGGTGCAGTTGCTTGAGTTCGCGGCGCAATTCGGTGCGCAATTTGGCGTCGAGATTCGATAGCGGCTCATCGAACAGAAACACGTCGGCCTCGCGCACGATCGCCCGCCCGATCGCCACGCGCTGCCGTTGCCCGCCCGAGAGTTGCGCCGGCTTGCGCTTGAGCAGCGGCCCGAGTTGCAGCATCTCGGTCGCCCGCGTCACGCGCCGCTCGATTTCCGCCTTCGGCGTGCCGTTGATACGCAACGCGAACGACAGATTGCGCTCGACACTCATGGTCGGATACAACGCATACGACTGAAACACCAGTGCGATACGGCGATCTTTCGGGTCGGCCCAGGTCATGTCTTCGCCGGCGATTTCAATGCTGCCGTCGGTCACGTCGATCAAACCCGCGATGCTGTGCAGCAAGGTGGATTTGCCGCAACCCGATGGGCCGAGCAACACCACGAACTCGCCCGCTCGTACGTCGAGATCGAGATTCTCGATTACCGTATTCGCGCCGAGCTGGATCTTCAGATTGCGCACCGACACGTTGGCTGGATGCGGTAGACCCGCCGCATCCGCCACATTGCCGGCGTTAGCCGCGTCTGCCGCATCGCCCACCGGATCTGCCATCGTATCTGCCATCGTATCTGCCGTATTAGCCACGTTCGTCATGCCGTATCCCTTGACCTATCCCTTGACGGCGCCGGACGCAATGCCGCGTACAAACCAGCGGCCCGAAATGAAGTAGACCGCGAGCGGCACCATGGAGGTCAGAATGGTCGCCGCCATATTGACGTTATAGAGCCTCTCGCCGGTCGTCGTGTTGATGATGTTGTTCAATTGCACCGTCATCGGCAGGTTTTTCGTGCCGGCAAACACCAGACCAAGTATGAAATCGTTCCAGATGCCCGTCACCTGCATGATCACCGCGACGACGATGATCGGCGTGGACATCGGCAACATCAGTTGTAAAAAGATACGCCAGAAACCGCCGCCGTCAATGCGCGCCGCCTTGAACAGCTCCTGCGGAATCGACGCGTAGTAGTTGCGAAACAGCAGGGTCATCACCGGCATGCCGAAGATGGTGTGAATCACCACGATGCCCGGCAGCGAACTGAACAGATGCACGCTCGCGAGCACGCGCACGAGCGGGTAGACCATCACCTGCACGGGAATGAAGGCGCCCATCAGCAGTACGCCGAACAGCAGCCCTGCCCCGCGAGGCCGCCAGAACGATAGCGCGTAGCCGTTCACCGCGCCGATCATGATCGAGAGGATCGTGCTCGGCACGACGATACGCACCGAATTCCAGAAGCCGACCTGGATGCCGTTGCAATCGAGCCCCGTGCAGGCGGATTGCCACGCGGCGCTCCATGCGTCGAGTGTGAAATGCGTGGGGAAAGCGAGTAGATTGCCGAGGCGAATCTCGCTCATTGGCTTCACGGATGTGACGAGCATCACGTACAGCGGCAACAGGAAGAACAATGCGGCGGTCAGGAGAAATGCGTAGACGCCCAGGCGTGCGGGCGTAAACGCCCGGCGGCGGCGCCGGCGGCTACGGCTCGGTGTGCCGCCCTTCATTGGAGGACTCAGCGTGTTCATCACACCTCCTTGCGCAACGCGGCGCGGCTGCGGGCATAGAAGAACGGCGTGAGAATCGCGAGTACCGTGGCCAGCAGCACGATCGATGCTGCCGACGCGAGACCGATATTCGCGCGGCCAAACAGGTAATCCATGATGAACTTCGCCGGCACTTCGCTCGCCGTGCCGGGGCCGCCTTGCGTCATCGCGACCACGGCGTCGTAGAGCTTCACGACCATCACGAAGAGCAGCACGAAAGCGGTGGACATGGACGGCCCGAGCATCGGCACGACAATGCTCGCGTACACACGCCAGCGCGGAATGCCGTCGATACGCGCGGCTTTCCACAGTTCGTCGTCGATACCGCGCAAGCCGGCCAGCAGCAGCGCCATTACAAGACCGGAGGCCTGCCACACCGTCGCGATGACGATGGTGTAGATCACCCAGTCCTGATCGACGATCCAGTCGAAACGCGCATGCACGAAACCGAGCTTGTGCAATACGGCCTGCGCACCCAGTTCCGGATTGAGAATCCACTGCCACACCAGACCCGTTGCGACAAATGACATCGCGTACGGATAGAGAAACACCGTGCGCAGCGCGCCTTCCGCCACCACGCGCTGATCGATAAAAATCGCCAGCAACAAACCGATCACCATGCACGCAACAATGAAGCACGCGCCGTAGACCACGATGTTTTGCAGCGACAGCAACCAGCGGTCGTTATTAAACAACCGTGTGTATTGCGTGAGACCCGCGAAGTCGCCGGAAGGGAACGTGCGCGAATTGCTGAGCGAGACGCGCGCGGTCCAGACCATCGTGCCGAGATAGGCGAACACAACGGTCAGGACCATCGGCAGGAGCGCCACCCATGCTGCTATCGGCAAGCGCTTCTTTAGCGGCTTTTTCAGCGGCCCTTTACGAGGCCCGGAGCCGTCGGCTTGCAGCTTGAGCGCGTGCATGGTGAGCGCCTAGCTCTTCAACGCACTGGCAAAGGCCTTCTGCGCATCGTCGACCGACTGGTTCTTGTTCCAGAAGTTCGTGATGACGTCGATCAACGCGCCCTGCGTGTCAGGCGAGAGCAACATTTCCGGATTCGGCAACTGACGCGACTTGTCCTTCATGATCGCCATGCCCTCCTTCGCGCAGATGTCGAGACTGCTGGCGTCCACATCGGGACGAATCGGAATCGAGCCTTTCTTCGCGCTGAACGCCACTTGCGCGGCCGGCGAGGTCATCACCGTGGCAAGCAGATTCTGCGCCTTGATCGCGTTGGCATTGTCGGTTTTCGGGAACACGAATACGTCGCCCGCAACCAGATACGGCGAGTGCGGGCCGAAACCCGGGAAGCAGCCGAAGTCCTTACCGGCAGTCTGGTTGGCCGCCGAGAATTCGCCCTTGGCCCAATCGCCCATGATCTGCACACCGGCCTTACCGGAAATCACCAGCGCAGTGGCGTCGTTCCAGTTGCGGCCAGGCGAGCCCGGATCGACGAAGTCATGCAAGCGCTTGAACGATGCGAGCACCTTCTTGAACGCATCCGACTTGACCGCGTTCATGTCGCGATCGCGGTACACCTTCAGATAAAGGTCCGGTCCGCCGACGTCGGCAAATACCGCGTCGAACGTGATCTTTTCCTGCCACGGCTGACCGCCGAGCGCGAGCGGGATCACCCCCGCGGCTTTCAGTTTGGTGAGATCGGCGATGAACTCGTCGTAACTCTTTGGTTCAGCGGCAATGCCGGCTTTCTGGAATACCGGCTTCGAGTAGAAGAACCAGGCCGGCATGTGAATATCGACCGGCGCGGCGTAGTAATGCCCCTTCACCTTGATGCTGTCGATGATCGACTGCGGGAATACGCCGTTCCAGTTTTCTTTCGCGGCAACGGTGTCGACGTTGTTCAGCAGGCCCTGGTCGATCAGGTCGTGAAACTGCTTGGACGTATTAAACTGCGCGGCGGTGGGTGGATCGCCGCCGATGATCCGGTTGATCGCGGTGGAGCGTGCCTGATCGGCGCCGGCCACTGCATTGTCGACCCACTGGCCACCGGCCTTGTTATATGCATCGGCGAACTGGCGAATCGCGGCCGATTCGCCGCCCGAAGTCCACCAGTGAATCACGTTGGCCTTCAAGGGTTCAGCCGCATGCGCGACGACGCCAACTAATGCCAGTGCCGCAACCACGCCTCGTAAGAGCATTTTTCTGCTGTTCATTCCGTCTCCTGTCGACATACAAACCAGCTCCACCTGCCGTTACGCCTGTGCTCTACGCTCCTTCAAGAACTTCGCCACCAATTCCGCACTGCGTTTGACTGTACGCTTTTGTGTACTGTAGTCGACGTGCACGACACCAAAGCGACGCTCATAACCGAACGCCCACTCGAAGTTATCCATCAGCGACCACAGAAAATAGCCGCGAATATCCACGCCGGCCTTGATTGCCTGATCGACCGCCGCGAAATGGCGTTTGAGAAACGAGATGCGCTGCGTATCGTCGACGCGGCCGTCGATCACCTTATCGTCCGAGGCCATGCCGTTTTCGGTGATGTAGATCGGCGGCAGGTTGCGATATGTGCGGTTGAAACCAATCAGCAGATCGCGCAAGCCATCAGGATGCACCTCCCAGCCCATCTGCGTGCGCTCGACGCCTTCCAGCGGCACGTCCCGGAATCCATGCGCGCCGTCGCTCGCCACGTTGGTGCGGAAGTAATAGTTGATGCCGAGGAAGTCGAGCGGCGCGGAAATGGTCTGCATGTCGCCATCGAGCACCAAGGGCTCGGTGCCTGGCCACAACTCGAACAGGTCTTGCGGATACGCGCCCTTGAGGAGCGGATCGAGAATCCAGGCATTGTGCTGGACTTCGAACAGATGCGCCGCACGCTGATCCGCGGCGCTGTCGCTATTGGCCGTGCCGCGGCCGATGTTGGCGACGATCCCTTTCTGCGAGGCAGGATCGTTGGCGCGCAATACTGGAATCGCAAGGCCGTGCGCGAGCAGCAGATGATGCATCGCCTGCGTCGCAAAGCGTCCGTCGGCGAGACCCGGCGCGTGATGCCCGTTGCCGTAGCCGAGATATGCCGAGCACCACGGCTCGTTGAGCGTTGCCCATGCGTCGACCGTGCCGGCCAGTTCGCGGCTCATCAGATCGGCGTAGTCGGCGAAACGGTACGCGGTGTCACGGTTGAGCCAGCCACCGCGATCTTCCAGATGCTGCGGCAAGTCCCAGTGATAGAGCGTCACGAAGGTCGTAATGCCCTTCTCTTTCAGGCGGTTCAGGAGGCGCTTGTAGAAGTCGAGCCCTTTGTGATTGGGCGCGCCTGCAGCGTCCATCACGCGCGGCCATGCGATCGAAAGCCGATAGCCTTCCAGGCCGAGCGACGCCAGCATGTCGACGTCAGCTTCCCACCGGTGATAGTGATCGCAGGCAACGGCGCCGGTGTCGCCGGCCAGCACCTTGCCGGGTTTCGCCGAGAAGGTGTCCCAGATCGACGGCAGGCGGCCGTCTTCATCCACCGCGCCTTCGATCTGATACGAAGCCGTGGCGGCGCCAAGCAGGAAGTTTTTGCGCCATAGCGAAGAGTCCGCGGGCGGCGTGAAGAGATCGGCGAGTGCGCCGTTGGGCACGGCTGAGGGGCGTGCTTCGGATACAGCGGATGCGTCGTTTGCCACGGATTCTCTCCTGCGCTGAGGTCGTTGAACCGTAAGGCGGAAGCTGGGGTGGAAGCGCTTCCACAAGACCTGCAAACGATAGCAGTGTGAGATTCAGCGCAGCAATCAGGGTTTGTCTGGAGGGCTTGCTGGCACGCACGGCGTTGGGATGCGCCTCGCATGGGAGATTGCTTGAACCTGGATTCAATAGGCTGTTGGCGCTGGCCGACGATCTAAAGTGAATTGTGCTGCGACAGTCAGGTGTTACGCTGACTGGTCACATAATGGGCAAGTTACGAACCCGATCCGCCATATAGATGGCGCAAGTCTGCCCCGCCGACCCTCTTGTTTCCCTCGACAATCATTAAGCCTCCGCCTGCCTCAGGATAGTTAACAAGCGGTTCTCCATCTAGGCGATCAAGGTTGAATGAATCCAGAACGAAACCCGCCTGAGTGTTGTGGACGATTGCGTAAATAAGCACCGGCACCTCCTCGTCGACGGCTATCAGTTCACGTGCCAGTGTTCTGGAATTTTCCCAGCCCTCATAGCTTTCCTCGTCGTGACTGATCGACAGACAATACGGAACATTGACTTCGCGAACCGTACAGGTTCGAATCTGATCCATCCAGCGGGGTACGTCGGTACTGTAGAGCGACGCGTTGACCGATATAAGAAACTCGGCAAGCTCGCGTTCTTGAGGTTTAAAAGTTCGCTGCATGAATATTCCCAGCAACGCAAATATCGTTGTGGTCTGATCGAGCCGACGCGGACTTGCACCCTAAAGATTGACTGGAGGTCCCACGGAGATTACCTATCTGGTCGAACCTTGACCTTTGCCTGATTTTCACCCGTGATTTGCGTGGAGCAAGCGCCGCGGCCCTAAATGGCGCGTGGCGCTTGCCGAACTTTTAAAGTATCCCGAACCGGGTTCAGACCAATCCGAAAACCTAGTCTGGATTCTCGTAGAACGCGAAAGACTCCTTGGCGAACGTCATCACGTCAGGCGGACCTGCCAGGACACCAGTGCCTCCATCCCATGCCCGATCGGCATACATGAACCATTCTCCCGAAATCGGCAAGACAACAAACTGTTCTGAATAGAAGCCAATCGCGTCGGCCGGACTATCTCCGGGGTCCATCATCAGTATGCCGATAAAGTCATCAGCGCTGTGATGCGCCTTAACAAGGAATCCCGGATACTTGCCGAAATGGAAATGAAAATAGCTGAATGGATCTGGGTTCAGAACGATCACAGCAAATTCACCCGTTCCCTTGAAGTTTGCGATGTCTCGAATGAGGTTCTGAAAAACCTGCGTGCCAATGTTTGAAGAATCGAAGTGAAGCAGGTCCGAGGCAAGAGCAGGAGTCGTTGCCACTTTTTGCGCGCACGCACATGCACGCTGCCAAAGCGACGTGAACGTTTCGCGGTCGTGGATAAAATCAATATTTGTCATTGGCCACCCAAGCGGATTTTTACAGTTGCCCCTTTCGAGCCAGCAGGGAAATAGTCTGCCGTAGGCTGGCCCTGATTTGACTGATCCCGGACACCATAGCGGTTCCCATCCTTTGTGAAGATATCCATTTTGCCATCCTTGCTGAGCGACTGTGTCCAGTCATCATTGCGCAAGTTCGCCTCGAATTCGGCCTTGCCCACGTCAGTCTCAATGTTACGGACGCTGTCGCCTACTGTAATGTCCTCGTACTCAGACTTGATCCGTCCCGGCGGAATCCCATCGACCTCCGTCTCCGCGGCGGGCTTGCACATCTCCTTGATGCGCTCTCAGTTTTCCGCAACCTTCTTCGTTCCCTGACCAATGCCATATCTGACTACCGGGTTCTGCAGGAGCCTGTACACAAGAATGCGTAGACCACCGTCAATCAGTCCCGCCGAGAAGTGGCAACCACTGCACACGGTCGACGTGCCCAGGAAATTGTCCCCCAGCAACCGACGCGCGCCCTGGAGATTGGCGGGCGGTCCTACCGGAGAGTCACCGTAGTTGTAGTTATCGATCCACTGGTTGATCTCATCGCTACTGATCGGAATATCCGTTCCGTCGTTCAGGTCAAGAACACTGCCGTTCTTTGCAACGGTGCCTGTACGTGAAACGACCAGGCCGTCTGGTGAATAGCCGAACCCGACCTTGAACACGCGTCGGATGCCACCGTTCGCCGCGCTCGCATATTCATTGAATTTGAAGAGGTCGATGCGGGCGCGCCGGTCGTAACGAAGATAAAAGTCGCCAGTCGGGTTATAGCCGTACAGAACACGGTGAGCGGCATCGCGCGAGATCATCTCCGTCACGTCACGATCACTTCCCAAAGCAATGATGGCAAACGCATTACCAGTGGCGTCGCGAGTGACACGCCACTGTGCCGTGACTTTTCCATCAGCCATCTGCTGAACGAACGCGAGACGGTTCGTTGCGTCGTAGGTCATCCCGTACGCGATCGTCGCACCGTCCGCCTTCCCTGCGTCGAAGGCGCTGGCGCCGGTCGGGTCGGGTCGGTAGTCGGTGTCTCGCTAACCCCCGTCGTATTGCCGTTTGCGTCGTATACGAAGGATTGCATCAGCTTCGGTGACGCAATCATCGACGGACGCAAACTTGTTGCGTCGGCGTAGCGGATCGTGGATATCGACGTACCAGACGCATTTTTCACTGTTGCCCGAACTGGCCGTCCAGTGTCGTCGTAGCTGTACTCAGTCGTGCCGCCGCTTGCGTCTGCGTCTTTCAAAAGATTGCCCGACACATCCCATGTCGAGCTGCTATTGCCCGCAGCGGAGGTGGTCCCCGTAGGCCGTAGCAGCCCGGCAATCGACGACATATTCAGCGTGGTCGCACCTTTGCGACCGGTGATAACAGTCGAGCCAGTGTTGTAGGCGAACTGCGCGTTTTGGGTGGCATCAGGATGGCTGACCGCCATCGCACGACCCTGCGCGTCGTAGCTCCACGTCGCAACGCGGTTGGCCGCCTCATCGATTTCGCCCGTCAGCGCATTCTTGAAACGACTGTCGTCGTAGACATATCGGTGGGCATAGCCATCAGGCCAGGTGACCGAGACAAGATTGCCATTCGCGTCATACCCGTACTGCGTCATGCGGCCCAAGGGGTCGTTCAGGCGTGATAGACGGTTCTTGTCGTCATAATCGAGGCGAAGCGTAATGTCGTTGTTCGCGTCCGTGCCTGCTGCATGCTGCGTGATCGTGGTCAGCAACCCTGAGCCGTCATAGGTCAGCGTTCGGACAAATCCTGTCTTCGTGCTCTCGGAAAGCAGCACGCCTTGGGCCGAATATGATTCGACGGTATCGGTCTTGAGATCGGTCAACGTCCATCCGGAGCCGTTTTGTGCCAGCGCTAAGCCGATAAAGCCGGCCGTACGCCAGGTGCCGGCTGACCAGTTGAATGTGACAGGTTCGCCGTTCTCACGATACGCAAGCACTTTGGACGAGCTGCCGCTGTTGGCATTCGCGAGTCCCAGGTTGCGTTGCCAGCTATGAAACCAGACCGGTCCCATCGCCGTGGCGGAATTACCAAGCGACCTGGATCGGTAAGTCCGCGTGAACAGCATCGGAATGTCGTCGCCGCTGACAAAATCCGCTTCAGTCAAAGTGACAGCGCCATTGCCCGGGTACACTGGGTCAGCGACCGGACAGCTCGCTTCTGGTTCTTCCGTAGTTGGTGTCGCGCACCATGCGTCGATAAGCGGAAAACTGACGCAATTGTAGTACTGCATGCCGCCTGGTACGCCGGCGTAAGCATCCCATCGGCAGCTCGGCGAGCCCGGCTTTGCGCCGGTTGTCGTCCACACCGCGTTGCAGTCAGCCGCGTTGGCGCCGAACGCAACCATGAGCAGTATGAATGCGGCCACCAGGCGAGCCACCATGCCTGCTGAACTCTCAGTAACTCTTTTGTTTTTCATCGTCATCCTTATTGGTTGTACTTGTTTGAAGCCCAAGCACCCTATAAGGAACTTTCCATCCCCACTATCCGACAATTCCTAAAATTAAGAAATCGATGCGTCTACACAGAAGACGCTTGCAACATGGTCGCCAAGGCTCGTAGGGAACCACGCAAGAGTCTGTGAGCCTTTGCCGGATCAAGGCGATAAAACCAGAACATCGGACGTGGAACGGTTGCACGCAGTCCGGTTCGACGTGAGATATCCTGCATCGGGATGGATAGAGACGGACGGTCCAGTCTGGACAACTGAAAAGGGAAGACGGGGCGCATTTTCAGCAGCCCCATAGGGATATGTGTGGCACGGCGAAGCGCCGCCACCGACTGCTTGGAACGCCGTGAGAATCTCAGTGTAAAAACGCTGAACACCGCGCCAAGCGCCCAGCGAAACGCGCCCTCAAGACTTCTTCGCCGGCAAATTAAACTCCCCGCCGTCATAAGCCTCGCAATACGCCTTCCAATCAGCCGCCACCTGCGCCTCGCACTGCGTCGCGAGTTCGATCAACGGCAATTGCCAATCCTTGCGATTACCAAACGCAATCAGCTCGTCGGCAATCGACGACTTCTGCCGGCCGCCGCTGCGCAGTTGCCCCCACGCGCTCAATTGGGCCATGCTGTTGACCACGGCTTCGAGCCGCGGCAGTTTTCCGTCCCAGTCGCTCAACGCCACGCGGTCTTCCGAAGGTTGCAAGCTGCGCAGCACGTAGGAGCGCTGATTGAAATCAACCGCATGCAGGAACGCCTGCGAAACCGCCTGATTGCGCCGCTGAATTTCAACTACACGCTGCGCCTCGCTCTGCCACTTCGGCTGCGGCGTGCGCACATGGGGCGCCACCGAAGAAGGCAGCGCCTCTTTCAGATCGAGCAGATAGTTGCCGTCCGGCGAGCCCTTGCCTTCAACGAGAATCGCGTAGCGGTCCACGCCCAGGCTGCCGGTGCCGGCAATCCGCCGCGCCACGTCGATGATGCGATAGAAGTCGGGATTGGGTTCGCCAGCGGCAAATTTATGCATGAATTCGGTAACGGCGGCGCGCGCTTTATCGCTAACCGGCAGCGCTTTCTTGCCGTCGACTTTCAGCACGCGGGTCTTACCCTTGAGCGTGGTGCGCCGGTCGAGATGCGCGGCGCGCGTGCGGCTCACCAGCGCGTCGAACAGATCACGCACCATCCCGGTCGACGTCTCCGCTTCGATCCAGCGCGCTTTGCCGAAGGCAAGCGCCGCGCCATAGGCATCGACCGCGGTGTGGCAGAGCGCGAGTGCCTGCGCGCGGCTCAGCTTGAGATCGCTCGCGCCGACCAGCACGCTCGTGACGAGCCGCACCAGTTCGTAAAGACTCGGCGCGAGGCATGCTTCGTCGAAATCGTTGTTGTCGAAATAGCTGAGGCGGTTGTCACCCTTGTAACTGCCGAAATTTTCCACATGCATATCGCCGCAAATCCACACCGGCGGTGCATCGTCGAGCACCTTGTCACGTGGCAGACGCGCGTAAAACAGATGACACGTACCGCGCAGAAACACAAACGGCGAGCTGCGCATGAGCTTGTATTTCATCGCGAGCCGTTCAGGATCGCGGCCGGTATTGAAGCCGGCGATGGTCTGTGCGATATCGGACATGGTTTTTCCCTTCATGCGGCGCGTTGTAGTTCAGTACGGGTTCAATGCGAGCGGATCGAATCCACGAGCGCATGGAGATTGAGCGGCTTCACACGAATCACGCCGCCGCGCGGGCTGTCGATATCGGCGACCAGCATGAACGATAGCGACACAATCAGCGGAACGATCAGCAACAAACCGGCTCCTGCTTTCAAACCGCGCGCGCCGTAGCCGACCAGCACGTTGGCACACGCTGCGATCAGCACCATCAGCACCCATGCGGCACCGGGAATGCGATTCCACCACGCGGCCTGCGTGTAACCCTGCGTATTGAGCACATCGTTCATTCCGGCGACGGCGAGCGCGGCCACCGGCGTGGGCTGTGCGGCTGCGGCATTCTTCACTGTAGTCCACATTGCATCCTGCAGGCGCGATGTCTCGGCATTGACTTTGACGAGTTCGCCGACGTCGCGCGTCGTATAGAACAGCACGCGCTCGTCAAGATAGGTTTTCAGCAAGCCGCGCACGGTTGCCGCATCGGCGGCGGGCAGCAGATCGGCGCGGACGTATTCCGTGCCGATCGCATTCGCCTCTTCTTCCTCGTAGTTCTTGCGTTGATCGTAACGGCCCACCGCCATCGAAAACGTGAACCCGATGATCAACGCGAGCAGCGTCAGCGTGGCTGCCTGAATGACGCTGAAGTCGTCGCGTGCGGCGTCGTCGATTCTTCTGAATCTGCGCAGCAGCGACGCGCCAATGCGCGCGGCCAGCCACATCGCAACAAAGGAAGCGATGAAGACGAGTACCGGATAGTCGAGAATATTTTGCATGAGGGAGTGTCTTTTCTTATCGGAGTTTGGTTAGCGGAAATACTTTGAACGGCGACTCAACAAACGTGCATCGCCGCTGCATCATAAGAGACGCACGCGAATGGAAAAGCATGCGGTAGCAGTTGAACAGGTGCATGACCGGCAGCATGCCGACCGTCAGGAGCCTGTCATCAGATAGTAACGTCCGTCCGCGGTGACGTTGAAACCGAAGCCGCATTCCATCAGTGAGCCATGCGTCGCGACATCGAGCGTCTCCGGCGCGGAAAGCTTGAACTCGATCAGGCATTTGTCGGCGTGTTTATCCGCGTGTTTGTCGTAAGACGCGAGGTTGCTGATCCTGGCGGTAGCATCGAGTGGCGCATCGCCGCCGCCATCGGTCACCGGCACGCGTGCCACGCCGTCGTAGAACCGCACATAGGCCGACAGGCTGCCCATATTCGCACTCGGTTGACCGTCGGTGCCCACGGTCGGATACATGAAGTCGCCGTCGATCCGATAGACGCCGCGCCGCCCTTTCACCGGCTTCACCTCGATGCTGTTCCACGCGCCGAAAAACAGATAACTCGCAAAACGCGCGCCGTTCGGCGGCACACCGTTCACCACCGCTTTGGCGGCGATCAACTCGAGACGCTGACGCGCCGCCGCTACAGCACGGCCGAGCAGCGCGTCGTCGGGATAGTCGTTGCCGCGGCTTATCGCCGTCCGGTAGTACGCGCGCGCATCCGGCAACGCACCCAGCTTTAATTGCACGTCGCCTTGATGGACTAGCGCCATCGCCACGCGAGCCCGCGCCGAACTGGTTGCTTTCGGCGAGTTCGCCTCGTCGGCCTGCATGGCGGTGGCCTCGGCAAGGGCGGCTTCCATCTCGACCAGCGTTTGCGCGTCCTTGACGCGCCCTGCTTCGAGCGCGAACACGCCCAGCGCCGCGCATGACGCGTTCGTGCGGCACGGCACGTCCTTGCCCGCCAGCAGATTGCGGCGATACAGTTCGGCGCGCGAATTGGCAGCTTCCGTCTGCGCCGTGACGAGCGTGGGCATGAGCGCGGCAATAGCGGCACAGACAATGACGGCAGCGGCGGCGACGGCGGTTTTGAAGTTCATCAGAAAGAAAGGACGAGGGCGATGACGCATGTCGAACATGCGCTTCAAGTAGCGGTATGCGTGGCGCATTTGACCCGGATTGCCACGGACGCTGGCCGTGATGCTGACAGAAAATCAGCAATTGCGCGAACCCTTAAGTGATACGCATCGACCCGGCCGCTTATACCCCGGCCTGCGCCCCGAACTTCTTACGATACGCACCGGGGCTCGTCAACGCGATACGCCGGAAATGCCGCCGCAACGACTCTTCGGAACCGAAGCCCGCCAGCTCCGCAACGCGCGCCATCGGCAATGGGGTCGTCGCTTCGAGCAGTTCTCGCGCGATCGCCACGCGTTCGCGCACCAGCCATTCATAGGGCGCCATGCCGGTGGCATCGTGAAACTGCCGCTGCAGCGTACGCGGACTCATGGCCGCCCGTTCGGCGAGTGAGCACAAGGTGTGCGGCAAAGCGGGATGGCGATGCACCCAGTCCATCAGTTTCGCAAGGCGGCCGCCTTCGTCTTGCGGCATGGGCCGCGGTACGAACTGCGCCTGACCACCCTCGCGATGCGGCGCCACCACGAGCCGCTGCGCGACCCGGTTGGCGACTGCGCTGCCGTGATCGCGCCGTACCAGGTGCAGCAGCATGTCGAGCCCCGCCGCCGATCCGGCCGACGTGATGATCTGCCCTTCATCCACATATAACGCGTCCGGCTGCACGTGCAATTGCGGATAACGCTGTTGCAATTTGTCGGCGTAGCGCCAGTGCGTCGTGACGGTCTTGCCGTCCAGCACCCCCGAGGCAGCCAGTACGAACACGCCCGAGCAGATCGAACACAGGCGCGCGCCACGCTTGTAGGCGGCGCGAATTTTCTTCAGCAGGGGCTCGGGCGGCAACTCGTCAGCATCGCGCCAGCCGGGGATGACGATCGTATCGGCGCGATCCAGCAGCTTGAGCGTATACGGCGCGGCGACGGTGATGCCGCCGGCTGCGCGAATCGGACCGGGTTCGCTCGCGCAGACGGCGAAGCGATACCAGTCCACACCGAGTTCGGGACGTTCGAGCGCGAACAGTTCGGTTACGCAGCCGAATTCGAAGGTACAGAGCCGGTCGTAAGCCAGCGCGACGACACGATGATTGTGCATGGCGTGATGTTACCGGATATTGACGATTACGCCACTTACCCGGCGCCTGCCGCGTCGCGACAATGAAGGCTCCAGAATCGCTTCGCCACGCCGTCACGCTCACTCTCCTACCGGAACCTCGCCATGCCGACCAGCAACATCAGCACCGCCACCAACGCCGTCAACGCCATCCCCGCTGCCGATAGCGCCGCCGCACTCGCCCACTTCCAGGCGTCGCTGCAATTCGAAACCGATTGCGCCGACGTTCGCGCAGCACTCGCGAGCGGCACACCCGGCTTCGTGCTGCTCGACGTGCGCAGCCCGGCGCTGTTCGAGCAGGGCCACGTGCCGGGGGCGCTGAACCTGCCGCACGGCAAGATCGTGGCGTCGAAGCTCGCCGGATACCCCCAGGACACACTGTTCGTCACCTACTGCGCGGGCCCGCACTGCAACGGTGCCGCGCGCGGCGCCCTGCGTCTCGCCCAACTGGAACGACCCGTCAAATTGATGATCGGCGGCGTCACGGGCTGGCTCGCCGAAGGGTTCACCCTTGCGCAAACCCCGGCCAGCCGTGGGGTGCTCGACGCCCACCCCTAAGATATTGAAAATCAATTAAATAAACGCCGCGAACTGTCGATAACAGGTTCAGCCGCGCCTCTCCCGCGGTTGGACTTAACATGCAGAGCTCATACAATTTTTGGCTGGTCGCAATCTCGTTCGTCGTCGCGGCGCTGGCGTCGTACACGGCGCTCGATCTGACCGGCCGTATCTTCCTGCTGGCCTCGGCACGTCTGCGGCACGCCTGGCGCCTGGGCGGCGCCGCGGCGCTCGGTGTCGGGATCTGGTCGATGCACTTCGTCGCCATGCTCGCCTTCTCGCTGCCGATTCCGCTCGGCTACGACTTCGCGACCACCGCTTATTCGCTTGGACTCGCGATCGGCGTGTCGTATCTGGCGCTCGTCGTGACGACCCACGCGCGGCTCACGCCGCTTCGACTCCTGGCCGGTGGCGTGCTGATGGGCTTCGGCATTGCCGGTATGCACTACACCGGCATGGCGGCGATGCAAATGGACCCGGGCATCCACTATCAGCCGGGCTGGTTCGCTGGCTCGCTGACGATCGCGATCGCCGCGTCGACCGCCGCGTTGTGGATGGCGCGCGCGCTCAGCAACGACGATGACCGCCACGTGGTGCGCAAGCGTTTCGGCGCAGCGCTGGTGATGGCCGTCGCGATCAGCGGCATGCACTACGCCGGCATGGCGGCCGCCGAGTTTCCGCTGGGCGCCGTGTGCGGTGCGGCCAGGGGCGTGGACGCCGCATGGCTCGCCACCTCGGTGATCCTGTTCACGTTCGCGATTCTGATCGTCACGCTGATCCTGTCGCGTTTCGATGCACGCACCAGCTTTCTGATCGGCTCGGTGTCGACACTGAGTGGTCAGATCGTGCGGCTCGCCACGCTCGACACGCTGACGGGCCTGCCCAATCGCAGCACGCTCACGGACCGCATCGACCGCGCAATCGTTGAGGCGCGCCGGCGGCGCTCGCTGTTCGCCGTCCTGTTCATGGATCTCGACGGCTTCAAGACCATCAACGATTCGCTCGGCCACTCGGCCGGCGACGAAGTACTGTCCGCATTCGCACAGCGTCTTCTGCTGTGCGTGCGGACGAGCGACACCGTCGCGCGTCTCGGCGGCGACGAGTTCGTCGTGCTGTCCGAGAACCTGGCTTCGCGCGAAGCCGCCGGCACGATGGCCGAAGACGTGCTAGACCGGATGCGCCAGGGGGTATGGACCGACTCGCAACCGTTGCAGGTCATGCCGAGTATCGGCATCGCGCTGTATCCCTACGACGGCGATACCGTCGACACGCTGCTCAAACATGCCGACGCGGCCATGTACGAAGCCAAGCGCGCGGGCCGCAGCACCTATCGCTTCTTCGAGCAAAGCATGAATGAAGCCGCGACCCGCACGCTGCAGATTCAACGTGCACTGCACGAAGCGCTCACCGACGGCCTTTTCTCGCTACATTTCCAGCCGAAGTTCCACGGCAGCGGCGACTCGCTGGCGGGTGCTGAAGCGCTGATCCGCTTGCATCATCCGCAACTCGGCACGCTGGCGCCGCTCGAGTTCATTCCGCTTGCCGAGCGTTCGGGCCAGATCGTGCAGATCGGCTACTGGGTCCTGCGCGAAACTTGCCAGCAGATCCGCCGCTGGGTCGAGCAAGGCCTGCCGTCAATGAAAGTGGCGATCAATCTGTCACCGCGCCAGTTGTCGCAACCGAAGCTTGTCGCGACGATGCTCGAGATCGTGAAAGCCGAAGGCGTGCAATGCGAGCAGATCATGTTCGAAATCACCGAAACCGTCGCGATGCAGGACGCGCCGAAAACCATCGAAATGATCCGCGAATTCCAGGCAGGCGGCTTTGAGATCGCCATCGACGATTTCGGCACCGGCTATTCCAGCCTCGCCTATCTGCAACGCTTTCGCGTCAAGCAACTGAAGATCGACCGTTTCTTCACCAACGGGCTCGACGAACATGGCCCGGAAGGCAGCGCGATCGTTTCGGCAATAATCGCGCTCGCTCACTCGCTGGAAATGGACGTAGTGGCCGAAGGCGTCGAAACCGAATCGCAGTTCGACATCCTCAAGTCGATGATGTGCGACGAGATGCAGGGCTTCCTGCTAGGCATGCCGCTCACTGCCGACGACTTCGGCGAGCTGCTCCGCGAAAGAATGGTGGCCGCCTAAGCAGCCGGATCTGAAACTCACATGGCTACGCAGTTCAGTTGTATAACCTGGCGCGCCCCGCTGCGTCGCCTCGTTTTACTGATAAGCAGGAACAGGCAGATTGGCTGCTGGAGACTTCATGAAAATTGATGTAGCGACGTTCCAAACGGTGTGGCTGATCACGTTTCTGTGCAGCGCCCTTATCACCACGGCGCTTTCGCGCATGTTTGCGCACGTCGGCGCCTTCCGCTTCTGGGCCATCGGTTTTTATCTGCTTGCCACCGCCACGGCCTGCTTCGCGTTGCATGCGATCTGGCACACCGATCTGCTGCTGTTTGCCACCGCGACCCTGGCATTGCAAAGCCGCATTCTGATCTGGGCAGGCACGCGCGATCTGTTCGGTGCTTCGGCGCCGTGGCGCGCTGGCCTCGTTGTCACTGCCGTGTTCTGCCTGCTGTATGGAAGCGCGCTGGCATGCGATGCGCCGCTGCCGGTCCGCGCCGGCATGCTGGCGCTATTTTTCGCGCCGTGCCGGGCGGCAACGCTATATGAGGTGTGCCGCCGGCGCCGTCCGCAACTCGGGCCGGCACGCATGCTGGTGGCGATAGGCAGCGCTATCGCGACGCTCAATGCCATCGTGCCGCTCGTGCTCGTGGTGCTCGACCGCGCCAACATGACGCTGCTGTACGGCAATCCTCGCACCACTTCGGCCCTTTACGCCGTCGTGTTTGCAGGCGATCTGCTGTTGACTGTCGGCCTGATCGTGCTGGCTTTGCGCCAACTGATGGTTGAACGCGACATGCTCGCCACGCTCGACCGCGGCGCACTGGAACGTCTCGCCGAATCACGGGAAATGCGCGGACTGCGCGAATCGCACTCGTCACGCGGCGATATGCTCGGTCACGACGCGCCCGTGCAACGCCAGTCGCTGCCGGGGGCGATTTAACGCAAGGCGCGGCCGCTTAGCCGGCCTTGCGCTCCTCGCGCGCGGTGTCGGCTACCGATACGAGAATCGGTGTTGCCTGAGCGGCTTCCCGCTTGGTGAGCTTGCCGTCCACCGAGGCGCCGCAATCCATCCGCAACTGCTGGTAGTAGATGTTGCCGGTCACATGTGCATTGCTCTGCAACTCGACGAAGTGATCGGCGATCACGTCGCCGACGATCCTGCCGTTGACCACCACGTCATAGCCATGCACGTTGCCTTCGATCGAGCCCCGGTCGCTCAATACAAGCAGCGTCTGGCTGTCCGGCGCGCCGCTGACATTGCCCTTGACGTGGCCGTCCATGCGCAGGCCGTCGCTGAACAGGAGGTCGCCCGTGATCCGCACGTCGTGTGCGATGAGGGTGGCGAGCTTGGTCTGCTGGATGCCCGCGTGTTTTTTCTTGCTGAACATAAATATCTCTCGGAAATGAAAATGTTCGTCGCGTGATGCTTGCCGGGCGACGATCCGGGCGTTGGTTGATCAGTTGCAGTGCTTGCCGCGTTGCAGCGCTGCATGCTTCGGGTCAGTACGGTATGGGTCGGGGTTCGACGCGGGGTTACCGCATATCGTGCCGCTCACCCACGGTTAGCGGCGCGGCGCTTCCGTTTGTGCGGGCGGCCTGGTCGTGCTCTGGCCGCGTAGGAACTGCAATTCGGCACTCAATCGCGCGACGTCGGCGGCGGCGCTGTCCGCGGTTTTCTGCACCGCGGCGCGCGCCGCCGATTCTTGCGCCAGCGCAAGCCGCGTACGGGCGAGTTCCGTCTCTTCGCTGCCCTCATCGACGGGCGCCACCTTGCATGGGTCAGCCGACGTGCCGGGGTGCTGCGCGTGCCACGCCACAACAGTCGCCGCGCCGCCTGCCGCGCTGAGTGCGCACACCAGAACCCACACCGTCACGCGAAGGACGAGCGGCCGCGTGGGCTGCAACATATAGGTGCGATGGGTCAAATTGCCCGCATCGCGGGAAAGACGTCGTTCAACCATGGGGCGTGGGCGCAAATAGCGCGAGGTAGGCAGCCGGATCGACCGGCGCGCCGTTGACCAGCACTTCGAAATGCAGATGCGGGCCGGTGGAGCGGCCGGTTGAGCCGACATCGGCGACATACTGGCGCGGCAGCACCAGATCGCCGACATGCACGACAATGCGCGATGCGTGGCCGTACCGCGTCACGAGGCCGTTGCCGTGATCGATTTCGACCGCGTTGCCGTAGCCCGACTTCTCGCCAGCGAAGATCACGCGGCCACCTGCTGCCGCCATAATCGGCGTACCGGTTTTGGCGACCAGGTCGATGCCCGGATGAAAACTCAAACGATGCGTGAACGGATCGGTGCGATTGCCGAACGGCGAACCGAAGCGCGCGCCGTCGGCGGGCATGCGGCCGGGAAAGGCGGCGTACGCGATCGCGTGGTCAGCGGTTTGTTGCTCGAGCGCGGACAGCGTTGCGGCGATGCAGTCCAATTGTTGACGCGTGCGCCCGGCATCGGCATGACCGGCCGGTTGCGGCAGGACATCCGTGCAGCGGCGCGGCGGCAAAGAAGGGCCGCCCTCGCCTTCGCTATCGGTAGCGGACGTATCGGGCTCGGAGGCGGCGCCCGGCGTAGCCGGCGCGGCGGGTATGACCGGCGCGCGCGGTGCCGGCCGCGGCGTATTCAGACGTGCTTCGAAATCGCGCAACACGCCGACCTGCGCCGTCAGGCGCGCGATGCGCGGTTCAATCTGCGCCATGGACGCGTTCAGCTTGCCAAGTTGATCGATTGCATAATCGTGCTCGACACGGTTCACGGCCTGATCGCCGGAGCCGCCGTGCGCCGGCCAATGCATGCCGATCGCTATGCCCGCGGCAAGCGCCAGCGCTGCTGCGCCGAACGCCGTGGCAATCGCGATGGTCCGCGCGGTGCGGCGCGTGACGAAGCTGATTGAGCCGCTGGAAAGCTGACTGCCGGCGCGAAACGAGGAGGACATCAACGGCCCCCGGCGCGGGCCGCACAGCGCATGTTCAGCGTATTCGGTGTGTTGAAGGTGCCCGGTGTGCTGAGCGTGCTGAAGCGGCGCTGGAGGTGGGTGGACAAGACTAACTGCATGCGGCATCGACCGGACAAAATACCGGTGGTGATCATGGACAAAGGGCGCCGATTATCGCCCGGCATCACGAACCATCATCTCAAATACAGACGGCACTGCGAGACGGCAGATGGCGTGTGGCGGATGCCGCGCATCAGATGCGGTCTGCGGATGCGGCGAGCTTGCCGTGCGCGTGGTGCTCCGATGCGCACGGCAAGCGCATCGACACTCAAGCTGACAATGCCGCCGCCTGCGGCTCTATCCGATCAAGCCCTTCCAACGCCCTGAGCCGCGCGACCAGCGCATCGCCGGCGGGCGTCATCGGCATGCGCAACTCGTCGCGTATCAGGTCTTGCGCGGCGAGCAGGGCCTTCACGGGCGCCGGATTCGGTTCGGCGAACAGCGCCTGGATCAGCGGTACAAGCGTATGAAAAATGCGCCGTCCTTCGTCGAGCCGGCCCGCTGACAGCGCGCGATACAACGCGACGAACCGTTCGGGCCGCACATGCGCCGAGGCCGCGATCG
Source organism: Paraburkholderia sediminicola (assembly GCF_046030555.1). GTDB lineage: Bacteria > Pseudomonadota > Gammaproteobacteria > Burkholderiales > Burkholderiaceae > Paraburkholderia > Paraburkholderia sediminicola_E. Next base: position 439,956 of record NZ_JAQQCH010000002.1, on the reverse strand, counting down.
CCCCGCTCCCACCCAGACACAACGTATTGAAAATATTGATGTCTTCACCGGTGAGCACCTGCAAGCGGCCGTCGTGAATCAGCGCGAGCGTGGTATCGAGCGAACCGGCGCAATCCTTCACCGCCTGAATCCGCGGATGCGCGGCGAGCGTCAGCAGCGTGTTGAGTTCGAGCCGCACGCCGGTTCGATAGGGAATGTCGTACAGCACGACGGGCTTGTCGCTCGCATCGGCAAGCGCCATGAAATGCCTGATGATGCCCGCTTGCGAAGGCCGGATGTAATACGGCGCGGCCATCAGCACACCAGCGATCGGCAGTGAATTCAGTTGCCCGATGCGCTCCTGCATGCTCGCCGTGTGATTGCCCGACACGCCGACCAGCACCGGCAGTGCTTGTGCGTCAACTGCGCCGCGTGCGGCGGCTTGCGCTTCGTCGAGAATCGTCGCCAGCACGGCGTCCTGTTCGGCGGCGTCGAGCGCGGCCGGCTCGCCGGTCGTGCCGAGCGCGACCAGCCCGGCAATCCCCGCGTCGGCATAGCGGCGCACCAGCGCGCGCAGCGCGGCGTGATCCACCTCGCCATCGGCGAACGGCGTGATGAGCGGAACCCAGATACCCGAAAAAATAGACATGTCTTTACCTCGATGACGACCGTATCGATTCCGATCAGCGGTGCGAGGGAGGAAAGACAGGGAATGCCGCAGGTGGGCGTTGACCGGCTGTTCCGTCGCAACATCTGACGGAACAGCGTGCTCCGGTCAGATGAGCGGCTGTTTTTTGGCTTTGGCGCTGACGCTCGCGAAATTCGCGCGCGCGACCGCGACGCTCGCAAATGCGAGACGTAGGGTGGTTGACAGGCGGAGTCGGAGCGTTTGGCCGGGATGCATGAAGCGCAGTGTAACCGCGTCCGGCGTGAGTTTGCAAAGCGGGTTGGCCAAACTCGCAAAATTGCTTGACTTCTGCGACAGGAAAACTAATATACGCACCGCGTACATGACCGGTACGCAACCCACTCTCGACAGGTGCCCGTATGAGCGTCCCGCAACAAGCCTTCCTACGCGACGCGATGCGTCGTCTGAACATGACCCGCGACACGTTCGCGAGCCGCATCGGCGTATCGCGCCGCGCGCTCGACACATGGCTGCTGCCGGACGATTCGCAGGAATCGCGGGCCATGCCGGAGATCGTGGAGCGTTTCGTGTCGGAAATCGTGGTGCATGGCGAGCCGGGCGAAAAATATACGCAAAGCGTAGACTCGCAGTCGCTTGCGAGCCAGATGCTGTTCGAGGGCAAGCCGCAACTGCTGTCGGTCGATCAGTTCTCGCGCGACTCGGTCGAGGCGCTGTTTCGCGTCGCCGACATCATGCAGCCGATCGCGCGGCGCCGGAAAATCTCCCGCGTGCTCGAAGGCGCGGTGCTCGGCAATCTGTTTTTCGAGGCCAGCACGCGGACTCGCGTGAGCTTCGGCGCGGCATTCTGCCGGCTCGGCGGCTCGGTGTGCGACACCACCGGCTTCACTTTTTCGTCGATGGCAAAGGGCGAGTCGATCTACGACACCAGCCGTGTGATGAGCGGCTATGTGGATGCGCTGGTGATCCGCCATCCGGAACAAGGCTCGGTAGCCGAATTCGCGCGCGCCACCAATGTGCCGGTGATCAACGGCGGCGACGGCCCCGGTGAGCATCCGAGCCAGGCGCTGCTCGACCTGTACACGATCCAGCGCGAGTTCTCGCGGCTAGGCAAGATCGTCGACGGTGCGCATATCGCGCTGGTCGGCGATCTGAAATATGGCCGTACGGTGCATTCGCTGGTCAAGCTGCTGGCGCTGTATCGCGGCATCAAGTTCACGCTGATCTCGCCGCCGATGCTCGAAATGCCGAGCTACATCATCGAGCAGATTTCACGCAACGATCACGTGATCGAGCAGACCCACGACCTGACCGCCGGGCTGCGCGGCGCCGACGTGGTGTATGCCACACGCATCCAGAAAGAGCGCTTCACCGACGAATCGTTCGAAGGCTATACGCCGGATTTCCAGATCAACCAGGCGCTGATGGACAGCGTATGCGGCGCCGATACGCTGATCATGCACCCGCTGCCGCGCGACAGCCGGCCGGGCGCGAACGATCTGAGCGTCGATCTGAATCACGATTCGCGTCTTGCGATTTTCCGGCAAACCGATAACGGCATTCCGGTACGGATGGCGATTTTCGCCGTGCTGCTGGGCGTCGAAAAGCTGGTCCAGCATTCAATGCGCGATGCCGCGTGGCGTCCGCCCGTTTATCTCGGTCCGGACGATGCGGTGTTTCACGGCATCGATTGATCGGGATTCGATGATTAAAAGACGGCCTTGCGGCTCACCCGCAAGGCCGTTTCTGTAACCGCAACACCGATCTTCAGTACACAGCGGATTAAATCCAGACTAGACTGAATTCGACAGTCCCCTCCTCAACCGCAATATCAACAGTGTCAGTCGCCTTAAAAGCAGTCGCTTATTGCAGTGCGTCACGGATCGATTTGATTTCGGATTCACCAACATACGAACTGGACGACTCATCATGGCCGACACAAGTTATATGGCGCGCAAATCCGTCGCGGATATTGTCGCAAGCGCGGAGGGCGGTGAACACCATCTGTCGAAGTCGCTGGGCGCGTTCAGCATTACGGCGATGGGGATCGGCGCGATCATCGGCGCCGGCATCTTTGTTCTGACCGGCACGGCCGCGGCGCATTATGCGGGGCCGAGCATCATTCTTTCGTTTGTGCTCGGCGGGATTGCCTGCGCCTTTGTCGGACTCTGCTACTCCGAACTGGCCGCCATGCTGCCAGTCTGCGGCAGCAGCTATACCTACACCTATGCCACGCTCGGCGAATTATTTGCGTGGATCATCGGCTGGGATTTGATCCTCGAGTATGCGATGGGCGCGGCGACCGTTGCGGTCGGCTGGTCGGGCTACATCGTGAGCCTGTTGCATAACGTCGGGATTAGCATTCCGCCCACCCTGGCGGCTGCGCCCGGCACCACGGTAACGCTCGCCGATGGCAGCACGGTGGCCGGGATCGTCAATTTGCCGGCGGTCTTCATTATCGCCGTGCTGACCACCTTGCTCGTGCTCGGCACCAAGGAGTCGGCGCGGCTCAATAACATCATGGTTGCGATCAAACTGACCGTGGTGCTGGCGTTCATCGTCATCGGCGCATTCTTTGTGCATCCGGCCAACTGGCATCCGTTCATTCCACAAAACACCGGCGAATTCGGCAATTTCGGCGCGAGCGGCATTCTGCGCGGATCGGCCGTCGTATTCTTCGCTTTCATCGGCTTCGATGCGGTGTCCACCGCGGCCCAGGAGGCACGCAAGCCGCAGATCGACATGCCGATCGGCATTCTGGGCTCACTGGTGGTCTGTACCGTGCTCTACATCGCGGTCGCAGGCGTGCTGACCGGACTCGTTCCATATGCCGAGCTCAACGTTCCGGATCCGATTGCGAAAGGCGTCGATGCGATCGGCGTCACCTGGTTTTCCGTGCTCATCAAGATCGGCGCGCTGACGGGCCTGACGACCGTGATACTCGTGCTGCTGTATGGTCAGAGCCGTATCTTCTTCACGATGTCACAGGATGGCCTTCTGCCGCACTTGTTCGCGCGAGTCCACCCGCGTCTGCAAACACCCCATCTGAGCCAGATGATGATCGGCGCCATCGTCGCGATCGTGGCCGCGTTCACGCCGATCAACGTGTTAGGCGAGATGGTCAGCATCGGCACCCTGTTCGCGTTCATTCTCGTCTGCGGCGCCGTGATCTATCTGCGCCGCAGCGACGCGGGCGCCTCCAGGCCGTTCCGCGCGCCGGGCGTGCCGGTGATCCCGGTCCTCGGGATTCTGTTTTGCCTCCTGCTGATGGCCGGGCTGCCGCTCGTTACGTGGCTACGGCTCGTTGTCTGGCTCGTGATCGGGCTCATCATCTATGGGATCTACGGCCGCAATCATTCGCGCCTCCGCCATCCGGAACGGGCTCCCGACTGAGATCCCAACGCGTCGTGCTCAACCCCACGCTTGTGGGGATTGGCCTTCCACGACCGTGCATTGCAGACCCGCCATGCGGCCGGCAGCGTCGATGGCCGCTTCGAGTTGAGCGAACGGATATGACTTCAATTCGACCGCCTCGAGCGGAATCTGTCCGGACGTCACGAGCGAAACCAGCGCGAGATAGTCGGCGCGCGTGTACATGAAGTGGCCGATCAATTCCCAGTTGTTCTGCAACATCTCCCTGTACGTGATCGGCAAGTCCACTTGCATGCTGCCCATCAGCACGAGCCGCCCGCCGCGGCGCAGGCTGCGCAATGCGGCAAGGGTCGCGTTCGCGTCGGTGGCCTGCCCGACCATGTCGAACGCGAGGTCCGCGCCGCCACCGCTTGCGGCGCGAATCGCCGCTGTGTCTTGCGCGGCGTCGCCGGTCAGCACGACGGGCACCACACGCCCGCGACCCTGCTCGACCAACGCTTGCAGCGGTTCCGGGCGCCGGGCAAGCGCGACGACCTTGCTCGCGCCGACAGCCAGCGCCGCAAGGACGGCCGCCGAGCCGAAGTAACCGCTCGCGCCGTTGACCACCACCGTTTCGCCCGCTGACAGACGGCCGCGTCGCAAACCACCGAACGGCACCGAGAATTTGCCCAGCACTGCGAGACGTGCGGCATCGATCTCATCCAGACCGTCCAGCGCGATCAGCGTCGAGGCTGGGAATTCGGCCATTTCGCGCAATGTGCCGTGCGGAAACTCAGCCAGCAGCGCACCGCTGTCGGTGCTGATGGCAGTGAGCCCCAACAGCGCTTGTGCCGGCTCGCGCACCGTTTCGTCGGCAATCCAGTAAGGATTCACGGCAACCCGCTGACCCGCGCGAAATGCCACCACGCCCTCGCCGACCGCAACGACCCGGCCAACACCATTGGTGCCGGGCGAAAACGGTCCCGGTGGGTACGCATACGGCAATTTCCCTTCGACATAGTCGCGCGTGTAACTGAGCAACGGCACGGCCTCCATCCGCACCAGCACGGCGTTACGGCGCGGCTGCGGTTGGGTCAGGTCGCGCAAGGCCAGCGGCTTGCCGGGTTCATCGAGCATCCAGGCTTTCATGTTGATGTTCCTCAGTTCATTTCGGTGGTTGAACTATAGAAGCGCGGTACGTATTCTAGAAATCAATTACTTGTATGCGACCTATCAACATGATTGATCTGCGCGGCATCGATTTGAATTTACTGGTTTCGCTCGACGCGCTGCTCGCCGAGTCCAATGTCACGCGCGCGGCCGAGCGGCTGCATCTGACACAACCGGCCGTCTCCACGCAACTCGCGCGCTTGCGGCAGATCTTCGGCGATCCGCTGCTGTTGCCCGCTGAAACCGGCCGCGGCATGACGCGCTCCGCGCGGGCGCTGGAGTTAATGACGCCGCTGCATGCCGCGTTGAAGAGTCTCGAAGCAGTGGTGCGCCACCAGCCGGCCTTCGATCCACTCACCGACACGCGGCGCTTCGTGATTGCCGCGCACGACAACGCCACCGCGGTGCTCGGCATGCGCCTGATGGAGCGCTTGCCGGTATTGGCGGGGCCGGGTGTGCGCGTGGCGTTTGTGATCGGCGATCAGCCCACCGCCGCGTCGCGGCTCGAAAGCGGCGAGATCGACCTGCTGCTCGGTTCCGACCGGATGATTCCGCCGTCGATGAAAGCCCGCAAGCTCTACGACGAGCATTTCGTGTTCGCGCAGCGCAAGGGCCACCCGCGCGGCACCGTCCCACTCGACCTCGACGCCTACTGCGCGCTCAACCACGTACTCGTGTCGACCAGCGGCGGCAGCTTTCACGGCTTCATGGATGAGCACCTCGATGAACTCGGCCGCGAGCGGCGCGTCGCGTTGTCGGTCCAGCACTTCACGCTGGTGCCTGAGTTGTTGTCGAACACCGACTATGTTTCGACGCTGCCGTCGCGCTTCGCGGTACGCTACATCGATCGGCTCGATACCTTTGCGCTGCCGTTCGACGCGCGCGGCTTCACGCTGTACGCGGCGTGGCATCCGCGCAACCAGGCCGATCCGGCGCTCGTGTGGCTGCGGGAAACGCTGGCTGGATTGGCGGCACAGTAAGAATTGGGGCGGACACGGCCCGCCCGTCGATAAGAAAGGCACATCACGCACTGCAAGCGCCACTCGCGCACATCATCCTCACGCCTCAAGTAGTCACCAAACTCCCTCTTTCTTCACCCATCTTCGTGGATTAACCCGGCAATCTCATTCGCTGGCGCATCCACTTCAATTCCACACCACGAGATTTTTTGATGCGAACGCTTCTCAATTACAGCTAGATTGCATAGAATGCACACCGAAAACAATTTGTAATAAACATGGAATATCCGGGTAAGGAACGCCCGGTCACAGCACTCAACAACGGGGATAAAAATGAAGTTGCGGTCCGACGAACCGAAGCTCGGGAAAATCAGCACGACGCTGTGCAGCATGTTGGCAGCCGGCCCCGCCCTCGCGCAGGGCACAGTGGGCACGGCGCCGCCTGACAAGGAAAGCCAGCTCGCGCCGATCGCGGTACAGGGCCAGTCGGACGACGGCTTCAAGACCGACCATTCGGCCTCGGTCAAATTCACCGCGCCGCTCGTAGATACGCCGAAGTCGGTCACCGTGATTCCGCAGGAGTTGATCAGGAGCACGGGCGCCTCGACGCTGACGGAAGCGCTGCGCACGGTGCCGGGCATTACCTTCGGCGCCGGTGAAGGCGGCAATCCGCTCGGCGACCGGCCGTTTATCAGGGGCTACGATGCGCAAGGCAGCACCTTCGTCGACGGCATGCGCGACATCGGTGCGACCACCCGTGAAGTGTTCAATATCGAAAGCGTCGAAGTGACCAAGGGTTCGGACGGCGCCTACGGCGGCCGCGGCGGCGCGGGCGGCAGCATCAACCTGATTACCAAGACCCCGCATCTGGGCAATTCCGCCGACGGCAGCGCGGGCCTCGGCACCGACCGCTACCGCCGCTTCACCGCCGACGCCAACTGGCAAATGGCCGATCACGCGGCCTTCCGCCTGAACGTGATGAGCCACAACAACGACGTGGCCGGCCGCGACGCGGTCAACAACGAGCGCTGGGGCATCGCGCCGTCGTTCACCTACGGCCTCGGCACGCCAACCCGCGTCACGGCGAGCTACTACCATCTCTCGACCGACGACCTGCCCGACAGCGGTATTCCGTACTTCTACACGACCACCAACAAACCGGCCAACGTCGACACGATCTATCCGGCCAATGTGGACCGCCACAACTTTTACGGCCTGATCGACCGCGATTTCCGCAAGACGACCTCAGACGTCGGCACGGTGCGCATCGAACACGACATCAACAGCAACCTGACGATCCGCAACACCACGCGCTATACGAAGTCCACCCAGGACTACATCTGGACGCAGCCCGACGACAGCCAGGGCAATGTCGTCAACGGCATGGTGTGGCGCCGCGCGAATACGCGTGCCAGCGACGTCTATAGCCTCGCGAACCAGACCGAACTGTTCGGCGAGTTCAAGACCGGCTTCCTGAAACATAGCTTCACGACCGGCCTCGAACTATCGCGCGAAACCAGCGTGAACGATTCGTACACCGTAGCTGCAGCCACCGGCGCGATCTGCAAAACCAAAGGCATCGGCGCGGCGTCGGGCTATAACTGCACGAGCCTGTGGTCGCCGAATCCGAACGACCCATGGGCCGGTTCGGTGAACCTCGCTCACGATCCGAGCGAGCAGCGCACCACCACCAAATCGCTGTATGCATTCGATACGATCGAACTCACCAAGCGCTGGCAGGCCAACGTCGGTTTGCGCGTCGACGATTACTCGACTGATTTCCGCAACACGGTTGCCAACGGCGGCAAGCGCACCTCGCGCGACGATACGCTGTTCAACTACCAGTTCGGCCTCGTCTTCAAACCGGCTTCCAACGGCAGCGTGTACGCGTCGATCGCGACCTCGTCGACGCCGGCCGGCGCCCTGCTCGGCCAGGGCAGCGAAACGCAATCGCTGACGCCGGGCCGCGGCGGTGTCGGTGCGAACGCGGATCAACTCGCCCCGGAAAAGAACCGCAGCGTCGAACTCGGCACCAAGTGGAATGTGCTGAACAATCGGCTCTCGCTGACCGGCGCACTGTTCCAGATCGATACGACCAACGCTCGCGTCACGCTGCCGAATAACGAATACGCGATGGTCGGCAATAAGCGCGTGCAAGGTTTCGAATTCGGCGTGGCCGGGCAATTGACGAACAAGTGGCAAGTGTTCGGCGGCTACACGTACATGAAGAGCCAGTTGCGCGACAACGGCAAGACCACGTCGGATAACGGCCACCAGTTCCCAAATACGCCGAAGAACAGCATCAGCCTGTGGACCAACTACGACGTCCTGCCGAAGTTCACGATCGGCGGCGGTGCGTTCTACATGTCGCAGGTGTACGGCGACACGGCGAATCTGCGCGCGGTGCCGTCGTACTGGCGCTTCGACGGCATGGCGACGTACCGGATCAACAAGAAGGTCGACCTGCAACTGAACGTGCAGAACATCTTCAACCGGACGTATTACGACCAGGCGTATCCGGCGCACTACGCGTCGATCGCAGCCGGCCGCTCCGCCTTCCTGACGCTCAACGCGCACTACTAAGCACGGCATGACGGAACAGGTGACGCTGAAGGCGCTGGCGAGCGCGTCGCATGACGAGCTCGCCGCAATTCTCTCCGGGCCGCCCGCCAAAGCCGCTGCATGGGTGGCGGCAGCGGCGCATAACGGCATCGTCGAGGCACAGGCGGTGTACGGCCAGTATCTGCTCGACGGTCACGGCGTAGAGCGCAATGCCGAAGAAGCGGTGACGTGGTTCAAGCACGCGGCACGGCAGGATCATCCGATGGCGATGAATATGCTGGGCCGGTGTTATGAACACGGTTGGGGAACCACCGCGTGCGCGCCGGTGGCGGTCTATTGGTACCGCCTCGCGGCGCAGGCCGGTCTCGACTGGGGCATGTACAACTATGCATCGGCGTTGGCGCTCGGCAACGGTGTGGCGTGCGATCGTGCAGCGGCGCTGCACTGGTTCCGGCGCGCCGCTGAACTGGGTCACGTTAAGTCGGTCAATTTTGTCGGCAGCTTTTACGAAGACGGCTGGGAAGTCGATGCCGACCCAAGCATCGCGCTCGACTATTACCGGCGCGCAGCGGTGGGCGGCGATTTTCGCGGCCAGTTCAACTATGCGCGGCTACTGGCAGAACACGGCGAGATCGAAGCCGCGCTGGAATGGCTAAAGCGTGTGCCGCACACGGCAACTACAGCGTTCGTCGCGAAGATGCAGGCGTGGCTGGCTGCTTCGCCGGTCGGCGCATTTCGTACGTTGGCTAAACAGATGAATGCAGACCTACGTGCGCAGATAGCGGCGAAAATGAGCGCGCATACGGGCATGGTCCGGGGCACGAATACAAGCGCGAATCCAGGCATGGACTCCGGTACGAATACAAGCGCGGCTGCAGACACGGCGATACCCCAAGCCCAGACAAGCACGGCAGCAGGCGCGATGACGCCCCACGCTCAGGAGTCGCGTGCATGATGCTTCATCTGCAAGGCGTACTCAGCAAACAACAGGTCGCGCAGTGCCGCGAAGTCCTCGACGCGGCCCAATGGACCGACGGCAATGTGACTTCCGGCGAACAGGCGGCGCAGGCCAAACGCAACCAGCAATTGCCCGAGGGGTCTCCCGCCGCGCGCGCGGTGGGCAATGCAATTCAGGACGCGCTCGGCCGCAATCCGCGCTTCTTTTCGGCGGCGTTGCCGCTGAAAGTCTTTCCACCGCTCTTTAACCGCTATGCAGGCGGCGACGGTTTCGGCACGCACGTGGACAACGCGATCCGTCAGTTGCGCGGCACCGACTTCCGCATCCGCAGCGATCTGTCGGCCACGCTATTTCTCGCTGAGCCGGAGTCCTACGACGGTGGCGAACTCTGCATCGAAGACACCTATGGCGTGCATCGTTCGAAGCTGCCGGCAGGCGACATGGTGCTCTACCCCGCTTCGAGTCTGCATCACGTAAGCCCGGTGACGCGTGGCATGCGGGTCGCATCTTTTTTCTGGATTCAGAGCATGGTGCGCGACGAGGGCGAACGCGCGATGCTGTTTCAACTCGACAACGACGTGCAACGTTTGGCTGCCGAAAAAGGTTCGAACGACGCAACCGTGGTCAGTCTCACCGGCATTTATCACAATCTGCTGCGCCGCTGGGCCGACGCCTGATTGAGCGGACTCCTCGCCCCACGCAAAACAGTCTTTCTTTTTGCATCCAGAAAGAAGCCACATCCGCGTATTTACTTTCCCATTCGTTAAGTGCAACGTCGGTAGTTGACACGCGCCGCCGTATTTACAGTTGCGCTGTTCGCGATTCGATCCGATTCACCGTGATCCGCTGCCGGGTCACGGCCGACGCAGTTACGCCGCGTCAACATACCGTTGCATTCGCAACGGCACCGAAATTGCTGTGTATGGTGAGTCAGTTAGATCGGGACATGCGGGTATCCGGGGCTTCGGATGCCGACGCATCGGTCACCCGCACGTCGGTCACCCGCACGTCGGTCACCCGCACGTCGGTTACCCGCCCGTCGGTTACCCGCATGTCGCCATGCCTGCACTGACCTTTCAATGGAGCCAGCAGACCGTCATGTCCACGAAAGACAAACGTCAGGATTCGGGCGATGAGCCCGCTGCCACGCCACCCCAACCGTCACGCCGCCGCTTTCTGCAATCGGCTGCCGCTGCTGCCACAGTCGGCGTGGCGCCGCATTTGCGCGCGCAAACACAAAGCCCGGCCGCGCCGCCGCCCGCCGAAGTCCATGCACCTGTGCCGGCCCGCCCGGTCACGCTGACCGTCAACGGCCGCGCTTACACGCTGCAACTCGAGCCGCGCGTGACCTTGCTCGATGCGCTGCGCGAATACGCGGGCCTGATGGGCACAAAGAAAGGCTGCGACCGCGGACAATGCGGCGCATGCACGGTGATCGCCGACGGCCGCCGCATCAATTCCTGCCTGACGCTCGCCGTGATGCATGAAGGCGAGGCCATCACGACGGTTGAAGGACTTGCCAGCAACGGCGTGCTGAGTCCGATGCAACGCGCCTTCATCGAACACGATGCGTTCCAGTGCGGCTACTGTACGCCCGGTCAGTTGTGTTCCGCGACTGCCCTGCTGAACGAATTCCGTAACGGCACGGCCAGCACCGTGACCGCCGATGTCCGCAACCGTCCGCCGCAACTTTCCGATGACGAAATCCGCGAACGCATGAGCGGCAATATTTGCCGCTGCGGTGCGTACGTGAACATCGTCGCGGCCGTGCGCGCCGTGCATGAGGGCGGCGGCCAGAACAGCGCCAGCAGCAACGGCAGCGATAACAGCGTCAACGCCTGACGGAGCGACCAGCATGGATGCGATCTCTTACGAACGCGCCGGCGATGTCGCCGGCGCCGTGCGCGCGGCGCAGCAACCGGGTGCGGTATTTATCGGCGGCGGCACCAATCTGCTCGATCTGATGAAAGGCGGCGTGACGCGGCCAATGCGGCTAATCGACATTACGCACATCAGCGGGCTCGATACGGTCACCACGCTGCCGAATGGCGGCATCCGCATTGGCGCTCTGGTGCGCAACAGCGATGCGGCCAATCATGCGCTGGTGCGCGAGCAGTATCCGCTGCTGTCGCAGGCATTCCTGGCGGGCGCCTCGTCGCAACTGCGCAATATGGCGACTGTGGGCGGCAATCTCTTGCAGCGCACCCGCTGCGGCTACTTTTACGACACCGCCTTTACGCAGTGCAATAAGCGCATGCCAGGCAGCGGCTGCGCGGCGCTCGACGGCCACAATCGCACGCATGCGATTCTCGGGGCGAGTCCGCAATGCATCGCCGTGAATCCGTCGGATATGAACGTGGCGCTTGCCGCGCTCGATGCCGTGGTGCGCGTAAACGGCCCCGCAGGCGAACGGACCATTGCGTTTGCTGACTTTCATCGGCTTCCCGGCGACCGGCCCGACGTCGATACGACACTGCAAGCGGGTGAACTGATTACCGCTGTCGATTTGCCACCCCCTTTGTTCAGCGCGCACGCCCATTATCTGAAAGTGCGTGACCGCGCCAGTTACGCATTTGCGCTGATCTCGGTAGCCGCCGCTTTGCAGATGGACGGCAATCACGTGACAAGCGCGCGCATCGCGTTAGGCGGCGTCGCGCACAAACCGTGGCGCGCGAGCGCTGCTGAGCAGATGCTCAATGGCCAGCCGCTCACGCAGGCAACACTGCATAACGCCGCAGCCGCCGCGCTACGCGATGCCAGGCCGCAGCACGACAATCGTTTCAAGGTGCAGCTCGCGCAACGCGCGATTGTGCGCGCAGTGAACCAGGCCGCGGGCCGCGTCGGAGGTGTCGCATGAATCTGATCGGTCAACCGCTCGACCGCATCGACGGTCTGCTGAAAGTCACCGGCGAAGCGCGCTATGCCGCTGAGTTTCCGGAAGCGCGGCTCGCGCACGCGGTGCTCGTCACGAGCACGATTGCGCGTGGCACGATTGCATCGATCGATGCGAGCCGCTCGCAGGCGCTGCCCGGCGTGCTGCTGGTGATGACGTACCAGAACGCGCCGCGTCTGCCGAACGGCGGCAAGCCCGCGTTGGCGCCACCGGCCGGCCGCCGTTTGTCGCTGCTGCAGGACAACGAGATTCACTACAACAACGAACCGGTCGCGGTGGTGGTCGCCGATACGCTTGAGCATGCCACCGATGCCGCGCACCAGTTGCGCATCACCTACCAGAGCAGCGCCGCGATACTCGATTTCGCACAGGCGAAGCCGAACGGACATGCACCCGACAAACCCCAGGGCCGCACAACCGACACGCAGCGCGGCAGCTTCGAGGACGGTATGCGCAGCGGCACGGTACAGGTCGACGCTGTTTACACAACGCCGATCGAGCATCACAACCCAATGGAGCCGCACGCCACCATGGCGCGTTGGGACGGCCCTCAACTCACACTCTATGACTCGACGCAAGGCGTCAGCGGTGCGGCGCTGGCGGTCGCCAAAACGCTCGGCGTCTCACCCGGCGACGTGCGCGTGATTTCGCCGTTCATCGGCGGTGGTTTCGGTTGCAAGGGTTCGTCGTGGTCGCATGTATCGCTGTGCGCGATGGCGGCGAAACAGACCGGGCGTCCGGTGCGCCTCGCGTTGGAACGGCCGCAGATGTTCGGGCCCGTCGGCGCGCGTCCGCATACCGAGCAGCATTTCGTGCTTGCCGCGCGGCACGACGGCACGCTCACCGCGATGCGCCACGACAGTATTTCGAACACGTCGATGTTCGAAGACTGGACCGAGACCTGCTGCATGGTCACGCGCATGTTGTACTCGGTACCCAACCAGGTCACGACGCACCGGATCGTGCCGATGAATCTCGGCACGCCGACCTTCATGCGCGCGCCCGGCGAGACAACCGGCTCGTTCGCGCTCGAATCGGCAATGGACGAGCTCGCGGTCGCATTGAAGATGGACCCGCTCGCACTGCGCCTGAAGAACTACGCCGACGCCGATCCGCAGGAAAACAAGCCGTGGTCGGGCAAGTCCTTGCGCGAGTGCTACCAGATCGGCGCGGAGAAATTCGGCTGGTCGCGGCGCACCGGTGCACCGCGTTCGATGCGCAATGGCAACACGCTGATCGGCATGGGCATGGCGACCGCGACCTATCCGGCCAATCGCAGCGAAGCCGCGGCCATCGCGCGGATTCTGCCGGACGGCAGCGCCATGGTCGCCTCCGGCACCCAGGACCTCGGCACCGGCACCTATACGGTCATGACGCAGGTTGCCGCCGACGCGCTCGGCTTCGCGCCGGAGAACATCCACTTCGCTCTGGGCGATTCGTCGCTGCCGAAAGCGCCGGGTTCAGGCGGCTCGCAATCGGCGGCGAGCGTTTCACCCGCCGTGCGCGATGCCTCGATCCAGGTGCGCAACCAATTGATCGCATTGGCGCTCGCCGACGAAGCCTCGCCGGTGCACGGCATCGCGCTCGAGGACATCACGGTCGAGAACGGCTGGGTCATGAGCCGCTCGCAACCGGCGAAGCGCGATCCGGCGGCGGCGATCATCGCGCGTTCGGGCGGCAAGCCGATCGAAGCCACCTCGACGGTCAAACCCGGCGACGAGAAGCAGAAGTACTCGTTTCACTCGTTTGGCGCTGTGTTCGTCGAAGTCCATGTCGATGCCGACCTCGGCACGATTCGCGTGCCGCGTGTGGTTGGTGTGTACGACGTGGGGCGCATGCTGAACGAGAAGACCGCGCGCAGCCAGTTGATGGGCGGCATGGTGTGGGGCGTGGGAGCGGCGCTACAGGAAGAGACCTCGCTCGATACCCGCTATGGGCGCTTCACCAACGCGAATCTCGCCGAGTACCACGTGCCGGTGAATGCCGATATCGGCTCGCTCGACATCACCTTCATCGACCGGCCGGATCCGTATATCAACTCGCTCGGCGTACGCGGTATCGGCGAGATCGGCATCACCGGCGTGGTGGCGGCGATTGCGAACGCGGTGTATCACGCAACCGGCGTGCGTGTGCGCGATCTGCCCGTGACGCTCGATAAGGTGATGGGAACGATGCAGGTATGAACACATATTGCCGCTTGCCTGCCGATGCGTTGCACCGCACAATTGGTCTTATCCTTTCTACCGGTGCCCGTCCATGGCCTACGCTTCGCTCGCCACTGGCGTGTTGCTCGCCGCCGGCCTCGGTTCGCGCTTCGACCCGGACGGGCTGCAGAACAAGCTGCTCGCGCGCATGCCCGATGGCACGCCGGTCGCGCACGAAGCCGCGCATCGGCTGCTGCGGGTTGTCAGCCGCGTGCTGGCCGTCGTGCGACCGGGTTCTGACGCGCTCGCCCGTCTCCTGAACGACGCCGGTTGCGACGTGGTGTTCACCGCGAATGCCGAACGTGGCATGGGCGCGAGCCTCGCCGCCGGCATTGAAGCCAGCGACGATGCCGAGGGCTGGCTCGTCGCACTCGCCGACATGCCGCGCATCGCCACCACGACGATCGAAGCAGTGGCGCGCACGCTCGACGGCGGCGCTTCAATCGTCGCGCCGTTTTATCAGGGACAGCGCGGCCACCCGGTCGGCTTCGGCATCGAACATCGGGACGCACTGATCACGCTCGACGGCGACACCGGCGCGCGCTCGCTGCTGATGTCGCAGCATGTGGTGCGGCTGGACGTCGACGACCCCGGCATTCTGTGCGACGTGGATACGCCGGAAGATCTGCGCAACGTTTAGCTTAGCTTTAGCGCGAGCGCAGCGCCTGCCAGGCGGCGGGCTTGATCCAGGCCGGCGTTTGGGCGCATACTGTATATCCATACAGTATTCTGGACGTATGGATTGGCGCATGGCGGCACGACGCTGCGCGCATCCACGGCGCGTCAGCATGAAACGCATTCCGATTGAACCTTCGTTCGCCGCATGGCGGCGCGCCGCACGGGCGCTGCTGCGGCAAGGTGTCGAGCCATCGCAGATCGAGTGGCTTGAGTCCGGGAATGAAGCGGCGGCCGAAAGCGGTGGGGATGGCCTTGGCTCGGGGCAAATTGCGCAATCTTCGGCAACTTCCGTAGCTGAAAGTCTCTCCAGCAGTATCTCCAGCACGGCTGCTGTCGAGGTGCCAAATGAGGTGCCAAATGAGGCGCCAAACGAGGTGCCAAACGCCGAGCCCGCTCGCACTGGCACAGCGATCCCTGCTACGCCCGCGATTCCGCGCGAACTGCTCTCCTGGCTCAAAACCGCTGCGTGCTTCCGCGCGCCGGACCGCTGGGCGCTGCTGTATCGCGTCCTCTGGCGGTGGACGCGCGCCGAGCGCAACGTCCTCGATCTCGACGATCCCGACGGCGCGTTGCTCGATCAACGCATCAAGGCGGTCGAACACGAAACCGCCGATCTGCAGACACTCACACGGTTCAGGCGCCGTGATCCGTCGATGGGGCTGCCCGAATTCGTCGGCTGGTACGAGCCGCATCATGACCTGCTGGAGCGCGCCGCCGCGCTGTTCGCCACGCCTATGGGCGATTCCACCTGGATGCTCGCCACGCCGTACGGAGCGGTGTTCTGGAACGGCATGTTGCTGCGCATCGACCGGCCGCTGACGCAGGAACCCCCGCAGACCATGCTGGCGCTGCCAGAAAGCGCCATGAGCGGCGAAGCCGTCACCAGCATGCCCACGGAGGCGCTCTGGCTCGCGTATTACGCCAACGCCTTCAATGGCCAGCCCTCGCCCGTGCCGTTGCGTTACTGGAGAACGCCGCCCGCGGGCCCGCCGTTGCCCGCACACCTCGCGCGCGCACGCAGCCGTCTCGGCGCGCAAAGCGCCGCCGTCACCGTCCCGCCCGCGCCGCCAGTCGAGTATTCAGCGGTGACGCCACCCTTACGGGAGCCCACGGGTCCGCTCGCCACCTGTCGGCGCTGCGCGTTATGGCGCAATGCGAAGCAGGCGGTTGCGGGCATCGGGTCCGCCTATGCGGCGATCATGGTGGTCGGCGAACAGCCGGGCGAATACGAGAACCAGCACGGCGAGCCCTTCACCGGCCCGGCCGGTCAACTGCTGGACGTCGTGCTGGCGCGCGCCGGTCTGGAACGGGGCGCGCTTTATCTGACCTATGCCGTCAAGCATTACAAATGGGAAACGCTCGACGAGGAGCGCGTCCATCGAACGCCCGTGCGGCGCGAAGTCGAGGCTTGCCAGTACTGGCTGGAAAAAGAACTGACGCGGATCGCGCCGCGTGTGGTGGTCACGCTGGGCGCAACCGCGCTGAAAGCGCTGACCGGGGCGCACGTCAGTCTGTCCGAATACCTGGGCCAAACCATCGCCCATGAAGGACGCCTGATCGTGCCGGCCTGGCATCCGTCGTATGCGCTACGAACGGCCGACGCCAGTTTGCGCGACGACATCGTGGCGACCATTGCGATGGCGTTCAGCCGCGCGGCAGCGCTGGCGGCCAAGAGTGCGTAGCCAGCAGGACTAAAAAAATAAGCGCTCACCGCAAGCGATTAATCCGGCTAATCGCTCATATCCTGGCAGTTACGCCTACGCGACGCACGCCCGCCAGCAGGTCCGCCAAAGGTGAGCAGGTTCGGGATAGGCCAGATGCGCAAAGGTGAGCCTCTGCGGGAAGCCACCGCGGAATCAGCCCAGTCAGGCATGCGGTTTGCGTTAGCCACAACGATTACACAAGCCGCGCCGATTCCGCCTAAGCTGATGTGACGCCGCACATCCAGCAAGCTTGTCTCGCGCGATATTAAAGCTTCGAATGCGGCCTCGCGCCTTCGAAACCACCACACGTCCATGAGCGAAACCAGCCCACGTCTTTTTATCGTCTCGCCCCATTTCGACGACGCCGTCTTCAGTTGCGGCGCATTACTCGCCGCCCATCCTGACGCCGCGGTCTGCACGGTGTTTGCCGCACCGCCCGAGCAGGAAATGCATACCGAATGGGATGAAAAGTCAGGTTTCACGAGCGCCCGTCAGGCCATCCGCGCCCGCACGCGGGAAGACAACCTGGCGCTGGAGGTACTCGACGCAATTCCGCTACGCATGCCGTTTCGCGACGGCCAATACATGGACTCGCCGTCGATCAGCAAGTTGGCGGCGGTGCTTGAAGAGACCATCTATCGCACGACCGCGAACACGCTGCTGATGCCACTCGGTCTGTATCACGACGATCACGTACGGGTGTTCGAAGCCTGCTGCGAAATCCTGCCGCGCCTGTCGCATCTCACGTGGTTCGCCTATGAAGAGGCGATTCACCGCCGTACGCCGGGTGTCGTGCAGGCACGGCTCGCCGACCTCGTGCAACGCGGCATCGTCGCAACGCCGGCCTATCCGAGCGCAGGCCATACGATCGATCCCCAGCGCCGTACCCAGCTCAAACGTGAAGCGGTCAACGCCTACCAAAGCCAGCTGCGCGCTTTCGGTGCGGGCTTTTACGACGACGTTTTCGCCGCCGAGCGTTACTGGCAATTGAGCGTGGGCCGCCGCACGCGAAAGTAAGGACCGCGTCGTGTGCCGGATCGCCTACGCTTGAAGGGAATGACCGGGGCTTATGCGCATTCGACCGGCTGTACCGCCTGCTTTTCGGCTCGCTTGTCGGTCCACGTCCAAGCCCTCTTCCCAACTAAAAGAGGTGATGCAATGAGCTACGACATGCATACCAGTCCGATTCCCGACCCGAACGCCGATCCAAACCGCGACCCGGAAAGCGATCCGCTGGTGCCCCCGTCGCCCGGTCATCACACCGAGGAGCCGCAGCGGCCCGATGGACCGCCGGACAAAGACCCGGTGTGACACTGCGGATCATGACCCGGCGAGCGCGTGAATGAACGCGCGCTTTAGCGCGTCAGCTCGCTAAAGCCTTGCAGCAGACGGTCGATGTCGGCGGCGTGGATATTGCCCATCGTCGAGATACGGAACAACTCGGCCGACAAGCCGCCCTGCCCCGCATAGATGACGAAACCACGCGCTTTCAGCGCGTCGTGCAGTTGCGGATACGACACGCCGTCCGGCAAGCGGTATGCGCGCAGCACCACCGACGACTGCTCCGGCGGCAACACGCTGCCGACGCCGCGTTCAGCCAGGCCCGCGCGAGCCTGCTCGGCGAGCGCTGCGTAACGCGCGTGACGCGCTTGCCAACCGCCTTCGTCGGCGAGTTCGCGCAACGCTTCGACTAGCGCGTAATACGCATGGACCGACGGCGTGAACGGCGTATTGCGCTGGTCCTGCAAACGCGCGAGGCGCCCGAGGTCCAGGTAATACGTGCGGCTCGCCGCCTGCGCGAGCGCCGCGCGCCGTACCAGCACGAACGACGCGCCCGGCACGCCGTGCAGACACTTGTTCGCGGTCGCCGCGACGGCGTCGAGACTGGCGTCAGCGAAATCGATCGCTTCCGCGCCGAAGCTGCTAACGCCATCCACCAGCAGACGCAAACCACGCTCGCGGCACAGCGTCCCGAGCGCTTGCAGATCGTTCAGACGTCCCGTCGTGGTTTCGTGATGAATCACGGCGACGTGCGTGAACGCTTTGTCCGCGTCGAGGCGTTCGGCGATCTTCGCGAGATCCGGCGCCTGCATCCAGTCGTGTTTCAGCGACTCATGCGCGATGCCGTATTGCGTGGCGATCTGCGCAATACGCTCGCCGTACACGCCGTTTTCCACCACCAGCAGCTTGCCATTTTGCGGCACCAGCGCGGCGGTCATGCTTTCAACAGCAGCCGTGCCGGAACCGGTCATCAGCACCGCTTGCCATTCGTTTGCGTCGAGGCCGTACAGATCGACCAGACGTGTGCGCGCCTCTTCCTGCAAGTCGAAAAACTCGCTTTCGCGGTGGCACAGATCCGTTTGCAACAGGCTGTTGCGGACACGTTCGGTGAGCGTCACCGGGCCGGGGTTGAGCAGCAACATGAGCGCACTCCTTAAGCGGCGCCGATGTGGCGCATCAGGCGCGTCTTCACATCGGGCGGGGTGATAGTGGGACGCGGCAGGCCGTCGGGCGTACCGCGGCGAATCGCCAGTCGGGCAAAGCGCGGGCCATTGGGCGACGGCGCCGTTTCAAGCAGTTCATCGATCACGCTGATATCGTCGCTTTCAACCGCCGACGCATAACCGCAAGCCGCGGCGACGCCTGCAAACGACACCTGCGACGACACCGTCATCTGGCCACCGGTCGAGTCGTGCGCGCCGTTATCGAGCAGCACGTGCGTGAGATTCGACGGACCGTACGCACCGAGCGTCGCGAACGCGCCCATGCGCATCAGCGCGGCGCCGTCGCCGTCGAGCGCGACCACGTGCAGGTCCGGACGCGCGAGGGCGAGACCCAGTGCGAACGGCGTCACACAACCCATCGAGCCGACCATGTACAACTGATTGGGACGGTCGTCGATGGCATAGAGTTCGCGGCCACAAAATCCGGTCGACGCGAGCACGACCGTCGATTCGAGCGGCGTGTGCGCGATGACTTTCTGTAACGCGTCGTGACGTGAAGCCAGTTCATTTTGCGCCACGTTCCTGAATTGCGAACGCGGCACTACCGGCACACGGCGAGCGCCCGCATGACCCTCTTTCAACTCATAGGGCGCCACGCTGCCCTTTTGCATCACGAGCGCATACGGCCGGCCGGTTTCATCCATGTGGGCGATGGCGCGATCCAACGCCGGGCCGATCGCGTCGGCCTCGGTCGGGAAGGTCTCCCACGGAATTTCCATCGTATCGAGCATCGAGGGCGTGACCGGCCCCATCAGCGCGTGCTGCGGTTCGTCCGCGACGCCGGGTTGCCCGCGCCACGTCACGATCAGCAATTGCGGCAGACGGAAGGTCCATGTAAGCGAGGTCAACGGACTCACCGCATTGCCGAGGCCGGAGTTCTGCATCATCGTGATGCCGCGCCGGCCGTTCTGCGCGCCAAGCGTCACGCCCGCGATCAGCGCGACCGCATCGCCTTCATTGGCCGCCGAGACGTAGTGCAGCGATTCATCCTGCAACACGTAATTGATGAACGGCGTCAGATACGAGCACGGCACACCTGCATACCAGTCGAAGCCACGCTCGCGAGCCGCCTCGACGAACTGTGCCGCCTCGATCATTGCGCGGCTCCGCTGGCTTCGTTCGTCTTGCTGCCGACCGCTGCGGCGAACGGCGCTTGCGCATGCGCGAAATCGCCTGCACGACGGAAGTCTTCCAGATCGTTCACACCGCGCCAGTGACCATGCACGTATTGCACTTCGATCGCTTCACCCGCTTCGATCAGCGCATTCAGCAGCGCGGGCATGTCAAGCGAATCGAAATCCGGGCGCGCCTGCAGTTTGCCGAGTACCGCTTGCAGACGCTCACGCCCCTCGCCGCGCACATTCAACAGACCGACCCAGCGACCGTGCGGCGTTTGCGAAGCGATGGCGGAGGTTGCTTCCTGTCCACTCGACACGTGACGCAGTGTGACCTTGCTGCCGAACAGGCCGCGATCGTCGCCCGCCGAGCACCATGCGAAATCGCGCACGCTGGCGTTTTCCGCATCGGTCAGCGACGAATCGACTACCACGCTGAACGCTGCTTCGCTCTCGACCAGGTCGCGCAGGATGTAGCTGCGGAACAGCAGATCGCCGTACGAGATGACGGTGTCGCCGGTGAGCTTGTCGGCCGCGCACGCGAGCGACGCCAGTTCACCGGTTTGCGCATGACGTTCGTTGACGACCAGCTTGATACCGGCCGTATCGATCGCATCGGCGCGATAACCGCCGACCACGGTGATGTCATTGACGCTCTGCTTCTTGAACGCGTCGACGAGCCAGCGCAACAGCGGCTTGCCGGCGATCGGCAGCATGACTTTCGGACGATCTTCGGTGACGGCTTCGAGCCCTTTGCCGCGGCTTGCCGCGAGCACGACGGCCGCACCGGCTGCGCGTCCGCTCGACAGGTAGCGGTCTTCTGCTTCCGAGTATTCGTCGGCGTCTTGCAGACGGAAGATTTCGTTGACTGCGGCGATGCTGTCTTCGACGTTGACGAGCGTTTCACTCGAGTGAATTTCCTTGGCGACGGCTTGCATGGCCGAGGTCGCGGCGCGGATCAGATGATTCGCCCAGATGACCGTGCTGATGCCGGCCTCACGGAAGACTTCAGTGGGCGTGCTGTAGTACTTGGTCGGCACGATGACGAGCGGCCCGCGGCCGGCCCATTCGCGCGCGAACTCGAGAATTTCGTCCGGACGCGAGAGCTTGCTGTGAATCAGGATCGCATCGGCGCCTGCTTGCCGATAGGCTTCCGCGCGACGCAGCGCTTCGTCCATGCCCCAGCCGGCGATCAGAGCTTCGACGCGCGCGACGATCGAGAAGTTTTCATCCGACTGCGAGTCTTTACCGGCTTTGATCTTGCCGCAGAACTCGTCCATATCGGCGAGCGGCTGGGCTTCGCCATTGATGAAGCTATTCGTTTTCGGGAATTGTTTGTCTTCGATACAGACGCCGGCGATGCCGCGTTGTTCGAGTTTGCGCACGAGACGGCGCACGTTGTTGAAGTTGCCGTAGCCGGTATCGCCATCGAGGAGGATGGGCAGATCGCTGGCATCGGCCATGAATTCGAGGGTGTCGACGACTTGCGTCCAGCTGGCTTCGTTGTTGTCGCGGACGCCGAATTGGGCGGAGATCGCGAGGCCCGAACCCCAGATCGCCTTGAAACCGGCTTCGCGGACGATACGGGCGGAGAGACCGTTGTGGGCCTCCATCATGAATTCGAGTTCGTTGCTGACGAGCATCTGGCGCAGGCGTGCGCTGCGGGAAGCGGCGATGAATGCAGGTTCGCGGGCGTTCATTTTCTTTTACTCCTGGTGGCGGGCTTATTGGTGCTCTTTTTTTGCCCGGCTGGCGACTGGAAAATGGCGACTATAGCTGAAATCGTTTTTATTCGGCGTGTGGGTGGGATTTGGTTTTTTCCATGTTGTTGTTAAGTGGGAAAATGTGCTGTTTTTTGCATTTCATGCAGTGTCATCTGAATTTGGATTTTTTTGGCGTTATGTGGAGGAATGTGATTTGAGCCCTGCGGGGCTTGGGTTTGTGGGGTTTTTGTTTTAGTTTTTTTGTTATCTGGTTGGATTTTTTATATTTCCTTGGTTTATTCGGTTTCTGGATTAATTGCGTTATTGGTCTATTAGCGGTTTCCCCTGTGCAGGGCGGCACTTGCTTTCTTCGGAGTGTCTGATTTTTTGTGGTGTTGGACTTTCCTTGTTTTGTTATTGGTCTATTAAGGTTCGCCCCTGTGCGGGGCAGGCACTTACTTTCTCGGGAGTGTCTGATTTTTTTGTGGTCTTGGCCTTTCCTTGTTTTGTTATTGGTCTATTAGCGTTCGCCCCTGTGCGGGGCAGGCACTTACTTTCTTTGCCGCCGCAAAGAAAGATAAGCAAAGAAAGCGGCTCACCCCGCTAATTCTTAAGCGGGTCCCCCGCACAGTTGCGGTAGTGGTGCATCTGGAATCCGTGCCCTCGCACATTCGGCACTAATGACAAAGCGCTCATCAGCTCCCACTCCGCACTGCGTGCGTCGCGGATGGGTATGCATGGGAAACCACGGGCTTCGCTTGGGCGCGGCGGGGGCCATCAGCTTCGACTCGGCGAAGCGCCCAAGTATTCAATGAACAAGCTCCACCAGTGAATGAAAAACCGAGCTCGTCAGCGGTCCAATTAAAACGCCTGGATACAGTTGTGGCGGTGGCGGTGGCGGTGGCGTGCTGTGCTGTGCTGTGCTGTGCTGTGCTGTGCTGTGCTGTGACTGTAGCAATGGCAGGCCACGACACTGAGCGAAACGCGGGTACGAAAACGTAGTGGTTGGTTTTATGAAGTGGGCTTCGGCGCGCGCAGCGTCGCTGGAAGTATGACGCCCTTGTCACCGATGCGGAATGTGCGAAGGCACGGATTCCAGATGTGCCACTACCTCCTCCAAGCCAGGGGACCCACTTAAGAATTAGCGGTTTGAGCCGCTTTCTCTTGCTTACTTCTCTTTGCGGCGGCAAAGAGAAGTAAGTGCCTGCCCCGCACAGGGGCGACGCTAATAGACCAATAAGAATTCAAGGAAAGGCCAAAGACCAAAGACCAAAGACCAAAGAACCCAGATCAAGGAAACGCCAACGCCACAGGCCAACAGACAAACAGACAAACAGACAAACAAGCGCCGCGCAGGCAAAAGAAACGGCCACCCCCAAACCCCCAATTAACCAGACAAAAGAAACAACGGGTTTCCCCTCCCCTGCGGAGCAGAGAACAAGAAGCCGTAAACACAGTAAGCACCAAGCCAATCGCTGCAAGCGAAAAGAGCGAAAGAGCGAAAGAGCAAAAACCCCTGACCGACCACCTCGCGAAAGCGAAAGCAAAAAAGCAAAACCCCATTGCTATGACTCTGAACAAAAAACTAGCTTCAATGATCGCCGTCCTCTGGATCGGCCTGATTCTGATCGGCGGCTTCGGCGCATGGCAAAACCGCGCGTCGATGATCTCGGACCGCCGCGATCAACTCACCTCGCTGATCGACCAGGCGAATCACATCGTCAACCGCTACTACACCCTCGCGCAGCAGCACACGATCACGGAAGACGAAGCCAAAAAGCAGGCGCTCGAAACGCTCGCCGCCATGCGCTACGGCAAAGACGGCTATATCTCCGTCAACGACTCGCAGCCGGTCATGCTGATGCATCCGATCAAGAAGGAAATGGTCGGTAAGAACATGGCGCAGTTCGCCGACCCGGCCGGCAACCATCTGTTCGTCGACATCGTCAACGCGGGCAATCACGACGGCGGCGGCTTCGTCGACTATCTGTGGGCCAAGCCGGGCAGCGACAAACCCGTGGCGAAAACCAGCTTCGCGATCCACTTCGCGCCGTGGGACTGGTATCTCGTCACCGGCATGTACATGGACGACGTGCAGCACGCGTTCTACGCCAATCTGCTGCGCTGGCTCGTCATCACGGTCACGCTCGGCGCGATCGCCACCGCCGTCATGCTGCTGGTATTGCGCAGCATCCGCCGCACGCTCGGGGGCGATCTCGAAGTCGCGGTCGATGCCGCGCAACTCATGGCGCGCGGTAATCTCGCCACGCGCGTGCCGGTGCACATGAACGACACCGGCAGTCTGCTGCACGCCCTCCACACCATGCAGGCCGGTCTCGTCGATACGGTTTCGCGCGTGCGGCTCGGCACCGAAAACATCAACATTGGTGCGACCGAAATCGCCGCCGGCAACACGGATCTGTCGCAGCGCACCGAGGAACAGGCCGCGGCACTCGTCGAAACGGCGTCGAGCATGGATCAGATGACGGTCAACGTGAAGCAGAACGCGGACAGCGCGCTGCAAGCGGCGCAACTCGCCGGTCAGGCCGCGGATGTGGCCACGCGCGGCAGCCGCGTCGTCGACGACGTGGTCCGCACGATGGGCGAAATCACCAGCAGCTCGCGGCAGATCGGCGACATCATCGGCGTGATCGACGGCATCGCGTTCCAGACCAACATCCTCGCGCTCAATGCCGCCGTCGAAGCGGCCCGCGCGGGCGAACAGGGACGCGGCTTCGCGGTGGTCGCAGCAGAAGTGCGCAGTCTCGCGCAGCGCTCGGCTACGGCCGCGAAGGAAATCAAGGCGTTGATCGAGACGTCTACCCATACCGTCGAAGCGGGCGCATCGCTGGTTGCCAATGCCGGATCGACCATGGGTGAGATCGTGCAGTCGGTACGCCGCGTCAATGAAATCCTGGAAGAGATCAGCAACGCGTCGCGCGAACAGAGCGCGGGTATCGAACAGGTCAATCGCGCGGTCGGCGAAATGGATCAGGTCACCCAACAAAATGCCGCGCTCGTCGAAGAAGCCGCCGCCGCGGCCCATTCGCTGAAGGACCAGGTAGGCGTGCTGCGCGAGGCGATCTCGAGCTTCGCTTTGCCGGCCTGAGGCCGCCGGCTCTTTTCTGGCGGTGGGACGTCAGGGGGAAGCGAGGCAAAAAAAGAAGGCGCTCGACAGGCAGGGAGCGCCTCTTTAACACGCCGCGTCGGAGTCGACGCATTAATCGAACGAAGCAGCCGCGCGGATTTTTCAAGTCCGCGCGGCTTTTTTACGACTGCTTGCGGCCTGTGGCTGTGGCTGTGGCTGTGGCTGTGGCTTCGGCTTCGGCTTCGGCTTCGGCTTCGGCTTCGGCTTCGGCTTCGGCTTCGGCTTCGGCTTCGGCTTCGGCTGCCCCTCTGCCCCTGCGGCGACACGGCGGGCGACGTGCTCCCCGCCCACTCCCCACTTGCATGGCTCTCGCATCCAGATTACGTTCTGATTACAATCTGGGCAGTGCCAGCTTCACGCTACGCATGCTGACCACGCAGGTTCATCGGTAACCCAAGGTATTCACCGCCGCCGATTCGGGCGGCGCAAGCTAATCCGCTGCACGCTGCGCGCGTGTGGCTTTCACTCGAGGAGCACGCTCGACAGTCACGCGCACAAGCCACCGGCGTTGCCGGTTTCAGCTCGCCACGCACCACTGTTCGTTATCCGCACTCATGATCCAAAAGAAGAAATCGCAGTCGCACGACCCGTACGCGCCCGGCGCGAAGAACCCGTTGTTAGCCGCGCGCTTGCCGATGTGGCGCTCGAAACTTGTCGTCCTGCTGGTATTCGGCGCGTTCGCGTCGCTGGCGGGGCGCGCGTTCTGGGTGCAGGTGGTCAATCAGGATTTCTACGTCGATCAGGGGCAAAAACGCTATCAGCGCACTATCGAACTCGATGCGACGCGCGGGCGCATCGTTGACCGCAATGGCTCGCTGCTCGCCGTCAGCCTCGCGACTTACGAGATCTGGGCCTCGCCCAAGCTGCTCGATGAAGCCGCGTTCGCGCCGCTTTCGAAGCTGCTCGACCTGCCGCTAGCAGAACTGCGCCGGCGTCTGAACGGCGACAAAACCTTCGTGCTGCTCAAGCGCCAGGTGGATGCCGACACCGCCGGTCACCTCAACAAACTGGGCCTCGCCGGCATCACGCAGATCGCGGATTCGAAGCGCTTTTACCCAGAAGGAGAATCGGCGGCGCACGTGGTCGGCTTCACGGATATCGAGGACAACGGCCAGGAAGGCGTCGAGCTCGCCGCCAACGAGCAACTGCTCGGCGTGCCAGGCCAGCGCGAAGTAATCCGCGACCGCCTGGGCCGGGTGGTGTCCGAAACCCGGCCGCTCGTGCCCGCGCAGAACGGCGACACCATCCATCTAACGATCGACCGGCGCATTCAGCAGCTCGCCTACGCGCAACTGAAGGACGCCATTGCCAAACATCACGCCGAAGCCGGCAGCGTGGTCGTGCTTGATGCGCGCAACGGCGAGATTCTCGCGCTCGCCAACTATCCGAGCTTCGATCCGAACGACCGCGCCCGTCTCACCGGACGGCAACTGCGCAATCGCGCGGTAGTCGACACCTTCGAGCCGGGCTCGACAATCAAGCCGGTGGTCGTCGCATTGTCGATCGACGAAGGTAAGGTGCGACCGCAAAGCATCATCAACACCGCGCCAGGCTGGTACAAGATCGGCCCGGCCGTGATTCACGACACGTCGAATCACGGCGCGATGACTGTTGCCGAAGCCGTGCAGAAGTCGAGCAATATCGCGCTCGCCAAGCTCGCATTGAATCTGCCCGCCGAAACGATCTGGAACAAGTATCAGGAATACGGGCTCGGGTTGCGACCCGAACTGACCTTTCCGGGTGTCGCGTCGGGCAAGGTGCGCCCGTACAAACGCTGGCGTCCGATCGAACAGGCCACCATGGCGTACGGCTATGGCCTGTCTACTTCGCTGCTGCAAATGGCGCAGGTGTATACGGCCTACGCAGGCGACGGCACCCTGCATCCCGTGAGTTTGTTGCACAAAGACAGAGATGCGGACGGGAATGCCGGTGCAGGTGGCGCGGCACAGGCCACCGGCAAAGGCCACGCGGTCACGACACCCGCCACTGCGCGCGCGATCCGCTCGATGCTCGAAATGGCCACCGGCCCTGGCGGCACAGGGCGTGCAGCGGCGGTGGAAGGCTACCGGATCGGCGGCAAAACCGGCACGGCGCGCAAGCAGGTCGGCGCGACTTACGCGAAAAACCGTTACCGCGCCCTGTTCGTCGGCATGGCGCCAATGAGCGACCCCCGGCTGATCGTCGCCGTCATGATCGACGACCCGGCCGGCAAGGCGTTCTATGGAGGGACGGTGGCCGGCCCGGTGTTCGGTGCGGTGACGGGTGGCGCACTGCAATTACTCGGGGTGCCGCCGGATGCGTGAGGGGCCGTGGCGGGGTGCAATGCACCCTGCATGACTCTCTTGTTGTCTTCAAAGTTTCATCGAGCGGCACCTCGCAAGCCTTGCTAGACTAGCCCTCGCGCTGCACGAACTGGCATCCAGCGTCCCGTTGCGCATCGGCCGCTACGACGGCCGGCGCATTCCCCCGCAAGCAAGCCAAGGAATAGCCATGACGAATCGAACGTTGACGACCGCGGCCGGTGCGCCGGTCGGCGATAACCAGAACTCCGAAACCGTCGGCCCACGCGGCCCGATCACACTGCAAGACTTCTGGCTGATCGAAAAACTCGCTCACTTCGACCGAGAAGTCATTCCCGAACGCCGCGTGCACGCCAAAGGCTCAGGCGCATTCGGCACGCTCACCGTCACGCACGACATCACCCGCTACAGCAAAGCCAAAGTCTTCGAAGTCGGCAAGGTCACGCCAACGTTCATGCGCTTCTCGACAGTCGCGGGCGAACGCGGCGCGGCGGATGCAGAGCGCGACGTACGCGGCTTCTCGATCAAGTTCTATACCGAAGAAGGCAACTGGGACATCGTCGGCAATAACACGCCGGTGTTTTTCATCCGCGACCCGCTCAAATTCCCCGACTTCATTCACACGCAAAAGCGCAATCCGCAAACCAATCTGCGCGACGCGAATGCGGTGTGGGATTTCTGGTCGCGCACGCCGGAATCGCTGCACCAGGTCACGATCCTGATGAGCGACCGCGGCATTCCGAAGAACTATCGGCAAATGCACGGCTTCGGCTCGCATACGTTCTCGCTGATCAACGCGAAGAACGAGCGCTTCTATGTGAAGTTTCACTTCAAGTCGAAACAGGGCATCGAAAACTACACGAATGCCGAGGCAAACGAAGTGATCGGCCGCGATCGCGAAAGCGCGCAACGCGATCTGTTCGAACAGATCGAAAAGAAAAACTTCCCGCAGTGGCGCTTCTGCATTCAGGTCATGACGGAAGCCGAAGCGCACACGCGCAAGGAGAATCCGTTCGACATCACCAAAGTGTGGTCGCACAAGGAGTTTCCACTGATCGATGTCGGCGTGCTCGAATTGAACAGGAACCCGGAGAACTATTTCGCGGACGTCGAACAGTCGGCCTTCACGCCAGCCAATATCGTGCCGGGCATCGGCTTCTCGCCGGATCGTCTGCTGCAGGGCCGGCTCTTCTCGTACGGCGACACGCATCGCTACCGGCTCGGTATCAACCACCATCAGATTCCGGTGAATGCACCGCGTACGCCGAACGTGAACACCTATCACCGCGACGGCGGCATGCGCACGGACGGCAATCTCGGCAGCACGGTGAACTATGAGCCGAACCGGTTCGGTGCGTTCCCGCAGGATGCGTCGGTGAACGAGCCGCCGCTCGCCGTGGAAGGATCGATCGAGCACTACAACCATCGCGAGGACGACGACTACTACAGCTACGCGCGAGCGCTGTACAAGTTGTTCGACGCGGCGCACCGCGAGCGCTTCTTCCGGAATATCGCGGAAGCGATGGCGGGTGTGCCGAAAGAGATCGTCGACCGGCAACTGGCGCTGTTCGAAAAGGTCGATCCGAGTTACGCGGAAGGTGTGAAGAAAGAACTCGGCAAGACGCCGCCGGTTTCGGAAACGGCGCTGCCTTAAACACCTGCAATGCGCCCGGCCGGTTGTGCATGCAACTGCTTGGGCGATTCCGGCAAGCGTTAGCGTGACACCTTATCGCTACCCGCTTTCGCCAACGCCTCGATGCGGTTGCGGCCGTTGCGTTTGGCCTGGTACATCGCCCGATCGGCTTCTTCCATTATCGCGTGGCCGTTCGCGGCCGCCTCGGCCGGCGCACCGGTAATCGTGCGCGCCGCCACGCCAATCGACACGGTCAACGCGATGCGTTCACCGTGATCGTCCTGCAAATCCAGCCTTTCGACAGCCAGCCGCACACGCTCGGCGACCGTCAATGCATCGGAGCGATCGCCTTGCAGGAGCGCGGTGAACTCTTCGCCGCCGTAGCGCGCCACGGTGTCGCCCAACCTTACCTGCTGTCGCACGCAGGCCGCCACCGCCGCGAGGGCACGGTCACCGGTCTGATGTCCGTAGGTGTCGTTGATACGCTTGAAGCTGTCGATATCGCTGAACAGACACGCCACCGGCACGCCGTAACGGACGGCGCGCATGATCTCCTCGCGCAACCGTTCGTCGAAGTAACGGCGATTGGCGAGGCCGGTCAGCGAATCGGTCATGCCGAGTTGCTTGAGCCGCTCGCGATGCGCGACATTGTCGAGACTCGCGGTAACGATGCTCGCGAAGCGCTCCAGAATATCCGTGGCCATGCCTTCGCCGAAACGCTCCGGGTCGTCGCTGCACAGGCACAGATAGCCGCTCACGGTGTCACCGGCGGCAAGCGGCAGCAAGATCGCGCTCGCCGGCGAGTCGGCATCGCCGAAAAATGCGCGGCGCGCCGTTTCATCCAGCTCGCCCGGTTTGCCCAGCCATGGCCGTCCCTCGTCGCACAGACCAAGGGCGGTGAGGCCGCCTTCACGCGAGGTTCGCAGGTTGGGCTGGTCGAGCGCATGCAAAGCGCCCGGCTCGAGAAGTTCAAGCAGCATCGGCGCGCGGTCATCGAGCCACAACGTCACGCTCGCCAGCGAGAATTCCTGCGGCAGATGGCTGAACAGCGTGTCGAGAAACGATGGAAAACTCTGCGCGCCGATCAACCTCAACTCGACGTTCTGGAAGCGGCGCAGCGTGCGTTCGTTGTGCTGCACGGTATCGACGAGCGAGCGAAGCCGGTCTGAAAGCGGCGTTTGAGCGAGATTCGTCACGTTATCAATGATGCGGACCCGGAAGCGAACGGGGGCGGCGGCCCCAACCGCTGTAATAACGGCCGATTCAGCGAGGTCTTGAGGGTTGGATCACCGCGCACGCAAAACAGTGGTTGAGCGCAGACAATCGAGCTGAGGGATCAAGCGTGGAAATTTTGGGCGCGATCTTAAGTTTGGCTTAATTCTTACCTGTAACTATGGCACACAACATCCCCTGTTGAGCCGCCAGAACATCGGCGGCGCTTTTTTATCGAGGGGTGTCGCCGAGGCACCGATAGATGGACAGCATGCCTGCGAAGAAGGAGTCAAACCATGGTGGAAGACACGGTATTCGAGCATTTGCGCGCGATGCCCGGCAACGAATGGGTGCGCCAGATCCACTCGTGCAAGGTCTCAGACCCCTTGCAACCCCCTTGGGGACGCTCGTACAGACTCGTTGAATGGACCATGAAGCACACCCCCGAATCGAGTCGCCGCGTGGTGCCGGCCGAAAGCACGCCACTCGAAATCGCACAGGCGGTGGTGTCGCACATTCCGGGACGCCGCTTCTGCCAGCACAGCGACGACTGATCGCCTAACCGGCAACCTCCCCTCGGTTTTTTGCGCGCTTCGCCACTTCTTCCTGAAACAGCGCGACTTCTTCCGCAGCGGCTTTTGCGACACTCGGGCGCTGCATCAAGCGCTTGTAGTAATCCGCAACCGCCGGCCATTGCGACAGATCGATGCCGCCAAACGACGCCCAGTTCAGCACGGTGACCAGATAAGCGTCGCCGACGCTGAACGCGTCGAGCAGATACTCGTTCTGCGCCAGATGATCTTGCAGCACACCCAGCCGCAATGCGGCCTTCTCACGCGCATAGTGCTTCACGTCTTCCGGCGCGCGCGCATCGAGTAGCGGCACGAACACCGCCTTGTGCAACTCCGTACTGATAAAACCCAGCCATTGTTGCAGCCGCGCGCGCTGTGCCGTGCCCGCGGGGGGCGCGAGCCGTGCAGCCGGAAAATGATCGGCGACATACGGCAGGATCGCCGTGTTTTCGCTCAACAGCCAGCCTTCATCCGTACGCAGCACCGGCACCTGCCCGAGCGGACTGATCGGATAAAAGTCCGAGCCGTCCGACAACTGTTTCGACTTCGTATCGACCTGAATGTACCCGGCCTGCGCCCCCGCCTCGTACAAGGAGATTCGGGTGGCCAGTGAGCACGCTAGCGGAGAGAAGTACAGATCCATGGGGAATCCTCTGTCGTTGGAGTTTTTGTACTATATTGCATATAAATCACTTACGCCATATTTTTATGCCGACCAGTACAAAAAAGGAAATACGCCCTCGCGGCCGCCCACGTGCCTATGATTCCGACCAGGCGCTCGCCGATGCAAGAAACGTGTTCTGGCGCAGCGGCTACGCGGGCACCTCGCTGGATCAACTGAGTGCCGCGACCGGCATGAACCGCCCGAGCCTGTACGGCGCATTCGGCGACAAACATGCGCTGTATCTGACCACGCTCGAACGTTATATCGAGGCCGGCCGGCTCGCGATGGTTGATGCGCTCCGCGAGGACCTGCCATTGCCGCAAGCCCTGCTGCGCGTTTATGACGGCGCGCTCGCGTGGTACTTGCCCGCCGACGGCGATCCGCTCGGCTGCTTCATGATCGGCACCGCCGCGGTCGAAGCAGTGGATGACAGCGAGGTTCGCGCAGCCCTTGCCGAGGGACTGCGCACCTACGACAAGGCCTTCGAGAAACGCTTCAAGCTCGCGCAGGCCGCAGGCGAACTGCCCGCAGAAGCGCAACCGCCACTCCTCGCGAAGATCGCCTCGGCGATTTTGCACAGCCTTGCGTTGCGTGCCCGCGCGGGCGATTCACGCGCATCGCTGCGGGCGACGGCAGTTGCGGGGGTGGCATTGATATGCGGCAGTGCGAGCGAATCATCTGTGCCGGCAACGGGCAAAACCTCGGCGAAAGGACGTGGACACTAGGCGGAAGGTATTTCGCGCGCGTCGTTCAGTTTGCACCCAGATCATTGGTAGCCGGATAGCAGCGCCCTTGCAATGCTTGACAGTCATGGGGGACGGTTATGCCTATGATGGGCGCTTCCGCCCAACACGTTATGGTTTCGACATGAGCTATCCGTACGACGTACTGACCGCTGTCTGTCTTTTTATCATTGTGGTCTCCACCACCATCATGCTCGCGCTCGTCTGAGCGTTATAGCGCCCCTTTGCAGGGCTCGCGAACCGCTCAACGCGCTCTACGCGCTCTACGCAGTTTCGTAAAAAGACGGGATATACTGTACATATATACAGTATCTTTCGTCTGAGCAATGCGCCTTCCTCCCTTCGCCCCTCCCACGCTCGCCGAACTGCGCACCTGGTGGCGCACACGCGACGAGCAGGCCATCCAGCGGCTCATCCTCGAGATCCAGCGTCAACGGCTCACGTTGCTGGAGTTGCGCAACCTGATCGACAGCGGCGTCCAGCAGGCGCGCGCAGCCGACCGCACGCTGGTCGAACGCGGCGAGCCATTAATGACATTACGCATACGGATCGCGCAGGAAGTACTGCGTGTCGGTGACATTGACGATACCCGGCTGATGAGCCGCGCCGAACAGGAAAAGCTCGCCGTGCGAACAGAGGGCCAGATGGAATACGCGCGTGAAGGCCGCTTAAGGCGGCAGCGCCGGAATATCTAGTGCGAGCGTGGCTGCACGTTTGCGCGCGCCCGAACGAAATGGCGCGCGGCGGCAAGCAGATTCGTCAGCGCGTTTGCGTGGCGACGCGCAGGCCGAGCGAAATGAACAGCACGCCGATGATCTTGTTTTGCCAGCGGCTCAGCCATGTCAGGCGCTTGACGAGTTTGCCCAG
Organism: Paraburkholderia sediminicola; assembly: GCF_046030555.1. Classification (GTDB taxonomy): domain Bacteria; phylum Pseudomonadota; class Gammaproteobacteria; order Burkholderiales; family Burkholderiaceae; genus Paraburkholderia; species Paraburkholderia sediminicola_E. The sequence goes on along the minus strand of NZ_JAQQCH010000002.1, from coordinate 406,392 downwards.
CGGGCGAATGGTCAGCACAATCAGCGTTGTATAGAGCGCGCTCATGCCGACGAAGATCAGCCCGAGCGTCGCGAACTGCAGGAATGAAGAGCCATGCTCAGGGCGAACGAACTGCGGCAGGAACGCGAGGAAAAACAGCGCGGTCTTGGGGTTCAACACTTCGGCAGGGATCGCCTGAAAGAAGGCCTTGGAAGCGGATACCTGCGCGACTGCCGGCACATGCGCGCTCGCCTGCTTTTCGCGCAAGGCGCGAATGCCCAGATAGATGAGATAGGCGGCGCCGACGAATTTCACGGCATTGAAGGCGAGTGCCGAAGTCATCAGCAGCGCCGAGAGGCCGACCGATGCGCCTAACGTGTGTATGAAATCGCCAACTGCGACACCAAGACCGGTGAGAATGCCGGCCTTGCGCCCGCCATGCACCGTGCGAGTCAAAACCAGCAGCACGGCCGGCCCCGGAATCAGAAAGAGCCCCAGTACCACGGCAACGAACGTTCCTAGCGTAGAAAAATCAAGCATGTGGTCTCCTTGGCGGCGCTTCCGGTTCAGCAGCGAGGCGCGTGTTCAGCGGACGATTGTAGACGAATATCCATCAACGATCCGTTACCATGGCGGGCACATGGCCGCATGAGATTCACATGCGGTCTGCATCTTTCCATCCATCGAAGTCTTTGCCTTGCCCACCTATACCTTGCCCGCGCCGCTGTCCGCGGAACTCGAGATTCGCAAGAGCCGTTTTATCGCGCATGCGATACCGGTCGCCGACCGCGACGCGGCGATGACCGAGCTGCGTCGTCTGCGCGACGAGCACCCAGGCGCAACGCATGTGTGCTGGGCGCTGCTGGCAGGGGGCCAGTCAGGCATGTCCGACGACGGCGAGCCGTCCGGAACCGCGGGCCGGCCCATTCTCGAAGTGCTGCGGCATCATGATCTGGACGGCGTGCTGGCAGCCGTCGTGCGGTATTACGGTGGTGTCAAGCTGGGCGCCGGCGGCCTGGTGCGAGCGTATACGGATGCGATTGCATCGGCGCTACTGGACGCGCCGCGAGTGGAGAGGATCGCTCAGGTTACGCTGATCGTCGAAGTGAGTTACGCCGACGAAGCGAAAGTGCGCCGATGGATCGAGGCCGAAGGTTACGGACTCGTGGACAGTGCTTACGGGATGCTGGTGAAGATGACCGTCCGGCTGCCCGTCAACGCGGTGGACGATGCCCGGCTGGCGCTGGTGGATATGACTCAGGGTAAAGCCGGTTTTTTTTGATCGTTTGCCCTCTCCGCTCGCTGTTACCATGCTGCTCTGTCCCGGGATGACTCAACCTAAAAGGCAACTCCTCTGACCCCGACTGCCGCTTTTTCCAGCACAGCGCCCGAGTCGCCGCAACAGAGTCAGTCTGTGCGGCCATCGACCGGTCCCACGCGTCCCGCCCTGAGATCCGCTGTGCTCAAGGGTTGCGGCGTCGTGGCACTGCCGTTGATGCTGTCCGCCTGCTCGTGGTCGTGGTTCGGTCTGAATAACCCACCGCGTGCGGCGGCGGCGCATTCAACCGGCTGGCTCAGCATTGCCCCCGCCCGTGATTTCGTCTACATGCCGGCTCGCAACGGCCAGGTTTCGCCGAACCGGATCGAAAATACGGCGATGACCGGCATCGTGCTAAAGAACGATATCAACGAGGCCGTGCGCAACGGCATCGTCAGCAGCTTGCGGATCGCCGGCTTTCATCTCACCGGGGGCAGGAAGGTTCTGAGCGGCAGCATCGAGCAATTCACGGTAGACGACTCACGGTCGCCAACATTCTGGACACTGAAAATGCGCTATGTCGTGACTGATATCGCGACCCAGAATGTTGTGTTTTCAACCATCAAGACGGTCCGGCAGAAATCGCCTAAATTCACCAGCAATACGATTGCCATTGAAGACACGGTCAGGTTGAGCGTCGATGCGTTGATCAGCGACCCGGGCTTCGTTAAATCGGTGAATTGAGCGGAGGGAAGGTTCGCCGTTGGTTCAATCGCTGCTGCGGCGCGTTTCTGGCGACGATCGGCGTGAGCGTTCTGCCAGTTCGGCGGGTATAAAACACCTGCTCAAAAGCGAAATATTAAGCTTACCGAACGATCTCGGCGATTACGCCCCGGATTGTACTACCTCCTCGCGTGCCGTTGAAACCTGCAGGGCAATCGGCCGTTAGCGCATATATAAACGATAAGTAATAGACGGACGCAGAAACTTTAACTGTCAGTAATCATCCTGCGCCGCTATGCTCAAAGAGTGACCCGCCGTCGCGGTAAGACGATATGCGGCATCGGGCAAGCGACTTCTCATCGTCACAGGGGCGGCATCATGAAGATCTGTATCTTCGGAGCAGGAGCGATTGGCGGTTTGATGGGCGTGCAACTGGCACGTGCCGGCGCGGATGTGAGTTTCGTCGCGCGCGGCGCGCATCTCGCCGCGATGCGTGAACACGGCGCACGCCTGATCATGGACGGCGAAACGTATAGCGCGCCGGTACGCTGTACTTCCGACGCGCGCGAACTTGGCGTGCAGGACTTTGTGATCATCACACTGAAGGCGCACTCGCTGCCCGGCGTGGTCGATGCAATGCAGCCGCTCCTTGGCAAACACACGGCCATCGTCACCGGCGTCAACGGCATTCCCTATTGGTACTTTTATCAGCACGGCGGAAAATTCGCCGGCACGCGCCTCGCCAGCATCGACCCGGACGGCAGCCAATGGACCAAGCTCGGCCCCGAACGCGCGATCGGCTGCGTGCTGTATCCCGCCGCCGAGATCGTCGAGCCGGGTGTCATCAAGCACGTGTACGGCAAGAAATTCCCGATCGGCGAGCCGAGCGGCGAACGCACGCCGCGCATTCAACAGTTGCACGAGATCATGCAAGCGGCGGGATTCGACGCGCCGATCCGCGACAATATCCGCGACGAGATCTGGCTCAAGTTGTGGGGCAATCTGTGCTTCAATCCGATCAGCGCATTGACCCACGCCACGCTCGATGTCCTCACCAGCGATCCCGGCACGCGTGCGGTATCACGCACAATGATGCTCGAAGCCAAGCGGATAGCGGATCAGTTCGGCGTGCATTTTCGTGTCGATGTGGAAAAGCGCATTGACGGTGCGGGCGCGGTCGGCGCGCATAAGACTTCGACGCTGGTCGATCTGGAGAACCGCCGTCCGATGGAGATCGATCCGCTATTGACGGTAGTGCAGGAAATGGGCCGTCTCGTCGCCGAACCCACGCCGACTATCGACGTCGTGCTCGCGCTGGTCAAGCTGCGCGAACGGATGGCATTGCAGGGCGATTGAGCGCCCGTTCACACTGGGACCAACGTCTCACAAGCTTCAGTTCAGGAAAGGAAAGGATCGAACGCCACGCGTTCGATCCTTTTTTTACATCGTTATTGATCGAATGCCAGCCACACCGCCTTCGGCTCAGTGAAGTTTTCAATCGCCACGTCACCATGTTCGCGGCCAAAACCAGAATCGCCGGAACCGCCCCAAGGCAGGCGCACGTCGGTGTAGCCGTAGGTATTGATCCACACGGTGCCCGCTTTCAGATCACGCGCAACCCGATGCACACGACCAATGTCCGCGCTCCATACGCCAGCCGCGAGGCTATACAACGTGCCATTGGCGATACGGATCGCATCGGCTTCGTCATTGAAACGAATCACGGTCGCGACTGGCCCGAAGATCTCCTCCTGCGAAATGCGCATTTCATGCTCGACGTTGGCGAACACCGTCGGCTCGACGAAGAAGCCCCGCTCGCCCACGCGCGCGCCGCCGGTCACGAGCGACGCCCCTTCGGACCGCCCTGTCTCGACATAGCCGAGCACGGTCTTCATCTGCGCGGCGGAGATAAGCGGTCCCATCGAGGTTTCGCGCGCCGCCGGGTCGCCGACCTTGATCGCCTTCGCACGCGCCGCGAGACGCTCAATAACTTCGTCGTAGACGTCGCGATGAGCCAGAATGCGCGAGCCCGCCGAACATACCTGGCCGGTATTGAAGAAGATGCCTGACGCCGCGGCTCGCACCGCATTGTCGAGATTCGCATCCGGGAAGATCAGGTTCGCCGACTTGCCGCCGAGCTCCAGCGTGACGCGCTTGAAGTTGCCGGCCGCGCCTTGCAGAATGCCGCGCCCCACGGAAGGCGAGCCCGTGAAAGTCACCTTGTCGATGCCCGGATGCGCCACCAGTGCATCGCCCACCACCCGCCCCTTGCCGGTGACGATATTCAGTACGCCCGGCGGCACGCCCGCTTCGAGCGCGAGTTCGCCGATGCGCAGCGCGGTCAGCGGCGTAATCTCCGCGGGCTTGACGATCAGCGTGCAACCGCACGCCAGCGCGGGCGCAATTTTCCACATGCCAATCATGAGTGGGAAATTCCACGGCACGATTGCGGCGACCACGCCGACCGGCTCTCGCAATGTGTACGTCAAGGCGTCGGGACGCACCGGCACGACCTGCCCATTGATCTTGTCGCACCAGCCTGCGTAGTATTCGAGCGTATCGATCGCAGCAGGAATATCCTGGCGCATCACCGCGGAAATCGGCTTGCCGGCGTCGAGACTTTCGAGTGTGGCGAGCTCTTCCAGATTCGTGCGCATCAGGCCGGCAAGACGCATCAGGATGCGGCCTCGCTCGGCTGCCCGCATCGCATTCCACACTTTCAATGCGGCACGCGCCGCATGTACCGCGGTATCCACATCGGCGGCGCTGCCTTGTGCCACCCGTGCAATCGGCTCTTCGGTCGCCGGGTTGATGTCGATGGAATATTCGCCGGTGCCGGGCGGCAAACGCTTGCCGTCGATCAGCAGATCATGGCGCATGAGGTCGGTTTCAGTTTCCATCATGAAGCTCCTTGAGTGGAATGTCGCGCGGACTGACTAGCAGCGGATCGGTCAGGGCAGCGAACTGCGCCCACGCCGCCGCAGCGTTGGGTCTGAGGGAGCGGTTGCGACGATGCACGAGCAGTGTCGTCAGATTCATCTCGGGAACCAGCGGCCGGCTCACCAGCGACGCGGCAGGCGCGGGCCAATGTCCACCGACGGGTAAAACGCCGATGCCGATACCCAACTCGACCATGCGCGATACCGCCGCCACGTGTCCGAGTTCCTGCACCGGTCGTTGTTTCAGACCATGCGCGCTGAAGGCGAGTTCGAGCGCAGCGCGCACACCCGCGTCGGCATTCAACGTGACGAGCGCCCATTCCTGCAATGCGCTCCATGCAACGCCGGCTTGCCGCGCCAGCGGATGCGCAGACGGCATCACCACATGCAGTGGCGTCGTGAACACCCCCTGCGCGTGCAACTGATCGCTGACCAGAGGCTCGGCCACCGAGACCACGCCGAAGTCCACTTCCCCCTGCTCGACGCTCGTGAGCACGCTGCTTTGCGGTTGATCCTTGACGGACACGATCAACTCGGGAAACGCCGACGCGCAACGAGCCAGCCCCTGCGCCACCCAACTCGACGACAACACGGGATTACTCGCCAGCACAACTACGCCGGTGTGTCCGTCGTAAGCGGCTCGCTCCTCGCACAGCGTCAATTCGATTTCATCGAGCAGGCGCCCAATTCTGCGCTCGAGACTCGCGCCCGCATGAGTCAGTTCGACCTGGCGCGTGGTGCGGTCGAACAGTTTCAATTCGACCGCGTCTTCAAGGTCGCGCACGCAACGACTCACTGCCGACTGCGTCAGATCGAACTCGCGCGCCGCGCGCGTAAAGCTCCGTTCACGCGCAACGGCGACGAACACCTTGAGTTGCTGCAGTGAGACATTCATGGCTTAACTGCCGGGTGTGGGCATCTCACCCTATTCCCCTGATTGTTCAGGCCAGTGGCTAAGCCGCGACGGCTTGCTGCCGGCCACGGCCAGCACGCCCTGGGGCTGGTTGTGCTCTTCGATCCAGCGCGAGCGCATTGGCGCGAGAATGAATTTCGCCGAGATGCCCGCGCCGATCGTGACGACGGCAGAGACGATAAAAACGAGATTCCAGCCGCCAGTGGCCGACAGTACCGATGCAATCGGCACCAGCAGCGACGCCGTTCCCTTCGCGGTGTAAAGCGTGCCCGCATTGGCCGCCGCATATTTGCTGCCGAAGGTATCGGCGCAAATCGCCGGGAAGATCGAGAAAATTTCGCCCCAGAACAGGAAGATCAACGCGGCGAACGTCATGAACGCATACGGGTTGCTGCCGTACTGCATCAGGCCGAGCAATGCGAGGCCCTCGCCGATAAAGATCACGAACATCGTGTTTTCACGGCCGAGCTTGTCGGAGATGAAACCGCACAGCGGACGGGTAAAGCCGTTGCAGATATTGTCGATGGAGAGCGTGGCGGTGAGCAGCGGCAAGGTCATGCCGAAGATCGTCATCGGGATGCGTGCGAGCCCCCAGTCTTTCGCGATCGGACCGATTTGCGCGGTCGCCATCAGGCCACCCGCTGCCACCGCGACAAAGGACACGTAGATCACCCAGAACACAGGTGTCTTGATCATCTGACCCGGCGTGTAATCGACCTTGGTCACCGCGAATTTCTTCTTCGGTGCGGCTCGCTGTTGCAAGTTCGGCTTCTTCAACAGCAACGCGAGCGCGAGTATGCAAACACCCTGCAGGATGCCGAAGAAAAAGAAGGTGTGTTCGTAGCCCGTGCGCGTGATCATGTTGGCGATCGGAATGACGGTGACGGCCGCGCCGGCGCCAAAACCTGCGGCAGTCAGGCCGGCCGCCAGACCGCGGCGGTCCGGAAACCACTTCAACGCATTGCCGACACACGTACCGTACACACCGCCCGCACCGATCCCGGCAATGACCGCCGACACATACAGCATCGGCAAGGTCGTCGCATACGAATTCATGACCCATGCGAGACCGGCGCACACCGCACCGCCGGCAACCACCGGGCGCGGTCCAAACTTGTCGACCAGCCAGCCCTCCACCGGCACGAGCCACGTTTCAGTAAGGATGAAAATAGCGAAGGCGAGCTGAATGGATGCTTCACCCCAGTGATGCCGCGTATTCATCGGCGTGACGAACAACGTCCATGCGTATTGCAGATTGGCCACCAACGCCATGCACATCATGCCGATGACGAGCTGCCACCAACGGTTCGCCCAGAATACGCGCGCCGTGGCCTGCTGATTGATATCGCCCATGAGCCCTGTCTCCGCTATTTATTGGGTGCGGCCTGCTGTCACGCCGCACTGTGTGCGTCTCACTTATTGTTATGACCCGAATAGCCTTGCTATTCGGGAATATTTAATATTTGCGTCTTTAATCCGCATTCTTTATAGAACCGCCCTACCTGATTTACCTTTTTTCGGGTCGGTTCTTTATTCCGATCAATTAGGCATCGGTACTGCATCAATTTTTCGCTGTTGCCCCGCCGCACCTCGAATTCACGCGTTAACCCGCATATGCGCCGAGCACACGCCGAACCCACGCCGAATACCGCACCGGCAATTCCGCTTTTCTTATACAGACCCATGCTAGGGTCATTGCTGAATTACGAATAATTAAAGTTTGTTATTATGTTGATTCACGATTGCTTATACATTGGCCATGACGATGCGCAATGCGACTCTGCGGCAATTGAAGGTTTTTGAAACGGTAGCGCGCCACCTGAGCTTCTCGCGTGCCGCGGAAGAATTGCATCTGACGCAGCCCGCCGTCTCCACCCAGGTCCGGCAGCTCGAGGAGCACGCTGGGTTGCCGCTGTTCGAACAGCTCGGCAAAAAAATCTATCTGACGCCGGCTGGCACCGAGATGCTTCACTACAGCCGCGCGATCATTCAGCAGTTCCATGAAGTCGACGAGGCGATGAGTCAGCTCAAAGGCGTCTCCGGCGGCAAGCTGAACGTCGCGGTGATCAGCGCCGGCGACTATTTTTTTCCACGCCTGCTGGCTGAATTCACACGGCGCTACTCCGGCGTCGTGCTCAATCTCGCCGTGCACAATCGCGAACAACTGTTGCATCAACTCGCGACCAACCAGACCGATCTCGCGGTGATGGTGCGTCCGCCGCACGAAACCGACGCGACCAACGAACCGTTCGCGCCGCACCCTTATGTGATCGTGGCGGCGCCCACGCATCCGCTCGCGCACAAGCGCAACATCAAGATGAGCCAGTTGGCGAACGAGGCCTTCATCGTGCGCGAGCGCGGCTCGGACACATGGAATTCGATGGAAGAAGGCTTCGCCGGCCGTCTCGCCAATCTCAAGATCGCGATGGAGATCAAGAGCACCGAGACGATCAAGCAGGCCGTCATCGCCGGCATGGGAATCGCATTTCTGTCCGCACACACGATCAGTCTCGAGTTGCAGCTCGGCCACCTGGTCGTACTCGACGTCGAGACCTTTCCGGTCATGCTCAACTGGTACGTCGTGCATCGTAAGAACAAGCGTCTGCCGCCGGTTGCGGTCGCCTTCAAACGCTTCCTGATGGAAGAAGGCGCGAACCTCATCGAGAAAATCACGCGCGTGAAGGAATTGAGCGTCTATAAGCAGTAGGTTATGGAAAGCCAATAAAATTTTAACTATTTCAAATTGATCAGCATCCCTATCCTGCAAGTGAGTTCCCTTACTTGTCAGCCCAGGAGGCCGATCATGAATCACGCTTCGGTTGAGTCTCATACCAGCACGCGTACCGCACGCGCCGCCGTGGACAGCCCCGACGACGCCCATCTGAGCGCGTACAACGCCGCCTTCAGCGACCTTGGCCTGCGGTTCCGCTGGGATGAGGCCACACTCGACGTGCTGAAGGAATTCAACAGTGAAGCGGCACGCATCACTGCCTACATTGAGCGATTTCATGCGCATCTTCACCGGGCGTACGACGCCGAGTTTCTTGCCCAGATGATCCTGAGCAAGAAGGCCAGGTACTACAGGCGAATACTCGGCAGCCGGCGATTGAGATTTTCGGCGGGACGGTCCCGCCATTCGCTCCATTTTCCGCCTGGCGCGTTTGTGTATTCATCTTTGACGGCACATTGCGCGGCGAGCGGAACGTTGGCGGACAGACCCACGCTTTTGTACGTTCATGTTCTCACTGACATGCCGGCCGCGGCGGTGCCGGTAAGCTGCCACGCGCACCATGTCCGGCGTTGTTGTCTCACGCAGCACCCATGCCTGCTCGTCGCCACCGTGCCATTCAATGCGCGCCAGCAGTTCGCGCTGCTTCAATCGCTCCGACCGCTCCAACACTAACGCGTGGTGACAGCGTCCGGCGAACGCGTGAGCGCCAGGACCGCTGGCATAGGCGCGGCTCACCATCAGATGCGCACCGAGTGCAACGGCCAGCGCACTCATCGCAAGCAACGCGGGGAGCCCAAACGGCTGCACGCGTTCGGTGACGAAGCCATAGCCGAGCCATCCGCATAGCAGCAGCGTCAGCACATTGACAATGCTGTGGCCCGGATGCGCTGCCACGCTCAACGCCAACGCGCCACGCAGTTTGCAGAATTCGATTGCGGACGTGGCGAAAATAAGCGCACCGATGAACACCGCGGCATAGAGTTCGATGCGCTCGCCATTCGCCTGGGCCGCCGCGGACAGATAACACGCAAATGCACCCGACATGACAGCGAGCCCCACGACGCTGCCAAACAACGCGACGAGCCGCGGCCGTCGCGTCATACCGCTACCTCACACGCAGCGGTCAACGTATTGCTTAGCGTGCCGATCCCGTCGATCGTGATCGTCACGGTCGCACCGTCCTTGATCGATCCGACGCCGACTGACGTGCCGCACGCGATCACATCGCCCGGCTCGAGCGTCAGGTCCTGCGAAATCAAACGCACCTGCTCGGCTGGCGAAAACACCATGTCGGCGAGCGGATAATTCTGCCGCTCCACATCGTCGAGCATCGTCACGAGATGCGCTGTGCGCCAGTCGAAACCGGAGATAATCGACGGTCCTATGCAGCAGAACGTATCGAAGCCCTTTGCGCGACACCACTGTGGGAAGTGCGGATTCTCATTGAGCAGATCGGCTGCGGTCACGTCATTAATCAGCGTGTAGCCGAAGATCGATTCCGCCGCCTCGTCTGCACTCGCATCGCGGCAGCGCCGCCCGATCACGATACCGAGTTCGCCTTCGTAGACGATCTTTCCCGTGTAACTGAGCGGTCGGCGGATCGGCTCACCCGAGCCGATCACCGAACCCGCCGGCTTCAACAGAAATAGCGGATGCGAAGGCACAGGCTTGTCGAGCTTCGCCGCGAGCGCGTGATAGTTATTCCACAACGCAACGATCTTGCCAGGTGCACAAGGCGCGAGCGGCCTGAGTGCACGTGTCGACAATACCGCGCCGGTCGGCACCGGCTGATCGAGACTTTCGTACTCGTGCAGATAGCCGCCTTCCACCCGGCCGAACACGACGCCACCGTCGCTCGACATGAAACGCATCCACGTTTCCATACGTCACTCCTGGAGCCTTCAGATTGAGCGCTCAGATTGCGCCGGCGGTCCGCAATGCGCTGATCTGCTCGGGTGAATAGCCGAGTTCCGCCATGACCTCGTCGGTGTGTTCACCTAGAAGCGGCGAGCGTGTGACTTCGGTCGGGCTATCCGACAGTTTGATAGGATTACCAACCGTCAGATATTTACCGCGAGTCGGATGATCCACTTCGACAATCGTGCCGGTTTTGCGCAGCGACGGCTCTTCGGCGATTTCCTTCATGGACAGAATCGGCCCGCAAGGAATGTCGTATTTGTTAAGGATCTGCATGGCCTCGAACTTGGTCTTGGTCATGGTCCAGCGCTCGATCTCGGCAAAGATGTCCTTCAGATGCGGCAAGCGCGCGGCAGGTGTGGCGTAGTTCGGATCGGTGGCCCATTCTTCCTTGCCGATCACGTTGCAGATCTTCGCCCACACCGGTGCCTGCGTGATGAAGTAGATATACGCATTCGGATCCGTCTCCCAGCCCTTGCACTTCAGAATCCAGCCTGGCTGGCCACCGCCTGAAGCATTCCCCGCGCGCGGCACCGCTTCGCCGAACTTCCCGTTCGGATATTGCGGATACTCTTTCATCGTGCCGGTGCGGTCGAGCCGTTGCTGGTCGCGCAACTTCACGCGGCACAGGTTGAGCACGCCGTCCTGCATCGCGGCGAGCACCTTCTGACCACGCCCGCTTTGCGTGCGCTGATACAGCGCCGTGACTATGCCTAGTGCCAGATGCAAGCCCGTGCCGCTGTCGCCGATCTGCGCGCCAGTCACCACCGGCGGACCATCGTCGAAACCGGTGGTTGAGGCCGCGCCGCCCGCGCATTGCGCGACGTTCTCATACACCTTGCAGTCTTCGTAAGGGCCAGGGCCGAAACCCTTCACCGACGCCACGATCATGCGCGGATTCAATTCCTGAATTCGCTCCCACGTAAAACCCATTCGATCCAGCGCGCCCGGCGCAAAATTCTCCACCAGCACATCGCATTTCTGAATCAATGTCTCGAGAACCTGCTTGCCTTCCGGGTTCTTGGTATCGATCGTGATCGAGCGCTTGTTGTGATTGAGCATCGTGAAGTACAAGCTGTCCACGTCGGGAATATCGCGCAGTTGCTCACGCGTGATATCGCCGGCACCGGCCCGCTCCACCTTGATCACATCCGCACCGAACCACGCAAGCAACTGCGTGCAGGTCGGGCCCGATTGCACATGCGTGAAATCGAGAATGCGCACGCCGTCGAGTGCTTTGCTCATTTCAAGTCTCCTAAAGGTCTGCGCGTTTTACTTGACCATCTTCTGATTCTTCGTGCCCAGCGCGTATTCGCGCGGGGTCGCCCCAGATCGGACGCCGGGTTGACCTCGATACATACGGTATGTGATATATCACATTCAATCAAGGCCCCTTTCGAAATGCAGCTATTCCGGAATTTCTTTGGCAAACGCTTGCCTGGCCTGCTCTACCGCGAAATGGCGCCGCATACGTCTGCTCAATCAGAGGGAAAACACCGAGTTATTGTTCACCTCTGTCTCGTTTGATATATCACATACCATATTTCACGAGCCGTCAAGCCGGGCTTATCCCGCACCGCAAGATGAAAGCGATCGACTGAGAAGTCGGTGAACACCCATGAATATGGATGGGAGAAGCCGGCTGAACGCGGCGTTGCGCTCTTGGCTTGCCAGCCTCGCCTGACACGCACGAGTCGGCAAACAAAAAGGCCCGCAGTGATGGCATCACCGCGGGCCTTTTCATTCGTTGCGCCAATCAGGCGCCTAAGCAGCCATCAGTCCAGGAAATCGCAATTCGCTTCGACAAACGCCGCCAGATCGAGCGAATGCTGGCGCGTGAGCCGCTCAGCCAGTTCGGTATCGCGCTTCTCCAGCGCCTCGATAATGCGCAGGTGGTCGACGATGGAACGTGAGGCGCGATCGCTCTGCGAAATGGTCATGCGGCGAATCGCCCGTACGTGGATAAAGATGTTCTTGATCGTGTCGAGAATGATCTGCGACTTCGACAACTCCACGATCGCCTGATGAAACGCGATGTTGGCATCGGAATACTCGATGATGTGCTCGGCTGGCGTGGCGTCGCGGAAATTGTCGAACATGTGGCGCAGGCGGGCGATTTCCTCGTCCGTGGCATGCAGCGTGGCTAGACGCGCCGCCATGCTTTCGAGCGCGGCCCACATCTGGATCATTTCGACGATCTCACGCTTGCTCTTGCGCACGATGTAGATGCCGCGCCGCGGCACCATGCGTAGAAAACCTTCCTGTTCGAGCAGCGTCATCGCCTCACGCACCGGCGTGCGGCTCACGCCCAGCGATTCGCTCAGCACGCGCTCGTCAAGGCGGATTTCTTCGCGAGTCTGGTATATATCCGCGTCGGCAATGGCCTGGCGGAGCATGACATACGCCTGATCGCGCAAGCTCGCGCTCGCGCCGATGGGTTGCAACGACAACGTCAAGGGTGTGGCCACTGCTTCAGTTTGAAGTTCTGACGACATTCATCGCCTCTTGTTGAACATGCGCACGATACGGCGCCGCCGCAACCATTTCGCTGTCTTGCTCACCCAGGCCGATGAACCGGCCATGTTGCGCTGCGCGCTGCGCAATCGGATGCGGGATCCAGCGGGTCAACAGGACGGTGGCGGCAGAGCCTAAACCAACAACGGCAACGGCAAGCAGCGCGAGAGGAACAAATTCCATTTGTAGCTCCGAATGATTGAGTGGAACAGAGCGCTCAATCATATGCTGCAATGCCGCAAAAATCAATATTCCGTATGTAGTATATCAGTCAATGTTATTTTTAGGATTGCATGTTCAAGGTAGCACGGGTGACTGGCGGGCGGTTCCTCTGCTTGCGCAAACAGGCGAAGCTCCGTGTAAACGCGCAAAACGCGCGCTATTCGCGCAGTCGCGTTCGGTGATCGCGCAATTTCTCTTCAATGCGGATTGTGGGAACCGCTCCTCGTCATTAACCTTCGGGGAATCCTGTGATGAGCCCGCGGCGGCCACTGCTCCGCACTGTCGCGCGCGTCCAGACAGCACCCAGAATTCCAAGGAGACACCGTCATGAGTACCATCATCCCAAAGGCGCCGCAAACGGCCGTCGCCGACAATCGCACGGCGCGCAGCCGGGCACGCAAGGCGGCGCTTGGCAGCTTCGTCGGCGCCGTGGTCGACTGGTACGATTTTCTGCTGTACGGCATCGTCGCCGCGCTCGTCTTCAACGCCGAGTTCTTTCCTAAAGTCAGCCCGGCGATGGGCACGCTCGCCGCGTTCGCGACCTTCGGCGTCGGCTTTCTGTTCCGGCCTCTCGGCGGCTTCGTGTTCGGTCACTACGGCGACCGGCTTGGACGCAAGCGCATGCTGGTCCTCACGGTGATGATGATGGGCCTTTCCACCGCGGCAATCGGCCTGCTGCCTGCCTTCTCCAGCATCGGCTGGTGGGCGCCGGTGCTGCTCGTAATGTTGCGCGCGATTCAGGGCTTCGCGGTCGGCGGCGAATGGGGCGGCGCGGCCTTGATGGCGGTCGAAAGTGCGCCGGAGAAGAAGAAGGCGTTCTACAGCAGCGGCGTGCAGGTCGGCTATGGCGTGGGTCTCGTGCTTTCGACCGGCCTGGTGGCGATCATCAGCCGCTCGATGGACAACGCAACATTCCTGAGCTGGGGCTGGCGCCTGCCCTTCCTGTTCAGCGTGGTGCTGGTGCTGATCGCGCTCTGGATCCGCTCGAGCATGGAAGAATCGAAGGAGTTCGTCGAGAAAGTCGGCGAGCATGGTGAACGCAGTGTGCGGCTACCGATCGTCGAGGCATTGCTGAAGCACCCCAAAGCTTTCCTGCTGATCATCGCGCTGCGGCTCGCCGAGTTGTTCACGATGTATATCGTGACCGCGTTCGCACTGAACTACTCGACCGCAAATCTGCACATGCCGCGCGAGTTCTTCCTCTCGATCGGCCTGCTGGTGGGCACGGTGAGCTGCGTGACGATTCCTTGCTTCGCCTGGCTTGCGGACCGTTTCGGCCGCCGGCGCGTCTATATCATCGGCGCGTTGATCGGTATGTTCAGCGCGGTGCCATTCTTTCTCGCGCTCGAAGCCCGCTCGACGGTGTGGATCGTGATCTTCGCCGTCATGCTCGCCAACGTCGCCCACGACATGGTCGTAAGCGTGCAGCAACCAATGTTCACCGAGCTGTTCGGCACCGAGTACCGCTACAGCGGCGCGGGCGTCGGTTATCAGGTGGCGAGCGTGGTCGGCGGCGGATTCACGCCGTTTATCGCGGTGGCGCTGGTCAGCTTTGCCGGCGGCTCCTGGCATCCGGTGGCGGCCTATCTGGCGATCGGCTGCCTGATCTCGGTGCTCGTGGCGGCCAGGATGAAGACTGGGCGTACGGTCGACTGATTTTTGCTGATTCCTGCTGATGACTGTTGCGGCAGGCCGGCTTGGCGAGGGTGCCAGCGCCGGCCGGTTTGTTTACGGGGGGGCGAATTTTTTGTAGGTCGTTCTGGAATTCAAGTCCCCTTCGCCCACCGGCGACTACCGGGGCTGGCCTCCGCGTTTCCAGCAATCCCATTTCCTGCCGTTCTGCCGTTCTGCTATCCCACTTCCCCGCCCCGCTTTCCTGGCAATTCCATCGTCCAGCCTGCCTGTATCCGGTAGTCCATTCCGGACGTTTATGTCGCGCTGCCGCAATTCAACAAATTACGGTCGCATTTCACCAGGCTAATGCCTTATGCATTTCCATCTCATATTGCAAAGGCTAAGTCCGCGTCCTATCGTTCGTCGCAGCACGGTCCATATCGAAATCGTGCACGCCATATGAAATAAATTTGCATATATGGCTGAAGGGTGAATCTGCAATTTTTACGCCGCGACACTAAAGCATTGCGTATGAAGCGCCGATAACAAAGCATTCGTCATACCGGAGACCGACCATGAGCAGTATCACCGAGCCGAGCGGGAATTCAGGCTCCGCCCCATTCTTTTCCAAACAGGCCACCGTTGCGAAACCGGGTTTTTCGCGCTGGATGGTTCCGCCTGCGGCACTTGCCGTCCACCTCTGTATCGGCCAGGCGTACGCCTTCTCCGTGTTCAACGGTCCGTTGACTAAAGTCATCGGCATTACGCAATCCGCTCCTGACGACTGGTCGCTGACGTCGCTCGGCTGGATCTTTTCGCTCGCGATCGTGTTCCTCGGTTTGTCAGCGGCGTTT
The DNA here is from genome assembly GCF_046030555.1 of Paraburkholderia sediminicola. Taxonomy (GTDB): domain Bacteria; phylum Pseudomonadota; class Gammaproteobacteria; order Burkholderiales; family Burkholderiaceae; genus Paraburkholderia; species Paraburkholderia sediminicola_E. The sequence goes on along the minus strand of NZ_JAQQCH010000002.1, from coordinate 390,728 downwards.
GCGGGCAAATGGCTCGAACATGTCGGCCCGCGTCGCACGATGTTCACCGCGGCATGCTGCTTTGGCGGCGGCTTCCTGGTCTCCGCGCTCGGCGTGTATCTGCATCAGATCGTGCTGCTGTATCTCGGCTACGGCGTGATCGGCGGGATCGGACTCGGCCTCGGTTATGTGTCACCGGTATCGACACTGATCCGCTGGTTCCCGGACCGTCGCGGCATGGCGACCGGCATGGCGATCATGGGCTTCGGCGGTGGCGCAATGATCGCCGCGCCTTTGTCGGTGGCATTGATGAACCACTTCCGCAGCGCGACCAGCATCGGCGTGGCCGAAACCTTCGTCGTGCTCGGCATTGCGTACTTCATCTCGATGTCGATCGGCGCACTCGCGATTCGCGTGCCGCCGGCAGACTGGAAGCGGGCCGGCTGGACGCCGCCCGCGACCAACCAGAAGAAGATGATTTCACGTAACCACGTGCACATCGATCAGGCGTTGAAGACACCGCAGTTCTATCTGATCTGGCTGGTCCTGTTCCTGAACGTGACGGCCGGCATCGGCATTCTCGGCCAGGCCTCGGTGATGATTCAGGAGAGCTTCAAGGACACCGTGACCGCTGCTGCAGCGGCTGGTTTCGTCGGTCTTCTGTCGCTGTTCAACATGGGCGGCCGTTTTGTATGGGCCTCGGCTTCGGACTGGATCGGCCGCAAGAACACCTACTTCATCTTCTTCGCGCTCGGCGCCGTACTGTACTACCTCGTGCCCGGCTTCGCCGCGTCCGGTCAGATCGCCCTGTTCGTGCTCGCGTACTGCGTGATCCTGTCGATGTACGGCGGTGGCTTCGCGACGGTGCCCGCCTATCTCGCGGACATGTTCGGCACGGCGTTCGTTGGCGGCATTCACGGCCGGCTGCTGACCGCCTGGGCTGCGGCGGGTGTCGCGGGTCCTGTCCTGGTGAATTACATCCGTGCCTATGAAGTGGCGCACGGCGTGGCAAAGGCGGATGCCTACACGATGACGATCCACATCATGGTTGTGCTGCTGGTGATCGGCTTCGTCTGCAACCTGCTGGTCAAGCGTGTCGACGACAAGCACCACATGACCGACACACAACTCGCCAAAGGCGCCTAAGGAGACTCGCATGTCGACCGTTCAATCCGTTCATCCGACCAACAAGGTCAAGCTCGCCATCTTCTGGTTGTATGTAACGCTGCCGCTCGCATGGGGCGTGATCAATACGCTCACGCAAGCGATGAAGCTGTTCAAGTAAGTGTTGCGCCGCACCCCGCACGATCGAACGTGCGGGGTGCGAGAAAAGCTTGTCGACGCGCGCGAACCGCGCGCGCTCTCCTACCCTCCTTGCCCGGCTACCACTGGTACGCCGCACCTGCGCCGACTGTCGTCGTGGCAGAACTGACGCCCGCCCCGAGCTTCACCTTGACGCTCTGCGTAACGCGCGCCGACAAACCAACCGCGACCGCCTGATATCCCTTATAGCCAGCCGTCCCGACACCGATCGCGAGATTCTTGTTCGCATCGACCTCCGGAACCATGGTCAACGCAATAGCCGACGCCGTGCCCGAATACGCATTGCGCGCGATCTCATTCATGCCGCCCTGAAACTGCTGCATGTTCACGGCGTCGCCGGGTGCCTGTCCCGCCGCGACGTTCGTGATGCGGCGCTCGTTGCCGGCCGAACCGACCGAAACCGTGTTCGACTGATCGGCAACCGAGCCCTCGCCGATCGCCACTGAGTTCGGCGCACTCGCTTTTGCACCGCCACCGATCGCCACCGTACCGTTGCCGATCGCCTGCGCCGCATTGCCTGAACTGTTGACGGCGACATAGGAGGTGCCGGTGAGCTGAGTATTCTTCACGGCCTGACCTAGATCTCCGATCTGCTGATTGGTGTTCCAAAGTTGCGCGCCGGTCACCGCATCGCTGCTGGTAGCCGATACTTCGCCGTCCTGCAAGTTGGTCAGCGTGACCTTTGGAGCATTCGCTGCCGTGCCGCCGAGCGTGACTTTGTCGTGCGCGGAACTGTCGTACTGGACCGCGTTCGCCACCGACCCGCTGATGTTGCTGATCGTGGTTTGCAGTCCGGCAATATCGCTGGTGTTCTGCGTCACGCGGCCGTCCAGATTGCTGATCGCGCTGCCGACGTTGTTCACGACCGCGCCACCCACGCTGTACGACGGCGCCGTCACCGAGCCGTCCGGATTGATCGTCGAGCCGCCGCCGAGCGCCACCGCCGTGCTGGCCGCGTGCGTATAGAGTTGCGCCCCGTTGATCGCATCGGTACTGGCGGCATTGACCGCACCGGGCGCCACACCGCCGAGCACCCGGTTGCCTGCCGTGCCAGCTATGTTGATCAGACTGCCGTCCGTCGTCGCGCCGACGTTGATGATGCGCGACACAGGATCTTGCGTGACGATGCCGATCCCGCCGGTCTCCATGTTTTGCTGCAAGGTGGTAAGCCCGCTGTCGAGCGAGCCGAGCGCATCGCCGACGGTGGTTTGCGTGCCGCCCTGTACGTGATAGGTGGGACCGATCAACGAACCGTCGACATTGATCCGCGCGCCGCCACCGAGTGCGGCCACGATGGGTTTGACCTGACCGACATTGACCGCGGACGCATCCGTGGTGCCCGCCGCGATACCGGTCAGTTCGCGTGCCCCGCCCGTGCCGGTGAAATCGACGCTGGCGCCGTCGACGTCTTTAGCCACAGTGAGATCGCGCGACACCTGATCCTGCTGGACAAGGCCGATTTCGCCATTCGTGATCTGATTCGTGATGTTGCTCACGTCTCCTTCGATCGTCGTGGTGCGCGCGTCGAGGTTGGTGATCTGCGTGGTGTTGTTCGTGACGCGTTGATCGAGGTCGGTGATGCTGCCGGTGTTGGCGGCGATGTCGCTGGCGTTCTGCGCCACCGCCTGGTTGGTCGCGAACAGCTGCGAACCGTTCACGGCGTCCAGACTGTCCGCCGCGAGTGCCCCGGGACGTATGTTGGTGATCCGCACCGGCGTGCGGGTTTGACCAAAGGTCACACTATCGTGCGCCGTCGAATCGTACTGGACCGCATCCGCTGCAGCCGCCGCGCCCGTGGTGGCCAGCGCGGACAGTGCCGAGCCAACGTCGCTATAGGTTGTGCCTCCAATGGAGAACGCGGGCTTTGTGATCTGCCCATCGTCAGCAACGTCCGCGCCGCCGCCGATCCCGGCCAGCGCGCCTTTTAATTGCGCGATATTGACGGCGTCATGGATCTGGGTGCCAGCAGCGACATTCACAATCTGACGTTGCAGCGTGCCGTTGCCCACCGAAACCACGTTAGCCCGGACGGCCGAGGAAGCGGCGCCCAGCGCGACGGAGTCCGCGGCCGTGGCGGTCGAGCCGGAACCGAGCGCGATCGCCCTGGTCGCCTCCGTGGCAATGAATGCGTTGCTGCCCGCAGCGATGGAATCTTCCGCATTGGTCTGGACGTTAGTGCCGATGGCCAGCGCATTAGCATTCTGCACCTTCGCGAGATAACCAATCGCCACGCCGTTGTCAGCGAAGGAATTGGTCGTAGCGCCGGCGCCCACAACCGTTGAACTCGCCGCCAGCGCCCCCGCTCCGGAGCCCACCGCTGTGGCATTATTCAACGCTGCTGCCGAGCTCGCGCCGACCGCTAGCGAGCCGTCACCCAAGGCGGTCGCTCCAACGCCGACCGCCATGGCGTTCTCTCCGTATAGCGCCGTCGTTGTCAAACCCGGTGTGATCACCGGACTAACGGCGATGTACTGGGTGACCGGCACGTCGTCTGCTAAAGCCACAGCCCCAGCACTCAGTAATGTGGACGTGTTCGCCGCGGATGCAAATGACTGCGGGACTGCCGCCAGCAAGCTGGCCGCCGCCCCGGCAGGCCCATTCATAATCGGGTTGAGCGGTTTCTTCAGCGTATTGTCATTCAGCGCGGACGCCGGATGCAACGTTCCAACCACCGCCGCACAATCGCCATTGCTCACCCCGCATTCTTCAGCGCCAGCCGGCAACGAAAACGTCAATGCCCCCAATAATCCCGCGCTGGCAGCCACCAGCGCGCCATGTGCCGACGCACCTTTCGCCCCACGGCTCTTCGCCACCTCAGACGCAGCGACGTACGCACCGGTCGTTCTGTTCCAAACAGTCTTGTAGGTTTTATTCAACATTCCTCCCAGTCTTTTTTATCGAAAGTCAGTCACCAAGATTTTTCTTAAGACATCCTAAAGATCCAGCTCAAACGCAGAGAAACTTAAGAATGCGCCGCGCTTTCACCTGGTCGACAAACGCGACGCCGCTAGTTTGCCGTCAGCTTTCAAGCCGGCGAATACGAAAACTCCTAAAAGCGATTTTTTAGCTTGAATGAGTACAAACGGCATACCCTGTTTAGGACGTAAAGTGCCAAACGTCTTAGATAAGCGGGGATATTTTTAAGCCGTGCCAGGACAGGCTCGTAGCGTTTCTCAAGCCTTGAGGTCAAGCATTAAGCCCGCGGCGCGGCATCGTTTGTGAGAGGGGGTATCGAACGAGAAAAATCAACGGGCAGTCTGATGCCGCTCGTGGAAGGAAGCCGATTTGGCGTTGACTGACAATCTTGCTCGGGAGGCAAACCGTGAGCGGTTAGACCCGCCCCGGGCGCCTCCAGCGTGCTCGATTTATGCGGAGGAAAATTAACCCGCATCAGGGCGCGGTCTCTGCAGACCACGCAAACACTGCATCGCCGCCTTAGATCTTCTCGAACAGCACTTCTTGTGCGCCTTCCCACAGCACCTTGGTACCGAGCTCGCGCAGCTTTTCCTTGCCTTCGACGATGGTCAGGAAGTGATTCCCCGCGAGCTGGCCCAATTTGCTTGCGAAACAGCACGAACCGTACGCGAGAATGATCTCCGTTTCGCTATAACCGCCCGGATAGAACAGGATGTCGCCAACCGACGGATGGCTCGTGTGATTTTCGAAGTCGACTGCCGTGCCGTCGTTTTCGAGTTTGAAGTCGCCAAGCGGAACCCAGCAGCCCTCGCCGCTCCAGCGCACGTGAATGATCTTCTGACGGTACGGCAGGAGCTTCAGAAAAGCAGCCACTGTTTGCGGCGCGTCAGGATGCGTTTCGGCGATAAAAACATGGCCGCAGGAGGTGATTCGAAGTCGGGTCATCGCTAGGTATCCGGAGTGACGGTTGAATGGAATGGTCGGTCAGACGCCGGCTAAAGCCAAGCCGTAGGGGCAATATTCTGTCGGCCGATGCAATGCTTCGACAGATACAATTGCCGCGCAACTGGTCAGGCCAGTTGATCCAGTGGGAGCGGCTACCGCGCATCGCGCAGATCGCCGGCCGCCCAGGGCAACCCGCCGTGACTCACCGCTGCCCGGCAGATGCAATGGTTTCCGGCGACTCCCACTGCCCCACATATTGAACCCGGCAGTTCCAGGCGCGGTCGGAACAGCGTCGAGGCCCGCGCGTGCCAGGTCGATCCCCAACCGCGCCACGAAAGTTCGTAGTTTGCAAGGCGCGCAATGCACAGCAAACTGCGAAAAGTGCGTGATTCCCGTTTCGGCGATTCAACCAACTTTGCCCTCGACAACCCACCGCGGCCGGCCTCGATACACTATGCCACGTGGCGGCTGGGCATTCCCGCGCTGCCTGGCGTCGGCGGTGGCGAACGCCTGCGTGCCGTCAACCGTCTGCCGCTTGGGCATCGCATGCTGGCGAGCCGCCCACGCGTTCCAGCCGCGCAACCCGACTCTCAGCCGCGCAGCCGGTAGGCAAGCGGTGTCACGCCGTAGCCACGCTTGAACTGCACGGAAAAATGACTGGCGTTCTCGAAACCAACCGCAATGGCGATTTGCAGCACCGGCTGATCGGTAGCACGCAGCAGCCGCGCGGCTTCCTCGAGCCGCAAGCGCGTAACCAGCTGATGAGGCGTTTCACCGGTCTCGCGGCGGAACACACGAGCAAAATGAAAGCTGCTTAACCCGGCGTGCACGGCTAGTTCGCTAATGGCCAGATCGGCGGCAAGATTGGCGCGAATGTAATCGGTTACACGGCGAATGCGGCGCGGCACCAGGCGCTCGGGCTGCGGCGGCAGGCCGGCCTCGGCATGACGGCCGCGCGAGTAATGTTGCAGCAGATGAGCGGCAAGCGCGTGAGCCAGCGCGTCGACATACAGCCGCGAGTCGGCAGGGTCGCCCGCGGCGCGATGCAAGGCGCCAAGCATCGCGGCGATCAGTGGATCGTGAAACTGCATCGCGTCGCCAAGCGACAGCTCGCGTGAGCCGCCCAGCTCCATCTGGTCGGCAACGCTGTCGATCAGGCTGCGCTCCAGGTGCAAATGGACGGTCGACAGCGGCTCATCGCTGGTCGAGCGCCAGCGCCACGAGATTGGTACGGGCGGCACGAACCAGACGTCGCCCATGCGCAACTCGGCGCTCTCCCAGTGCCCGTTCAGGTTGCGCTCAAGGTGTTCGGCACCGCTGCTGAGCGTCATCAGCGTGACGTCCTGCAGGCCGGGCGCCTCCAGCAGTTCCTGCTCGGCCGGTTCAAGGTACGAGCGCAGCACCAGATACCGCCACGGGCGATCCTCGCTCGACACCAGTTTCTGGCCCGCCATATAGCGGTCGTAGGCGAGCGTCGTTGTCAGCTTTGGAATTTTTGCCATCACGTCTCTTTCTGGGAGGTCCCGTATGCACATGAACAAACCCTGTCACACCCGCGTCGCCGGTTAGAGGTCAGCGCAAGATCTCAAAAATGATAGCAAGGAACCGGCTACCGTAATATTTGGAAATAGTGAATCATCCAGGTTGTCGTCCATCACGCGTTTCGAACGCCGGAGCTACCGTTTCATGGAACACGAATGCGATACGCTGCCGCATTGGCTAACCGGTTCGCCGCAAGGCGAAGCCAGCCACGTGTCGGCGGCTTACAACTCAGTGGTTAGCGCACAACCGGCTTACCCGGCCGGCACGCGGCAACCCGAGAAATCAGCCCACGCGGCTGAAGCATCCAGGGCATCAACCCGCACCGCTTCAGGCATCGTGCCCGCGGGTTTCCTCACGCTCTTCACCGAGGAGGAGATTGGCACGCCTTCGCCCGCCGCGCGGCGGGCCGCACCCATAATCAGTCCGCTGGTGCGATTTGGCAGTGCGCAGGATCGCATCGAATTTGTGCGGCGGCGCATCAAGCAACTTGGCTTCGACTCGTTCAGCTATTCAGCCACGCGCACGACCGCGCATCATAAGACGATGTTCGCGCTGACGAGCTACGAGTCGCAGACATGGCTCACGCGCTATTTCCGCGAGCGTTATTTCGAGCTCGATCCGCGCGTCGCGCTTGCCTCGCCAACCGGCATGCCGCTCCTCTGGAACACCGCGGATATGCGCGCGGACCTGCCGCGAGCGCAGATGCGCAGCGAGCGGCTCGGCGGGCTGATCGACATGCTGGAGGCCAATGGCCGCAAAAGCGGGATTCTTACGCAGATGCCGCTACCCGAGCCGGAGCTGAGCGCGAGCCTGTGCTTCAACTCGGAGATCGGCAACCCGCGCTGGATGACGGAATCGATCGTGGCCGAAACGCTGATGTTCGCGCACACGATCCACGAATTCATCTGGACGCACGCGAAAAGCGTGATCGGGATCGCGCCCGCGCAGCAGCAGCGCGTCACGCTGAGCGAATTGCAGCATGCGGTGCTGAAGGCCGTGGTGCAGGGGCAGCGTGACAAGGAAATCGCTTACTTCCTTGGGCTGTCGCCGCATAACGTCGACTACCACCTGCGGCGCCTGCGGCAGTTGTTCAACGTGCGCAATCGCGTGCAGCTGATCAATGTGGCGCAGGGATACGTGACGTAGACTAGGCATGAACGCGCGCTGCGGCCGGTTCGGATGTCGAGCCGGCCGCACCTTTGAACTTTAGCGCCGCACCATGCGCGGCGTCGAACCTCAAACACTGCGCATGGTGCGCAGGCAATCCGCCGCGAGTTGCTGGTAGATCCGGGTTCCGGACGATTTCGCCACGACCTCGGCTTCGCTCAGGGTGCGCACCACGCGCCCGGGCACCCCGGCCACCAGCACGCCCGCAGGCACCCGCCAGTCTTTCTTGACGAACGCGCAGGCGGCCACGATGCTCGCCGCGCCGAGCACGACGCCGTCCATCACGACGGCATGCATGCCGACCATCGTGTTCGGTTCCAATGTCGCGCCGTGAATGATCGCGCTATGCCCGATATGACTGTCGACGCCAAGCCAGCAGGTGTTCGCCACGCCCGTGTGCAGCACACAACTGTCCTGCACGTTGCTGCCGCGCTCAACCACTACCGCGCCGAAATCCCCACGCAAGCTCGCATGCGGCCCGATGTAACAGCAGGCGCCTACCGTCACGTCGCCGATCAGCACGGCGCTCGGATGAACATACGCCGACGGGTCGACGCGCGGCCGCTTGCCGTTGAATTCGTAGAGCGCCATCGCGTCGCCGTCCCGGTTCAGCTCGCGTCCGCGAGCACGTGATAGTCGTCCGCGCCCCAGTACGCACGCATGCGCAGAATCTTGCCGGCGGCATCGAAGTCCATCACGTCGGTCACGTCGATATGCGCCGGCCGGCCGTCCTGCGCCGTGATGTGCACGCGAAAGCTGATCGACGCGCTATTGCCGTGCGAACCGCGTGGCGGCACCATCAACTCAAGCCGGGCACCCACTGACGTCGCATAGGTATAAAAGGTTTCGATCTCGCTTTTGCCCTCTTTCAGCGGCGTGCCGACCGGATCTTCGACGCTCGCGTTATCGGCAAACAGCGCGACGACGCGTGAAGCGTCGGCTGCATTGAATGCCTCGATATAGTCGACGAGGCGAGCCTTCATGTTTTCGCTGGTGTTCATCCGTTCTCCTAGCGCGCGGTATAGCCGCCGTCGATCACCAACTCCGCGCCAGTCACATAGCGGCCGGCCGGCGACACCAGATACAGGATGCCTGCCGCGATGTCCTGCGGATCGCCGATCTTCGCGAGCGGCACGAGCGTTTTCATATGCGCGAAAATCTGCTCTGGGTCACCGAGCTTTTCGAACGCCTCTTCCAGCAGCGGCGTGCGGATAAAGCCGGGATGCACGGAATTCGCGCGAATATTCTGCGTGGCGTACAGCATTGCATCGGTCTTCGCCATCAACCGCACTGCACCCTTCGACGCGTGATACGCCGGCACGTCCGGTCCACCGACCAGCCCATACATCGACGACAGATTCACGATCGAGCCGCCGCCCGCCGTCAGCATGTGCGGGATTGCGTACTTGGTGCAGAGGAATACGCCCGTCACGTTGACGTCGATGACTTTCTGCCATTGCTGCAGTGTCATTTCGTGCGTAGGCAGATTCGCGCCTTCGATACCGGCGTTGTTCACCAGCGCGTCGAGCCGTCCAAAGCGCGTGGCGATTTCGCCGAACACGCGCTGCACGTTGTCTTCCTGCGTGACGTCCATCTTCCAGAACGCCGCGCGTCCGCCCGACTCGTTGATCTCGGCGACCAGTTCCTCGCCCTGTTCCGTCAGCACATCGAGCACCGCGATCGCGGAACCGGCCGCCGCTAGGGTTCGTGCTGTCTGCGCTCCGATGCCGCGCGCACCGCCCGTGATAGCGGTCACTTTGCCGCTCATGTCGAACAGTTGATGGGGAAATGTCATACCGTCTCCGTAATGTTGTAGTTGGGGTTTCTGCGCCGCGTGGCCTTGGGGCGGACGCGTCGGTCAAGCCGATTACGTCGGTCAAGTCGGTTATGCCGGTCACGCCGCATCCGAAGCATGCCTTAAGCGGCGTTCCGCTCCGCGAGAAATTCCAGGCATTCGCGATTGAAATACCGCCGATGCTCGACCATTACCCAGTGACCACAGCGGTTCATCAGTACAAAGCGCGCGTCGGCGCAGTGTTCGAGAAAACGCATCGCGCCGCTGGCCGGATTGAAGCGGTCGTCCGTGCCCCAGAAGCCCAGCACGGGGCATTTGAGTTCGCCGAGCCGTTCCGTCAGGTTGGGTACGCGCATTGTCGACAGCACTTCCGGCGGCTGCTGCTCGCATACACTCAGACGCTCTTCGACCAGCGCGTCGGTGACGAGGCTGCGATCGAACACCAGCAGTTCGAGCAATTGCCGCATCGTCAGTCGGTTCATCTGACGGTTCGTGAAGAGCGACACCATCTTCTGGATGCCTTCCATTTTGAAGTAGGTCTCGCGTTCCTCGACACCGCCCGGCGCCATCATGATCAGACTGTCGACGTCGTCGGGATAGTCGAGCGCGTATTGCAACGCGATCGCGCCGCCGAGCGAATTGCCGAGCAACGTCGCCCGGCCGATGCCATTCGCGGTGAGCTGAGCGCGCAACGCGCTAACGAAGAAGTCGAGCGTGTAATTTGCGTCCGCGGGCTTTGACGACGCGCCATAACCCGGCAGATCGACCACGATCGCCCGGTGACCCGCCGCGGCGAACTGCGGATAGTTATGCCTGAAGTTGCTAAAGCCGCTCGCGCCGGGGCCGCTGCCGTGAATGAATACAACGGGCGCGCCGCTACCGGCTTCGAAATGATGCAGTGTCAGGCCGCCGGGGACTTCCGTGAAAATCCCCTTGGGGGCTTGCAGGGTTGGCTGCGCACTGCCGGACTTACTGTGCGCGTTGCCGTGTGCGTCGGCTTGTTGGAATTCGGTGGGCGTTGCATTCATGCGCGCTTGTCTCCTGTGTCGACCAGAGTTAGCGCTTTAGCGCTTACTCTGGTCCCATGCAATTCGATTGCGGTCGACCAGAGTTAGCGCTTTAGCGCTTACTCTGGTCCCATGCAAGTTGGTTGCTGTCTCGCGTCGCGCTCTTCGGCGCAGCAGATTGTCTGAGGGTCGCCAGCGAAACCATCATCCCTTCGAATCCGCAGCGGAACATCGTCTTTTCAGACTACGAGGCGAAACCGCATTTCTCCTACCATCGGCCCCACACGAACAGAGAGAGACAGCGGCAATGACAGGGTTCGATTTCAGCGGCAAGGTGGTGCTGGTAACGGGCGGCACCAAAGGGATCGGCGCGGCCATCGCGCAGGCGTTTCACGATGCGGGCGCAACGGTGTACGTGTGTGGACGCACGCCGCCTGCGAACGTGGCGGCGGGTTCACAGACGGGCTTGCAAAAGGGTCCGCACGACGATCTGCATGCGGGTTTTCCTGCGGATTCGCCGACAGGTTTACAGACGGGCTCGCAGGAAAACCTGCATTCGGCCTCACGTCAGAACGCCCCCCGCTTTATTGCCGCGGACGTGCGTGACATCGACACAATCGACGCCCTGCTCGCGCAGATCGAACGCGAAGCCGGCCGGCTCGATGTGCTCGTCAGCAACGCGGGCGGTGCCCCATTCGCGCTTGCCGCGCAGGCCTCACCGCGTTTCACCGAAGCGGTCATCCGTCTGAACCTGCTGGCGCCGCTGCAAATCGCACAACGTGCGAACGCGCTGATGCAACAGCAACCGGAAGGCGGCGTCTTGCTGTTCATTGGCAGCGTGAGCGGTTTGCGGGCGTCGCCGGGAACAGCGGCTTACGGCGCGGCAAAAGCCGGCCTGCTGAATGCGGTGCGCTCGCTCGCGGTGGAGTGGGCGCCCAAAGTTCGCGTGTGCGCGGTAAGCCCCAGTCTCGTCGAAACCGAAGCGGCCACTAGCGGCCACACGGGCGCATCTCCGGCAGACGGAGAGTCCACACTCGACAACATCACCGCAACGATTCCCGCAGGCCGTCTCGCCAAACCCGGCGATATCGCGTCCGCGTGCCTGTTCCTCGCCTCGTCGCACGCCGCCTATGCATCGGGCTGCAACCTGATTCTCGAAGGCGGCGGCGAAGTGCCTGCCTTTCTTGCAGCCACCGCCCTGCACAAGGCGTTCGCCGCGACGCGCTAGACACATTCGCGCGCACCTTGCGTGCCTGGGGCAATCGACTAGTCCGTTTTGACGATTCTCGCGCCGCACGTGCCCCCTAACCTCTGATCACAACAAATTTCAGACGTGACCACAGAGGAGACAGGATGCAGATCAACGGAACACAGGAGCGCGCACCGGCGCTGCGCGCGGTGTGCGCGGCATGCAGACTCGCCGTGCTGGCAGCGGCGTCGGCAGCGACGATGACGACGTTCGCCACACCGGCTTACGCGGGCGACACAGTCAATCTCGGCGTGGACACCACGCTCGACTACACCTTCACGCTCGGCTATGGCCTGGGGATGCGCACGCGCGCGCCGAGCGGCAATCTGCTGACGCCGGAAAACATCAACGGCGATGACGGCGACCGCAACTTCGCAAAGAACAAGCTGATCGAGAATCAGGTGAGCCTGCTCGGCGAAGTGAACCTGAAGCACGACGACTGGGGTGTCTTCGTGCGAGCCGACACCTTCTACGACCAGGCATATCAGCACTCGAACTACAACGATGCACCCGGCACCGTGAATCACAGCGGCGTCTACAACAACTTCACCGAACAGGCGAATTACTGGGCTGGCGGACGCACCCAACTGCTCGCGGCTTACGTCTACAACACGTTCAAACTGGGCGGCACAAGTCTGAACGTGAAGGTCGGCGATCAGGTAGTGGCCTGGGGCGAGAGCGTGTTCTTCCCGAACATTGCCGGTGCGCAGGGGCCCGCGGACGCCACCAAATCGTTCGTAGCCGGCGCTGAGGTGAAAGACATCCTGTTGCCGGTTCCGCAAATTTCGACGCAGTGGCAGATCGCGCCAAACTTCAGCCTGCTCGGTTACTACCAGTTTTCCTTCCAGCCGAATCAGCTGAGCGCGCCGGGAAGCTATATGAGCTACTCAGACGTGGTCGGCCCCGGTGCCGAATACATCATCGGGCCGGGCGGCCTGCAGATTCCGCGCGGACCCGACATTCGCCCGGGCAACAGCGGCCAATGGGGTCTCGGCGCACGCTGGCGCGTTTTCGGCGACACCGAGATCGGCGCGTACTACCTGCACTACAACGACATGAATCCGAGTGTCGTGACGACCTACTTCCCCACACTGCAGTACCAGCAGAAGTACTTCGACAACATCAAACTCACCGGTCTGAGTTTCTCAACCGACCTGAACGGCGTGAACGTGGCCGGCGAAACGTCCTATCGGCAAGGCGCCGCCGTGCTGGTGAACACCCCTGCCGGTGCGCAATCGACACGTGGCGACGTCTGGCAGTCGAATCTCTCCGCGATCTATTCGATCGGACCGACGTTCCTCGCCGCGTCGCAAACGCTGGTCGGCGAAGTCTCGTATGTGCACGCCGGCAACATCACGCCGCTGCTCGGCTCGTCGACGATCGCCAACACGCGCAACTCCGCCGCCTTCGAAGTGGCATGGACGCTGAGCTACAAGAACGTCTTCAACGGTTGGGACGTCGACGTGCCGATCACCTATGCCGACGATTTCACCGGCAAGTCGGCGCTTGCCGGCGCACTCGGTTCGATGACCGGCGTGGGCGACCACCGCGTCACTGTCGGCGTGAACTTCACGCGTCTGAGCAACCTGAAACTCGCCCTCGTCTACGCGAAATTCCTCGGCAGCCCGGATCCGACCAATCGTCCGCTCGCGGATCGCGACTACGTGCTCGCCACCGCGACCTACTCGTTCTGATGCTGCGCGCCTGGCTCGTTGAGCCCCTTGTTTTTCAGGCGCTTTGCAGCATGCATCGCCCTTTGAATCAGCCGTCTTTTTACAGCAAGAGGATTTGGTCATGAGTCGAATTTTCAATCCCGTATTGCGTGTCTGCGTGTTCGCGGCAGGTGCCGCGCTCGCCGCCGCTTCGTTTGCCAAAACCAGCCCGGAAGATCTCGCCAAACTCGAAGGCCCGCTCACGCCGATGGGCGCCGAGCGCGCGGGCAACGCCGACGGCACGATCCCCGCGTGGAGTGGCAAATGGGTCGGCACGCCGCCGGGCGTCGACTACAAGCCGGGCCAGCGCTTTCCCGATCCGTATGCGAACGAGAAGCCGCTTTTCGTGATCACCGCGCAAAACATGCAGCAATACGAAGCGCGTCTCACCGACGGCGAGAAGGCCCTGCTCAAGAAGTATCCGGACAGCTTCAAGATTCCGGTCTATCCGAGCCACCGCGATTTCAGCTATGGCGACGCCGTGTACAAGGACATCCGCCTGTATGCGCCCAACACCACGATGACGAAAGACCAGAACGGCCTGAAGGATTTCCCGCCGGTCACGCCATTCCCGGTGCCGAAAAATGGCGTCGAGGCGATGTGGGATCTGCGCTTTGCGTCAGCGATCGAAGGCGAAACCGCGACCTACGACCAGGCTGTCGTCTACCCGGACGGCAATATCGCATGGGGCAAAGTGCAATACGCGATTTATGGGCCGCGCAGCGCCGACCATTTCGATCCGAAGAACGCACTGAACGCGAAGAGCTTCTTCCGTCAGACCACCATGCTGCCGCTCTCCGATCGCGGCACGATCATCACCGGCTATGAAATGTGGGACCAGGAAGGCTCCGACACCCGCCGCACCTGGTCGTATAACCCGGGCACGCGACGCGTGCGCCAGGCGCCCGAGTTCGGCTTCGACCAGCCCGAAGGGCCGGGTGGCTTTCGCACCGTCGACGACGATCGCCTCTTCAACGGCTCGGGCGAGCGCTACGACTGGAAGATCATCGGCAAACGAGAAGTATATGTGCCGTACGACAACTACAAGCTGATGGACCCGTCGATCAAATACACCGATCTGCTGACCAAGGGCCACGAAAATACGCAATACATGCGTTTCGAACTGCATCGCGTGTGGGTGTTGCAGGCCACGCTCAAGTCCGGCTATCGCCATCAATACGCGAAACGGGTGCTGTATCTCGACGAGGACACGTGGAACGCAGTCGCCGCCGACAACTACGACGCCCGCGGCACGCTGTGGCGCACCAACTTCGCTCCGACGCTGTACGCCTACGACGCCAAATCGTTCTACTCGACCGCCGTGTTCTATCACGACCTGATCTCGGGCGCCTATTACGCGGACCGCCTGGCGAATCAGGAACCGATGCCCGTGCTTACACGTGGGGCGCAAATGACCGAGGCGTTTTTCTCACCCGATGCGATTCGTGGCGCGGGCAATTGATTTCGTTGCGCCTCTGTTAACGCCAAGGCCGGGGATGCGTCCATGTTCCGCCCCGGCGCTTTACCCTTTCTATTTTCGCTCGCCATGACTTCGACACTTCACGCCACACTCGGCGACGCGCTTTACCACGCATGGCGCGAACGCGCGCCGATTGCACCGTTCTCGGCGCGCGACGGTGGTTTGTCGCTCTCCGACGCTTACCGCGTGCAGCAACACTTCGTCGCGCGCCGCATCGAAGGGGGTGAAACCATCGTCGGCAAGAAAATCGGCGTGACGAGTCAGGCTGTGCAGGACATGCTCGACGTACGCCAACCTGATTTTGGCGTGCTGCTTTCCGGCATGCACTACGTTGCCGGCGAGGACATCCCGATCGCGAAGCTGATCGCGCCGCGTGCGGAAGGCGAAATTGCGTTCTATCTGAAGCACGATTTGCGCGGTCCGGGCATCACCCGAGACGCGGTGCTTGCCGCGACCGAAGCGGTCGGCGCGTGCTTCGAGATTGTCGATTCGCGCATCCGCGACTGGGCAATCCGTATCGGCGACACAGTGGCCGACAACGCGTCGTGTGGCGTCTACGTGCTAGGCGACGAACGCGTCGCACCTCACGCGCTCGATCTCGCCGCTTGCCGCATGACCCTCGACAAGAATGGCTCGCGTGTAGCGGAAGGGATCGGCGCTGCAGCGCTAGGTCACCCAGCCGATGCAGTCGCATGGCTCGCCAACACGCTGGGCGAACTCGGTGTGCCGCTGCTCGCAGGCGAAGTCGTGCTGTCGGGTTCGCTGGCGGCATTGATTCCCGTCACGTGCGGCGACCAGTTGCACATGCGGATTGAAGGCATCGGCAGTTGTTCCGTGCGCTTCATCTGACCGTTTGACCGTCTTTTCCTTGAGGAAGCATCCAATGAGCAAGATCAAATGCGCGTTGATCGGGCCCGGCAATATCGGTACCGATCTGCTGTACAAACTACGCCGCAGCGCGGTGCTCGAACCTGTGTGGATGGTCGGCGTCGACCCGGACTCCGACGGCCTCGCACGCGCCCGCGAAATGGGACTGAAAACGACTGCCGATGGTATTGACGGGCTTCTGCCGCATCTGGCCGCCGACGACATCCGCATCGCCTTCGACGCCACCTCCGCCTACGTGCATCGCGAGCACTCCGACAAACTGACCGCGCGCGGCGTGCGCGTGATCGACCTGACGCCCGCCGCGATCGGCCCCTTCTGCGTGCCACCGGTCAATCTTGCTGAGCAGATCGATCAGCAGGCGATGAACGTCAACATGGTCACGTGCGGCGGCCAGGCCACCATTCCGATGGTCTATGCCGTATCGCGCGTGCAGCGCGTGGTGTATGGCGAAATTGTTGCGACCGTGTCGTCGCGCTCGGTCGGTCCCGGTACGCGCAAAAACATCGATGAATTCACGCGTACCACGTCACGCGCGATCGAACAGATCGGCGGGGCTGCGGTAGGCAAAGCGATCATCGTGATCAATCCGGCAGAACCACCGCTGATCATGCGCGACACGATCCATTGCCTGACTGAAGCCGATCCGGACATCGAGGCGATTACGGCGTCCGTGCACGCGATGATCGATGAAGTACGCCAATACGTACCGGGGTATACGTTAAAAAACGGTCCGGTGTTCGATGGCCGCCGCGTGTCCGTGTTCATGGAAGTCGAAGGTCTTGGCGATTATTTGCCGAAATATGCCGGCAATCTCGACATCATGACAGCAGCAGCCGCGCGCACCGCCGAACTGTTTGCCCAACAGATGCTTGCCGCATCACCTGCCACCGCGTGAGGAGCCGACTATGTCTTTAGCAGGAACCCGAATTACCGTGCACGACATGACGTTGCGTGACGGCATGCATCCCAAGCGCCATCAGATTTCACTCGACCAGATGTGCTCGATTGCGCGCGGACTCGACGCTGCCGGCGTGCCGTTGATCGAAGTGACCCATGGCGACGGCCTGGGCGGCGCATCGGTCAACTATGGTTTTCCGGCACATACCGACGAAGCCTATCTAAGCGCTGTGCTTGCGGAAGTGAAGCAGGCCAAGGTATCTGCGCTGTTGCTGCCGGGCATCGGCACGGTCGAGCATTTGCGCATGGCGCACGAGCTCGGCGTGCATACGATTCGCGTGGCGACGCACTGCACCGAAGCAGATGTGTCTGAGCAGCACATTGGACTCGCGCGCAAGCTGGAGATGGATACCGTCGGCTTTCTGATGATGGCTCACATGTCGCCGCCGGAGCAACTCGTCAAGCAGGCCAAGCTGATGGAATCGTATGGTGCGAATTGCATCTATATCACCGACTCGGCCGGTTATATGCTGCCCGCCGATGTGACCGCGCGCATTGGTCCCGTTCGCGCTGCGTTGAAGTCCGAAACCGAGTTGGGTTTTCACGGGCATCACAATCTCGCGATGGGCGTCGCCAATTCGATTGCCGCTATTGCTGCCGGGGCCAATCGTATCGATGCGGCTGCTGCGGGGCTTGGCGCCGGCGCGGGAAATACGCCGATGGAAGTTTTTATCGCTGTGTGCGAGCGGATGGGGATTGAGACTGGCGTTGATGTTTTCGGGATTTCGGACGTTGCCGAGGACCTTGTGGTGCCGATTATGGATGCGCCGATTCGGATTGATCGCGATGCGTTGACGCTTGGGTATGCTGGTGTTTATTCGTCGTTTTTGCTGTTTGCCAAGCGGGCTGAGGCGAAGTATCGGGTTCCGGCGCGGGATATTCTTGTTGAAATGGGGAGGCAGCGGCTTGTTGGTGGGCAGGAGGACATGATTGAAGATACGGCTTTGACGCTTGCTCGGGAGCGGGGGGTTTTGGTGTAAATGGGGGTTTTTGCCTGCGGCGCGTTTTTCTGATTTCCTGCGGTGTTGGCCTTTCCTTGCTTTGTTATTGGTTTATTAGCGTCGCCCCTGTGCGGGGCAGGCACTTACTTCTCTTTGCCGGCCGCAAAGAGAAGTAAGCAAGAGAAAGCGGCTCACACCGCTAATTCTTAAGCGGGTCCCCTAGCTTGGAGGGGATAGTGGTACATCTGGAATCCGTGCCCTCGCACATTCGACGTTCGTGACAAGGCTGTCATGCTTCCCGCCTCGCACTACGTGCTCGCCGGACAGGTCCATCAGGAAACACAGGATTCGTCTGGACTTGGCAGGCGCCATCGGTTTCGTCTGGACGCGACGGGTGCCATCGGTTTCGCTGCGGCGCGACGCAACGGTCGGTACCTGGTCATGAGATGCGCAAGTGCGTGGTAGTGCGAGCCGGGGCTTGGAGTGAGGCGTCGGTACCTTGTAGCGCGTGGCGAGACGGCGAACCATTGCGTGAGTGGACGGCAGAAGCCAAAACAAGCAGACCGCTCCAGGAATCAGGCTTCGGCGCGCGCAGCGCCGCCGGAAGAATGACTCCCTTGTCATTGACACTGAATGTGCGAGGACACGGATTCCAGATGCACCACTACCGTAACTGCGCGAGGGACCCGCTTAAGAATTAGCGGTTTGAGCCGCTTTCTCTTGCTTACTTCTCTTTGCGGCGGCAAAGAGAAGTGAGTGCCCGCCCCGCACAGGGGCGACGCTAATAAACCAATAACAATTCAAGGAAGGGCCAGCGCCATAAAAACACAGACAAGAAAGCGCCACGCAGGCAAAAAATCAAGGAAAACCCAACACCGTAGGCAAGCAGACAACAAAGCGCCGCGAAGGCAAACCGACAAGCAAACCCAACACCACAAACGAACAACCACTAAAACCCGCGCCTGGATGAAAAAACCCAAACCACAACCATGAAGAAACACACCCCACATAGAACCGCAGCACTCGCTGCCCTGCTATCAGCCATAGCCATAACAGCAACAGCCCAACCCACCGCCGAAGGCAAACAAACCGACACCTACATCCAGATGGAAAAAATCCAGAACACCCGCGACCTCGCGGGCCTAACCACATCTGATGGCCACCAGATCCAGCCCGGCCGCCTCTACCGCAGCGGCAACCCGGCCTTCGCCACACCAACCGACATCGCAACACTCAAGGCAATGCACCTGGACGTCGGGCTGGACTTCCGCGCTGCAAGCGAAAAGAAATCCACCGAACAGGCCTTCGCCGCGCAATTCCCCTGGCAAGCCGATCCGGTGCTAGCCGGAAACCTCTCGCCCGAAGCGATCATTCCAATACTCAAGCGCTCCACGCCGGCGCAGATGCATCAATTCATGGTCTCGCTTTACAGGCAATTTCCCAGCGAATACCAGCCGCAATTCACCCGCTTTCTGAAACTGGCGGAAGAAGACAAAACCATCCTCTATCACTGCACCGCAGGTAAGGACCGCACAGGATTTGCCACAGTTCTGCTGCTGTCGGCGCTTGGCGTCGATCGTGCAACCGTCATTGCCAACTACCTGGAATCGAACCGCTATAACGCGGCAGGTAACGCGCAAGCAACCACGCAACTGCAAAAGATTGGTGTCGCGCCCGACGTGCTGGCCCCGCTGCTGGCCGTCGATCCCGACTACATCGGCGCGGCAATGAAAGTCATCGATCAGCAATACGGCGGCATGCAGCACTACCTCGTCGATGTCCTTCACGTGAACACGGCGAAGATTCGTCAAAACTATCTCGAGGCGGCGCCGTCCGTCACTACGAATCCCTGAGCCCATAAAAGGCCACAGCACGTCGGGCCTCCCTCGTATGGCGCGGCGCACCCCTCGGTACGATGCGCCTTACCTGAAAAAAAACCCACGCTCCGAAAAACATGGGGTTGGTCGTTAGCCTGAGGGCGGTCCGTACACCGCCCTTGCTTCGTTTCGTTACCCTTCGAAAACATGCCGCAATGGTGGCGGCGCCCCGCCCTCGCGCACCTTGATCTCCACAACCTTTCTCGCTGTACTCGAAGGCCGTATATCCGCCGTATCGACGTAAAACTGCGAGTACCAGTCGCGCATCTGATACAGCGGTCCATCGCCTTCACACAGGAGTGGGTTGTCGATCCGCGTCTTCGTGTCCCAGATCGCCACGTCTTCATAGAACGCGGCCTGCGCCTGCGTCGAATACGCCCGCGCAATCTCCATGTTCTGTTCGTCCGATAAGCCCGGGACCTTCTTCACCATCACGCCGTAACGCAACTCAAAACTGTTCATGTCGGTCGGCACATGGCAGTTCAGCAGAATCGAGTGAATCGGATGGCCGCCGCTCTGCCCCGTCATCTCGGTGATGTGATAAGCCGGGCCAAAATAAGTGGACAGCGCGATCAGCTCGTCATCGCCGAGGCGCTCGCTGCGGCCAACCAGCAGTTGCGTAGCCTTGTGTCCTTCGAACAGATTCGCGAAGTAATCGATCGGCGCGCCGTGCACGGTCCCAAAGTGCGCCATGTCCGAGATGTTGTCGACCAGTTCGCGGCAGTTGGTGCCGATCAACATCTTGTCGACGACCCAATCCGACCATTCGTCCGAGAAACACGCGTCGATACGGGGAATCGTCACTTCTTCGGACGGCGGCTTACCCTCGGGATCGTGCCAGATGAACAGCAGCTTATTCTGCTCTCGGGTCTGCCAGGTGCCAATTTTGGCCTTCGGCGGAATCCGCTTGCAGTACGGGATCGACTGGCAATTTCCGTCACCGTCCCATTGCCAGCCGTGAAATGGACACACCAGCGTGTCGCCATCCACGCGGCCGGCGCTCAGATCGCCACCCATATGCGGGCAAAAGCCGTCCACTACGTTCACGCGCCCCTGCGAATCCATGAACGCAGCAAGGTGCTGACCGAAAATGTTCAGCGTGTGCGGCTTGCCGTCCTTGTATTCGCTAGCCAGACCGAGGCAATGCCAGCCGCGGGCATAACGCTGCGCCAGCGGCTGCGATTCAATTTTGTACGGACGTGCGGACATCTCTTATCTCCTCCAATGGAAAAGGCGGCGCTTCGGACTAGCCGCCGTCATCAATGTTCTTTCGAAGCGCAGACCTTCGCGCTCACGCCTGACGATAGACGTGGCGCGCACCGCCTTCATCGTCCCGACGGACTAGGGACTTCAGCTAAGCGCTAGCGCCCCGGATTGCCATGCTCGAGCCTTTCCGGCTCGACTTCGCCGGAAGTCGATGCACTACCGCGCACATCTGCATGCGGATGCGTTCGCAACGTACGGCGCGTTGGGTGTGTTGGGCACACCCGGCTCATTCCGCTACATTTGCGGCATTCGCGGCATTCGCAGCATTCGCGGCATTCGCGGCATTCGCAGCATTCGCAGCATTCGCAGCATTCGCAGCATTCGCAGCGTTCGCAGCGTTCGCAGCGTTCGCAGCATTTGGCCGGCTCGTCAAAGCCCGGTTCCGCTCAGCAACAGCTTCACCCGCACGCCGCTCCGCCCGCTCGACACCGAGCCATGCCGCCAGCGCCGGCAACAGAAACACCGCACCGAACAGATTGACGAGGAACATGAAGGCGAGCAGCACGCCCATATCCACCTGAAACTTGAGCGCGGAAAATGCCCACGTCCCCACGCCGATGAACATCGTCACCGCGGTAAACAAGGCCGCGGTGCCGCGCTGACGCATCGCCGCCGCGAACGCGTCGGGCAACGTGGCGCCCCCGCGCACCTCATGTTGCAGCCGTTCGTACAGATAGATGCCGTAATCGACGCCCACCCCCACGCCCAGCGTAATCACCGGCAACGTGGCGACCTTCAGACCGATGCCGAGCCACGCCATCACCGCGTTGCACAAAATCGACACCACGGTCAGCGGTACGACGATGCACAACACGGCACGCCACGAACGGAAGGTCACGAAGCACAGCAACGCGATCGCGCCGAAAATCGACAGCAGCATCGCCACTTCGGCGTCACCAACCGCTTCGTTGGTCGCCGCCATCACGCCGACGTTGCCGCCCGCGAGCCGGAATGCAATATTCGGCGTGTGATCTTCCGCCGCCAGCCGTTTGATTTCATCGACGATATGCGCGATCGTCTTGCCCTCGTGATCGGTGGTGTAGATCAACACCTGAATCGCCTGGCAGTTCTCGGTGTTCATGCCGTTGTCCGGATCGAACGCGCTCGCGCCCTGCGTAAGACCATCGCTCGAACGCGGCAACGCGCCCCAACGCGGATTGCCTTCGTTGAACGCAGCAATCGAGATCTTCGCGAGCGATGGCACACTCACCACCGACTGCACGCCCGCCACCCCGCGCATTTCCATCTCGAAGCGCTCGATCGCGCTCATCACCGGGTAATGCAAACAGGCGTCGTCGAAACCGGTTGTTTCAACAATCACCGCGAGCGCGTCGACGCCGATGTTGTACTGGCTGGTGATTCGCGCGTTATCGAGGTTGTAACGCGACGTGCTGCGCAACTCGGGTGCGCCCGCGCCGATATCGCCGATCTGCAGATTGCGCGACTCTTTCGCACCGAACGCGAGCAACAGCAGCGCGACTACGAATACGCCGAGCGCCGGCGCAGGCCGCGCGAACATTGCGAAGCGCGTCCATAGGCGGCTGCCGCCTTGCGCCGCACGGCTTTGGGCACGCGCCAGGGTGCCTGCTTCCAACCGTGTGTACGACAACAGGATCGGCAAAAACACCTTGTTGGTGACGATCATCAGCAGCACGCCAAGGCACGCCGTGACACCTAGCTCACGCACGATTTCGATCTGGATGCGCATGATCACCATGAAGCCGAGCGCATTCGTCAGCAGCGCAACCGTGCCCGGCACGAACAGCTTGCGAAATGCGTCGCGTGCCGCATCGGTCGAGGACATGCCGGCGACCAGCGCCTGCTTCCACGCATTCGTCATCTGAACGGCATGCGAGACACCGATCGAAAAGATCAGGAACGGTACGAGGATCGACATCGGATCGATACCGAGACCCAGCACCGGCAACGCGCCCAGCAACCACACCACTGGCAGCAACGCGACGAACAGCGCGAGCACCGTGGTCTTCGCCGAGCGCGTGTATGCAAACAGCAACGCAGCGGTAATCAGAAACGCGAGCGCGAAAAAGCCGATCACGCCGCTGATTCCCGCCTCCACATCCCCCACCAGTTTCGCAAAGCCGATAATGTCGACTTCAACATCCTGATTCGAATAGCGCGCGCGGATCTGTTCGAGCTGCCGCGCCACCGCGCTGTAATCCAGATGCCTGCCGGTGACGGGGTCCGTCTCGCGCAATTCCGCACGGATCAGCGCGGAATGCAGATCGTTGCCGACCAGCCTGCCGATCTGGCCGGAACGCGCCACGTTGCGGCGCACTTTGGCGAGGTCGTCAGGATTCGCGCTGGTGAACTGGCCAGGCACCACGACGTCGCCACGAAAACCCGCCTCGGTGACCTCCGTATAGCGCACGTTCGGTGTGAACAACGAGAACACGCGCGAGCGGTTCACGCCGGGAATGAAGAACACGTCATCGGTCGCGTGACGCAGATCATCCATGAACGCCTGGTTGTAGATGTCGCCGTGACCCTTCCAGCGCAGACTCACGAGAATCGTATTCGCGCCCGGAAAGGCGCTCGCATAGCGATTGAACACCTGCATGTACGGGTGCTGCATCGGGATCATCTTGTTGAACCCAGGGTCGAGCCGCAGGCGCGTCGCGGAACAACCCAGCGCGACCGTCAACGCGAGACACAGCGTCAGCAGGATGCGCCGGTGTCGCATGATGGCGTCGGCGCAACGCTCGACAAAACGTGAAAGACGGGACGAAGAAGGACGGGACGATGCGTTCATGATGCGTCTCACGGCAAGGCAAACGGGGGTAGCGCAGCGGGCGTGGTGACTCAGTGGCCGGCGAGCGCGCTATGGAGTTTCGGCGAACGTAGCCGCGCGTTCAGGAAGGTGACGCGTCAGGCGACACACGTGGTGATCCAGGCCGTGACCCAAGCGGCGACCGCGCTGCGGACGACACAGGCAGCAGCGCCACGCCCGCTTCACCGCCCAGCGCAAGCTCGCCATGCCCGGCGTCGACCACAGCCGCGAGGCTCTGCACGCCACCCACCTTGCGCACCGCGAAGCTCTGTCCGTTATCGCGCGAGGTGACGATCGCGCCGCCCTGACCGACCAGCACCAGTTCGCCGTCCGCAAGTTGCACCGCGCCGAAGTAAGAGGTACCGACGCGGCTATCGATATGCGTCCACGTGTCGCCCTGATCCGTGCTGCGCAGCACATTGCCGCGCATGCCGTATGCAAGCCAGTCGCCATCAGCGAGCTTCAGGATTCCGAAAAGCGAGCCCTGATAAGGCACGGGGCGCTTCTCCCAGGTCGCGCCGTTGTCGGTTGAGCGCAGGAGCGTGCCGGTTTCGCCGGCGATCATCAGACGGCCGCTGGAATCGCCGGTAATCGCATTCAGGTGGCGGTCGTCAGCGGGCGTTTTCTGTAGAACCCAGGTAACGCCCGCGTCGTGTGAGACGAACAGTTGACCGAAGCTGCCGCTGGCGAATACCAACCCCTCGGCATTGCCCCACACCGACAGCAGCGGATCCGAATGCTTGCGATCGAAGCGCACTTCGCTCCAATGCGCACCGCCATCGACGGTGCGCACGATCCAGCCGTCATGCCCTACCGCAATGCCGATACGCGGCGAGATGAAGAACACTTGCGTAAGCGCCGATGCTTCGTCGGACGTCACAGCGGCTCGCCGCCAGGACGCGCCCGCATCGTCGCTCAGGAGGATCACGCCGCGCTCGCCCACCGCGACGAGGCGCGTACCTGCTCTGGCGAGGCCGTTGATCTGCAGGCGATCGGCCTGAATGCTCGTAGCCGCGAAAGCCGGCACCGGACGAGGCGAAAACGCAAACAACGCCGCGCCCAACACTGCCGCCGAAAGCAGCAAACCAGGTATTGTCGATTTCATTTTTTTGTCTCCTGTCGACCAGAGTTGGCGCTTTAGCGCTTACTCTGGTCCCATGCAAAGCTCTTACTCTGGTCCCATGCAAAGCTCTTACTCCGATCCCATGCAAAGCTCCGACCGCGGTCTATGCCGCTGTTTCGAAGAGTGCCGCGGCGCCCATGCCGCCGCCGACACACATCGTCACGACGACATAGCGCACGCCGCGTCGCCGCGCTTCGAGCAACCCGTGCATCGTCATGCGGGTGCCGGACATCCCGAACGGATGGCCGACCGAGATCGCGCCTCCGTTCACGTTCAGACGATCGGCAGGAATATGCAGTTGATCGCGGCAGTAAATGACCTGACACGCGAACGCCTCGTTCATCTCCCACAGGCCAATGTCGCTTACCGTCAACCGATGACGCGCCAGCAGTTTCGGTACCGCGAGCGCCGGACCGATGCCCATTTCGTCGGCTGCACAGCCTGCCACCGCCATGCCTCGGTAAATACCGAGCGGCTTCAATCCACGCTGCTTCGCCTCCGCTGCGCTCATCACGACCACCGCTGCCGCACCGTCGGACAGTTGCGACGCGTTGCCGGCCGTGATGAACTCACCCTGCGCGACCGCTTCGCCGCCACTCCAAACTGGCTTCAGCGCGGCAAGACTGGCCGCGCTCGTATCGGCGCGATTGCATTCGTCGCGCGTAGCCCGCACGCTTTCGATACCAACCTGCTTACCTTCCTTGTCGAACAGCGCGCGCTGCGCCTCGAGCGGCACAATCTCTTCGTCGAAGCGGCCCGCCGCCTGCGCCGCGGCCGTGCGCTGCTGGCTCGCCAGCGCGTATTCGTCCTGCGCTTCACGCGAGATGCCGTAACGGCGCGAGACGATTTCCGCCGTTTCGATCATCGCCATGTACGCGGCCGGTTGATACGCGAGCACTGCATCTGAACGCGCCCGGTACGCATTCTTGTGTTTGTTCTGCGTCAGCGTGATCGACTCAACCCCGCCCGCCACCACGATTCGCGCGTCGCCGCACAGGATGTTTTGTGCGGCCGTCGCGATCGTCATCAACCCCGACGAGCACATCCGGTCCATCGCCATGCCCGGTACCGACGCCGGCAAACCCGCTGCAGCCGCCGAGAGCCGGCCGATGTTGTAGCCCTGGGTGCCCTGTTGCGCGGCGCAGCCCATCAACACGTCGTCAATATCGGCGGTGTCGAGTTGTGCGCGCTCGACAGCGGCACGCACCACGTGGCCGCCGAGTGCGGGCGCTTCGGTGTCGTTGAACACGCCGCGAAATGCCTTGCCGATCGGTGTGCGCGCAAC
This sequence comes from Paraburkholderia sediminicola, assembly GCF_046030555.1. Classification (GTDB taxonomy): domain Bacteria; phylum Pseudomonadota; class Gammaproteobacteria; order Burkholderiales; family Burkholderiaceae; genus Paraburkholderia; species Paraburkholderia sediminicola_E. The sequence continues at coordinate 364,488 of NZ_JAQQCH010000002.1, read as the reverse complement.
CGAGACGATGACCGCTTCGTTCATAAACTATTCCTCTACGGGTTCTACAGCTTTCTTCGGGTTTCTACAGGTAGTAGCGGCTGATGGTGTCGGCCACGCAACCCGGTTTCGTCTCGCCGTCGATTTCCACGGTCACACGAATCCAGGCCTGCACGCCGCCTTCGATCGCTTCGGCGCGCAGCAACAGGCCCACGCCGCGGATACGCGCGCCGGCTCGCACCGGTGCGGGGAAACGGATCTTGTCGCAGCCATAGTTGACGCCGAGCCGCGCGCCGTCGACACGCACGATCTGCGGCAGGAAGAAATTGACGAGCGAGAGCGTGAGAAAACCGTGCGCAATGCAGCCGCCAAACGGGCCATGCTGGGCGCGTTCCGGGTCGACGTGAATCCACTGGTGATCGAGCGTCGCGCCGGCGAACAGATCGATGCGCGGTTGATCGATCGTGAGCCACGCGCTTGCCCCGAACGCTTCACCCACTGCGGCCATCAGCCCTTCGGGATGGGCGAATACGCGAGCGGGCTGGCTATGGTCGCCAACGTTGCCCATGCCGCCGATTCCACTGGTGCCGCTGATGTCGTTGACTTCAGCCATAGCGTTATCCATCACGCGTGCTGACTGCTGACCGACAGCACTTCACCGGTCATATACGACGCGTAGTCGCTTGCCAGAAAGACCATCACGTTCGCCACCTCCCACACTTCCGCGGCGCGTCCGAATGCTTCACGCGACGCCAGTTGATCGAGTAGATCGGCCGAAGCCGATTTCTTCAGAAAATCGTGCAGTGCAATACTCGGCGCCACTGCGTTGATGCGCACACCGTACGGCGCGGCTTCGAGCGCGGCACAGCGCGTAAACGCCATCACACCGGCCTTCGCCGCGGCGTAATGCGCCTGTTCCGCCTGCGCACGCCAGCCGAGCACTGACGCGTTGTTCACGATCACGCCACGGCCACGCTGCTGCATGTGCGGCAAGATCGCGCGCGTCATGCGGAAGGTGCCAGTGAGGCTAATGTCGATCACCCGCGACCATTCGGCATCGTCCATTTCGACGATGCGACGCGCGCCGCCAAGCCCGGCGTTATTGATCAGCACGTCGACGCCTTGCATCTTGTCCTCAGCGTCCGCGACCAGCGCGCGTACATCCTCTTCCACCGAGACGTTGCACAAACGCCCGTAGATCGCCCCCAAACCCGTTTCGGCGCGCAAGGTTTCGACTGCCTGCGCGAGGCGCCGCTCGTGGATGTCAGAGATGAAGAGCGCGCGGCAGCCCTCTTCCGCGCAGCGTTTGGCGGCGGCAAAGCCGATGCCGACCCCGGCGGCCGCGGTAATCAGCACGGATTTGCCCGCCAGCAGTTGATGGCCCGGCACATAGGCAGGCGCGGTCCGCACCGTTTGGGATTCGTTCATAGCGCTCCTCGGGGTTCTCTCGGCATGCCGAGCCCGCGCTCGGCCATGATGTTCAATTGGATTTCGTTGGTGCCGGCGTAGATCGTGTCGGCTCGCGAGAAAAGAAACACGCCCTGCAAGCGGGTACGTTTCGCGTCGGCGCTATCGATCAGGTTGGCGTTGAGGCCAAGCACATCCATCGCCAGTTGGCCGAGCTCACGATGCCAGTTCGACCAGTAGTATTTGTAGATCAGCGCTTCACGGCCCAACGCGCTGCCGCTTTCATCGGCACCGGCGCCCGCCAGCATGCGCAGCGCGTTGTAGCGCATCACGCGTAAGCCGGCCCACGCGCGCGCGATCCGTTGACGAATCAGCGGATCATTCGCGGCACCCGCTTCATGCGCCGCGTCGACCACCCATTCGAGTTCACGAATGAACTGCATCTGCTGGCCGAGCGTGGACATGCCGCGCTCGAAACCGAGCAGCGTCATCGCAATGCGCCAGCCATCGCCGGGCACGCCGACCAGATCTTCTGCTGCGGCGAGTGCGCCGTCGAAGAACACTTCATTGAATTCGGCGCCGCCGTTCAATTGTTTGATCGGACGAATCTCGATGCCGGATTGATCGAGCGGCATCAACAGGAACGACAGCCCGCGATTGCCGCGCGATTCCGGATCAGTGCGCGCGATTACAAAGATCCAGTCGGAATCGTGCGCGAGCGACGTCCAGACTTTCTGGCCGTGCACGCGCCAATTGCCGTTTTCGTCGCGGACTGCACGCGTGCGGACATTCGCGAGATCGGAACCCGCGCCCGGTTCCGAATAGCCCTGGCACCAGAACTGCGTGCCGTTCAGGATGCCGGGCAGAAAACGCTTGCGTTGATCTTCAGTACCGCACGCGATCAAGGTGGGCCCGAGCAACCCTTCACCGATATGACCCATGCGCCCTGGACCACCGGCGCGTGCGTATTCCTCGTGAAAAGCCACTTGTTCTGCGACGGACATCGCCCGGCCGCCATGTTCGGCGGACCAGCCCAGACCGGTCCAGCCGCCGCTTGCCAGTTCACGTTCCCATTTCTTGCGCAGCGCCGGATACGCTTCTTCGTCGCCAGGACCACCACGGTATTGCAGGCAGGCGAACTCGCCACGCAGATGCGTGCTCATCCAGTCGGCGACTTCCACGCGCAAGCGATGCTGTTGCGTTTCGCTGTTCATCAAAGGACTCCCGCGAGGACGGCTTGCGCGTGGTCGTCATGAGCGAGTGGCAGCGGCAGCTCTACGCTCGAAGCCTCGCCGCGGTCGATCACCTGCTCCGCGATGAACGACAGCATCTGCGCGGTCGTGCCGAATTGCGCGCTGCAAGCTTGTGCGCGCTTGAAATACAGTTGAGGGTCGTATTCCCACGTGAAGCCGACGCCGCCGTGCAACTGGATCGCTTCCTGAGCGCAGAAGCGGAACGCGTCGTTGGCGGTGGCTTTTGCTGTGGCGATATCGGCAAGCACATCCGGTGGTAAGGAACCGCCTGACTGATTGCACATTTGGTTCGGCACCTGAGTTCGCACTTGATCCCACGCCTGCGCCGCGCCGAGCACGGCCGAACGGGCCGCTTCTATTTCGACCATCATCTGCGCGCAACGATGTTTGACCGCCTGAAACGACGCAATCGCGCGCCCGAATTGCACGCGCTCTGTCGTGTAGGCAAGCGTGAGGTCGAGGCATTGCTGCGCGCCGCCGAGCTGTTCGGCGGCCAAGGCTAGCGCCGCAAACCATGCGGTAACCGAGAGCGCGCGTTCCACCTCGCGACCGCAAGCCAACAGCGCGTCACGCGGCACATCAATCGCTTTCAACTCGATACGCGCCAACGGACGTGTCGCATCGAGTGTCACGAGCGGTGTGCGAGTGAGACCAACAAGATCAGCGCAGTTCAATTCGAACAGCGCGATGGTTTGCGCTTCGTTCGCGATCAAAGCGGGCACCAGCAACAGATCGGCGCTCGCACCATCGAAAACATGTGACAACGTCCCCGACAGACGGTATCCGTCTGCCGTCTCTTCCGCATACGCCGAAACCACCGGCGCATAAGAACCGGGCACGGTGCGCACAGAATCCATCCTTGCCTCGAATCCAGCCCCCGATTGCAACGCCAGCGTCGCACTCACCTCGCCGCTTGCGATTCGCGAAAGCCATTCACGAGCGGCCTCGGATTCGCACTGCGCCAGTGCCGTCGCCGCCAGGCACACCGTACTGAAGTAAGGCACGCAGGCGAGGCGCCGCCCCATCTGCTCCATCAGCAACACCAGTTCCATCGCGCCCAGACCCGCGCCGCCCACCGCTTCCGGCACGGTCAGCGCGCACCAGCCGAGTTCGCTGGCGAGCGTGTGCCACAGACCATCGTCGCGGCCGGCGCTGTGTTCGATCGCCTGCCGGACCGCAGCCGATGCGCTGCGCTCGGCCAGCACCTCAGCCGCAGAATCGCGGATCATGGTTTGTTCTTCGGAGAGAGCGAGGTTCATCGCATCAGCTTCCGTAGACTTGCTGCGCCGGCCGGCGTTGGGCGACCAGCGCCGCCACCGCATCGCCCAATGCAGTGACTTGCCAGCGTGCACCGATGTCGACGCGCGGCCCCGTGCGCCAACCCTCGGCGATCGCGATCATGCCGCCCGCCGCTTCGAACACCTGTCCGTTGACCTCGCGTGATTGCGCGCTGCCGAGCCAGACAACCAGCGGCGCGACGTTGGCCGGATCGAAGTAATCGAAGCCGTCGGCGGGCTTTTGCATCATCTCGGCGAACACGCCTTCGGTCATCGAAGTGCGCGCCGCCGGAGCCAACGCGTTCACTCGTACACCGTAACGTTGCAATTCCGCGGCCTGCATCAACGTCAATGCCGCAATTGCCGCCTTGGCCGCGCCATAGTTCGCCTGGCCGATCGACCCTTGCAGACCCGCACCCGAACTCGTATTGACGATGCGCGCATCCACCTCGCGCCCCGCCTTCGACGCATCACGCCACTCGCGCGCCAGCAGTTGCGCAAGACAGAAATGCCCGCGCAGATGCACCCGCATCACGTCGTCCCAATCGGCTTCGGTCATGCTGGTGAACATCCGGTCGCGACAGATGCCCGCGTTGTTCACCACCACATGAATCTCGCCGAACGCCTCGCGCGTGGCGTCGATGATGCGTTGCGCCGTGTCGATGCGCGTAATGTCGTCGGCGTTCGCCAATGCCCGGCCGCCAGCTCGCGCGATCTCGTCGCAGACCGCTCGCGCGGCCTCCTGACGAATATCGTTGACCACCACCGCCGCCCCCTCGGCGGCAAACGCCAGCGCATATTCGCGTCCCAACCCTCCACCCGCACCGGTGATGATCACGGTGCGGTCGTTGCAGATTCCCATGCTTGATCCTCGTAAACAGACATGCACTCAGTGACGCTTTTAAAGGCGTTCGATGATCGTGACGTTGGCAAGACCACCGCCCTCGCACATCGTTTGCAAGCCGTAGCGACCTTGCGTGCGTTCAAGCTCGTGCAGCAGCGTCGTCATCAACCGCGCGCCGGTTGCGCCGAGCGGATGACCAAGCGCGATCGCGCCGCCGTTTGGATTGGTCTTCTCGTGCGGATAACGCATTTCGGCAAGCCACGCGAGCGCCACCGAGGCAAACGCTTCGTTCAGCTCCACCACATCGATATCGTCCAGCGTGAGGCCAGATTTGCGCAATGCGTGACGTGTCGCGGGAATCGGTGCGGTGAGCATCCATAGCGGATCGTCGCCGAGCACGCTCAAGTGATGGATGCGGGCACGCGGTGTGAGGCCGTAACGCTTCAGCGCATCTTCGGAGACGACCAGCAGCGCCGCCGCGGCATCGCAGGTCTGACTCGAGACAGCCGCCGTTAGCGCGCCGCCTGGCATGAGCGGCTGAAGCGATGCCATCTTCGCGAGCGTGGTGTCCTTGCGCGGCGTCTCGTCGTGAACAACGCCCGCGAACGGCACGATTTCGCGCTTGAAGTAATCGCCTTCGATCGCTGCCAGCGCGCGCCGGTGGCTCTCCAGCGCGTACTGCTCCATCGCTTCACGCGACAGGTTCCAGTGATCCGCGATCCGTTGCGCCGCATGGAACTGCGAAACTGGCGCGTCGCCAAAACGCGCGCGCCAGCCGATGCTGCCCGAGAACGGATCGGTGAAACCGAGCGGCTCGGCCGCCGTCATCGCCGACGAAATCGGAATCCGCGTCATGGTCTGCACACCGCCCGCGACCACCACATCCTGCGTGCCGCTCATCACGGCCTGTGCGGCAAAATGCACGGCCTGCTGCGACGAACCACATTGGCGGTCCACGGTGACGCCGGGCACCGTCAACGGCAAACCCGCGGCGAGCCAGCAGGTGCGCGCGATATTGCCCGCCAGCGGGCCAATCGTATCGACGCAGCCGAACACCACGTCGTCGTACTCATCGGCGGGAATGCCGTTACGGCCGACCAGTTCCTTCAGCACGAAGCCGCCGAGATCCGCAGCATGTACCTGCGCGAGTCCGCCTTTGCGGCGGCCGGTCGGGGTGCGCAACGCATCGACGATATAAGCCTGTTTCATCACGATTCCAGTTCGAAAGTGCGAGCCGGTCCGATCGGAGTACTTGACCCGATCAGCGCGTCGGCTACGCGGGCTTTGTGAAACGTCGTGTCGCCCCAACTGCCGGAGAGCGCCCAGATGCGTTTCATGAAGATCTGCAGGTCAAGCTCCCACGTGTAGCCAATCGCACCGTGCACCTGCATCGCATGGCGCGCGGCGAGCTGCGCCGCAGCGGTGGCAGCAAGCTTCGCGTGGGAGACATACAGCGCACGGTTCGGGTCGTTGTCGGCGATCGCGCAGGCGGCCCGATACACCACCGGTCGCGCGAACTCATAGCGGATCGCCACGTCGGCGAGCAGATGCTTGAGCGCCTGATACGAGCCGATCGGCTTGCCGAATTGCTTGCGTTGCGCGCTATAGTCGATCGCGACATCGAGCACGCGTTGCGTAAGGCCGAGCAATTGCGCGGCGACGGCGAACGCACCCCGATCGAGTGCGCGCGCCAGCAATGGCTGCGCCTCGCTAGCGGTGGCTACCCGTGTGCTCGCCGTCGCCTGCCAGTCAAGTTCGAACAGCCGACGCGAAGGGTCGATACTCTGCACCGCATTCAAGCTGCAAGCGTCGGGCGTAAGCCAATGCAATTCGCCATCCCGCTCGCATAGCAAAACCTGCGCGACGTGCGCATCGCTGACATACGGATTCACCGGATGCGTAATCGCCACGCGCGCCGTTCCCGCCGCGATATCGCGCAGCAGCGCATCGCGTTGCGCGCCGGCGGGCAAATCTTCCAGCATGCCAACGGCCACGAGCGCCGTCTCGAGCAACGGCTCCGGTCCCGCAAAATAGCCATAGGTCTGCGCGAGCAGCGCCCACTCCACGTCACCGAGCCCCAACCCGTCGTGACTTTCCGGCACCGACACGGCCGTCAGCCCTTGCGAGGCGAACATGTCCCACATGCGCTCCGAACGACCCGTAGGCGTGCTCCACAACTCGCGGATCAGCTCCGGCGTCATTTCCGTCATCAGAAAGCGCTTGACGCTGCTCGCCAGTGCTTCCTGATCTTCGTTGAATACGAAATCCATAGTTCCTCGCTCAATCCTTTAAGCGTCTGAATGCGGGCTGCAGCGGGTTGCATTCCGCCTGCAACAACGGCATCACGACCGCGGCATCCCCAGCATCCGTTCCGCGACGATGTTGCGCTGGATCTCGTTGGTGCCCGCATAGATCGGCCCGGCCTGAGCGAACAGGAAACCGTCGAGCCAACTGCCGAGCGCCGCGTGTTGCTCGTGCGACTGCGGCACGACCTCGGCATGCGCGCCGAGAATATCGAGCGCGGTTTGATGCATGCGCAGATCGAGTTCGGACCAGAACACCTTATTGGTACTCGACTCCGCGCCAATGTGACCGCCCTTCTGCAAACGGCTCGCGGTGGCGTAGGTGGAGAGCGCGTAGGCCTGCGCATCCATCCACGCGCTGATCACCCGGTCGCGCAAGGTCGGATCGCGGTCGGCTTGCGCGCGGTGCGCCAGATAAAGCGCGCGCAACGCTTCGGCGGTACGTTGGAAACGCGCGGGCGAGCGCAGCATCAAGCCGCGTTCGAATCCGGCGGTTGCCATGGCGACCTGCCAACCCATGCCTTCACCGGCGAGACGGTTCTCGACCGGCACCCGCACGTCGTCGAAGAAAATCTCGGCGAAACCGGTGTGGCCGTTCAACTGACGAATCGGCCGCACAGTGATGCCTGGTGTCGAGAGCGGCATCATCAGGAAAGTCAGCCCGTGGTGACGGGTGGATTGCGGATCGCTGCGAAACAGGCCGAACAGCCAGTCGGCCCACACCGCGCGAGTCGACCAGATCTTCTGGCCGTTCAGGATGTATTCGTCGCCCCTGCCTTCATGGGTGCGGATGGCACTCGCGCGGATCGCGGCCATGTCGGAGCCTGCGTTGGGCTCGGACCAGCCTTGCGCCCATACGTGTTCGCCCGCCGCCATCGCCGGCAGAAAGCGGGCCTTTTGCTCGTCCGTGCCGAAGTCCATCAAGGTCGGACCGAGCAGGAAAATGCCGTTCTGATTCACGCGCATCGGTGCATCGGCGCGCCAATATTCTTCTTCGAAGATCAGCCACTCGATCAGATCGCAACCGCGTCCACCGAGTTCGCGTGGCCACGTCACCATGCTCCAGCGGCCCGAATGCAGCGTGCGTTCCCATGCCCGGTGCGCGGCGAAACCCGCTTCGGTGTCGAAGCTCGGCAGCGGTTCGCGCGGCACGTGGGCCGCGAGCCAGCTGCGAATCTCGGCGCGGAACGCGCGTTGCGCCGGCGTGTAGTCGAGCTTCATGCGCGCGCTCCGGCTTTGCGTTCGGCGTCATTGGCACCATTGAACTGCGCGTCACGCTTTTCGACGAAGGCCGAACGTGCTTCCACCGAATCGTTCGTCATATACGCCTGCAATGTGAAGCCCTGCTCCCAGCGGTATTTGTCTTCAAGGTCGCCGTCTTCGACACCGTTTAGCGCTTCTTTCGCGAGTTGCAGCATCGCAGGGCTTTTCGCGGCTATCTTGCGGGCGATCTCGAACGCCGCCTCGCGCAGTTGTGGGCGCGGCACCACGCGCTCGATCGCACCGAGCCGATAGGCTTCGGCGGCGTCGACCATGTCGCCCGTGAAATACATCGCGCGCACTTTCTGCACGCCGAACATGCGCTGGAGATGGGCGCCACCACCCATCGCGCCGCGGTCGATCTCGGGCACGCCGAAGCTCGCGCAGTCGGACGCGACGATCACGTCCGCCGCACCGCAAATGCCGATGCCCCCGCCCAGCACAAAACCATGCACTGCGACGATCACCGGCTTCGGATTGCGGTGCACCGCGCGAAAGGTCGCGTAATTGCCGGCGTTGACCGCGACGATCCGTTCGGGATGTGCCGCCAGTTCCTTGATATCGACACCCGCGCAAAATCCGCGCCCTTCACCGCGCAGCACGATCACGTGCACGCTGTCGTCGCGGCCGAGGGCGTCGATTGCGTCGGCTAGCGCTTGCCAGCCGCGTGCATCGAGCGCATTGACTGGCGGCTGGTCGATCACCAGTTCGCCGACGCCGCCTTCGCGTTCGATTCTGAACGGCAGCGAGCGGACGCTATTGTTGGGTTCTGTCATATCTCCGTCCCTGGTGAATGATCTGGATTTACTTTATGGGGTCATGCGCTGGGTCATGCGCTGGGTCACGCGTGGTGTCGTGCAGCGGCGCATACCCTGGATCGTGTGTTCGTCATCGGTCGATTCACGCGTGAACCCGCGCGCCGCGCATCGCCGCCAGCGCATCGAGCCGCGCCACGGCTTCGTCGACGATCCGCGCGATCAAGGTCTCGCACGATTCGATCGCGCCGATCACCGCGGCGACCTGACCGCTTGGCAGCACGCCCTCATCCGGCTTACCGTCGACGATGGCGCGCTGAATCAGAAACGGTGCATTCGCCGCCATCAGCGTCTGGCTCGCGGTGTAGCTGTGATCGCGCAGTGCCTTGAAGCCGAGCGCGGCCATCTGGCTCAGACTCATGCCACTCTGGCGGCGCCACGCTTCAGCCGTGCGCAACGCGAAGAGCGTGCGGCGCAGCGGGCCGAATGCTTCAAGGCGCAGCAAATAGGAGTTGTCGATCATTCGCTGCGGCAAGCCGTCCAGCGCCGCGGACACGCGGATTTGCGAAGGGTCGTTGACCTCCACGTAGCGCGCGAGCGTCGAACGCGGTACTGGCGACTCTTCGGCCATCAGAAAGCGCGTGCCCATCGCAATACCTGACGCGCCGTAGCCAAGCGCCGCCGCAAGACCGCGTCCGTCAAAGAAACCGCCTGCTGCGATCACCGGCACATTCACTGCATCCAGCACTTCAGGCAGCAACAGTGTGGTCGGCATCGAACCGGTATGGCCACCGCCTTCAGCGCCTTGCACGGTGACCGCATCGGCACCCAGCTCGACCGCTTTGGCCGCGTGTTTCGGTGCGCCGACGGTGGGAATGCACATCACACCCGCGTCCTTGAAGCGGCGGATCGTCTTCGCGTCCGGCCCGCGGCCGTAGCTCACGGCGCGCAGCCGGTGCTTGATCGCCAGATCGACCACCTGTGCCGCGTTCGGCTGGAACATATGGAAGTTGATGCCGAACGGTTTGTCCGTCAGTGCCTTCACCCGCAGGATTTCTGCCTCCACGCGATCGGCTTCGAGCGTCGCGCCGGCGAGAAAACCGAAACCGCCCGCATTACAGGTCGCAGCGACGAGCCTGGCATCGGCGACCCACCCCATCGCCGTCTGCACGATCGGATAGCGACAGCCGAGCAGATCGCACAAGGGCGTATGCAACGTTGCGCTCATGCGGCTTCTCCGTCGGCTTTTACATCGCTGACGGCAGCGGGACCGGGCCGCTGCGACTCGGCCATCTTGCGGGCGTCGTAACCACCCAGCTTGTCGCCGCTCACCAGTTCGTTGTGCGCATGCGCGAAGTGGTGCCATGCAAAGGCCGCATCCATCGCCGCGCGTTTGCCTTGCAATTCTTCGACGTGATTCACAGCCTGCTTGGTCAGCGCCAACCCGAGCCGCGGCATGCGCGCGATCTTCGCGGCGATTTCCGTCGTGGTGTCCTGCAAGCGCTCGCGCGGCACGACACGATTGACCATGCCCATCTGATACGCGCGCGCCGCGTCCATGCGTTCGCCGAGAAACAGAAACTCCTTGGCGATGCGTGGATTCAATTCATACGCATGCGCAAAATACTCGACGCCTGGAATGCCCATGCGCACGACTGGATCGGAAAAGAACGCGTCGTCCGAGGCGACGATCAGATCGCACACCCACGCCAGCATCAGGCCGCCCGCCACGCACGCGCCCTGCACCATCGCGATGGTCGGCTTGGGCAGATCGCGCCAGCGACGGCACATGCCGAGATAGACCTCCTGTTCACGGGCGTAGAGAAACTCGCCGCCTTCCTTGCCGACATGGTCATACCAGAGCGAGGCGCGCTCGAACGACTGGTCGATGTCACGGCCCGGTGTGCCGATGTCGTGACCCGCGGAAAAATGCTTGCCCGCGCCGGCAAGAACGATAACCTTCACCGCATCGTCGTTCGACGCACGCTTGAACGCGGCGTCGAGCGCATACGTCATCTTCGAGTTCTGCGCGTTGTGATACTCAGGGCGATTCATCGTGAGCGTGGCGATGCCGTCGCTCACGCAATACTCGACGACGCTTTCGTGGGTGGCTTCCATGATGTCCCTCACACGCGGCGCGGCGCGGGGTTGTTGCGCACGACGCCCGCACGCAGGTTGTGCGGATCGAGCGCGCGCACAATGCGCAGATCGTCGGCGCCCGGCGGCGGCGTCACATGCATGTCGGGATGCCTGTGCAATTCGAAGCCCGTCGCGTCCTGTACTTCGTCGAAGCTCACGCCGGGATGCAAGGAACGAACCTGCACTGCATGATTCGCACCGCCGAAGTCCATCACGCACAGATCGGTGATCACGCTGCGCAGATCGGTGAACGCGCGCATGCCGGGGATTTCACGCGCCGGGTTGTAGCCCACGCTGCACACCATATCCACTTCCCCGGCAACGAACGTACGCTTGCCGTGGCCGCTAATAAAAAACGAATTCGCGTGATTGATGCTGTTGCCCGGGAAACCGCGCGCGCCGAGCAATTGCGTTTTCGGGCGCGCATAGTCGTCGCCGAGCCAGGAGATGTTGGCCTGGCCGAAGCGGTCGATCTGCGTGGGCATCACCAACGCATGACGCTTGCCGTGCCACACACAATCGAACACACGCTCATAGGTCATCAGGCCGGATGCCTGCAGGCGATAATCCGCTTCACGCGGCCCGAGCGGCACCGGGCTTTCGACCAGATAGGCTTCACCGTCGGTGAGCATCAGACCCGCGTTGTAGGCCAGTCGCGCGAGCCCTGCGGCAAGACGCGGCCCGGTGCCGATACCCGTCGCCAGCACTTCGCCGTCATCACGCCAGACGCGCGCCGCCGCGGCAATCATCAGTTCGGCGAGGGAATAATCGAGAGAGTCGCTCATCTGCGCTCCATTACAGAATCGGCAACGGCAACGCCGCTACATGGGACCGGCCGCCCGCGCGCAGCAGATAGCCCGATTCGTCGGCGCCTACTACGTCACTCAGGTAAGCCGCTGTTTGCTGCGGATCTTCCGCGCTGGCGCAATACGTCTTCAGATGCGGCAAATCCCAGCCGTAGGCCGGCGCGCACGAAGTGGGATGCGCGCCGCACGGCGCGTGCACCACGCCACTCACGAGCGAACGTTCGAAGGTGTTACGGCGCGCGAGATCCAGATCCTCGCTCGCGAGCGTTTCGACCAACGTCTCGCTACTGACGAAGCACTGCTTCGCCGCGCGGGCGAACCATGCGTCGAAGAAAGGATCGGGACCGTCGATGCGCGTATTGCCCATCCTGTCCGCAGCATTCACGTGCAGCAACGCGGCATCGAGTTCAAGCGCGGGCATTGCCAGCAGCGTTTCGCCACCATAGGGCGATTCCACGGTTCGCAAATGCGGCGCGTGTTTCAGCAGATCAGTACCCAAGCCGACGCGCGTCGGCAAAAACGGCAGACGTGCGGCCGCTGCGCGCAGGCCGAGTTGCAGCAGGCCTTCGTCGAGTTCCCACACGTCGAGCGCGCCTTGCTCGCGAGCCCGGCGAAAATGCGGTTCGAGCGGAATCACGTCGAGCGATACGAAGCCGAACACCAGCTTGCGCACTTTCCCTGCCGCGCACAGCAGCCCGACGTCAGGGCCGCCATAGGCGACCACGGTGAGGTCCTTCAGATTCGAGCGGACAATCTCGCGCACAAGTGCCATCGGTTTGCGGCGGGGACCCCAGCCGCCGATGCCGATCGTCATGCCATCGGCGAGTTGCGCGACGGCGTCGCGCGCGCTGAGTGCTTTATCGAGTGGTTTCATGCGTTATTCCTGCAGGTTTCCTGCGTGTTTGCTGACTAGGGCCTAGCGGAATCCAACGCTGAAGTCGTGGCCCCACAGGCTCACGCGCGTCGCCTCGTAGACGCTGTGCTGCGCCCAGTCCACCGTCAGGCCACCGTAGCCGTACTCCAGATCGAAGCCGCCCGGCGTCTTCATGTAGAACGAGATCATGTGGTCATTGCAATGACGGCCGAGCGTCGCCGAGAGCTTCACGTTTTGCGCTGCAACCCGGTCGAGCCCGCGGCCCACTTCGTCCATCGAATTCACTTCCGCCATCACGTGGATGCAGCCGGACGGCACCGCGAGGTCCATAATCGCGAGGCTGTGATGACGCGCGTTTTTGCAATGCAGAAAATGGATGCGCTTTTCGGGCTCGGCGGGATCGTCGGTGAAGCGAACGCGAAAGATGTCGGAGAGTTCGAAGCCGAGCACGTCGCGCAGGAATGCGTCGGTCGCGTCGAACTGGGGTGCGGGCAGCACGGCATGACCGAGGCCCATTGCGCCGGTGACGAAACCGGACACGCCGAGCGGCGAGGTGAAGCGCCTGAAATCGGCGCGCACACCCCAGAAGAGCTCGTGCCGGTTGCCGGAGGGATCGGTACACCACACCATCGCCTGTACACGGCGCAGCGCGATCTCTTGCGCGCTGGCGCGGGTCGTTTTCACGCCGGCTTGCTCAAGAGCGCGGATCGCATCGTCGAACGCCGCCGCGTCGGCCAGTTCCCAACCCGATGCGAAGTAGCGATCGGCGTCGCCGGGCACGATCAGGTAGCGGAAATCGCGCTCGTCCATCTTCACATACAGCGCGCCATCCATTGCGTCTTGTGCCTGCATGCCCAGCACGTTTTCCGCATAGCCGCGCCATGTGCCGACATCCGCCGACTGCACGACGACGTAGCCTAAAGCCCGTACATCGATCATCTCCGACTCCTCCAGAAGCTGTTGTTGTCAGGCTTATTCTGGCGGTCCCGGGGGCGGCTAACATCGTCTGTTGGGACTAGCTTGTAGCGGTGTTTTCAGCGGTGTTTTCGTTGTTTTTGACGTCGCTCTCGACAGCTTCCCGCAAGCGGTATTTGAGCACCTTGCCAGCCGCGCTAACGGGCAGCTGATCGACCAGCGTGAGATGACGTGGCACCTTGTAGTTCGCCATGTTCCTGCGGGCCCAGTCGGTCAGTTCTTCCGGGCTCGCGTGCTCGCCCGAGCGCAGCACCACATACGCATGACCCACTTCGCCGAGCCGCTCGTCAGGCACGCCGACCAGCGCCACCTGCGCCACCGCCGGATGCGCGCTGAAGAGCCGCTCGATCTCCGCCGGATAACAGTTGAAACCGCCAACGATGAACATGTCCTTGATGCGATCCGTGATGCGCAGATAGCCGCGTTCGTCGAGCGTGCCGAGGTCGCCGGTATGCAGCCAGCCTTCTTCGTCGATTGTCTCGGACGTACTGTCCCGTTGGCCAAAATAGCCCTGCATCACGTTGTAACCACGAATCAGGATTTCCCCTGTTTCGCCCGTAGCAACCGCGTCGCCACTGCTGTCGGCGATACGGATCTCCACGCCGGGCATCGCACGGCCCGATGTATGAGCGACGGTCTCGGCATCGTCGCCGTTGCGGCACAGCGTGGCAAAACCGCATGACTCAGTGAGGCCGTAGCCCGTCAGCACGGTTTCGAAACCCAGTTGCGCGCGCATCCTTTCGATCAGGCTCGGTGCAATCGATGCCGCGCCCGTCACCGCGACTCGCAAAGACGACAGATCGCGCGTGGCCAGGTCCGGCATGTCGAGCAACGCGTGGTACAGCGTCGGCGGTCCCGGCAAAACGGAGACACGATCTCGCACAATGCGTTCGAGCACGCGCTCCGGGTTGAACACCAGATGCGGCAACACGGTCGCGCCGCTCGCGAACGCCGCGAGCCAGCCGGCCTTATAGCCGAACGCGTGAAAGAACGGATTGACGATCAGATAACGGTCGCTTTCGCGCAGCGTCGCTATCTGCGCCCAATCGTGAACCGCGTGCAGGTTCTGGCCGTGCGTCGTCATCACACCCTTCGGGCGGCCCGTCGTGCCGGACGTGAACATGATGTCCATCAGCGTGTCGGGGCGCACCGACGCTTCCCGGACGCGGAACGCTCCTATTGAGGTGCCAGCCGCGCGCAGCAGGAATGCGTCCCAGGTTTCGTCGCGGCCGCCGCTCGCTTCGGCTGCCGGGCCGTCGAACATCACGACCCGTTCAAGCGTGGCAGGACGATGTGCCGCCAGCATGACCGGATACGAATCGCCGAGGAAGGTGCCGCAGCAAAACAGCAGCCGCGCGCCGCTATCCTCGAGAATCGCCGCGGCTTCCAGCCCCTTCATGCGGGTGTTGATCGGCACCAGCGCCGCGCCCGCGCTATGAATCGCGAGTGCCGCCACGATCCATTCAGCGATATTCGGTGCCCAGATCGCGACGCGCTCGCCTGGCTGGATACCGCAACTCATCAACGCGCGCGCCGCGTCGATCCGCGCGGCGTCCAGTTGCGCATAGCTCAGGTTGCCCTGAACGGTTTCGATCGCGATACGCGTGCCGTAGCGCGCGGCGCCGCGCGCGATCAGCGCGGGCGTCGTCAGGATGGGGTTGAGCGTCATGGTGAATTCGATGGATACGGTTCGCGGCAAGCACAACACGCGGGAACCGCGCGTGCGAACCGCGAACCTAGTCGGGGAAGACCACGCGCAGCATCGCGCTGGCGGGTGTCGCACTACAGGCAAGCGTCCAGCCGTCGGTCAGATCGGCTGCGTCGAGCACGTGGTTGGCGTTCAGGTTCACGCTGCCGGCCTCGACCCGGCACATGCAGGCGCCGCACAAACCACTGCGGCACGAGTTGGGGGCCGGCACGTCGGCGCGCAGCATGGCGTCGAGCAGGGTTTCACCCGTTTCGCAGACGAAGGTGAAGGTGTTGCCGTCGAGCACGGTTTCGATTGCGGCATTTGCGATCGAGGTCGTCTGGAGCGGTTCGGATGCGATGGGCACGTCGGGCGCTTCCGGCGCCATGGACGCAGTGCGTACTCCGGGTGCGCCGGACACTCCGGACACTCCGGACACTCCGGCAACCCCCGGCACGCCAGCGACCCGAGGCACAGACGCGTCAACCGTAGCCGGCAAATCGGGCAGCGACGCAAACCGCTCCACATGCACCTTCGCACGCGGCAAACCCAGCGCAAGCATTGCCGCCAACGCGTTCTCCATGAACAGCGCCGGCCCGCAGATAAAGCATTCCTGCGTACTCCACGGCCGCGCCAGTTCTTCCAGATGACGCTGCTGCGGAATACCCTGCACGCTATCGAGCCAGTGAATCACCCGCAATCGTCCGGCGTGCCGTTGTCCGAGTTGCCGCAGTTCTTCGCTGAAAATTACCGACTGCGCGTCCCGATTCGCGTAAATCAAGGTGAGCATGCCACGCCCGTTCACCAGCGCGGACTTGAGAATCGACAGTACCGGCGTAACGCCGCTGCCGCCCGCGAACAGAAGCAGGTCGCCGTCGAGCGAACGCGGCGTGAACACGCCCGCGGGCACCATCACGTCGAGCTCGTCACCGGGTTGAATGCTGTCGCACAGCCAGTTCGACACGCGCCCATCGCGAACCCGCTTGACGGTGATCTTCGGCGCGCGGTCAATGCCCGGCGCGCTCGAAAGCGAATAACAGCGCTGCACGGTAGCATCCGCGCACGGCACCTTGAGCGTGAGAAACTGCCCCGGGCGATAGCTGAATGCATCGTGAAGCGCCTGTGGCAACTCGAACACGAAAGAGCGCGCGTCGGCGCTCTCCGCGATCACGTTCGCCACTTTGAGCCGGTGAAAACGCGAATCGGCCATGGCGTGCGAACTCAGGCGATGCCCATGATCATCTGCGCATTGTCGATCCGATACTCGCTGCCGTTGATGAAGCGCGATTCATCGGACGCAAGGAACAGCACCAGATTCGCGATGTCTTCCGGCAGACACATCCGACCGTGCGGATCGACCGATTGCGTGAGCGCGTCGCGGGTTTCTTCGGCTGTACCGAAGAACGGTGCGGTCATCGGCGTGAGAATGCCGTCCGGGTGAATGGTGTTGCAGCGGACCTTGTAACCCTGCTGCTTGCAGTGCGCGGCGATTGCGCGCGTCATGGCCGTCACCGCGCCTTTGCTGGCCGAGTACGCGCAGAAGGCGCCGAGTCCACCCAATGCCGCCACCGAAGACATGTTGACGATCGAGCCACCCTTCTCCTTCATCGCTTTGACTGCCGCGCGGCAACCGAGAAAATAGCCTTCGGCATTGATGCGCAGCACGCGTTGCCATTGTTCGAGCGTGGTGTCTTCAATGCTGCCGAGCAACAGTACCGCGGCGTTATTGACCAATACATCCGGCGTTCCGAAGGCCGTTTGCGTCGCGCCGAATACATCGTTCCAGCCGGCCTCGGACGTGATGTCATGACGCACGAACAACGCGGCATCACCGATCTGCGCAGCCACTTCGCGGCCGGCTTCTTCGTTGACGTCGGTGAGCACGACACGCGCGCCTTCACGGGCGAACAACAACGCGTCCTGTTTGCCGACACCGCTCGCGGCGCCTGTGACGACGGCGATCTTGCCTTTGAGTCTGTCTCCCATCTTCGTTCTCTCTTTCAGTATCAGTCAGTTTCAGTCAGGGAATGGGCGGTGTTCGCAAGAACTACGCCCGCTGCGGCCCGGCCTGCCTGGCGGCCGGACCAGATACAGTCCGCGAGCGAAAGGCCACTCACGTAATGATTCGATGCCAGGCCGCACGCGGCCCGGCCGGCCGCGAACAGGCCTTCAATCGGCGTGCCCTGTGCCGACAACACAGCATTGGTCGTCTCGTCGACCTGCAAGCCGCCCAGCGTGATCGACGGGCAAGGGAAAATGCGGCTGTCCGATGAAATGTCGATCGCGTAATACGGTCCTTGCATGAGCGGACGCAACATGGCAGAGGATTTTCCGAACATACGGTCGATGCCGTTAAGCGCGCCCAGGTTGTAGGTATGGACGGTTTGCGCGAGCACCGCAGGATCGCTACCGATGCGGGCGGCCAGATCGGCCAGCGAGCGGGCGCGTTTGCGGCCTGCCAGCATCAACAGCATTGCGGGCACGCTTTGAAACGCCCACAGCTTGCCGAGCAAACACTCCTTCAGCGCGAGCTTCACGAGCCGCGCATCGAGAATCAGCCATGCGTGCCCTTCGCGCGTTTCGCATATCGCGTGGCCGAGCGCCGCGCCGTAGACTTCCTCATTGCAAAAGCGCTCGCCATTGCGATCCACGACGCAGCCTTGTGCCCACGCATAAGGCGGATTGATGAAGCGCCACGCAGACACACGTTCGAGCCGCCGCGCCATGCCACCGGCAGACAAACCGAGCCGGATGCCGGAGC
The DNA here is from genome assembly GCF_046030555.1 of Paraburkholderia sediminicola. Lineage (GTDB taxonomy): Bacteria > Pseudomonadota > Gammaproteobacteria > Burkholderiales > Burkholderiaceae > Paraburkholderia > Paraburkholderia sediminicola_E. Next base: position 346,168 of record NZ_JAQQCH010000002.1, on the reverse strand, counting down.
CGTCACAACCGGTGGTGCCAAGACGCCAGTTCGGCAGATAACGCGGCGCGTAGTGCGCCACCATCGACCGATTGAAGATGAAGCCGCCCGTGCTCAACACCACGGCATCGGCTTTGATCGTAATGAGACGACCTTCGCGCTGTTCGACGCGATGGAGCGCTGCGCGTAACCAGTCGGCCCACGCCGGCATGCCGTTATGCAGGCGTTCCGCCCAGCGCGCAAGTCGCCGATGGGTGCGCTGGGCACGGCCCGGCGCCACTTGCCAGACTTGAGCACCGATCACGCGACCGCAGCGATCGGTAACCAACCGGCGCACGCTTGCGTGGCACATCGTGTCGACGAATGGCTGCGCATCCACCGCGCGTCGCAACGTGTCATACAGCACGCGGCCCGACATACCGTCACCGACCACGCGATGCCCACGCGGAGCAGGCGCATGCTCACGCACGGCATCGCCTACCGCCTCGTTGCCCGAGTAGTAGAGGTAATAGCGATTCTGCGGATACGACGTCTTGCGTGGCGGCACCGACGCGGCAAAACGCACGCCCAGACGTTCGAGCCACCGCAGCATGTCGACACTGCCGGCGCAAAAGCGTTTGAGCGTCGCCGCGGACACCGCGTCGCCCACTTCCTGCTGCAAGTAATCGAACATCGCCTCGGGCGTGTCGCTGTAACCGGCTTCGGTTTGATAGCGCGTGCCCCCGCCTGCGTAGACCACGCCGCCACTTTTCGCGCTCGCGCCGCCGCCCTCGAAACGCTCGACGATCCGCACTTTCGCGCCTGCCGCCGCCGCTTCCAGTGCGGCACACGCGCCCGCCGCACCGAAGCCCGCGACCAGCACGTCGCACACGTCGTCCCAACGCACGCAGGCGGGATCGTCGACGACGAGCGGCGCTTCGACCGGCGTAGCCGATCCCTGCTGGGCGGACGAGGGGCTCTGCATCACGCCGCGCGCCCGCTTAGACCGCTGCGCAGCGCACGGGCGCCGCAGCGGTGGTATAGACACCGTCCACATACACCAGTGGATCGACCTCGCCGCTGATCAGCACCTGCTCGACACGGCCGATGAAAATTGCATGCGTGCCGTAGTCGAAGCGACCGTCCTGCGTGCAGATGAGGCTCGCCTGCGCATCGTGCAGATACGGCACGCCATGATCCGAGCTCTGCCAGTTGCCGGTGGTGAAACGTTCTTCGCCTTTGAGGCGCCCGCTGCAATCGATCGCAATATGCTGATGCTGCGCCGAAAGCACGTTCACGCAAAACGCCGCGCCCTTATCAAGCGGCGGAAAAATCGACGACGTGCGGTTGATGCAGATCAGCAGCGATGGCGGTTCGGTCGAGAGCGAATCGACCGCGGTGGCCGACATCGAATAGCGCCGTTCGCCGTCGCTGCAACTGATAACGGCAACCGAGCGTGCAAGGCGGCGCATTGCCAGCAGCATATCGGCGCGCAACGGATGTGAAGTGAGTTCGGTCATGACGTGACTCCGCGAAGTTCGCTGCTTGCAGCGCGTGCTGTTCCTGAAGTGCTGACCTCGCCGTTGAGATCGTCGTCGGCGTCGGCGAGATGATTCGCGGCGATGTAACCGAAGGTCATGGCAGGGCCGAGCGTCGAACCCGCGCCGGGATAGCTCGCCCCCATCATCGACGCGCTGGTGTTGCCGATCGCGTAGAGACCGGCAATCGGTGTACCGTCCGTGCGCAAAACCCGGGCGCGGGCATCGGTGAGGAGACCGCCTTTGGTGCCGATGTCGCCGGCGTCGATACGCACGGCGTAGAACGGCCCGGTCCCGATCGGCGCGAGGCACGGATTCGGCTTGACGCCGGGGTCGCCGTAGTAGGTATCGAAGGCATTGCCGCCTTTGGCGAATTCTTCGTCGATGCCGGTCGCGGCGTAGCGATTCATCTTCACCACAGTGTCGCGCAAGCCTTGTGCATCGATGCCAATTTGCGCGGCCAGCGCGTCGAGCGAATCGGCCTTGTAGAGCAACGAACGAAACGCCGCGGGGATACGGGTGTCCGGCATCATCGCGCCGGGCATGATCGGCCCACACGGATATTTGTGGCGGAACTGCGCGTCGAACACCATCCATGCCGGCACGCAGGCACCGGTATTCGCATGGTCGCGATACATCGCCGGCACGAACTCGGAATATGGCGCCGCCTCGTTGACGAAACGCTTGCCAAGTCCGTTGACCACCACGCAACCTGGCAGATTGCGTTCGACGAACAGCGCACGCTGCTTTTCCTCATGATCGACGTGCACGGTCGGCGCACCCCACACGTGTTCCATCAACGCGGTCTGTGCGCCCAGTTCCAGACCGACGGCAATCGCATCACCTGTATTGTTCGGTGGCGTTGCGCTCCACTGCGCTTGCGTTGGACGCGGCAGATAGCGCTCGCGCATCGCCTGATTGCGTTCGAAGCCGCCGGCCGCGAGAATCACGCCGCGTTTTGCGAGCACCCGCACGTTTTCTCCACCGCGCTCCACCACGACGCCCGTTACGCGTGCGTCTGCTTCGAGCAACTCGGTCATCGGCGCGTTGAGCCACAGTGGAATGTCGCGATCGAGCAACGCACGACGCAGGCCACCTGCCAACGCGTTGCCGAGCGTCAGGCGGCGATCGCGCCGCGAGCGGCTGCGCGCGCGTATATCGAACCAGTAGCGGCCGAATTGCTTCAACGCGAGTCCGATATAACCGGGCGCTTTCGACAGCAGCATGTGCGCCTCTTTCGACGTCACCGCCACTCGGCCACCAATCAGCGTTCCTGGTGAAGGCAGGCGCAACCGCGCGAATTCTTCACCGAGCGAGGCGCCGTCCACCGGCAAGGGATCGAGCGCGCGGTAACCCGGCATCGATCCCGGCAGGTTCTGAAAATAGTCCGCGTACTTCGGCAATGCTTCATAACGCACGGGCGTATTCGCTTCGACATAGCGCAACATCTCGGGTGCGATGTCGAGATACGCGTCGATCCGGTCGCTAGCGGTGGCGCCTTTCGTGCAGGCATCAATGTAGGTTCGTGCGGCCTCAGGTGTATCCGTGGCGCCCATTTCGGCGATATGGTGGTTGCACGGAATCCAGATACCACCACCCGACACCGCCGAGGTCCCGCCGTACACGTCGCTCTTTTCGAGCACGATGACGGACAGGCCGCGGTCGGCCGCGCGACAGGCGGCCAGCATGCCGCCCGCGCCGGAGCCGACCACCACCACGTCGAACACATGCGTCTGCGTTTGCTGTTCGCTCATGGCTGCATCCATCAAACGAAGAAATCGGTGTTCGGACGCCCGAGCATCACGGCGCCGAGATTCTGGCCGAAGCGATCCAGATTATTTGCGTAGTGCGCACGCGCTGCATGCAGATCGAGAAAGCGCCGTACCAGCGGATTGCGGTTATAAATGCCGTTGCCGCCCGCGTAACGCAGCAGCGCATTGGCGGCCTGCGCGCAGCGTTCAGCCACCTGCGCGGATTGATAGCGGAAATGCACGCGCCGCTCGATCGAGACAGCCGGGCCACCGTTAGCGGCCGCAAGCAGTTCGGCGAAATTGCGCTTGAGCAGCAGCTTCATTTCGTCGAGTGCAACCGCCGCGTTGGCGCAGGCGGTTTGTGCGCCGGTGTCGTCGGTGGTTTTCGCGCCGCTGTTGGCGCTCACGCGCGTGGCGGCATACGACGTGAAGTCGTCCAGCGCGCCTTGCAACGCGCCGATACATGCGGTGCACACCGCACGCACGAAGATCTGCGCAAACGGCAAGTGGAATAGCGGTGCGTCGTTGACGGCGAGACCAGGGCTCGTGCCCATCATGCCGTCGATGGCCTTGTGCGTACGATAGTCCGGCACGAACGCATCGTTCACCACGATGTCGTGACTGCCGGTCGCGCGTAAGCCGAGTACGTCCCAATCCTGTTCGATCGTGTAATCGCTTTTCGGCAGCAGGAAGGTGCGGTATTCCGGCGGTTCGCCTTCTTTCGCCGGCGGCACCAGCGCGCCGAGAAAGATCCATTCGCACAGTTCGCTGCCGCTGGAAAACTTCCAGTGCCCGGACAGCCGGAAGCCGCCTTCAACCGGCGTCACCCGGCCTACCGGCATATAGGTCGATGCAATCAGCGTGCCAGGATCCTTGCCCCACACGTCCTGCTGCGCGCGTTCGTCGAACAGCGCCAACTGCCAGTTGTGCACGCCGACCACGCCGTACACCCATGCGGTCGACATGCAGCCGCGCGCCATGGCCATCTGAATCTCGAAGAAGGTCTGCGGATCGAGTTCGTAGCCGCCATAACGCTTCGGCTGAAGGACCTTGAAAAAACCGGCGGCCTGGAAATCGGCCAGTGTCTCAGCGGGAATCCGGCCATTCGCCTCGGCCTGAGCGGCACGCCCGGCGAGTACCGGTGCGAGCGCTTCAGCGCGGGCGATGAGTTCAGTTGCAAGGGCGTTCGAATCGTTGTCGCGATGCACGGCTGTCTCCATGATGGCGCGCGAGATGGGTGTCGCGCTTATTCTGTTGGGTTCATCTTCGAGCTCCGGCTGCGGCGTCGCATCGTCTGAAGAGACTAGCGACGCCCGCCTCACCCGCTGTTATGCAGCGACCTTATGCGGCAACCTGCGCCTTCTCCTTGTCGGCCTTCAGGCGACTGAAATACGGAATCACGTGCTCGCCGATGTTGCGGATCGTTTCGAGCTGCGCTTCCTGGGACACCGTGCCCATCTGGCAGAGGAACAGCACTTCGTCCACACCTGCTTCCATCAGCCGGCCCACATAGCCGATGCAATCGTCAACGGTGCCGTACGCGTGATTCGGGTTCATCATCGAAAGCGCAGGATCGCTGAAATCGACCACCACTTCTTCCGACGCGAAGCGCGAACGGATCACCATTTCGCCGGTATTGCCCTTCACGAGGTCATCGCCCCAGTTATCCGGGTTCGGGCGTTCGCCGCCGGTGTACCAGTAAGCCAGTGACTCCATGAAATAGCGCTGTCCGCGAATGCCGATCTTGCGGGCCTGCTGGCCATCGGTCAGTACCACGGTCGGGCACAGGGCGGCCAGATGCTGCGTCGGACGGAAACCGACCTGGTCTTCCGCTTTGCGGGTCGCCCATGCTTCGCGATACAGCGCGTTTTTCTTGGCGACTTCGTCGGGACCGCCGAAACCGAGCACCAGTGCGCCCAAACCACGCTGACCAGCCCGCAGCAGGCCGTCGTTGTTGGTACACGCCATGTACATTGGCGGATGCGGGTCCTGGAACGGCTTCGGGTGAATCGGCCGTTTAGGAATCTTGATGTATTTGCCGTCGTGCTCGATCTCGTCCTGCACGAACATCTTCGGCACGAGGTACATCGATTCGTCGATCATCGGTTGCAGCTCGGCGAGGTCGTAGCCGAACGCGCCTGCTTCCTGCTGGCTGCCGCCTTTGCCGACGCCGAAATGCACACGGCCGCCGGACAGAATGTCGAGCATGGCCACGCGTTCGGCCACCTTGATCGGATGATTCATCGCGGGCGGCAGGCAGATCACGCCATGGCCGAGGCCAATGCGGGTCGTGCGGCCGGCCAGATACGCGAGGAAGGTTTCCGGGGCGCTCATATGCGCGTAGTTCGTTAGCGACGTGTGTTCGACGCACCAGACGGTATCGAAACCCATCTGTTCGGCGAGCAACGCCTGCTCGACGGTCTCCTTGAATACCCGGTGATCGCCTTCCCGCGAAGCGTCCGTGGTCTGGGCTTCGTAAATCAGAGAAAACTTCATTGCGTGCGTCTCCATGAATTTTGGACTGTGCTGAAACGGGCGGTCCGCTCCCGACCCACCGATTCCTACGATGATCGTGACGGTCCACGGAATGAAGTTTCAGTTCGCGCGTGCGGGCCGGCATCGTCTATTTGGATTAACGGTGTGCGATCTGGCGTAGAAGCTTTGATCGAAGGTGTTTTCTTCGTTTTCGTTCGCCTGGCGTTTCGCCGTGCTTTTCACGCTTGGCTAGTCCGATTGGACCTCGTGCGGCGCTCGCCCGTGGCGCTACGATCGAGTCGCTACATAACGCGACTCTATTGATGGGAGTGAAATGCAATGAAGGCTTCGATGATGCTGTACCCGGTCGACACGATCGATGCGGCGCTGCCGTTCTTTGTCGACGGGCTGGGTTTGACGGTGAAATTCCGCGACGGTGAACGCTATTGCGCGCTCGACGGCGGCGCGCTGGGCATCGCACTGGTGGCCGCCGAAGAACGGATCGTCGAGCGCGCGGCGCTGGTGTTTCGGGTGGACGAAAACGACGACCTGTACGCAGCAATGGCGCGTGTGGTGGCAGCGGGTGCGTCAGTGCGGGTGCCGGTTCAGCAAGGGCCGCACGAATTGCGCGCGGTGCTGGAGGACAAGAATGGCGCGTTGCTGGTGTTGTCGCAAAAGCGAGCGATTTAAACCGTTGGATGGCGTGCCGCACTTGATATAAGCACGGCACACGTAGTCGCTTCGTTCAAATCAGGTGACTTTCGCCCTGGTTCAGCCGAGCGGCACCACACTAGCCAGCAGAATGCGCACGAGCGTGGCCTGACGCGTTACGCCGGTCTTCGAGAAGATCGCCCTCAGGTGGGCCCGCGCGGTGTTCTTGCTGATGCCCAATTCGTCGGCCGCTTCTTCCAGCGTCAGGCCATTAGTCAACAGCAACGCGAGCGAGGTTTCCGCAGGCGTGAGGTCGAATAGCTTGCGTACGATCTCCTGCGCTCCCTGCGATTTGCGATCCGGATCGCGCAGAAACAGCACGGTGGCCGGGCGGCGCTTGTTGTCCTCGGACCAGTCCGATAGCGGAATCGTGCGCACCAGCACGCCGAGTTTCGGCTTGTCGCAACCGCGCGTGATCGGCATGGCTTCGACAATCGGCGCGGCGGTGCCAAAGTGTCCCATCAGTGCATGACGCACCAGACGTTGCAGATTGCGGTTCTCCTGCGCATCGGTGGCCTCAACGTTGCCGTGCACGATACGCAGACCGTTGCCCTGCGCGAGAATTTCGTCGGCCACGCTGTTAGTGCGCATGATCGCGCCGCTCTCGTCGAGCGTCACGGTGCCCACCAGCATGCGGTCAATCGCGCTCGCATACAGCGTGCGCTCCGACTCGACGATATCGAGCCGCGAATGCAGTTCGACTGCCCGCCGCAAATGCGGCAGCAACAGCGCGCAAAACGCCTTGTCGCGTGCGGAAAAATGCTTCGAAGCGTGACTGCGGCACACGCGAAACCGGCATTCGACGCCGGACTCCGTGCGCAGATCGGCGCCCATAATGTAGCGGATATCCGCCGGCTTCAGGAATTGCTTGTAAAGCTCGCTCGTGAGCCAACCCGTGTCGCCGAATACTTCGTCGACTGTGACCACACGATCCGCCGGCAAACCGACGAACGGATCGAGCGAATAGTAGTAGTTGTTGTACGACGCTTCGCCCGGCACGCCCGACCCCATTTCGGAAGCGTGCACCATCAGGCCGCGCCGGTCGCTCGAAGGCGAGCGCAGAATCAGGGTTGCGTAGCTCGCGCCGAGCGAGGTGCGGATCAGTTCGAGCGCGCTAGCCCACGGCGTACTTTCCAGCGCCCCCTGATAAATCCGCGCGGCCAGTTCGCTGAACTGCGCAACGCTCATCTCGGCCAGTTCACTCATGGCCTGGCCCTCTTCAGGGGCCCATTTTGTCTCCATCAACACTCTCCGTCCTCCATGCGACTTTGCATCGCGCCGCCAAGCTTAAGGGCCGATCTGTTTGCTGGCATCGGGGGAAGTACTTAGCTGAGGGAAGTTTCGCTGAGCGTGCGAACGAACTCTCGTCCAATCGGACGATGCTCCCTTAAAGCCGCCGCGCTTCAATGCATTCAGTGTTGCGGCCTGCGCGCTGAATGGCCTGATTTACGGCTCGACTCGCATCATGTGCGGCCGCATCGCTTATACCCCGTATAGCCGCTTTCATGACAGTTTTCTCAGGAGACCCGATGGCGCTCGATCCCCAGGCGCAGGCCGTGCTCGCTGCTTTCGCCGGCATGCCTCCACTCGATTTCGCGCAACTCACCGCGCCCGCTTACCGCGCGATGCTCGCCGCGGGCGGTGCTTTTGCGCCTGGCGACACCATTGCGGCGGAAGAGGATCTGATGATTCCGACCGCAAGCGGCCCGATTGCTGCGCGCCTTTACCGGCCCGTGATTGAAGGCGGCGCTGACAACGGCCTGCTGCCCCTTACCGTCTTTTTTCATGGCGGAGGCTTCGTTTCCTGCGGGCTCGATACGCACGCCAACCTGTGCCGCTGTCTGGCGCAACGCGCGCGAACGGTCGTGCTATCGGTCGATTACCGGCTCGCGCCGGAAGCGCGTTTTCCGGCCGCCGCGCTCGATGCATGCGACGCCGTGCGTTGGGCCGCCGCCAACTCAGCCGATTTACGCGTGCGGCCTGGCGCGCTAGCCGTTGCCGGTGACAGCGCAGGCGGCAATCTGGCCGCGGTGGCCGCGCAGCAGTTGCGTCATAGCGGCGTGAATATCGCGCATCAGTTGCTGTTCTATCCGGTGGTGGATTGCGCGACCGAGCATCCTTCATACGAATCGACGGGTAGCGGCTATTTCCTGACGGCGGAGATGATGCGCTGGTTCAAAGATCGGTATTTCGCGGAGGGCGCCGATCGTGCCGATCCGCTCGCCAGTCCGCTCGCCGCTACCGATCTCACGGGTGTGGCCAGCGCCACCATCATCAGCGCCGAATACGACCCATTGCGCGACGAGGCCGAACGCTATGCGGCACGTCTCGCGCAAGCGGGCGTGCTCACGACCCATCTGCGCTGGCCGGGGCAAATGCACGGCTTCGCCAGTCTGCTCGGCGCGCTCGATGCGGCCGACCATGCACTCACAACGGCAGCGCGAACCTTACGCCATGCGCTGCACGTCCAGAACACCTGACTTAGCTGACCAGACACGACATGACTGCATTGATCCGCCTCGCGGCCGAAGACGGCATCGCGACGCTCACGTTCGACCGCCCCGAGGCACTGAACGCCCTCAACGAAGCGATGGCAAACGAACTGAACGCGAAGCTCGCACGCCTCGCTAATCACGACGAGATCCGCGCGATCGTGCTGACCGGTGCGGGAAACGCTTTCATGGCGGGCGGCGATTTGCAGACCATGCGCGCCGCGCTCGACGCCAAACCCGTGGTGCGGGACCGCGCGATCGGCAAGCTCGTGCGACTTGCGCAAACCGTGGTCGAGACCGTCACGGGTTCGCGCAAACCGGTGATCGCCAGCGTCAACGGCGCAGTGGCAGGCTTCGGCTTGAGCCTCGTCGCGGCCTGCGATCTGGCTATCGCAGCAAAGAGCGCGACATTCACATCGGCGTATGGCCGAATCGGCACATCCCCCGACGGCGGCGCAACCTACACGTTACCGCGCGCGCTCGGCACCAAGCAGGCCGCGCAATGGATGTATCTCGACGAGCGGCATACGGCCGACGAGGCCCTGCGAGCGGGTATCGTCAACTGGGTCGTACCGGACGACGAACTCGCCGCGCAAACGCGCTCGTTGTTAAAGCGGATGGGCGCCCTCTCGCCGGACGCATTCGCGCAAACCAAGAATCTGATGCTGCACGCACCCGAGCGCAGCTTCGCCGAGCATTTATATGCGGAACAGCGCAGCTTTCTGCACTGTGCGGCGGGCGACGATTTCCGCGAAGGCATCGACGCATTCTTCGACAAACGCGCGCCCGTGTTCGGTTCTAGCGCACGTTAAGCGCTTTTCTTATTTGCGGCGACAGCAACAACAGCAGTAGCACACGGATGAACCCATGAAACTCGCCACTACCGACGAAATCGTCGCCGAGCTGAAAGCCGGCCGCATGATCATTCTGGTCGACGAGGAAGATCGTGAAAACGAAGGCGATCTGTTGATCGCCGCTGAGCACGTCACCCCCGAAGCGATCAACTTCATGGCGCGCTTTGGCCGCGGCCTCGTCTGCCTGACGTTGAGCGCCGAGCACTGTGCACACCTCAAGCTGCCGCCGATGGCGGAACAGAACGGCACGCCGTACGGCACCGCGTTCACGGTCAGCATCGAGGCAGCGCAAGGCGTCACCACCGGCATCTCCGCGGCCGACCGGGCGCATACGATCCGCACTGCGATTCACGCGGATGTGCGCGCCGAGCATCTGGTGCAACCGGGCCACGTGTTCCCTATCGCAGCACGGAAAGGCGGCGTACTGGTGCGTGCCGGACACACCGAGGCCGGCTGCGATCTCACCGCCCTTGCAGGGCTGACGCCCGCCGCGGTGATCTGCGAAATCATGAACGACGACGGCACCATGTCGCGCCTGCCGCAACTGATCGAATTCGCCGAGCGCCATGGCTTGAAGATCGGCACGATTGCCGATCTGATCCACTATCGGAGCACTCACGAGTCGCTCGTCGAACGTGTCGGCGAGAGACCGCTGCACACGCCGTGGGGACCATTTCGCGCGATTCAGTATCGCGACACGGTGCGCCAATCCGCCCATCTGGCGCTGGTGCGCGGCAATCCAACGCCCGACGTACCGGTGCTCACGCGCGTGCACGAATGCTTTTCGCTGCTCGATCTGCTCGATGCCGAACCGTCCGCGCATTCGTGGCCGTTGCACGCAGCGTTGCAAAAAATCGATGCGGCCGGATGCGGCGTAGCGGTCCTGCTCGATTGCGACATGCGTGCCGATGCGATGAACAGCAGCAACGGCGTGCCGGCACGCAAGGACGGCAGACTCTCCGGTATTGGCTCGCAGATTCTGCGCGAACTCGGCCTGCGTAGACTGAATGTATTGTCGAGCCCATTCAGGCTGCCGGCGCTGTCCGGGCACGAACTGGAGATCATGGCGTTCATTCCGCTTGGCGAAGCGGATCTGGACAATCCGTATGCCTTCGAACGCGCGCCCGCTGCGCAGAGGGTTGGCGCGCCACGAATGTCCACGCCTCTTCGGTCCACCGCAGCAGTGCATGTCAACGCTCAGTCCGCGTCATACGAACTCGAAGCCTCCTCATGGTGAATCCTGGATGACCAAGCACAACAAGCCCAATCAACCTTACGTAGCCCTCGTCACGGGCGCTTCACGCGGTGCCGGCAAAGGTATCGCACTCGCCCTCGCCGCGACGGGCGCAACGGTCTACGTGACTGGACGCACACAACGCGAAGGCGACGCGCCACTGCCAGGCACCGTGCACGCGACGGCGATCGAAATCGATAAGCTCGGCGGCAAAGGCATCGCCCTCACATGCGATCACGCCGACGACCGGCAGGTAGCAGAAGTATTCGACTCCATCCGGCGCAACAGCGGGCGGCTCGACATCCTCGTCAATAACGCCACCGCGTTGCACGATGAACTGATTCGCCCGGCACCGTTCTGGGAAAAGCCGCTGGATCTCGTGGATATTCTCAATGTCGGTCTGCGCTCCGCATATGTTGCGAGCTGGCATGCCGCGCCACTGATGGCCGCGCAAGGCGATGGACTGATCGCGTTCACCTCCTCGTTCGGTGCGAGCTGTTATATGCATGGCGCAGCGTATGGCGCGCAGAAAGTGGGCGTCGACAAGTTCGCCAAGGACATGGCCGTCGATTTGAAACCGTACGGCGTCGCGACGGCTTCTATCTGGATGGGCATGCTGCAAACCGAACGCACCGCGCGCGTGATCGCCGAGCATCCCGAACAGTATGCGGGCTTCAGCGAGCTCGCTGAGACGCCGCAATTCACGGGACGCCTGATCGATGCAATGTATCGCGACCCGCAACGTCAGCAGAAATCCGGTTTGGTGCTGGTCGGTGCCGAGCTCGCGCGCGAGTACGGTATCACCGAGCTCGACGGTCGTCAGCCGCCGTCACATCGCGAGGCGTTGGGCGGCCCGGTGCAGGCGCATCCTGCAATCGTCGCCTGAGACGCGGCTCGGCGGCTCGGCGGCTCGGCGGCTCGGCGGCTAGAAGCCTGTCACCACCATCGCAAACACCAACGCCGCACCGCCCACCGCGCCGAGGAACGTGAAGCACTGTTCGTCCGCGCCGGAGCGGCGTGCCCAGATTCGTCCCGCCAACGCAGCCAACCCGGTGATGCCCAGAAACAAGGACAGCGACGAACCGGCCGTACACACCATGCCGGGAAACTCATCGCTCCAGGCGCACGCATAGAGCTGCCGCACGGATACACCCACCACGCCGATCGCCACCAGTACGCCGGCAATCAGTCCGTCCCGCTGAACGCTGGATTTCATTTGCAGCCCTCCCCCATCACGCCCGTCCTCATCACGCTCGCCCCCATTCCCATGCGCTGCCCCAACGCCTGCCGCGCGGCTTTTCGCCTCGATACGGTGGACGGAAGGCCATGTCGCACGGTTCTCGGTTCATACCGCCATTGACGGCGATTCGACGCGTGCGGGCATCGTCCGGATGGACTAAGGGGATTGCCTGACGGGTTGTCGGGGGGATTGCGGGGGAAATTGCAGGTGGATTGCGAAGGAAACCACCATCGAAGAAAACAGTGGACGTGACGGCACTCGCCGTCACGTCGAAGCAATCAAGTGGTCACCGCGTCAGCGCGCGTCAAGCCGTTTGCGGCTTACCGACAAACCACGTCCCGATGACCTCTTCGATCGCGCGCGCAGCGGACAACAACGCAGCTTCGCCACGCGGCTTACCGACGATCTGAATACCGACCGGCAAGCCGCTCGCGCTCATCCCGCACGGAATTGCGATGACCGGCATGCCGGTGAGCGTCAAAGCGTAGGTAATGGCGAGCCAATCGATATACGTATCGAAGTGCCGGCCGACAGCATCGCGGATATCGCGGGCTTCCACCGGGAACGGCAGCACGATAGAAGCCGGACAGATCAGCACGTCATAGCGCTGCAACAGCGCGTTCATCTTGTGGAACAACAAGCCGCGCGTACGGTGTGCAGCGAGCATTGCGCGGTTATCCACCTGCAGGCCAAACTCGATGTTCCAGATCACGTTCGGGTTCAGCACATCACGATGGTGAGCCAGTACCTCTTCATAGTTCGCCGCGTACGAGATACCTCGCAACGCATGGAACGCCTGGGTTGCCCCGCTCAGATCGAGATCGCTTTCATCCACGCCGATGCCTGAACCTGCCAGGCGGTCCATCGTTTTACGGCAGATTGCGAGGATCTCCGGCTCGACCGTCGCAATACCCAGCCCTTCGCTGAATGCGACACGCGCCGGACGCTGCGGCCTGCGTGCATGCTCCAGAAACGACGTTGCCGGTTCGCTCAGCGACATCGGCGCGCATTCGACTTCGCCGCACATTGCGTCTAGCAGCAGCGCAGCATCGGTTACGTTGCGCGCCATCGGTCCATGAATGCCCAGCGTGTCGTACGGATTGGCGGCCGGGCCATACGACACCCGCCCCGCCGTGGGACGCATGCCCACCACGCCGCAAAACGCCGAAGGCGTGCGCAACGACCCCGCCAGATCGGAGCCCTGCGCGACCCATGCCGTGCCCGATGCCAACGCGGCAGCCGCGCCGCCCGAGGAACCGCCCGCCGAGCGCGACAGGTCCCACGGATTGCGCGTGATGCCGAACACGCTGTTATACGTATGACCGCCGGAACCGAACTCCGGCGTGTTGGATTTCGCATAGACCACGCCACCGCGCGCTTCGAGCAGTGTCACGCCGGCATCGGATGTCTCAGGAATGCGATCGCGGTAGACGAGCGAACCACGTGTGGTGCGCACGCCGGCTACATCGGTCAAATCCTTGATCGGCACCGGCAACCCGCACAACAGGCCGCGCTCACCGGCCGGCTTCTTCAGCAGCGCATCGGCATGAGCATGCGCGCGCTCGAAACACAACGTGGGCAACGCGTTGACCCGCGGTTCGACGCGCTCCACCTGAGCAGCAAGCGTGTCGAGCAGATCATGCGGACTGACTGACTCCTCGCGCAACAAATCGACAATTTCGCACGCGCTTCGCTCAATGAGACTCAAATCGACGGACATAGTGGCTATCGGCTTCGTGGTAGGGATGCCCGTCAGTTTCGCATGTAGCGTGCATTTGCGTCGTCAAACGGGTACTTTTTTAGCGATCGAGGTTCTTTCATCCGAGCGCTTATGCGGCGGACATTGCGGACTCGTATGTAGCTTTGCCGCGGCGAGCGTCGGTCAGCATCATATCGGCCGCCTTCTCGCCGATCATGATGGAGGGCGCATTGGTGTTGCCGCTCACCAGTGTCGGCATGATCGACGCATCGGCCACTCGCAGGCCTTCGAGGCCAATCACTTTCAATTGCGGATCGACCACGCTGTCGGCATCAATGCCCATCTTGCAGGTCCCCGCTGGATGGAACACCGTGGCCGCGTGCGCACGAATGTAATCGAGCAGCGCAACATCCGACTGCACATAAGCGCCCGGCAGCATCTCTTTGCCGCGGATTGGATCGAAGACCGGCGAGGCGAGGATCGAACGCGCGAGCTTGATGCCTTCGATCAGCACACGTGCGTCTTCTTCGCGAGCGAGAAAGTTGTAGTCGATCAGCGGCGCGCGCTTGTCCTCGCGCGACAGCGTAAGCATGCCGATGCTTTTCGGCCGCAGCACGCAGGTATGAATAGCGAATCCGTGACCGTATTCAAAAAGACGCCCGCGATGGCTGCGATAGCCGGGCACAAAATGGAACTGCACATCGGGGTCGCCTCCAGCGGCGTAACGGGTTCTCGCGAAGCCGCCGGCTTCGACGTAATTGGTGGTGAGCCAACCCTTCTTACGCAGCAGATACTTGAAGGGCGATGCAGCCACCTTCGGCAGCGAACGCAGCGAAAAGCCGAGCGTTTTCGCGCTCGACGAACGCACGGTCACCAGGCCGTCGAGATGATCCTGCAGATTGCGCCCCACACCCGCGAGATGATGCTTGACGTCGATACCACTCTCCCGCAAATGCGCAGCATCGCCGATACCGGACATCAGCATCAGATGCGGCGAACCGATCGCGCCCGCGGCGAGAACGACTTCCCCCTTCGCATTCAGCAGCAGGGTGGCGCCGTCCTTCTCGACGTACACGCCATGCACACGGTTGCCTTCGAGACGCAAGGACAACGCACGGCAATCGCTCAGCAGCGTAAGATTCCTGCGCTGCAGAACCGGATGTACGAACGCCCTGTAACTCGACAAACGACGCGCCGCTTTCTGCGTCACGTCGTACAAGCCGACGCCGAATGGGTCGTCCGCATTGAAATCGCAGTTGTGCGGCAAGCCGATACCGCGTGCGGCGTCGATGAACATCTGCGAGAGCGGATTCGGATCGCGCGGACGGTCGACTGACAACTCGCCGCCCGTCCCGTGATAAGTCTCGTCCTGTCCGAGCCGGTTGCCTTCCGAGCGCTTGAAGAACGGCAGCAGATCGTCGTAGGCCCAGCCTTTGCAACCCGCCGCGGACCAGCCGTCATAGTCCGAGCGCATGCCGCGAATGTAGATCATGCTGTTCATCGAACTCGATCCGCCGAGCACCTTGCCACGTGGGCAATGCAAGCTACGTCCGTTCAAACGCGTTTGCGGCGCGGATTCGAAGTTGTAGCTGTACTGCGGGCTCTTGTAGAGCGTGATGGTACCGGCTGGCACCTGCACGCGCGGTGTGCTGTCAGAACCGCCCGCTTCGACGAGACACACCGTATAGCGGCCATCCGCGCTCAACCGGTTCGCCAGCACACAGCCGGCCGAACCAGCCCCGATGATCACGAAGTCGAAGTCCATTGTTTGTGCTGTTTGACTCATTTTGTGCGGGCTCCAGCGGCGGGGAGGAATGATCAGGCAGGCGCGCGAGCAACTGTGCGGGAAAACCGTTTGCAGCCCACGTAGTAAACCAGCGAGGTCAACACCAGACCGACGACCCATGAAATATCCGCACCGTCGAGCTTCTTCGCGATCGGCCCGGTGTACAGGTCGGTTGCGACGAATGGCAGTTGCACGACAATGCCGAACAGGTACGAGAAGATCGCAATGCCGTTAAAACGCCCATAAATACCGCCGTCCTGCCGGAAAAACGAGTCGACATCGTATTGGCCGTGGCGCACGAGGTAGTAGTCGATCAGGTTGACCGCCGTCCAGGGCACCAGCACGTACAACAGCAACAGAATGAAGTTCGTGTAGGCCGCGAGGAAGTTGTTTTGACCAAACAACGCAATCGTCAGAGAAATGGCAAACAGCGCCAGAGCGGTGACAGCACGCGCTCGTGCCTTGCCGGACCATGAGGGAAACAACGTTTGCAGAATCGTGATGGTCGAAAGCGCTCCGCAATACAGATTCATTGCGTTAGTCGCCGCAATGCCGATAGACAGTACGATCACGACCAGCGTGCTGATGCCGTGCGTAAGCGTCGTGAGGCCGTTGACCACGTCTCCGTCCGCCACCATGAGGCCGATTACGGCGCCCAGCACCATGGGAAAGATCGAACCAAGCGAGCAGCCCCAATAGCTTGCCCAGAATGCGACACGCGAGCCGGTCTCAGCCGGCATGTAGCGCGAATAGTCGGACACGTAGGGCGCATAGGCGATCTGCCAGAGTGCCGCGACTGAAATCGTGCCGAGAAAGCCCGTCAGATTCGCGCTGTTCTTCGCGAAGAAATCAGCCGGCAGTCCATGCACGAAAATGATCCACACGAAGGCGAGCACCAGCACCGCACCGGAGCACCACGTCATCAACCGCGTATAGGCATGGATCAGGTTGTAGCCGAAGATCGTCGCCACGAGGCTCAGTATGCCCACGACGATCACGCCGTCGTTCACGCTGACGGCAGGGGTCAGGCTGCGCAGCGCCTGGCCGCCGAGGACGAGGTTCGACGCAAAGAACCCGAGGTACATGATCACTACGAGCCCCACCACCAGCAGCGAGCCGATCGAGCCGAACTGGCCACGCGTTTGCACCATTTGCGGGACACCCAACTGCGGCCCTTGCGCCGAGTGCAGGGCCATGAAAACCGCACCCACCAGCGTGCCGATCACGATTCCCAGCACGCCCCACCAGAACGGTTGCTTGAACACCGTGACGGCCAGCGCGCCGGTGACGATGGTCAGCAACATGATGTTCGAGCCGAACCAGATCGTGAACAGATCGCTCGCCTTGCCGTGCCGTTCGGCGGCAGGAATGGGCTGGATCGTGCTTTGTTCCAGACGGCCAATCGTATCTTCCTGATTCATCGGCTTGTTCCTTGAGGTTCGTCAAATTGGATTCACAGCCCGACTGTTCAACAACAAAAAAACCACCGAAAGAACTAATTAGCTTTCCATTGAATTGGTTTTCCCTATGTTTTTCTCGACACGCATAGGGCGTGCCGAAGCAACCGTTGCATAGACGGTGCCTCTTCATTGGATCGGTTTAATCTTCTTGGAAAGAAAATACGACTGCGGCGATAGTCGATATGCGGCGGATCGTGCTTACGCCGAGCAGCATTTCTTTTCGGAGACACGTTTGATCACTATCTACGGCGAGCGCCATCGCCTTCATCATGGCCGCAGCGAACTGATCGACGGCGAATTGAAGCCGTGCTTCGAGATGCCACGGCGCGTCGAGATCGTCCACGATCGCTTGCGCCAGGTCGGGCTCGGCGAGGTAATCGCTCCGACTCGCTTCGGCATCGACGCGTTGAGCCGCGTGCACAGTGATGCCTACCTGGATTTTCTGCAAACCGCGTGGCGGGACTGGAGCGCGCTCGGCCGCACGCACGATGCGCTGCCGACCATCTGGCCGGCGCGTGGCCTGCGGCGCGACCGCGCGCCGCTTAGCATCGACGGCAAGCTGGGTTTCTATGCAATGGATGCAGGTGCGCCGATTACCTCGGGCACCTGGTACGCGATCGAAGAATCCGCGCATGTTGCCCTGACTGGCGCGCAGTGCGTGAGCAACGGCGAGCGCGCGGCCTTCGCGTTGTGCCGGCCGCCTGGGCATCACGCGGGACGCGACGTGATGGGCGGCTACTGCTACCTGAATAACGCCGCCATCGCGGCCGAACACTGGCTCGCGCACGGTGCCAGGCGTGTAGCCATACTCGATGTCGACTATCACCACGGTAACGGCACGCAATCGATCTTCTACGAACGCGACGACGTGCTGTTCGCGTCGCTGCATGCGGACCCGTCGATCGATTACCCGTATCTGCTGGGCTATGCGGAAGAAACCGGCCGCGACGCCGGCGAAGGCTTCAATTTTAACTATCCGCTGCCGTGGGGCACGAATTGGTCCGGGTACTCAGCAGCGCTCGCTCATGCCGGCACGCAAATCAACTGGTTCGCGGCTGATGCACTGGTGGTCTCGCTTGGGGTCGATACGTTCGAAGGCGATCCGATTTCGCAGTTCCGGCTCACAAGCGACGACTATCCGCGAATCGGTGCGGCAATCGCACAACTCGGCTTACCGACGCTGTTCGTGATGGAAGGTGGTTACGCGGTGGAAGAGATCGGCGTCAACGCGGTGGGCGTACTGACCGGTTTTGAAGAACACCTGAGGGTTGCGTTGCGGTGATATCCCATACGAGCGCCGTGCCGGACATGGGACTCTTTTCGCATCGCATCGTTGCGCATCGTTGCCAGGCATGAGGCGCTCCCTGAGGTCCGGGAATGGCCGATGAATGCGCGAACCGGCAGGAAACCGGTTCGCACATCCTGTATCAGCTCTTGAGCCGATACCCGGTCTTGAAGATCCACGCGACGATCACGAGAAACACCGCCAGAAACAGCGCGGTCATACCGAGGCTGACACCGACATCCACATCGGCGAGGCCATAAAAACTCCAGCGAAATCCGCTGACCAGATAAACAATCGGATTGAACAGCGTCACGATTTTCCAGAAGGGCGGCAGCATATTGACCGCATAGAAACTGCCGCCGAGGAACGTAAGCGGCGTGATGATCAGGAGCGGTACGAGTTGCAGCTTCTCGAAGCTATCTGCCCAGATGCCGATAATGAAACCGAGCAGACTGAACGTGACAGCGGTCAGCACCAGGAACAGAATCATCCAGAACGGGTGCAGCACCTGCAGCGGCACGAACAGCCCAGCGGTAGCCAGAATGATCAAGCCGAGCAGAATCGATTTGGTGGCCGCCGCGCCCACATAGCTCACGACGATCTCCAGATACGACACCGGCGCGGACAACAACTCGTAGATCGTGCCGGTAAAGCGCGGAAAGTAAATCCCGAACGAGGCATTCGAAATGCTTTGCGACAGCAGCGACAACATGATCAAACCCGGCACAATGAACGCGCCGTAACTGATGCCATCCACTTCCTTGATACGCGAACCGATTGCCGCACCGAATACGACGAAGTAAAGCGAAGTCGAAATCACCGGTGCGATGATGCTCTGCATCAGCGTGCGCCAGGTGCGCGCCATCTCGAACTTATAGATCGCGCGGATTGCGTAGATATTCATTGGTTACCTCGGAGCAGACTGACGAAGATGTCTTCGAGCGAACTTTGCGTCGTATGCAGATCCTTGAAGCGGATGCCGGCGTCGTCGAGCGCTTTGAGCAGCGCGATGATGTCGGTACGTCCGCCCTCGCCCTCATACGTGTAGATCAACTCGTTGCCACCCTTGGCGACATCCAGCCCATAACCGGTCAGCGCCGGCGGCACCTCCGCGAGCGGACTCTCCAGTTGCAGCGTCAGCTGCTTCTTGCCGAGTTTGCGCATCAACTCCGTCTTCTCTTCCACCAACATGATCTCGCCCGCATTGATCACGCCGATGCGGTCAGCCATTTCCTCGGCTTCGTCGATATAGTGAGTGGTGAGAATGATCGTCACACCGCTCGCGGCGAGCGAGCGCACCAGTTTCCACATGTCGCGGCGCAATTCCACGTCGACACCGGCGGTGGGTTCGTCGAGGAACAGCACGCGCGGTTCGTGCGAGAGCGCCTTCGCGATCAGCACGCGGCGCTTCATACCGCCCGACAGCGTAATGATCTTGCTATCGCGCTTTTCCCACAACGACAGATCGCGCAACACCTTTTCGACGTAAGCGGGGTTTTTCGGCTTGCCGAACAGTCCGCGGCTGAACGAGACGGTTGCCCAGACGGTTTCGAACGAGTCGGTGGTGAGCTCCTGCGGCACGAGGCCGATCAGCGAACGCGCGCCACGATAGTCCACGGCGATGTCGCGGCCGTCCACCATGACGCTGCCAACGCTTGCCTTGACGATGCCGCAGATGATGCTGATGAGGGTGGTTTTGCCCGCCCCGTTGGGCCCAAGCAAGGCGAAGATTTCCCCGCGGTTGATCGCCAGATTGATGTTTTTGAGTGCATGAAAACCTGTGGCATAGGTTTTCGACAGATTCGTGACCGAGACGATTGGCTGCATGAGTTCGACGATGGCAGACACCGGTATTTGATTGGAGGAAGGCAGTGCGAATACGCGACCGCATCCGCAATGTAATGGAAAGTGCGAAAACGTGCAGCGTACCGTCGATTTGCGACGGACGCAGGGGCCTGCCAGGGTCTCAGATGAATCTCGCGGGCATGGGATAGAGAAGCGGAAAGCCGACTGTTTCGCTGCAGTGCAAAATAATTCGGCTTCCGTACCGATCCGGTGAAAGTCGCGGCCAGCGCGGCCATGCCGCATAGCGAAGGATGGAAAATTGCCGCCTGACTATGCCCGGCCGGGAAAGCGGCTGGCAATCACACGCTGAATTTCTTCGGACGACACCGGTTTCACCAGATGATGATCGAAGCCCGCTTCATGTGAACGCTGACGGTCGGCCGCCTGCCCATAGCCGGTCACTGCTATCAGCAACACATTCGCCGTAGCCGCGCGCTGGCGCATCTCCTGCGCGAGTTGAAAGCCGTCCATGCCAGGCAAACCGAGATCGAGCAAAACGATCTCCGGTCCGAATTGTGCGGCGATCTCGAGCGCATGCGCGGCTTCGTGCGCGATGCGCACGTCATAGCCATCCGACTCAAGCAGGAGCGCCATCGCGGTGGCCCCATCGACGCTGTCGTCCACCAGCAGCAGGCGCAGCGCCGGCCCCGCGCCTTGCGGCACGGGAATAGGCGCGGTGACGACCGGCTGCTCAGTTTGCGACAGGCGAGTCAGCGGCAAGCTCACGATGAATTCACTGCCCTGCCCCGTGCCTGCCGAAAATGCCTCGATCCGGCCGCCATGCAGTTCGACCAGCGTACGCGCCAGCGGCAAGCCGATGCCGAGCCCGCCCTCGGAGCGTTCGAGCGAACTCTCGGACTGCACGAACAGATCGAAGATATGAGGAAGTGTCTCTGCAGCAATGCCGACGCCGTTATCGCGCACGCTAATCTGCACGTTGTCGTGCAACTCGCGAACGTCGATGACAATCTCGCCGCCTTGCGGCGTGTACTTCGCCGCGTTCGAGAGGATATTGCCGAGCACCTGCGCGATCCGCACGCCATCGCCGACGATGAAAAGCGGCTCATCAGGCATCTGCGTTCTGAGCGTGTGCCCCTTTCTGGTGAGCGTGGGTGCAGCCGTTTCGATCGCCGCGTCGATGGCGGCGGCGAGGCCAACGATTTCCTGGCGCAGCGTGATCTTGCCCTGTGTGATCCGCGCCACGTCAAGCAGATCGTCGACAAGGCGGCTCAAATGCTTGACCTGGCGACCGATCACCGCGCGCATCGCATCGAAGTTCTGCGGCGAAGGCGAGCGGCTCGGATCGAGCAACTCGATGGCATTGCGGATCGGCGCCAAGGGGTTGCGCAACTCGTGTGCGAGCATCGCAAGGAATTCGTCCTTTCGGCGATCAGCGTCGCGCAGCGCCATTTCGTTGGCCTTGCGCTCCGAGATATCGTTGACGATACCGGCCAGCCGGTAGATGCGGTCGCGCGCATCGCGCACCGGAAAGCCGCGTTCGGCAACCCAGCGGGTTTCACCATCGGGCCGCGCGATACGGTATTCGATCTCATACGGTACGCCGGTTGCCAGCGCGCGATATGCGGTCTCGACCGCAGCTTCGTCTTGCGGATGAATACGTCCCGCCCAGTGACCCGCAGTTGGATGCGGTGCAAACGCTTCGTCGCCCCATAGCCGACGATACGCGGGGCTCACATACAGCAACCGATCGGTTGAAGGGTCAAGCATCCAGAATACGTCGTCGATATTTTCGGCCATCTGGCGAAAGCGTTCTTCGCTTTCAAGTAATGCGCCTTCCGCGCGCCGCACCCGCAACAGGGCGCGCACATGCGCGATCAACTCCGCGGGTTCGATCGGTTCGGTCAGATAGCTATCGGCACCGCCGTTGAGACCGCGAATCTTGTCTGTGCTCTGCACGGCCGCCGCGGAGATCTGCAGCACAAGAATGCCGGCGGTTTCCGGCGCTGACTTGATCTGACGACACACTTCGAAGCCGTTGATGTCCGGCAGCTTGATGTCGAGCAGCACGAGGTCGGGCAACGAGAGGCGGGCGCGTTCGATCGCCTCGGTGCCGTTGGCGGCTTCGATCACCACGAAGCCCGCGCGCGACAGAATACGACTCTTGGCGTACCGTGCGCCGTCGTTGTCGTCGACGTTCAATATCAGAGTGTTGGTCGCGTCGCTCATGGAAGATTGTTTTTCGCCGGGGTATACGCCTGAATGGTCGCGGTAAAGGTCGAGCCTTTGCCCAGTTCGCTTTCGAGCCCGACCGTGCCGCCCAGCAGTTTGCACAGCTTGCTGCACAGCGGCAGACCCAGGCCGGTGCCCTTCGCATAGGTCTGCAGGCGGTTTTCCACCTGCTCGAATTCTTCGAATACGCTCTGCTGATGTTCGGGCGCAATGCCGATGCCGGTATCGCTCACCGAGAAGGTCAGGATCTGTTGAGCAGCGTCATATTGCGCGCGCACCCGCACTTCGCCCTGTTCGGTGAACTTTAGTGCATTGGATATGAAATTGCGGAGAATCTGCGAGACCTTGCCTTCGTCGGCGTAAACCGGCGGGATATCGTCGCAAGGATCGAACAGCAAATCGACGCCGCTCGCCGGCAATAGCGGACGCAACATGCCGCGCAACGCTGAAAACAGATTGGCGACTTCGAATTCGGCGGGCCGCAGTTCGATCTTGCCTGCCTCGATCTTCGCGATGTCGAGCAGGTCGTCGACAGTTTCGGACAGATCCTCGGCCGCCTTGCGAATGAAGCGCACCTGTTTGACCTGTTCGTCGGTCAACTCGCCGTCCACGCGATCCATCAGCAGCTTGGACAGCGCGCGGATCGAATACAGCGGCGAGCGGAATTCGTGACTCATGTTCGACAGGAAGCGCGACTTCGCTTCGTCGGCGCGGCGCAGGTGGTCAGCGCGCTCGTCCAGTTCGGCGTAGAGCGCGACGACCCCGCGATTGGTGTCTTCGAGTTCGCGCGTAAGCCGGACCAGCTCTTCCTGGCGCTCCCGCAAATCGCCTAGCACGTTGACCAGCTCGCGGCTTTGCCGCTGTACTTCATCGAACGAATCTCGCGTGCGCGAGGCGGCCGCGCCTTCGGCATGCGCGGCGGCGGCTACGGCGGCGGCGGAAGCCCGCGCCACCTGCTCGGGCAAGCGCTTGGTCAAGGTGACGACGGCGTCACCCGCCGCGTCTTCGAACAGGCACGCATCCATCAGACGCTGCGCGGCGAGCACGCCCAAGGCGCCGGCAGGTTCTTCGGCACCGGTGGCACGCGCGGCACCGGCAGCCTGCCCGGAAAGATGGTCGAGCGTGGTTGCGGGCGCAACGAAACGAATCAGCAAGCCCGGCGGACGGCTCGCTTCGTCGAGTAGAAATTCGGCGCGCCCGTGCGGCGTTGCGCTCAGCACCGTACGCGCGACTTCGAGCACTGAGGTGGCAATGCGCGTTTGATCCTGCGCGGTAAAGGCAAGCGCTTCGCCAAGTTCGCGCGCGAGCCGGCGCGCGGCAACCACGGCGAACTCACTGTCGATCGGCATCGCATGAAGCGTTTCGGCCATCAGAGATGCTCCGCGTGATGGGTACGCGCGACGAACACCGTGACATCGTCGCGACCACGTGTGAAGTCGCGATACAGCGTGGCGGCGACCAGGGTCGGGTGGTGCAGCGTGAGACCCGGATAGCGATTCAGATCCCAGCGCGTGGCAAGACCGTCGGAGTGCAGGATCAACAAACCGTCCTGCGGCCAGTCGACCTGAAATTCCTGGGCCTTGCGCAACTGATGGCCTACGATGCCGGCGTGCGACACCAGATGGCGATGACCGTAGGGTGTCCAGACACTCGCGGCGATGTTGCCGACGCCGCAAAAGCGCGCGACGCCGGGCGTGCCGTCCGCGGCGGCCTGCGCCGGGATCCGCGCGACGCCGAGCGCGGCACCACGGGTGGGCCGCAGCGCTTCGTGCGAGGCCGCGACGATGTCCTCGACGCTCGAGGGCCCAAGCCGGGCAAACGTATCGGTCGCGGCAATGGCTGCGCTATTCGCCAACGCGCCGTGGCCGAGTCCGTCGGCGACCATCACCGTGAATTCGCCCGCCGTGTAACCGCACGTCCATGCGTCGCCACATAGCATCTCGCCCTGCAGCGGCAGATTGATCGCGCCATACTCAATTGGCCCGCGAAGATCCGCGACTGCCGAGCCGGAGTCGGCCCAGACCACGATGCGCAGCACCGTGCCGAGACCCGCAGCGCTCCAGATGTCGAGATCGTCGGCGAGGCGTTGAATCGCGCCCATGCCATTGCCGGGACTGCCAGCGGTCGTATAGCCGTCGACGAAACAGGCGTGCAGATCGTGAATACCCGGACCGCTGTCGATCGCGAGCAGCTCAATGCCGTAACGCGACGGCAACGCCGTCTCGCTGATCGGCCGCACAAGCAATTCTCCGCGCTGTGCATGTTTCAGCTGATTGGTCGCGCACTCGGTCACGATGATCGCCAGCTTGCCAATCACCGTTTCGCCGCAGCCGATGCTATGCGCCAACTCACCGATACCGCGCCGCGCGTACGAAACCTGGCTTGGATCGCCGATTTCGAAGCGCTGTTGGTGCGCACTCGTCCCGTTCAGAACGGCTTCCATTTCGTCACAGAAATATGAGTACCTGCGCCCGGTGCCGAGCGGATTTCGAACTCGTCGCACAGCCGTTTCGCGCCGCCGAGCCCCAGACCCAGGCCATTGCCGCTGGTATAGCCGTCGGTGAGCGCTTTTTGAATGTCGGCGATGCCCGGTCCGTTGTCGACGAACTCGAGGCGCAAACCGGCACGGCCGTTACGCTGAACGCGATAAAAGTGTACGTCACCGCCGCCGCCGTAGGTGAGCGTATTGCGGGCGAGTTCACTCGCCGCGGTAACCAGTTTCGTCTGATCGATTAACGACATGCCTAGCGCCACGGCTTTCTCGCGCACGAAGCGACGTAACCGCACAATCTGCTCGTCCGAGCGGATCGGCATGGTCTCCTCGGGCGGCAGGCCGTCAGGACCCGTCGGACCATTCGGGGCGGCCGCATTGTCGTTGCTCGTCATGGAGGATAGAGGCACGCTGCCGTGCTGCCCGAGAATGGCGCTCAAAGCAGTTCCGTACCCGTGAGCAACGCCATGCCCTTCTCGACGTTCAAAGCGGTGCGCACACCGGGCAGCGCCAGACCGAGTTCGACCAGCGTAATCGCAACGGAGGGCTGCATGCCGACCACCACGGTTTCCGCGTCAAGGACGCGCGCCATCGCGGCCGTGTCGCCGATCATTCGGCCGATGAACGAATCCACCACGTCGAGCGATGAAATATCGATCAGCACGCCTTTGGCGCGGTCTTTGACGATACGGCTAGTCAGATCGTCCTGCAATGTCATCGCCAGACGGTCGTGCATGTCTACCTGGATGGTGACAAGCAGCAGCTTGCCCATCCGCAAAATCGGAATGCGTTCCATCGCCGGATCCGGTTGGTGGTCGCGTGAGCCGGCGTCAGTCGCCGACGAACTGGTTGCCGCGCAATGCGAGAGGCGTGTGGGGCATACCTGGGCCTTCGGCATGACGACCGGCGTTCGGGACGGACTTGCCCGTGCGTTGCAGCGCAATGGTGAACGCATCAGCGAGCGTGGCCTTGGTGATCACGTTCGACAGATTCACACCCAGATGAACGATGGTCTGCGCGATTTGCGGGCGGATTCCGCTGATGATGCAATCGGCGCCCATCAGCCGCGCGGCCGCCACAGTCTTGAGCAGATGTTGTGCCACGAGGGTATCGACTGTCGGCACGCCGGTGATGTCGATGATAGCGATCGCGGCGCCGGTATCGACGATCTTCTGCAGCAGGCTTTCCATCACGACCTGGGTGCGAGCCGAGTCGAGCGTGCCGATCAACGGCAACGCGAGAATACCGTCCCAAAGTTGCACGACCGGCGTGGACAGTTCCAGCAACTCCTGCTGTTGACGCACGATGACCTGCTCACGGCTCGTCTGGAAAACTTCTGTGGTGTAAAGGCCGAGCGCGTCGAACAGCGCGCTGATGGTCCAGGTCAATTCCGCCAGTTTGGCGGGATCGCCCGCCAGTTCGCCACGCAGGCGTGCAAAGAGCGGCTCCTTCAACGAAAACACGAACATTGCAGTTTCGACGGGCGTAAAACCCTGCCGCGCGCGTTGCGTCGACACTTCAGCGAGCAGGCTCCGCACGTCGTCCCACACCGGCGTCCTGAAGTCGACACGGTCCGATGCTGCAAGCGCAGTGCAGGTTAACGCGACGAATTGCACGAACTGGTTGCGCAGTTGCGCTTCGGTGACACCACCGCGGCGCGCCGCGATTGCGTATTGCTGGGCGACCCACTCGCCCAGTAACTCGCTCTGCCGTTCGTTGAATAGTTGGGCGAGACGCGTTCCGCCGAGTGTTTCCATGCAAGTTTCCCCAGTCGTTTATCAGCGGGCGGCGCGGGCGCCGGGCCGTGTACTTTACTCGTGTTCAAGCATGCTGCCGATAGGGCGCATTGGACTCTAGCATGGGCTAGAACGCCTTAACAATGCTACGGCCCCGATTCGTATGCAAGCACTATCGGTCGTATCCTGGAAGCACTTGCGGAGGGTTTTAATCGGCTGCTTTTACACGGACCGGCGATAGCTCGGCGCACAGTCAGGTAACAATTTCCTGCAATGAAACACCATCACACCCGTCCCCTTGACACCCGCCATGACGCGCGGCCGCAGTTGCTGCACTGCAGCCAAACGTTTGCGCAATCTGATGGGTGTCCCTATCCATACCGTCCGATCGGTTCGCATCACTTCGGATACCTACGGTTGCACCTGATCTATCGGCAATCGTTTTTGCAAATTCCGCAGGGACCTGTCACGGTTCGGCGCACGCGAAGCTGCTGGCGAGATTCACATTGCCCTTTCCGCTGTAGCGGGGAAACAGCGGGTAACGGCACAATGGACGCGAACGTCCGTTGGTCGCCGCCGCGATATCGGTAGCGGTCAAGGTTTCGGGCGATGCACCATGCGTCACCCAATTGTCGAGCGCACCCAGCAGATCCACGGATGGAATGAATACGCCGCTGCCGTGTTGAAAACCCGGCACCATGTAGAGCCGCATGAACGCATTGACCTGGTCGATGCCGAAGCGATCGACCAGCGCTTCGTAGTAAGCGATCGTCTGGTTCGGGCTGATGACTTCGTCGGCGAGGCCTTGCAGCGTAATGAGTTTGCCGCCGTGTGCGATGTAGCGTGCAAGGTCGGGGTTCATCGCGCCGATCGTCTGTGAAAGCGCGATCAGTTGCCCACGATATTTGCCGGGATGCTGCGGCTCGAACCTGAGCGAGTCGAACTCCGCGTCCCGCGTCACGAAATAACGGATATAGCCGTCGCCCTGCGCGAACAGGTAGCCGTTGGCGAAGAAGGTCGGCACCGGCAAGCGCTCGGGTTGATGCGCGAGCCCGAGCAGGCCGCTCAGATGCGTGCCCTGAAAGATGTTGTAGCCGCGATAGCCGGTGACGTCCCACGCCAGTTTGTAGGGCAACGAGAGGCCGTCGCGCATCGTCAGCAACGTGGAGAGTTGCGCATCGGTGAGGCACTCGTCGTGCGACGGCGCACGTCCGGCGCAACGCAACGAGGCGATGATTTCCGCTTCGTGCTTCCGGCATCCGGCAACGTCGCTGATGATGCCGTCCACCGCGCCGTCGAGCCCGTCGCAGACCGTGAGCGTTCGTTGATACACGTGCTCGAGCACCAGTGGCGGGATGAAACCGCCGGGCGTCGCGTATTCCGCCTGGCCGATTTTCACGCCCATCAAACGCACGCCGGAAAAATTGAGCGCGGGTGAATTGGCGATCACACCGTCGTAGTCGTCGGGATAGCGCTGCATCACCGTGTAGCCTTCGCGGCCACCCGTCGAGCCACCGGCGAAATACATCCGTTGCGGCGGCCGGCCATAGGCGCGCGCAATGAGCGCGAGGGCGGCGTCGTGCGTTTTCTTCAGATGCGCGTAGCCGAAATTCGTCACGGCTTCATCAACAAGGCCAAAGACCGCGAGCGATGAATTGCCCACATGCCCCGAGTCGTCGCCGAAGGTCGCATAACCTTGCGCGAGCGGTGCGCGATCCGGAGAGAACGGCATCACGCCCGTACCGCTCACCACTACGCCGTTATAGCCTCCGCCACCGATCTGCAGCGCACGGCCGTTCCAGCGGCGTGGCAAATTCAGGTCGAAGCGAATGTCGGGCGTGCTGGCCTTGAGCGCCTTGATTCGGCCGGTGACGCGGCAATATTCGCCGCCCTGCTGATTGCCGGGCGCGGTGGCCGCCACCATCACCGCGCTTTCGATCTGCACGCCGGCAGTGGGCAACGCAATCAGTTCAGGCGGTAACACCGCGCCGGCGAATTCCGTGCAACGCATGGCGAGCAGTGCTTCCCTGGGCGCGGCGAATGCCTCTGAGCCACTCATCAACCATAGCACTGCACCGACGGCTGTAACGGCCGTGCATGAACCGAGCGTGGAACGCACATGGCGCACATGGCGCACACGCGCCTTCATCCGTAACCCGCGCCATTGGCGGCCGGGCGCGACTGCTGCCCTTTCCAGTCGTTCCAGCCGCGCGCGATCATCAGCACCGCGCCAATGGCGACCAGATCGCCGCCGAGTCCGATCAGCGTGCCGCGAAAACCGTGGAACGTATGCGGCGTCGCCGTATCGACAATCAATGACACCAGCGTGCCGCCGACGAAACACACAAGTCCGGTACGGCCGACCGTCACCACGGCCGGCAACCGCTGTGCGAGCCACGCGATGCTGCCCACGCGCACGAACTGCGCGGCGAGCCAGGCGATGACGATAAAGTTGATCACGCGTTCCACGGAGAGGTTCTGCTTATGCACGCCGGGCAGCGGCTGCGTCAGCACAAAGAGTTTGACGATGGCGAACGCCAGCACCGCGACCACCGCGGCCCGCGTGAGCCAGCGCGCCATGGGGGTTGCGTGGAAGCGCCCGCTGATGGGTTGCACCCGGCACAGAATGCCGAGCACGAACATCAGTTGCCATGCAAATGGATTAAAAGCCCAGTCGGCCACGTCGTCAATGCTGAACAATGCGGCCAGTGGCCGGGCGAGTGCCCAGATTGTCACGCTCAGGCCCAGCGCCGTGAGTGACGAGCGGCGCGCCAATGGCACCACGAACGGCACGAATAGCGCGAAGATAACGTACATGGGCAGTACGCTCGAGAGATACGGCTGGCGCCGCAGCAGAGCAATGTCGAACGCCTCACGCAGCGGTTGAACGGCAAACGGCTGCCAGCCGGTAAGGTCGACCATCGGCTGGTTCAGATGCAATAGCGCGAGGACGGCGCCGGATAACAGCGTCAATACGGCCGTCAACAGGTAGGCGCGATAGATCTCCCAGCAGCGCCTGACGAAGCGCAGCTTCGCCGCGCTCTCGCCGCGGCCCGCGAGCACCGCCGTATACGCTGCCGCCGACGCATAGCCGCCGAGGAACACGAACACTTCAGCTGAATCGCATAAAGCATAGGCGTGCAACATAAGATGCGACAACGTGCTGCCGGGAATATGGTCCAACACGATGACAATCAACACGACGCCGCGGAAGAAATCCACTTCGATCGAGCGTCCGCGGCGGGTGTCCATTCAGGTTCTCGTAAGATGGCGTGCGTATGCAATACGCCGTGAAAAGCGGCCGTATAACCTTGTTTCCGGTAGGAACTCCATAACAATAAAACGTTCCCACCGTTGCCGTACATCATGTCGACGCGCGCTGACAACCGCCCTCTAAATGCATGCGGAGTGGCAGCAATCCGAAATCCAGATGTCGGCGTACGGTAAAACTGGATCGTCGCGCATTCAGTTAGCGGAAAGTCTTGCGGCAAGTTTTGCGGCTTTAACGCGTCGAGTGCGAGCGCAATCGGTAAGGGTCGCGAAAAAAAATCACTGATTGTGACGCGCGATTTTTTTCGCTTTTTTTCATCGTAGGATGAATTCATGCATGCCCGTCGGGCATCCCGCGTTTCGCGCGATGCCACCCTTCGACGGCGGCCACTCATGTGGACCGGACACGCTGCCGGGCTGATCTTCGATCTCCTGGCTTGCTGTGCGTTGGTGCGACGCCTTCTATTTGCCGTGGCTGACTTTGCCGCCACCCATGCGCTCCGGTCCTTCCACTATCGCCCTGAACGGCAGCGCCGTGCGCGCCGCCTTCGCACTGGAAGACGTCCACATGAACAACAGGATTGCCGGCTTCGACGGATTGCGTGCGATTGCAGTCCTGATGGTATTTTTTCAACACCGACTATTCGGCGAGATCGGCGAGATCGGTCACCTCGGCGTGTGGATCTTCTTCGCACTGAGCGGCTTTCTGATCATCGGCATTCTGTCCGCGCAACGCACGCGCATCGAGAGAAACGGCAGTCGGTTCGGCGCTGAACTCAAGCGTTTTCTGTTTCGCCGCACGCTGCGCATATTTCCGATTTACTACCTGATGCTGGTTGTGATGTGCGTGCTGATGGCGCTCGGCATGGCGAGTCCGGAACTGGCTGGCGGCATGCCGTTTCATTTCGCTTATCTGTCGAATTTCTGGATCGGCTCCGTGCTGCATTACTGGCCGGGCCGATACTCGCATCTCTGGAGTCTCGCGATCGAAGAACAGTTTTATCTCGTGTTTGCGCCGCTATTGCTGCTGGTTGCGGCGCGGCGACATCGTGCAGTATGCCTTGCGATCGTCGCGGTTGGACTCGTTTCGCTGCTGGCGATGCGCGCGGCACAGTGGCCGGAAATCACCATCTATACGCATCCCCTGAGCAACTTCTGGTTGCTGGCCCTGGGCGGGATTGGCGGCTTGATAATCGCTGGAAAAGCGAGCCGCTTGCGAGTCCTGCTAGGGCACGGCATGACGCTGTTCGTTTTGAGTGTTTGCCTTGTGGGGTTTTGCGCGACTGAGCCAAGGTGGAGCCAGTTGGGCAGCGCTCTTGCCTTCACGATGATCAGCGCATTGTATGGCCTCTGCATCGCGGCGCTTGTGTGTTCGATTGCATGCTGCCGTAACGCGGCGGTGATCGGCCTGCTTGAAACCGGCTGGCTGGTGAACTTCGGGCGCATCAGCTACGGCTTTTATCTCTATCACAATCTGATTCCGGACCTGACCCGCAATCGCCACGCCATGGCGCTCTTCGGCGGCACTGTGCCGCTATGGGCGCACGTCGCCGGAATTATCGCCTCGTTCCTGATTTCGCTGACGATGGCCATGCTGTCCTGGCGGCTGATCGAAGCGCCCATTCTTCGCCTGAAAACGCGGCGCGCGCCCGTAGACGCCGCAACTTCGACGCTCCCGCAAACGCCGGCCACGTTTACCGCTCGCAATGGGCGTGCAATGAGAAACGAAGACGCCGCTTCAGATGCCGCTTGAAGAACCGATTCTTACGCTCCGCTTTCATACGACTTGCGTAAGGGCGCGGTATCATGCGGCCTCACTTAGCCGGCTGCTTTGAACCTTGCGCGACACGCGGGCACTGAACAGGCCGAACGATAAAAATAAGCCACTGCACGCGCGAACTCCGGTTCATCCGATCCGCGCGGCTGGCTCGCGGACTTCGACGATGGTTCATTTCGGTTTCGCCAATGGCGTGCTGGGCGCGAGCCTGCAGACGCTCAGCCTTTACGCGCTGCTTGGCATCATTGCAGCGCTGTTGCTGGGCGGGATGGTCAAGGGCGTGGTGAGTATCGGCGTGCCGCTGGTTGCGATGCCAATTCTCAGCCAGTTTATGCCGATCAAGGAGGCCGTTCTATTGCTGTCCATGCCGATCATTCTCGGCAATATTCCACAGGCACTGGAAGGTGGCGACATGCTGCCGACGATCCGACGCATTGCCGCGCCATTGATCGGTACAGTGATCGGCAACATCGTCGGCGTGAGCGTTTTGATCTCGCTGGCGCCACATCGCGCGCAGGCTGCCGCGGGCATACTGCTGATCGTCGCGGCACTGCTCCTCCTGCTTTCGCCGCGGCTCACGTTGACGCCGGCATGGGCGAAGCCCGCGGGCTTCGTGCTGGGATTCGGCGCGGCACTAATGGAGAGCATCGCTTCGGTGCCGGGGCCTTTGCTGGCGATGTATCTGATCGCCACAGGCGCCACGGGGAAAGTCTTTACGAAGCAGATCGCGATTATTCTGGTGGTTTCGATTATCACGCTGGTCGCCACGTTTAGTGGCGGTGCGCATGCCAGCTGGAGCGATCTGGCCATTTCGACCTGTGCGAGTGTGCCGGTAATCGTGGGGATGCTATTGGTACGGCCACTGAGAGACAGATTGCCGCCGGGAGCGTTTCGAGTTCTGGTTCTAGTGTTCGTTCTGGCAGCCGCCGCGCAGATGGTCTGGAAATCCGGGGTTTTATAAGCGTTCGGGTTACGCTCGCCCGTCAATCCAAACCGTGAAACACGTTTTTTCGCGCTCCCTCGGCGCAAAGCGGCTCAAGCGGCTCAGGCGGCAGCCGGCTCGTGGACGATCTTCAGCGCGCTCTTGTGCTCCTTGATCAACCGGTAGACGGTTTCGCCAGGAACGGTCTCCCGCTCGAGCAGTTCGTCGGCAATAGCGCGCAGCACGGGCTCATAGGCGTGCAGCAGCCCATAGCACAACCCATTCAATTCCTTGAGCAGCACGTTAGCGTGCTCGATAGCGCTCTTCATTTGCAGGCCTGCGTACTGGGACGGCAGCGCCGCGAGGCTGAACAGATCGCCGTCGCGGTTGAAGCCGAACTTTGACACCATGTCGAGACTGATGCGCGACGCTTCCTGCAGATCTGACGCAGCACCACTCGACGCTTCGGAGAACGTGAGAATTTCGGCGTTACGTCCGCCGAGCAAGACCTGAATTTCGTTGCGAATTTCAGTTTCGCGGTACAGGTGCTTGTCCTGCGCCTTCGTGATGAGCGCGACGCCCAACGCGCCGCCACGCGGCAAGATCGTGACCTCTTCGAGCACGCCGGTGCCGAGCAGCGCGGCAACCAGACCGTGCCCCGCTTCGTGCACCGCGATACGCGTACGTTCGTCCTCGCTCAATGCCCGTTCGGCACCGCTCACGTCACCGATACGCGCAATCTTGATCGCTTCCATGAAATGCTTCGCGGCGATCTCTGTCTCGCCTGCTTTGCGCGCGACCAGTCCCGCCTGATTCACGACCATCGCGACCGTTGCCGGAGAAAGGCCCGTGGTCAGCCGAGCGAGCTGGTCGTAGTCGATGTCGGCGGCTTTCGACTTCAGCTTCTGCGCATAGAAGCGGAAAATCCTGGCGCGGTCTTCGCGGTCGGGCAAACGGACCTGCACGGTGCGATCGAACCGGCCGGGTCGGCGTAAGGCCTCGTCCAGACTGTCAGGATGGTTGGTCGCCGCGACGATGATGACGCCTTCGTTCGAAGCAAAGCCATCCATCTCCGCCAGCAACTGATTGATGATGCGATTGCTTTCGGCTTCGACGGGACCGCCGCCCGTATCCGTGCGCTTGGCGAGGCCGTCGGCTTCGTCGATAAAGATGACCGTGGGCGCATTCTTGCGTGCGAGTTCGAACAGGTGTTTGACCTTCTGGATGCCGACGCCGTAGTACTTCGCGCTGAAATAGCTGCCCGTGATCGAAATGAAGTTCGCCCCGCATTCGCCGGCGAGCGCCTGTGCAAGCCGCGTCTTACCGACGCCTGGGCCACCGACCATCAGAATGCCGCACGGTGGGCGCACGCCCATCGACGTGAACTGTTTCGGATCGGACAGATAGCCGCGGATGTCCGCAAGTGCCGCCTTCGCCTCACCCGCGCCGATCACGTCGTCGAACCGCAGCGTGGGCGCCTTGCTGAGAAGCGACGCGCCACCTCCCATCTCGCGGCGCATGAACCACACCATGCCGCCGATCAGCAACAGCGGCAACAGCAAGCTGATCGCGTCACGCACCTGGCCGAATACCGGAGCCCAGCGCGCCGCGCCCGAGCGGATGTCCGCATCAGGCAGCCACACGAGTTGATAGGGCGCAGTCTGGTCGGCTTTGGGTTCGCCGAGCAGCAGTGCATGCGAGAACATCGCGTTATGGTCAGTGACGAAGTATTTCGTGCCGTCGCGCTTCGACACCAGAATCGCGTTGGGACTCACGCCGATCGCGGCCACGTTGGCGTCGTGAATGTCACGCAACATCTGCGACGCGTCTTTCTCTTCACGCGTCCACGCCGAAGTGTCGTGACGCATCTGGTTCGCGATGCCGGTAAGCGCCGGGGCAGGCTGCGCGTCGCGTTGCTGGTAATGCCAGACGCTCAATGCGACTAATACCGCGATGAGTGCAGCGCCGAGCCCCATGGCGATCTTGCGTACGCGTCTTTTCCCAAGCGAGTTCTTTCCCGGCTTCATGAGTCACTTCCAAAAACGGGCCAATGCGGCCCTAATACTGGTCAAAATCAGGTGGTAGAGGTTGGCGAGGAGGAATCGGTTGACGCGACACCGCGCATGCGCGGAAAGAAGGACACCAAAACATGCGTCCCGTTTAGCAGCTCGCACACCGGCCAGTATGCCGGGTGATCGCCTTTCCAATTTGCGGAAAAGGACCCTTTCTACCGTGTATCCGGCGATTCATGTCGTCGAATTCGGGGAGCGATCGTCGCCTCAAAAAACGACGGCCCGCCGCTCCGGGCACAGTTTATCAGCCCTATATTCACCGCGTATTCTGAATATCTGCAATTAACCGCGCCCTATTAAAAAGCGGTCAAAATTGCTGTAAATCGCGGAATATTGGAAACGCCCATCCAGGCAGGCCGGCGGCTATTAGTTGGCGTAGGCGTGATACTGGGGGATAAGCCGAGCGAGCGCCCGGCGAGGGCAACACTTTTGTGCCGCCCTCGACCGGTCGCTCGGCCAAGTCTGGAGGCGCATACAGCGACACCCCCGAACGTCCGGTGGGCAAGACGCCCACCTTTTTTGCAACTGAGCGGCGAGCCTCTAATGGGCCCGACCGCATCCCGCCGCACTCTCAGGTCCTTCTTTTTTATTGCCAGTGCCTTAAGACACCGGTCTGCTCTCCCGCAACTACCCCCGATCCTTGCAACCCTTCCCCTTCAACAGATTCAGGCTCAGGCGGCTGTACGCCGCCTCTGCTTCATCTGCGCTTCACTCCCGAGCTGGTCGAGAAGCTTGATAATCCGTTTGCGTTGGCTGGCAATCAACTCGTGCGTTTCTTCCAGTACGCGAACCCGTTTTTCCCAATACTCATGGTCGAGCGTGACTAGCACGCTAACCGCGTCCCCACGCGTCACGTGCTGAACCATGCTCTCAAGATGCGCCAACTGGCTGTCTACCAGATTGGCCGGACGCCGCCCGCGCTGAGCGGGCGGAGGCTTATTCGTGCCGTTCATCTTTTGATACCCCGTAAATTGGCCGCCGGGCAAAGCCTGGGCCTCGCACCCATTGCGCCGCGAATGCCGATCGGCGCTCTTTTTCGTGCAGTAGCGATTCCAGAAACGGGGCTTGTTTTAAACAGATTTATTGCGCCGTCGACGAAACCGAGCTGCATCTAATCATCCGACAATACCGCAGGTTTTTTGTTAGGCTTTACCATACGTCTCAATTCCGGACGGCAGCGTGTTAAATATTTGGTTACCATCGCTACCTGACCAGAACCGTATCCCCAGTCCGTAGCAACAGATCCATGAACCAGCGCACATTGCCGTCACACCTGGCCGCTGCCGCGGCAGCTGACTCGCGCTCCGCCATTTCCACGAGCCGCTTCAGCACGCACACGCTCCCTGCCGAGGAGCAATTTCTCGCATGGCGCCAGCGCGTGGGGCATGTGGTCGACGTGCCACCGTCGAAAGAGCAGATCGGCAGGGGATTTCACGGTGAGATCGACCTATATGCAGTCGGCGGCATGGTATTTACAGACTGCAGCACGGACCCGATGCTGCTGGAACGGTCGGTTGCGCGTGTTTCCACAGATTCCCGGCGCGATTACGTCTTTCAACTGTTCGTGGAAGGTGAAATCGGCCATGTGTCGGGCATGCGCAGGAAACGCAGCGCGCCGGCCTCGGTGCAGGGCATCGTCGCGTTCGACCTGAACCAGCCGTTTCGGGCCGAACGGCCCGAATGCCGGCTTCTGAGCCTGTTTGTCCCATCCGCGATCGTGGACGAGGAACTGCGCGACGGCGCGGCAATTCACGGCCGGATTGTCCAGCAGGGTTCGCCATTGACCGGACTCGCGCTGGATCACCTGGCGGCGGTCGCCCAGGAAATCCCCACGCTCGACCCGGTCGCCGCGGTGGATGCATTACATGCCGGCGCCCAATTGCTGCTCGCCGCCTTCCGCAAGGAGGCACGTCTGACAGGCGCGGGCCGGTCGGCGATGCAGGCTGCCCTGATGGGACAGGTGCGGCGCTACGTCGACGCCAACCTGCACCAGGACGATCTCACACCAACCAGTGTGGTTCAGGCGCTACAGCTGAAACGCGCCACGATCTATCGCTGGTTCGAACATGAAGGCGGCCTCGGCGCTTACATCCGCAATCGCCGGTTGAGGGAAGCGGCGGACGAACTCGTCCGTTTCCCGCACCTGCAGATAACGGAAATCGCTTACGGACTCGGTTTCCAGAGCGCATCCGATTTCACCCGCGCATTTCGCCGCGCTTTCGACATGAGCCCCCATGATATGCGGATGCGCGCGTTGGACCTGCAACACCGCAGCGCGTGGGAGCTTACGCCGACGGCTGCGAAGCACTGGCAACGCACGCATCCGGCGCCTTTGCCTCGGGAAATGCTCGCAGCGCGGTAAGCGTGAGCAGGGTTGCGGCCATCAGATACCAGGCCGGAACCATCGGATCGCCCGTCCGGTTGATCAGCCACGTCACGAGGAACGGCGAAAATCCACCGAACAGGACGACGCCGAAGCTGTAAATCACCGAAAGTCCAGCCGCGCGTCGATGCGCCGGAAAAGCTTCCATCATCAGCACGGAACTCGGGCCTGCATTGTTGACCGCAAGCGCCACATACGCCGTGATGATGACGAGCGCGACGACGTCGCCCACGCCGTGGGTCAGCGCCCAGAATGCCGGCCATGTGAGCGCCAGCGAGGCCACGAGTGCGGCGTACTGCAGCGTCTTGCGGCTCGCGCAGCGGTCGGCCGCGCGCGCCACGAGCGGCGTCACCACGAGAATCACGAGCCCTGACAGGCAAGCCGTCAGGAGGCTGATTGCCGGCGGCCGATGCAGCATACGAACCAGATAGGCCGGCATATAGAAAACGGTGAGGTAGATACCGACCGAAGGCGCCGCCATCATCAGGAGGCCGCAGATGAGGGCGCGCGGGTACTCCGCGAACATCCGCCTCGGGCTGAGCCGCGCACGCTGCGACGGCGCGGCCACCGGCATCCGGCGCCGCAGATACCAGCCGACCGGTCCGATCAGCCCACCCAGCACGAACGGTACACGCCATCCCCAGTCATGCATGGCGGCGGGCGACAACAGCGCCGTGGTGCTCGCCCCGACCAGCGCGGCGGCGAAGGCGGCCGCGCCCTGGCTCGCGCCGCGCCAGCTCACCATGAGACAACGGTGACGATAGGCGACTGACTCCATCAGCGAAGCCGACGCCGGTCCGATCTCCCCCCCTGCCGCGAGCCCCTGCATCAGGCGCGCGAGCACCATCAACACCGCCGCGGCGGGACCGATCGACGCATAGCCCGGCAGGCAGGCAATCAGCCATGTGCCCAGGGTCATCAGCGTAAGTGAGACCGTGAGGCCGGCTTTGCGGCCGCGGCTGTCGGCGATATGGCCGATCATGATCGCGCCGAGCGGACGCATCACGAAACCCGCGCCGAAGGTGGCAAGCGAGAGCAGCAGCGACGACGCCGGATTGTTCGATGGAAAAAACAGATTACCAATAATGACAGCGGAAAAGCTGTAGACGGTGAAGTCGTACGCGACGAATCCGTTACCGATAACAATTGCGATGACGATGCGCCTCAGTTCGGCGCGGGACGGTTGGGCCGCTTCGCGGGCAGCAGTTTGCATGGATTGCGGTCGACGGGGGAGCGTCGAGGTATTCAGGAGATTGACAGAATGGGGTACCGCTCTTTTCTTTAACGGCGCAAAACCACGCAACTTTACACTGAGTATGCGGATCTGCGCTTCGCGCACGTGACAGACGGGTGGCGTAACTATCAGACGCGATGAAAGCATCTGACCGCGCTGCTACACTTGCGGACCGCCCACTTCCCGAAGAAACTTCGCCGTCCTGCATCGCGCTGAACGTAATCTGTATGGCCGGCGCGCGGCACATTCTTCGGCTGAGACCCTCCACACCCCATGCTTCGATTCGAGAACCTCAGCAAGCGCTATAGCGAACGCATCGTCTTTGAGGAACTGCGTTACGGCACCACGTCAGGATGCGTAGCGCTCAACGATGACTCCGGCAGCGGCAAGTCGACGTTGCTCGGCATTCTTGCCGGCATGGTCGAGCCCGACACTGGCGAGGTGTGGCTCGGTGGCCATTCGCTGCGCACTACGCCGCACGAGGCGCAATCCGTGCTCACGTATGTGCCCGAAGACTGCATGACGTATCCCGACCAGACCGGTCGTGAGTATCTGGCGCGCGTGGCGTCGGAGAGAAAGACAAAGGTCGGTAGCCACGCGCTCGATCTTGCCAATCGCTTTGGACTCGAACCGCATCTCGACAAGCGCTTCGAGCAGATGTCGTTCGGAACACGCAAAAAAATCTTCCTGACGGGTGCCGTACTCGGCGAGACGAAAGTCGTGATCGCGGATGAACCGGTCGGCGGACTCGACGCCTCGGCGCGCGGCGTTCTGGTCGATCTTTTCAAAACACTGGCCGAAACCCGCACAGTCTTTTTCTCAAGCTACGACACGGCCTTTACGGACGCTTGCGCGGCGAGAACCATCAGCTTTGCGGATCTGGGCATGCATGGCTAGGAGGTCGCTGCGCCGGTGCGTCAATGCGCCGTGCCCCTCGAATCTCACTGATAGCTCATCGTGAAAGTGGCGAGCCCCTTCACCGCACCCGGCCCTACCGTGCCGGTGGAGATGTACTGCGCGGTCAATGGGATGCGGGTCGTGCTTGCCGATGCGCCGACAAGCCACTGATTCCGATTGCCCGCTACCGCTGAATCCGGCCCGTAGCTGACCACCGTGCCACTGCTGTTGAGCAGGCGTAGCGCGACACCCGTCGCCGTTGACCCGCTCGCAAGCGTCAGATTGGTGGTGGTGTTACCGGGAGCGGTCGCGTCAGTCAGCGTCACGTAGACATTCGCGCCGGCCTGACACGATAGCCCGATGCTCAGATTCGTGTTGCCGACTGTCGTGCCGACAGGGCTCAATGCACTGGCATTGACGGTTGGCAGCGCGACGCTGACCGACGGCGTCGTCACCGTGCAGGTGGTCGCCACGATCGACGTGTTGTTGACCGAAATCGTCACTAGGGCCGGCGACGTAATATTCGCGGGAATATTGTGACTGACCAGCGTGAGCAATTGCGGGATGTTCACCGCGCCACCCGTTGTCACTTGTGCGGCCGTTTTGACCAGTTGATAGCTGAACGTGAAGCTGCCCTGGAATGCTGCCGTCGTCGTGATTGGTGCGCCGAAATCGCCCCACTTGCCGAGCGCCAGTGTAGATAACGTCGTGTTGCCGTAGGTGACGTCCACAACCTTGATGCCGATCCCCGCGATACCGGTATTCCACACGCCCGCTACCGCGCTGCTCGTCAGCTGTGGATAGTACTGGATATACCAACCGTTGTTGTACGGCGGCACCGTACCGGGATTCGACGGGCAGTTAACAGAAACGGTCGACGACTGCACCGGCCCGATTGCCGCGCCGACCGGTGTATCGCGCGGCACGGTGAGCGCGCCGAAGCTGATTGCGGCCGAGCCAGTAATCGTGCATTGCAGCGCCGCGTGAGCGGGCACACTGGCGATCAGTCCGGCAAAACCTGCAACGTATAGCATCAGGATACCGAAGCACTTTCGCACGGTACCGTATGAGAAAAACATCTTCATTGCACATTTCCTCCAGCGGACGAACCCGCCGCTGCTTCGTTCGCCACGCCGGCCACCGCGCCGCACACCGCGTCGATATGGGCATAGGCGCCGTGGTCTTCGCCCTTCGGCGGCAAGTGATAACCGAAACCACACTGTTCATCCGCTGCATCGCCCCACTTCACCGTAAGCGCCCCTTCATCGGCCACGCCGCGCACGAAGATCCGGCTGTTCTGACCAATCGCGCCGACGCCCTGCCCCTTCGCGTCGTACACGGTCGCGCCGAATGGCAACGGTGCGCCGTTCGGCAAGCGAGCCGCGATTACCGCCGCCCTGCCGGTCACCGTGCCGAAGTGGATCATCACCACCGAGTTGGCACGCGGCGCCACCTGCTGGCTGGTCGACTTGAATTCGACGTCGAGCGGGGTCCCCTTCGGATCGATTTCGACTGTGTTCAGGCTATACGGCGTCAGATACGGAATCACGGCATAGCCAAAGTTGTCGATGCGCACGCCGGACGAATTGGTGATTCGAGCACCCTTCGCGTCTTTCGCCTCGACCACACCGATGGTGTCGCCCAGATCGTTGGCGAAGGTCACGCCGCCCGGATGCGCAACGATCGCACCGGTCACGCCCGCCGACACTTGCGAGTAGCCGGAGCCACCGCTCGCGCTCGCCGCAAGCGTCGCGTACGGGCTACGGTATTGGCCGTTCACGCCACCGGTGCTCGAGCCCGGCGCACGATTCGCCGTCACGCCATAAGTGAATTCGTTGTCCACGCCGGCCGAGCCGTTCAGCATTGCCTGCTCGGACGAACCACTCTGACTGTTATGTGTGAAGCTGGTCGACAGGGTCGGCGCATGCTGGCTGGTGCCGAGCGGAATCGAAACGCTCGCGAAGATCTGGTTGTTCATCTGCCCGGTCAAGCCGTCGCGCTGCCGCGCCAGCGACACGTTGTA
Organism: Paraburkholderia sediminicola; assembly: GCF_046030555.1. Classification (GTDB taxonomy): domain Bacteria; phylum Pseudomonadota; class Gammaproteobacteria; order Burkholderiales; family Burkholderiaceae; genus Paraburkholderia; species Paraburkholderia sediminicola_E. The sequence goes on along the minus strand of NZ_JAQQCH010000002.1, from coordinate 304,845 downwards.
GCTGAAGTTGGTCCCGAGCGCCCGCAACACGTTGTTGTAACCGATCTGGAATTGCGTGGTTGTGCCGCCGCGGTTCCAGTAATCGAGTGTCGAGCCGACCACATAGGCATTGCCCCAGCCGTTGCCGAAGCTCTGGTTCATTGTCAGCTGGATCTGATTGCGCTGACGGTCGACCGAACCCGGGTCCTGTCCCGCGGCAACCGCGCTGCGCGCCAGCATGGCGTCGCGCAACGCCCAGAAACCACTCGACGAATAGCGATAGGCGGCGACGGTGAAGTTCGTGTTAGTGGCCGGCAGCAGCTTGCTGTAGCTGATTCGTACGCTCTGACCGGTGGTGTTGGCCACGCCGCGAATGTTGGCGCGCGCCTCGGTCACGTCTACCGCGACCGCGCCCACCGGCGTGTTGACCGCAGCGCCGAGCAGCCCGGCGAGATAACCCTCTGCAACGATCGTCCCCGCGTAACCGGTGATGACGTTGTTGAAACCGTGCTGCACCGTCCCCTGAAGGAGATTGTCGTGCTGATTGACTTGCGCATCGCGAAGCTGGCCCGCGGCGACATTGAAGCGCGTAATGCGAGGACGCAGCAACTGCGCGACCGACGCATAGGGCACTGAGAAACTATGCTGACTGCCGTCGGCTTCCGTGACCGTGACGAGCAGATTGCCACCGTAGCCCGTGGCGTACAGATCGTTGATCTCGAATGCACCTGGCGCGACCGTCGTCTCGCACAGCTTGTTGCCGTTCTGCGTGACGCTCACGCGCGCATTGGTCATCGCCACGCCGCGAATCAGCGGCGCATAGCCGCGTAGCGAATCGGGCAACATGCGGTCGTCGCTCGCCAGTTCGACACCGCGAATGCCAATGCTGTCGAAAACGGCGCCATCGGTAAATGCATCGCCGAGCGTCAACTGACTGCGAATCGACGGCAGATCGTGCTGCACGTAGGTCGCGATATTCTGATACGTGCGTGGTCCGTTCGATTGCCAAGTCAGCGCGGAATTCTGCCGGAAGTGCCAACTGCCGACATTGATGCCGCTATTCAACCCGAGATAGGTTTGCGTATTCGCTGCGCCTGAGCCAGTCACGCGAAACGAGTTCAGGTTGTAGCCCAAGGTGGCCGAGGTCACGCCTTCGTCCCAGAACTCGGGGCTCACGTAGCCTTGCGGATTGCGCAGCAGCGCCACCTGTGGAATGCTCAGATCGAGCCGCAGATCAGACAGGTCGAAGGATTGCGACGCACCGTCGACGAGATCGGCGAAGCTCGCGCACTCACCCGCCTGAGCTTTTGCAAGTTCGCCACGGCCTTTGTCCGACAGTGTCGAAAAGTCCAGACCAAGGCGCTCGATCAGCGTCTTGCTGAAACACGGCACAGCGTTGCCCGCGCCTTCCCGTGCCACGAAACGCAACGCGTCGTGGCCAACCCAGTTTCCGTTCACGTAGAGATCGACCGTGTACTCGCCGGGCTGTACCGGATTGCCACGCTCGAAACGCGACACGTCCACGCTTTGGCCTTTCGGCTTCATCAGAAACTCGCTGTTGAACTGCACGTCGGCAAGCATCGTCGAGCCGGCGAACGCCGGAGCCGTGCCCCACGCGGCCAGCGCGCCAAGCATCAAAGCATGGCTGCGCCTGAGCGCGAACCAGTTTCCGGCTCGCGGCCGTGAAGAGTGTTCCCGGGTGCGCATGGTTACTTGCGGGTCCCGTCGCGCAGCGTTTTACCGTTGACACCGGCGCCGTAGTCGTTGATGAACGTGTAGTCGACCTGTGCGGGCACGACGGCGAGCGGCGCAACGTTGCCGACGTCGAAGTCGGCGCTCATGCCCGGGCCGACCATGCCGCCCTTGTCGCTGATCCAGTTCGTTGTGTTCTCGCTCACGACGATCTTGCTGAAAGTCACGTGATAAGGCGTCGGATTGGTCGCCTCGAGCGCGTAGCCGCCGTTGTCCTTGCGCACGAATTTCCAACTGACTTTCGCGGCCGCATCGTCCGCATTACCAGGCAGCCCCGCCGGACGAAAGAACAGCTTGATGCGCGAACGGAACGCCAGTTGCAGCGAATTCGGATCGCCAGCAGTAGCGCTGGCGTCCGCGCGCGGTGGCACCTCAAGCACGTTGAGCCAGAACAGCGACTCCTTGTCTTGCGGCAACGGTTCCTGCGTGTAGATCAGGCGCAGGCTTTGCCCTTTCTTCGGATCGAGGCGAAACAGTGGCGGCGACAGGGTGAACGGCACCTTCGATTCGTCCGGCATCGCGTTCGGATTGCCTGTGTCGAGCCACACTTGCACCAGTGCCGGCGCGTCGCCTTCGTTATTGAGCTTGACGGTCACTTCACGCTCATTGGCCTGATAGATCACGCGCGTCCCGCTGATCACAACCCCCGCATGCGCGCTGCTCACCAACCACGACAATGCGAAAACCGTCATCGCCTTTGATAAAATCTTTCGCATTATCATTTTGTTATCCTGATTACATGGCGAACTCCGGGTTCGCTCTGATCTCCTCGACAGCCGGCGCCTCTCACGGGCACCGGCTACCGCCCCGTAACGTCTGGCTTTTACTGGTAGACGATCGAGTACATGACGGTCGTGTTGACCGTACCCGCCGTCGACGCGCCGTTCGTCGCAACGTATTGCGCGAAGTACTTGAGTGTGGCCGCACCGCTCGCCAGCGCGACGGCCTTCGAGTTCTGCGAGGCCTGGGCGGCACCCAGCGTGATAACGCTGCTGTCGCCGTTGAGCAGACCGATTTCTACGTTGGTCGCCGTACCCGAAGCATTGACCAGTTGACCCGTGGTCGTGTCGACGGTAGCGCCCGGCTCGAAATAGGTCGACACATTGCCCGAGTTCGGCGTGCAGTTCGACAGTGCGATGTTGAACGGTGTGCGGCCGGCAGTCGTACCGGCAGTAGCGAGCGCCGATGTCGAGACGGTCGGCAGCGTGACGGTAAAGTTCTTGCCAGCGCCGTTGCCGCTGATCGTGCAGGTCTGGCTCGTAATCTGACCGGTGAACGTAATGGTGCCGTCTGCAGCCTGCGAAATAGCCGGCATGGCGGCTGCGGCAGCAATAGCCGCAGCGAGTACGCCTGAGCGCGTGAGTTTCATGATTATCCCCATTGATAAATAGTGCGTCGTATTAAAGGACCGTGTGTGTGGCGGGTTAAGCAATGGTGTTGCGCTCAAACCAACCGCGCCGGGGCCAATTATCGGGACGACGTCAAAAAGGGACAGTCAAGCACTGTCAGGGATAACCACGGAAATTTGAAACACTGTCAAAACGGACAATTTTTGAAGTAAAAGCGACTTAAGCGCGCGTGGCGTTTCTGAAAATCGCGCCCACCCTACCGGTTTTTGTTCATATGAATAGCGTGGACTGAGCAAAATCTACGTTATTGAATGGGGACAAGTCGATTTTGCCGGAAAGAGCTTTTTGTTGTCCGTTGCTGAACTGTTAAATCGACTTAACTAAAGCTCGTTGCCTCGCTCCCCAGCAGTGATCACGCCTCGGACTACCTCGACGCATTCAATTTCCGCGCAGGTATCTCTGACGACATCTATTCGCGGAGTCCGAAATGAAACGTGCGCTTCTGATGCTTGCGCCCGTCGGCGGTATGCTGGTTGGCACCGCCTATGCGCAAAGCTCGTTGACGATTAGCGGAACGACGTACACGTACTGTGCCGCCGAGGGTCAATTCTGTTCGTTCACGGGCACGGCGAATGTCGTCTACGGCACGACTTCCCCCACTCTTCAATACGACATCAATGGCCCGTTCACAGGCGGGGTGCAGTGCTCGACGGGAGCGGTGTCGAGTACGGATCCCGCGTTCGGGTACGGGAAGAGTTGCTGGTACAAAAACAGTTCTACGCCCACACCCACGCCGACGCCCACCCCTGCGCCAACGCCGGCTCCTGCCTGGACACAATGCGCAGTCGAAAACGCGCACTGTTCGTTCACCGGCAAGATGACCGTGCTTTATGGCGCGAGCACGACTGCAAATAACGTGAGCAAAGTTTTCACCAACGGCACGACGTGCAGCAACACGGCTTTCGGCACCGACCCGGCGTACGGAATTTCGAAGTACTGCTGGATTCCGAAGGCACCGGCGTCGACACCAACACCGACACCGACACCGACACCGACACCGACACCAACGCCCACGCCCACGCCGACACCAACGTCTGCCATCGCCTGTACAGCACCGACGACAACGGCCGGAGGCACCGCCAACGGCCTGATCGCCGCCGACACGCCGAGCAGCGACGCCACACGCCTCTTCAATCGGGCCAGCAACTTTCAGGTGTCGTTCGTCACCACGGCGAAATCGGCGGACACAGTCGTCTGGTCGATGCAGGACCAACTGGGCAACATCAAGGGCGGCGGCTCGTTCGCCGTGCCAAGTGGGACGCAGTCCAGCACGCTATCGTGCCAGAGCACCGCGGCAGGTTACTTCGCGATCACGGCGACGCTGTCGCACGCGGGTGGCACGTTGCCGCAATCGGGCACGCGCCCAACCGGCATCGCCACGTTCGGTATCTTGCCGAACCTGTCCGGCGCGATACCGGCGGTCAGCTACGCGCATCAGGAACAGCACCGCTTCGGCATGCAAGGCTTCAACGACAATGGCCCCATGCTCACAGCGCTTGGCATCGCCCAAACGATCGACGACCGTGAGCTGTCCGCCATGGAGCCCAATGCTGCCAATACGTGGACACCGGCCTTATCGGATCTCGATCCGTTCTACACGAACGGCAAGATCATGCGGCTCATCAGGCTGGACGGCATTCCCGCGTGGGCCAGTCCGACGGGTGCCTTTCAGGACGATACGAACGCGCCGACGAACGAAACCTACTATCAGAACTACATGGCGCGCGTGGGCACCGATAGCGCCGCGATCCGTCAGCAGTATTTTCCCAATCAGCAAAACGACTACTACCAGGTAACGTGGGAGCCTCAATGGGTCGATTCGACCGCCAACTTCATCGCCATGTACGCGGCCGTCTATGCGGGCCTGCATTCGACTGATCCGAACGCCGTTGTGATGGGCACGTCCAATGTCTTTCCTGCAAACTGCTCGACGCAATGTACGCAGGGATATCTCGCCACCTATGCACCGCTCGGCCTCGGCAAATACATTGACGGTGTGACGACACACGGTTACTACAACGCCGGCACCTTCGCGGCACATCCTCCCGAACAATACGACACCGATCCGAATCCCTCGAATGTCGCGAACGCCCTCGATCAGCAGATGAGGTCATTGCGCTCGCAAATGCAGACGGTCAAGCCAAACATGCGCCTGTGGGTGACCGAACTCGGCATCACCTACGACTCCGGCGCGGCTTACGGAGCGAACTATCCACCGGCGAACCAGCTGTACGGGCAGGCCGCCGTCGCATTGCGCGCGCATTTGATCATGCTCGGCGAGGGTGCCCAGGTCACCTACTTCTTCTACGGCGCGGACTATCCGGCGGACGTGGGGATCGGTACGTTCTTCGATCTCACCGATCCACAGGGGCAATACGGCGCAACGAATCTGAGCCCCAAACCAGAAGCGCTGGCGTTCGCCGCGCTGACACGCGTTCTGGACGGAACGCAAACGCTCGGGGTCCTGAGCGGACTTCCTTCGATGGTCTATGGCTACGCCTTCCAGCAACTGAATTCGGGGGCGGTGATCGCGGCGCTGTGGACACACAACAATTCGAACTGGCCGACATCGTCCGGTACATACAGTTCGACCTATAGCACGGGCTATGCATTGACCGTGAACTCGACCGGCACGAATGGCAACGTGAGCGTCATCGACATGATGGGCAATGTGACCTCAGTGGCCTATACGAACGGCGTCGTGAATCTCACGCTGACCGAGTCGCCAATTTACGTTGTGCTGGCGAACTCGAATGCGATACAAGGCAAGTACACGGCACCTGTGGGTTACACGGGGCAATAGCCATGCTTTTGTGAAGTCACGCCGCTATATTCAGCATGCCGGCCCGTCCAAGGCGAGCGGGATGCTGAACAGCGGTTTAACGCCCTCAATGCAGCCCACGCGCCGTCCCCACTGCGCGAATTGTCCAGTAGCCTGCCAATCTTCCTTTCGATATCCTGACTAGACCTATCCCCGGGTACGGTCCACTGGCACACTGCGCAAAACTGCCCTACATTTTCGTTGTCGGTTGCCGATGATCGCGGCAGCGGCCGTTGATTGTCATTCGCCGTGCGCCCGGACCATCGACAGCCTGACAGTCCGCTCGCCGAACCACGAAATCAGGCGTCACGCCGGCACGCGTGATCAGGCTTGGAGGGGACATGGCCGTCTTCGCGAACTTATGGCGTCTGGTTGTCGGCAAGCCGCTGGATCCGCTCGATCCCCGGACTCGTCACGCGATCGCTGTCACGCCGCTGCTGGCCTGGGTAGGCCTCGGTGCCGACGGACTGTCATCATCATGCTACGGGCCCGAAGAAGCCTTCCTGGCGCTCGGCCAGCACACCTCGCTTGCCTTGTTTCTCGCACTGGCCACCGCGGCGACGGTCTTCATCATTGCGCTCGGGTATAACCAGGTCATCCAGCTGTTTCCCACGGGTGGTGGCGGCTATCGCGTTGCGACGGCGTTACTGGGCCCGCACCCTGGGCTGGTTTCAGGCGCGGCATTACTCGTCGATTACGTGCTGACGATTGCCACGTCGCTCGCGAGCGGCGTCGATGCATTCTTCAGCTTGCTGCCGGTCAGCGCGCAAGCATTCAAGCTCGCCACCGAACTCACGCTCATCGTCTTGATGACAGGTCTCAACTTTCGCGGCATGCGCGAGTCGATCATGGTGCTGTTGCCGATTTTTCTCGGCTTCGTGGTGCTGCATCTCGGTCTCATCGTGTACGGCGTAGCGGTGCACGGCGATCATCTGGCCGCCGTCGTGCCTGGCGCCATTGGAGAGGCGCACAGCATGTCGCACGCTGTCGGCCCCCTGGTGGTGGCAGCGTTGCTCATGCGGGCGTTCTCGCTGGGTGGGGGCACGTACACAGGCCTCGAGGCCGTGTCGAACAACGTCAACATGCTCGCTGAGCCGCGCGTGCCGAACGGCAGGACAACGATGTTCTATATGTCCACGTCGCTCGCGTTCACAGCCGGCGGCATCATCCTGCTGTACATGTTATGGCATGCACAGGCGGTAGAAGGTCAGACGCTCAATGCGGTGGTATTCGGCAGCGTCATCGATCATCTCGGGCTCGGCTCGGCGTTCGCGCGGCATGCGCTGCTCGCGGCGGTGCTGGCCTTCGAGGCCGGTCTGCTATTGGTGGGCGCACAGACCGGCTTTCTGGATGGACCGGCCGTGCTGTCGAACATGGCGTCGGATTCGTGGGTGCCGCGCCATTTCCGCGATCTGTCCGCGCGACTGGTCAGACAGAACGGTATCGTCGTGATGGGACTCGCGAGCCTCGCCATCCTTGTCTGGACGCACGGTGACGTCTCGATCCTGGTGGTGCTGTACAGCATCAACGTCTTCCTGACCTTTAGCCTCTCCCTGCTGGGCTTGTGCATTTACTGGTGGCGCCATCGTCACGAGGGCGAAAACTGGCTGACGCACTTCGCGCTATCCGCACTTGGACTGTCGGTCACCAGCACCGTGCTGGTGATTACGTTGATCGAGAAATTTACGGCGGGAGGCTGGCTAACCGTACTGGTGACCGGCGCGGTGGTCGCGCTGTGCTTCGTCATCAAACGGCATTACAGCGAAACTCGCACACTGATTGCGAAAGAGGACGCACTCTTTGCCGGTGCGCCGCCCGCGGTCGACGACACGGAGACACCTCTCAAACCGGACCCGTCCCAGCCCACCGCTATTCTGCTTGTCGGCAAACATCGCGGGGCCAGCATGCATGCGCTGCTATGGGTGAACCGATTGTTTCCGGACCATTTCAGGAATGTGATATTTCTCGCGGTCGGTGAAGTGGACGCGCAAAGCTACGAGGGCACGGAGCACCTTGAGCGCTTGCGGCAAACGATTTCGGCGTCGCTCGAGTATTACGTGGCGCATTGCCGCCGGCACGGAATGGCCGCGGAATACCGGATCGCGTTCGGCACCGACCCTGTCGAAGAGTTCATCAGGCTGGCCGAGGCCACGATGGTGGAATTCCCGAACAGCGTCTGCTTCGCCAGCAAACTGATTTTCAAACGCGTGAACATCCTGACCCGGTGGCTGCACAATCACACGCCGCTGGAAATCCAGACGCGCCTGCACCTGCAGGGAAAACAGATGGTACTGCTGCCGATGAACGTAGGGTGATTCAGTGTCAGTGAACCATCGTCACCGGGGTCACCGTGCGTCTGGACAATGACGCGAGCATAGCCAGTCTGCGGAAGAAGCCCATATGACTGGCATCGATCACCATCATGTCGGGCTGGGTGGTCGCCACGTAGTCGGCGATTGCTTTCGTGCGGTGGCCGAATACGCGTTTCCAGTGATATGGCACGCCGGCTTCTTCGAGAATCGTGCGGACGTCGATCAACGCCTTCAGCATGGCCTGCTTTTCCTGACGCACCAGCGAGCTCCGACTGTGGAAGGCCGCCGCGCGCCCCTGATCGACGGGCTCGAGTACTTCCAGCAATTCGACTTCGGTTACGCCGCGCTCCAGAAACATGAACGCCGCGTAGCGCGCGGCTTCTATCGCGCCGCCGTGGTCGAGAACAGGGATCAGCATTCGTATCATTGAAAACTCCGGGACCGCTATCTGGTACTCTGAGCTTAGCCAAGGCCGCGTTAAAGTCGCGTAAAAATCTCAGCTATGCCTTGCAGCGTGCAGGCGAGGCAAATTCCACGGCGGCTCAAAACCGCCTCACGATGCCTGTATCGCAGCGGGATTCAGTTCGATATGCAAAATCACGAGCCACCGTTTCGGACAATCCTCAGCAATCTGCAGATCCTGCTTCCTGTCTCCGCCCGCCTTTACGAAACCCTTTGCACGTGCGAAGCCGAACGCACGCCGTGCATCGGATTGCAGCCACAGTGTTAGCAGCCCGCATGTCACGCAACTGAAAAGCCAGATCGTTTCATGAGGCAGCGCGGCATCGAGTTGCTGCGCGACATACGTAAAGATAGTCGTGAGAACCTGATTGGTGACGAAGGCGATGGCGACAACCTTGCACATCCCTCTGAACATCATGGCGGGCCTTGAGGGGGTCATGGAATCTCAAACTCCCAGCATCCGGCGCGCTTCCACCTCGGCCAGGGCCAGTGCTTCGCCTGAATCTCGCATCGGCCGGCCGCAGCCACGTCCGGTAACCTGCTGAATCTGTTTGTCTTGCCGGGTTGTCGTCACACGCAGTGCGCCTTTGAACATGTTGCCCGGTGCGGGAAACACACACGCCTCGACAGTCACGTTGCCCTTTGTTTGTTTGAATGCCATACAACCTCCAGCCAATTGCAGATTTTTCTTGCGGCGGAACGCCAGACTCAAACTCTACTGGCAACGCCGTAAAGGCCGAGAAACGATTACCGCCGGCGCTATAAAAATTCTGTGAAATTCAGCGCGCGCCGACCAACCGGTAGCCCACGCCGGCCTCAGTGACAATGTGTTCAGGATGCGCCGGATCGCATTCGAGCTTGTGGCGCAGATGCCCCATGTAGATGCGCAGATAGTGGTGGTTGTCGGTTTGCAAGGGGCCCCACACCTCGCCGAGCAGTTGCTCATGCGTCAACACTCGCCCAGCATGGCGCACCAGCGCGGAGAGAAGGCGATATTCGGTGGGGCTGAGATGGACGATCCGGCTGCCACGCACGACCGTCCGCTCGCCGAGATCGACCGTGACCAGCCCGAACTGAACCTGGGGCACGCCAACCCTGCCACCGTTGGCCTGCCTGCGCAAATGCGCGCGGATCCGGGCACTCAGCTCGGGTAAGCCGAAGGGTTTAGTGAGGTAATCGTCGGCGCCGGCGTCGAGCGCGGCGACCTTGTCTTCCTCGCGGCTGCGCGCCGACAGGACGATCACCGGCATCGCGGACCAGCCGCGCAACTCACGGATCACCTCGATGCCGTCCATGTCCGGCAAACTCAGATCGATAATGACGAGATCCGCCAGCCTTGTCGCAGCATGCGCCAGGCCTTGTGCGCCGGTCTGCGCCTCGAAGACACTCATGCCGGCCGCTTCGAGGTACGTGCGAACGAAACGGCGAATGGCTTTGTCAGCGTCGATCACAACGACTGTAACGGTGGGGTCGCTCATGAATGTGCCACGTCGACAGCACCCCGTTAAGGTCGCGGCCAACGTCCGGGCGGGGTCTCCAAAGATTATTGAACAGGCGCGCTTCAGGCGTGCGCCGGCAAAGCAACAACAGCCAGGCAGCGGGCTCAATGCATCGGCTTGAGATCGTCCAAAGCCAGGTTGAGCTTCAGCACATTCACGCGTGCCTCGCCGAAGATGCCGAACTGCCGCCCTGACGTATTACGCGCGACAAGATTCCCCACCTGATCCACCGGCAGACCGCGGGCCTTCGCCACACGCGCCGCCTGATAGGCGGCAGCCGCCGGACTGATCTCCGGGTCGAGGCCGCTGCCCGACGATGTCACGAGATCCACCGGCACCGGTTGCGACATGTCGTTACCGGCGGCCTTTAACGCATCGAGACGGCCTTTGATTTCGTCGGCAAGCGCGGGATTGGTCGGGCCGAGGTTCGACCCACCCGAGTTCTGCGCGTTGTAGGGCTGGGGCGTGGTGGCCGACAGGCGTCCCCAGAAATAGTACGGCGCATCGAACTGCTGGCCGATCAGCGCGGAGCCGACGGCCTTGCCGTTCTTCTCGATCAGACTGCCGTTCGCTTGCGCCGCGAATGCCACGTGACTGATTGCGGTCACGACGATCGGATAGACCACCCCGGTGATCACAGTCATCAGGATAAACAGGACGAGTAGTGGACGAAGCAGCGTTTTCATGATGTTCACCCTCTTGGGTCAGACCCAGCCGAACACGTTCAGCACCATATCGATCAGCTTGATGAACGGGAACGGCAGCAGTATCCCGCCCAGCCCGTAGACGAGCAGATTGCGGCGCAACAGCGAAGCCGCGCCGAGCGGCCGGTACTTCACGCCCTTGAGCGCGAGCGGAATCAGCGCCACGATAATCAGCGCATTGAAAATCACCGCCGACAGAATCGCCGACGACGGTGAGCTCAGATGCATCACATCGAGCACACGCAGTTGCGGATAGGTCGTCGCGAATGCCGCCGGGATGATCGCGAAGTATTTGGCGACGTCATTCGCAATCGAGAACGTGGTGAGCGAGCCACGCGTCATCAGCATCTGCTTGCCGATCTCGACAATCTCGATCAGCTTGGTCGGATTCGAATCGAGGTCGACCATATTGCCGGCTTCCTTCGCGGCCTGTGTGCCGGTGTTCATCGCCACCGCCACGTCCGCTTGCGCCAGCGCCGGGGCATCGTTGGTGCCGTCGCCGGTCATTGCCACGAGCCGCCCTTCGACCTGGTGCATGCGGATCGTCGTCAGCTTGGCCTCCGGCGTCACCTCGGCGAGAAAATCGTCCACGCCGGCTTCGGCGGCGATCGCTGCAGCCGTCAGACGGTTGTCGCCCGTCACCATGATGGTCTTGATACCCATCTTGCGAAGTTCAGCGAAGCGCTCCTTGATGCCACCCTTGACGATGTCCTTCAGCTCGATCACGCCCATGCAGTGTGCGGCGCTCTCGCCGCGGACTTGCTGCGCGACGACCAGCGGGGTACTGCCGCGCCGCGCGATTTCCGTCACCGCAGCCGTCAACTCCGCGGGGAAACGCCCGCCGTGTGCCTCGACATAGTGCTTGATCGCATCGGATGCACCCTTGCGAATCTCGCGGTCGGGCAGATCGACGCCGCTCATGCGCGACTGTGCGCTAAAGGCAAGGAAGGTTGCCTGCAACGCATGCATATCGCGCTCGCGGATATTGAAGCGCTGCTTCGCGAGTACGACGATGCTGCGCCCTTCCGGTGTTTCGTCGGCGAGTGACGACAACTGCGCGGCGTCGGCGAGCAGTTCCTCCGTGACGCCCGGTGCGGGCGTGAACGCTGAAGCCTGGCGATTGCCAAGCGTGATCGTGCCGGTCTTGTCGAGTAACAATACGTCGACGTCGCCGGCCGCTTCCACGGCGCGGCCCGATGTGGCGATCACGTTTGCCTGCATCATCCGGCTCATGCCGGCCACACCGATCGCCGACAATAACCCACCGATCGTGGTCGGAATCAGGCACACCAGCAGCGCGACCAATGCGGTAATCGTCACCACATGACCGGCTTTCGCGGCTTCGACCGAGAACATCGAGAACGGCAGCAGTGTCGCCGTGGCGAACAGCAACACGAGCGTCAGCGCGACCAGCAGGATCGTCAGTGCGATTTCATTCGGCGTCTTCTGACGCTTCGCGCCTTCGACCATCGCAATCATCCGGTCGAGGAAGGCCTCGCCCGGATTCACGCTGACGCGCACGACGATCCAGTCCGACAGTACGCGTGTGCCGCCCGTCACCGAAGAAAAATCGCCGCCCGATTCGCGAATCACCGGCGCAGATTCCCCGGTGATCGCCGATTCGTCGACCGAGGCGACACCTTCGATGACCTCGCCGTCAGCCGGGATCACATCGCCGGTTTCGACCAGTACGACATCGCCTTTACGCAGATCGGTCGCTGTGGTGATGCGGATCGGCGACTTGGGATGCGCTTCCTGCAGCTTCTTCGCCATCACGTCGCGTTTCGCGCTGCGCAGCGAAGCGGCCTGCGCTTTCGAGCGGCCTTCGGCGAGCGCCTCCGCGAAGTTCGCGAACAGCACCGTGAACCACAGCCAGAGCGCGATCGCCAGGATAAACCCAGCAGGCGCCTCGGCCTGGCCGCCGAGCGCGGCGATCCACAGAATGGTCGTCAGAATGCTGCCGACGTACACGCAGAACATCACCGGGTTACGCAACTGATGACGGGGTGCGAGCTTCCTGAACGAATCGACGAGGGCCGGCCGGGCAATCGACGGGTCGAACATCGAGCGCGCGGCGTTGCGTGCCTGACCGATGTTGCCAGGCTGATGAACCGGCGGTTGGAGTCCGTTAGTCATACTATCCTCTCAGTCAATGTCCCGCGACCATGATCAGATGTTCGACGACGGGACCGAGCGCCAGCGCCGGCACGTACGTCAGTGCACCGACCAGCACCACGGTGCCGAGCAGCAGCACAACGAACAGTGGACCGTGCGTCGGCAGCGTGCCGGCGGTAGCGGAGATGCGTTTCTTGGCGGCAAGCGATCCCGCGATCGCCAGCACCGGCACAATCGAACCGAAGCGGCCGAACCACATGGCGACGGCCAGCGTTCCGTTGTAGAACGGCGTATTGACCGAGAGGCCCGCAAAAGCGCTGCCGTTGTTATTGGCGGCCGAGCTGTAGGCGTAGAGAATCTCGGAAAATCCGTGCGGCCCGGGATTGGCGACACCCGCCACGCCGGCCGCCGTCAGCACGCCGATCGATGCACCGACCAGAACGAGCAGCGGCGTGAGCAGCACGGCAATCGACACCATCTTCATTTCGTACGACTCGATTTTCTTGCCAATGTATTCCGGCGTTCGCCCAATCATCAGGCCGGCCACGAACACCGCGAGCAATGCAAACACGAGCATGCCGTACAGACCCGAACCGACCCCGCCAAAGATCACCTCGCCGAGTTCGATCAGCAGGAGCGGCACGAAGCCGCCCATCGGCGTCAGCGAATCGTGCGTGTTGAGAACAGCGCCACACGATGCGGAGGTGGTCGCCACGGTGAAGATACCGGACTGCGCGATGCCGAAGCGGGTTTCCTTGCCTTCCATGTTGCCGCCCGGTTGCTGCGCCGAGGCGGTTTGATCGACATGCAGCGACGTAAATAGCGGATTACCGTTCTGCTCAGACGATATCTCGCCCCAACAGGCGACCGCGAAAGCGATCGTCATCGCGGCGAGCACGGCATAGCCCTGGCGCTGGTCACCCACCATCCGGCCGAACACCACGCACAACGCCGCCGGAATCACGAGCATCGCTATCATCTGAACGAAGTTGGCGAACGGCGTCGGGTTCTCGTACGGATGCGCGGAATTGGCGTTGAAAAAACCACCGCCGTTGGTTCCGAGCATCTTGATCGCTTCCTGTGACGCAACCGGCCCCATGGCGATGGTCTGCTTGTCGGCCTTGTTGTCCACCATCACCGGGTTGCCCTTGGCGTCCTTGACGGGATTGCCCTGGACATCGGTTTTCGGGGTTTGATACGTCGTCACCTGCAGCGTCGGCACGTCTTCATACGACCTGAAGTTTTGAATCACGCCTTGACTGATGAATACAAGCGCGACAACCGTCGCGAGTGGCATGAGGATATACAGCGTGATACGCGTCAGATCGACCCAGAAATTGCCGATCGTCGCCGTCGTATGGCGTGCGAAGCCGCGAATCAGCGCGACCACGACAGCAATGCCGGTGGCCGCCGACAAGAAGTTTTGCACCGTCAGCGCGGCCATCTGCGTCAGATAGCTGACGGTCGCTTCCGGCGTGTAGTCCTGCCAGTTCGTGTTGGTCACGAAGCTGATGGCCGTGTTGAAGGCGGCGTCGGGCGTCATCGGGCCGAAGCCCTGTGGATTCGCGGGCAGCCACTGCTGCAAACGCAGAAATCCATACACCGCGAGCACACCGAGCGTGTTGAACGCCAGCACGGCCAGCGCATAGTGCTTCCATGACATTTCGGCGCTGGGGTCGATCCCGGCGAGCTTGTAGAGCGCGGTTTCGATCGGTCGCCCAATGCGGCGAACGACGACCGACGAACCGTCCACCACACGGGTCATATAACGGCCGAGCGGTATGGCGAGCGTGATCAGCACGACGATGTACAGGCCGGGCTGAAACAGGTTGTTGAAGTTCATTCGAGAGCCTCCGCGCGTAACAGGGCGTACACGAGGTAAGCGAACAGAATCAGCGTCGAGGCCGCTGCGAGCCAGGTCATCCAGGTAGTCATGGACGGCCTCCGGGCGCGCGGCGAAGCTTGTCGCAGCCAATCACGAAGGCCGCGACGAGGCCGCTGAACGCAATGATTGCGATGAGGTAAAGCAGATCCATGGTCTGGTCTCCCACGAGGGACTCCTGCACCGTGAAATTTAGGAAAATCCGCGTAAACGCTGCGTTAATACTTGGGGGAATTTCGTAAAAACGATGGGCGTGATGCAAGAGATCTGCGGGCTAGCGCAGCTGCACGGGCTTGCTGGGAGACTTTCAGGCGTCCGTACTGCCGCGTGGAACGGCCGGCGCCAGACGGTGGTTTATGCCGCTCGAGCCGCTTTATCGTGTGCGGCCTGTTCGAGCCAGAGCTGGCTATCGGGAAACCAGAACGCGTCCGGGCGCGGCGGCGATACGAGCTTGACCGGGAGAGAAGGATTGAATATTTTCGACCACGCGGACAGATACGACGGCGTCTTGACAAGGAACCCGCAGTTGGCCAGAAGCAAGCTGGAAACCAGCGCCTCGCGGCCGATTTCGAGTCCAGGATAGCCGCTGAAGTGAACGGGCGTGCTACCACGTGCAAGGTGTTTTGCCGGGGCTACCCTGACCGGCTTGCTGAATGGCCAGACGATAAAAAAATCGATAAACGCCTGTTCGTCGCTCGAAACGAAAATATTGGTGAGCTGCGGGTTTTCCGCGAGCGTCGATTCCACCTGCCGACAAAAGCTTCCCCATGAAACCGGGATGGCTTCCAGCGTTTTATCGGTACCTCTGAAATGCGCGCCAAGGGTCGACGTGCCGATCCCGAGCTTCTGGCAGATCGCGTCGACTTCTTCGTAGATATGCGTGGCCGGCCGATAGTGCGCGAAGAAGAGTTCGCTTGCGCTTCTGAGTTGAAGCCGGGCCTCATAACGCTGACGAAAGCCCAACTGGACCAGGTCGCGAACTGTCGACGTTCTCACCTTATGGGTGAGCACGGCGCCCGAGGCGGGGTGCACAGACTCGAAGAAAACCGACAACCAGTCCAGTTTTCCTTCGGCGTCACCATACAGCCCACCGCGTGCGCTAATACACGGGGTGAGGCATTTCTCGTCGCAATACATCAGAATAAACAGGACCATCTGCAACACGGAGAAAAACCCGGAGTTCTCCTGTATCTCGATGGAGAAAATGCCCCTGTTCAGGCGCTGTGTCGCATGAAGCGAAATCCGGCGCGGCGTGGCCACGGAATGCTTGAACCCCTCGCTGCGTCGGAATTGTTTCGCCCGGTCGACCACCTTTCTCAACATACCTGGCTCCTAATTAATTAGGTATTCTTTGAAATGGCACGCACCTGTTTGCTGCGAAGGTATGCAGTTCCCAGCATAGCATTTCAAAAAGTCGAGCCAAGTAAGTCTGGCCCGGCTTAGTGAGCTAACGTACAAACAACCGGTAAGGTTTTCCCTGGATAGGCGAGCCACGCTGGCGGCTTAATCCGGCATCTCGCCGGTGTGCTCATAGGCCACCGTTCCCCTGGGATGCCTGAACCACCCCGGATCCCGGTAGTCGTTGCGCCCCAACCCCTCTCGCACTTTTACGACGCTGAACATGCCACCCATTTCCAGCGCGCCGAACGGCCCCGTGCCGGTCATCATCGGCAGCGTGTTGTCGGGTAGCGGCATTTCCATCCCGCCCATTGAGCCGCCTGTGCTGCCCATCGCCATGTAGTCCGGCACCAGCCTGTTGATCCGTTTCACCAGGTCCTTCTGCGGCACACCGATCAGGTTCGGTACCTGATGACCCATTGCGTTCATGGTGTGGTGGGACTTGTGGCAATGAAACGCCCAGTCGCCGGGACGGTTCGCCGTGAATTCGATGGCGCGCATCTGGCCGACGGCGACATCCGCGGTCACCTCGGGCCAGCGGGCGGAAGGCGGGATCCATCCGCCGTCCGTGCCGACCACTTCGAAGTGATAGCCGTGCAGATGGATCGGATGATTGGTCATCGTCAGATTGCCGACGCGGATGCGCACGCGATCGCCGGCGCGTACGGGCAAAGAATCGATGCCCGGAAAGACGCGCGCATTCCACGTCCACATGTTGAAGTCGGTCATCTCGTTCACGCGCGGTGTGAAACTGCCCGGGTCGATGTCATACGCGGACATGATGAACACGAAGTCACGATCCACCCGCATGACGTCCGGGTCTTTCGGATGAACAATGAATGTGCCCATCATGCCCATTGCCATCTGCACCATTTCGTCGGCATGCGGGTGATACATGAAGGTGCCGTGTTTCTCCAACTGAAACTCGCAGACGAAGGTCTTGCCCGGCGGAATGTGCGGCTGCGTGAGACCGCCGACGCCATCCATACCGCACGGCAGCAGCATGCCGTGCCAGTGAACCGTGGTGTGCTCGGGCAGCTTGTTGGTCACGAAGATGCGCACCTTGTCGCCTTCGACCGCCTCGATGGTCGGTCCCGGCGTCTGGCCGTTATAGCCCCACAGGTTCGCGCTCATGCCCGGCGCCAGTTCGCGCACCACCGGCTCAGCAATCAAATGAAACTCCTTCCATCCATTCTTCATACGCCACGGCAGCGACCAGCCGTTCAACGTGGCGACGGGCGTATATGGACGGCCATTCGGCGGTGCGAGCGGCGCCTGCATCGCGGCTGTGGCCATCGCGGGCGCCTCGGGCAGTGACGCAGCGCCGGCCTTGCTGACGAGCGCCGCACCCACCAACGCGGCCCCGGAGCCGCTGAGAAAATGTCGACGAGACACCATGTTATTGACCTTCGGAATCGGTGGACGACGCCGGCGGCGTCATGGATGTGATTGGCGCCGCGACCATCGCAAGAGACGGCGGACGACCGCCGAGCACCTGTTGCAGGTCGGTTTCCGCGAGCCAATAGTCTTTGAGCGCGTCGATAGAACTGTTCACCGCACCGATCTGGTCGCGCGAATCGGCGAGCAGTTCAAACACGCTCGCGAGCATGCCGTTATAGCGAAGCAGCAGTTCGTCCGAAATGGTTTTGCGGATCGGCACGACTTCGTCGCGATAGTGCTTCGCAACGTCGTAGTCGGTCACGTAGGCCGAATACGATTCCCGAACCTCTGAGCGTGCGTTGATCGCGGTCTCGGCGACGCGGTTCGCCGACTGCATGTAGATCGCTTCGGCGCGCGCAATTTTCGAGGCGCCCCAGTCGAAGATCGGAATCTCGACGCTGATCTCGTAGCCCTGCTCGCGGCCATCGGAGGTCGTGAAATTATTCTGATAGCCGACATCCAATGCATTGATGAAACGCGTTGCCCGGACTAGGCCGAGTGAGCTTGCAACACTCTGGGTCTGTCGTTTCGCCGCCTGAATGTCCAGCCGGTTGTGCATCGCGAAGCGCTCGAGGTCCTGCAACTCGGGGCGGGTTGCAGGCAGGTCGGGCAGACGCTCAGGAAGCTCGTACTGCGCTTGCGGTCCCCATAGGCCCATCGTGCGTGTGAGGTTCTCCCGCGCGGATATGGACTGCTGCCGCACTTTCGCCAGTTGCGCCACGGCTTCCGCGTAGAAAGCCTGCTCCCGGGCATAGTCGAGCTTGCTGAAGTTGCCGGCTTGCTGCATGCGCAACGCGAGTTCGGCGCCGGCGTCCGCCGAGTCCTTCACCTGCTCGGCGTAGGCAGCGGACTGCTTCGCTGCGACCGCGCTGATATAGGCGCGTCGTGTATCGGCGGCGACCTTGAGCATGGCGTCCGTCGCAAGCAGCCGGGCTTGTTCGAAACGGCGGCCCTCGATGCGAGTCGCCAACGGCAGCGTCAAGACGTTCAACAAGCCGAGCGTGAATGTACGGCTGATGCTCAGATCGTTGCCGCCGTGCGTGCGGCTGAATGTGAAGCCGGGATTCGGTAGCCGTCCCGCCTGCACCAGGTCCGCTTCGGCGATGCCGAGCTCGCTGTACGAGGCTTGCAATCCACGGTTGTTCAACAACGCGATCTGAACTGCGTCGTCCATACCGAGCGGCTGCGATAGCAATTCCTGCGTGCGTTTGGCGACAGCGCTCCGGTCTTCGTCGGTCCTGACCAGCACGGCGTCTTTCTGAAGCCATTGCGAAGCTGTGGTGGAAACGGTGTCGAAGCCACCGTCCTTCGAAAACGTCGTGCAGCCAGCGAGGAATGTCACTGCGGCGGCCGCAGCGATGACAGCGATGACGCGGCCGTAGCGAGAATTATGCTGCCTCATTTCGCAGGCTCCCGCATTTGACCGTGCTCCATTCCGGGCTCGCCCGATGAATTCGCCACCGCACGGTTGAGCGCTTGCCAGGTGGGCGCTTTCTGCTCCCGGTATGGCCGATAGTCCGAGAAGGCTGACGGCACACTGACCGCCGGAACCGATGCCGCGGCATCCGCCGGGTCAGGGCCTGTGGGCATGGCGTGCACGAGCGCCGGCAATACTGCCGTCGCGCCGAGCAGCGCCGCAATAAACGTTCGCATTGATTGTCTCGTCGTATGTCACCCGGACGGCCGACGTGTGACGTGCGGCCATCAAGGCGAAATTGAACATCGCAGCATCACGCTGCGAGGGAACTAGACGAGAGCGATTCGGGGAGGTCGTTCGATGCCGTCAGTCAGAAATGACGCGACACGGACAAAGGGAGGAAGAGGCAAAACGGAATGGACCGCATCGACGGATATCGCCGCTAGCGGAGCGGCCGGCAACCCGCCGCCGAAACAGCAGGATGCGCACGCCGAGCAAGCATGCGCATGTTGCGCGCCGCCCGAATGACCGTTGTGTTGCGTGTGGATCTGCACACCGTTATCGGCACTACCGGCACTACCGGCGCTATTGGCGCTATTGGCCATCATCGCAGCAGGGTCGTGATGATGAGCCGCGTCGCCCGCGCTCGCATGAAGCGCGGACGCCCCTTCCCCACCGAAATGCGAGAACTCGCATTGCATGGAAACGGCCGCGAACAGCTGAGCCGGAAGGCTCAGCACAAGCAGCACGACGAGGAAGAGTTTGCGCCAGTAAGACATGGGTACGGAGTCTAGCACGCTGTTTAAGAAGACTGTAAGGCTGGGATCGGATCAGTCTGCGGCGGGTTTTTGCTTCGATACGGCCAAGGTCGGCGACAACATGAACATAGGCATATATGCTTGACCTTCCCACCATGGGAAGGCCCAGGCTTGGGTTCTGATTTCTCACTGGAGGCAGGAAATGGAACTCGAAATCCCGGATATGACATGCGGCGGCTGCGCTAATGCCATCACTCGTGCAGTGACCGGGCTTGACCCCGCGGCGAAGCTCGAGGTCGATGTCCCCGTTAAAATCGTGACGGTCACGTCGACGTTGCCGTCGGCACGCATCATCGAGGCAATCGAGGCGGCGGGCTTTCATCCTTCGCTCAAACGCTAGACCGATCGCATCAGGCCAAGGTCTGTGGATTCGGCCTTGCGACCTGTTTGCGGCATCATGGTCGCCGGAAATAACTTTTTTTCCCAACGGAAAACCCAATATGAAAAATCTTCACGCATTCCGTGCCTTGTGCCTTTTCAGCGGCATTGCGTTCGCTGTCGCCGCGGCGCCCGTCCACGCCCAGCAAGCTGCATCGATGCCCGGCATGGACATGTCCGGTTCGGCGGACACCGGGTCCGGCGCATCGACACAGGCATTCAAGGACGCCGACGAGAAAATGATGCAAGCCATGGACGCACCCGCCTATACCGGCGACGCTGACAAGGACTTCGTGGCCCACATGATTCCGCATCATCAAGGCGCGGTCGAAATGGCGCAGGTGGAATTGAAATACGGTAAGGATCCCGAGTTGAAACGCCTGGCCCGAAACATCATCAAGGCACAACACGAAGAGATCGCGTTCATGCAACGCTGGCAGGCGAAGCACGGTGTGAAGTGACAACGGGCAACCTCGCCGCTTGAATGCCTTGACGCTTTGACACTTTGACGCCGCGCTTGACCCTCACGCAACGTCAGATTCTAGTCTCCATGCAGGCATGAAGAAAGGGGCGATTTCGATGCTGCTGAAAGTGGGTGAACTAGCCAGGCGATCCGGCATTACGGTGCGCACGCTTCATCACTACGACGCGATCGGATTGCTCACGCCTTCTGCCCGCTCCGATGCGGGCTACCGGCTCTACAACCGCGACGACATCGCCAGGCTGCATCAGATCCAGGCGATGCGGCGGCTGGATCTGCCGTTAGCCGACATCGGGGCCTTGCTGGCAAGACCGGACGCCTCCCTCTCGTCGGTTGTCGAGCAGCAGATTGCAGCGCTCACTCGACAGATCGATCGTGCAACAGACTTGCGCGACAGGCTTCATCGTTTGCGTGGTCAGTTGATGAC
Organism: Paraburkholderia sediminicola; assembly: GCF_046030555.1. Classification (GTDB taxonomy): domain Bacteria; phylum Pseudomonadota; class Gammaproteobacteria; order Burkholderiales; family Burkholderiaceae; genus Paraburkholderia; species Paraburkholderia sediminicola_E. Next base: position 283,551 of record NZ_JAQQCH010000002.1, on the reverse strand, counting down.
GGGAGAAGAACCCGATCTTGCCGACTGGCTAACCACGTTGGAGTTGATGACCATGCAAGATAAATATCTAACGCAGGATGAACAGAACCAGCTTCGTTCGAACAAGCTCGCCGGGGCGGCCAACTGGCCGGCATTGATTCAGGCGGTACACGCACTGATGGATCGCGGCATCCCTGTCGAAAGCAAGGAAGCCCAGACGTTGGCGAGCCGCTGGATGTCGATGGTGGCCGAGTACACCGGCGGCGATCCGAGTCTGCTTTCGAAGCTCGACTCCATGCATCGCAACGAACCGGGTTTGCAGGTGAAGAGCGGCATCACGACGGAGATGCTGGCCTACATGACACGCGCCGTCACACACGCGAAGCTCGCGCTCTATGCGAAATATCTGTCGCCGCAGGAACTGCAGCGCATGCGTGACGGGGACGAGCGTTACGTGTCCGAATGGCCCGGGCTCGTCGCAGAAGTCCGGCGTGCCATGGACAGCCGCAAAACCGTTGACGACCCGTCGGTTCAAAAACTCGCGCAACGCTGGACGGATCTGTTCAACGCCTATATCGGTACGGAGCCGGAGACTCACCGGAAACTCCAGGCCGCCTACGAGAACGAGCCCGCGATACTGGCCGGCACGGGAATCGACCGGGACATGCTCGCCTACATCCGCGACGCACTCGAGATCGCGCAGCCGCAATAGCGTGATTGCGGGGCCTCGCGTACGGGATATCATGGGCAAGGGCGTCACCACGACGCTATTCATCTGCGTGGTGTTCATTCCGGAGCCTGAATCTCTTGCCGCCGCTTGCGGACCGAGGCGCGACACATGGATGCTCACGAACCTGTCACGCGGCCGACACAGCCTGTGCGCCGCCCGGTGCTGGTCTGGGACGCGCCGGTGCGACTGTTTCACTGGCTGGTGGTCGTGCTGGTCACGGCCGCCTATGTCACCTTGAAGCTGAACTGGATCGACTGGCACGTCCGGGTCGGCGAGACGCTGCTCGCCTTGGTTATTTCCCGGCTGCTATGGGGCTGGTTTGGCAGTGAGACCGCGCGCTTTCGCAGTTTCGTGGCGTCGCCCGCAACTGCGCTTCGTCATTTGCGTCACCTGTTTCGCCGCGAGCCGGATGAGCAGGTGGGCCACAATGCGGCCGGCGGCTGGATGGTCTTGCTGCTGCTTGCGTTGCTGCTGGTCGAGACGCTGAGCGGGCTTTACGTCAACAACGACATCGCCGACGAAGGCCCGTTGAGCGAACTGGTGCCCGCGTGGCTCGCCAACGCGATCTCGACGCTGCACGGGCTTGTCTGGGACGTGCTGCTCGCCGCAGTGGCGCTGCACGTACTCGTGATCGCGCTCTACGCAGTAGCAAAGCGACACAACCTGCTGCGTCCAATGCTAACCGGCTACAAACAGTTGCCCCCGTCCATCGACGCGCCGCGGCAGACGCCAGCGCTGCTGGCGCTGCTGCCGCTCGGCGTCGGCGCTGCCGTGGTGATGCTGCTCGCGGCTTACCTCTGAGCGCGCCGTGAATCGGATCTCAGGGTGCCGCTTCAGCGGTTGCGTCAGTTGCTCTTCGGCGGCACCACCTGGCCGCGGATCTCGCCACCCGGATTGTTCTTGGTGTGAACGTTGATGTACATGTCACCGGCTTCGAACATCTTGGCGTCGTCCGGGGATAGCGTGGCCTGGCCGCTGAGCGGACTCGTCATCTCCATGGTGCCTTTCTGGGAGAGCCAGACCTTCACACCGGCGTTTTTACCGGCCGGCGCGGGCCCGTGGAAATGCGCCATCGTGGCCTGACTCGACAAGCCGCTGAAGCTGACGTTCCAGGTGACGACCCGTGTGCTGGCGTCATATGTAAGGTCGGCGCTGCCGTTGCCTGGCGTCTGCACCGCCGGAACCTGCTGGGCGCCCGTCAACGGCACTTGAAACGAGACCGGCGCCGCTTGCGCCAAAGTCAGCGTACCCGCTAAAGCCAGACCACCGAACACCATGAGAGCGCGCTGCGAGATAGATCGTGACATTTGGTTTTCTCCTTTTGGGTTTGCCCTTGCTGGGCGGTAGCCACTATCGAAGAGTGCGAAAGGCCCCGTCGGCGCCGCTTGCAGCCAAAGAGGTGAGACAAGGATAGACGCAAGCCGCCAGGAACTCCAGGTGAGGGCCGGAAGTCTTTGGCCTGTGCAACGAGAAGATGCAGCAGGTTTCAACGGGCTTAACGGCTTCTTCCGTCCACATGCCGCAGCGGAATCGCCGACACGTCAAGACCGTCGATACAGAATGCGTTCACGCTGTACATGGCAGAATCGATGCGCCGCTGATGAAAAGTGTAAATGCCACAAGTCGAGCAAAAGTGATGACGGGCTTGCCCGGTATTCCATCGATACGAACCCAACGTATCGTGTCCTTCCACAATCTGCAGACTATCGCGCGGCACACTCACCATCACCGCGCGCCGCTTCGTGCATAACGAGCAATTGCAGATCACGAGTTCGTCGATATGCGCGTCAAAGGCGAACTTGACTGCGCCGCAATGGCACGAAGCGGTGTAGCGGGGCATTCTTCCTCCGTTTGAATATGTCGGCAGCGCGGCGCCATCTTCACGGCATCAGCAATCATCAGGCGCTCACAGCACCCCGCTACGCCGTCTGTCCCAACTGCTCGCCGAACTGCAGGGCAGCAAGCTGGGCATAGAGTGGCGAGCTTAGAAGAAGCTCGGCATGACGACCCTGCGCGACGATGCGGCCTTGTTCCAGCACGACAATGCGGTCGGCCTGTTGCACGGTCGCGAGGCGGTGCGCGATGACCAGTGTGGTGCGGTTCTGCGCGGCATTGTCCAGCGCCGTTTGCACCAGCCGTTCGCTGGCGGCGTCGAGCGCGCTCGTGGCTTCGTCCAGCAGCAGGATCGGCGGATCCTTCAGGATCGCGCGGGCGATCGCAATGCGCTGGCGCTGTCCGCCAGACAGCCGCACACCGCGCTCGCCGAGAAACGTGTCGTAGCCTTGCGGCAATTCTTCGATAAAGCCGGCCGCGGCGGCCATGCCGGCAGCCCGTTGTACTTGCACTAGCGTGGCGTCCGGCGCGCCGTAGCGGATGTTGTCCAGCACGCTCCCGGAAAAGATCACCGACTCCTGCAGCACCACGCCGATTTCCTTGCGCAATTCGACGAGTGGCACGTCGCGCGTCGGCACACCGTTGATCAGAATGCTGCCGGACTGCGGGTCGTAAAAGCGCAGCAGCAGTTGGAACAGCGTGGTCTTGCCCGCACCGGACGGTCCGACCAGGGCAACATGTTCGCCCGGACGGACATCGAGCGAGAGTCCGGAAAGCGCGGCAATACCAGGGCGCGAAGGATATGAGAAGCTGACGTTGTCGAAGCGAATGCCTTCGCCTCGCGTGGGCAGCGCGACCGTGGTCTCGGCCTGTACCACCGGCGAGCGCGCCGCCAGCAATTGCAGCAAGCGTTCGGTCGCGCCGGCAGCGCGTTGCAGGTCGCCCCATACCTCGGCAACTGCGCCCACGGCGCCGGCCGTGAACACCGCATAGAGAATGAACTGGGACAGTTGGCCCGCCGTCATCCGCCCGGCCAGCACCGCCTGCGCCCCGAGCCATAGCACGAACACGATGGCGGTGAACACCAGCACGATCACCACGGCGGTCAACCAGGCGCGCGCGCGAATGCGCGTGAGCGCCGTCTCAAAGGCCGCCTCCACCGCGCCGGCAAACCGCCGCGTCTCAAAGGGCTCCTGCGTGTACGACTGGACGGTCGGCATGGCGTTGAGCACCTCGCCCGCCAACGCGCTCGTGTTCGCGATCTTGTCCTGGCTCGCGCGCGAGAGCCGCCGCACGCGCCGGCCGAAGATCACAATGGGTGCGACCACCACGATCAGCGTCGCGATGATGTAGCCGGACAGCACCGGGCTCGTCACCGCCAGCATCGCAACGCCACCGGTCAGCAGGAAGAAATTGCGCAGCCCCAGCGACAGACTGGTGCCGACTACCGCCTGAATCAACGTGGTGTCGGCGGTGAGCCGTGACAGCACCTCGCCGGTCTGTGTGGTCTCGAAGAACTGTGGACTCATCCCGAGCACGTGGTCGTAGACCGCGCGCCGCAAGTCGGCCGTGACCCGCTCGCCCAGCCATGACACGAGGTAAAAGCGCAGCGCCGTGGCGCCGGCCAGTACCAGCGAAACGACAAAGAGCGCGAGAAAATAACGATCGATGTGCGCCCGGTCGCCCCCCGCGAAGCCACGATCGATCAGGTATTTGAACGCCACCGGCAACACCAGTGTGGCGCCCGCCGACGTCACCAGCGCAAGAAACGCGAGCGCCCAGCGCCCGGCATAGGGGCGCAGGAAGGGAAGCAGGGCAAACAGGGGGCCAATACGGGCCGAAGGCGGTGAAGGTGGCGAAAGCGGGACAGCGTCTGGCATGAGGATTCCAAAGCGACTCGAAGGTCACCCGATTGTGCCAGTCCTGCTGATTCGACGTCGGTTCATGTAAAAGCCTGGCGCTGATCCATCAGTGCCTGCGTGTCCGCCACGCACGGTCCTGAAGGATTGATGGCCCGTCTGTCTGGCCAGGTGCCGCCCGGCAGACTGCTTGCGCGTGCTTGCCGCGAGTGCGCATCTGTATCAAGATCAAGCCGACTCATCCGGAACAGGCCATTCCCATGACAGACGACTCCGATCCCGACAAACTGAAAGGCCCCGGCGGCTTGACGTTGCGCCAGATCCATGAACAGGTGCAGAAGAGTGTCGAACGTGACCGCGAAGAGCAGGCGTCGCGCAATGCGATCGCTCCGCAACGCAGCAGGTGGCAACGTTGGGTGCGTTATGTGTGGGGCCGCAGCGGGCGTCGTTAGGCGGCCGACGTATCCCCTTTGCGGAACCTTGCACTGCGGGCACGTACCCACAGGCTCCTAATCATTGTCTTTTGCTACGGCCGCGCCCGCGATGCCATGACGCGCCAGCGACGCCGCGACGAAGCCCGACGCTTTCATGTCCTCGACGAACGTCGCGAGATACGCGGCCGCTTCATCGCCTCTTGCTTTCGGCACACCCATTGCCTGACGGATCACCATGAAGCGTTGATCGAGCAACCGCAACCCGCTTGCTTTGGCCGCGTCTTTTTCCAGTTGCTGTTTGACGCCTGCAGCCACGTCCAGATGCTGATCCAGGAAGCCCTGCACCACAGCCGGCGAAGTCGGAATCCGGACGATCGTCGCACGATGCAGTTCTCGCGTCAGGAACAGATCGTAGGCACTGCCTTTGCCGACCGCAACCGTCACGCCGGGTTGATCGACCTGCTCGTTAGCGGTAATCGGCGACGCGTCGCGAACGAGATAAAAACCTTCGATCAACACATACGGTTTGGTGAAACTGATTTCCTCTCCGCGCTTTGGATCGACAGCGAAGAAGCCAATATCGGCCTTGTCCTGATTCACGTTTTCAACCGAGGCGCCCACCGATTTGACCGCGACCAGTTGCAGCGGCACGCCAAGTCGTTTGGCGAATTCGGTGGCGAGATCGACGGACACGCCGACCGGTTTTCCCGTTGCAGGATCGAGACTTGCGAGGACTGGATTGCCGAGATTGATCGACGCGCGCAACGTGCCGCCCGGCGCGAATATTTTTGTCATTGATGTGCCTTTCTGATTCGCCGGTTGTGAACCCGTCGTTTGTAAAGCGCTCACGCCTTGCGTTTGTGCGAAAGCGGACATCGAAATGGACAAGGGCAAGATGACAGCCGATACAAGCACGGCTGCCAGCCGCCTGGAATCAATGCTGCAGCATTTCGTGATTGAAAGCTTCGTCATCCTGGATGGTCTTGAGATCGTGATCAGATTTGCCCGGCCGCAATGTCCTCGAGCGACCTTCCGCGCGTCGGCACGCCCATGAGTACCACAGCCATCGCACCGATCAGCAGAACAAGCGTCGTCGCACCGAACACTCCGGCAAAGCCCAGCAGCGGATAAACGTACCCAACCAGAATAGGCGCAGCAATCGCCCCCAGCCGGCCAATTGACGAAGCGAGCCCGGTGCCCGTTGCGCGCACGTCGGTGGGAAAAACCTCCGGGGTATAAGCATAGACGCCGGCATAGGTGCCGTTCATGAAGAACGACAGCAGGATTCCCGACACCATGATGCCGGCATCCGTACGCGTCAATGCGAGCCCCAGTGCCGACACGCCGCCCAATATCATGTATGACGCGATCGTCGCCTGCCGGCCGATCTTCTCGTTGAGCCACGCGCCTGAAAAGTATCCCGGGATCTGTGCACAGTAAATCACGAGCGAGTACGAAAAGCTCCGCGTGATCGTCATCCCGTTCTGAACCAGCAAGCCGGGAATCCACGTGAAAAACGCGTAGTAGCTGAACGTGATGGACAGCCACATCAGCCACGTCATCGCCGTGATACGCGCGAGCTTTGCCGACCACAACGCCTTGACATTCGCAACGATGGAAGCCCGTCCGGCTGCGAGCGGAACGGCTCCGTCGCGCACGGGTGGCAGCGGCTCCAACTGCACGCCGGCTTGCGTTATCTCCGCCTCCATCCGCGATAGGATCGCATCGGCTTCCGCGTGCCGGTCGCGCGCCTCGAGCCAGCGCGGCGATTCGGGCAGCGCGCGACGCCACCAGAGCAACATCAGAATGGGCAGCGCAGTGATGACCATGACTGCGCGCCATGCATTCGGTGCGAGCGGGATCACCAGATAGCCGAGCAGTGCGGCCGCCACAAAGCCAAAGGAGAAAAACCCCGCGAGGCTGCCGGTAAAACTGCCGCGATACCGCCGCGCCACGAACTCGGAGAGAAACGGCGCGACGATGGCGCTTTCCGCGCCCGTCCCCAATCCGGCGACAATACGCGTCGCAAGAAAAAATCCCCAATCATTCGCGAGCGCGCTGGCAAGCGACGCTATGCAGTAAATCACGAGCGCATACATCATGACCTTGCGGCGGCCGATGATATCGCCCAGCATGCCCGCGAGCATCGCGCCAGCGAAATAGCCGATAAACGTGCCGCTTCCCAGCACGCCCGTCTGTACACTCGTCAGCCCCCATTGCATGCGCAATACCGGCAGCAGGAAAGCGAGCACGGCGGCGTCCATCGCGTCGAAGGTATAACCGAGACCGCCCATCAACAACAGACGGCGGTGAAAACCTGAAAACGGCAGACGCTCGATGCGGGCGGCGATCATTGACATGAACAGGCTCCGATAGGAACGGTGGGGCGCTACGGACGCGAGGCGATACAGTCAACCGCTCTCGAGCTCGTTGACGAAGATTCGGCCGTCTTTCATCACGAGCGGAATATGCTCGCCCTGACCTAACAGGCAATCGACGGATTTCAAAGGATTGCCATCGACCACCAGCACATCGGCGTAAGCACCCGGCATGATTCGGCCGAGCTTGTCCTGCATACCGAGCACTTCCGCGCCCACGAGCGTCGCGCTTGCAATCACCTCGGCTGGCGACAGGACTTCCGCCAGAATCCGGAACTCATCGCTTTGCAGGCGCTGCGCCTCGCCGAGCAAGTCCGTGCCGAAACCCATCTTGACCCCGGCGCGCTTCATGATGTCAATCGAGTGCAGGCCGGCGCCATGCACGTCCGCGATCTTGGCAATGCTGGCCGGCGGCAGCCCGTATTTCTCGCCTTCGCTTGCAAGGGCGTCGTAAGTGACAAGGGTCGGCACGACATACGCGCCGTACTCCGCGACGAGGCGAGCGGTTTCCTCGTCAATCAGATTGCCGTGTTCGATCGTGCGCACGCCACAGCGCACCGCACGCGCGATCGCCGCTGGCGTATAGGCATGCGCCAGCACATAGGTGCCACGCCCCTGCGCTTCAGCCACGATGGCGCGGATTTCATCTTCGGAGTAACCGAATGCGCCGACCGGATCAGTCGGTGAAGCAACACCGCCCGAAGCCATGATCTTGATCTGGTCGGCGCCCATCTGCAGTTCCTCGCGCACGGCCCGGCGCACTTCATCGACGCCGTCCGCCACGCGGCCAAGCGCGCCTACACGCACGCAGCATCCGCAGGGCGAATCGGGCGGCATGTAGTCGGAGCGGGCGCGGACGTCGGCATGACCGCCCGTCTGGCTTAACGCGCGGCCGGATACGAAAAGACGCGGACCTTCGACGAGCCCTGACTCGACCGCCTGCTTGAACGGAAACCCGGCGCCACCCGCGTCACGCACCGTGGTGAAGCCGCGGCGCAGCATCGCGCGCATGATCGGCACGGCGCGCAGCGTAACAAGTACATTGGGTAACGTCGCGACGCGCGGCAGGTTGAACTCGATCGCGACGACATGCACATGCAGATCGATCAACCCTGGCATGATCGTCTTGCCTTTGGCGTTAATGACGTGCGCGTTGCTGCTCTTTATCGGCTTGTCGGAAACTTCGCGGACGAAGCCGTCCTCGATGAGAACTTCAAAACCCTCTAGCAGATCAGGGTGGGTAGGGTCGAGCAGCGCGCCGTTACGTAGGAGGAAAGTGGTCAACTGTTGTCCCCTTCAGGTTCGATCATGGTGCCCGGCATCCGGGCATCCGGGCATCCGGGCATCCGGGCATCCGGGCATCCGGGCATCCGCTCGAGTATGCAGGCTGGCGCGTGTAAGCGCTGCCAGGATTTTCATCAGGATTGGTCTGATACGTATCGAGTATGTCGGCTGACAATTGCCTGACGCACGGCGGCACCCGAATCACATCTCATTGAGCGGCGGAAGTGGCGCCCTTTCGTGCTGCTGCAGTCTTCTCTTTTTCGAGGCGCGTCGCAGTGCAGTTTCCGCATCCGCCCAGCGAAAGTCGCGCGCAACACCTTCGGCAAAATGCACGGTCACGGCGTCGGCCAGTTCCGCTACTTTCGGGTCGTCCGCGCAAGGGAAATTTTCCAGTCGCGCCGGGTGTCCGAAGTCTCCGCTCCGGTCCATCCAGCGATACAACGCCGGAATGGTCCGCGGCCATTCGCCCTTACGCGCAACCGTACATAGCCTGCGCCACGCTACCGCTTCGCTTTCGAGCCATCGCTGTCGCGCATCGCCTATCCGATGTTTTGTCCGCCGCAGGAACACTGCGATGCGTCCACGTGCCCACACCACCACGAGCAGACCCAGCACGATCACGCAGCCGGCGATCAACTGCCCACTGTGAATCACAATGATTCTGTGCGGAAGGCCCTGGCTCATCATATCGGCAGGGATATCAAAGAGCGGCTTCTCGCGCGCGGTAGATGCGGAAAACGTCACACCCGGTAGCTCGATCGTCTCTTTCGTTTGCGTCTTCGTGTTCCACCATTCGATCGTCACGGGCGGCAGTTTGAACCGGCCGTTGTGATCGGCAATGTAGGTCACGCTGTCGGTTCGCTCGCCCGCGACCAGTCCTACCCGGTCCTGCACGATGTTGCGGGTCGTGGACGGTTTGGCGTAGCGCTTCAATCCGTCGACCTCGCCCAGGCTCACCGGCGGAATCATCATCGATTCGGTGCCGGCCGCGCTCTGTGTGATGGTCCGCGTGATCGAATCGCCGACTCGAAGCTGCTGTTTCGACGGTTCGATTGTTTGCGTGGCCGTGAGCTTTGTAGTCGGAAAGAATACTGACATGTCCTGCGCGCCCGGCGGCAACGTCGTCACGAGTTTAAGCGCGGGGGTCATGACCTGCACCGGCGTGTTCATACCACCTGGACAGACGGTGATCGCAAACGGCGGAATGTCGTAGGTCTTGCCTGCCTGAGGCGCAATGCGATAGGCCCGGCTCACGCCGAACCAGCGCACGCCGTCGATGTCCTCAGAAAGGTTGTTGGCCTGTTCGTCCGGCAGACTCACAATCGCATCGGCGACGGTGAAGAGCGGCCAGTTCGGCGCCTCGGTAAACCATGTGGTCGTCAGCAGATCGACGACGAGCTTCACCTCGCTGCCCGCTACAACCGGCCCGGCAGGTTCGAGATGCGCGCGAACCATGGTCCGCGGCGCGGGATCCGCCAACGCCGGCGCCGGAACGCAAACCGCGCCAAGCCACACGATGACGAGCAGAACCCGCAGGAAAACCGCTGTCATGGCGCGCCCGCTCCCTTTGCATCGGATTCCTGCTCAAAGCGCTGCTGCAGAAACACGGCCGGCGACGTATTCAGATTGCGCATCCAGAGTTCTTCGCTCGGACGCGGTGCGCCCTCGATCACGGTCGATGTGCCCCGGCCTTTCTTTTTGTCCGTCTCCACCTGATCGGGCGGATCTTCCTCCGGGTCCATCTCATCCTGCTTGTCTTTTGCCAGCAGTCGCTGCAGGAAGTCCCGATTGGCGGCGGCCTCGGGCAACGCCGGCTGAAGTTTGAGCGCGTTGTCGTATGCCTTGATGGCAGCGGCATAGTCGTCGAGATGCGCGAGCGTATTGCCCATGTAGAAATACGCTTGCGCCGTCTTCAGACGCGAAAAACTTTCCAGCGCGCCGGCATAGTCACCCGCGAGATATTGCGCGCGGCCCTTCCACATCGGATCGTCGAAGCGTTGTGCGGCCGCCTTGTAATCGCCGTGCTCGAAATTCCAGCGGCCCTGCTGATCGTGTGTAGCGAAGAGGTCGATCCAGTGCCACTCGGCGGCCTGCGCGTGACGGGGAATCGCGCTGAAAGCCAGCGAAATCAGCACCACAGGCAGCCACTTCACGGTCCAGCCGCGACGGAAACTCCACAGCGCGAGCAACAACAACGGGACAACGAGCCAGTAACCCGTTTCTTTCCAGCGCGGCACGATCTTCGACGCCTCCTCTTGCGCGAGGTAAGCCTGCGCACGGTGCTGGACCCACACCACATCGTCATCGTCCACCCGCATGCTGGCGAGCGGAATGCCGGCTTCATTCGCGACCTTACGGATCGCATCGGCATCGAAAGTGCCCATCAGCGGGTGACCTTCGGCATCCATCGCGATCATGCCGTCAGGGCCGCGTATCGGGGCGCCGTTTTCCGTGCCGACCGCCAGCCACAACAGTTGATGCCGAAGCGATTTCGCTTTTTGCACGAAGGCATCGGTCTGATTCGTATCGAAGCCGTCGCTCATGAAGACGATCGTGCCCGCCGTGGGATCGTTCGCCAGAAGCCGTTCGGCCGCATCGAGTCCGGCAGTGGCGTTCTTCCCGTCACGCGGCATCAGCGAGGGCGAGAGCGCCGGCACGTAGAGTTCGAGCATGGCCGGGTCCTCAGTGGGCGGCACAACGAGGTGACCCGTCGAGGCGAACACCACTAGCCCGGTGCGCGCACCTTTACGCGCCCTCGCCAGGTCGAGCACCTTCTGTTTGGCCCGTTCCAGCCGCGTGGGCGCGACATCGGTTGCGTCCATCGAATGAGCGAGTTCAAGTACGACGACGAGCGGCGCCTTGTCCTGATTGAACGGCGGACGCTCCTGCTGCCAGCTCGGCCCCGCGGCGGCGAGCGCGCCGATGCCGAGCAGCAGAGCCAGCGTGTGAACCGGCTGAATCACGCGACGCTTCGTGTCGCCGACGATCAGATGTTCCAGCAGCATCGGATCGATGACGTTGCGCCAACGCGCACGCACACTGTTGCGGCGAAACCAGACGAGCGGCAACAGGACCGCGGGAATCAGCAGCAGCAACCATCCCGGCCGCAGAAAATGGAAGGCCGTCAGATCAATTTCCACGACGGACCTCCGCAATAGCAGCACGTTCCGGTGGCCGTTCGCGTCGCGGCGCGCGCAGCACCGCAATCAGCAGCGCCAGCACGTGGTAGAGCGCGAAAATCGCCACCGCCAACCCGGCCGGCACCCAGTAAAAATCACGCTGTGGCCGGTAGATCTCGCGCTTTACTTTCTCGGGCGTGAGTTTGTCGAGCGTGGCGTAAACGTCGGCCAGGTCCTGCTGCCGCCCAAGTGCGCGAAACGCACGGCCTCCGGTAATGCTTGAAATGCGTGCGAGCGCGTCGAGATCCACCTTGTCCTCGCCCGTCGTATCCGGGTCGCCTATTCCAATGGTATGGATCACCAATTTGTGGTCCCGGGCGATTTCAGCGGCACGCTCAGGCGGAATGGCGCTGCTGGTGTCGTTGCCGTCGGTCAGCAAGATCAGCACCTTCTCCGGCGCCGGCGAGTTCGCCATCAGCTTGACCGTCAGGCCGATCGCATCGCCAATGGCGGTACGCGGCCCCGCCATGCCGATCTGCATCTGGTCGAGCAGAACCTGCACCGCGTCATGATCGAGCGTGAGCGGTGCCTGCGGATAGGCGGCGTCGCCGAACACGACCAGGCCGAGGCGATCGCCCTTGCGCTTTGCGATGAAATCGGCCACCACCCGTTTGACCGCAGTCAACCGGTCCATCCGCACACCGGCGGCATCGACAAAATCGCGCGTCGCCATCGAGCCGGACAAATCGATGGCGAGCATCAGATCGCGCGCGGGTTCTTCACGCACGATCGGCGCTTCGACATAGACCGGTTTGGCCGCGGCGATCACCAGCAACACCCACAGCAACGGCAGCAGCAGACGTTGCAGCCAGTTGCGGCGCAACCGCACGCCGCCGGGTGCCGGCTTTTCGCCGGCAGCCTGCGCCATCTCATGAAAGAACGGCATACGCACCGCGGAAGCCCTGGTGCGATAAGCCGGTACCAGCCACCACACGAAAAGAGGCAGAGGTAGCAGCGCGAACAGCCACGGGAAATCAAACTTCCACATGATGACGTTCGATCCAGTCGCGCGTGTGGCCGATGAGCGCTGCCGCGTCGCCGTCGGAAATCCCGGCAACCACGTCGGGCGGCGCATAGCTCGCGAGTGCGAGGAGCGCCCCGCTTCTGGCGTCAAAGCGGCCGCGCGTCCGTTGCAAAAACGCGAGCCACTCGCCGCCGGTCAGCGCCGCGACCTGCTCGCGCGGCGCGATCACGAGCGCGGTGCGCTTGATCAGGCGCGGTATGGCGGCGAGCGCGTTCGCGCGTTGCTCACGGTCCGTACGGGTGGTGGCGAGACTGGCTTCGATGCTCGCCAGCTCCGTGAGCGCGGCCCGCCGGTAGTGCTGCTTCTCGCGGCGGCGCCGGCCAAACCAGATCGCCATGCCAAGCGCCGCAAGCAGTACGACGGCAACGAATGCCCAGCCGATCTTATGCGGTGCATACGACACCGCGTCAGGCAAGGGCAACTCCTGCAACGGTTTGAGTTGTCCTGACGAATCAGGTGGAACGGGCAACGCACGGCTCATAGACCGCTCCCCGTCACCGGCCGCGCGCGCTGGCCGAAGAGCCGCCGTACCTGTTCAACGGTCGGCTCTGCCGTCGAGAGCGCCATCAGCGGTACACCGCTTGAGCGCAGCAACTCCGCCACCTCGGCGGTGCGCCCGCTGAACAGACTCGACAGCGGCGCACGGACCCGCTCCTGCTCGATACGCAGTTCCACCTGCAGATGCCCTTCGCTGACCACCAGCGCGCGGTGTTCGGGCATGTCCTGCCACAAGGGATCGAAGACCATTGCCGCGACGACGTCGTTGTGCGCCGACAACTGCCGCAACAAGCGCTGCGTGCGTTCGTTCGCGCCAGCAAAATCGCTGATGACGCAGATAAGGTAGTCGTGACCGGCTAACTGAAGCACCCCTTCCAGCGCCGCGTTCAGTTGGGCATAGTCGGTACGTGCTTCGCTATCTGCATGCAGCGCGCGATTCATCTCAGCGAGCGCACCGAACAGGACTTTGATCCGGCTGCGGCTGCGCAGCGGCCTCACCCGCACGATCCGGTTATCGTTGAACAATACGCCACCCACCCGGTCGCCGGCAGTGAAACCCATCCACACGGCAAGCGCAGCGACTTCGGCGGCCGCCACCGACTTGAACACGCGGCGCGACCCAAAAAACATGCTCATGCGCTGATCGACGACCACCAGCAGCGGCCGGTCACGCTCTTCGGTGTAGGAGCGAATCTGCGGCTTGCCGAGACGCAGCGAGACCTTCCAGTCGATGTGACGGACATCGTCACCGGGCAGGTAGGCGCGAATCTCTTCGAAATTGAGCCCGCGCCCGCGCAACCGCGACGCGTGACTGCCTGAGAGCACGCTCGATACCGGCGCGGGTGCGATAAAGCTTAGCCCGCGGGCATGAAACTCGAGCTTCGCCAGATGCGCCGCGTCGACATACACGCGGCCGATTGCAGCGTTTGCAGATTCGGACATCATGACCACGGCGATCCCCCGCGTCGATGCGACGATGCTTGTTGCGCTATGAGTCAGGCCGGCACGGCAACTTTTTCGATTAGCCGGTCGACCACGGCGTCGGCACTGATGTTCTCGGCATTGGCATCATAAGAAAGTATCAGCCGATGCCGCAGTACCGGATGAACCACGGCGCGCACATCGTCGGGCGTGACGAATTTTCGATCCTGCAGCCAGGCCTGCACGCGGCTTGCCCGGTCGAGGCCGATCGAACCGCGCGGGCTCGCGCCGATTTCGATCCATTTGCCGAGGTCCGCGTCGAGGTCCTTGCCATGCCGGGAAGCATTGACGAGCGACACAATATAGTCGTCTACCGCCGGCGCGACGGTGATGTGCCTGATTTCTTCACGCACGGCGAAAACGACATCTTGTGAGAGAACACTGGGCGCGCTGCCAATCTCGCTGCTTTCACGCCGCAGCAAGCGCAACATGTCAATTTCGCTTTGCGGTGACGGATAAGTAATTAGCACTTTAAGAAGAAAGCGGTCCATTTGCGCTTCAGGCAAAGGATAAGTACCTTCCTGCTCGATCGGATTCTGCGTTGCCATGACAAGAAAAAGATCCGGCATCTTATGCGTTTTACCTGCTACGGAAATCTGCCGCTCCTCCATCGCCTCTAATAACGCCGATTGAACCTTGGCAGGCGCGCGGTTAATTTCATCCGCGAGAATCAGATTGCCGAAGATCGGACCGGGCTGAAAACTGAGCGTGCGTTCCGTGCCGCTTTGCAGCAGTGTTTCGGCGCCGGTGATGTCGGACGGCAACAGGTCGGGAGTGAACTGAATGCGGCTCATGGTGGCCGCGAGACGCGTGGCAATGGCTTTGACCGTACGGGTTTTGGCGAGTCCGGGCAGGCTTTCGAGCAGTACGTGACCATCTGCCAGTAGCGCGATCAGTACCTGCCGGACAACGGCTTGCTGGCCCACTATCGCTTCATTGACACTCGATTCGAAGCGCAGGATCGTTTCGCGCATAGCTCTCGATTTCCCCAATCATTGAATGGCGGACTCACCTGGATGCCAATGCTCGCCGCCAGACACGTTAATGCACGCGCGCTATTCCGTCAAAGTTTCGCTTATGAGTAGAAAAAGGGTGAAATGTATTTGAAAAATTGTTAGCCTCCTCCTGACGTTTGCCAAACCGCATTCCACGTATCTGCTACCCGCACAAATCGTTATTCCGTATCGCCAAGCTTCTTCTGTGCGAATGAGAACTGCCCGCGCGCGCTATAGGGCCAGCAGCTTCACCTGAGAGAAGAGATGATGAGTTCAGGAAAACGTGGCCCGGTAACGGCTGCCCGCTCTAAAGGCGCGCCCTCCGCACCCCCTGCGCCGGCCATGCGTTATCGCAAGCTGCTCCTGTGGGGCGCGCTTCTCGTCATGCTTCCTGCATGCGTCGGCGCGGCGGTCAGTTGGGCCGTCACCTCGCATAGTCAACCTCATCCTCAAGTCGTCTACGGCGACGGAACCCATGGCCCGCTCGGCATGGCCTGGGTTCCAGGCGGACAGTTTCTGATGGGCAGCGACTCCAAGCAGGCGCAGCCTAACGAGCGTCCCGCCCACAAGGTCCGCGTGCATGGTTTCTGGATGGACCGTCATCACGTGACCAATGCCGAGTTCCGCAAATTCGTCGAAGCAACCGGCTATGTCACGACCGCCGAGAAGAAACCCGATTGGGACACCCTGAAGGTGCAGTTGCCACCTGACACGCCGCGTCCGCCCGACACCGCGATGGTGGCGGGCGCGATGGTATTCGTCGGCACGAACCACCCGGTACCGCTGGAAGACTATTCGCAGTGGTGGCGCTATGTGCCCGGCGCGAACTGGCGTCACCCCACGGGGCCGGACAGCAACATCCTCGGCAAAGACGATCACCCGGTTGTTCAAGTTTCCTACGAAGATGCGCAGGCCTATGCGAAATGGGCCGGCAAACGCCTGCCCACTGAAGCCGAATGGGAATTCGCCGCCCGTGGCGGGCTCGAGCAGGCCACTTATGCGTGGGGCAATCAGTTCGCGCCGAACGGCAAGCAGATGGCCAATGTCTGGCAAGGTCAGCAGGTGCAGTCGTTCCCGGTGGTCAGCCCGAAGGCGGGCGGCGCACTCGGCACGAGCCCAGTTGGCACCTTTCCGGCGAACGGTTACGGACTCTCCGACATGACCGGCAACGCCTGGCAGTGGGTGGCCGACTGGTATCGCGCCGACCAGTTCCGGCGTGAAGCGGTGAGCACGAGCACGATCGACAACCCGATCGGTCCACGAGATTCGTGGGACCCGGCCGACCAGGGCGTACCGGTAGATGCCCCCAAGCGCGTGACGCGCGGCGGCTCGTTCCTCTGTAACGAAACCTATTGCCTGAGCTACCGCCCCAGCGCGCGGCGCGGCACCGACCCCTACAACAGCATGTCGCATCTCGGCTTCCGGCTGGTGATGGACGAAGACACCTGGAAGGAACCACTAGCACGTCAGGCGTCGGCCCGCGCGGCAAGCGCCGACGGCGGCTAGGAAGCTCCGCCCGTTCGAGCTGTACGCGTTTCTCCCGCGCGCTGTCGCCCGCGGGTCGTGGAATTGTGCAATCGGAATGGAGGTCGGATGCGGTCGAATTGTCAATCGAGGTGGCCGGAACGCGCCGCGGGTTCGATCCGCCCTGCACTCAGGTCGGCGTTTGGCGTCGCCGTGGTCGTGCTTGGTGCCGCGCTGTGCGCCGCCGGGTGCACGACGCCTGCTGGCACGAACGTCCCACCGTCGGCTGCAGTCAGTTCGACCGCCGCGCTGCCATCCTGGCGTGACGGACCGGCAAAGCAGGCGATCGGGAAGTTTGTCGCCGATGTCACCCGCGAAGGCTCGCCGAACTACGTGCCGCCAGCCGAGCGTATCGCCGTGTTCGACAACGACGGCACGCTATGGAGCGAGCAGCCGCTGTACTTCCAGTTCGCCTTCATGCTCGACCAGGTGAAAGCGGCGGCACCGAAGCATCCCGAGTGGAAGAAGAATCCGGCCTTCAAGGCGTTGGTGGCGAAAGACTACGGCGCGTTGGCGAGCCAGCAGAAACAGGTGCTGCAACTGGTCGCCGCCGCCAATAGCGGCATGACCGTGGACGAATACGACAAGACCATCCGCGACTGGCTCGCCAACGCCCGGCATCCGAAATTCAATCGGCCCTACACCGAACTCGTCTATCAACCGCAACTGGAACTGCTCGCCTATCTGCGCGCCAACGGCTTCAAGACCTTCATCGTGTCGGGCGGCACCATCGAATTCATGCGGCCGTGGGCCGAGAAGGCGTACGGCATTCCACCCGAGCAGGTGATCGGCTCGAGCCAGCTCGTGCAGTACCAGATGCATGACGGCCAAGCCACGCTGGTGCGCCTGCCGAAAATCGATTTCGTCGACGACGGTCCCGGCAAACCTGTCGGCATCTATCGGAACATCGGCCGCAAGCCGATTCTCGCTTTCGGCAATTCGGACGGCGATTTGCAGATGCTGCAGTACACCGCGTCCGGCAGCGGCCCGCACCTCGCCTTGCTGGTGCATCACGACGACGCCGTACGTGAATTCGCCTACGACCGCACGTCGAAGATCGGCAAGCTCGACAAGGCCTGGGACGAAGCGATCACCGACGGCTGGACCGTGGTCAGCATGAAAGACGACTGGCAAACCATTTATCCCGCACCGAAGCAGTAGGCGGATGCAGGAGAGCGCGAGCCGCGTGCAGGTTGCGGCCGCTACGAGGCAACCCGGCGCGCAAGGAACGCGCAACGGGTGAACCGAAGTCAACTCCATTGGAGCGACACGATGAGAATGTTCCTGCGAAAGGGGCGCTACGCAGCCGGGGCGACAGTCATCGCCCTCGCCACGTTCGCTGCCTTGATTCTTCCCTCCATCAACGCGCCCGCGCAGACTCAGGCGCCGGCCACCAAAGCGCCACCGCCGCAGCCACAGCCACAGCCGGCCGCCAAAGCCTCGTCGAAACCCAACATTCTCGTGATTTTCGGCGACGACATCGGGCAGGCGAATATCAGTGCGTACACGCGTGGCGTGGTGGGCTACAAGACGCCGAACATCGATCGCGTTGCAAACGAAGGGATGATCTTTACGGACTACTACGCCGAGAACAGCTGTACAGCAGGGCGTTCGTCCTTCATCACCGGGCAGACACCGTTGCGTACCGGGCTCTCCAAGGTCGGCGCGCCGGGCGCACCGGTCGGTCTGCAAAAGACCGACATGACGATCGCCCAGGCGCTCAAACCACTCGGTTACGCCACCGGTCAATTCGGCAAAAACCACCTGGGCGACAAGAACGAGTACCTGCCGACCAATCACGGTTTCGACGAGTTCTACGGCAACCTGTACCACCTGAATGCCGAGGAAGAACCCGAGCGTCCGTACTGGCCGAAGGACAAGAACGACCCGTACGTGAAGAACTTCTCACCACGCGGGGTAATTCATAGCACCTCGGACGGCAAGGTTCAGGACACCGGGCCGCTCACGGCCAAACGCATGGAGACCATCGACGACGAAACCGGCGCCCACGCGGAAGAATTCATCCGCAAGCAGGTCAAGAACGGCACGCCGTTCTTCGTCTGGATGAACTACACGCGCATGCACGTCTTCACGCACGTGCGGCCTGAATTCAGAGGCAAGAGCGGCATGCCCGGCAATGAATACGCCGATGGCATGTGGGAGCACGACCAGGACGTCGGCAAACTGCTCAAGCTGCTGGACGATCTGAATATCTCCAAGAACACGATCGTCGTCTACACGACCGATAACGGGCCGAATGCGTTCACGTGGCCCGATGCGGCAACCACGCCGTTCCGCAGCGAAAAGGACTCCAACTGGGAAGGTGCGTTCCGTGTGCCGGCGATGGTGCGATGGCCTGGCCATATCAAGCCGGGCACAACGTCCAACGAGATGTTCTCGGGGCTCGACTGGTTCCCCACGCTGCTTGCGGCCGCCGGTGACACTGGCATCAAGGACCGGCTCCTGAAGGGATGGGCGCCTAAGGCGGGCGCCGCGAGCTTCAAGAATCACCTCGATGGATACAACCAGCTACCGTTCCTGACAGGACAAACGACCAAGGATCCTCGCACCGAGTTCTACTATTTCGATGACGACGGCGATCTGGTGGCCATGCGCTGGGATCAGGACGGCAACGCCTGGAAGGCCGTATTCTGCGAGCAGCGCGCGAAGGGCAATCTGAATATCTGGCAGGACCCACTTGTCTGCCTGCGTCTGCCGAAGCTGTTCAACCTGCGCATGGATCCTTATGAACGGGCGGACATCACGTCGGATCAGTACAACGACTGGGTCACGAAGAATGTTTACCTGAACGGCATCGCCACAATGAAGGCGTCGACGTTCCTGGAGACCTTCGTCAACTATCCGCCGAGCCAGCGGCCCGCGAGCTTCAGCGTGGATGGCGTGCGCAAGCAGGTCGACAAGAAGATCGACGAGTCCTTCAGGAAGCGCGGCCTCGAGTAATACGTGGTGCGGTTGCGCCTGCCGGTTTTGACCGGTGGGCGCAACTTTCAGATACGGTTCTATATCTCGTCAAACCGACTCAGGTCTACTGACACCCTCCCCACGCCATTCATTCCATGACCCAAACGCTGGCCAACCGTGCCAAAAGCTCACGCCGTGAGCGCCGCGCACATGAACGCGCACAGCGTCACGACGATGCACTCCTGGATGAACCCCAGAAAGAAGCCGCCAGCCCAGGCTTGCCGATCGCCTGGCCGCTGCTGCTTCTGTTCGCCTCGGGCGCCGCGTCGCTGATTAACCAGGTGCTGTGGATCAAGCAGCTCGCGCTGGTGGTCGGCGTCGAAGTGCAAGCTGTCACCACCGGTGTCAGTGCTTTTTTCGCGGGCCTCGCAATAGGCGGCTGGGTCTTCGGCAGACTCGCCGACCGGCTTGCGTGGCCCTTGCGCCTGTATGCGCTGCTTGAAGCCGGCGTGCTGGTGCTGGCCCTCGCCAGCACGTGGATGCTGCCGTATGCCGCGGCGCCGTTCGCCTCGCTGCAAGACCGGATCGGACCGTTGGCCTGGGCGTTACCCTTCGTCCTGGTCGGCCTGCCTGCTGTACTAATGGGCGGCACGTTGCCGGTGCTGATGCGTGCGCTGTGGCCCGCCGCCACCCATATGGGCCGCTCCGGCGCCCGTCTCTATGCCGCCAATACAGCCGGCGCGATTGCCGGCACGCTGGCCGCGAGTTTTGTCCTGATTCCATGGCTCGGCGTGCTGGGCAGCGCCTGCGCCGCCGCCGCGCTGAATGCCGGCGCGGCGCTGGTCGCCGTATTGCTCGGACGCGCGCAGCAGGGCTTCGTGCCGGTAGTTGGGTCGGCCGCGCCGACTCGCACCGAGCGCAACACATCCGCCTCCAAGGCCCGCCTTGCACTCGTGCTCTACGCGATCGCCGGCGGCGTCGCGCTCGGTTACGAGGTGGTGTGGTCGCAGGTGATCGTGCAATTCATCAGCACCCGCAGTTTTGCCTTCGCTGTGGTGCTTGCCACCTATCTCCTGGGCCTCGCGCTCGGTAGCGCGCTGGCATCGCGCTACGCTGACCGGGCACGCGATCCGTGGGGCCTGTTTGCGGTGCTGATCGTGTCGGCCGCACTGGTCGCGCTGCTGGAGATTGCCGTTCTGGGCAACTGGCTGCTGCAATGGCAAAGCTTCGCTCGAGAAGCTGTGCTCGGCGCTACCGGCAGTCTGTTGACAGCCATGTGCGCAGGCTTCGCGGTGGCGGCCGTATGCGTCGTCTTCGTTCCCACCCTGCTGTTGGGGGCGGCGTTCCCCTTCGCGTTGCGTCTTAACGTGGACAACCGGCATACGGGGCGCGACGTCGGTGCCGTGGTAGCGCTCAATACCGCTGGTGGGATCGGCGGCACGCTGCTGACCGGCTTCGTACTCGTGCCGCAACTCGGCCTCATTCACACTCTCGCGGCGCTCGCCGTCTTCGCGGGCGCAGTGAGTCTGATCGCCGTGCTGCGCGGCGCGGACCTGCGACCATTCGCGCGCTGGAGTGTGCCGGTCCTTGCCGCGTTGACGCTCATCGCGGTGATCGTGACGCCGTCCGACCGGCTTGCCACTTTGCTCGCCGAATCGCGCGGCGGCAATCTGACCTTCTATGAAGAGAGCGCGGGCGGCACGGTGGCGGTCGTCGAACAGAACGCCGGCCAGCGACAGTTCCGGCGGCTCTATATCCAGGGTGTCTCCAACTCCGGCGACACGATGGCGTCGCTGCGATATATGCGCCTGCAAGCCCTGCTGCCATTGATCATCCACCGTGAGACGCCTCGCACGGCGCTGGTAATCGGACTCGGCACCGGCATTACGGGCGGCGCGTTGCTGACCTGGCCCGGGCTGGAACACCGCACGGTCGCGGAACTGCTGCCGGCGGTCGTGCGTGCCGCACCGCAGTTCAAGGGCAACTACACCATGAGCACCGATGCCCGCATGGACATCCGGATGCGTGACGGCCGGCGCGAACTGCTGCGCAATGCCGAACGCTACGACCTGATCACGCTCGAACCCCCGCCGCCGTCGGCCGCGGGGGTCGTCAATCTGTACTCGTCGGACTTCTACCGCCTGGCGGCGTCGCGCCTGCAGCAACGCGGCATCGTCGCACAATGGCTGCCGTTGCCGACGCAGAATGAAGAGGACACGCGCTCGCTGATCCAGAGCTTCATCCAGGTGTTTCCGCACGCCGCGTTGTGGACCACCGAATTGCACGAGATGATGCTGGTCGGCTCAATGCAACCGCTCGAACTGGACGTGCCGCGGATCGAGGCGCGCTTTGCGCAACCGCAGGTCGCCGCGGCACTGCGCGAAGTCGGCATTGCATCGCCGGCAGCGTTGCTGGCCACCTGGATCACCGACCGCGCCGGCCTCGCATACTACGCCGCGGACGCGCGGCCGGTCACGGACGATCAACCGCGCATCGAATACGCCACGTGGGTTCGTCACGACGCCTTCCCGGCAACGTTGGCGCACTTGCTGGCGCTTCACACAGCCCCCCCGTTGCAGGGCGCTGACAACGCGTTTCGCACCGCCATGGACAAGTCGCGCAGCGCACTGCAGAGCTTCTATTCAGCCGGCCTGGATGCCTATAAAGGCGATCGCGACGCGTGGGCAGAGGACATCGGCAATGCCTTACGCACAGACCCGGACAACGCTTACTACCGATGGCTCATTGGAGACGGCAACTAAATCGGGCGCCGTGCGCCGGGTTGGACACCGGCGCCTTAGCAAGGCGTCGCGCCATGGAAGACCCGTTTGCGTTCCAGCAGAGCGATAAACCGCTTTCTCTTTAGCGAAAGCGGTTGAATTTAAGAACGATCAGTCTTAATATTCGTTCACCATGAGCCGACGCCCTTCTTCTACCAGCCCTTCCGCCCCGCCGTCCGAGCGTGGGCGGCCGCGTGAATTCGATCTTGACGAAGTCACCGGGATTGCCGGCAAAGTCTTCTGGGAGCAGGGCTACCATGCAACGTCGATTGAATCGCTATGTCAATCGACGGGCCTTTTCCGCGCCAGCCTCTACAGCACGTTTGGCGATAAGCACGGGCTTCTCGTCGCCGCCTTCGATCGTTACGCAGAGGGTGCGATTGCTCGCCTGAAAGAACGGCTGGCCGTCGATCTGCCGCCGCGTGAAGCACTTCGGGAGGCTTTGCTTCATTACACCCAGGTCGCCAGCAAGCTATCGGGACGCCACGGGTGCCTCATCACGAACGCAGCCATCGAAATGTTGCCGGATGACGAGGCTTTGCGTCCCCTTATCGAAACCACATTGAGACGTATCGCCTCTCATCTCGTAGCCGCCGTGGTCCGCGGCCAGCAGGCGGGGGAATTCAACGCTGAGCTCGACGAGCAGTCTGTCGGCAACTTCCTGCTCTGCATGGTCCAGGGCTTGCGCGTGCTGGGAAAAGTAAATGTCAGCAAGAACGAACTGGTGTCGATCGTCGACATGACGATGCGCGCGCTAGTCTAAAAAATTTTGCGTATTTTTGGAACGATCATTCATGAATAAGCCCCTCGAATTTTCTGCCGTGCCGGCGTCCAGTCGTAACAGCCAGTCTGTCGGTCTGGTTGCGCAGTCGATCCGCGGTAGCTACTGGAAAGGTGTGGTGTTTTGCGTGCTGGCAACAATATTGATGGGCGTCATGTTTCCGGTGATGACGAGCGCCCTCGTGTATATCGACCCATTCACGTTTACGTCGCTTAGGTATCTGATCGCCGGCACAGCGTTTCTTGTCCTGCTGAAGATAAAAGAAGGAAAGGGAGCGCTGAAGGCAAATGGGGAATCGCTTGCATTGGCCTGGCTGCTCGGGTCGGTCGGCTTTTGCGGATTCGGATCTTTCGTCTTTCTGGGGCAGCAACTGGCCGGGCGCGAAGGCGCACTGACTGCATCGATCATGATGGCAACTCAGCCCATGATGGGCCTGCTCGTGAACGCGATCGCGCGCAAACGCCGCCCGCCGTTCTATTCGTTTCTGTTTATCCTGATGTCATTCGCCGGCGTCTCGCTTGTGGTGACAAAAGGGAATGTCGCTGCCGTTCTGCGCGAACCGCAGCACTATTCTGCAAACGCCCTGATTGTTCTCGGCGCATTGTGCTGGGTGATATACACCTTTGGCGCGTCTCACTTCAAGAGCTGGTCCGCACTCAAATACACGACGATGACCACGTGGCTCGGACTCACCACGATCATCAGCCTCAACGTATTGCTGTTCGCGCTTCACGCTGTACCCGTACCATCTGCAACCGCATTGCGCGCGATCGTCCCTCACCTTCTCTATATGGGTCCAATCGCCGGCTTCATCGCGATCCTGTTCTGGAACATGGGTAACAGGATTCTCACCCCGCTCAACGGCGTCCTGTTCATGGACGTGTTACCCGTCACGACTTTCGTCGTGTCTTCGTTGACCGGCGTAGTTCCGGGACATTGGCAAATCGCGGGCGCCTGCACGACTGGCGCCGCGCTGATTTTCAACAATATCTATTTGCGACGCCAGGCTCGGGGACCTGTTCTGCAGAAGTAATGCAGCGGACGGGCCCGGCATCGACACTTCATTCAGGTCAACACGTCAGCGCAAAGAGACATGTCAGACCGCTCGCCGCCAGTTCAAAGGCTTTCATAGCGGCGGCCGATTCAGGCCGACCCAAAGTTGAACAGACGGCCGTTGCCACTGGTGCCTCGCGTATTCGGCCAACCTCGGCGGCACAGAGTCACCGTTCAGAACGAGACGGTTGAGCATGAGCGCGAGGTCCACGTCTGCGATACACCACTCATCAAAGAGGTACAACGCGTTGCCGGCGAGGAGCGTCTCGCAGGCAGAGAACAGTTTCGCAGCCGCAGCACGTGCTGCATCAGAAAGGGGTGCCGCGCAAGCCCCGTAAAACACGACCTCGGTGGAACGCTCCTGTCTGATGGGCATCAGATCGCTACGCAACCAGGCCTGAACTTGACGTGCTCGCGCGCGATGGTGCGGATCTGCCGGATACAACAGCGTGCCAGGAAAAACTTCGTCGACATATTCAGTTATTGCGGACGACTCGGACAAAGCGAAGTCGTCGTGAACCAGCGTAGGCACACGCTGCGTGAGCGAACTGGCGGCATAGCCGGGTTCGCGGTTTGCATGCCTGCTCAAGTCAATCGCTGAAAGCTCAAACGACAAGCCCTTTTCGTGAAGTGCCACGAAGGCAGACATGGCATAGGGACTTGCGAATTGAGCATCGGCGTAGAGGCGCAGACTCGTTGATGGCAATGTATTCTCCTGTTTGCACACGGCATTCAATATTCGTCATGGACGGACTGATAGGGACCACGCATTACTGAGCGCTTTCGGCGCGCGTTCATTTCAACCATCAGTATCCGTTTTTATTATCAACGATCCTGATAGGAATGAACGGGTACGAGAACGGAAAACATCGAAACGAAACGGCCGCACTGGTAAAGTGCCCGTGATGTCGTTGCTCCCATAACGTATTCACCCACCTCGCGACGCCGCAATGCCGTTCAAGCCCAATCACCCTACCGCCCGCACCTCGATCGTGCACCGCATGCGGTACTTTCCGGCGGTCGCTGCCCTGAGCCTGTCCCTGCAGGGATGTACGCTGCATGGCGCGCCGTCGTATGAAATCTTCGGCGCATATTTTCCGCTCTGGTTGTTGAGCGCGGTAGTCGGACTCGTCGGCGCGCTGATTGCCCATCGGATATTCGTTTCCACGGGGTGGGCGCAGATCGTCCCGTTTCAACTCTCCGTCTGCGTGGCCATCGGTCTGACGGTCGCCGTGCTCTTCTGGCTTTCGGGAACAGGACAGCTCTTATGAAAAACGCCGGCTTGCGCAAAGCCCCCTTCAAAGGCCGTGTGATCGCGGGCGTGATCGTCGCGCTTGGCCTCGCGGCGGCCTGGTACGGCTATGACCGGACAACCCGCTTCCCGTCGACGGACGACGCAACGATCGATGCCGACGTCGTGCACGTCGCGTCGCCGGTCGGCGGCCGGATCATCAGGGTCACGGTGGAAGAGAACCAGCGGGTCGCGAAAGGCGACGTGCTCTTCGAGATCGATCCTGTGCCGTATCGGCTCGCGCTCGCGCAAGCCCAGGCCGACCTCGAACTGGCCCGCGCGACGCTCGAAACGCGGCGCAGGTCGATCGTCGGTGAGCGCGCCAATGCCGTCATCGCCGGCGACCAGACGGGCAAAGCGGCACACAACTACGCGCTGGCATCGCGCACGGTACAGCGGCTCACGCCGCTCGTGGCGAAGGGTTACGTACCGGTCCAGCAACTGGATCAGGCACAGGTCGCGCAGCACGATGCGGCGTTGTCACTGAAGCAGGCACAGGAGCAGAAGCAGGCGACCGCGCAGACGATCGGCGACGAAGCAGGTGCCGTCGCCACAGTGCATGCGCGCGAGGCGGCCCTCGCGCTCGCGCAGCGCGGCCTCGACGACACCATCGTGCGGGCGTCGCAGAATGGTTTTGTCACGGGCCTGTCGGTGCTGGCGGGCGAGACGGTCGCGCCGCATCAGTCGATCTTCACGCTCGTCCACGCGGACGAATGGTTCGCCGTCGCCAACTTCCGGGAGGGCGCGCTCGCGCGGATCCAGCCGGGTGATTGCGCGACCGTTTATTCCATGATCGACCGGAGCCAGGCGATTCACGGCAAAGTGATCGGCATCGGTGCCGGCGTTGCGGATTCCGACCGTATCAATCTGCCGCGCACGTTGCCGATCGTCCAGCAGTCCGTGAACTGGGTGCGGGTCGCCCAGCGCTTCCCCGTGCGCGTGCGGCTCGACGAGCCGGCGGCCCGGCTGGTCCGGATCGGTGCGAGTGCGATAGTCGAGGTCCGGCATGGCGCAGCCTGCCGGTGATCTTGCCCGACCGGGCGCCGCCGACATCCTGAAGCTGCTTGCCCCCTATCCGGGGCGAGCCGCGATGGCGACGCGCATCGCGCTGATCTGCGCGCTGACGGCGTTCGTGACGAGCGCGTACGGCACGCCGGAAGCCGCGATTTCCGCCTACGTCGTGTTCTTTCTGAACCGGCCCGACCGGGTGCTGAGCGTGGTGCTCGGTGCAGGATTGCTGGTGCTGGTCACGGTGATCATCGCATTGGTCATGGTGGTGGCCATGTTCGCGCTCGACGATCCGCTCTGGCGGGTTGCGTGTATCGCGGGGCTATCGCTGGGGCTGCTGTTCGTGACCTCGGCAAGCAAGCTGCGGCCGGTCGGCGCGATCATCGCGATGATCGTCGGCTTTGCGCTCGACGAACTCGGCAACGTCCCGTTCGGCGAAGTGGCGACGCGCGCCCTGCTCTACGCCTGGCTGATGGTCGCGATTCCGATCGGCATCTCGATCGGCGTCAACCTGTTAATGGCCCCGTCGCCGCGGAAGCTTGCCGGCAGCGAGTTGGCGAAGCGCTTGCGGATCGCGGCCCGCAGTCTGACCGAACCCGCGGCAACGGACGACGCGCTCGGCGCATGCCTGCGCGAGGGGGACGAGCAAATCGGAACGTGGCTCAAGCTCTCCGTCGTGGACGGATCGTCGGTGCGTGCCGACGTTCCCCCGCTACGGCAGGCCGTGTCGTCGACGCTGGCGATCCTGGTCGCGGCCGGGCTGGCCGCGCGCGAACCATCGGCGCGGCTGCCGGCATCGTTCGCCGGGCCTATTGCCGACACACTGGAGAACATGGCGCAGATGCTCGAGGCCGGTGGCTATCCGGTCGACATCGAACTCAGCCTGCCTGACGTGGCAGAACTGAAGCCACTCGCACGGATCGTCGTCGAGGATCTGCACGATGCGATCATTCGCTTTGCTGTTGTCGAAGTCGAGGGCGAAAGCAAAGGCGGAGACAAAGTCGAAACCACGGCCGAAGGTAAAGTCGAAGCCAAGGTCGAAACCGAAGCACAAGCCAAAGCGAACACCAAGGCCACGCCCCCATCCGCTGGCAAACACGGCGGCTTCTTCCTCCCCGACGCATTCAGCAATCCCGACCACATCCGCTACGCGCTGAAGACCACCGCGGCGGCGATGTTCTGCTATCTGCTTTATTCGCAGATCAACTGGCCGGGTATCCACACCTGCTTCATCACGGTCTACATGGTGTCGCTCGGCACCACCGCCGAAACCGTCGAGAAAATGACGCTGCGGATTGCCGGGTGTCTGGTGGGTGCGCTGCTCGGCACTGCGGCAATCATCTTCGTGACGCCGGTGCTGACGTCCGTCGTCGGATTGATGTCGCTCGTGCTGGTCGGTGCATGGCTGTCGGCGTGGATCGCTTTCGGCTCGCCGCGCATTGCTTATGCCGGCTTCCAGATCGCCCTGGCGTTTTTCATGTGCGTGCTGCAGGGCGCGGCGCCTGGCTACGATTTGACACTCGCGCGCGATCGCACGATCGGGATTCTGATCGGCAACGTGGTCGTCTATCTGGTTTTCACCCGCGTGTGGCCGGTCAGCGTGGCCGCGCGCATCGACACTGGGATCGCCGCGCTGCGGCAGCAGTGGGAACGGCTGACGGCGCTGCCCCAGGCGGGCACGCGCCGGGCGCAGGCGGCGAGCGTCATGGCTCAGTGCGGCGCGCTGGAGCAGGACCTCGCGCTGATGCATTACGAGCCGTCGTGGGTTCGCCCCGAACCGCAGTGGATCGCCGAACGCCGCAGCGCGCTGGCCAAGCTCGATGCACTCGAAGGGCCGATGTTCCTGCTCGCCGAACGACGCCCGGGCGATGCCGCGATCGACGGCTGGTTTAAACGGATCATGGACGGGGTGCAGTTACCGTCGGCCGAAATGGATGTTGGGGCCGACGAGGCCGCGGCTTTGCCCGTCACGCAGGGTCCGCCCTTGGCGGTGGCGCCGGATCCAGCTTTGCCAATCGCGCAAGCGCCACCGTTGCCAATTGTGCCGATCTCCGCTTTGGCCGCCGCGCCAAACGCGACTTTGCCGGACGCGACATCCGACGACGACGCACGCACCGCTTTACTGGACCTCGGCAACGCACGCCTCTCTCAACTCGAACACGCGGCGTCGAGCGACGCGGCGAAGGAACTCACGACTCATGCGCCGGCTTAACCCCTCATTCGCACTGGCGATCCTGGCCGCGGCGGGTTTGGCCGGATGCGCCGCGTCGTCCATCGACATGGCGCCGGACAGCCCCGACCGTCCGTGGCAACCGCAGACGGATGCGGCCGGTGCCATCGTGCCTGGGCCTGCGGCCGCGTCGCCGGTGTCAGCTTCAGCTTCGGCTAACTCAGCGGCCGCGACAGCATCCCCACGCGGCTACCAGCTACCCGCGAATCCCGCGCTTGCCGCCGTGCCGCCTCCACCGGCCCTCGAGCAGGCGCATGCATACGCGCTACCCGAACTGATCGATCTGGCGGAGTCGGCGAATCCGCTGACCCGCATCGCCTGGAACGACGCGCGCAATGTGGCGCTCGCGGCCGGCATCGCGAAGAGCGCCTATCTACCGCAACTGTCAGTCGCGGCGATGGGGCAGTACGCTGGCCTTCATGATTCGAGCTCATCCGTGCTCGGCGATTCGTCGGCAAGCGCTACAGGGCACGGCATGACCTCGGTGCTATCGCTGCAATGGCTGCTGTTCGATTTCGGTGGACGTGCCGCGCGCGTCGAGGCCGCCTCGCAGGCATCGGTGATGGCGAACATCGGCTTCACCGCGGTCCACCAACAGGTGATTTTCGACGTCAGCATCGCCTTCTACGCGTACCAGGCCGCGCACGCCCGCATCGCCACAACGCAACAAGGCCTCGACAACGCCGACGCGATCCTGGCCGCGGCACAGTCGCGCTACAAGCATGGCATCGGCACCGTCATCGAAGTGGCGCAGGCCAACCAGAATCGCGCGCAGGCGAAGCTCGCGCTCGTCCAGGCCCAGGGCGCCGAAAGCAACAGCTATCTCGCGCTAATCTCCGCGATGGGGATCTCGCCGTTGTCGAAACCCAGGATCGCGGAGATGCCGGCGCGTACGCTGCCGGCGCCGACGAACGACTCGATCGAGCGGATCGTGTCGACCGCCATCGCCCGCCGCCCGGACGTGTTGAGCGCCTATGCGGCCGAGCGGGTCAATCTGGCGAAAGTGAAAGCGGCCGAATCGGACTTCATGCCGAAGGTGTTCGTCTCGGCGACGGGCGCATACAACACCGGCAGTTCGTCGATTTCGGCGGTTCCGGCCATCGGTCAGCAACTGCCGACCGTGAACCTGAGCGGCGGCCGCTACGGCGGCAGCGTGATCGTTGGCGTAACGATTCCTCTGTACGACGGCGGCTTGCGATCGGCCGTGCTCGCGCAGGCACGCAACGATGCCGACAGTGCGTCGACGCGTCTTACCCGAAGCCGCGAAGAAGCGGTTCGGCAAATCGTTACTGCGCAGAATACGCTGCAGACCAGTCTTGCCGCGCAGGCTGCCGCCAAAGAGCTGCTTGCTGCAGCGCAAACAACGTATGACGCCGCATTCGATGCGTACCGGCACGGTGTCGGCTCGGTCACCGACGCGCTGCTTGCGCAGAATCAATTGCTGGCGGCGGAGAACGCGGACGCCGATAGTTACAGCAGTGCGCTGTCCGCCGCTGCTGCGCTCGCGCTGGCAACCGGATCGGTCGAGTCGATTCCGATGCGCGACAACTGGTGAGCAAACGGTTGAGGGCATGGGTCGACTCCGCCCTCCTCCAGCGCGAAATCACGCGGCCTAGCGGGCATTAATTTCCCTAATTTTTTTCGATTTTTGTTGGTATTTTTGTTGTTTAACGCGGAGGTAAGATCGTCGCAGCCTGAATAGAAGAAGGGGCAAAAATGGCGATCACCTTGAATCTGTCAGCGTCCGCAAATCTGAACAAGTCCCTGAAGATAGACGCCATTCGATTCCTCGCGGCTGTCTGGGTCTTGATGTATCACTTTCGTCCGCCCTTGTTTAAAGAACTTCTGCCGCATCGGCTCGCCTTCCTCGGCAGCGCATTGTGGTCAGGATCGACGGCGCTGTTTGCGGGTCCCGCCGCCGTCATCGTGTTCTTCGTCATTTCCGGCTATTGCATCCACAACGCATATCAACGGGATGTCACGCTCAAGCCGATCAACTATTACGCGTCCAGATTCATCCGCATCGGCTTGCCGCTGCTCATCCTGCTGTGCCTCGTTCAACCTTTGCCGACGGGACAAAATTATCTGGAGTCCGTGCTTTGGTCGCTCTACTGCGAGATGGTGTATTACGCCGCTTATCCGATCTTGCGCCCGCGGTTTCGCTACATCGGCGAAATGATCGTTGGCTGCACGCTTGCGGCAGGCGTGATGGTGGCCGCGGTTCGTCTGATAGGACACCCGGTTTGCCACAGTTGCGTGATTGAGACGTATGGCGTTCCGGGTACGGCACTCCTGTATGCGGCGGGATGGATTTCTGGCTGCCTGATCGCGGAAATCCAGCGCAACGCGGAGCAGTTCAACGTCCGTGGTGCGTATTCGCCACTCACCATGATGATCAAACGCGGCCTTGATCGGAGTACTCATTACCTGGCAAACCATCTGGTTGCATTGAGAGTCACGGTTGTCGCGGCCGGGGCGGCAGTGATGATTTTGCTATCCGAATCGAATCTCAAACCCGCAGTTGTGCCGGTGATTACGCCCGATATCACGCTCCCGCTATTTCAGTTCCTTGCGGCAATCTGGATCGCAGCGGAGACAGCCACCCCCTCCAGAAGCAGCGTTTGGTCCAGGCTGGCGACTTTTGGAGCATGGTCTTATAGCCTCTATCTCTGCCACAAGATGGCGCTTGCACTGCTGGAAATGACCCGATTCGATGACACATCGCGATTCGCATGGTTCGTACAGGTGGCGTTGGCGTTCGCCATCAGCTACGCGTTTTACCGGATGATCGAAAAGCCATCGCATCTGATTTCCCAGCGACTGCGGAAATACACGCCGAATGCACCAGCCGCGCCGGCTGCCTAAGCCGCCGGGCCTTTGCATTCATGCGCCCTTCAGATTGACACGGGGCACAATCTGGTGTCCGTCTGCGCCTCCCAATGCGTCCATGCGCTTGACGTGAAGTCGTGCGCGATACGTGTCCCCGTTGTTGCCGATCTCCTGTAGCCAGGTGTGCATACAGGCCCGAATGCGACAGGTGCCAGCGGGATCGCGCGGGAACGGTCCGCCTCCGGATATGAAGTGAGATCCCATGCAATGACAAGGTCAGCGCCTTCTGTCCTGATCTCTCGCGCCGACGTCATGGACAGGCGGATACGAATGTCCGGACGCGTGCGATAGAAATCGGCAAGGTTCGCCGCCAACCAACGCATGGCAAATGTCGCACTGCATGCGACGTGCAGGCCCGAACCCTGCACTTGGGCCTGCAATCTGGCATAGCCGTGCTCGAGTTGCTCGAACACTGAACTGACGAGCAACGAAGTCCTGGACAGCCGGGGAAATCCCACGGTTGAAGTGGAAATTATCCTGGACGATGGCTCGAAAGGCCGGACAACGGTACCGTCTGGCGCTTCAACCGGGGAGCACGAGGCCGTCGAGATGCGGGACAACGATCCTGCGCGGTATCTGGGTAAGGGCGTCATGGCGGCAGTCAATGCGGTCAACACCGAACTGCGGGATGCACTGATCGGCATGAACGCCATGGACCAACGAGACGTCGATAAAACCATGATCGAGCTCGATGGCACCGACAACAAGCAGCGCCTCGGCGCGAATGCGATTCTCGGTTGCTCAATGGCCGCAGCGAATGCCGCGGCCGCGTTCAACCGGACCTCGCTGTTTCGTTATCTTGGCGGATTGCAGGCGTCTGTCCTGCCGGTTCCAATGATCAACATCATCAATGGCGGCGCACATGCCGACAATCCGCTCGATTTCCAGGAGTTCATGATTGGCAACTCGATCCTCGTCAAGATGAACCAGATCGGTACGCTCAGCGAAACGCTGGCAACCGTGCGAACGGCCCAGGGCGCCGCTTACA
Organism: Paraburkholderia sediminicola; assembly: GCF_046030555.1. Classification (GTDB taxonomy): domain Bacteria; phylum Pseudomonadota; class Gammaproteobacteria; order Burkholderiales; family Burkholderiaceae; genus Paraburkholderia; species Paraburkholderia sediminicola_E. Next base: position 250,911 of record NZ_JAQQCH010000002.1, on the reverse strand, counting down.
GCACGGTAATCTCACATCGCTCGGGAGAAACCGGAGACGTCAGCATTGCGGATATCGCCGTCGCGACAAACGCCGGTCAGATCAAGACGGGGTCGCTTTCTCGCACGGACCGAACCGCAAAGTACAACCAGTTGATCCGTATCGAGCGCGAGTTGGGCTCGCAGGCAAGGTTTGCTGGCGCGGCACCGTTCGCCTCGCGTCGCGGACGACCTGCGTCGTAAAGGCTATACTGGATAGACCGTCGGCACCCAGTCGTGCCACGGCGACTTCAAGATAGTGGCGTGCGACTTGACTACGCTTGTTTCCGTGACCGATGCGTCGAAGACGCCTCGTACCGCCACCAAACGTTTGAAGCGTGTCCCACCCAGCCAGCACGCAGGTGTGTCCGGCGAAAGGGACATGATATTGTTGCCGGCCAGCAGTCAGTTCGCCGCGCGCAACCGAATCAGGCAACGCTGCCTTTTTGGACGGACGAATAGAGCCGTGGATCAGAAAAAAGGATAGGTGCGATGGCCAATCAAGTGATTTTCAGCGGCGCGCCGTCGCAGGCCTGCAACCTTCCGGCGCTCCTGAAGGGAGGCGCCGTCATGGCAATGATCGGCGCGATACATGTCTGCGCGTCGAACGCTTTCCCGTTTCAGTGGCATGTGCTGCTTGCCCAAGCCGGGGCGGTCCTGATCGGTGTCAGTTTGCCGTTCGTCAAAACCGCGTTCACCCGAATCGTGATTGATACCGCACGGATTAGCTGGACGCAGGGCATTGTGCATCGACGTACGTCGATTCTCGAGCTTTCCCGGATTCAGCACATCACGTCGATCCAGCCCTGGTGGCAGCGTCTATTCGGTACTGCCACGCTTATCCTGATGACCGACGATCTGGCTCATCCGGTGAGGCGTTTGCCGGCTATCAGAGGCGCGGATCATCTCCGCAAGTTGCTGGACGAGGCAATCGCTGCGCGTCGCGAACGGCTTACTGCCGCCAACACGTATGATCCAGACGCGCCGGGTTACTCTCAGGCGCACAGTGTTTGAACCGGTCATTTGAGCGGCTGGGTCAAGGCGCAACGATAACCACCCCGCTTGCTGTTCAGCCAGAGTCACGCATAACGCGCAAGAAACATATCGGCAGCAGATTCCGCGACATGTCTTTGTTCATCCACGCTGAGGGTGGGCTGGCCCATCGTCACCTGCGGCCAGAAAGCGAACGCTTTCACCAGGCCCTGCAATTGCTGCGAAGCGAACGTGGGATCCGATGTCTTGAGGCGGCCATCGGCAGCGGCTGCGCGAATCCACACCGTCAAATCCTCTTCACGCTCGCCCATGCGAGCCACCATGTCGCGCGCGCGCTCCGGCGAATGAATGCCCGCCGCGATCGCAACGCGCGCCAAGGACAGAAACGCCTCGTCATTCAAAAGGCCCAGCTTTTTTAACAGAAGCTGGAGCAACTGCGCACGCAACGGATGCATGGAGGAATAAGCAGGCGCCTCCTCCGTGTCACTCGACTCCCACAACTGCCGCAGGATCGCTGCGAACAGTGCTTCCTTGCTTGGAAAATGGTTATAGACCGTCCGCTTCGAAACGCTCGCGCGCGCTGCGATGCGGTCCATGCTGGTCGCGTCGAAGCCGGCCGCGAGAAACTCTTCGATAGCGGCCCCAATTACGGCAGCGCGCTTGCGATCGGTCAGGCGGAGGGGGGTATCGCTGGTATTCATCGTTAAATTTTACACCGGGCAGTTTACTTTTCTCTAAAATAAACTACACTCAACAGTCTACTTTCTGTTTCGAGGCGGTTTGCATGACATCGTTCACCGGTTCTATTCGCCGCGCCTTGGGCCTGACGGCGGCGCGACGCGGGCGTGAATCGTTCGACACGTCGGCTCAGCACGACGGCGAGCGCTTTCGTAACGTCAAACCGCGTCCTGTCGAAGGAATCCGCAAAACCTTGAGCATCGTGTGGAATGTGCTGCTCAACAAACCGGACGGCACGGTGCCGGCGGCCCCCCTGCCTGTCGACGCACTGTCGCGTGAACAACTCCAGGCCGCGCCTGACCGGAGCCTGTATCGCCTCGGGCATTCGACCATGCTGCTCAAGCTGCGTGGTCAGTTCTGGTTGACGGACCCGGTCTTCGCTGAACGTGCATCGCCGTTCCGGCGCTTCGGTCCAAAGCGCTTTCATGCACCGCCCATTGCGCTCGAAGACTTGCCGCCGCTCGCCGGCGTGATTCTGTCGCACGACCACTACGACCACCTGGACCGCGAGACCGTGCTGGCGCTCGCTGCCAAGACGGCCGTGTTTCTGACGCCGCTGGGTGTTGGCGACCGTCTGATCGAGTGGGGTATCGACGCGTCGAAGGTCCGCCAGTTCGACTGGTGGCAGAGCGCTGAGATCGACGGTCTGGCGTTCACGGCAACACCGGCGCAGCATTTCTCCGGCCGCAGTCTCTTTGACGGCAACAGCACGTTGTGGGCCTCGTGGGTCATCGTCGATGACGCTTTGCGCATGTTCTTCAGCGGCGACACGGGCTACTTTGATGGATTCAAGACGATCGGCGAGCGGCTGGGTCCGTTCGACGTGACGCTGCTCGAAACCGGCGCCTACGATGCCCAATGGCCGTACGTGCACATGCAGCCCGACGAGACGGTACAGGCGCACGTCGATCTGCGCGGCCGCTGGCTGGTGCCGGTTCACAACGGCACGTTCGATCTGGCGATGCATCGCTGGCAAGAACCGTACGAACGCGTGGTCGGGCTCACCGCCGCGCGCGGCATTCCGCTTGCGACGCCCCGCATGGGAGAGCGGCTGGATCTGAGCGCACCGCACCGCGGCGGGAAGTGGTGGCGCGAGGTTGCGGAGCGTGTTCAGGAGCCCGCGACACCGCGGCGGCGCTTTGGCCGGCTGTCCTTTTGCACCGGCAAGAAGGAGCACGCTTAGGCACCGAAGGGCACTGACTGCCGCGGGTCTAGTCCTGATACCCGGGATCGATCCGGTCGAGAACATTGAAATCGGCAGCGGGCCCTTCCTGATCGCGTCGATCACCATGCCCGCGCGGCGCAAATTTGTCCTCCTGATTCTGGTCGCCGGGCCCATACGCCCGGCGATCCCCCGCAAGCAGCCCATATAGCGCGCTGTCCGACACTTCGTCGCCCACTATCCAGCGCTCGCGCAACAGTCCTTCGCGCGCAAATCCGAGTCGTTCGAGAAGCCTGGCCGAAGCGAGATTGCGAGGGTCGATATCCGCCTCGATGCGCCGCAAGTTCAGCACGCCGAACGCGTGCTCGATCAGCGCGGAAGCCGCCTCGATCATGTATCCGCTGCCCCAGTGCTTGCGTTGCAGACTGAAACCTATTTCCGCTCGCCGGCATTGCTCGTTCATATGGAAAAGATCGCAAGTGCCGAGTACTTCTTCAGTGGTTCGATGTTCGACTATGCAAATGAAGTCCTTGCCGTCAGCGGACGCCTTCAATGACCGCGCGATACGTTCCTCTGCCTGGTCCAGGCAGGTCATCGCCGGAAATGAAAAGTAGCGCATCGCCTCTGCGTCCGACCAGATCGCGAAGAGTGCCTGCAGGTCCTCATGGCGAGGTGGCCGCAGGATGAGACGTGGGGTAGTCAGCGTAACGGGCTGGAAAGAAAGCATGATGTAATGGATCGCCGCGAGCAGAGCGTGCCATTAAAGCATGAGGGGCACGACCCAACAACTTCGTGTGTTGAGACCATAACGAAAGTGGCCACCGCGCCGGCGCATTGACGGCTACAACGCGGACGCGACCTCCCGCAACGGCGAGTGGCCAGGCGGCGACCGGCGCGAAGCCCATGCGTCGCTCGCTGCCACAATCGCACCCTGCAACGCGGCGCCGTGACCGAAAGCGGCAATCGCCACGTCTGGCGGATAGGGCACAGCGCGCGCCAGCAGTGAACGAATACTGTCAGGAATGCCTGGGATACGTGCCATCCCGCCACCAATCACGATCCGCGACGGATCGAGCATGAGCGTCAGATTAGCGATGTGCCTGCCAAGCGCCTCGAACGCATCCTTGATCAGCGCCGCCACCTGAGGCACTGAACCCCGCAACGCAAAAGCTTCATGGGTGGTGACGTTTCGTCCTAGCAGTACGCTCACGCGGTCGGCAATCGCGCGACCGGAAACGAAGTCTTCCAGCGAGGCGCCGCCGTCGGCGAACAGAGCTTCATCGGGCACACCGCGCAATTGATAGCCGATCTCGCCGGCGGCGCCGTGCGCGCCGCGCAGCACCCGCCCATCGATCACCGCGGCCGCCGCCAGACCGGTCCCCAGGTTCAGGTAAAGGCCGCAATCGACGCCGGCAAGCGCGCCACAGCGCGCTTCTGCCAGCGCAGCGGCCTTGACGTCGGTTTCGACGGCGACGCACTGGGCGGCGAAGCCTGCGCGCAGGACATCGTAGAGTGCGAGCTGGTCCCAACCGGGATTGTTCGGCGCGAGCCGGATACCGTCGGGTTCGATGATGCCGGGGGTGACCGCGGCCACCGCCAGAAAGCGCCGCTCCACGCCGGCAAGCGTCTTCGAAATCAGCGCCGTCGCCGCTTCGAACATGCGCCGCATGACGATCTCCGCACCCTGCTCCGCCAAGGTCGGAATTTCTGCTTCATGAAGGCGCTCTCCCGCCGGTGTCGTGGTCGCCATGGCGATCTTGGTGCCGCCGATGTCGATAGCGAGCAGGAATCCACTCGTGCCTGCGCCGGCGTGCCGGGTTTCATCTATGTCTTTAACGTGCATGTGCTTCGGTATTCACGGTTGCGGGGGTGCCTGTCTGGCGTTCAAGAAATACTTCGCGGACAGGCTTCGGGCCGAACGGCCATTGACGGGCGACACGCGCCCAGATCAGGAACGCGATCAGCCCCAGGACGAGCCAGGCCGTCGACATCAACTGAGACTGACGATCGGTTGCATAGAAAACATAGAACCAGCCAACCAGCGCAACAAGGCTCGGCACCGGATAGAGCCACTGGCGATACGGGCGATGCAATTCCGGCTGACGACGACGCAGCACAGTCAATGCCGCGATCTGTGCCACCGACTGCAGCAACACCGCGACGGCGACCAGCATATTGATCACGGCGGTCAGATCGAAAAACGTGCCGGCGGCTGTGACCACGCCCATGACAAGCAGCGCGACGTGCGGGAAATTATGCTTCGGATGCAACTTGCCAAATGCCGCAAGAAACACACCGTCGCGCGCCGCATGGAAAGGCACGCGTGAGCCACCGAGCAGTCCGGCAAAGACTGACGCAAACGCCGCAATCAGGATCAGGACGGTGACGAACGCCGCCGCTGCATGCCCCCAATTGCGCGACACGACGAGCGACGCGACCGACGTCGACTTCGCCACCTCCTGCCACGGCACCGTACCGATCACGCCGACGTTCAACGCGAGGTAAAGAAACATCATGGCAATGATCGACACGATGATCGAGCGGGGCATGACGCGTCCGGGATTCTTCAGTTCGTCACCCATGTACGCCGTCGTGTTGTAGCCGGCGTAGTCGTAGATGGCGATGATGAGACCCGCGCCGAGGCCCGTGAAGAACTTGCTGATATCGCCCGCTCCAGGCGGCAGTGTCGTGGCGAGGCTCAGATGGAAGTTCGAGTACGCCGCGGCAATCGTCAGGCCGACCGCGAGCATCATGATGATCCACAGCACCGTGCTCAATGCACGAATCGATTCGATCCGCCGATAAAGCGCGAGGACGACCAGTGCGGTCACGCCGACGCCGATCGCGTGCGACTGCCACCCCGACAGATTCGGCAGGAAGAACCCCAGGTACTGAACAAAGCCGATGACGCCCGTGCTCATGATGAGCGGAATGGACAACATCGCGGTCCAGACGAAGAGAAAGGGCATCAGCTTGCCGGTACGGTACTGGAAGGCTTCGCGGACGTAGAGATACGTGCCGCCGGCGCCGGGCATCGCTGCGCCGAGTTCAGCCCAGACCAGGCCGTCCGCCATGGCCAGCACCGCGCCGAGAATCCAGCCGATGACGGCAAGCGGGCCATTCATCACGGCCACGATCGCCGGGATGGTCAGGAATGGGCCAATCCCGCAGATCTGAATCATGTTCACCGCAATCGCCGGGAACAGGCCGACGGAACGGTGGAAATGCGGCGCCTCGGCCACCGGCCGCCCGGCCGCGTCCGCCAGTGCGTTCGAGGAGGGCTCCTGCCATGCGGAATCGCTCATATGTGTCTCCTTGCGGCGCTCGCCGCGTTGATAGCCCGATGCTCCGGTGTTCGCTCATTTTTTTGCGAATGATAGGAAACTTTCTTTACTAATGCAATCGAACCAAAAATATTTCCGGTCCGAATCGACGGGAGGCCGCTTGCCCCGCCGTACAGTCGTTGATAGGATCGGCCATCCCGAAACCAGACGCCCCATGCACGCGCATAGAAAGAACAGCCGGCCGACAGTCACCGTCACCCGTGGCCCCGCGTTCGTACGCCAGGGCAATGAATGGGCCATCTACCAGCATCTGTTGTCGCTGGCGCCCGCCTCCAGCCCGCAGCTCGCGGAGAGCACGGGGCTGTCTAAAGTCACGGTCTCGGCCGCGCTCGGCAATCTCGAGCGGCTTGGAATCGTCGAGCAGACGGGCGTGCGTGGCGGTAGCGCGGGACGCTCGCCCCGTCTTTACGCTCCCCGGGCGCGAGCGGGTTTTGTGGTCGCGATCGACGTCGGCGCCGAGTGGATACGGGGCGCGGTCGCCGATCTGACCGGGACGGTAGTGGCACGGCTCGAAAAGCGCACCCCTGCCCGCGTGGAACGGCTGGTCGCCCGAATCGTCGAGCTTGTCGGCGCGATGCTTGAAGAGCAACACATCGCGCGCAACGAGGTATTGGCGACCGTGTTCGGCTCGCCTGGCGTACTGGATACGGAAAGCGACAGACTTCGTCTCGCGCCGAACCTGCCGGATCTGGAGCGTGCGGGGCTGATCCCTTCGCTACGGGAAGCGCTCGATGCTGATCTGCTGGTTGAGAACGACATCAACCTGGCCACGCTAGGCGAACAGCAGCATGGCCTTGGGCGCGGCGTCGACAATTTTGTCTTTATGTCGGTCGGCACGGGGGTGGGTCTCGGGATCATCGCCGACGGAAGGCTGCATCGCGGCGCGCATGGTTTTGCCGGCGAAATTGCCGTCCTGCCCGCGGCCCCGGTTGTGGGTTCGAAATCCGATGGAATCTATCGACCCAAGTTCGAAGTGTCCGCCGCCGCGAAGGGAATCGTGGCGCACGCACAGCGGCTTGGCCTTGACGTGGCCAATGCGGAAGCGGTGTTCGTGGCGGCCCACGCAGGCAATCAGCGCGCACTCGACTGCGTCGCGGAAGAAGCGCGGCAACTCTCGTGGGGACTGGCGTCGATCATCCCGATCCTCGATCCGAAACTGGTCGTGCTCGGCGGAGGTATTGGGCGAAGCGGCGCCCTGCTGCTACCAACGATCCGGGATCACCTTGCTAACTGGCTACCCATTCCTGTGCCTGAATTCGCGGTCTCGGCAACTGGGACGGATGCTGTGCTGCTTGGAGCGATTGTTCTAGGCGTGGAGCGGGGGCGGCTCAGGGCTTTTGAGCGGCTTGGGTATGCGACTTCGTAGCGTGGTGTAGCGCGCGCGCCTTGAGTTGAGGGCGCAGCAGCAGATAGAAGGCGGCAACATGCGTAATCATCAACACCGGCACGTAGATGATCGGAATCGCGTACGTAGCGCCCAGCTCTCCCGCACGCGCAGGAAGATCGGACTGGATAGCGTGGTAGTAGTCGAGGATGAGGTCGGTCGCGCCCACAAGATTGAAGGCTACGACGAACATCCAGAAGAGTGGGCGTGTTCGCGCTGTGAGTAGCGCCAGCATGGCTAGCACTCCCGTTGCGAAGTCACCGTATGCGGCGAACACAGCGAAGCTGGCAGGCAGATCGGGGCTGACGACGCCTGGCAGAATGAAGACCAGCCCGAAGAAACGGAAGCTGTGCAAGGTGGCGATGGCGCGTTGCGCTTCGAATGGATCCATCGAATTGAGCCTGGGCCAGACGTATACGCGCAAGCAAAGCAGCCAGGCGACATACCCCAGAATGAGTTGCAATAGAAAGAGAAGCTCCGGTGGCATATTGCCTCCTGTCAGGTGTTGTCTGGCGCATTGAAGTAGGAAGAGGAGATCTGCAGACGTAGGTGTACCATGGCCTCTCGCGAGCGACTATTCATCACAATGTTGACGGGCTATGAAGCAGAACTTCACAGTCAGACAGGGGGCGCTCGATGGCGTGGAGGTGTTCCTGAGCGTCGCCCAGCATCGCAGTTTTCGCCGGGCAGCCGCGGAACTCGGGGTGACACCGTCGGCCGTCAGCCAGACAGTCCGTGTACTTGAAGCGCGCATTGGCGCAGCGCTCTTCATACGCACCACGCGTAGTGTCGGCCTGACCGAAGCGGGCGAACGGTTTCTGTCGCGGGCAAAGCCTGCCTTTGAAGAGCTTGTCGCGGCTAGTGATGTTGCGCGCGGACTTGGCCAGCGGCCCGCCGGGTTGTTGCGTCTTTCGGTGCCGCGCGCGGTGGTGCCCATCCTGCTGGAACCCCTGATCGCATCTTTCTGCCGGGCTTATCCCGAGGTCGAAGTGGAGATCGCTGCGAGCAAGGAGTTGATCGATCTCGCAGCGGAAGGGTTCGATGCCGGCATCCGGTTGGGTCAGTTCGTCGACGCCGACATGGTCGCCGTACCGCTGACGCCACCGTTTCGTCTCATCGTCGTCGGCAGCCCTGCCTACTTCGCAGAGCATAGTCAGCCCAAGCACACGGACGATCTGCGCCAGCACGCATGCTTGCGATGGCGGCGATCCAGCGGTGCGCTCGCGCTATGGTCATTCAACGACAACGGCCAGGCGATCGAGATCGCCGTGTCCGGCCCTCTCATCGCCAACGATTTTTCCACCATGCTTGGCGCGGCAGTCGAAGGCATGGGCCTTGCCCAGCTACCTGAGCCGATGGCCGCCGAAGGGTTGAGAGCGGGAAAACTGATGCACGTGCTGGAGCCGTTCGCGCCGGTGATACCGGGCGTGTTTCTCTACTATCCAGGCCGCCGGCAGATCATGCCGAAGCTGCGCGCCTTCATCGATCATGTGAAGAGCCGCCCGGCAGGCCGTGGCGAAGTCCCCGGTACGAAATGACTATTGGCGTGCCGGGTTGCGGAAACTCCAGCCTCAACGGTTCACCACCCGCGCCGGAATAAAGGCCCAAACCAGAAACGCGGACAGCGTCAACGAACCGGCAACCAGATACAAGCCGGACGACAGCGTGCCAGTCTGGCCTTTCAGCCAGCCGATGACAGTCGGACTAACGAACCCCGCCAGATTCGCAGTCGAATTGATCAGCGCGATACCGGCGGCGGCCCCTACCCCGCCCAGAAACGACGTGGGCAAAGCCCAAAACATAGGTAGCGCGCTGATGATGCCTACCGCGACCATCGTCAGTCCCAGCATCGACAGCGTCGAACTGCCCGCGGCGTTGGCACACAACACGAAGCCGCTGGCTGCGAACAGGGTTGGCACGATCACATGCCAACGTCGTTCGCGACGCTTGTCCGCACTGCGTCCGATCAGCAGCATGCCGATCAGTGCGGCCGTGTAGGGGATCATCGTCATCACGCCGATCAGCGCCGGACTCCTGATACCGGTGCCCTTGATGATGGTCGGCTGCCAGAAGCTCAGCGCATACGAGCCCATGATGATGCCGAACAGGATCAGTGAGAGCAGCCAGACGCGGCCGGAGCGGAACACCTGGCTTACCGAACCATGTGTCCTGGTTTTGCCCTCCCTATCGAGGTCGAACTGAACCTGCGCACGTTCCTCGACGCTGAGCCATGTGGCGTGCGCCACCTTGTCGTCGAGGCGGTGGTAGACCATCACGCCAAGCAGAATGCCCGGCAAGGCTTCCAGGATGAACAACCACTGCCAGCCATGCATGCCGGCAAAGCCGGCCGTCGCGGTCATGATGTAGCCCGCCAGGGGACCTCCCACGATGCCCGACACGGGATTGCCCGCGGTCAGCAACGCCACCATCCGGCCGCGCCTGTGCGACGGGAACCAATAGGTCAGATAGAGCAGCATGCCCGGATAGAAACCGGCTTCCGCAATACCGAGGAAGAAGCGCACGATGTAGAAATGCAACGGAGTACTAACCCAGGCGGTGCACATCGAAAGGACCGCCCAGGTGATCATGATTCGCGCGATCCAGCGCCTCGCGCCGAGCTTGTGCAGCAACAGGTTGCTGGGCACTTCAAAGAAAAAATAGCCGATAAAAAACATGCCCGCGCCAAGACCGTAGACCGCCTCGCTGAACTGCAGATCGTTCAGCATTTGCAGCTTGGCAAAGCCAACGTTGACGCGGTCCAGATAGGCCACCACATAGCAGGCGAACAGCAGTGGCAGGAAGCGCCAGGCGATGCGCCTGTAGACCGCGTCGGCGGAGTCGGCAATGCTGGCGCCGGCCGCAACATTGTGGGGGTGGATATTCAAGAAGTGTCTCCGGTTTTTCGATTGCGATCGATACGGTATGGGTGACGCGCAGTGTCACTTTTTCGGAGCATTAGAAGAACCACCTTCCGGTGCGTTTAGACCATAAAATATTTTTTGTTTGAGGAATCTTCATCAGTTAAGCTAAAACGATGAATACCGACTACCTGGAAAGCTTTGTGGCCGCCGTCGATTGCGGCTCGCTAGCGGAAGCGGCGCGCCGCCTCGACGTGACGGCGGCCGCGCTGGCCGCGCGCGTGCATGCGCTGGAAGTGGACCTCGACATGCAGCTTCTCAAGCGTGCGGGTCGGGTGGTCAAGGCGACAGAAGCCGGCCTCAAGATTCTCGAACCGGCGCGCGCGCTGTTGCGCGACGAGCGTAATTTGCGTGTTATCGCGAGCGACGGCGCGCGTGTCGGCGAGTTGCGGCTCGGCGCCTTCGTTTCCGCCCTCACCAACGTCCTGCCGCCGGTGCTCAAGAACCTCTATGCGCGCTACCCGGAGTTGGCTTTATTCATTACCCCGGGCGCATCCGTCGAGCTATGCCGCAAGGTAGGCAGCGGCGAGCTTGACGCGGCGGTAGTAGTCGAGCCGCAGTTCGCCATTCGCAAGACCTGCGAATGGCGCCCCTTTCTGGATGAACCGCTGGTGGTCGTGGCGCCGGCCGCGATGGCCGGTCGCGACGCGCACGAGGTGCTGCGCAACGAGCCGTTCATTCGCTACGAACGCTCCGTGCTGGGCGGTCAGTTGGCCGATCGCTATCTGCGCGACCATCAGATCCATCCCCATCAGCGGCTTGAGATCGATGGCCTGCTGGCGATTGCCGCGCTGGTCGACCAGGGCATCGGCGTATCGCTGCTGCCGGACTGGGTATCGCTCTGGTCGAGTGGTATGTCGCTGGCGCGGCTGCCGTTGCCGGGCCGCGCGCCAGTGCGACGCAGCGGCTTGATCTGGGCCAGCAACGGGCCGCACGCAGCCCTCGCTCGCGATTTTTTCCAGGAGGCACAGGCGATTTTCGGAACCGCTCAGTCTGTGTCTCGCGGTACGGCGCGGGACCGTTAGCCCTTCGGCGTCGTGCCGTGAATGCTGGCGGCGCGCAAGAAATCGAAATCGACGCCCTTGTCGGCCTGCAGCACCGTGTCGAGGAACAGTTTCCGATAACCGCGCTCCGCTGTCGGCATGTTTACGGGCGTGGCGGCTGCGCGGCGTGCCAGTTCGGAGTCCGACACAAGCAGCGTGATTTCGCGGGCAGCGACGCTGAGCCGGATACGGTCGCCGTTTTGAACGTAGGCTAGCGGGCCGCCGACGGCCGCCTCAGGCGTCACGTGCAACACGATAGTGCCGAAGGCCGTGCCACTCATGCGCCCGTCGGAAATACGCACAATGTCTTTGACGCCGGCGCGCGCCAGTTTTTTCGGAATCGGAATATAACCGGCCTCAGGCATCCCTGGCGCGCCTTTCGGACCAATGTTTTTCAGTACCAGAATATCGTCGGCCGTGACGTCGAGGTCGTCCGAGTCGATGCGCTCGGCCATGTCCTGACCGTTCTCGAACACCACAGCGCGTCCCTCGTGCTGCATGAGTCTGGCATCGGCGGCGGATTGCTTGATGATCGCGCCACCGGGTGCGAGGTTGCCCTGCAAGACGGCAATGCCGCCTTGCGGATAGATCGGGTTGGCGATGGTGCGCACCACGTCCTGCTCGAAGCCGGGACCGGCCAGGTCGATTTCCTCGCCCAAGGTGCGCCCGGTGACCGTCATCGCGTCGAGCTTGAGCAGCGGCTTGAGTTCGCGCAGCAACGCCGCCATGCCGCCGGCGTGGTGGAAGTCTTCCATGTAATGCTGGCCGGACGGTTTCAGATCCAGCAACACCGGCGTTTCGCGACCCATGCGGTCCAGTGCCTTCAGATCGACATCCAGTCCCATGCGCCCCGCAATCGCGGTCAGGTGCACGATGCCGTTGGTCGAGCCGCCAATCGCAAGTAACACGCGGATGGCGTTCTCGAATGCGTCGGCGGTCAGGATCTTGTCGATGGTCAGGCCGCTGCGTGCCATCTGCACCGCCTGAGCGCCAGTCTCCTCGGCGATACGGATACGATCGGCCGTCACAGCCGGCGGCGACGCGCCGCCCGGCACTGTCATCCCCAGTGCTTCGGCCACGCACGCCATGGTGCTGGCGGTGCCCATTACCGAACAGGTGCCGACGCTCGCCACCAACTGGTTGTTCACGGCGGCAATTTCCGCGCTATCGATCTCGTCGGCGCGGAATTTGCCCCAATAGCGGCGGCAATCGGTGCATGCACCCACGCGCTCGCCGCGGTGCGAGCCGGTCAGCATGGAGCCTGTAATCAGCTGAATGGCGGGAATATTCGCCGATGCAGCGCCCATCAACTGCGCCGGCACGGTCTTGTCGCAGCCGCCGATCAGCACGACCGCGTCCATCGGTTGAGCGCGGATCATCTCCTCGGTATCCATCGACATCAGGTTGCGCAGGTACATGCTGGTCGGCTGCGAAAAACTCTCATGGATGGAAATGGTCGGGAAATCCATCGGCAAGCCACCCGCCAGCATCACGCCGCGCTTGACTGCCTCGATCAATTGCGGCGCGTTGCCGTGGCACGGGTTATAGGCGCTGCCGGTGTTGGAAATGCCGACTACCGGTCGATCCAATGCTTCGTCGGTATAGCCCGCTCCCTTGATGAAAGCTTTGCGCAAGAACAGGGAAAAGCCGCTATCACCATAGTTGGTGAGACCTTTACGGACCCCGGTGGCCGGTGCGGCGAGCGAATCTTCTGGTTTGATCTTGGACATGGAGAAACCCGGCATAAGATGAATGAAAAAGGGCCATGGCAAGTGCGGGAAGCGATGTTGCGCACGTGCTCTGCGGGACAGCGTTCACATTCATTATGGAAAATTCGGGACAACAAAAAAACCCGTTTTTGATATCTTCAAACAACAAAAAAATTTCTATCCGGCGAAGGCGGCGCAACGCCTTCTCGCCTATGCAGATCCATGAGGAACAGTAGGCGAACAAGAAGAAAAGGTGAGAACGCCGGTCGCACAAAAAGCGTTGTCACGCACGGCACGCGGCACAGCCGTGGGGCGAATCGCCCTCAGCTTTCTGAGTCGTTGGATAGGTAACGTGCCATGCGAGCATAGCGCTCGCCGGTTATGTCGGCGCGGTTATATAACTCGCCGATGAGATCGAAGCCGATACTTCGGTAAAAACCAAACGCGCTCTCACGAGCACTGCACCAAACCATACGTCCGGCGGCAAGCTTCGCATAGTCGATGCATGCCGCGGCGAGAGCGGAGCCAACGCCGTGACTGCGCCAGTTAGCGCTGACCGCCATCCCGCAAAGCCGCCATACGTCTTTGCTTTGATCGTTCGGCGGAGCTTCCCGTGCGATGGTGCTTATGCCGACGAGCTCGTCACCAAAGATGGCGCCGAGATGAAGCGTGTCCGCATTCCTGTCCGAGCGAAGCTCGCTGCCTCCTGCCGGTAAGCTTGCGCGAAGAAGTCGATCGCGAAGGGGCAGCACCTCCGCGATCGTGACAGGTTTGATTTCGATTCGGTCGCTCATTCCCCCCTCCCTCGCTCCGGTACACGATTAGCCGGCGTCGCGAATGCGGCTTGGCGGAAGGTTGAAATTGATCCATCGTCAGTCCGTTCCGTCGCCATTCTACGATTGGGCAAACCGGTCAAAGTATCGGACCTCGCACGCGGTCGATCTGATCATTGAGCCGGGCGACCGACCTGGCGAGGAATGCGACTCTGGCATCGAGGCGGGAAAGAAGCAGCGTCACGATGAGAATCGCGAACGCAAACGGAATGACCGCGGCAGCGAGCCATTGAGGCTTAATGCCGTTCGCTGCGCCACAAACCGATCCAGCGGGGAAATTCGCCGCGGCCATGCCGGTGTAATGCATACCTGCGATGGCAATGCCCATGACACAGGCCGCGCCAATGCGCTTGGGCATCACAAGATTCTGATCCGCTCCGCGGAGTGTGTTCGCGACCCACAGCGCTGCGGTGGAAGCCGCAATTGCAATAAGAATTGACCCGGCAAAGCGTGTTGGCTCGTAGCGAATTGCCGGGTTCATCAACATCGCCGCCATCCCCATGTAATGCATGCCGGCGATACCCAAACCCATCAGGACTCCACCCGCGAATAAATGGATCAGTTTGAGACGTCCCCGCGTGACGATATGCAACGCAAACCAGGAGACGAGTACGGCGATAACGAGCGAATAACAGGTTAGCGCGAGATCGTAGCCAATCGGGATGCTCAGCGAGAACGAGAGCATCCCGATGAAGTGCATTGACCAGATGCCGACGCCCATCGCCAATGCGCCGGCCGCCAGCCATAGGGGTCGGGCGCGCGCGTACGCCAGTATGGAAAGCCGGTCTGCGAGATCGATCGCCGTGAAGGACCCAAGCGTCGCAACGATAAAGGAAATGGCGACTAACCCCAGGTTGTAGTTGCTTTGCATAGGTCGAGCGTCACATGGATTTTCGGGGGGCTCTTGAGTTTTTGATGATCCAGAAAAACAATTCTCAAGAGAAGAATAAATAGTACGCGGACTCCCGTTTTTACAGGCAGGGCTCCCCCTGAAACCGCAGGAAAACTTGACCTTCCTCATTGTGCGTTGCGACTGCGTAAGCTTTAAATCGCTCTTCACTATTGAGCATCATCGCAAGTATCGCTTTTTGTTTGGCTATATTTGCTTCGCCAAAAACCTCAATGCCACATTGGACGGCGCGAACAACTCCGGCAGTTGCCGCCTTGGTGCCAGCTACCGTGCCTCCATTAATGAGTAGCTGCGCATATGCCCGCGCGAATTGAACCATCGCGGCGTGTTGCTGGGGATCTGGATATGTTTTATCGATGTACTCATCGATATCATCGCGAATAAGATTTTTGTTTGCATCCGGCCCAATCAGCTGAGCGGCGTTTTCGTCAAGCGAGGTGCTTACCTTGAAATATTCTGGATTGGCGGATGGAGATCTACCGGGAATCCGGCTCAACGCCTGAGTACTGGCACTTTCTGAGCGCCGCGAGTCCTCGTCTGCCGGAGGCGAGCCGGCGAAGCATGTGGTCGCTCCAATCGATGTAAGCCCAGTTCCACACACCAGCAGGATTATTTTTATGTGCATTGCACACCTCGGGCGCTTTTATTTTCGTTTAGTTTTAACTGCAAATTGTCGCGAAAATGTAGTTTATGGGAAAGTGGATTGTCAAGATAATTCCGTAGGCCGCCTTGCCTTGCGCTCAACCGGTCACAGATTTTTTGCGGTTAATACGAAACCTCAGCTATTGAGACCTCGTAAAAATACATATCAGCAGTTATGCGCAAAAGCTGACGCGTAATTGTCACCAAGCTCAATCCACCTTAACCTGTCACCAGGCCCCCCCACCAGGAACCACGCGATGCAAGCCCATCCCTTACGCCTCTTTCCCGGCGACGATCTGCGTGTCGCCCTCGAAGACGTACTGCGTCAAGTCAAGGTGCAGGCAGCCTTCGTGCTCCAGGGCATTGGAAGCCTCAGCGTTGCCCAATTGCGATTTGCCGGAGACGAAGATTCAACGGAGCTGCGCGACGATCTGGAAATCCTGACGCTCGCGGGGTCCATATCGTTTGATGGAGCGCATCTGCACATGTCGGTTGCTGATCCGCGCGGTCGCGTATTCGGTGGTCATGTGGGACGCGGTTGCACGGTCCGGACAACCGCGGAGATATTGCTGGCGCTTCTTCCCGAACATCGCTTCTCCCGGGAGCGCGACTTCAATTCAGGGTTCATGGAACTGGTGATACGAAATGAGCCATCCAGCGAGTAAGCTCAACGTATCGCGAACGCTATTGGCAACGTGGCAGGCGCACAGCGAACACGGTTTCCACCTCGTCGGACCATGCCTCGATCTCGCCTCCATGGGTGGGTAAAATTGCACGCTCTGAACTTGCTCTCAATCACATCATGAACGACCAGGACACCTTGGCTGCCACACCCATCGGTCAGGATATCTTGCGTGGCGCCGTCGAACTTGAGCAAACCGCGCGAGGAATCATGCCGCACCGCCTGCCGGCTCGAGCGCGCGCCCAATGCACGGATCCTCAGTTGGCGATGGCCGAGTCGCAGCCCTCTGGAGTACGCCTGGTGTTTCGCACTCAGGCGACAGACATCGAAATCGATATCCTGCCGACGCGTTACGTCTATACGGGTATCCCGCCTCGGCCGGCCGGTGTATATGACCTGCTAATCGACAGCCGCCTCGTCCGCCAGAGTAGCGCAGCCGGTGGAGATACCGTGACAATCGACATGGCCGCCGGCACGGCTTCGAAACAGTCAGGACCGCTTGGCACCGTACGATTCACCGATCTGCCCGGCCACGACAAGAAAGTCGAAATCTGGCTGCCGCACAACGAAATCACCGAGCTTGTCGCCCTGCGCTCCAACGCCCGTATCGAGCCCGTGGCCGGCGACGGTCGAAAAGTCTGGCTGCATCACGGCAGCTCCATCAGCCATGGCTCCAATGGAGACAGCCCTACCTCGATCTGGCCCGCTCTCGCCGCGTCCCTCGGCGGCGTGGAACTGATCAATCTTGGATTTGGCGGCAGCGCTCTACTCGACCCCTTCACCGCTCGAACGATGCGCGACACATCTGCCGACGTAATCAGCCTCAAAATCGGCATCAACCTCGTCAACACTGATCTGATGCGGCTGCGCGCTTTTACGCCAGCGGTACATGGCTTTCTCGACACCATCCGGGACGGTCATCCAACCGCACCGCTACTGGTCATCTCGCCGCTCTATTGCCCGATTCATGAAGATACGCCGGGTCCAGGGGCGTTCGATATGAGCGCGCTGGCCGCAGGAAAGATTTCGTTTCGGGCAACGGGTGATCCGGCCGAACGCAAAGCCGGGAAACTGACGCTGACCGTCATCCGGGATGAGCTGCGACGCATCGTGCAGGAGCGCGCGGCGAATGACCCACATTTGCGCTATCTCGATGGACTCGAACTCTACGGTGCACAGGATTTCGCCGATCTGCCGCTTCCTGACCAACTCCACCCGGATGGGCCTGCGCATCGTCGCATTGGAGAACGATTCGCTGGCCTCGCGTTCGGCAGTGAAGGTCTTCTTACCATTGATTGCCCAACACGCTGAGATTCGATCAATCGGCTTCGGGCACGAAGCCGCAACGAGATGTTCCCCGCCATTGTGTAGTCTCGCGGAGACCCAGGACGCGCCCCGTCCCGGACATTGTTTTGTCTCACCCGCGGTACCAACCCTTCTTCAACTTGCTCGACTACAAATCCGTCGCCGGTTCGCCTACGCCAATCGCAGACCCCACAACACATCGAGTACGTGTTGCGTGGAACGCTCAACATACCCCGCACGATGTGCAATGCCGAGCCGACGCCACAACGCCGGGCGCAGCGGACGCATGACAATGCGCGTGTCGGGTAAAGGCGTAGTGGCCTCATGGGGCAACAGCGCTGCGCCGTAACCTGCCGCAACCAGACTCTTGATCGCGTCGTTGTAGTTGAGCTGAATGCGCGGCACAGGATAGTGCCCCCCAGTCGCGAACCACTCCGCAGTCAGACGCGAGAGACGCGTGGTCGCGTCATTGAGAATGAGAGGTTGGGCGGCGAGCCATTCAGGCGTGATGCGGGCCGGACACCGCCAATGCGCCGGCACAAAGGCCATCACGGGGTCGCGGCGCCAAGGCTTTATCACGAGTCCGGCCACCGGCGGCTGAGGCAGTGCGACCAGCCCAACATCCAGCGTTCCATCCGCCAGTCGGGACAAGGTTTCATGTGAAGTGAGTACAGCAACCTGAATGTCGATAGCGGGATGATCCTGGCGCAACACCTCAAGCGCTTGCGGCAACAGGTGCGCGATCACGCCAGTCGACGCACCGAGCCGCGCGCGCCCTTCGAGCCCCTGCACCTGCCGTTGAATATCGTCTAACGCCTGCTCCGCATCGGCCAGCAGTCGGCGCGCGCGCTCCACCAGCACGTCTCCTATCGCCGACGGCCTGACATGCCCGCGCTTCCGTGACAGGAGTGGAGCTCCAATGCGGTCTTCGAGTTCAGCGATGTGGAGGCTGACCGTTGGTGGCGCCAGGTTCAATGCACGTGCCGCGTCAGCAAATGAGCCACGGTCGGCAATGGCGACCAGAGTGCGCAAACGGTCCAGGCTGATCTCTCGCATGTCGGCGTCCAGATTCAGAAAAACTGAATGTTAAGGTCATGAAATTCGACTTTCCCTATTCTAGCGGTACGCGGAAGATAGCAGGCTCGTTCTACTTGTTATTACCCAGTCACCGGAGCATTCCGCGCATGAGCTCTCCCCTTGTTTTCATCGACGGCGACCAAGGCACCACCGGGTTGCAAATTCACGAACGGCTTCGCGACCGGACCGATCTGAAACTGGTCGCACTTCCCGCGGCGGAACGCAAGGATGCAAAGCGTCGCGCAGAAGCCATCAACGCCTGCGACATCGCCATCCTCTGTTTGCCCGATGCCGCCGCGCGCGAGGCAGTAGACGCCATTGTTAATCCTGCCGTCAGAGTAATCGATGCAAGTTCCGCCCACCGCACGCAGCCGGACTGGACATACGGCTTTCCGGAAATGACGCTGGGACAGGCTGAGCGCATTGCGAACGCACGTCGGGTCACCAATCCCGGTTGCTATCCGACCGGTGCAATTGGCTTGCTGCGCCCCCTGTTGCAGGCTGGGCTCATACCAGGCAACTACCCTATCAGCATTCATGCGGTGTCCGGCTACTCCGGACGCGGGCGTGCCGGCGTGGAGGAGCATGAGGGGCAGGGTGCCGTCAACGCGCCTTCATACCAGGTATACGGTCTGGAACTCGCGCACAAGCACACCCCGGAGATCCAGCAGCATGCCGGGCTCGCGCAGCGTCCCATCTTCGTGCCTGCGTATGGTGCGTTCCGCCAGGGCATCGTGCTGACGGTGCCGTTGGAGTTGCGGCTGCTGGCACCCGACGTGGATGGCGCCACGTTGCACGCGTGCCTCGCACACCACTATGCCGAGGCGGCTCACGTACGTGTCTTGCCACTGCACGAATCGCGCGTCTTGAAGCACCTGGATCCGCAAGTGCTGAACGGTACGAACGACATGCGCTTAAGCGTATTTCCTAACGTGGAACACGGGCACGTCCTGCTGTCCGCGGTTTTCGATAATCTTGGCAAAGGCGCATCCGGCGCGGCGGTTCAGAACCTGAACCTGATGCTCACGCAACAATAGTGGCCGATGGCTCGAGCTAACGTTCGGCCGCATCCATACGCCGACCAAAAACTCGAAACTCACGCATTACAGAAACGTAAGCAGTGCGTTTCATATGCGTGCGCTACAACACACAAAATACGACACTCATAAGTCAATTTTTGGCGTGTGGCGTTACCATCAGCACTCAGATCCTCGGGACCACTAAGACAACGGCAGGAGGATCCTGACTGCCGCGAAAAAACGAAGGACCGGTACCCACTCGAAGCGCTGGCGCGAAAAATCAGGCGGTGTTGAGGTCGCGATGAGCGACGACCGACAGCGTGATTCAGGAGGATGATGGGCGCACGCGGGCAGCATGAAATTCGAGGCACCGGGCGTTTTTTCTCCACACCCTGCGAGCGACTACGTCGAGGAGATCCGCAATGAACGGATTCGATCTAACAATTCTAACTTTCCTGACCCACCACGCTTCTAGCGCTGGATTGGTGACCAAGACGATAAGGGCCATCGCCGGCTTCTACACGTTCAAGGGCCTGGTGTTTATCCCCATATTGTGTTGGATATGGTTTAAACCCCCGCAGCGCGGCGATTGGGATCGCGAGGTCGTCATCGCGACCGTTGCGAGCGGCCTTATGGCACTCGTGCTAGGGAGACTTCTTGCGCATTACCTGCCATTTCGCGTGCGCCCGATCTATAACCCGGATTTGCACCTTCACTTTCCCGTGCCCGAGGGGGAGCATGAGCTGCGATTCTGGAGTTCTTTTCCGAGCGACCACGCGATGATGTGGATGTCGGTCGCCACTGGAATTTTTCTCGTCTCATGCCGCGTAGGGATACCCGCGATTCTCTACACGGCGATCTTCATATGCGCGCCGCGGGTTTATCTCGGTTTGCACTATCCGACCGACGTCATCGCGGGAGCGCTGATCGGCGTTGTGGTCACCTATGTGATGACACGTGATTTCGTCAGAAGGCCTCTTGCTGCCCCCGTCCTGCGATGGATCAACAAAAGACCGGGGCTCGGTTACGCGATGGCATTCGTGCTGTGTTTCGAGTTGGTAACCCAACTGGATGAAGTCCGGATCCTCGCGCAATCTGTTTCAAAGGTCGTCGGGCATTCGTAGCGGCTATGAACATTGACGACGGGGTATAACTGAAAGGATCGATGCGGTTGGCGCTCGGCCTTTCCCCAAGGAAAGGCTCATGATTCCGACGGCAACGAGCGTGACGCCTATGGCCTGCGGAATTGTGGGATGTTGTTGGGCTATCAAGGCCCCGCCGAGCGTAACGAGCAGCGGGACACTGCCACGAATGATCGGATAGACCTGTCCTAACTCGCCGTATCGATAGGCCGCTAACGTTCCGAATGGCGGCATCTGCCTGCCCCATCTCAGCCATCAAGGGCCGATTGAATGAATCGTCAGGCCACAAGATTCAACTGCCAGGACACCCCAAACCGATCGCTGACCCAGCCGAATTGCTGGCTAAATCCGTAATTGTCCAATGGCATCAAAACCTGACCTCCCTCGGACAAGATGCCAAATACACGCTCCAGTTCTGTTTTCGTATCGAATTCCACGAAAGTAGAACTCGCTGGCGTAAACGAGAATGGGTGCTTGACCGGGCTGTCGGAGCACATGAACTCTCGTCCACAAATTGTGAATACCGCGACCTTAATCGTGCCCACGGGACCCGGCTCGCCCTGAGCATAGCGCTCGTCCCGCACCATGCATGAATCGGGAAATGTAGAGAAATACAAATCCAATGCAGCCTGCGCATCGCCATCTTGAAACATGAAAAAGGGTCTGGCTGTTGTCACGAAGCACCTCGATGATGGGATTGATTTAACGTCTAAATTCAGTCGTTGCTGCAAGCAGCCTTGAGGAGTTCAAGCGTGCTCGACACGTGGCTCAATTTAGATCCGTCCGATCTTGCGACCCAGTATGCCATTCGTGACGACGCGAGCGGCCGCACTACGAACATTAGATCGCAGCTTGACTGGGCGATGATGCAGCGCGGTATGTGAGCCTATTCTGAAGTGCAGAGAGCCCGCTTCGGCGGCCTCTTTTTTGTTGCTGCGCCGCGGGCAAAATTTGATAGACCGACTGGTTCTCCAAATTGCAGGCCGTACAATCTATTATTGATAATTAATATAACTTTCACAGACCATCAAGCGCTCACTCTCTTTGGTACGAACCAGCCCCTGCTTTTAGGTAGCAACAACAGCAAAGCAGCCACTACTTCGGCAAAAAGCCCATAGGTACCTTTCAATAGAGCGAAAAATGGGAGTGGTCCAATAATCACCGTAATTATTACCCCTTGTATAAGAAATACGGCCAGCAGAGTCGACACAATCACCACCGCAATTCTTGCCCAATTTTTGCGTGCCGATAATTTAAAAGCCAAAAATAATTTCAGAGCACCGAATGCGTATAATATTAACCCAATCCCGATTATTGCGGCGACTGGAATGGCCGGCGTGGAAACTGGCTCTCTTATAATTTTATGTGGAAAAATTCCACCCATCGTAGCGTAGAGATACTGCAAAGCGGCAAACCAGTAAATCACGATTGCAATTTTTGCAAAAACAGGGGCACTTTTTAGAACGATTAAATTGATTCCGAGAATATTTTTCATTATTATGGCGCCTTCTATTGAGATTAATTTACATGAGCCGTCATTCTGAAAAAATCAATGAACCACATTAAACCGTAACGTCCATAAATATGGACTGAACTGCTTCCAGTTTCAAGTCCAGCGCGTAGGATCGAATCTGCCATGGTCGTTCTTCTCCCCGATCCAGGTACCGGTGTCGACCGGCCGTTATGGGCCGTACGATTGATCGAGCCTAACGTTACCCCACCGCCGGCGTCTGCACGACGAAATTCAGCGATGAGCACTGCATTGAACGACGACCCGCTACACACTGCCGCCGTATCGCCCGGCCGCCTGTTGTTGCCGCCGGAGGCGCCGACCCTCGCACCCGGCATCGTGCACAGCAATTTCAGCGTTCAAGGCGACGCCCGTCAAAGCTTCCTCGCCTGGCAGGAGCGTATGAGTCCTGAGGTCGTTCCCTGATGCCGCCTCGCTGCATGGCCGCTGGGTTCACGCCACCACTCCTTTGACACGCATGCTGGTCGAGCATCTGGTGGCGCTAAAGCGGCAAATCGTCGGACTGAGCAAAGAGGAAGCGCATCAGTCCTGCCTCACCGCGGTAGAGCTACTCGTCGCAGCGTTCAGCCGTGAAGCGGGTCTTTCCGGCAACGGCCGCGCGGCGGTACGTGCTGCTGTTTATGGACAGGTGCGGCGGCATGTCGAGACTCATCTGCACGATCCGGATTTGTCGCCTGACAGCGTATTGGCATCGCTGCATCTCTCGCGCGCCAGCGTGTACCGCATATTCGAGCACGAAGGCGGGCTGGCCGCCTATATCCGCAGCCGCAGGCTGCGAACGGCGGCCGATGAACTGGTGCGCTTTCCGCATATCGAGGTACAGGACATTGCCTCCGGGCTGGGTTTCAATGATGCGTCGACCTTTACGCGCGCATTCCGTCGCGCCTTCGACGTCGCGCCATCGGAATTGCACGAGTACGCACCGTTGCTCCAGCGCGGCCATGCGAGGGCGGAGCGCTTCACATAGACAGGCAATGTGTTGGCCACTCGTTCTCGTACCGCGTCTGATATCGACAGCACGCGAAACCTATCGGCGCCTACGGGTTTTTACTGATCTCGACCTGTGTCGATACTGGCATCGTCGAGTCGTCGTAAGGGTATGTCCAACTTCTCCACGAAAGGCGAGCACACCATGACTACCGGCACAGTCCATCTCCACCGCGTCCTGCGCGCGACTCCCGAACGCATCTATCGGGCCTTCCTCGAACCCGATGCAATAGCGAAATGGCTTCCTCCCTACGGGTTCACCTGTCAGGTCCATCACATGGAAGCCCACGTTGGCGGCACTCACAAGATGTCCTTCCGTAACTTCGGCACCGGCAACAGCCACTCGTTCGGCGGCGAATATGTCGAACTGGTGCCGTTCGAGAAGATCCGCTACTCGGACCGATTCGACGACCCTAACCTGCCCGGCCAGATGCATGTCACCGTTTCGTTGCGGCAGGTGTCCTGCGGAACCGAGCTCACCATCGTGCAAGAGGGCATACCCGAGGTCATCCCTGTGGAGATGTGCTACCTCGGCTGGCAGGAGTCGCTTGTTCAGCTGGCAATGCTGGTCGAACCCGTCATCCCTGGCTGACAACGCTGGCACAGGCATGTACGCCTCTGCCTGAAGTGCCGCGCGGCGACCGCCATCGGCGGTTCGTCAAAGAAGGGGCGACGGTCCGCGATCGGCGCCCTCAATACCGCCCTCCTGTCGCGCCGTGATCACGGCGCGATTCGCACATTCGCCCCCGCCGGAATCACGACAAAACACCCCTCACCAAACCTCAAATGCGACGGGACGCCTGCGTCTCGCGTTGCAAAACACCATCCAGCCGCGTAACGGCTTGTTGTAGTTTTTTTGCTCGGGCAATAATGACTTCGCCGGATGGTCATGTGGATTGCAACAGTGACTTTGCGATGCCTCCCATCGGGCGTGGTAATGGGCGCTCAGTTCGCGCCAGCATGCATTTCGATCAGGGTTAACCCATCGAAAGGATGCGGCGCAGTGCATACGGTTTTTTTGCATGCCAGTTGTCCTCAGACGCGGGCGCATCTCCATCCAGGAGTGTCCAGCGGTGTTTCCTCCGTTCCACGAACTCAAAGGAGATGACAGATGGAAATCCGCGATCCTTCACCGGGCCTCTACAACGAAGATCTCGCACCGGCCAGGCAGCGCAACTGGGGAGCCTTCAGCATCTTCAATGTGTGGACCTCGGACGTGCATAGCCTCTGGGGCTACTACCTCGCCGCCAGCCTGTTCCTGCTGTGCGGCAGCTTTATCAACTTCGTGCTGGCCATCGGGCTCGGCTCGCTGGTGATCTTCGCGCTCATGAACCTGATCGGCTACGCGGGTGAGAAGACCGGTGTGCCTTACCCGGTGCTGGCGCGCGCCTCCTTTGGCGTGTGGGGCGCCAACCTGGCCGCACTGGTGCGCGCCGTGGTGGCCTGCTTCTGGTACGGCGCACAGACGGCGGCCGCTTCCAGCGCGATGGTCGCGCTACTGATCCGCAGCGACAGCCTGATGGCATTCCACAAGGGCACACACTTCCTCGGCCACTCAGGGCTGGAGGTGATCTGCTACGTGATTATCTGGGCGCTGCAATTACTCATCATCCAGAAGGGCATGGAGACGGTGCGCAAATTCCAGGACTGGGCCGGCCCGGCGGTATGGATCGCGATGCTGATCCTGGCGATCGGCTTGTGCGTCAAGGCCGGCGGTTTCTCGTTCACCAGTGGCATTCCGATGAACGTGTTGCTCGAGAAGACCAGCGACGCCGGCGTCAGCGGCGAGCCCGGCTCGTTCTGGGCGCTGATGGCGGTGGGCGCAACCTGGATCACCTACTTCGCGGCGCTCTACCTGAATTTTTGTGACTTCTCACGCTACGCGAAAAACCGCGACGCAGTGAAGAAAGGAAATCTGTGGGGGCTGCCGGTCAACCTGATCGCGTTCTCGCTGGTGGCCGGCGTCACGACCATCGCAGCCTTCAAGGTGTACGGCGAAGTGCTGCTCCACCCCGAACAGATCTCGGCCAAATTCGACAGTTGGGTGCTGGCGCTCATCGCGGCGCTGACCTTCGCGGTGGCGACACTGGGCATTAACGTGGTGGCCAATTTCGTCTCGGCGGCGTTCGACATCTCCAACACGTTCCCCAAGCAGATCAGCTTCAAGAAAGGCGGCTACATCGCCGCGGCCATCGCGCTGGTGCTCTACCCGTTCGCGCCTTGGGAAGGCAACGCCGCACACTTCGTCAACGCCATCGGCGCCACGATGGGCCCGCTGCTGGGGATCATTCTGGTGGACTACTACCTGGTGGCCAAGGGCAACATCAACGTCGCGGCGCTCTACCAGGAGTACGGTGAATACCGCTACGAGGGCGGCTGGAACGTCAACGCGCTGGTCTCCGCGGCGGTCGGCAGCGTGTTTTCGACCTTCCTGCCTAACTTCACCAACCTGCTGCCGGTCTGGTGGAATACCTATGGGTGGTTCTTCGGCGTGGGGATCGGCGGCGGCATGTACCTGATCATGGCGACGCTGCGCCCGCGTGCCGCGATTGCGCCGACTGGTGCCTGAAGGGGGTTTCTGGGGAGCGTCTGGGGGAGCGAATCGGGGTGCCAAAGGCACGCGCAACAGGCACGGCAACAATGCTGATGGCTGGCCGTCTCCGGTCATGCTAGGATTTCCTCAAACAACTCCGGAGACTGCTATGCCGTTCATCTGCGAAAACGTTGAATGCCGCGCCGTGCTGGCCCGCGGGCAGGTCAGATCCATTCAAGAGAACGAGGGATGGTGCTTCTACTGTCCAGACTGCAAAGCGAGGAACGCGTTAAAAGATATCGGCGAGCCGGGCGGTCCTGTCGAGTTGATCCAGCCGGAGAGATCCGATCTCCCGCACAAGGTAATTGCCACTGCTCGCCCTTTGGAGGACGGCAGGTATGCGGCGCAACTACGCGTACAAAGGGCGCTCGGTATGAAGGGGACTTACGCAGTCGAAGAAAATTGGGAACAACTCGGTGTATTCCCAGACCCGCACGAGGCCGTCGCGCACGCGAAGTCCATTGCAGCAGACTTGCTGGACCGGAAGGCATAGTCCCGCACGGAACGCTGGATCAGCGGTGCGCACCGTGCGCAAATCTTTAAGCTTCGGCGGGAGCGAGCTTGACGAATAGTCGGGCCGCTTCGTTGCCGTGCGACAAAGCACGCTGTGCAAGGGTGAGCGCTAACTGCGCGTCGTGGGCGACTGCGCTACGGTCCTGATCGAACAGCTTGACGGCGTGGCGCATATGCTGCCCCGCCTGATCGTGAAGCTCCGCTGCCGCTGTGTGATGTTTTGCCGCGTCGCTGTTTGTCGCAGGACCGGTCGAGGCAGGTGTTGCCTGAGGTGTACTTGCGCTGTGTGCGCCCGCGGCGTGTGCCTGATCGATCGCGTGTAACGTGTGGCCGTGGGCCACCATCGCCTGGTGTGCGGCGTGGGCATAATCTTTACCGGCCTCGAAATGCCGCGCCGCCCCGCGGTGATATTGCGCTGCCTGCTCGTGATGTGACGCCGCGGCTTCAAGATGTTCTTTTTTGCTGTGCTTCGTGCTCATACCGGCTCCTGTAAAACTGTTGGACTTACTCCGATGATGGTTTGCGCATCATCCGGCGAAGGCGAAATCAAACGCACTCAAACCCGCCACGCCGGCCCATCAGGAAAGTCATACTGATCGAGCGACGCCGCATGCATTTCAATGCTGTAGCCAGAACGTTGCGGCGGCATATAACGGCCATTTCGGATCACGACAGGATCGACAAAATGCTCATGCAGGTGATCCACGTACTCGAGCACCCGGTTTTCTAGCGACGCCGACACGCAGATATAGTCAAAAAGCGAAATGTGCTGCACGTACTCGCACAAGCCGACGCCGCCCGCGTGCGGACACACGGGCACGCCGAATTTCGCCGCCATCAGCAGGACGACGATTACCTCATTCAACCCGCCCAGGCGGCAGCTATCGACCTGACAGAAGTCGATTGCCTGCGCCTGCAGCAACTGCTTGAACATCACGCGATTCTGGCAGTGTTCGCCCGTCGCCACGCCGATGGGTCGAATCCGCTCGCGGATGGCCGCGTGGCCAAGAATGTCGTCGGGACTCGTGGGTTCTTCGATCCACCACGGATCGAATTGCGCCAGGCGCCGCATGTTCCCGACCGCTTCGTCGACATCCCACACCTGGTTCGCATCCATCATCAGCTTGCGGTTTTCGCCGATTTCTTCGCGCAAGATGCGGGCTCGGCGCATGTCTTCTTCGAGATTGCCGCCCACTTTCTGTTTGAAGTGCGTCCAGCCCTGCGCGACGCCTTCACGTGCGAGCCGGCGAATCTTGTCGTCGTCGTAGCCGAGCCAGCCCGCTGAAGTCGTGTAGGCCGGATAGCCGTGCGCGAGCATCTCCTTTTCGCGCTCGCCCCGGGTCTTTGCATGGCGGTGCAACATGGCGATGGCTTCCTGCGGCGTGATCGCATCGGTCACATAGCGGAAGTCGAGGCAACGCACGAGTTCTTCGGGGCTCATGTCGACGAGCAGCTTCCACACGGGCTTGCCTTCCGCTTTCGCCCACAAATCCCAGGCCGCGTTCACGACAGCCGCCGTCGCCAGATGAATGGCGCCCTTGTCCGGGCCGATCCAGCGCAACTGGCTGTCTGATGTCAGCGCGCGCCAGAAAGCGCCCATGTTCGCTGCAATATCCTCGAGCGTTTTGCCGACGACGAGGGAGCTAAGTGCCTGCACCGCACTCACACAGATCTCGTTGCCGCGCCCGATGGTGAAGGTGAGGCCGTGACCTGTCAGCGCCTGCGGCGAATCGGTTTCGAGCGTCACATAGGTGGCGGAGTAATCCGGCGCGGCGTTCATCGCATCGGAGCCATCGAGTGAACGCGAGGTAGGAAACCGGATGTCCCGGACGGACAGCTTGGTGATCGTGGGCATTAAACCCTCTCCTCTACGACAGCTATCGACTTCTGCCTATCAGCAAAGAGGGTCGCGGCATCGGAAGACGCCGCGACCCCTTCTCTCTCTCCGTACCGCGTGGCGACGTTCAATCGTAGAGCACAGCGGCAATCTTGGGATCGCTCATATTGCTCTTGTCGTACCAGTAGAAGCCCGTGTCCACTTTCTTGGGCAGCTTCTCGCCCTTCAACGCCTTCACGGCGGAGTCGACCACGCATTTGCCAATGCCGACCGGGTTCTGCGTAATGGCGCCGGCCATCAACCCTGAATTGATATCGTCTTTTTGCTCCTTGCCGGAGTCGTAGCCAATCAGGACGAGTTTCTTGCCCGATTCCTTGACGCCGATCGCGGCCCCCTCCGCCGAGCCTTCATTCGCCCCGAAAATGCCCTTGAGATTGGGATTGGCCTGAATCATCGTCTTGGCGATTTCCGCCGACTTCAAATGGTCGCCGCCGCCATACTGGACTGAGACGATCTTGATGTTCGGGTGCTTCGCTTTCATCTCATTCAGGAAGCCGTCGCGGCGATCGATACCGGTGCGGCTCGTCTGGTCGTGCACGACCAGGCCGACTTCACCGGCATTGCCAATCGCCTCGGCCATCTTGTCGGCGGCGAGCGCGGCCGCGGCAATGTTGTCGGTTGCGCACGTGGTCAGCGGAATGTCGCTGTCGACGCCGGAGTCGAAGGCAATGACCGGTATTTTGGCGGCCTGCGCCCGCTTCAACAACGGAATGGCCGCTTTGCTATCGAGCGCGGCGATGCCGAGCGCCTGGGGTTTCTTGGCGAGCGCGGCCGAGAGCATGTCGATCTGCTTATCAACCATGGCCTCGGTTTCCGGACCCTCGAAGGTGATCCTGACGTTGTGCTCCTTGGCCGACTGTTCCGCACCGGCTTTGACGGCCTGCCAGAACTGGTGCTGAAAGCCCTTCGAGATGAGCGGGATGTAGACGTCCTGCGCGTACGTCACACTCGTCCCGCCAATGAGCGCGCCAACGCCGACCACGACACCGATTAGTTTTCTTTTCAACATGGGGTTTCTCCTCCTAAGTTGGCCATCAACCTTCAGCCGTTGGGGGAGCCTTTGGCGCTCCCTTTTCTTGATCTTGTTCCGCGCAATACCAGCCTTCGTCAACCTTCGTCAGCTTTTCCTGCGCCGTAAAATATCGGCATAGACCGCGAGAATGATGATGAGGCCAGTCACCACGATCTGCCATTCCTGCGCGACGGACATGATGCGCAGGCCGTTGGTCAGCACGCTCATGATGAAAGCCCCGATGATGGTGCCGAGAATCGTGCCCGATCCACCGCTGAGCGAGGTCCCGCCGATGACCACGGCCGCGATCGCTTCGAGTTCGTAACCTTGTCCTAGCGCCGGCTGCGCCGAATTCAGGCGCGACGCGATGAGCAGCCCGGCGACGCCGCAAATTGCCCCAGCGAGACCGTAAATGGCGATCTTCCACCGGTCGACGTTCACGCCGGAAAGGCGCACGGCTTCTTCGTTGCTGCCGAGCGCAAAGGTGTAGCGGCCGAGCGCCGTGCGATTGAGCGTGATCGAACTCGCAACCGCAAGAAAAAACAGGATCAGGACTGCATTCGGCACGGGCAGGCTCGGCAGTACGTAGCCGATCAGCGAATCCTGAGAGATCCGGTAGAAGTTTTCGGTATCGCTGAAATAGATCGGCTTGTCGGCCGAGACAACAAGGGACAGCCCTTTCAGCAGCAGCATCATGCCTAAGGTGGCAATGAACGGCGGTATTTTCATTTTCGCCGCGAGGGTGCCCGAAATACTTCCGCAGATCGCGCCGGTTCCAATCGCCGCCACGACGCCGGTCCACATCGGCAAATGCCAGTAGGTCAGAAACACGCCGCAAATGACCGCCGTGAAGGTCATCAGCGTGCCAACGGACAAATCGATGCCGCCGGTGATGATGACAAACGTGCAGGCAATCGCCAGAACGCCGTTGACCGCCGTCGCCTGCAGAATCCCGAGCATATTGTCCATCTGCATGAACGCGGGAGACGCAAAGCTGAAAAAGATCAGCAGCAGGATCAGACTGCCGAAGGCGAGCAGCTTTTGCAGCGCGGTCGGCGTGAAGACGCGGGCCTTAAGGCCGGACAAGCGTCCCTGGTTAGCGAGCGCCGAAGTATCCGATGGCAGTGTCATAAACTGAACGTCTCCTCTTCAGGCTCACGCCGCTTTCAAGGTTTCACGCTGCGTCGCCAGTTGCATGATGCGCTCCTGCGTCGCCTCCGTCGCCAGAAGTTCGCCGGTGATGCGGCCCTCGCACATCACGACGATCCGGTCGCTCATGCGCAAGATTTCCGGCAACTCCGAGGAGATCATCACAATCGCCTTGCCTTCCTCGGCGAGTGCGCGCAGCAACTTGTAGATTTCGCTCTTGGCGCCGACGTCGATGCCGCGCGTCGGCTCATCGAAGAACAGCACATCGCAGTTGCGTTCGAGCCATTTCGCAATGACTATTTTCTGCTGATTGCCGCCCGAGAGAAGCCGCACCTCCTGCGCCGCGGAGGGCGTACGAATGGCAAGCAGATTGATGAAATGGGAGGCTGTCCGGCGTATCTGGGCGCGGCGCAAGAAAAAATTGAGCGACAGAAACTTGCGCAAATTGGACATCACGATGTTCGATTCGACGCTCATTCCAGTCGCAAGGCCGAAGCGCTTGCGGTCTTCCGAGAGATAGCCAATACCGTGCGCCACCGCATCGCTCGGATTCCTGATCGGCACCTTCACCCCTTTCACAACAATTTCGCCGGATTCGATCGGATCGGCGCCGAACACCGCTCGGGCAACCTCCGTGCGCCCCGCGCCCATCAAGCCGGCAAAGCCCAATATCTCGCCTTTTCGCAGCGCGAAACTCACGTCCCTGACCAGTGGCCCGGCATTCAGATTTTTGACTTCAAGCGCGATCTCGCCCTTGCCTGCCTCGTTGCGAGAAGGCGCTGCGTCGGTCAAGGTTCGCCCGACCATCATGCCGATAATCGCGTCGACGCTGGTGTCTCTCACGGTGACGGTGGCCACGTATTCGCCGTCACGCAACACGGTGACGCGGTCGGCAATCTGCTTCAGCTCGTCCATCTTGTGCGAGATGTAGACGATCCCCACACCCCGGCTCTTCAGCTCGCGAATGATGCGGAAGAGCTCGGCGATCTCGGCGTCGTTGAGCGCCGAGGTCGGCTCGTCCATGATCAGGACGCGCGAATCGAAGGACAACGCTTTGGCGATCTCGACCATCTGCTGCCTGGCAACGGTGAGGGTGCTGACAACCGCGCGCGGATCGAGCTTCACATGCATGCGGGCAAGAATGTCGCGGGCTTGTGCGTTGAGCTTGTCTTCATCGAGGAACAGGCCGAGGCGTCCGCGCGGCTCGCGGCCGATAAACATATTCTGGGCGACGGTCAGATGATTCATCAGCTGAAGTTCCTGATGAATGATGCCGACGCCCAGGGTTTGCGCCTCGCGCGGGCTCAAGAACTCGACGGGCTGACCGTCATAGAGGATTTCGCCGGTATCCCGGGTGTAAACACCGGCAAGGATTTTCATCAGTGTCGATTTGCCGGCGCCGTTCTCGCCCATCAACGCGTGGACCTCTCCCGCCATGAGCTCGAACTGGACTTCGTGAAGCGCTCTCACGCCGGGAAAGCTCTTGTTGAGCCTTTTGACGGAAATGAGCGGGGTCATGGCGCGGATTGAACGACAATTCCGCAACCGCCGCTGGCCTCATGGTGAGGAGCGGGTCGAAAAAGCGTTGGACGCCGTTGTGCCGGGCGTTGCCGGGTATTGCAGCAATAATCGCGGCAGAAATCGCGGCAGAAATCGTAACGAGAAGCCAGACACATTGCTGGGCCCCCAAACCGATGTGCCACGATTTTACGCTGCCGGACGGCAGCGGCTCAATTAGGCATTCCCTGGTATCGTCAGGCAAATGGTGCGGGATTCAGTAGGCAGTCAACGAACCCCGTCTTTCGTCTGCCGATGGGACAGCCTGACGCAGCACTACGCTTCTTCGGCCAGAATCTGCTGGATGACCTGCTCGAAGGTTTCCACGGGTTGTCCGCCGCTCACCAGATAGCGGCCGTTAAAGATGATCGCCGGCACCGACTGGACGCCCTTCGCCTGGTACTCCCGTTCTTCCGCGCGAACCTCGTCGGCATAGTCTCCGCTTCGCAGCACCCTGC
This sequence comes from Paraburkholderia sediminicola, assembly GCF_046030555.1. Lineage (GTDB taxonomy): Bacteria > Pseudomonadota > Gammaproteobacteria > Burkholderiales > Burkholderiaceae > Paraburkholderia > Paraburkholderia sediminicola_E. Next base: position 218,296 of record NZ_JAQQCH010000002.1, on the reverse strand, counting down.
CCGCTTTCTCGGCGTCGAGCCCCACGGATCGGGCCGCGTCGATCAGGACTTCGTGATCGCTCGGATCTTTGCCCTCGGCGTGATAGGCCCGCAGCAGCGCCAGTTTGAGTGGCAACTGCTTGCCCTCGATACCGGCCCAATGCATCAGGCGGTGCGCATCGAAGGTGTTATAGACGTGCGTACGCGGGCCGAAAGTAAAGCCGACGCTGGCCCCGCGCTCGCGGATCATGGCCTGCGTTTCGGCGATCTGCGCCGGTGTGCGGCCATATTTTTTGCCGAGATAATCGACAATGGCCTCGCCGTCCGGACCCATCTCCGGATTCAGCTCGAAGGGATGTACCACTATCTGGGCGTCGACCGCTTCGCCAAGACGCGATAGCGCAAGTTCGAGCGACGACAGGCCGATTGCACACCACGGGCATGCGATATCGGAGACGAAATCGATTGTTAGTTGCTGAGTCATAGCTTTCCTGACGGGAATAACCTGTGGCACGGCCGCCCCGGCGCGACGCAAAGACGGCCCACGGAGTAGCCTAGCCTGAATCGCCAATATTTGCAGCGCCACGCTCCGGACCTACGCCGAAGCGGCCATCCGCGTGGCCTCAGTCCGGCATTCCGTTGTGGTCGCCGAGCGGCCGGGTGGGCCAGTCTACCCAGCGGTCCTTGCGGGTCAGCTCGTATGTTTCATTGCGCGGGTAGCGAATGCGGTTGTCGTCGCGCGGAGGTTCGCCGATCACCATCAGTCTGACTTCGTCCTTCGTATTGTTGATGAAGGTGTGGCAGATTCCAGTGCCGGCCGGAAATGCGACGGAATCGCCTTCGGCAATGGCATGAAGCACGCCGTCGATCCAGACATCGGGCTTGCCTTCGAGCACGTAAACAAACTCCTGCTCGGTACTTTCGGCATGCGGATAGGATGTCCGCCGGCCGGGCAGAAGCCTCACATGATGAATGCCAATACGCGTAATGCCGAGCGCGGCGGAAAGCGGCGCGTCTAGCGCCATCTTCTCGGTATCGCCGCGATAGGAATGCGCATCCGGCTCTTCGAGTTCCGTCCAGTGCTTGATGAATTCGGGTCGGCTCATCGGGTGTTCTCCGTTAGGAACGACAGTTGATGATAGCCGCTTGCACAAGTCCGAAACGCATTCGGACCCGCAACGGAAATCCGCATCGACGCCAGGTCATTTCGGCGCACGAATGTTGAATGGTTTTCCCGGCACCCAGGCCCAGGTCGCAATAACCTTCGCGCCCTCAGGACCCGCGGTGGTGACATGGACGACGCCGGCGGGCATCCGGTAGCTCTCGCCCGCGTGCACGACGCGTGTGGGTTGACCATCGACCTGCACGGTAACCTCGCCCTCGAGCACGTAGGCGACCTCAGGCCCGGTCGCCTTGTGCCGCGGCTTCGAAGCGTTCGGAGGAAATTCGGCCATGCCCATGCCCATTTCGCGATCGGTTCCTGGAACCGGGACCCGTTGCAAAACGACGGTGTCTTTCGCCGCCGGTGCGCTTTCGGCAGCTTCGACCGATGGTTGGACACACATGAGCGCCGAAAGAACAAGCGGAAGGTAGCGAGCGCTTTTCATCGAAGATGGTCCTGCTTATTGGCCGTCGCTGGCGAGTGACGTGAGAATCCGGTATGCAGCGGTGACCCGCTCATTAATCGGGAAATTCTTGTTGGCGAGAATGACGATCCCCAGCCGCTTCTGCGGAATAAACGCGATGTACGCGCCGAAGCCGTTGGTCGAGCCGGTTTTATTGATCCAGACGTCTTCGCGAGGCGGCTGCGGCGGCGTGATTGCCGTAACCGGCGTTGCGTTGAAGATCATTGCCGATGAATTTCCATCCTGAAGCGTCTGCAATTTGACGGGATAGGGATATTGCTCCCATATCAGGTCCTGGGTCATCGGCCCTGCTTTGAAGTATCCGGTGTGGGTATCGGTGATCGCGCGCTGGAGTTTCGGGTCCAGCTTGATGAGATTCATGTTGGCTTCCACAAAGCGAATCATGTCGGCCGCCGTGGTCCTGATGCCGTAGGCTTCATCGGATAGCACCCCGGGCGCCATTCTGATCGGCGCACCTTCTTTCGTGTAGCCCTGAGCGTAGTCTTTCAATTTCCCAGCGGGCATGTTGATGTAGCTGCTCTTCATATCGAGCGCGGGAAACAGACGCTTTTCCACCAACACGCTAAAGTCCTGACCCATACTCTTCGCCGTTATCAGGCCAAGCGCGCCAATGCCGGGATTGGCATAAGTCCGATACGTTCCAGGCGCATAGGTGGGCTGCCACTGCCTGAAATATTGCATCAACTGATCGTTGTTGCGGATGTTGTCGGGCACCTGCAATGGGAGCCCTCCGGGCGTATGCGTGCCCAGATCAAGAAGGCTGACATTGCCGAACTTGCTATTTCGCAGTGACGGGAGGTACTTGCCCGACTGATCCGACAAAGACAGATAGCCGCTCACCTGCGCATAGGAGGCCAGCGTCGCCGTCAACGTCTTGCTGACAGAACCCAGTTCGAACAAGGTGTCACGCGTGACGGGCTGTCGGGTTTGCGTCGACGCCAGGCCGTAGTTGAATACGTAATGCCTGTCACCGTCGATGATGCCAACCGCCATGCCGGGAATGCCATAGCTCGTCATGACCGGTTGTATGGCGCGATTCACTGCACTCGCGATTCTGTTTTGCTGATCGTCGGCGGCGTGGCTGACGACCGCGGTTGCACAGGCAAAAAAACTTGCTGCTAAAAGGCTGACGGTTCTAAGCTTCATTTCCCTAATCTGTCAATTTCGCGCAGGTGGGCGAGATCCGGGCGGGTTCGCTGAGAAAGGAGTATGCGTGCTCGCGGATTCATCGACTATCGACGATATCTTGTTCGTGGCGAAAGAAAAACTTTCGCGTGACACGCGATATCCTTCCACCGCTTGCCGGCAATTCCCCACCCGCGCTCAGAACCGATCCATCGAACAGGGGTATGCGGGCCGCACGGCCAGCGTTACTCAAACTACCGCCGACCGGTGGCGCGCCCGCCCCGTGCGCCGACGATCAGTAAGATCCCATATAGTCGCGCTTGCCGATTTCGACGCCGTTGTGACGCACAATCGCGTAGGCCGTCGTTACGTGGAAGAAGAACTGGGGCAAGCCATAGTTTTGCAGATAGGCGCTGCCGACCAGCTTCTTCTCTTTCGGCGTGCCCGGACGCAGGACGATTTCCTTGTTCTCGCTACCTTCGAACTGGGCGGCCTCGAGCGTGCCGATGTACGTCAACGCCTTGGCGATAAGCGCTTGCAGGTCTGCAAACGTGACTTCAGTGTCGGGCCACGACGGCACTTCGACGCCGGCCAGACGCGAGCTGATACCTTTGGCGAAATCGGCAGCGATCTGTACCTGACGCACGAGGGGGAACATGTCCGGGAACAGGCGCGCCTGCAGCAGCGCGTTCGGATCGATGTTTTTTTCGGTGACGTGTGCTTCGGTTTTCTTCAGCACTTCGGACAATGCAGTCAGCATCTGCTTGAAAACTGGGACGGATGCGCTGTAGATGGAACTCGTCATGATTGCTCTTTCGGTCGATGTGGGATGCCGGCGCGGAAGATACCGCGTCGGCCGGTTTAATGTCTGGCTGGCGATTGACCGTGTTGGCCGTCGTGCGACATGCCTGAAACGGGGGAAGATTACCATCGTCCTGGTTCGAACGTTGGCGCGACCCTGTCAGCGAATCCAGGCGCGGACACGGTCCGTCGCGCAGTTCGGGCGGTTCGGGCGGTTCGGGCGGTTCGGGCGGTTCGGGCGGTTCGGGCAGGTGATATTCTTGCCGCTCGCTGTATTTCTGCACGCGGATGCGTGTGTTAAACGTTCCCGATCGAACACCAGCGGCCGAAACAACAACGCTTTCTTGCGTCGTCCGGCACAGTACTGCCAGATCGGCTTCAGACGAAGACGAACAAACAGGATTGAACGTCATGAACGACAAGCCAGATGTGGCGCCAGACAGCACAGCAGCGCGAGTGGCCTTGTGGCGTGCGCTGCATGTCGAGGCCGATTCCCCGCCGCATGTGCTGGACGACAAAATCGGCCTTAAGCTGCTGGCTCCGGACGAAAACTGGCGCAGCCGCGGGGACATGGACCCGCAGTTCACGCGTCCCTTCCGCGCGTCAATCGTGGCCCGCGCTCGCTTCATTGAGGACCTGGTCGTGGAACAGGCCGGCCGCGGGCTGAGTCAATATGTCATTCTCGGCGCGGGCCTTGACACCTTCGCACAGCGTCGGCCGGAGATCGCATCCCGCCTCAAGGTGTTCGAGGTCGACCCGCCAGGCCCTCAGGCATGGAAGCGTGAGCGCCTGATCGAGCTCGGTTTCGGCGTCCCGGACTGGCTGCGCTTCGTGCCGGTCGATTTCGAGGCAGGGGGAACCTGGCGGGACGGGCTCATGGCCGCCGGCTTCGATGACAGCAAGCCGGCAATCGTAGTCTCCACGGGCGTCAGCATGTATCTCACCAAGGAGGCGAACGCGGCCACGCTGCGCCAGGTCGCGGCCCTCGCCCCAGGATCGACGCTCGCCATGACCTTCCTCCTCCCGCTGGAAATGGCGGACCCCGAGATACGTCCCGGGCTTGAGATGGCGGAAAAGGGAGCGCGAGCAAGCGGGACACCGTTCCTCAGCTTCTTCACCCCGCCGGAGATCCTGGCGCTGGCCCACGAAGCAGGCTTTACGGAAGCACGGCACGTCTCAGCGGCCGATCTTACCCAGCGCTACTTCGCGGGAAGAACAGATGATCTGCGTCCGCCAAACAATGCCGAAGAACTGCTGGTCGCCAATACATAGCTGCCGCATACTTTCCGGCATCGACATCAGCCCCGCGCCGGCGAAGCGCGCGAATGAGCCAGGTCAATGAATACTAGCGACCTCGTCGGCGAACCCAAACCAGCAGGCCCGTGGCGACGCCTGCTATGGCTATGGATCGCGTTCTGGCTGCTCATGCTGGCAGTTGGAATGCAGGAATCTTTGTGGACAGGCAAACTGCTTGTCTGGCAGCCGCTCGTCGACTACGGCTCTTCAGCGCTCGGCGCCACCGTGCTGGCTGCCGTGCAGAAGGGACGCGCGGACCGGTTCGACAGTTTTCTCAACCAGCCACTGCAATGGTTTCTCCGCGTCTGGGCATGGATGCCACTGCAACTGGTCCTTTACGTCACTGCCGTGTACGCGTTGCGGATCGGCGTCTACGCACTCGCTGGTGTAAGGTTCCGGCACGGGCCGTGGGCCGAAGTGGCGGCGTACGAAGTGACGCAATTCGTGCTGTTCTACGCGTTGCTCGGGGGTGTTCAATTCGGCCTGCGTTCCTATAGAGCGTGGTCCGCCGAGCGGCTACGCTCCGCACAGCAGGCAAACCTGGCACGGCAGGCACAACTTGCCCAGTTGACCCAGCAACTGCAGCCACACTTTCTCTTTAACGCGCTGAACACCATTTCGTCGCTGATCCACAGCGATCCCGACACGGCCGACATGCTGCTCACCCGGCTCGCGACATTGTTGCGCGCAGCCACCGACGCGAGCCGGCATCCCGAACAGTCACTGGCCGACGAACTGACGCTGCTTCACGCCTATGCGGACATCATGGTCCGGCGTTTCGCCGATCGGGTCCAGATTTCGTGGGAGGTCGATACCACGGCACAGACTTGCCGTGTCCCCACGCTCGGACTTCAGCCGCTGCTGGAGAACTGCTTCCGGCACGTCGTCGAGCGGCGCAATGCGTTCACGCACATCGCGATACGCATACAGCGTAGCGCGAGCCATCTGCAGATCGAGATTGAAGATGATGGAGATCTGCAGCGTCTTCCCGATAGGCGCGGTGTGGGGCTTGGCAACCTCGAGGACCGTTTGCAATCGTTGTACGGCGCGCAGGCGAGTCTCGAATTGCGACTGCGCCCGGGTGGCGGCCTGATCGCCGGGATGAGACTGCCATGCGCGTACTGATTGTCGACGATGAGGCGCTCGCTCGCAGCAAACTGCTGCGCATGCTCCAGGCATTTCCCGACGTCGAGGTCATCGGCGAAGCCTCCGACGGCGCGGCGGCACTGACGCTTGCAGAAAAACTGCGTCCAGACGTGATCTTTCTCGACATACAGATGCCCGAGATCGACGGCTTCGACGTGGCCGCGTCGCTGCCGGACGACGGTCCGGCGCTGGTATTCGTGACCGCGTTCGACCAGTATGCGTTGCAAGCATTCGACGCTCACGCAGCCGACTACCTGCTGAAACCTGTCGAGCCGGAGCGCCTGCAGCGCGCCGTGCAGCGCTTGCGCAAATCGCTCCCCGGCACGGCACGTCCAAGCGTCGGCATGCCCGCCCATCTGATGATCGCCGACCGTGGGCAAACGCATGTCGTGCGTTGCGCGGATATCGAATGGCTGGAGGCTGCCGACAACTACGTCAACATCCATCTACCCGGGCAGAGTCTGCTGATACGCCGTACGCTCGCCGCCCTGCTCAATGACCTCGACGCTGCCTTTGTCCGTACGCATCGCGGCGCTGCCGTGGCGCTGGGCGCCGTGCTCACTGTGCGGCCACGCGGAAAGGGCGATGCCACAGTCGTTCTGCGCAGCGGTGCCGAGGTGCCCTGCAGCCGGCAGCATCGGGAGATGCTGATGCAACGCCTCCGGCGATAGTGCCGATCGCGCAATCCGCCCCATCGCAGACCCAACTCGTCCCAGTTCGATTGCGGATCAGGAGGCGTGAAACTACGCTGGCTGGCATCACGATAAGGATGATCCGGTCATGGCTGCGTTGCTCACGATACTTAAGTTCGCTATCGTCCTCGTCCTCGCCTCCTCATTGGCCGAGGCGCTGGTGCTTTCTGCCCGGCGCGGCTGGCGCGGCTACGACTGGCGGGCGGCCAGTGTCTCGGTGGCTGACTATCTCGTTCGTGAGTATCCGTTGCAATGGTTGCTGCCGCTTGCGTTCTGGAGCGACGCTATGAGCTGGTTCTGGCGGCACAGGCTCTGGACTTTACCGATGAACCATTGGAGCGGTTGGCTGGCGTGCTTCGTTGGTCAGGAGTTCTGCTATTACTGGTATCACCGTGCAGCCCATCGGACACGCTGGTTCTGGTGCACCCACGCCGTCCACCACTCACCCAACGAACTCAACCTGTCCGCCGCGTATCGTATTGGTTGGACCGGCCGTCTTACCGGCTCGCTGCTGTTTTTTGTGCTCGCGCCGCTATTCGGTATGCCGCCCAGGATTGTGCTGATGCTGCTTTCGCTCAACCTGCTCTACCAGTTCTGGCTGCACGTCACCTGGATTCCACGCCTTGGACCGCTGGAATGGATTCTCAACACGCCTTCCGCGCACCGAGTGCATCACGCGGCCAACATTGAATACCTCGACGGAAATTACGGCGGTGTACTGATCGTGTTCGATCGACTATTCGGTACCTACATCGCAGAACGGCACGACGTACCGTGCCGCTTCGGTCTGGTCCGGCCGACAACGACTTATAACCTGCTGACCATCGAGTTCGATCATTGGCGCGCGCTGTGGCGCGATCTCATGACCGCGCGTTCCATCCGCGAGGTATATGGCTATGTGGGCAAACCACCTGGCTGGCGGCCGGACAACAACGGGGAAACGACCGAAGATCTACGACGCCGGGCAGAGGCGCCATCCTTCGGCGTGGAACAGGGATAGGGGCTCACATCGGTATGAGATCGGTATGAGAGATGGGCAATCGACGGCACTAGAGCTGGGCTTCGATCGCCGCCTTGTCTATCACTGACCATACGTGCTCGATCTTTCCACGCTGAAATTGATAGAACACGTTTTCGGTAAAGGACACTGTCTTCCCGTTTACGTTGAGGCCAAGGAATTTTCCCTTCGGCGTACAGGCGAAGGCCAGGCGGCTGGCTATATAAGACGAATCGGCAACCAGCAGCTGAATGTTGAAATGAAGGTCTGGAATTTCATTGAAGTCTCTCTCCAGCATCTCGCGATAACCCGACAAGCCGATCCGCTGACCGTTGTAGCACACGTCGTCATGAACAAACTCCCCCAGCTTTGGCCAGTCCTGTTGATTCAGGCAGGCAATGTAGCCTCGGTACACGTTGGAGAGGTCGGCTTTATTCATGGCAATTGCCCTTTCCTTTTACGAGGTCCTGCCGCAATGTGGAACGAGTTGACACGCTGCAGCCAAGAATAGCACCTCGAAAATCGAATCGCGCCGTGTCCGTCATGCGCCCCCTGTGCCGCGTTCAGCTTTTGGGAAATAACGCGATTGCCCCTCAACAATGACAGCGCGCGGCCGATAACACAGGTGACGCTTTGGCGAATTGAATGTCTTCAATGATTCATGCGCTCAGGTGTAAGCTATGCGAAATTCAAGAATCCACCCCGCCTCGTTCGCCGCAAACGACAGAACGACCGGATGACGGGAGGGCTAAACCTGCCGTCCAGACGGACGGCAGGTTAATGGAAGGTTATATTTAAGCCACCTTCTCGCGCTGGAGACACTGTGATTCGACATGGCCTTGGCGGTTTGCTGCTTGCACTATGCTGTCTTGGCAGTGCAATGGCGGCCGGTCCCGATTGCTCGCGTTCATTTACGCTCGCCTTGCACGATCACGGCCTGCTCTATTCCGTCGATACCGACACTGGCATCGACAAAGATTTCGCCGACGAACTCATCCGCCGCAGCGGCTGCCAGATCCGGGTCAGCCTCATGTCGCGTGCCCGTATCTGGAAACTGATCGAGTCCGGCGCACTTGATTTCAGCCTGTCCGGAATTGCCAACGACGAGCGCAATCAATACGCGGATTTCGCCTGGTATTTCCGGAACAAATATTATTTGCTGGTGCGCAAGGATGCCGGCATCCATCAACTGACCGATTTCGAGCATAACAAGCAGTTTCAGCTTGGCGTCATCCGCAGCTTCCGTTACAGCGACTCCGCCAACCGGCTGGTCGATAAACTATCGGCCGAAAACCGCGTCAGCCAGGCAGGCGGCCTCGATCCGCTGTATCAGGCACTGATCCTCCGGCACATCCAGGGCATGATTATCGAACCCTTCGACTATCCCGCGCTCGATGAAAAGAAAATCCGCGACGTGACAACCATCGTGGAGTTCAATGACCCCGCCGTACCGCACGGCCTCATCATGTCGAAACGGGCACTGTCGGCAACCGAGCGGGAAAAGTGGCGTGCCCTCGTGAATGACATGCGCGCGGACGGCACCGTCCAGCGCATCTTCGAGAAGTACTTCAAATCCGACCTCGCTGATTCGATGGTCGACCTCCAGACGCCACCGTGAGCTGGGCGCGCCTTGTCCTGCTCCCGTTAATGGTCTTGTCCGCTTCACTCAGTGTTACCTGGATACTTTGGGACCACGAACGGCAAGCTGCCCGCCATGAACTGCTCGCCCAGTTCAACTTCTCGCTGGGCGACGCTGTCAGCCGGGTCGAACAGCGTATGGCGACCTATGAGCTCCTGCTGCGCGGCGTGCAGAGCCTGTTCGCCGCCACCGGCGAAATCAACCGTGACACATTCCGCAGCTACGTCGGCACGCTCAATCTCGACGCGAACTTCTCCGGCATCCAGGCCATCGGCATCGCCGAATGGGTACCGGCGACGCAGAAGGATGTTCATGTGGCCGCCATGCGTCAGCAAGGTCTGACCGGCTACACCATTGAGCCCCAGGGCTCGCGCGACAACTACGCGCCCGTCATCCAGCGTGAGCCGTATATTGGTCTCAATCGCGCGTCGCTGGGCCTCGACGCATGGGCCGACCCGGTGCGGCGGCGCGCCATGGAAAAGGCGCGCGATTCCGGAATGGCAAGCATCTCCGGGAAGGTCCGTCTTTGGGTGGATACGGAGGCCAACGCTCGCGCCGGTTTCATCATGTACCTGCCAATCTACGCACAAGGGCAATCGCAGGACAGCGTCGCGCAACGCCGGGCGCACCTGGTCGGCTGGGTCTACGCCTCGTTCCGCATGCACGACGTCGTCGCAAGTCTGTACGGCGATCAGCCACCGGGACTCACCATCGCCATCTACGACGGCATTGAACCGTCCCCTGCGGCACTGCTGCACAGAACACCTGCAACAGGCGGCCGGCGTCCGCCCGCGATCATTTCGGCTAACGAATATCTGGTCATTGGCGGACACGACTGGATGCTTTCGATGAGCGCTCAGGACGACTTCAAATCCCGTTTCGGCCGCAACGCTGAACTGCTGATCGCCAGCGCAGGCATCGGTCTTAGCCTGCTGCTCGCGCTGCTCACCTGGCTCATGATGACGGGTCGCGGCCGCGCGCTGCGGCTCGCCTCCACGATGACACAGGAATTGCGCGAGAACGAGGAGAAATTCCGCGCGATCGCCGACTGCACGGTCAACTGGGAGGTCTGGTGGGGGCCGGACGGCAAGCCTCGCTGGATCAACCCTTCCGTGCGGGAATACACGGGATATACGGTCGAAGAATGCATGGCCATGCCCGACTTTGCAGGCACCCTGATCTATCCGGACGATCGCTCGCGGGTTGCCCCTGAGTTTATGAAGGGACTTCAGGGCTTTCGCGGCGATGACCTCGAGTTTCGTTGTGTTCGCAAGGATGGCTCACTGGTCTGGCTTTCCGTTTCGTGGGTTCCAATCAGCGATGCCAAAGGCGATTTCATTGGCTTTCGCACCAGCGGGCGCGACATTACCGAGCGCAAACAGGTCGAGACCGAACTTCGAATCGCTGCCGTCGCCTTCGACTCGCAGGAGCCGATGATGATCACCGACGCCAACGCCAACATCCTGCGCGTGAACTCGGCTTTCACCGAATGCACCGGCTATACAGCCGGCGAAATCGTGGGCCAAACACCGCGAATACTGCAATCAGGCCGCCACGGCACCGCTTTTTTCCGCGAAATGTGGGAAGCCATCCACCGGGCTGGCGGATGGCAGGGAGAAATCTGGGACCGCCGCAAAAATGGCGAGGTGTATCCCAAGTGGCTCACGATCTCCGCGGTAATGAGAGCAGATGGTGTTGTCAGTCACTATGTCGGCACGCATCACGACATTACCGAACGCAAAATCGCGGAGGAAAAAATCAGGGAGTTGGCCTTCTTCGACGCGCTGACCCGTTTGCCCAACCGCACCCTGCTGCTGGATCGGCTGAAGCAGGCGATCACCTCCAGCGCCCGAAGCGAAGCGTGCGGCGCCTTGCTATTCATCGACCTCGATCACTTCAAGACGTTGAATGACACCCTCGGCCACGACAAAGGCGATTTGCTGCTGCAGCAAGCGGCGCAACGTCTGGCGGCCAGCGTACTCGAGAGCGACACCGTGGCGCGGGTGGGCGGAGACGAGTTCGTGGTGGTGCTGGGAAGCTTGCATGAAAACCGCGAGGAGGCGGCCAGCCAGACCGAGGCTCAGGGCGAAAAAATTCTCTCTGTCCTTGGCATGCCGTATCAGCTTGGCGACATTGAATACCGCAGCACCGCGAGCATTGGCGCCACTGTCTTCATGGGGCAGCAGGCCTCCATCGACGAGCTCCTGAAACAGGCCGACCTCGCGATGTACAAGTCGAAAGAGAGAGGACGCAATGCCGTGTGCTTCTTCGATCCGGACATGCAGACGGTCGTCGTGGAGCGGGCTGCGCTTGAGGCGGGACTACGCAATGCAATCGAGGAAGATCAATTCCTGCTTCACTACCAGGCGCAGGTCGACGGCGCTCGCGTCACGGGCGTCGAAGCGCTGGTGCGTTGGCAACATCCCTTGCGCGGCATTGTGCCGCCCGCCGATTTCATTCCGCTCGCTGAAGAGACCGGATTGATTCTTGCACTGGGAGGCTGGGTTCTGGAAGCGGCCTGCACGCAACTGGCGCAATGGGCAATGCGGCCGGAGATGGCTCATCTCACGATTGCGGTCAACGTCAGCGTCCAGCAGTTCCGCGAACCCGACTTCGTGGACAAGGTGTTGGCCACTATTAACCAGACAGGCGCAAGAGCGGACAGGTTAAAACTGGAACTGACGGAAAGCGTGCTGGTGGACAACGCGCAGGACATCATCCAGAAGATGGGTGCGCTCAAGGCGAAAGGCGTTGTCTTCTCACTGGACGATTTCGGTATCGGGTATTCGTCGCTTTCCTATTTGAAGCGTCTGCCTTTGGATCAGTTGAAAATCGACCGGTCGTTCGTGCGTGATGTCCTCGTCGATCCCAACGACGCGGTGATTGCCAGGACCATCGTAGCGCTTGCGCAGAGTCTCGGCCTGGGGGTCATCGCCGAGGGTGTGGAGACCGAAGCTCAGCGAGACTTCCTCGCTGCTGCGGGATGTCATGCGTACCAGGGCTACTATTTCTGCCGCCCGCTTCCCATCGAGGGCTTTGAAGCGTTTTTCAGCAAGCTCGAGTCGCGCCAGTGCGTGGCTGAATGATCTCGGCACGCCAGATTTAACGCGCCGTCCGTCCCCATCACCCACCCGATTCGCGCCGGACATGAAGGCCGGGGCGTCGCTCGCCGACGCTTATACCGGGCTTCAGCCAGAGCCCCGTCCGAGTGCCCGGCGTCGCGCGCGTTCAGGTGAATGGGATCCATGTACGTGACAAAATCATCCTGTTAAAGTGGTGGCATTATTCAGGTATACGCCCCAGGAGCTTACGCATGCCCCATGTGAATGACGGCGAGAACGGCAACCGGCTCGGCAACTATCTGAAGAACCGGCGAACCAAGCTCGATCCCGCTTCCTTCGGCATTTTCGGTGGACGGCGGCGGACGGCGGGACTGCGCCGGGAAGAGGTGGCGCAGCGCGCCAACATCAGCGCGGCCTGGTACACCTGGCTGGAGCAGGGTCGCGGCGGCAATCCGTCGGCGGACGTGCTGGACCGCATCGCCAAGGCACTCATGTTGACCGAGGTCGAGCGCGAACATGTGTTCCTGCTCGGCCTCGGCCATCCGCCCGAAGTCCACTATCGCGGTGGCGACGCGATCACGCCGCGACTGCAGCGCCTGCTCGATGCGCTGCCCTATAGCCCGGCGATCGTCAGGACTGCGACGTGGGACGTGGTAGCCTGGAACCGCGCCGCCGCGACCGTGCTCACCGACTACGGCACGCTGCCACCCGAAAAACGCAACATCTTGCGCATGATTTTCAGCGATCCTCGCGTCCGTGCCGCGCAGTTCGATTGGGAAAGCGTGGCGCGCTTCGTGGTGAGCGCCTTCCGGATCGATGCCGCGCGCGCAGGCGCCGACGCCGAGGTGGCGCCGCTCGTCGACGAACTGTGCCGCTCAAGTCCCGAGTTCGCCGCGATGTGGCGGGACAATGAGGTACAAACCCACGGCGACGGGGTCAAGCACCTGCGCCACCCCGTGCTGGGGCCAATTTCGCTGGAATTCTCGTCCTTCGCGATCGACGGGCGGCCGGATCTTCAGATGATCGTCTACAACCCTGCGACACCGGTTGATCAGGAGTTGATCAGATCGCTGATCGAGAGAGCGCCGGCAATCGCTGCGCAGTGAGTTCTGAAAGGTAGGGTGGGTAGCATACGAGGCAATCTCAGGAATCCTCCTTTCAATCACATATCGCTTACATTTCATTTTCGATGGCTACCTACATCCTGCTCGGCGGCGGCTTCGGCGTGGCTTTGCTCATTGCAGCGTGGGGAATCTGGCGCTTGAGATAGCGGCAGATCACTCGCCCGCAAGAAGTTGCTGTCATCAATACGCCGCACGTCTACGGAAATATCCATAGGTCGCGCCTCCGCTGAAATACTCAACCTAGAACACCTATGTCCTCCACTGCACTCAGCGCGGCCTCTTCTGCAAAAAAAGCCGCACCCGGCCTCGTGCTCGGCGCCATTGGGGTTGTGTTCGGCGATATCGGAACCAGCCCGCTCTATACGCTGCGCGAGTGCCTGAAGGCAGCAGGCGGCATCACCCAAACCAACGTATTCGGCATTGTGTCGCTGATTCTGTGGTCGATCATCATTGTCGTCACGCTGAAATACGTCAGCTTCGTGATGCGTGCGGACAACGATGGTGAGGGCGGCATTCTCGCGCTCACCGCACTTGCATCCGGCATCGCGCCGGTGCGGTTGCGCCGTGTTCTATTGACGCTCGGGGTCTTCGGCGCGGCCATGTTCTACGGCGATTCGATGATCACGCCGGCCATTTCGGTGATATCCGCAGTGGAAGGCGTGACGCTCGTGGACCCTCATCTGACCGAATGGATTGTCCCCATCTCGCTCGTCATCCTCACCGGACTTTTCAAAATTCAGAAACGCGGCACGGGCGCGGTTGGCAAAGTTTTCGGGCCGGTGATGATCGTATGGTTCGTGACACTGGCGGTGCTCGGCATATCCCATATCGTCACGCATACCGCCATTGTGCAGGCCGTCTCGCCGCTCTATGCCGTCAGATTTGTCGCTCACGCGCCGGCCACCGCATTCGTTGTGCTGGGTTCGGTTTTTCTCGCGCTGACCGGCGGCGAGGCGCTCTACGCCGATATGGGCCATTTCGGAAAAAAGCCGATCTGTCTCGCGTGGCTGCTTCTCGTGCTCCCGAGCCTGGTACTGAACTATTTCGGTCAGGCTGCGCTGGTTCTCGAAAAGCCTTCAGCGATTGCTCAACCATTTTTCCAGTCGGCTCCTGGCTGGGCGCTCGTACCGCTCGTCCTGCTCGCCACGGCGGCCACGATTATCGCGTCGCAGGCTGTCATCTCGGGCGCCTTTTCGATGACCAAGCAGGCCGTACAACTCGGCTTTCTGCCGCGCATTCCGGTCGTTCACACGTCGACGCACGAAATCGGGCAGGTGTATGTCCCGTTCATCAATGTCTCGCTTTACGCCGCCGTGGTTTTTCTCGTGGTGTTTTTCAAGTCCTCTGACAATCTGGCGGCGGCTTACGGTATCGCGGTGGCATCGACCATGCTGCTGACGACCTTGCTGATGTACTTCATCACCCACTGTCTGTGGAACTGGAAGCCGCTTGCAACCGCGGCTGTCATCGGGCCTCTCGCCCTCGTCGACGCGGTATTCGTCTCGAGCAACGTCAGCAAGGTACTTGAAGGCGGCTGGTTTCCGCTGCTCGCCGGGGGCGTGCTGTTTACCGTGATGACAACCTGGCATAAGGGACGTGAAACAGTTGTCGACAGGATGAAATCCGACAATATGCCGCTGGTGGCATTGATTCACTCCCTGTGCGACGGCGGGCACCCACCGCCGCGCGTAAACGGTACGGCCGTTTTTCCTGGTGGCGTCATAGACATGGCGCCATCCGCGTTTCTGCACAACCTGAAGCACAACGGCGTCATGCATCAGACCAACATCTTCCTTGCTGGCATGACGGACAACGTGCCGCATGTTCCCGACGAGCGGAAAGCGGCGGTTGTCGACCTCGGGCACGGATGCTACGCCGTCACGGTTCACCATGGCTTCATGGAAATTCCGAACGTTCCCGCCATTCTCGAACTGGCGCAGAAACAGATGCCGAACTGGAAATACGAACCTGCGGATACATCGTTCTTCCTCGCGCGCGACACCATCATGGCGACCGGTGAAAGCAAATCGATGCCGCTCTGGCGTGAGAAGCTGTTCGCGTTTCTTGCAAGAAACGCGGCGCAGGCTGCCGAGTATTACAGCCTGCCCGCTAACCGCGTGGTGGAAATGGGCGGTCAAATCAACATCTAGGCGCTGACGGTACTTGCGACAAACGCCCAGGTTCGCCGGACCCAGGGAAATCCCTTGCAATGCAGGCGGCCGCCTGAAACGCCGCCAGGCGCATGGACTACGTGATCTCGTGCGCAAGTGCAACGCGTAGCTATCGTTGCGCGTGGTAAATTCCGCCGTCAGGAAAAGAAACATCGAAAGCTCGGGTGGGTTGAACAGGCCCACCGCTCCCCTCGCTCAGGCTAAGCGCAGGCGAAATAAGGTGGATCGATGATCGACGTTAACCAGCGTATTGTCCGGCGGCTGGGCGTATGCGTCGCGCTTTGCGGCAGCGCCGCAGTGGCCGGCTGCATGGTCGGCCCGAACTACCACACGCCCGCCGCGCCCGCTACCGACACCTACACCGCCGCGCCAATGCCCGAGCAGACGGCCTCTTCTCCGGGGGCCGCCGGTTCGCCGCAGCGCTTTGTGCCGGGACAGGACATTCCCGCCGCCTGGTGGGCGCTCTTTCATTGCGAGCCGCTCGATACGCTGATCCGTCAGGCCCTCGTCAACAGCCCGAACATCGTCGCGGCGCAAGCTGCTTTGCGGCAGGCGCGCGAAAACTTCTCGGCGCAAGCCGGTGGCTCCCTTCTGCCCAGCGTCGACGCGCAACTTGGCGCCACGCGCGAAAAAGTAAACGGCATCGCGTTCGGCGAGCCTGGATTGGTCGATGAGTTCAATCTCTACAACGCATCGGTCAACGTGTCGTACAAGCTCGACGTGTTCGGCGGCGCGCGGCGCGAACTTGAAGCGTTGCACGCGCAAATCGATTACCAGCGCTTCCAGTTGCAGGCCGCCTATCTCGCGATGTCAGCCAACATCGTGACCGCGGCCGTCAAGGAAGCGTCTCTACGCGCGCAGATCGAAGCAACCGAGCGGATCGCCGCGGAAGAAGACGAGCAACTGGGCGTACTCGGCAAGCAGTTCGAACTGGGCGGCGTGGGCCGTACGGCGGTACTCGCGCAGCAGACCCTGTTGGCGCAAACCCGCGCAACGCTGCCGCCGCTGCAACAGCAACTCGATCAGGTGCGCCACCAGCTCGCTGTGCTGGCCGGCAAACTGCCCAGCGACGCCGCCTTGCCCGAATTCAAGCTCGAGATGTTTTCGTTGCCCGAGACGCTGCCCGTCAGCCTTCCGTCGGCACTGGTGCAGCAGCGGCCCGACATCCTCGCCGCCGACGCCGTACTGCATCAGGCCAGCGCGCAAATCGGCGTGGCGACCGCGGCGATGTACCCGCAGATCACGCTGTCCGCCAGCTACGGCGCCGAGGCACTGACGCCGGCGCAGGTGTTCAAGGCCGGCAGCACGATCTGGAGCCTGGGCGCCGGTCTGCTGCAACCGGTCTTCCACGGCGGGCAACTGAGCGCACAGAAGCGCGCGGCCGAGGCGGCGTACGAGCAGGCCGACGCCCAATATCGTGAAACAGTGCTGCTGGCGTTCCAGAACGTCGCCGACTCGCTACGCGCGCTCGATCACGACGCGACCGGCCTGAAAGCGCAGACGGACGCCTGGCACTCCGCTAACGATTCGTTGGAACTGACGCGCGGACAATATCGCGTCGGCGGAGTGAGCTACCTGTCGCTTCTCGATGCGCAACGCCAGTACCAGCAAACGGTGGTGAGCCTCGCGCAGGCACAGGCCTCCCGCTACGCCGATACCGCAGCCCTCTTCCAGGCGCTCGGCGGCGGCTGGTGGAACGCCGCTGCGCCGGCCACCGCTGCCGCAACAACGCATTGACACATCGCAGAACGGAACACTCGCTTCATTGCTCTTCGCAACACGCGCTGTCAGGAACGCTAAGGAACGCAACGTCCGGCGCCTCGCGCCAATGCCGTGCAAGGACATCACGATGACCGAAAGAAAACCGATGACAAAGCGGATGGTGATCATGCTGATCTGTGTCGGCCTGCTGCTGGCCGCACTTGTCGGCTTCAACCTGTTCCGCTCGCACATGATCGCGAAGTTCATGGCGGGCAACTCGGCACCGCCCGCCACTGTCTCGGCGGTCGTCGCCAGCTATCAGTCGTGGCAACCGCAGCTTGCGGCGGTCGGCAGCCTGCGCGCCGTGCGCGGCGTCGACGTCACCACCGAAGTCGCGGGCCTCGTGCGCGAAGTGGCGTTCAACTCGGGACAGGAAGCGAAAGCCGGACAGGTGCTCGTCAGGCTCAATGCCGACAGCGACGTGGCGCTGCTCCAGTCGCTCCAGGCAGCAGCAGAACTGGCCCAGACGGTCTACCAGCGCGACAAGGCGCAGTACGACATCAAGGCGATCGCCAAGGCGCAGCTCGACGCGGACGCCGCCGACCTGAAGGGCAAGAAGGCACAAGTCGCGCAACAGGCCGCGCTCGTCGACAAGAAAACCATCCGCGCACCGTTTGCCGGGCGCCTCGGCATCACCACGATCAATCCGGGGCAGTACATCAATCCGGGCGATGCGATCGTCACGCTACAGGCCATCGATCCGATCTACGCCGATTTCTACCTGCCTCAGCAGCAACTCGGCCTGCTCGCGATCGGCCAGACCATCGTGGTCGACACCAATGCGTACAGCGGGCAAACGTTCGTGGGCAAGATCCAGTCGGTCAGCCCGAAAGTCGACACCGCCACGCGCAACGTGCAGATCGAAGCCAGCGTGGACAATCATGAGCGCAAGCTGCTGCCGGGCATGTACGCGAACGTGAAGATCGACGCGGGCGCCGGACAGCGCCACCTGACGCTGCCGCAAACGGCCATCACCTACAACCCCTATGGCGCGACCGTGTTCATCGTCAAGCCGGGCACGCAACCCAACGCACAGGGCAAGACCTTGCCCGTCGCGCAGCAGGTGTTCGTCACGCCAGGCCCAACGCGTGGCGATCAGGTTGCGATCCTCAAAGGCGTCGAAGCCGGCACGCAGGTCGTGACGAGCGGGCAGCTCAAGCTCAAGAACGGCACGCCGCTTATCATCAATAACAGCGTGCAGCCAACAGACAGTCCGAACCCGACGCCTCAGGAACAATAGAGAGACCGCGCGATGACATTCACCGATCTCTTTATCCGGCGGCCCGTGCTTGCCTCGGTCGTCAGCCTGCTGATTCTCGTGCTCGGATTGCGCTCGCTGGCCGCCCTGAAAGTCAGCCAGTATCCGCAGACCGAAAACGCCGTCGTGACGATCAGCACGGCTTACTATGGCGCGAACGCCGACACCATCGCCGGGTTCATCACGCAGCCGCTCGAGGCCGCGATCGCCCAGGCGCAGGGCATCGACTACATGTCGTCGACGAGCAGCACCGGCGTGTCGACCATTACCGCAACACTGCGCCTGAATTACGATGCGAACCGCGCACTCACCGAGATCAATACGCAGATCGGCTCCGTGCGCAACCAGTTGCCGCCGCAGGCGCAGCAGCCGGTGCTGACAGTCCAGACCGGGCAGACCACCGACGCCATGTACATGGGTTTTTACAGCGACGTGCTGCCGAGCAACAACGTCACGGATTACCTGCTGCGTGTCATCAAGCCCAAGCTCGATTCGATCGAAGGCGTGCAGACAGCCGAAATCCTCGGCGGCCGGCAGTTCGCGTTGCGCGCATGGCTCGATTCAACGCGGCTCGCCGCGCACGGCGTGACGGCAACCGACGTCTTCACGGCGCTCGGCAACAACAACTACCTCGCGACGCTCGGCACCACGAAGGGGCAAATGGTCAGCGTCGACCTGAACGCGGGCACCGACCTGCATACCGTCGACGACTTCAAGCAACTCGTCGTCAAACAGAAGAACGGCGCGATCGTGCGCCTTGAAGACGTGGCGAACGTCGTGCTCGGCGCCGACAGCTACGACTTCAACGTCGCGTTCAGCGGCAAGCGTTCAGTGTTCATCGGCATCAAGGTCGCCCCGGATGCCAACATCCTCGACGTGGCCAAGCGCGTAAAAGCCGTCTTTCCCGGGCTGCAGAAGCAGTTTCCGACCGGCATGACGGGCGATATCGTTTATGACGCGACCGATTTCGTCAACACGGCAATCGTCGAGGTCATCAAGACGCTGGTCGAGTCGCTGCTGATCGTCACCGTGGTGATTTTCCTGTTCCTCGGCAGTTTCCGCGCGGTCATCGTGCCGCTGATCGCCATGCCGCTGTCGCTCATCGGCACGTTCTTCGTGATGCAGTTGCTTGGCTATTCGATCAATCTGCTGACGCTGCTCGCGCTCGTGCTCGCGATCGGGCTCGTCGTGGACGACGCCATCATCGTCGTCGAAAACGTCGATCGTCATATGAAGGAAGAAGGCAAGGCGCCACTCGACGCCGCGCTGATCGCCGCACGGGAACTCGGCGGACCGATCCTCGCGATGACCGTCGTGCTCGTCGCGGTGTATGCGCCAATCGGTTTTCAGGGCGGCCTGACGGGTGCCCTCTTCACCGAGTTCGCCTTCTCGCTCGCCGGCGCGGTGACGGTGTCCGGTGTGATCGCGCTGACGTTGTCGCCGATGATGTGCTCGCGCTTCTTTCGTGCGGACCAGGAGTCGGGGCGCTTCGCGCGCTTCATCGACCGCCAGTTCGATCGTGTTCATCGTAGCTACGGCCGTCTGTTGCACGCGACGCTCGACACCTGGCCCGTGTTCATCCTGATGGGCGCGCTGCTGCTCGCCGGCATGGTCTACCTGTTCATGACGTCGAAATCGGAGCTCGCGCCGCAGGAGGATCAGGGGATCGTCCTGTCGCAGATCCAGGGGCCGCCGAACGCGACGATCCAGCAGATGCAGACCTACGCAGACCAGGTGTTCAACATCTCCAAGGCGTTGCCTGAATACTCGCAGATGTTCCAGCTCACCGGTGCGCCGACGCTCAACCAGGGGATCGGCGGGGTGCTGTTCAAGACATGGGACCAGCGCAGCAAGGGCGCGACCGCTTTGCAGCAGGAATTGCAGCAGAAATGGAATGAGATCGCCGGTGCTCGCGTCGCGGCATTCCAGTTTCCGCCGCTGCCGGGCTCGCAAGGTTTGCCGGTGCAGTTCGTCATCAGCACGACCGAACCCTTCGAGAACCTCAACGAAGTATCGCAGGCAGTCCTGCAGAAAGCCCGCGCGAGCGGGATGTTTTTCTTCGTCGACAGCGATCTCAAGCTCGACAAGCCGGAAGCCACGCTCATTGTCGACCGCGACAAGGTCGCCTCGCTCGGCCTCTCGCAGAGCGACGTCGGGCAAGCACTCGGTTCGGCGCTCGGGGGCGGCTATGTCAACTACTTCTCGATCGCCGGGCGCTCGTACAAGGTGATTCCGCAGGTGTTGCAGACCGACCGCCTGAATCCTTCGCAGGTGCTCGATTACTACCTGCGCACGCCGGACGGCAGTGTCATTCCGGCTTCGACGGTTGCGCATCTCGAACACAACGTCGTGCCGGAATCGATCAACCACTTCCAGCAACTCAACTCGGCGACGATCTCGGGCGTGACCGTGCCAGGCGTGTCACAAGGCGAGGTGCTCGATTTTCTGCGCAAGGCAACCGCCCAGGCCGCACCAGCAGGTTATTCGGCGGATTACTCGGGGCAATCGCGACAATTCGTACAGGAGTCCGGTGGTTTCGTCATCACGCTGCTGTTCGCGACGATCATCGTATTCCTCGCGCTCGCGGCGCAGTTCGAAAGTTTCCGTGACCCGATCGTGATCCTGGTTTCAGTACCGATGGCGCTCTTCGGCGCGCTCATCTTCATCAACGTCGGCTTGACGACGCTGAACATCTACACGCAAGTCGGACTCGTCACGCTGATGGGGCTCGTCAGCAAGCACGGCATCCTGATCGTCCAGTTCGCCAACGAATTGCAACACGCCGGAAAATCGAAGCGCGAGGCCCTGGAAGAAGCGGCGGGCGTGCGGCTGCGCCCGATTCTGATGACAACAGCGGCCATGGTGCTCGGCGTCCTGCCGCTCGTGATCGCCTCGGGCGCGGGCGCGGCGGGCCGCAATGCGATGGGGCTCGTGATCTTCACGGGGCTCTCGATCGGCACACTCTTTACGTTGTTCGTGGTGCCGGCGATGTATATGTTCCTCGCCGCCGATCATCATCAGGACGCTGCAGCGGCGAAGGCGAGTTAGCGCTGTGTTTCGCCAGGTTCCTGGTCACACATCCGCCGCTTCACGCCTGCGCCTGCTTCCATTGCCGATAACGCCGCGTCAGCCGACGCGCGCGCAATTGATCGAGGATCAAGGTCAGGACCGCGGAATACCGGGCAGGTGCCGACCGTCCCGCACCGAGAGCACGTAAATGGCGTTTGACGAGTGCCATGCGGGCGAGCCCCGTGAGTGCCCGGTCGCGCCATTCAATCGGCTGAATGTGCGCCGCCAGATCAGCACCTGCCCGCCAGCGTGCGGGCAGATCGGGCATCACAGCGAGCGCCGTGGCCATGCCGACGACTGCGACGCCACTGTTCAGCACCTGTTCAGCCACAGCGCGGCGCCGGATGCCGCCGGTGGTCATGACAGGCATCGCGGCGACGCCGGCCAGATCTCTGGCGAATTCGAGGAAATAGGCTTCGCGCGCAAGGGTGCGCCCGTCAGCGGTATCACCCTGCATCGCGGGGCTTTCATAGCTGCCCCCGGATAGCTCGACCAGATCGACCGGCAGGTCATTGAGCCACAGCACGACTTGCCGCGCATCGTCTTCCGAAAACCCACCGCGCTGAAAGTCAGCGGAGTTCAGTTTGACGGCCACGCAAAAACCCGGTGAGACCATTGCGCGTACCGCGCGCACCACTTCCAGCAGCGGGCGGGCACGGTTGGCGAGATTGCCGCCCCAACGGTCGGCGCGGTGATTGGTCAGTGGCGAAAGGAACTGCGAGATCAGATAACCATGTGCGGCGTGAATTTCCACGCCTGTGAACCCCGCCTGTTCGGCAGCGTGTGCCGTCGCCGCAAAACGGCCGATGGTCTCGCTGATCTCGTCTTCGCTCATCGCGCTCGGCTGCGCGAACAGCTTGCTGTGTTTGCCGAGCGCCATCGGGACAGCCGAGGGCGCCCACGCGTTGCCGCCCATCGCCGCCAGCACCTGCCGGCCCGGATGATTGATCTGCATCCACACCTGGGCGCCGTTGCTGCGTGCCGCCTGCGACCACTGCATGAACGGTGCAAGGGGCGTATTGGCCTCAAGCACAATCCCGCCAGGCCCGGTCAAAGCCCGACCGTCGATCATCACGTTGCCCGTGACGATGAGACCCGCGCCACCTTCCGCCCACGAGCGGTATAGGCGATGGATGGTCTCGCCAGGCAGTTGCCCCGCGTCGGCAAGGTTTTCTTCCATCGCCGCTTTGGCCAGACGGTTGGGCAGCCAGGTGCCGTTGGGCAACTGCACGGGTGTAAACAGCGATGTAGTCATGGCAAAGTCAGTGTGCGAGATGGACGATGCCGCTATACTAAGATTAAAGTCAACTTGAAGGTCAAGCGCTATGAGAATCGGCGAACTCGCGGAAAAAACCGACCTCGCGCCGTCCGCCATCCGCTTTTATGAGCAGAGCGGCTTGCTACCCGCGCCGGAGCGCAGTCCTAACGGATATCGCGTCTACTCTGAGATGGCCGTTGGGCGCCTGCGTATGGTGCAGTTGGCGCAGAATCTGGGCTTCCCGCTCGACAAACTGCGCGAGGCATTCGCCAGTCACGAGACTTATCCGAAAGATGATTTGCTGCGCCAACTCGACACGCGGCTCGACGAGATCGAACAGCTCATGACCGCCCTGCGTGCGCAGCGAAAGACGCTACGCACGCTTCGCACCACACTCGCCGAAACCTGGGCGGCAGGAGATTGCGTCGACGGCTTTGAGTTGGCCAGCCGCCTCCTGGCAGAACAGCCGGAGCCGTCAGGCCGATCAAAACGTCGCGCGCAATAGCCCTTGGCAAAGCTATCCGAGATAGGGATATGCGCACGTGATACAGGGACAGCAGTTCGTATTACTCAACGTTCCGCTCTTGCTCGTCTCTCCTCGTCAATATCGGGCTGGATACGGCGTCGTACGAAACCGTCACCGTATCGAGCGC
Source organism: Paraburkholderia sediminicola (assembly GCF_046030555.1). Classification (GTDB taxonomy): domain Bacteria; phylum Pseudomonadota; class Gammaproteobacteria; order Burkholderiales; family Burkholderiaceae; genus Paraburkholderia; species Paraburkholderia sediminicola_E. The sequence continues at coordinate 194,619 of NZ_JAQQCH010000002.1, read as the reverse complement.
GGCGAGAAAATCCCTGGCATCAAAAATTTCTCCAAGACTTAAGACACCCCCTCGCGGCCCGGCCTTGCCGCTCAGCAATCGCTCAGTTGCCTCCACGATGATCGGTGCACTGACCGCATAGATATCGCGTCCCGTTGCCGTAATACGGCGCGTCGTCCCGTTCTGTTCGATCACGACGTCCACAATGAATTGCTGAGCCGATCGTCCCTGCTCATCGTGCGGCCGGGGTGTCGGCGTATTGGGATCACGAATGTCGCGCAGAGCCGAGAGCGCGAGCCAGGACTCGACCGTGTCGATGCGCAGATGACGCGAGACGGTGAGAACCTCCGTAAAGGGGAGCATCACCACCTCCATGGTGCCGAGCGGCGCCGGAAAAGACCACACGCCTTCGGGCGCTGGCTGCGGAACAGGCGCCAGTCTCCCCTCCGCCTGGATGAGCCGTCTCGCCCGATTGCGTTCGCCGGTCAGGCGCGTTCCGGGCGTCGGATGCCAACTGTCGAGCCCGATGGCGATATCAACCCTGTCGAGCGGCTTATCCTGATCTGCAGCCGCCGTCACCAGCAAATCGGCGAGTCCGCCATAGAACGCCGCAGCAGGTATGAGCGCCACTCCCGCGTCGCGTGCGCTCGTATCGCGTTGATCGACCAGCATCTGGAGCGCGGGCTGTTCGGCCGCGAGATCGAGATAAGGAATCCCGGCGCGCAACGCGGCGTCAACGACTGGCAGCGCGGTATCGAGAAAAGGTCCGGCGCAGTTAATGACGGCGTCCGCGCCACGGATCGCCGCGTCGAGTTGCGCAGGGTCCTCGATGGCAGCGACGCGCCATGGCGTCGAGTCACCGGCATCGCCTTCCCTCAGGCGCGCTGCATCTCGCCCTATCCGGACAACACCGATACCACGCCGCTTCAATTCCGCCACAACAAAACTTCCCGTGTGGCCAGTGGCCCCGTAAACCGCAACAGTCTTTCGGTCGCTCATTGTTGACTCCGGTACATGGTTGATAGCGATACAGACCTGTCTGTTTTATAATACAGATCTGTAGCGCTGTCAATCCTCCAGTGCTATGATCGAAAAAAGAGTTTCGGCATGACAAATCTTTCAAGGTTGACCTGAATGAAGAAGGGAGAACACACGCGCGAACCCGTGCCTGATACGCGTGAGCGCATTCTGCGGACCGCCAGCGAGCTTTTCTATCGGGAAGGCACGCGTGCTGTTGGCGTCGACCTTATCGTGGCGCAGGCGGGTGTCGCCAAGACGAGCCTTTATCGTCATTTCGGAACGAAAGATGACCTGATCGAAGCCTTTCTTCTTCTCGAAGACGAAGACTTCTGGCGGCATTGGGATACGGTTGCCGCCCAGCATAAGGGCGCGCCGCGTGAGGAACTGAACGCGCAACTTCAATGGATTGGCGAACGCATTGCGCGTCCGGGTTATCGCGGCTGCCCGCAGATCAACATCGCCGCGGAATATGCGGACGACAATCACCCCGCCCGCAAGGTCGCGGTGGCGCATAAGCGGGAACTGCGGCGGCGGCTCGCGGATCTTGCGCGAGCCTTGCGCGTCGATGAGCCGGAGACTTTTGCTTTACGGCTGGGAACAGTCATTGACGGCGCACTCAGCAGCGGGCACGCGCTGCACGCAGAGGGACCCGTACGGTTCCTGCAGGAATTGGCGCAGCTACTGATTCCGAAGAAAACGAGGAAAGTGACCGGCGCATCCTGATGCGTGGGCCGGCGCTTCGTGCAGAATGCCGGCCCAAGCTGCTACGTGCGTTACTCGCCGCTTCTCAAGCCGAGACCCGGCAGCGCGCGCGTGCCTTCCAGGGCAACGGAATGCAGCAGATGCGGATCAAGATCGAACGCCTTCAGGATGGTGGGCGCGACCTGCGTGGTCGTGACGCGCTCATCGATCCTGCGGCCGGGGTGGTGCAGCCCAGCATACGAAACGACGAGGCCGAGATGGCTGTCGTCGGGCGCATTGCCGCCGTGCTCTTCATCTTTCGCCGTGCTCGACGTGTAGATCACGCCGGGGTTCGGCTGCACGATGATATCGGGCGTGCGGCCTTGCGCCGGATCGCCGAAGCGGTTCACCAGTGAGGGGCCGTAGAGGATATACGCTTGCGGGCCGTCCGCGCAGATCCCAGGCGCGTTGCACGAGAGATTCTTCTTGAGCGTCGTGACCACCGCGTCGCGCTGCGATTGATCGCGCAGCCAGATGAGGCCGACGTCGTCGGTCTGCACCAAGCCTGTGTTGACGAGACCCGTGCCGTCGTTCAGGTTGCCGCTCTTCGTGTTGTTCTGGCCGAAGTTGCCGTTCGGATCCAGATAGTTGTTCGCTTCGAGCAACTTCGTGAGCGTGTCACCGTTCTTCACGAGTTTCGTGTGATCGGTGGGCGACTGGCCGTGCTTGGCGGTCACGATGATGAGCGTGGACGAGTAGAGGTTCTGCTGCTGGAGCGCGGCCACGACGCGGCCGAGCGCATTGTCGAGATAGCTGATTGCGCCCGTCACTTGCGGACCCGGCGTGAAGTCGGCGTCGAGATAGCCGCCGCCCGTCGCCACGGTGGCTTTCTGCGCCACGCTCAGCGTCTGGAAGTTGGTGCCGAAGAGCGTCGGCACCGGTTCGTCGCGCGTGCCGGTGGAGTCCTTGCCGCCGATCTCGTTGATGAGCGCCTGCACGTGATAATCATCGAACTTCTCGGTATGCGTATACGTGTCGAGGTAGTACGTTCTGGTAGCGGGGTCGATCGAATTGATCTCGGTGCGCGCAAGATCGTCCACGCCGCGGCCCGACGGGCCGTTCAGCCAGTCGTAACCCCACGCGTGCTTGTCGGCCCACGCGGTGTACGAATTGGGCATGTTCTCCTTGACGACCTCGAAGACCGTATTCGTCTTCACGTAGTCGTGCGGGTAGACGGGCACGCACTTCGCGCCGACGCGCGCACGCGGAATGGCCTGCGGATTGAACGCGCCGCCGCCGTCGAGGTGCACCAGTGGACCGCCGTTTTCGCCGTCCTTGCCGGTGGTTTCGTCGAATACGACGTTCCAGCCCTGCTTGCCGACGCAACCCGAGTCGTTAGGCGCGTAGAGCGTGCGGTCATATGAAACGTCATAGAAAAGGCCGGCGGATTTAGGCGAGCCGCCCGTTACGAGTGCTGTGAGGCCCGGGAACGAATCGGAAAGTCCGGGCGTAAACGCGTTCGCGTACGTGATGCCCGATTTCGCGAGAAGCGCGAGATTCGGACAGGCATTGCCGGCTATGCAACGCGCTACATCCTGCTCATGCAAGCCGTCGAAGCTGATGAGCAAGACATGTTTGACACCCTCCGTCTCACTCGCCTGTGCAGGCGCGAGTGCACCACCTAAAGCGAGCGCACTTGCGCCAAGCGCCGCCACACCTGCAGACCATCTCCGTGTCGTTTTCATCGTTACCTCATTTGCTCGTTGGGGGAAATCGTGCGAACGAGGTGCAATTTGCAGACAAATTACGTCGAAGCGATGAATTTAGACTTTCAATTACATTTTATTACACGGATCTTCGTAACCGCTAACCTTGAATCTGCAGGCTGAACAACTCGCCAGATTGCAGATGATGCGCGCCTCTCGACGAGCCGCTCAATCCGCCATGAGCAAACTGATTCTATCTGACCCGCAATAATCTCTTTCGAGCACCGATCATAGAGTTGCGTGGTGCGATGCCGTTTCCAGTTCCGCAAGACGCTTGCGCAGCAAGCGATCTTCCTGGAAGCGGCTGGTTTCGTCGCGGATCACTGCGACGATGCCGGTGAGTTCGTTCTGCGGCGAATGGAGTAACGCAACCGTAAAGGCAATCGATAGTGATCGCCCGTCCTTGTGCGCGGCGGGGACACGCAGCACGTCGTTGCCATAACGGGTTTCGCCTGTTGCCATGGTCTTGTGATAGCCGTCCCAATGGCGGCCGCGCAAACGTTCCGGAATGATCAAATCTAGCGACTTTCCCAGTGCCTCACTTTGCGTAAAGCCGAACATGCGCTCGGCAGCAGGGTTCCACAATGTGATGCTCCCGCTGGCATCGGAGATGATGATCGCGTCGCCGATCGCGTTGACGAGTTGCTCGAAGTCGATGGCTGCTTGCATGGCACTCCCCCGAATGAAAAATGCAAATCCTTAAATTGAATACGGCGCCCGCGAAGGACGCCGTATCCGCAGGCCCGAGCAGACAGAAGGACCCGCGGCGCGACACCGTTAAACCGCTCTGACTTCGCGTAGGTTGAAGATATCCTGCTTGCTGTAGCCAAGGCTCGCCAGTACTTCGTCCGTGTGTTCGCCGAGCAACGGCGACGCGGTGACTTCCGGCTTCATATCCGAGAATTTGATCGGACTGCCGACCGTCAGATACGTGCCGCGTTTCTTGTGCGGCACTTCGACGATCGTGCCGCTCGCGCGCAACGACGGATCATTGGCGAGCTCCTTCATCGTCAGCACCGGCGCGCACGGAATGTCGAACTTGCGCAAGATGTCGACCGCTTCGAACTTGGTCTTGTCCGCGAGCCAGCCTTCGATGGTGCCGAATATCTCAAAGATATGCGGTTGACGTGCTTCAGCAGTCTTGTAGGCTGGGTCATCGATCCACTCGGGTTTGCCGAGTGCCTTGCAGATCGGCTCCCACGCATGGCCCTGGATCGTGAAGTAGATGTATGCGTTCGGATCCGTTTCCCAGCCCTTGCACTTGAGCACCCAGCCCGGCTGACCGCCGCCGCCCGCGTTGCCGCCACGCGGCACTACATCGCTGAATTCGCCGTGCGGATACTGCGGATATTCCTCGAGATAACCCACGCGCTCCAGCCGCTGCTGGTCACGTAGCTTCACGCGGCACAGGTTCAGTACACTGTCCTGCATCGACACCGCGACCTTCTGGCCCTTGCCGGTTTTGCCGCGTCCAATCAGTGCGGTCAGAATGCCGATCGCCAGATGCATACCGGTGTTGCTGTCGCCGAGTGCCGCGGCGCTGATGGTCGGCGGACCGTCCCAGAAGCCGGTGGTGGACGCCGCGCCGCCTGCGCATTGCGCGACGTTTTCGTAGACCTTCAGGTCGTCGTAGTGATGGCCGTCGCTGAAACCCTTCACCGAAGCAACGATCATCTTCGGATTGAGTTCGTTCAGGCGTTCCCACGAAAAGCCCATCCGGTCCAACGCGCCCGGGCCAAAATTTTCGACCAGCACGTCTGATTCGCGAATCAGTCTTTCGAGTACTTCCTTGCCTTCGGGCTTTTTTGTGTCCAACGTCAGCGACTTCTTGTTGCTGTTGAGCATCGTGAAGTACAGTGCGTCGGCGTCGGGGATATCGCGCAACTGGTTGCGCGTCACGTCGCCCGAACCCGGTCTTTCAACCTTGATCACGTCGGCGCCGAACCAGGCGAGCAACTGGGTGCACGCAGGGCCGGCCTGAACGTGGGTGAAGTCGATGATCTTGATGCCTTCGAGAGGTTTGGTCACTTTGATATCTCCGTGGTTACGCTGGATCACTTTTTCATTGCCGCGCTTTGCGGATTCAGATTGGTCAGGCGGCCGCTTTCGGTGCCCGCCGCTTCATCGATGACGGCATTGATCAAGGTCGGCTTACCCGATGCGATCGCTTCGAGCAGTGCCTTCGTCAGTTCTTCCGGTGTGGTCGCGTGGTGGCCGACACCGCCGAATGCCTCGATCATCTTGTCGTAGCGCGCGCCCTTCACGAACACGGTCGGCGCGACGTCCTTGCCGCCTGTCGGGTTCACGTCGGTGCCGCGATACACGCCGTTGTTGTTGAATACGATCGTGCAAACCGGCAAGTCGTAGCGGCAGATCGTTTCGAGTTCCATGCCGCTGAAACCGAACGCGCTGTCACCTTCGATCGCAACAACCGGTTTGCCGCTCGTCACCGCCGCGCCGATCGCGAAGCCCATGCCGATGCCCATGATTCCCCACGTGCCCGAATCGAAGCGTTTGCGCGGCTCAACCATATCGATGATGCTGCGCGCGTAGTCGAGCGTGTTCGCGCCTTCGTTGACGACGTTGATGTCCGGACGCGTCTTCAGCACATCGCGGATTGCGCGCAACGCACTGTGGAAATTCATCGGTGACGGATTCTTGTCGAGCGTGGCGGCCATCTTTGCGAGGTTCTTGCTCTTGCGCTCGGCGATCGCACCGGTCCACTCGGCGCTCGGCTTCGCGTAGCTCGTGTCGAGGCCCGCGCGCAACGCCGCCACGCACGAGCCGATATCGCCGATCACCGGCGCCGCAATCGCGACGTTGCTGTCGATCTCGGTCGGCGAAATATCGACCTGGACGAATTTTTTCGGCTCTGCGCCCCACGTTTTGCCCTTGCCATGCGAGAGCAGCCAGTTCAGACGCGCGCCGATCAGCACGACAACATCGGCTTCCTGCAGCACGAACGAGCGCGCCGCCGACGCCGATTGCTCGTGCGTATCGGGCAACAGACCCTTGGCCATCGACATCGGCAGATACGGAACGCCGCTTTGTTCGACGAACGCGCGAATCTCGGCGTCAGCCTGCGCGTACGCCGCGCCCTTGCCGAGCAGGATCAGCGGACGCTTCGCACTCTTCAGCACATCGATCGCACGCTTGACCGATTCCGGCGCCGGCAACTGACGCGGCGCGGCATCGACCACTTTGACCAGCGACTGTTGCGCCTTCACGGCGTCCAGCGTTTGCGCGAGCAGCTTGGCCGGCAGATCCAGATACACGCCACCCGGGCGGCCCGACACTGCGGCACGGATCGCACGCGCCACGCCGATGCCGATGTCTTCCGCATGCAGCACGCGATACGCGGCTTTGGCGTACGGCCTGGCCGCATTCAACTGATCCATCTCTTCGTAATCGCCCTGCTGCAGATCGACGATTTCGCGTTCGCTCGAACCGCTGATCAGGATCATCGGGAAGCAGTTGGTGGTCGCGTTGGCGAGCGCGGTCAGGCCGTTCAGAAAGCCCGGCGCCGACACCGTCAGGCAGATGCCTGGCTTCTGCGTCATGAAGCCGGAGATGGCCGCTGCATTGCCCGCGTGCTGTTCGTGACGAAAGCCGATGAAACGCATCCCTTCCGCTTGTGCAAGCCGCGCGAGGTCGGTGATCGGAATACCGACCAGTCCAAAGATGGTGTTGATGTCGTTCAGTTTCAGCGCGTCGATGACGAGATGGAATCCGTCGGTCGTCTCGGTTGCCTGTTGCTTCAGGGTATTTTCTGCTGCAGGGCTGTCGGCTTCTGCCATGATGTCTCTCCTTGGTCGCGGGACGTTTATGGGGTTTATCGCGAGCTGCGCGCTCGCGTTGTCATTCATTCAGATGGGGCGCCGGACGACGGCCGCAGCCGCGCCTCGGCGATGACCACGTCAGCCGGCGCGCCCGAGTTCTCGATCCAGCGCTTTCTCATGGGTGCGAGGATGAATTTCGCGGACACGGCTGCCGCGATCGACACCACCGCAGCCGAGATGAACACCGTGCTCCACCCACCGTTCGCCGACAGCACTGATGCGATCGGCACCAGCATCGACGCGGTACCCTTCGCGGTATAAAGCGTCCCCGCATTGGCGGCGGCGTATTTGCTGCCGAACGTGTCCGCGCAAGTCGCCGGGAAGATCGAAAAGATTTCGCCCCAGCACAGGAACACGGCGGCGGCGAAGAACATGAATGCGTAGGGGTTGTGGCCGAACTGCATGAGTCCCAGCAGCGCGACGCCTTCGCCGAGAAAGATCATGAACATCGTGTTTTCGCGGCCAATGCGGTCCGACAGAAAACCGCACAATGGACGCGTGAAGCCGTTGCACAGGTTGTCGATCGACAGCGTCATCGTGAGCAGCGGCAGCGTGATGCCCAGCAGACTCACCGGCAGTTTGGCAAAGCCGTATTCCTTCGCGATGGGCCCAAGCTGCGCCGTCGCAATGATGCCGCCGGCCGCGACGAACACGAACATCAGATACAGCACCCAGAAGAGCGGCGAACGAATCATCTCGCCGGGCGTGTAGTCGATCTTGCTGGCAACCACGCGTTTAGCCGCGACCGCGGTTGCGGGCGGCTTCGGCCGTATCAGCATGGTGGCGAGCAGCAGAATGCAGACGCCCTGAAAAATGCCGAAGAACATGAACGTGTGCGCGTAGCCCGAGCGCTGGATCATGTTGGCGATTGGAATCACGGTGACCGCCGCGCCGGCGCCGAAACCTGCCGCGGTCAAACCGGCTGCGAGGCCGCGCTTGTCCGGAAACCATTTGAGTGCCGTGCCGACGCAGGTGCCATACACACAACCCGCGCCGATGCCGGCGATCACTGCCGCGACGTATAGCTCGGCGAGACTGCTCGCATGCGCATCGATGATCCAGCCGAGCGCCGCGCATAGCGAACCGCCGATCACAACCGGGCGCGGCCCGAACTTGTCGACGAGCCAGCCCTCAACGGGCACGAGCCAGGTTTCGGTGACGATGAAGACGGTGAACGCGGTCTGGATCGCCGCCTGGCCCCAGTGGTGAGCGTTGTCCATCGGTACGACGAACAATGTCCACGCATACTGCAGATTCGCGACGAGCCCCATGCACACGATGCCAATCGCCAGTTGCACCCAGCGGTGATGCCAGAACGCCGTACCGCCGCTCTGGGATACGTTGGAATGTCCCATGTCATTCGTCTCCTGTAAATTCCGTCGCGCTCGAGCGGCGCGTTGGACTGACGTGATCGAATCGCTTCATTGCGGTTTATCTACGGGCAACGAAGCGCCAGTGGTCGGCCAGAAGGAATTGCACTAACGAAAACCCTTGCCCGTCGATCGCACGACGACTGGGTTAAAGGTGTTTGGCGTAGAGCGCGTCTGAAGGATGCTGCGCGAGAACAGCGATAAGCGAAAGTTAAAACATTTTATGGTTTGCATTAGGCATACCTAATAGATAGGTCTGCCGCTTCTGGCTACGGGGTGGTGATCAGGGCAACGCGACTGCCCAGGCGACAGATTTCGTCCCTGACGTAGATGGCAAACCGATGTATACGCAAAAAACTATGATTTTTCGCAAAAACTTTAATTATTGTTTATCTATGCCCCGGCCTACTCTTGGTCATGCCACTTTCCTCAAGGAGACGACCATGAACCCGTCCCAGTTCGATGTTTGCGACAGCGCGCATGATGCGGAAATCAAGGCGCAACTGTGCGCCTATAACAGCGCATTCGATGAACTCGGCCTGCGCTTCCGTTGGGATGCGAGCACGTTGTCGTCATTAGCCGGGATCGACGGTGAGGAGGCGCAGATTGCTGCGTATATTGAAGCGCACCATCCGCACTTGCTGACAGCGTATAGCGCGGGGTTTCTGAGCCGGGCTATTCTCGAGAAGAAAACCGCTCGCTATCCAGCACGCCTGCCGATGCGCGTTGAAAGCGCATCGCCTCCGAACCATGTGGAACGTCAGCCGCAGATGAGCAGCCGGCGCGAGCGCGTGTCGTACGAGGTAGAGCTGCCGGCGCTGGCTGGTGTTTAGACGCGGCACGTCCTGCCTGTCGGGTCTGTCGTTTCCTGGCGCCTCATCGACGAGGTCGGTGAACCTGCTGCGTCAAAGCGTAAGCGGCCACAACAGCCGCGGTAAAGCCCGATGCCGAGCGATCAGCGTGCCGGCCGCCGGGACCCGATAGTTAAAGCGCCTTAGCGAACGAAAGACGCCGGTGACCGTTGCGGTCACGAACGCTCTGGCTTATGCCCGCCGTGCAGGCGACCAAATAGTCGCGCGCAAAGCAGCCCCATGGCCAGGATGCCGAGCCCGAACGCAACGACATCGCCCGTGATCCTCAATCCGAAATCGCCGACGCGGCAGACGAGCACGTAGCCGACGACAATATTGAAGAAGCCCCAGAGCACGTTCACGGTCGAGGAAGAAAGCCCTTGCCCCGGTGGCTTGGCGAACGGGCTCTGGAACGGCTCTCCCATCACACCGCTGACAAAATGCGGCACGGCGTTCGTGAGAAAGGCACCCCCAAAGAAGTAAGACACAAGATTCAGCCATTCCATTTTCACGCGCTCCTCGTTCCAGGTAGATCCATGATTTCCTGAGTCGTGCCCGTTTCGCCCAGTGTCGCGAACACGTATCTGCGAACGGCTCAGAAGTCGGCGAGCCGCTGCAGCAGTTTCACCGCAGACGCGAGTGTGTCCTGTTCTTGAGGGGACAGTTGCGCTTGCAGGGCACGGACCAGCCAGTCGTTTTTGGCGGCCCGGCTGGCATTGACGGTTTTCCGGAAAGTGGGGGTCAGGGCGATCAGGGTTTGCCGACCATCGGCCGGATCGGGTTCACCACGGATGGCCCCCATCGCCTCCAGAGCAGCCACCGTGACGCGCATGGACTGCGGGCGCACGCTCTCCGCCCGCGCGAGGGCGGAGACGGTTGCAGGGCCGTCACGATCCAGGCGGAGTAGAACCGACTTCTGAGCGGAGGTGAAGTCGCCCGGATGCGCCTGCTCCCGCACCCGTCGAATTAGTTTGCCCACGGAAATGCGCAGCTCACCCGCCAGGGCGGCCAACTGGGGATCGTCGGATGTGCGTGATTGTTTAAGCATGAGCCGACGGTAGCATATATACAGCTAATCTGTACAGTTTAGCTGTATATACGTGCATGACGGAATTTGTCAGTGCGAAGGCATTACCTTGAAAGCGGCTGGATATACGTGGAAAAAAATCGCTTCGCATCAATGTACGTAACTTCCTGCCGTGCTTCGAACGCCGATGTCGCAAAACCTATATTGACCGGACGAAGGAGCCTTTGAAGGCGCACTCTGACCACACTTTGCGACAGGTCTTAACACGGAGAAGGCGATGTCCGGCTTAGCGATTCAAGGCAACTATTCGACCAGCCCGATGGACTACCTGAGCAATCTGGATTCGCTCTCTGGAACGTCCGAATTGAACGGCAGCGGTTCCAGCGGCGCCATGAGCGAACAGCAGATCATGCAGTTCCTCCAGGAACTGATCGCCTTGTTCCAGCAGGCGCTGCAAAATTCAAATGGCGGAGAGTCCGACGGTGGCGGCTCCCCGGCGGTCGGAGGCAGTGGTGGCGGCGCGGGCGGTATGCCGTCGTTGCCTGCCTCCGGTTTGGGTGGCGGCGTGCCGTCTGTGGACGATGGCCCAACGGCGGCGACGCCCGCGGCAGCCGGGACGCCTTCGCCGGCTAGCACGCCTGCGGTGAATGACCTGGCAAGTTCGACTTCGCCGTCGAACGGATATAGCGCCACGCCGCAGCCTGCCGCGGCTGTTCCTTCCGCGACCTCGAATAATGCCGGCGGCGTACCTCAGGCCGCCGCGATCAGCGGCGTCAATCCTGCATCGACTCAGACGGTCAATACGGGGACGGGAAGCGATAAGACATTCAACGTCACCAACAATACGAATCGCACGGAGTCGTTCACCTATTCCGTCCAGGGCGCCAACAAGGGGACCATTACCCTGGCGCCAGGTCAGACGGGGGCGTTCACCGCCGGATCAGGCGATATCGGCGCGCGGATTTCGCCGTCGGATGCCAGCGGCAACACGCACCCGAATGAAGTTCTATACGAGGATGGCGGCGCGGACAACGGCCAGGCAACGGGTGTGGGCAACCCCGATGTGAGCAAGGTGGACGGCGACAAGGATTTTGCGGGCAATGATGAGAATATGACTGTCACCTTGTCCGATGGGCGCACGGCAGGTGATGGCGACGCGATCAGAGCCTACATGAACCCCACCGATGATGCGGCTGCGATGGGTTTGGCCGGGGACCCGAGTAAGACGGTGAATATTTCGATGTCTGATGCTGCGGGGAATACGTAGGGTGGACGAAATCGCCGATGACGCCGTCATTTCTGTAGAGGGCAAAAGGCGCAGAACGGCAGATTCAGTCCATCCTCGTTGTGGCTATACTCAGCGCTCGCACGGCCGTCATGCGCCGTACGCTCGCGCAGCCGCGCCCGGAGGAAAACAAAGAATGCCGAAAGACCATCGCACCAGGATAATTCACGGCAGGACGCCGGAATCAGCAGCCATGTTGGCGAACGTCAAACGAGCGATGGCGATCACCGCCACGCTTAACCGTTTGACGTTCAACGATGCAGACGAAGTTCGTGCCCTGTTCAGCGAACTTATCGGTAAGAAAGTAGACGAGAGCTTTTTGCTGATCCCTCCTTTTTATACTGCCGGTGGGGACGAAATTCGCGTCGGGCACAATGTCTTCGTCAATCAGAACTGCACTTTCTATGACCTTGGCGGCCTCGATATCGGAGACGATGTGATGATCGGGCCAAACGTGAGCATCATCACGGCGGGCCATCCGCTTGAACCCTCGCAGCGACGCACCGCCACAATCGGAAAGCCCATTGTGATTGAGAGAGGCGTGTGGATTGCGGCCGGCGCGACCATCATCGGTGGCGTAACAGTAGGCGAGAATTCAGTCGTCGCGGCAGGGTCGGTCGTCACCAGGGACGTTCCCCCGAATACGCTAGTCGGAGGAAATCCGGCGCGGGTCATTCGTTCGATTGCTGATTAAGGGAGTGTCCGCGAGAGATCGCGGCGCCGGCCCTTACTCGAACGCGGCGCGGCGCGGTGCCGAAGTCGAAGCCGGCGCGAACGGTGCGCCGCCGCTAGCGTCGGCATCGCCCACGTGGAAGGCCGCGGCCGCGCGTTGCAGACTCATCGCCTGCTCCCTCAGCGACTGCGCCGCAGCGGCCGCCTGCTCGACGAGTGCCGCGTTCTGCTGCGTCATGCTGTCCATCTGGGTGACCGCGAGATTCACCTGATCGATACCGGCGCTCTGCTCCGCCGCGGCCGCCGCGATCTCCTGCACGACGCCGGTCACGCGCATGATCGCGTCGCGCGCTTCGTCGATCGTCGAGCCGGTGTTTTCGACCAGCGTCGCGCCGCTGCCGACGCTGCCCACAGCATGACTGATCAGCTCACGGATTTCCTTCGCCGCGGTCGCGCTACGCTGCGCGAGGCTGCGTACCTCGCTCGCGACGACCGCGAAACCACGGCCCTGCTCGCCCGCACGCGCCGCTTCGACTGCCGCATTCAGCGCGAGGATGTTGGTCTGGAACGCAATGCCCTCGATCGTCGCGATGATCTCGACCATGCGGCCCGATTCGCTGGAGATGTTCTTCATCGCCGCGACGGCCTGCGTGATCATGTCGCCGCCGCGGTTCGCGATATTCGCGGCGCCGGCCGCGAGCTCGCTCGCGGTGCGCGCGTTGTCCGCGGTCTGACGCACCATCGCCGTCATCTGCTCCATGCTGGACGCCGTCTCCTGCAACGACGCCGCCTGGCTCTCGGTGCGCGACGACAGGTCCGCATTGCCGTTCGCGATCTCGTTTGCACCGCACGCGACGTTGTCGGACGCGTGCTTGATCTGGCAGATGGTGTCTGTCAGCGCGTCGCGCATCCGCTGCATCACATGCAGCAGGCTTGACGTGTCACCGTCACGCGTGCGGATCGCCACCGTCAGGTCGCCCGAGGCGATCGCATCGGCCACGTTCGCCGCGTAGGCCGGATCACCGCCGACCGTGCGCCCGATGCTGCGGTTAGTCACCGCGACGAGTGTCACGAGCGCCACCGACACCGCCACGAAAATCGCGCCGATCAGCCACAGCGACGTCATGAACGCAGCGTCGATGTCGTCGACGTAAGCGCCAGTCGCAATGATCCAGTCCCACGGCGCATAGCGCACCACATAGCCGATCTTACCGACCGCCTGAGCCGACGCCGCGCCCGAATGCGGGAACACATAGTCGACGAAGCCGCCGTCAGGCGCCTGCGCGACCGACGCGAACGTCACGTAATGGTGACGGCCGTCGGCATCGGCGCTGCTCGCAAGATCCTTACCTTCGAGTGCCGGCTTGATCGGATGCATCACCATCTGCGGCTTCGAGTCGATCACGAGGAAGTAGCCGTCTTCGCCATAGCGGACGCCGCGCAGACGCTCGAGCGCCTGCTTGCGGGCATCCGCCTCCGGCAGCGCGCCGCTTTGCGCCAGCGCCGCATACTCCGTCACGATGCTAAGCCCGACGTGCGCGACGTTCGTGAGGTCGTGCCTGCGTTCCTCGATGCGCGTCTCACGTGACTGCCACGCCGCCGACACCGAGACCGCGAGCAACGCAACGAGGCTGATGATCAGTGGCAGCCACAGCTTCTGCGTAAAACTGAGTTTGTGCATCCTGAGTCCTCGTCCAACGAATGAAAATCGCGCAGGGCTGTCGTGCAAAGCGGCACGTGAATGGGCGCGCCCAGTGGCGCCGGTGGACTAATCGGCGTCCAGGTGGTTCTTGCCCGAGTTATCGGCGCACACGCGCGAAAGCTTCATCCTGTGAAACCCTCGGTCGCCACCGTTCGGCTGCCAGCGCGGAAAAGCCGGGATCAGCAGCCATATCGGCAAACATCAAACCTGTGCAATACGCTCACCAACGGTCATCGACAGCCGCCCCGCCGCCAGATCGTCCGCGCCCATCGGTGCCACAAAAAACCCTACCTGCGTGCAAACACGGATCGACCGCAAACGCGGATCCGATGCCAGCGCCTGCTTAGCGAAAACACCATCTTGCACCTCATTTATGGTGCGAGTATATTGAACTACACCATCAACTATTTCTATGCGATATTAAATGACTAAAGATATCCTGTTGTCTAGTCATGGCCGCGTTGCGGTCATCACGCTCAACCGTCCCGAAAAGCTGAACGCGTGGACGACCCCCATGCGTAACGCGATCATTGAGGCACTGGATCGCTTCGACGCCGACGACGAAGTGGCGGCAATCATCATGACGGGCGCCGGCAATCGCGCCTTTTCGGCCGGGCAGGATCTATCGGAGGCGCATGACTTCGATGGCGAGCGCGCGGTTGCCTGGGTCAAGGAATGGCAGCGTTACTACGCTGTGCTGCGCGGCCTGAAGAAACCGCTGGTCATGGCACTGAATGGCACCGCGGCGGGCTCGGCGTTTCAGGTGGCACTGCTTGGCGATATCCGGATCGGTCACCCGGGCGTACGCATGGGCCAGCCGGAAATCAACGCGGGGATCGCGAGCACGACGGGCCCGTGGATCATGAACTCAATGCTCGGTATGTCGCGCACCATCGAACTGACGCTCACAGGCCGCCTGATGGACGCCGATGAATGCAAGAACATCGGTTTGATCCACCACGTCGTGGCGGAAGAAAAGGTCTTCGAAAAAGCGCTCGAGATCGCGACTGAACTCGCCAACAAGCCGCCGGTCGCGATGCGTCTCGACAAACAACGTTTCCGTGAAATGACTGAAGCAGGTTTTCAGGACTGCATCGAAGCGGGCCTTCGCATCCAGCGCGAAGCCTACGACTCGGGCGAGCCCGCCCGCATGATGGAAGAATTTTTCCGCAAGCGCGCGAAGTGAGCTGAGCGCAGTCCATTTTACCCCGCCATCCATCGAGCAGGAGACCACAGCAATGACGCAAGACTTCAACGAAAAGCGGCGCCGCATGTTGCAGGGTGCGGGGGCACTCGCGCTCGCGGGCGCAATGCCGGTACTGGTACGCGCCGACGACAGGCAGATCGTCGTATCGGATCCTGGTGGTCCTTACACGGCGGCCTACCGTCAGGCTTTCTACGACCCATTCGAGAAGGCGACCGGCATCAAGGTGGTGAGCGTGGCGCGCGAATCGCAGCCGGTCGCGCAGTTCGAGGCGATGGTGAAGACCCGGAATTATGTGTGGGACGTGACGACGCTCACGCTCTCCGCCGACATTCCGTACCTCGAATCGAAGGGCCTGCTGGAACCGATCGGCCTGAAGGCCTCGGACTTCCCGGACGTGATGCCTGAAGCGGTGACGACCGACTGGCTCGGTGTCGACGTGTATTCGACGGTGCTTGCGTACCGCACCGACAAGTTCCAGAACAACGGTCCGAAATCGTGGGCAGACTTCTGGGACGTCAAGCGCTTTCCGGGCCGCCGCTGTCTGCGCCGCAGCCCGCTCGACACGCTCGAGCAGGCATTGCTGGCCGATGGCGTGACGCTCGACAAGCTCTATCCGCTGGACGTGGACCGCGCTTTCAGAAGTCTCGACAAAATCAAGCCCCATATCGCCATCTGGTGGACTTCGGGCGCGCAATCGATGCAGGCGATCCAGAGCGGCGATGTCGACCTGATCTCGCTGTGGAATGGGCGCGCGCAATCGGCGATCGACGCCGGTGCGCCGGTCAAAATCGTCTGGAATCAGGGCTTGTATTCGATCGAAGGCTGGGGCATTCCGAAGGGCACGCCGCACGCCGAGATGGCCAAACAGTTCGTGCGTTTCTGCGCCGATGCAAAGCGCCAGGCCGTGCTCACCCAGACGCTGGCTTACGGTCCAACCAACCGCAAATCATTCGACGCGATTCCGCCCCAGCGCGCGTCTTTGTTGCCGACCGCGCCAGACAATATCCGCAATATGAAGCTGCCGAGTCCGCAGTGGTGGCAGGACAATCGCCAGAAGGTCACGGAACGCTTCAATTCATGGATCATTTCGTAAAGGTGCCACGATGAGCGCAAAGCTGGAAGCGATCGGCCTTTCCAAGCGCTACGGCAACACCGTCGCTCTGGAGCCGACCAGTTTGACGGTGCAAGCCGGCGAGTTCCTGACGCTGCTGGGTCCTTCGGGATCGGGCAAGACCACGCTGCTGCAGATGATCTCAGGCCTCGTCGCCCCCAGCGCCGGACGCATCGAGATAGACGGGCGGGATGTCACGCACGTCGAACCGGGCAAGCGCGGCATCGGCATGGTGTTCCAGAGTTACGCGCTCTTTCCGCATATGAGTGTGTGGGACAACGTCGCGTACGGCTTACGGATGCGCCGCAAGTCGCGCGACGAGGTGCGCGAGGCCGTGGACGGCGCCCTCGCGATGGTACGCATGAGCGAATACGGGACGCGTTTTCCGAAGGAACTGTCTGGCGGGCAGCAGCAGCGCATCGCACTCGCGCGCTGCTTCGCCTATCGCCCGTCAGTGATTCTGCTCGATGAGCCGCTCGGCGCACTCGACAAAAAACTGCGTGAGCACATGCAGGCGGAAATACGCCGCCTTCACAAGGAACTCGGCGCGACCTTCGTCTATGTGACCCATGATCAGGACGAAGCGCTGACCCTGTCGGATCGCATCTGTCTGATGAACGACGCGCGCATCGAACAGATCGGCACGCCTGCAGATCTGTACGACCGACCGGCGACGCGCTTCGCGGCCGGCTTCATCGGCCACTCGAATCTGCTCGAAGGCGCGCTGGCGGACGCACCCGACGCGAGCGGCGAGCCGATCCTGCTCGCAGCCGGCGGCCGCATTCCGCTGCCACGTACCTCGAAGATCGGATCGGCCGCGCGTCATACGCTGCTGCTGCGGCCCGAGGCGCTGCAATTCGTCGAGCCGAAGCACGGTTTCGTCGACGCCTGCATCGACGACGTGGTGTTCTTCGGCAGCGACACGCACGTGCAACTGTCGCTGCCCGACGGCAGCGAACTCATGGCGCGCTGCGCGCGCACGCTGAGCCCGCGTGTCGGCGATACGGTGGGTCTGATCTGGGATCCCTACCGCACCACGCTACTGCATGCATGACGGTTCGCGCCGCAAAGGAATTCCCATGACCCTCGCTACACACGTGCTAGGCCCGACCGATACGCCCCGGCGACACAGCACGTGGCTCGCAGCTTCGTTGCGCATCGCGCCGGCGGTACCCACGCTGCTATTCCTGCTGGTTTTCTTCATCGTGCCGGTCGGGGAAATCCTGCAAGGTGGACTCGTCAACAGCGACGGCACCTTCGGCTTCACGCAGTTCGCCCGTATCGCGCACACGCCCGTCTATGCCAAGGTGCTATGGATCACCTTCGCGATCTCGCTGCTCACGGCGGCGTTCTCAGTGGTGCTCGGCTATCCGGTCGCCTATCTGCTGAGCCGCGTGTCGGAGCGCGTGCGCGAGCGCTGGCTGCTATGGATCATGCTGCCCTTCTGGACCAGCTATCTGGTCAAAACGTACGCGTGGATGTTGCTGCTGTCGAAGACGGGCGTTCTTTCCACAATCGCGCTCGCGCTTGGCCTCGTGCATGAGACGACCGGAACGATCCCGTCGCTGACGGGCGTGCTGATCGGCATGGTGCATTCGATGCTGCCGCTCGCCGTCATGACGATGCTGCCGGTGATGCGCGGCATCGACGAGCGCTTTTCGCAAGCGGCCGAGACGCTCGGCGCCGATCGCAGTACGAGCTTTTTCACGATGTTTCTGCCGCTCTCGTCGCCGGGTGTGGCGGCTGCGGGCCTGCTCGTGTTCGTTTCCAGTCTCGGCTTCTTCATCGTGCCCTCCCTGCTCGGCTCGCCGCGCGAGACGATGATCGCGCAACTGGTGATTTCAGCGGTGCTCGAACTGTTCGACATGCGTTTCGCCGGCGCACTCTCCACTGTGCTGCTGATTTGTTCGATTGCGATTTTCTTCCTGTACGACCGCGTAGTTGGCCTGACGTCGCTGACGGGGGAAGTGCGTGAGCGCGTACGCGCGTCGCGTGCGCAAGGATTCAAGCTCGCGATGCTGATCTGGGCCGGGCGGATCTGCGCGCCGCTGGTCAAGCGACGCGGCACGTCCCCGCGCACCGGTGGCGTACGTGTATTCAGCCCGCTTGGCCTCTTCACGGTGGCGGTCCTGATCGTGCTGGTCGTGCCGGTGCTGTCCGTGATTCCCTATGCCTTTACGAGTGGCGACTTCATCGCCTTTCCGCCGAAGCTTTTCAGTCTGCGCTGGTTCGGCACCTTCCTCAGTTCATCGGTCTGGCAGAGCGCGGTGATCCGGTCGTTCGAAGTGGGATTCGGCACGGCGGTACTGTCGGTCGCGCTGGGTTTCGGCGCGACACTTGCGATGACGCGCATGTCGCAGCGTGCGGTCAAGCCAATGTTCGCGCTGATGGTCGCGCCGCTGATCGTGCCGCGCATCGTCGTCGCGGTTGGACTGCTGTATCTGCTGAGCCGCTTCGGGTTGACCGGTACCAACACCGGTCTGATCATCGGCCATACGGTGCTGGCCATTCCGTACGTCGTCGTGACACTCGCGGCCGGCTTTCAGCGCTTCGACTGGCGCCTCGACGACGCCGCTCGCGTAATGGGCGCGTCGTCATCGCAGCGCATTCGCACGGTGGTGCTGCCACTGCTGATGGCGAGCGTGAGCGCCGCGTTTCTGTTCGCTTTCCTCGTCTCGTTCGACGATCTGACGATCGCGATCTTCGTGAGCGGCGGCATCAATACCACGCTGCCCAAGCAGATGTGGGACGACATTCAACTGGCGATCACGCCGACATTGGCCGCGGTTTCGACGACGCTCATCGTCTTGATCGCGCTGGTGATTTCGGTATCCGCCTGGCTCAAGCGCCGCGTGCGTTGACCTTGCAAGCTTGATAAACGATAAGACATGCATTGCTATTCAGACTACTTTGCGAACCGTCATCCGCAAGACGAACTCGACTGCGTGCCGCTGCTGGCGGCCGGCCTCAGCGCTGATCCCGCGCATGTTTTCCTGCATTACGAAGACCGCGCAATTTGCTGTGCGGAAGCGGCCGTGCACATCGCCCAACTACAGGCGTGGTTCGAGCGCTGCGAACTTGCACAGGGCGACCGCGTCGCGGTGATGCTCGGGAATAGCCCGGAGCATATTTACCTGATTTATGCACTGATGCTGAGCGGGATTGTGTGGGTGCCGGTCAATACGAGGCTGCGTGCAGCGGGCCTCGAATACCTGCTTCAGCATGCCGAGCCAAAGCTGCTCGTCATCGACGAGGAGTTCGATGCGGTGACGTCGCAGATCGATTGCGGCAAGACGCGGCTCACGCGTTTGCCGGCCTTCGATGCCTCCGCGGCGGCACCCACGCTGCGCACGCCGGTCATCGGCCTACATAGTCCGCTTTGCATCATCTACACGTCCGGCACGACGGGCGCGCCCAAAGGTGTGCTGTTTACGCACCGGATGATGCGCATTGCCAGCGAAGCCGCCTTGCGGGTGGCCGACGTGCGTCAAGGCGACCGTCTTTTCATGTGGGAGCCGCTGTGCCATATCGGCGGCGCCCAGATGTTGCTGCTGCCCTTCCTCGTACCGGTCAGTCTCCACGTAGTGCCGCGCTTCTCGGCCTCGCAGTTCTGGTCACAGGTGACGCAAGCGGGCGCGACGCAGTTGCATTATCTGGGCGGTGTGCTCGACATCCTGATGCAGTTGCCGCCCGATGAGCAGCCACGTGACCATGCGCTGCGCGTTGCATGGGGTGCGGGTGTAGGGGCGGCCGCGTGGCACGCCACCGAGGCGCGCCTGGGTGTACGGCTGCGCGAATGCTACGGCATGACCGAATGCTCGAGCTTCGCGACGCTCAATTCAACCGGCAAACCCGGCTCGATCGGCAAGGTCCTGCCATGGTTCGACCTCGAACTGCTGGACGAGCACGGCCGCCCGGTCGCGGACGGCGAACCCGGCGAAATCGTGTTGACCAGCAAAGTGGATGGCGCGCTGCTGCCGGCCTATCTGAAGAACGAAGAGGCGACTCGCGCCGCGTTGCGCGACGGCAAGTTGCACACCGGCGACCATGCGCGACGTGACGCGGACGGCGATCTGTTTTTCATCGGACGGGGAACGGACAGCATGCGCGTGCGCGGCGAGAACGTGTCGGCATGGGAGATCGAACGTGTTTTTGCGGGGCATCCGGCGGTCAAGGCGAGCGCGGCAATCGGCGTCGCCTCGACGATAGGTGAACAGGACATCCTTCTGAACGTGCAGTTCAAGGGCGCAGCGGTGGAATGGGAGGCCTTGCACGCGTGGGCCGGCGAGCGCCTTGCAAGTTTTCAGTTGCCGCGTTATTACCGGGCGGTCGAGCAGTTCGAGTTGACGGCGAGCGAGCGGATCCGAAAGCATCTGTTGTCGCGAGACGTTTGCGATGCGTGGGATCGCCTGCAGCGCTGACCTCGCCACCCGGGCGAGAGCGGATTGCACTGACGTTTATCTCATTCCAGGAAAATCCATGTGGTATGCAATAATATCTATTCGCCACAAAGCAATTCCGGGAATGAGAACGTGAAACCCGCCCAGCCGACAAGCCGCCGCAAACGCACCACCCCACCCGCTGCTCCCGGCGAGGAGACGGCGATCGATCCGACGCAATCGTCGCTGTACGTGCAATCGGTGGAAAAGGCGATGCGGGTACTGATTGCATTCGACGGCACCAAGCGGCAATTGTCGCTTTCAGAAATCTCGGTGCTGACCGGCTTCGACATGAGCGCGACGCAACGCTTCACCTTCACGCTGGCGGCGCTCGGCTATCTGTTCAAAGATCCGGACAGTCGCAAGTACGAATTGTCGCCCAAGCTACTCGATTTCACTTACCACTATCTGACCTCCAACGAACTGGTGAGCCGGGCCACGCCCTATCTTCAGCAACTCGGGTCCGAAACGGAAGAGGCCACCAACCTCACGGTGCTCGACGACATCGACATCGTATTCGTACTGCGCATTGTCAGCCGCAATGTCTTCAACGCGCATGTCATCACCGGCTCGCGTCTGCCGGCTTATTGCACGGCGCCCGGCCTCGCGATCCTGGCCACGCTATCCGATGGCGAGGTCGACGATATCCTGTCGCGTACCAATCTCGTCCAGTACACCGCGTCCACCGTGCATCAGCCGCGCAAGATCAAGGAGCGCCTCGTGCAGATCCGCAAACAGGGCTATGCCCATACCGAGGACGAGTATTTCGTAGCCGACATATCCACTGCCGCGGCGATTACCAACGCGCACGGCCGTGGCATCGGCGCGGTCAACATCGCGATCACGCGTTCGCGCTGGCAAGCAGATCGCGATGAAAAGCGCTTCGCGGATCTGGTCGTTTCAACGGCTTCGGCTATTTCCGTACGTCGACGCGTGGACTAGATATTTGCTTCGGCGATCCCCCGCGCAGTCGGAACTTCGGGGATCGTCAGAATTCGGTTACAGGGCGCCTTTCACAACGTGCTTTCCGGTCGACCTTGCCCGATTGCGAACTCGGCAGTGACTGTCGTCCCCGAACGCCCAGCGTCCATTCTCAAGAGCCGGCGTTGGGTAACAATTCGATCGACGTATTCAGAGCCAGTCGCCAATCCGGGCGGCCAGCGTGCGCGTGCCGCGCAGTACAAGGTAGGCATCGTCGGGACTGACCGCAACACCTTGCGCGTCGCACATCCTCGATATCGATTTGTTGACCGTGGCCGGCATAGTTCAGTCGCCTGACAGCGCTACGATCTTGCGAAATAAGCATTCCTATTCGTACTGTCTCGACTTTTCCTGATTTTCGTTACCGCGACAGATCCGACCATGGATGGCCTGGCAGGACTCTGCCCTTATTTCGGGCAGTTGGTGGCGAATTGATCTGCGCGGCGCAATCAGGCGGTAACCGCTAGAATTGCGGTTTTAGCCCGGAATACGTGAATGTCTTTTGCCTCGCTTGGCCTGATCGACCCCTTGCTGCGTAATCTGCAAGACCTCAATTACCAGACACCTACGCCGGTGCAGGCCAAGGCGATTCCTGCTGTGCTCAGTGGCAAGGACGTCATGGCTGCGGCACAGACCGGCACGGGCAAAACGGCGGGTTTTGCGCTGCCGCTGTTGCAACGGCTGGTGCAACACGGCCCGGCGGTGTCCAGCAACCGCGCGCGTGTTCTGGTGCTGGTGCCCACCCGTGAACTAGCCGAGCAAGTGCTGCAAAGCTTTATCGATTACGGCAAAGGCCTCGACTTACGATTTCTGGCCGCCTACGGCGGTGTAAGTATCAACCCGCAGATGATGACGTTGCGCAAAGGCGTGGATGTGCTCGTTGCCACGCCGGGCCGTTTGCTCGATCTCAATCGCCAGAACGCAGTGCAGTTTGATCAGGTACAAACGCTGGTGCTGGATGAAGCCGACCGCATGCTGGATCTGGGCTTTGCGCGTGAACTGAACACCGTCTTTGCTGCCTTGCCCGCCCAGCGCCAGACCCTGCTGTTCTCTGCCACGTTTACCGACGATATCCGCGCCATGGCCGCGGGCATTCTGCGTGGCCCGGTCAATATTAGCGTCAGCCCGCCCAATGCCACGGCCAGCAAGATCAAGCAGTGGGTAGTGACGGTGGATAAAAAGAACAAGCCTGACCTCTTCATGCACCTTGTGGCTGAGAACAACTGGGAGCACGCGCTGGTGTTCGTCAAAACCCGAATTGGCGTGGATTACCTGGCGGCCATGCTGGATGAGGCGGGCTATGCGGTCGACACCATCCACGGCGACAAACCACAACCCGCGCGCATGCGCGCGCTGGAGCGTTTCAAGACGGGCGAAGTCCATATGCTGGTAGCCACCGATGTGGCTGCGCGCGGGCTGGATATCGACGACCTGCCGCTGGTGATCAACGTTGATCTGCCGATCGTGGCGCAAGACTATGTGCACCGTATTGGCCGTACCGGCCGCGCGGGCGCCAGCGGCGTGGCGGTGTCCCTTGTGTGTGCCGATGAAGCGCCGCAGCTGGCCGCGATTGAAGCGCTGATCCGGCAAACGCTGCGCCGTGAAGAAGAGCCGGGTTTTGAAGCCGAGCACCGCGTGCCCCAAACCAGCGCGACGGGCGAGATCATCAAGAAACCCAAAAAGCCCAAGAAGCCCAAAGCGCCGCAAGCTGCGCCGGGTGCCGTACCGGTGCTCGGCAAAAAACCGCGCCCGCCAGGTGGAGAAAACAAACACAAGCCTGCGACGCAACGTGCTGTGGCTGCGGGCAAAGGCACAAGCTCGTCCACTGGTAACCCATTCAGCGCGCAAAAGCCACGCAGCAAACCCGCCAGCAAGCCAGCTGCGGGTTCACGTAAGCCGGCTGGCAAACCCGCTGGTAGCGGCGGCAAACGCCAGCCCTCCTGAGTCAGTCCGTCAAGCCTTTGGTGGGGGCGTTAGGTTGCGGGAAGGATCCCGCTGAGCTACCAGGCATGGCAGAGCGCTTCTGTCACAATAGCGCTCTGCCGTTTCGCTGACGTACCGTCGGCAACGCCTCACAACTGACCTTCTCGTCAATGCGCATCTTCGGAATCAGCCTTTACGTCATCATCGCCCTGTTCTTTGCGGTGCATGCCGTGCGCAGCCAGCAGAACATGTACTGGCTGCTGATCCTGTTTCTTTTCCCAGGCCTTGGCAGTGCGGTCTACTTCTTTGTCATTTACTTGCCCTCCCTGCGCCAGTCGCGCGGGGCAAGGGCGGCAACGAGGGCCATCTCGCAGCTTGTCGATCCCAACCGAGCGGTGCGCGAGGCGCGCACGGATTTCGATCGCGCGCCGACCGTCGAGCATCGCATGCGGTTGGCTGCAGCGCTGCTCGATGCAGGAAATGCCGCCGAAGCCCTGGAGCATTACCAGGCGGCGACCAGCGGGCCGTTCTCATCCGATCCGGCTTTACTCCAAGGGCTGGCGCGTGCGCAGTTTGCCAACGGCAATGCTTCGGCCACGCAGGACGCGCTGGAAAAACTGTTCGCCGCCCATCCTCTCACCCGCCGGCAGCCGGAGCCTGCGTTGCTGTATGCGCGGGCCTTGGCCGCGATAGGCGCGCCAGGCACACGCGGCGCGTTCGAGATTGCGCTCGCGAGCGCAAGCGACGCTGCACCGCGTTGCCTGTACGCCGATTGGCTAGCGGCGCAGCCCGACGAGGCCGACCGCCAGCGTGCGCGCGAACTTTACGCTGAGATTGTGCAGGATGCCAGGCATTGGCCACGCCACGCCCGCGAACACAACAGCGAGTGGCTGCAACGGGCCCAGGCCGCCCAGAGCCGATAATCCACGGGCGCTCGCTGCAGAGCGGCAGACCTTTGGCTGCGAGGTCGATCCGGGCCGAAGTCTGCCGAAGGCCGCATTGATCCGGATGGATTCGAAAACGACCGGTTCATACGGTCTGCGCGCAAGCCGCGGTACATCGCAAACGTCAAGGAACGGACGACCGCAATCTGGCATTCCCAAGTTTCTTCATTCTGAGTCGAGCGCGTGACTGCCGACATTGAATTGCGGCTCCCGTGAGGCGTTTTCGAAGCCGCCGTGTGCGTGGTTTGCCACGCTGTCATTGATTGCGGCGACCCGCCGCGTCAGCCGCGGGTGGGTCCGGCAGATTTCAGTGAGGAAACCGAAGATGGGCGGCACCATCTTTTCCTGAGCCATAAACGCCTTGGATTCCATCGATGCATTCAAGCGTCGGCAGCCGCAACCCAGCATCTGCAATGCACCGCGCGACGCGTGGGTATCCTTTGATAGATAGGCGCCAATGCTGTCGCATGTGTATTCCCGGGAACGCGAGTAAGCCTTGCCGAGAAATGGGACGACGTGCGCCGGCAGCTTGAGCCCGTTGATCCACGGGTTCAAATGTCCCGCCGCATGATGGCCCAGCTCGTGACCAATCACGAAACGCACTTGGGCATCGCTATTCGCTTCGACGAGTGCGCCGGTCAGGAAGACATAGCGGCCGCCGAGCAGGCGCCGCGCAAAGGCGTTAAAAATGCCGTTCGAATTGTAGATGAAGGTTTTCGGCGGTTCGGACAGGCCGATCTCCCGCGACGCTTCGACGACCATCGCGTGGAACTCCGGGAACTGCTCGTTGCTGAGCAGCACCATGTTGCCGAATGCGGACGCGCGATAGCCCGCGGACGCCAGCCAGTAGAAGATCGCGGCCGCGATGCCATATCCCACGTAGAGGTGGACGAAGTGTCCCGCCTTGGGATCATTCCAATGATTGTAGATTGCCCGTGCAATGGCGAACCAAAGAAGGACGCCAATCACGATCATGACCCATTGATAGCGCTTCTCCCGCTTGTTTCTAAGCAGATCGAATGTATTCGTCATTCTGATTTCCCCCTGCCGCAAAGTTGTTAATTGGTTTTCTTCCAGAGCGGTATATCGGGCCACAGTAAGCGTATAACGTGTTTCGAATTTGTGCGCAAGCCGTTGAAGGTCGAGCGTAAGGTGTGAGCGCCGAGAAAGCGCTCGGTAGCGAGGAGAGTGTTTCCCATGAATCTTTCGACGTCGGGCGCCCGCTGTGGAGACTCCCGAGAATCTCTTGTGGATCCGCTTATGCCTATCGCATCAGGAAATGACCGGCCAGAAAGGGACGCTCGACGGGACTGCCTACATCGTCGACAATTGATCTTCATTTCGCCGACGATATCGTGCCCATGTTGAGAAGCAGAGCATTCACGACCTTTCTGTGCATCGCTTTGTTCGCGAACAGCGCAGCAGCTTCGGAGCAGTCACCGAGGCCACCAGGACCGGTAATGATGGTCCATTTCGATTACTACCCCAAGGACCTGCCACGAATTCACGTTCTAGAACATCGGCTGGAAAACGCGATCAAGCTTGCGGGCGCTGGCGAACTCGGTGAGACCGAATTTCACCTGGATGGCAATGACGGTTATTTGTATATGTACGGCCCTGATCCAGATCGACTGTATGTGGTGGTAAGTCCTATTCTGAAATCGTCCAGACTAATGACGGACGCAGAGGTCACGAGGTGGCATGGCTCCCGCACGGAAACGTTCGTGATACACCGAGGCGACGTGCGATAACGGCGCGACGCTCGAACTCGCCACTAGCGAGCGAGCCAAATGGACATCAATGAAGCTCCGTTGCCTGATGAAATTAGGTGTGGACGCGATATGAGGGGACTTAGTGTACTGTTCCGCCGTCAGTCTTCCGCAGTGGGAAAAGGGGTGACTGTCGCTGACAAGACAGACGATCTCGTCAAAAAACAGATTCGATAGCCGTAACTGTTCCGGCGGATCAGTCCAGTTTCCGACAACCAGATCTAAATCGCCCTGTTCCAACGCAACCTCGAAATCGAAATCCGTAGCGAGAGGATGCAACTCCAGCGTAGCGTGTGGCGCGGATGCTCGAAAGAGCTCAACCACGGCCGGCAAGAAGGCGACGTCCAGATAGTCAGGACATCCCACACGGAAGCAACGCAGCGACAAGGCCGCCTCGAACGGTAACGGCCTAGCTCCGAGACTGACTATGTCGCGCAACGCATTTTGAGCCGGCCCTAACAAGCTAAGGCCATACTCGGTAGGAACCATTCCGGACTTGCCGCGTATCAACAGTGGATCGCCGGTGATGTCGCGAAGACGTTTTAATGCGCTACTGATCGCTGGTTGAGATTCGTTCAGCGTGGCCCCCGCGCGTGTGACGCTACGCTCTGTCAGAATCGCGCACAGGACTCGCCGCAGATAGATATCGATTACTTCGCGTTGCCGGCTCATCTTGAGTTCCGTTCGGTCCAGGTTATCTCATGTCGACTGGATCGGATTGCCCAGCCACTTCGCATCAGTCCCAGTTCAACAATGTCAGCACCGGGCGGATCGAGCCGTGAGCGTATCCACTCACGGAGCTCCGCTAGAACTTGAGGCGCATGCCGGTGGTTACGAGAAACTCGGACGTGGAACTCGACGGACTTGTTGAGAAGATCTGCGCATGCGTTGCGGCGCCTCCAGCTCTCTGATACATGCCAACCAGGAACAGGTCGGTGCGTTTGCTTAACGAGTACACGCCGCCGATATTGATTTGCGCGTAGCGAGGCTCCGGTCCTGCCGAGTATCGGCCGAAGGTGTAGGCGTACGAAACGCCAGCCAGTAACGCGGGCGTGAACTGGTGCGTCAGTGTTGCTTCGAGGTTTTGCAAGCGCAGGCCTGTCGAATCCTGGTAGTCGAACAGCACGTTCGAATAGCCGAGTGTGGCCTGGACGATTCCAAAGTCATAGCTCAGCCCTGCTGCGGAGATTCGTTGCCGGGCGACCGCCGATCCGCCAGGACTTTGAACAAAGGGTGAAGTGAAACCGTACGATGCGTTGTCTACGGCACCTTGTGGGTTGTCCAGCGATGCGGGCTGGTTGTACTGCGCCATCGCGGCACCGAATTTCAGCGGACCGTTCACATAGCTCGCGCCAAAACTAAAGCCGCTATTGTTGGAGAAACCGTTCGTGGAGTTCGAGAACGCATACTGACCCGCAAGCGAAAGCCCGGTTATCGGCTGGACGGTATAGCGAACGGAATTGTTGAAGCGCACCGTGTCAAAGATATTGTCGTTATCGCCCACGTGCGTTCCGAACGCCGCGAATTGAGCGGCGGACTCGGACCAATAGAGTTGCTGAGATAACTCGTCATACTGACGGCCAAGCGTCAATGTGCCAAGGCGCGTACTGGACAAGCCAACGTAGGCTTGTCGTCCAAACATGCGCCCCCCCTGGCTCGTCGAACCATTCGTAATCGAGAAGCCGTTTTCCAGCGTGAAGACCGCCGAGGTGCCACCGCCCAGATCTTCCTTTCCTTTGATCCCCCAGCGTGGCAGTTGCTCCGGCCCGCTAATCATCGAGTAAAGCGACTTTCCGCCCTGGTTGGATGTGTAGCCGACTCCGATCGATATAAGTCCATAGAGGGTGACAGAACTCTGCGCATGCGAGGCCGCCGTGCACAACGATAGCCCAACCAGCATGACTGCCTGCATGGTCCGCACGCTGAGTTGTGCGGAATTTGTTCCAGTACGATCATGGTTTCTCATATGTAATCCTAACAATAGTAAATTGAATATATTTTGGTTGCTTGTTCCGCAATGTGTTCAAATTATTAGCGTCGACCGACTTTGCTGCGCGTCGTCTTCTACGTCGTCGTTGGCACTCCTGATGGGTTTGGAGACGAGCAGGAGATAGGCAAGCATCGAAAGAAACGCGATGACTGAAGCCAGCAAAAACGCATTCGCAATAGACTGGGTGCGGTCGAGTATCCAACCCGTTATAACCGGGGCGAAAGAACCGCCGAGGAAGCCGACAAAATTCTGCACGCTGCCTAGAGAAGCGACAAGATGACGGGGAGCGGCAACGCTCACCAAACCCCACGCGGAGCCGCCGGCGAAGTTGATAAAGAACATCGCGAGCGAGAGGTATCCCACTGCCAGCCACAGGCTGCCGGAAAATACGGTCGGAATAACAAAGATTGCGCCACCCGTGAGACCGACGCACAAAGGCAATTTACGGCTATTGATGGGTGTCCATCCGCGTGCGACTAGCCAATCCGCAACGTACCCGCTGGAGAACATCCCCACAGTGGCAAACAGGTAGGGAATGGTGAGAACCCAGCCGGTCCCGACGATGCTCAAATGCCGCTCGCGTTCGAAATAACCCGGAAGCCAGGCAAGGGTAAGCAGCACCATATACATCACACCGATGAAGCCCAACGCGATGCCCCAGGTGGTACGCTGCGTGAGCAGCCCTTTCCACTCTGCCGCGGTCGGTTTCATCTCTGCCCGTGCGGTGTCTTCCCCGTCCATGAAATACCTGGTGTCGTCAGAGGTAAGACGAGCGCTGTCACGGTCCCGGTACATCGAAAACCACAGGCCTGCAAGCACGATCCCTACGACGCCCATGATGACAAACATGCCACGCCATCCAAACGTGACCATGAGAACCGTTAGCAAGGGTGGCCCAACCATCGAACCCATGGTGGTCGACGCGAGGAAGATGCCAATGGGTACGCCGCGCTCGCGGATATTGAACCAATCGCTAATAGCCTTGACTCCGCCGATATACTGCGGTGCCTCCCCAACCCCAAGCACGGCGCGCACGGACAGAAGTTGACCCATAGAAGCGGTGACACCGCAGAGCGCCTGGGCGGCAGACCAGATCGACAAGGCGATGCCTAGCGACCACCGCGCGCCGCATCGATCAAGCACCGCCCCCAGCGGCAACTGTCCGAATGCATAAGCCCAGGAAAAGGCGGAGAAGATCAACCCCATCTGGGTCGCTGAGAGCAGTAGATCCCGGCTGATCAGGTGGTTCGCAATCGAGATCGTGCTGCGGTCAAGATAATTAACGATACCCATCAGCATGAGCAGCGTTACCGCGACCCATTGCATCCGGCGCACCCGTGCCGACTTTGAGACGTTCATCGTGTGGCTCCATGGCGGAAGACCGATTCATCTGATTTCGAACGGTCTTCCAAGGGTTGAGGTTGGACTTCACATCCGTGTAGCGACGCCGTTGATGTAGGCCGGTTGAAGATGGGGCCAAAACTCTACGATTAGTTGGTCAATTTCCTTTGCGAATGACGCTTTCAGATTTCTCTTGTTGCTTTCGTCGAGCCACGTCGCCTCAACGCCCGCGAGAGCCAGTTGTCGTGCTTCGGCGATACCCCAGCCGGTATGCTCGAACAAGCGCGTCCAGGAGTGCGCAAGGTCGGTGTGATGCAGATAGGGGTCGTCTGTGCCAATGTTGATAATGAGGCCCGCGTCGTGCATGAGCTTTATCGCTTTCGGGCGGTTGGCCGCATTGCTTTTCTTTGCGGTACAAACGGTTACGCAAAACTTGACACCTAGATCTCGCGCATACATGACATCCACCGGGTCGGCGAGAAGGTTATAGCCGTGATCGACCCGATCGCATTTCAGCTCCTCGATGCATACCCGAAGGTGCCGAGGCGGCGCGAAATTCAAGGGCTGATTGTCTTCACAAACATGGGCAGTCCGGCGCAATCCGCCGCGCTCGGCGAGGCGATATGCGTTGATGAATCGCTCAGGCGGCCCTTTTCCCTCCGCGAAGTCCATTCCTATGCCAACAACGAGATTGCGCCTTTGCTTGACGACTTCGGCGACCATGTCTTCGGCCAGTTGCGCGGACTTTTCCCTATCGATGCACGGAATCAGCAACGACGTCACCCCAAAATCCCGTTCGGCGGCCTGCATGCCGGCGATTAATCCGTCGACCATCGTTCCGTAGCTCACGTCGTTGAAAAAAAACTCCGTAGGATTGAAGAACAACTCGAGATGCCTGCAGTTGCCTGTGACGTGGGCATCTTCCACGACTTCATAGGCGACTCTGGAGAAATCTTCGTAATTCACAAGGCACTGAGCAGCGACCCGCAGAACCTCGAGAAATTGGGGAAAGTCTGCATATTCGTACAGCTTGTCGACGCCGCGTACGGGCAGCGGAACGCCATGTTTGTTGGCCAGGGCACCGATCGTGGCGAGACGGATCGACCCGAGAAGATGAATGTGCAAATCGGTTTTCGGAATGCGGCGAAGAAACGCCTTCCACTGCTCGTCAGAGTGCATGAGGACTACCTTTTCGTTGCAATCGGGGGTTGATGCTGGCTTGAGCGGCATGCGCCTTGATTCATTGCGATGTCGAAAGGATACAAGTGCGTAGATAAATTCAATTTGATTTTTCTATAGGTTCATTAAATAATATTTAATTGGAAAGAGGGAGGCAGCAAGGATGGTCGACGATCAACAGTCCTCGAGGAGACTGCTAACGGCAGTGTCGCTGCGTCAGATGCACTATTTCGTCACGTTGTGCCGAAAGCTTAACTTTCAGGTCGCTGCCGAGGAGCTTGCACTTACGCCATCTGCACTGAGCATCGCCATCAAGGAGATGGAGCGTCTGGTGGGGGCCCCGTTGTTTGTCCGCCAGGGGCATCGCGTCACGATGTCGGACGTAGGCAGCGCGGTGCGTCCTATTGCGGAACATCTCGTCAACACGGCTTCGAATGCCTTTGCCGACATGGCGCGACTTGCTCACGAGCATCAACAAACGGTCCGCATCGGGCTCGTCCCATCGATCGCCCGGTGGGCGTTCGAACGGCTTTCAGCGTTGAGCGCACAGCACCCGCAACTGAGGTTCGAATTTTTCGATCGACCCACCGGCATATTGGTGAGCGATGTTGAAGAGGCCAGGGTCGACTTTGGGATCGGGGTCGGAGGCGCAGAATTTGCCGCGCGGCTGAAGAGCTTCCGGCTGATGACCGACGAAATCGTCGCCGTGGTCCGGAAAGACGATCCGCTTGTCAAGCAGGCGTCTGTTACGTGGTCCGAATTGATCAACTGTCCCATCGGCCATTTCATTCGTGGTGGCGTGATGGATCTGGCCGGCGGATCGCTGAAATCGAGGCAGGTGGTGGTCAATGCACGCTACCAGGTTGCATTCACCGAAACACTCTATGGTTTGGTGCGCGCGGGCTTTTGCGTTGGATTGGTACCGCGGTTGACTGCCACCAGTTTGATGGACTCTGCGCTGACGTGGATCCCTGTCGCAAAGCCGCGGCTCACCCGGGACATCGTCCTGCTGACGAGCAATCTCCCTGTTCGCCATGCCGCTGTAACACAGTGCGTGGACTTCCTGAGGTCAGCTGACGCTTGATAAAAAGGGTTAGAGGAAATGTCGACTCGCGCGAGTTGCCACCTTTGACGGTTAGGCCCTGGTAGCAGCGTCGATTGAAGTTCAGGCCGGGGAAGCCTTCATTCACTCAAGACGCATTCCAGTGTCCCGTCAAGCGACGTTCGCAGGGCGCGAATTCGGGACACGTACCGACCGCAAGTGGCCGCTTTTGAGTTATCGAAGCGTGCTGAAGTCTGGGGACATGTCTTCGCCGCAGCAAGCGGCCGCTTACTGAAGTACTCCGTTCGGCGTAGCGCTGAACGAGATGAACCGAGCAATGGACCACTTGCCATCGGGCTGCCGTTTGAAAATGTCCATCCCCGCTTCGGTAGTCACGCTCGACTCGCCACCCTTCCGCGCAGTAAGCGTCCAGAACAGCCGGACTACGGCGATATCCCCGGAAACAATGATCTCGCGAAGATCGGGACTGTCGTAATGGAGTTGCAACTCAGGTTTTGCCAACACAGCACTGAGCCTCTCGCAGAGCGCGTCTCGGCTCCCATCAAGCGCTTCGGGAACGGTCGAAATCAGGTCGGGGGCGAACACGTCGCAGACCCCTGCAGCATCGCGAGCGTTGAATGCCACCGCCCAACGCTGCAGCCGATCCGTGATGGCGGCCCTGTCTGAATTCACGTCTGCGTGAGCTGGAGTCACCGCGCCGACGGCGGCAAACACGACGGCCATCGCCAGCAGCAATCTGATCATGGGAGGTCTCCAAATTAATGGGATTTGTTGCGATTTTTATAGGGAATAGCTCCCGCAAGAGATTAACAACAATGAAGGTGGTTAGCAGGGCTGTCTTCCTCGGGCTCTCTGTTTCCTGGTCGGATTCACGCCTCGCCCCACCTTTCAGCTCGTCAGTATGCAAGGATCGTCCATCGTTGGATTAAATCGATCGGGCTAGACGACACCGCCGACGGCACACACACGATGCGGCGAACGAAAGCATCATTGATTTACCGCCGTACCAGGAACCTCAGCGTCGTACAGTTGCTGCTCGGTCACACAAAGCTGGAGGTACGGTCCGATATCTCGGCATCGAGGTCGACGACGCGCTTGAGATGGCCGAGCAAACCGAAGTGTGAGCATGGATCGGGTTGGGCAGCAATCAACGCTGTGCGGCCGGTCGGCCGTCACGGCGCAACGTGGTCGAGCGCACAGACTACCGATGGAGCTTCGTGGTCTGGTCGAAGGGTTTGGACTCCCCCCGACCCACCAAAAATATTCCCTTCAGACGGCGCACTGCGCAACCACAATGATGAGTACATGGATACATGAGCTGCCGTTATGGTTGATGGCACTTGTCACTTTCGGTACGATATTTCTCGCGGGCGCGACCATCCATCTCGTCACCGGATGGCTTGCTGCCAGTCGATATGGGCGATCATTCAAGGCAATTTCGCCCGGTCTGCTTTCTCCACTCGGTATCATATTTGGCTTATTTATCGCCTTCACAGCCTCGCAGGTCTGGAACGATACAGCGCGAGCCAATGTCGCGGTCGCCACTGAAGCGAGTGCGCTGCGATCGGTTGTTGTCATGTCTGCCGTTTTGCCAGAAGAGGCCCAGACCGAGCTGCGAAGGATGGTCCGAGACTACATCCAGTACACCGCGACAACTGAATGGCCGCTTGAGGCGAAGGGAGCCGTCACACTTAACGTTACTCCTCCCACGCTGTATAACGCGCTGAAGTTCACGCTATCCCTGCCAGTCGTTACGCCCGGGCAACAGACAGCGCAGCGCGAGGTCGCAGTGTCCCTGCAGCATGCTCTCGAAGTGCGTAGCGAGCGCATCCTGATCAGTCGCAGCGAAGTGAATGGCGTCAAATGGTTATGCTTGACGTTTCTGGCGGTGTGCCTGCTGTTCGCCATCGCGTTCGTTCATTGCGACGACCGGCTGACATCTGCGGTGGCAATCGGTCTGTTTTCGGCGGCACTCGCCACAACCGTTTTGCTCATCCTCTCCCATGATCGACCCTTTACAGGGGAAGTCGCGCTGACGCCGGAACCGTTGTTGCAGGTGATGCCTGAGAATCGCTGACCGTTGTCGGCAACCCGTCCGACTTTGAACCAGCGGAGTGAGCTGTCATTGACCAGTCCGCGTCGGACAGAAGGCGACCGATGCGCGCGACGGGCAGCGCAATCTTGCCTTCCAATCTGTTCATTCGTGACCTCTTGTATGCCTGACTACCAGGTGGTTGAAGAACGTGATCCACGAGACCCGTCCTCACCATAGGAGAACGGGGGTCCGCTTCAACCAGACGTTAGTCGCCAGTTGCTCCACAACGAACCGAGCGACATCGGTGCGTGCGATCTTCCCGCCGTTGACGCCGGCGAGGTCAACGATAGCCCTGACGCTTCCGCGAGCTGGATCGTTGGTGAACATCGCGGGCCGGACTATGACCCAATCGAGTGAGCTGGCGCGGATCGCGGCTTCCTGACGCCCCTTGTCTTTGTAGGCATGGCGAAGCAGCAAGGGCTGGAATAGCCGGTCGAATACGAAGCCGCCGTGGCCACGGCTGTCTCCTACCCCCAAGGGCCGAGATGCAGATAAGACGGCGCACGCCGCTGCGGGCCATCGCCGGGAGCAGCGCGCGTGTCGCTTCGGTCAGAACGCTGACTTCGCTGAAGGGGCTAACGCCCGTGCCCAGCGAGCTGACGACGGCATCGCAGCCTTTCAAGGCGCGCATCAGGGCGCCTTCGTCGCAGGCATCCCCCTCAATGAGGTCTGCCCCTGGGAAGTCGGGCGCGCGCGCCTTCGAGCGAACCAACGCGACTACGGAATGACCCTTCTCCAAGGCGTCGTGGACGATCAGCCGTCCGGTTCCGCCCGTTGCACCCAAAACAAGAACCTTCATAGTCGATCTCGATAGTTGCTGGTATGAACGCCGCATTTCATAAGGAAATGGGCTCTTTTGGTTGTTCTGCCAGAATCACGATGGGGTAAGAATTTCCGGAGTAGATTTCCAAAGTCGTATCCCATCGCTGATCCGCTGACCTATTCTGTAGCGGCCTTCAGGGCCGCCGCGAAGACATCGCGGGCAGACGTCGCGCCGGGGACGTGCTCCGTACCCTCGACGCCGAGGTCCATCCAGCCTGAGTTGACGGCTTCATACATCGCTTCGGCCGGTCCCGTCTGGCCCTTCGGAACGCCGAGCTGCTCGAACGCTGCCGGCCACCCGGCCCGCGGTACAGCAAAAGCGTTGACGTCGACCTTCAAGACTTCACCCAATTGTGTCGCTACTTCATCCGCACTGACCATCGAACCGAGCTCGATGGCGCGATGCCCCGACCATGCCGGCCCGGTCAGAAGCGCTGCGACTTCGGCGCCGATGTCGTTGGTCGCGACCATGGTCGATTTCCGATCGGTCGGGTTGTAGTAGACGGGGAGCGTGCCACCTTGGGCAACATGCAAGCCGTAGAGGAAGTTTTCGAAAAATCCGCCGGCGCGCACATAAGCGATCGGCAATGTCAGGCCGCGAAATCCTTGCTCCAGAAGCGACAGCGCCGTGATCATCCCCAGCCCGCTGGTTCTGTTCGCCCCCATCGACGAAAGCGCAACCACTCGCGGCGGCGACGCCCTGGTGAGCGCCTCGACATAGTTTGCAATCACGCCTCTGGCTTCTTTGAAATCAGGCGAGGGCGCCCAGACAGCCGGCAACATGACGAACGCGCCTTCGACGCCTTTGAGCGCGTGCTCGATGGCTACCGAATCATTCCAATCGCCGTCTACCAGTTCCACGCCCTGGTTCGCCCAGTGAGCCGCCTTCTCGCGATTGCGGACCAGCGCGCGTACTTTCTTGCCGTGCGCCAACAGATGTTCTGCCGTTGCGCCGCCTACTTTTCCCGTGATTCCCATTACTAAAAACATATGCATTCTCCGGATATTGAGGGACAGAGGACTGCCCCGGTTGGCTTAACGAATGAGCGGCAGAATGGCTCGGATACGGGAGTTGCGCGCGTAAAGGCCGCCCCATGTCAACGCGCCCAGAACCAGCGAAATGATTTCTGGCGGCGATCCCAACTCACCAATGCGGATATGGGCGCAGATGGCACCTCCCAAATAGCCCGTCACCAGGATCGCGCCAAGGACGGCGGTAGCCGGGATGGCGTAAAGGATGGCGCAGGCAAGGACGATCGGACCCACGACGCGGGTAACGTCCATCGCGAACCCGGTTTCCTGCAACATGCTCGCGATCTGTGCTGGCACAAAAAGCTGAATAATCCCGTCTGCCACCAGAGCGATAACGACAAACGCGCTCATTACCCGGCCGGCCCACAGGGCGCGATGCAAGGTCATAGTTTCAGTCACTTGTTGTTCTCCGATGTGGGTCTCAATTTCGAAGCTTATTGTGTTTCTCATATATGATAAACGCCGATAAAGTGAACTAACTGTTCTCTTTGAAGTGAACAATACCGAGGCGCGAAAATGCAGAATCTCGAACCCCTCCTCATATTCGTAACGGTCGCGGAAATGGGGAGCTTCACCCGCGCGGCCGACAGCTTGGGCATCCAGAAGGGGAGGGTCTCAACAGCGGTCCGGAAGCTGGAAGAAGATGTCGGTGTCAGACTCCTGCACCGGACGACGCGGAGCGTGCAGTTGACAGAGGACGGACGTGCGTTTCATGCGCGCGCCCGCGATCTGCTTGCTGAAGTCGATGACCTGCACTCGATGTTCGCAGGCGAGCACGTGGCACTTCGCGGGCGTCTAAGGGTGGATCTTCCGTCCGAAGTGGCGCGCACCACGATCGTGCCGGCCTTGCCGGAGTTCATGGCGACTCACCCCGAGTTGGAGCTGGAGGTGTCGAGTACGGATCGGCAAGTCGATCTGGTTCAAGAGGGATTCGACTGTGTATTGCGGCTTGGACCGATACGGGACGAGACGCTGATTGCCCGCCCACTGGGCCAGCTGCGCATGGTCAACGCTGCCAGTCCCGCCTATCTGGCGCGCCATGGTGTCCCTCGATCGCTAGAGGATCTCCAGCGTCAGGGACATCGGGCAATTCATTTTTCGACGATGCTCGGTTCAAGACCTTATGGATGGGAATATCCGAACGGCGACAGCTACGCGACGCTTCAGTTGCCGGGTACGCTACACGTCAACAACGCGCAGATCTACGAAGCCTCTGCGCTCGCCGGCCTCGGCCTGATTCAGGCGCCACTCCTGGGGATTGGCCGATACTTAGAAAGTGGGACGCTTGTGGAGGTTATTCCCGACTCTCGTCGCCGGGCGCTCGCCGTGTCCCTCGTCGTAGCACATCGGAGTAATCTGTCGCGCCGAGTCCGCGCATTCATGAAATGGATCGAAGTTGTGCTGACGCCGTATCTGGAATGAGGGGTGGCGGATAAACGTTGATCGAGAGTGCCCTGGAATTGACGGCTCCGAAGCTGCCACTCGTCGGGGGCTGCAGTGGGTCGATCAGAGCCGGTCGTCTTAGGGCCCCGGTTCGGCCAGGAGCGGCTCGTCGACACAGCGGTGTGGGTCGTTGACAATCACGAACTCAGCTCTTCGCGATAGGGTCGCGCACATGACGAACTTCGAATGGAAATACAAGTCTGCCTGGGAAATGGCGGCGGCGCTGGCGGCCAGGGAGATTTCGGCCTGCGAACTTGCGGAAGCTGCCATTGCCCGAATTGAAAGCCTTGACGCGAAGCTGAATGCGGTCTGTGTACGCGACTTCGATCGAGCGCGTGATGCAGCGCGCGCCGCCGATGACGCATTGGCGACGGGCGAGCGGCGGCCCCTCCTGGGCATTCCGCTGCTCGTCAAGGAATCCTTCAATGTCGCGGGCCTGCCGACGACGTGGGGCTTTCCGCAGCACAAGGATTTCGTTCCAACGGAGGACGCCCTGCCGGTGGCGCGTGTAAAGGCCGCGGGCGGCGTGGTCCTCGGCAAGACGAACGTTCCGTTCGGCCTTGGGGACTGGCAGAGCTACAACGACATCTACGGCACGACCAACAATCCCTACGACCTGACCCGCTCGCCGGGCGGGTCATCGGGCGGGTCGGCCGCTGCGCTTGCCGCGGGCTACGTGCCGCTCGCGCTCGGCTCCGATCTCGGCGGATCGCTGCGCATGCCGGCACATTTCTGCGGCGTCTATGCCCATAAGCCTACGCTCGGGGTCGTGCCGGCACGCGGACATATCCCGCCGCCTTACGCGCCCCTGCCCGATACGGTCGATCTCGCGGTTATCGGGCCGATGGCGCGTTGCGCCGCGGACCTTGCGCTCCTTTTCGACGTCATGGCCGGCCCGGACGAGATCGATACGGGGATCGCTTACAGGCTCGACCTGCCGGCTCCGCGGCACGAGCGGCTGAGCGACTTTCGCGTGTTGGTCCTCGACTCGCATCCGCTCCTGCCGACCGACAGCGCCGTGCGGCTCGCGATTGGGTCGCTTGCCGAACGCCTTGGGGGAGCCGGCGCTCGGGTCGCCAAGGAAAGCGAACTGCTTCCCGATCTCGGAGATAGCGCGCTGCTCTACATGCGCATGCTGATGTCCCTTCTGGCCTTGAACTGGCCCGCGGACGTCTATGCCAATCTTCAGAAGCAGGCGGCGGCGCTGCCCACAGAGGCCTGCGGCCTGGACGCCGAACGGGTTCGTGGGGTGGTGCTGAGCCACCGCGACTGGATCGTAGCGAACAACGCCCGTTGCCAACTGCGTGCGCAATGGCGTGGGTTTTTCAAAGCGTTCGACGCACTGATCTGTCCCGTCTCGCCCGTGACTGCGTTCCCGCACGATCATTCGAATAGGGAAACACGGCGGATATTGATCGACGGTGAGCCCCATCCCTACGGTAACCAACTCATATGGCCAGGCGTCGCCACGCTTCCGGGCCTGCCGGCGACGTCCATCCCCATCGGTATGTCAGCGGAGGGCCTTCCAATCGGCGTTCAGATCGTCGGACCGGCATTCGAAGATCGGACGCCGCTCAAGCTAGCCCAATTGATAGAGGCTGAATTCGGCGGCTTCGTTCCGCCGGCAGACTTTTGACCCGCAATTTGCGAAGTAACAGCGAGATCGCACCATGACTACTGCAAGCACGAACCTTCAGCATCAACACGTCGTCCTGCTGGGTGGCACGTCGGGAATCGGCCTTGCCACGGCCCATGCCGCGCTCGCGGCCGGCGCCTCGGTGACGGTAGTTTCATCGCGCAGTCAGCGTGTCACGGAGGCCGTCGCCGGGCTCGGCGACCGGGCCAAGGGATACACGGTCGATCTGAGTAATGAATCCGCTGTGCGCGAGCTGTTCGAACAACTCGGACCTTTTGACCATCTGGTCTACAGCGCGGGAGATTCGCTGCAAACCGGGGCGCTCGCCGACATGGATCTCGATACGGTCCGTCGGATTTTCGATGTGCGAGTCTTCGGCGCCATTGCCGCCGTCAAACATGCGGCGCCGCATCTGCGTCCTGGCGGCTCCGTGGTGTTGACCAGCGGTGTCGCCAGCTTGCGGCCACAAAAGGGTTGGGTGGCGCTTGCCGGTGTCTGCAGCGCGATGGAAGGCTTGACTCGGGCGCTCGCCGTGGAGTTGGCGCCCATTCGCGTCAACCTGGTGAGTCCCGGTTTAGTGCGCACTCCGCTGTGGGCCACCCTGTCCGAATCTGAACGCGAGGCACTTTACGCGGCACGTGGGGCGGCTCTGCCCGTAGGGTATGTCGGCGAGGCTGAGGACCTCGCGCAAACCTACCTCTATTTGATGACCAATCGCTATGCCACGGGACAAACCGTCGTCGTGGATGGCGGTGGCGTGCTGGTCTGACAGGATTGCCGGCCGCCGGCACACCGCACGTTGAGGCTATGGTGTTATCACGGTCATCCTGAACGGGCCGCCGTTCGCCGCAGCATGCGCGACCGCCTCGTTCGCGTCATCGAGCGCAAACGTCGTCACGTCGAAATGCCCCAGGTCCAGCAGCCCACTGCGGATGAGACCCGTCATCAACGTCACCGCTTCCTTCGGATACATCCACTTGCCGCGCAGCGTGATGTCGTTGCGCATGATCCACGGATACGGCAGCTCGAGTCCCGGACCGCCCAGCATGCCGACTCCGCCCATCAGCACCACGCGCCCATATGAGCGGACCGCCATCACTGCGGCACGCACCGTGGTCGCGGGCACCGACGGCGGCATCAGATCCACGACGCAATCGATAGGTCCCGGTGCCGCCCGCTGCATGCGTTCGCGATCCGTGGCTTCGTCGCCGGTCAGTGCAACGGTGCGCACACGTTCGCCGAAGCGTCGCTTGAGATCCGCGAGCGCCTTTGCGTTGCGGCCCGGCGCGACCACGCACCGCGCGCCCATTGCAAGCGCCACCGCGACGCATGCGCTGCCGAAGTTGCCGGTCGCGCCGCTCACGAGCAGGATCTCGCCCGCCCGCAGATCGGACGCGAGTAACCCGCCATACGGTACGAGTAGCGTGTTGAGCGCGCACCAGCGAGCGGCGTCGGCCGGCTCGATGTCGCCGATGCGAACCGCGTTCTCAGTCGGCACCCGTAACCGCTCCGCAAACGGCCCATCGTGAAAATAGCGCCGCAGCAGCTTGCCACCCTCGCCGCGTGAGCTCCAGCCTTGCAGCACGATGTCGGGCATCAGCGCATCGTCGCGCGAGCGCACGGTCGGATCGCAGAATACCCAGTCGCCCGGCTGCAGCTGCGTCGCGTCCGGACCGGTCGTCCTGACGCGGCCGATGGCGCCGCAGCCGGGCACGATCGGCAATTCGATCGGATAGCGACGCTCGCCGCTGAACACCTCTTGCGCATAAGACAAGACCGGCGTCGCGACGACATCCACGATGACCTCGCCGGTGCCAGCTGAAGGATCCGACATTGATTCGATCGCGAGCGGAATGCCGAGCGTCTTCAGAATCGCAGCTTTCATGGTTTTTCCGTTGAGTGTGGGGGGACGGGACGATTCTGGCAGGCTTAGAATGAGCAACAAGGACCGGCACACTCCCAGGATTGCGCGATACCACCCTGCACGAAATAAAACCGATGACCGCCACGACTCGAACCCAGTTCGGCGACTTTCTGCGCTCCCGGCGCAAGAAACTGACACCGGATGCCGCAGGCCTGAACGGCGGGCGGCGGCGCCGTACGCCCGGCCTGCGGCGCGAAGAGGTCGCGGAACTGGCGGGCATCGGCGTCGACTGGTACGTGCGGCTGGAACAGGGGCGCGTTGGCAGCCCTTCAGAGTCGACGCTTGATGCGCTTGCGCAGGCATTGCGGCTCGACAAGGCCGAAGCAGCCCATCTGCGCGCGCTCGCGCGGCGCGACGAACCACGCGCGTTCGTGCGGGAGAGCGTGCCACCCACCATCGAGCGGCTCGTCGCGAGTCTCGACCTGCCAGCTTATGTGACCGGCCGGCGCTGGGACCTCCTCGCGTGGAATGCGGCCGCGGCGGACCTGCTCGGCTTCCATCGCCTCGCCGAGGCGGACCGCAACATCCTGATCTACATGTTCATCGAGCCCGAAGCGCGGCAGCTCTTCGCTGCAAGCTGGTCCGACGAGGCGCAGCGCATGATCGCGCTGTTTCGCGCGAGCCACGATCTTCATGCGGGCGACCCTGCGTTCGTCGCACTGGTGGAGCGACTGTGCGCAAACAGCGGCGAGTTCGCGAAGTGGTGGAGCACACACGACGTGCGCAGCGGCGTGTCGGGGCAAAAAGTGCTCGTGCATGCGCAGCGCGGCACGCAGCGCTACGAGTACGCGACGTTTCAGGCGAACGACGATCCCGCGCTAAAACTCGCGATCTATACGCCGGTTAGCGCCGACGCCGACGCCAGCAGCGAGTAAGCTCGCGAGCGCCCCCGTCAAAGGGGGCTTCAAACTGGGCATCTGGTTGCAATGATGCCGCGTTGGCACCGCTAACTCATTCCCCCGGCACCCTCACCCACCCTTCCATCAACACCCGCGCACTCCGGCTCATGATTGCCTTGGTGACTGTCCACTCGCCGCCTTCCTCCTGCGCCTCCGCGCCGACGCGCAACGTCCCCGACGGATGCCCAAATCGCACTGCATCCCGCGCGCCACCACCCGCGGCCAGGTTCACCAACGTTCCCGAAATCGCCGCCGCCGTACCAATCGCAACAGCGGCCGTCCCCATCATCGCGTGATGCAGCTTACCCATCGACATCGCCCGCACCAGCAGATCGACGTCACCCGCCGCAACCCGCTTGCCGCTCGACGCAACATAATCGGCAGGCTTGGCGACGAACGCAACCTTCGGCGTATGCTGCCGCGTCGCGATCTCATCGATATGTTTGATGAGCCCCATACGCACCGCCCCATGTGCGCGAATGGTCTCGAACATCGCCAGCGCCTTGTCGTCGCTATTGATGGCGTCCTGTAGTTCGGTGCCCTTGTAGCCGATCGCTTCCGCATCCACGAAAATGGTCGGAATACCGGCATTGATCATCGTCGCCTTCAGCGTACCGACACCCGGCACCTCGAGGTCATCGACCAGATTCCCCGTGGGGAACATCGCGCCGCCGGCACCCTCTTCTTCGGCAGCCGGGTCCATGAATTCAAGCTGAACCTCGGCAGCCGGAAACGTCACACCGTCGAGTTCAAAGTCACCGGTTTCCTGCACTGCGCCATCGGTCATCGGCACATGCCCAATGATCGTCTTGCCGATATTCGCCTGCCAGATGCGCACAATCGCCACACCGTTGTGCGGAATCCGGCTTGCGTCGACGAGACCTGCGCTAATCGCAAACGGGCCTACCGCAGCTGAGAGATTCCCGCAGTTGCCGCTCCAGTCGACAAACGCCTTATCGATAGAAACCTGCCCGAACAGGTAATCCACATCGTGATCCGGCTTGCTGCTCTTCGCGATGATGACGGTCTTGCTCGTGCTCGACGTCGCGCCGCCCATACCGTCGATCTGCTTGCTATACGGGTCCGGGCTGCCGATCACACGCATCAGCAGCGCGTCGCGCGCGGCACCCGGCACCTGGGCGGCCTCCGGCAAATCCTGCAACCGAAAGAACACGCCTTTGCTGGTACCGCCGCGCATGTACGTCGCCGGAATCTTGATCTGAGGTTTGTGGGCCATAAAAGTAGTGTCCTGATGAGGGTGGGCTTAAAAAGCTTTAAGCCGCCGCCTTCGTCGATTCAAGAAAGTCCTGCGCAAAGCGTTGCAACACGCCGCCGGCTTCGTAGATGGACACCTCTTCCGCGGTGTCCAATCGGCACGTCACCGGCACGTCTACACGCTCACCGCTCTTGCGATGAATCACGAGCGTCAGGTCGGCGCGCGGCTTGCGTTCACCGATCACGTCGAAGGTTTCGGTACCGTCGATAGCGAGCGTAAGACGATTCACGCCGGGTTTGAATTCCAGCGGCAACACGCCCATGCCCACCAGATTCGTGCGGTGAATCCGCTCGAACCCTTCAGCAACGATCGCTTCCGCGCCGGCAAGTCGCACGCCTTTCGCCGCCCAGTCACGCGACGAACCCTGACCGTAGTCGGCCCCGGCGATCACGATCAGCGGTTGCTTGCGCGCCATGTAGGTTTCAATCGCTTCCCACATGCGCGTGACCTTACCCTCAGGCTCGATGCGCGCCAACGAACCCGCCTTCACCTGACCGTCTTCCAGCACCATCTCGTTCTTCAGAGTCGGATTCGCGAAGGTGGCACGCTGCGCCGTCAGGTGATCGCCGCGATGCGTTGCGTACGAATTGAAGTCCTCTTCCGGCAAGCCCATTTTGGCGAGGTACTCACCCGACGCAC
This sequence comes from Paraburkholderia sediminicola, assembly GCF_046030555.1. Classification (GTDB taxonomy): domain Bacteria; phylum Pseudomonadota; class Gammaproteobacteria; order Burkholderiales; family Burkholderiaceae; genus Paraburkholderia; species Paraburkholderia sediminicola_E. The sequence continues at coordinate 150,714 of NZ_JAQQCH010000002.1, read as the reverse complement.
TGTTCGCCATAATCGCATTCGATGGCGACAGATGGTCGGTGGTGATGTTGTCGCCCAGCACAGCCAACGGGCGCATGCCCTTCAACGTGCGCTCCCCGGCCAGCGCCCCTTCCCAATACGGCGGACGGCGGATATACGTGCTCATCGGACGCCAGTCGTAAAGCGGATCGGCCTTCTCACCCGTATCGACGGACACCGCGAACATCGGCTCATACACTTTGCGGAACTGCTCCGGCTTCACGCTCGAAGCAACGATCGCGTCGATCTCCTCATCCGATGGCCAGATGTCCTTCAGCTTGATCTCGTTGCCGTCAGCGTCGACGCCAAGCACATCCTTCTCGATGTCGAAGCGAATCGTGCCCGCAATCGCGTAGGCCACCACCAGCGGCGGCGAAGCCAGGAAAGCCTGCTTCGCATACGGATGGATACGGCCGTCGAAGTTACGGTTGCCGGACAGCACAGCCGTCGCATACAGATCGCGATCGACGATTTCCTTCTGGATCACCGGATCCAGCGCACCCGACATGCCGTTGCACGACGTGCACGCATACGCGACCACGCCGAAACCCAGTTGCTCCAGTTCCGGCATAAGACCGGCCTCTTCCAGATACAGCGTGACCGCCTTCGACCCCGGCGCGAGCGAAGTCTTCGCCCACGGCTTGCGGGTCAATCCGCGTTGATTCGCGTTACGCGCCAGCAAACCGGCGGCGATCATATTGCGCGGGTTGTTGGTGTTCGTGCAGCTCGTGATCGCAGCAATGATCACCGCGCCGTCCGGCATCAGGCCCGGCTCGTTCTCCACCTTGCCGCTGATACCGCGCGCGGCCAGTTCGGAAACCGGCAAGCGGCGATGCGGGTTCGACGGACCCGCCAGGGTACGCACCACGGTAGACAGATCGAACGTCAGCACCCGCTCGTACTCGGCGTGCTTCAGCGTATCGCCCCACAGGCCGGTTTCTTTCGCGTAGGTCTCGACCAGCTTGACGAGTTCGTCGTCGCGGCCGGTGAGCTTGAGGTACTTGATGGTCTGCTCGTCGATGTAGAACATCGCCGCCGTCGCGCCGAATTCAGGCGCCATGTTGGCAATGGTCGCGCGATCGCCGAGCGTCAGGTTAGCGGTGCCCTCTCCGTAGAACTCGAGGTACGCGCCGACTACTTTTTCTTTGCGCAGGAATTCGGTCAGCGAGAGCACGACGTCGGTCGCCGTAATGCCTTCAGCCGGCTTGCCCGTGAGCTCCACACCGATGATGTCCGGCAGCCGCATATAAGACGCGCGGCCCAGCATCACGCTTTCCGCTTCGAGACCGCCCACGCCGATCGCGATCACGCCGAGCGCATCCACCATCGGCGTATGCGAATCGGTGCCGACCAGCGTATCGGGGAAGGCCACGCCGTCTTTCACCTGCACCACCGGGCTCATGCGTTCGAGGTTGATCTGATGCAGGATGCCGTTGCCCGGCGGAATCACGTCAACATTCTTGAACGCGCGCTTGGTCCAGTTGATGAAGTCGAAGCGGTCTTCGTTGCGGCGATCTTCGATTGCGCGGTTCTTCGCGAACGCGTCCGGATCGAAACCGCCACACTCGACGGCAAGCGAGTGATCCACCACCAACTGCGTCGGCACGACCGGATTGACCATCGCGGGATCGCCGCCTTGAGCCGCGATCGCATCGCGCAGACCGGCCAGGTCGACTAAAGCGGTCTGACCGAGAATGTCATGGCACACCACGCGCGCGGGGAACCAGGGGAAATCCAGTTCGCGCTTGCGTTCGATGATCTGCTTGAGCGATGCAGTCAGCGTGACCGGATCGCAGCGGCGCACGAGGTTTTCGGCCAGCACGCGCGAGGTGTACGGCAGCGTGTCATAGGCGCCGGGCTGAATCGCGTCGATAGCGGCACGCGTGTCGAAGAAATCCAGCTGGGTGCCGGGAAGGCGTTTGCGGTTGGCAGTATTCATGGCGTAGGGGACAAAACAATTATGATTCGGGGACGATGGCGGCAGCCGTGCTTCACATTCCACTGCCCCTCTTTCAAGCGGCGCAACCCTTGCGTGTTAATCGAACAGTCTGTGTAGTTTAGCTTGCGGTGGCGCGCAGGCTTGCAGTGTGTTTCGTTGATGCGCCGCACAAAGTCCCGCGATAAGCGCTGCAAAAAAACAGCCTTGGCTCGGGGTTCCAGCGAGCCAAGGCCCAAACTTCATTACGCCGCGCTCATGAGACGCAATGGAGGAGAAACGCTTGCGGCTTTGCGCTTATTTGCGCTCACTCAAACGCGTTTGGCGAGCGGCACGAACGGCAGATCATCCGGACCGGTGTAATTCGCACTCGGACGAATGATCTTGTTGTCGATCCGCTGCTCGATAATGTGCGCGCTCCAGCCAGCCGTGCGGGCGATCACGAACAGCGGCGTGAACATCGCTGTCGGCACGCCCATCATGTGATACGAAACCGCGCTGAACCAGTCGAGATTCGGGAACATCTTCTTCGCATCTGCCATCACTGTTTCCAGACGCTCGGCGATATTGAAGAGCTTGGTGTTGCCCGCATCCTTCGACAACTTCTTCGCGATTTCCTTGATGACCTTGTTACGCGGGTCGGAGATCGTGTACACCGGGTGACCGAAACCGATCACCACTTCCTTGTTTTCAACGCGCTTGCGGATATCGGCTTCGGCCTCATCGGGCGTCTGATAGCGCGACTGGATCTCGAATGCGACTTCGTTCGCGCCACCGTGCTTCGGGCCGCGCAGCGCACCGATCGCACCGGTAATCGCCGAATAGATATCCGAGCCCGTGCCGGCGATCACGCGGCCGGTGAATGTCGACGCGTTGAATTCATGCTCGGCATACAGGTTCAGCGACACATGCATTGCGTCGACCCATGCCTTCGACGGCTCCACGCCATGCAGCAGGTGCAGGAAGTGGCCGCCGATCGAATCGTCATCGGTTTCGACTTCGATGCGCTTGCCGTTGTGCGAGTAGTGATACCAGTACAGCAGCATCGAACCGAGCGAGGCCATCAGCTTGTCGGCGATGTCGCGTGCGCCCGGCAGGTTGTGGTCGTCTTTCTCCGGCAGTACGGTGCCGAGCACCGAGACGCCCGTGCGCATCACGTCCATCGGGTGCGCGGCGGCCGGAATCCACTCCAGCGCGGCCTTGACGTTCGCGGGCAGGCCGCGCAGCGCCTTGAGCTTCGTCTTGTAGGCGATCAGTTCGGCCTGCGTCGGCAGCTTTTCGTGGACCAGCAGATACGCGATTTCTTCGAATTCGCATGCACCGGCGATGTCGAGAATGTCGTAGCCGCGGTAATGCAGATCGTTGCCGGTCTTGCCGACCGTGCACAGCGCGGTGTTGCCGGCCGTCACGCCGGACAGGGCCACCGATTTCTTCGGTTTGAAGGTGCCTGCGTTCGGCGTGCTGTTATCGGCTTCACTCATGATTTCGTCTCCAACTGCGGGGGTTGCGTTCGTGCGGCAATCAGCGCCGAGCTTGTCTTTCAGGGTGTCAATGCGGTGACCGGTGAAAACGGAGGCTAATAAGGCAAAGAATGGGCCAGGCGCAACACGAGCCGCTAAGTGCCTGATTTAACAAAAAATCGCCTCCTGACCACACCACCTTCTTATTTCATAAGTGAAATCACGAATTTCAAATTCGAAAACGACGAGTGCATAATGGGCGTCCTTCTGATCCTTCCTACCCCTTTTCCCCGACAACGAGCCGCCCGCCGTGAGCACGCCCCCCTTCGATCCCGCGCAACGCCCCCGCATCTGGGCCGTGAGCATCAGCCGCCTGCGTGATCTGTTCTTCGACATCGCCGGCGAGTACGTCGAACGCGCCGATCTGCGCATCGTCGCGCATGGCTTCGAGGACGCCGTGCACGAGCTCGACGTGGTTGGCGCGGGGCGTCCGGACGTCGTCATTGCCGGCGGCTCCAACGGCGCGTATCTGAAAACACGCGTCGGTGTACCGGTCGTGCTGATCAACCCGACGGGCTTCGACGTCATGCACGCGCTGGCGCGAGCACGGCGCGACGGCGCGAAGGTCGCGCTCGTCACGCACGGCGACACGCCCGACGAAGTGCGACGCTTCACCGCCGCGTACGGCATCGACGTAACGCTCGCGTCGTATCAGTCCGCCCAGGATGCGGAGAGTGTCGTGCTCGATCTGCGCGATCGAGGCATCGACGTCGTAGTCGGCCCGGGGCTCGTCACCGATCTTGCGGCGAGTGCCGGCATGGGCGCGGTGTTCCTTTATTCACGCGCGTCGGTACGCGCCGCATTCGATACCGCGCTCGAAGTCGCGCAGGCCACCCGCCGCGAAACAGTTCGGCGTCAGCGGCTCGACAATCTGCTGCAGCATCTGCGCGACGGCGTGGTGGCGCTCGATGCGCAAGGGCGCGTCGAAGCAATGAATCAGCGCCTCTCCAGTGTGCTCGGCCTCGACGCGGCAAACGCAGTGGGCCGCGTGCTGCTCGACCTCGCGCCCGATCTCGCGGGCAGCTTGCCGGACTCGGACGGCGACGCGTTCTGCACGGTGCGTGGCGTGAGTTACGTCGTGCATCGCGGGCCGCTCGCGAGCAGCAACTCAGCGCCGGGCACCGTCCTGACGTTTCAGGAATCGCGTGCCGTCGAGCGGCTCGACCGCACGTTGCGCTCGCGGCAGCGCGTGCAGCAATTCAGCGCGCGTTACCGGCTCGACGATATCGTCGGTGCGGCCGATTCGATCGAACGGGTCCGCACGCTCGTGCAGCGCTACGCCAGATCGGACGCCACCGTGCTGATTCTCGGCGAAAGCGGCACCGGCAAGGAGATGGTCGCGCAGAGCATGCATCAGCTGAGCGCGCGGCGCGACTTCGCCTTCGTCGCCATCAATTGCGGCGCGTTTCCTGAGGCGTTGCTCGAAAGCGAGTTGTTCGGTTATGAGGAAGGCGCGTTCACCGGCGCGCGCAAAGGCGGCAAGGCGGGGCTGATCGAAGTGGCGCACCGCGGCACACTGTTTCTCGACGAAATCGCCGAGATGCCGCTGTCGTTGCAGAGCCGCTTATTGCGCGTACTGCAGGAGCGTGAAGTGGTGCGACTCGGCTCGACGGAGCCGACGCGGGTGGACATTCGGGTCGTCGCGGCAACGCATCGTGCGTTGACCGAGGGCATCGAGGCGGGCAGCTTCCGCGCGGACCTGTACTACCGGCTCAACATTCTGAGCATCGCCCTGCCGCCGCTGCGCGAACGGCCAACCGATCTGCTGCCGCTCGCGGTCGAACTACTGCTGCAGGCCGCGTCGCGTGAACCGAGACTGGCGGCTCGCCTGCCCGATGCGGATGCGGCGAGGCGCGTCCTCGCTACACTCAGTGAGCCGTTGAAGCGATACACGTGGCCAGGCAACGTACGTGAATTGCAGAACGTGATCGAGCGGATTGCGGTTGAGCTGGCGGACGTGGACATAGACACGAACACGGAAGACGGCGCGGCAGAAACCATCTTTACGCCTGACGTACTGCGCACCGTCGCGCCCGAAATCTTCGAGCAGTCCCACGCACGCACGAAAAAAACGGCGCTGACGTTACGCGAACGCAGCCGTCACGTGGAAGCAGACGAAATCCGCGCTGCCCTCGCCGCCTGCGACGGCGATCGCGACGCGGTGTGCCAGGCGCTCGGCATCAGCAAGACGACCTTATGGCGGAAGCTGAACGCGGCGCAGTAGCCTGAACCGCGCCGCCACGCTTCACAGCATTCTTCGCCGCCTTCGCGCCGGCGCGCTCGATGAACATGCTGGGGGTCATCCCGCAACATCGTTTGAAATGCCGGCCGAAGTGGCTTTGATCGAAGAACCCCACCTCGGTCGCGACGACCGATCCCGGCACGCCTTCGAGCAACAAAATTTGCGCCCGCTGAATCCGCAGCCCGCACAGATAACGATACGGCGATGAACCGTACTGCTGACGAAACACCGTCGCGAAGCGCGATACGCTGAGCGCGGACAGCGCGGCGAGTTGCGCGAGCGTCACTGGCTCGTCGAAATGGGCTTCGATAAACGCCCGGGCGGTGTTGAGGCTGAGGGTCTGTTTCATGATGTCGCGCTGGTCGAGCGGGGCGTGGGTTGCTTCGCGAATCGCGTGACGGAAAACACGTCCAGCGGAATCTGCGTGCTGCCGGTGTCGACGAGTTCGGCCAGCGTCTCGCCGACGCCCGGGCCAATCTGGAAGCCCGAACCGCAGAAACCGAACGCGTAGTAAAGACCGTCGACCTGGCTGCTCGGCCCGATCACCGGTTCGCCGTCGGGCAGGTAGCTTTCCACGCCGCTCCACACGCGAATCACATGGAGCGGCGCCATCGCTGGCACGAGCCGCCGCAACTGCGCGAGTTGACGCGCCGTATTACCCGGCACGACCGAAGCGCGGCACGTCACGGCATCCGCCGGGCCACCGGGACCGCCGCCGAGAATGATATTGCCGCGCGGAATCTGACGGAAATAGATGCTTTCTTCCTTGATCGATGTGAATACACCCATCGACGACCTGAACACATACGGCACCGGCTCGGTCACCGCCATCTGCGGTCCGCTCGCGGTCAAGGGAACGGGCTCGCCGAACTGTTCGGAGAGACGGCTCGCCCACGCGCCCGCGCAGATCACGAGTTGCGCGGCCCAATACACGTCGCCGCGCGCACTCTCCACGCGAAACCGCCCACCGTCTTTTTCGACGCGCACGATCTCGGTGTTCTCGATCACCTGGGCACCGAGCCGCGCGGCCGCTCGGCCGAACGCGGGGGCAGCGAGACGTGGATTAGCGTGACCGTCGAGGGGCGAAATCGACGCCGCCAGTACTTCGCGTCCCAGAAACGGAAAACGCTGGAACATGGCTTCGCCATGCAGCACGCTGAGGTCGAGGCCGTAAGCACGGGCATCGATCGCGTACTGGTCGAAGTTCTCGACGTCCTTCTGGTGATAACACACGCGCGTGTGACCCGAAGCCAGAAACTCGATGTCTTCACCGAGCATATCGGCGGAACGTTGCCATGTGCGTAGCGCGCGATTGGCCATCGCCAGTTGCGGCAACGCGCGGCCCTGCCGGCGAATGCCGCCGAAGTTCACACCGCTCGCCTGCTGTCCCGTGAGTCCACGTTCGAGCAGAATCACCGAACGCTTGCGCTGACGCAGGAAGAAAGCCGTCGTGACCCCCATGATGCCGCCGCCGATCACGATGACATCGGCCTCATTCGCAGTCTTCGCGCTCATTCGCTCACCTCTTCGACAAGCGCCACGGGCAGCGGCTTGACTGGCGCCTGGCCGCGCAGCCGTCCCACCGAGGACAACGGCACACAAGCCGCCGCCGCGATGATCTCTGCACCTGCATGGCCGCAGTAGCGCCCCTGGCAGCGGCCCATACCGACGCGTGAAAACGCCTTCGCGCGATTGGCCTCCTGCGCGCCGGTCGCGTGCACCACACGGCGCAACTCACCGGCTGTAATCGCTTCACAGCGGCAGACAATCGTCTCATCCGGCAACGCCGCAGCGAATTTCGCCGGCCACGGAAAGGCTTCGCGCAAGCCCGCGGCAAAGCGCGTGAACCGCGCGAGTTCGGCGCGCAACTGCTCGACGCCTCCGACCTGCATGCCGAGATCGCACAACGCCGCCAACGCCGCGAGACGGCCCGAACGTTCGGCTGCGTCCGCACCGCGCACTCTTGCGCCGTCTCCCGCCAGATAGACGCCCTTGATGCTGCTACGGCCGTCGTGGTCGATTTGCGGAAGCCACTGCTGCGTGTTGTCGTCGAACAGGAAACGGCACCCCGCGAGGTCCGCAAGCTGCGTCTCGGGACGCAGGTGATAGCCGAGCGCGACGGCATCGCACGTGAACGCGAGCCGCTGGCCGTCAGGCAACGCCACCACCACGCCGCTCACGCCGTCTTGCGGCGAGCCTTCGATCTCCAGGGGCTGCACGCCGCGATGAACCAGCACGCGCGCCTTTGCAAGCACGCGTGTCAATGCAATGCCCTTTTTGAGCGCGGCCGGAATCGCCAGCAAACGGGGCAGCGCGGCCACGCGCTGCATGAAGGTCGACGTATCGAGCACCGCGGCCACCTGCGCGCCCGCATTCACGTATTGCGCGGCGACGAGATACAGCAGCGGACCGCTGCCCATCATCACGATGCGCGAGCCGATCGCACAGCCCTGCGATTTCAGCGCAACCTGCGCGCCGCCGAGGCTATACGTGCCGGCCTGGTGCCAGCCCTTGACGGGCATCAGCCGGTCTGTCGCGCCGCTGCAAACAATCAGCGAATCGAAGGTCAGCGTCTGGTAGCGTGTACCGCTCGCCAGATGCAGGGTGTTCCGCGAGATATTCCAGACCAGCGTCTCCGGCAGATAATCGATCTTGCCCTTGAGCGCATCGAAGCTCTGATGCAGTGACGCCGCGCGCGCCGCCTCGGTGCCGTACAGCGTCTCATAGCTGCGCGAAAACCCGTCCGGTTGCCGCCGATAAATCTGGCCGCCGTCACGCCGTCCTTCGTCGACGACCGTCGGCCGCAGCCCGGCTTCGACTAGCGCCTGTGCAGCACGCACGCCCGCCGGCCCCGTGCCGATGATCACTACACGCGGGGCCATACACCCTCCCCCGCAGCCGCCAGCTTCGTGACAATCGACATGCCAGGCGCCGCAGGCGTACTGCATGCCCGCACGCGTTCGCCTTGCGCCGTCCAGACCCAGCAGTCCTGGCAAGCGCCCATCAAACAGAAACCGGCGCGGCGGCCGTCGCCGAATTCGGAATCGCGCAACGTGTTCACGCCGGTCAGCAAGGCGACCATCAAGGTGTCGCCTTCCGCGGCTTCGCGCACGACGCCATCCACCGTGATCGGAAAGGTCTTGCGGCCCGTCTCCGCGAGGCGCACAAATCGTCCGTTCATACCGACGTCGCCTCCGCGGTCTGCAAGCGATTCAATTCGGCCGCGGGATGATGACAAAGAATCTCCGCGCCCGAAGGCAGCTTCTTCAAGGACGGTGGTGTCGTATTGCACATGCCGTCGATGCGCACCGGGCAACGCGCGCGGAACGAGCACAACTCGGGAATATCGGCGCTCGCGCCCATCGCCGGCAACGCGGCACAGCCGATCTCGCGGCGTGCATCGAGCCAGCCGGGTTTCAAGGCGGGCACCGAGTCGACCAGCAATTCGGTGTACGGGTGATACGGCGGCGCCGCGAGCACGTCGCGCTGCCCGGCTTCCACGCGATGCCCCGCATACAGCACGATCACTTCGTCGCAGATGGCGCGCACGGTCGAGATGTCGTGGCTGATGAACATGTACGACACGCCCAACTCGCGGCGCAATTCGGCCAGCAGATCGAGAATCGCCGCGCCGACTACCGTATCGAGCGCGGAAGTCACTTCGTCACAGAGAATCAAGGCGGGATCCGCGGCAAGCGCGCGCGCCAGATTCACACGCTGCTTCTGGCCGCCCGAAAGTCCAGCAGGCGTGCGCGTGGCGATCGATGCCGGCAGTTGCACCAGATCGAGCAGTTCCAGCATCCGCTTCCTCGCGGCCGAGCCACTTAGATGGTGATAGAACGCAAGCGGACGGCCGAGGATATCGGCGATCGAATGGCTTGGGTTCAGCGCGGTGTCGGCGTTCTGGAACACGATCTGGATCTGCCGGTACTGCTCCAGCGTGCGGCGCGACAGTTGCGCGGGCAACGGCTTGCCGTTGAAGAACACCTCGCCGCGTGCGCGGTCAACCAGACCCGCTACAACGCGCGCGAGTGTCGTCTTGCCGGAGCCGGATTCGCCGATCACGCCCAGCGTGCTGCCGCGCGGAATCGACAAACTGACGTCGTCGAGCACGCGCACGGCGGGATTGCCGAAGCGATCGATCCGGCCATAGCCCGCCGAGAGACCGCGGATTTCGAGCAGCGGCGGGATGTGTTTGGCCGTCGCCAAGGGCGTTTCCAGCTCCACTTCCGGGCGACGTGTAGCGGCAAGCAGTTGACGCGTGTAAGCATCCACAGGCGCGTCGAGCACCTGCGCGACCACGCCGTTCTCCTTGACCGCGCCGCCGTTCAGCACCACGATGCGGTCCGCCATCTGCGCGACCACAGCCAGATCGTGCGACACGTACACCGCAGTGGTACCGAGTTCGCGAATCACTTTCTTGAAGGCCGCGAGCACTTCAATCTGCGTGGTGACGTCGAGCGCGGTGGTCGGCTCGTCGAACACGACAACAGCCGGATCGGTGATCAACGCCATCGCGGCCATCAGGCGCTGCAACTGACCACCGGAGACCTGATGCGGATAGCGATCGCCGATCGTCTCCGGCGCGGGCAGCGCGAGCGCGCGGAACAGATCGATTGCCTTCGTGCGCGCCGCATCTTTCGTCATCAACTGATGCAGCAAGGCCGGCTCAGTGACCTGATCCATGATCGTGCGTGCCGGATTAAAGCCCGCCGCCGCACTTTGCGCGACGTATGCCACGGTACGCGCCCGCAACGCGCGACGGCCTTTGGCATCGAGCGACAACACCTCCACGTCGCCGACGCGTACCGAGCCGCCGCTGATCGAACAGCCCGCACGCGCATAGCCAAGCAGGGACAGCGCGATAGTCGTCTTGCCCGAGCCCGACTCGCCGATCAGCGCAAGCACCTCGCCCTTCTTCACCGAAAAATCGACACCGTTGACGATCTCCGTCACCGGCCCCGGCGCCGCACCGGCCACTACCCGCAGGCCCTTCACTTCAATCATGTCCTGATCAGCCATCATGCACCTCCATGGCTACGGCCACGACGCCGCAGGTTGTCGATCAGCAGATTCATGCCGATGGTCAGCGTCGCGATCGCAACGGCCGGCATCAACACAGCCGGCGCACCCTCCGACAAACCGCCGATGTTCTCGCGCACGAGCGATCCCCAATCCGCATTCGGCGGCTGCACACCGAGACCGAGGAAACTCAGCCCGCTCAGCAGCAGCACGATGAACACAAAACGCAGGCCGAAATCGGCGAGCATCGGATGAAGCATGTTCGGCAGCACCTCGACTCGCGCAATATAGAAGATGCCTTCGCCGCGCGCTCTTGCCACCTGCACGTATTCCAGGCCCATCAGGTTCACCGCGAGCGAGCGCGAAATACGGAATGCGCCGGGGATATAGGCCAAAGCGGCAACGGTGGTCAGCATCGTGATAGACGAACCGAACGCGGCGATCACAACCAGTGCCAGCACCTTGCTCGGAATCGAAATCAGCGCGTCAAACAGACGGCTCAGGATTTCATCGACCCACCGTCCGGACACGGCGGCCAGCAAACCGAAGAACGTGCCGATCAAACTGGCGAGCACCGCCGCAGCCAGCGCGAGGCCCACCGTATAGCGCGCGCCGTAGAGAATCCGGCTCAACATATCGCGGCCGAGGTAGTCGGTGCCGAGCGGATACGCCGCGCTATAGCGGCCAAAAATCTCCGTCGACGTCAGCGCGCCGCCTTTATACGGTGCGACCAGCGGCCCGATGAACGCAACGATCAGCCAGAACGCCACCAGTACGAGGCCAATCAGACCGAGCACGGAAAAGCGCTGCACCAGCCGTTTCAGGAGACCCTGTTTCAGCGCGGCCGCTTCGACGACGGGCGGCTCGACGGCGGGTTGATCGCGGCTCATGTCGTATAGCTCCGTGCCGGCGTGGGGAACATGAGGAACGTGGGGATTGGTAGGTTGGCTCATCATCGACGCAGCCTCGGGTTGGATACGATCTGACACAGGTCGGCGATCAGCACGAGCGCGAGATACGCCGCGCAGAACACCATGACGCAGCCCTGCACGAGCGGCATGTCGCGGTTGGTGACGGCATCCACCATCAGGCTTGCGAGGCCAGGATAATTGAAGATCGACTCCACGATCACCACGCCGCCGAACAGATACGACAGGCTCAACGCCACCGCATTGGCAATCGGCCCGATGGTGTTGGGCAGCACATGCCGCAGCACCACGCGCGCGGGCGAGGCGCCCTTGAGCACGGCCATTTCAACGTACGACGAATTGAGCTGATCGAGCACCGCGGCCCGCGTCATCCGCGCCATCTGCGCGACGATCACGCAGCACAGCGTCATCACCGGCATCGCATAGATGCGCAGCAGCGCGCCGAATGAATGGACCTCCGAGAGATAAGACAGCGCGGGCAGCCAGCGCAGCTTGACGGCGAAGATCAGCACAGCGATGGTGGCGATCAGAAACTCGGGCACGGCGACCGTCGACAGCGTGAGCACGTTGAGCGTGCGGTCGAGCAGCGAACCACGGAACATCGCCGACGAAATCCCGATTACCAGGGCCACGGGCACCGAGACCAGTGCCGTCAGACCGGCCAGCACCAATGAATTCGGCAGGCGCGTGGCGATCAACTCGCTGACCGGCAGATTGTTCGACAGCGAAGTGCCGAAGTTGCCGCTGACAATATGAATCAGCCATTCGAAGTAGCGTTGCAGCGCCGGCTGATCGAGGCCGAACTGATGCCGCAATGCCGTGACGGCTTCCGGGGTGGCCGCCTGGCCGAGCGCCTGTTGGGCGGCATCGCCGGGGAGCAGCCCCGTGATGGCGAACACGACCGCCGAGACCAGCAACAGCGTAAGCAGCGCGAGGCCAAGGCGCGCGGCGATGAGTCGTTGCGCATGTGCTTTCATCGAAAGTCTCCTCTGTCGATCGGAGTTAGCGCTTTAGCTGTCGATCGGAGTTCGCGCTTCAGCGCGCTACTCCGATCCCATGCAAAGCGCTTACTCCGATCCCATGCAACGTAGTTGCCGTTGAAGCCGCACGCCGCTCAATCAGAGGCGTGCGTATTGCCGGGTCTGACATTCCAGTTCGTCAGACTGGAAATCCTTCGTTAGTACCTATTAGCTACTACCGTTCACGCGCGTCGGCTTAGGCATCCAGCCAGACGTTTTCCGCGAACATGAAGCCCATCAGGCCAGCCAGCGGAATCGAGCCGAGACCCTTGAGTTTCGTCGTGTAAGCATCGAGCGAGCTCTGGAACAGCGGAATGCCGATGCCGCCGGTTTCATGCACCAGCACCTGCATGTCGCCGTAGATCTTTTTACGCTTCGCATCGTCCGGCTCGCCGCGTGCCGCAAGCAGCATCTGGTCGAACTTCGGGCTCTTCCAGTTCGCTTCGTTCCACGGTGCGTCGGACTTGAAGAACTGGGTGAAGATCACGTCGGCGCTCGGACGCGCGTTGACGCTGCCGAAACCCAGCGGATGCTTCATCCAGTGGTTCGACCAGTAGCCGTCGGCCGGCACGCGCGACACCTGCAGATTCAGACCGGCTTGCGGCGCGACCTGCTGAAGGAACATCGCCATTTCAACCGACCCTTCCGCCGCCGGCGAAGCGAAAATCTGGATCGGCGCGCTGCCGACCTTGGCCTTCTGGAAATGGAACTTCGCCTTGTCCGGATCGAAGGTACGCTGCGGCAAACCGGCCAGGTAGTACTTATTGGTCGGATCGATAGGCTGGTCGTTGCCGATCGCGCCGTAACCCTGGAAGATCGCGCGGCGCATCTGCTCGCGGTCCTGCAGGTACATCATGCCTCGCCGAAAATCGTCGTTGCCGGTAATGCCGCCTTCGTCGCGAACAATCAGGTCGGTGTACTCGCCCGTCTTCGTCTCAAGCACGGCGAAACCGCCGGCGCCCTTGATCTGGGCGGTCGAACGCGGGCTCACCGAGTTGATCAGTTGCACGTCGCCCGAGAGCAGTGCGTTCACGCGCGCGGATTCGTCGCCGATACCAATCAGTTCGACTTCGTCCAGGTGCGGCAGGCCCGGCTTCCAGTACTTCTCGTTCTTCACGCCGACCGTACGCACGCCCGGCGAGAACTCCTTGACCTTGAACGGACCGGTGCCGACCGCTGTTCTGAAATCTTTGGTGCCGTCCTTGATGATCTGAAAATGCGAGGTGGCGAGAATCACCGGCAGATCGGCGTTCGGACCTTCCAGCGTGATCGTCACTTCGTTCGGTCCCGTCGCCTTCACTTCCTTGATCTGATCGGCCAGCGTCTTCGCCTTCGATGCCGTCGCCGGATCCTTGTGCCGCATGATCGAATACACCACGTCCGCCGGCGCGAGCGGCTTTCCGTCGTGGAACTGCACACCGGTGCGCAATTTGGCGACCCACACCGTCGCATCCTTCGTGTCCAGCGAAGTGGCGAGCGCCATCTTCGCGCCGAGATGCGAATCGAGTTCGGTCAGGCAGTTGTAGAACATGAAGCCGCGGACATAGTCCGTCCCGAGCGCGCCCTTCGCGGGATCGAGCGTATCGGCCGCGGAAGCAGATTGTGTCGCCACCCGGATCTTGCCGCCCTGCTTCGGCTTCGCCTGCGCAAAAGCCTCACCACTCGCGCTCAACAGACCGGCGCCCGTGACCGACATCATGCCGGCTGCGGCCATCGCGCGCAGTACGCCGCGACGCGACGCGCCTTTTGACGTCAATCGCTCCAACTCCGTGCCGAGTTGAAGAGCGTCATATTGCGAGTTTTCCTTATTCATCGAACATCTCCGCGAGGGTGACAGGGATAGCTGCGTGGTTTGTACTTACAAATACAACAAGGGGAATCAGTAAAAAATGTCTTTGATGCGGTAGTACGTCCCCACCAGCGGCAGGAACCAGGGTTTGCCGGTATGGCCTGGAATCGCCGGCCATTCGGACTCGCGCCACGGATTGCGTTCTTCGTGGCCGTCCATCACGTCGGCCATCACCTGGCCCATGTGCGTCGACATCTGTGTGCCGTGGCCGCTGTAACCCAGCGAGAAGTAAATCCCGTCGTGTTGTCCGGCATGCGGTAAGCGATCCGCGGTCATGTCCACGAGGCCGCCCCAGCAATAGTCGATGCGGGCATTGCCCAGCACCGGGAACATCGCTGCAAGTCCTTGCTGCAGAATCCGTCCGCTCTTCGCGTCGGATGGCCGCTCGGATGCCGTAAAGCGCGCACGGCCGCCGAACAGCAAACGCGAGTCGGGCGTCACGCGGAAGTAGTTGTGCATCAGGCGCGTGGTGGTGTACGCGCGGCGGTTCGGAAACACCTGCGCCAGCAGTTCCGGCGACAGCGGCTCCGTCACGACGATGAACGAACCCACCGGCGCGAGACGCCGCCGGTACCAGCCAAACGGACCATGTCGCGACGGGCCGGTCGCGATCAACACCTGTTTCGCACGCACTTCGCCGCGTGCGGTGGTGACCTTGAAGCCGCTGCCGTCTTTCGCGATCGCGGTGACCGCCGCGTTTTCATACAGCTTCGCGCCACGGCGAACCGCGGCCTCGGCGAGTCCGACCGTGAACTTGCCCATATGCATCTGGCCGCCATGCCGTTGCAGCAGTCCGCCGTAAAAACTATCCGACTGGATCTCGCTGCGAATCCGCTCACGTCCGATTAATTCGATATCCGTATCGACTTCACGCCGGATCAACTCCGCCGTCTTTTCCAGATGCGCCAGGTGATGCGGTTTCGACGCCAGCTTCAGCTTGCCGGTCGCGCTGTAATTGCAATCGATGTTTTCCTCGCGGATCAGACGCTCGACCGTATCGACCGCATCGGAAAACGCGCGGTAGCAGGCACTGGCCCGCTCCACACCGAGTTGCGAAACCAGCGCGACGAAGTCCTGCGCGACACCGGTATTGACCTGACCGCCGTTACGCCCGGACGCGCCGCCGCCGATGCGCCCAGCGTCGAGCACCGTCACCGAGGCGCCGCGCTTGCCCAACGCCTGCGCCGCCGACAGCCCGGTGAAGCCGCCGCCGATCACGATGACATCGGTCTGACCTTCGACCGGACCTTCACACGCTGAAACGAGCGGCGGTGCGGTGTCGAGCCAATAGGAATCGAGCTTCATCCGGTCTGTCCTTGAGAAGGGCAATGGGGCAAACGGCGTTTACAGACCGAGTTCCGCGGCCAGATGCGGAATGTCGTTGACTTCGTAGTACTGGTAATACGGCGTCGACGGTTCGTGGCCGCGCTTGACGAAGGCCTTGTGCTTGATGCCCAGGTCGTGTGCGGTCATCAGGTCGTAACGCAGGCTCGACGACACGTGCAGCACGTCTTCCGGATTGCAGTTCAACTGGTCGAACATGTATTCGAAACCTTGCATGCGCGGCTTGTACGACTGCGCCTGCTCAGCTGTGAAGACTGCATGGAACGGCGCGCCGAGCTTGTCGACGTTGCTCTGGATCTGGTTGTTCGACGCATTCGACAGAATCACCAGTTTGTACTTCTTCGCCAGACGCGAGAGACCTTCCGGCACGTCCGGATGCGGACCCCAGGTCGGGACGGCCGTGTAAATCTTTTCTGCTTCCACTTCATTGAACTCGACGTTCATGCGCTTGCAGGCGCGGCGCAGTGCGTTGACAACCACATCGCGATACGGCTTCCAGGCGCCGAGCACTTCGTCGCGGCGATAGCCGGCGTAGAACGCGACCAGCTTCTCCAGGTCGTCGCCTTGCAGCACGTGGCCGAACATTTCGCGGGTCATGTCGGCCATGCGGAACTTCGTGAGCGTGCCGTAGCAGTCGAAGGTGATGTATTTCGGTTCGAATTCGATCATGGTGCAGTCCTATCGTTGTGGTGAACTCGCGGCGAGCTCAGTGGCGAAAACAGGGCAACTGTGTTGCATGGGATCGGTGCGCTCTGCGTGGGACCGGAGCGCATCCCTGTAAAAGATTTAATCAGCGCAAAAACATAGATGTTCCTGATTCGAGCGCTCTTGATGACACAAACCATGCGTTTTAGAGCCGTCGCGCAGCACAGTCTGCGGTGGGCAGGCTGCAAGCCCCGTCCGCATTGGCTTTGCGGCGCGCACTCAGGCGCGCAGATCAATCAGCACGCTCTTGAAACGCAGGTTTGCTTCGTAGGCCTGGCGACCAAGGTCCTTGCCGATGCCGGAGCGTTTGTAACCGCCAGTAGGGATCATGAAGTCGGCGGTGCGGCCATAGCGGTTGACCCAGACCGTCCCCGCTTCGAGACCACGCACGAAACGCAGCGCCCGGCCGAGGTCGGCGGTATGCACACCGGCGGCGAGGCCGTACTCGGGATGCTGGGCGAGCGAGAGCGCTTCTTCTTCAGTGTCGAAGGTCTGCAGCGTCAGCACCGGACCGAAGACTTCTTCGCGCACGGCTTCGGAATGGGCCGTGACGTCCGTGAGCAGCGTCGGGGTATAAAACGCGCCGCTCGACGCACCGCCTGCTCCGCCGTCGGCCCGCGTGCCGCCAAAGCGCAGCGTCGCGCCCGCCTCCAGCGTGCGTCCGACGATCCCTTCGATGCGCGCCGCCTGTGGCGCGGAAATGATCGGCGACAACGTGGTGCCGGCGGCCCACGTCGCGCCGGGTTTCAACTCGGCGAAGACCTTGCCGATGCGCTCGGCCAGCGGTTCCGCCAGGCTTCGCTCGACGAGCAGCCGCGAGCCCGCGACACACACCTGCCCAGCGTTGCCGGTAATGGCGCCGGCGATCCGCCTGGCCACGTCGTCGAGACGCGGCGCGTCGGCAAACACGATTTGCGGACTCTTGCCGCCGAGTTCCAGCGTGACCGGTTTGGTGCCGCTATGGGCGCAGGCCGCCATGATCGCCGCACCGGTACGCGTGGAGCCGGTGAAAGTGACCTTGCTAATCTTTGGATGGCGCACCAGTTCGTCGCCCGTGACGCGGCCGTCGCCCTGGATCACGTTGAAGATACCCGCGGGCACGCCTGCCTGCACGGCCAATTCGGCGAGCCGCAAGACCGAGAACGGCGTCATCTCCGAAGGCTTCAGCACGACGGCGTTGCCCGCCGCCAGTGCGGGCGCGATCTTCCACGAAGCCATCACCAGCGGGAAATTCCACGGCGCGATCGCACCGATCACGCCGTACGGTTCAGCGATCGTCATGCCGAGATGGTCGTGATCGGTCGCCGCCACGTCGCCGCCCAGCTTGTCGGCGAATTCGGCGTAGAAGCGGATGCCTTCGGCGGTGAACGGCACGTCCCAGCCAATGGCCTGAGCGATCGGGCGGGTCGAACCGAGCGCTTCCAGCCGGCCTAAGAACGGCGCATCGGCTTCGACCAGCTCGGCGAAACGGCGCAGGATCTTCGCGCGCTCACGCGGCGCCATCCGCGCCCAGCCACTCGTTCTACAAGCCTGCCATGCGTTCTCCACCGCACGGTCCACCATCTCAGCGTCGGCAAGCGGCACAGAGGCGTAGACCACGCCGTCCGAGGGGCGCGCCACCTCGATGCTGCGCACGCCGCTACGCACGTCGCTACGCACGTCGCCATCGACATACTCGCCGCCGATGAAATGTCCGCTGCGAATCGCGACGTCGTCCGGATTGAAGCTGTCCATGAGAAAAGTTTCCTTGTGACTGGCTGAGGGGTCCGCGCGGGGGCTTTTTGATAACGCCGCCGCCATGACAAAATCGTAGAGCCGCGGGCGTGGCATATGTCGCCGACAAAAATCCTCGCGCAGCAGAACGCGCCTGTAATGAGCGATCAAACGGGGTGTTTTGCATCGATTTGCGATGCGGCCCTTTCGAGCGCCCCGGATAAAAAGATCGTCCTAGTCACACCGCGCACCGGATGACACAGTGACGGCGTAAGCCTTCAGTCATTCAGGGAGTACGGCGTGTCCGATTCGATTACCTATAGACGCTTCACCCACGACGACATCGCCGCCGCGCATGCGCTGACAGTCGAGCTCAAATGGCCGCATCGCACGGACGACTGGAGATTCGTGGCGCAACTGGGCGTGGGTTTCGTCGCGGAAGATGCGAGCGGCGTGATCGGCACGGCCCTGTGCTGGAAGTACGGTGCCGACCGCGCCTCGCTCGGGATGGTGATCGTCGCCCCCGAGCAGCAAGGGCGCGGCATCGGCAGAAAGCTGATGAATCTGGTGCTGGAAGAACTCGGCAGCCGGGTCACGTTCCTGCACGCCACCACGGCAGGGCAGCCTTTGTATGAAAAGCTCGGCTTTCGCGCGGTCGGCACGCTCGACCAGCATCAAGGCGCCGCATTCCAGCCCCCGCTCGTGTCATTGCCGCCAGGAGAACGCCTGCGCCCGCTCGGTTCGAGCGATACGGCGCGGCTGGTCGAACTGGCGTCGCAGGCAAGCGGCCTGGATCGCGGCGAAATCTTGCCCGCACTGTTGAGCGCCGCCGACGGCATCGCCCTCGATCGCGACGGCGAGCTGGTCGGCTTCGCGTTGTTTCGCCGCTTCGGACGGGGCTTTGCGATCGGGCCGGTGGTCACGCCCGCGTCAAAAGATTCGAGCCGCGCCAAGGCGCTGATCAGCCACTGGCTTGCGCTCAACGAAGGCGTGTTCGTGCGCATCGATACGCCGGGCGAGAGCGGGTTGACCGAATGGCTGGAGCAGTTGGGGCTGCCGCGGGTGGACACGGTCGTCAAAATGGTTCGGCAGGCCGGTCCTGCAAGCGCGGGCAATACCAGCACCGGCGGCGGCGCCGGCAAGGACGCCCCCTATCTGCAATACGGCATCATCAACCAGGCGATCTGCTGATCCAATATGGCCTTCCTTTATAAAGCCGACCCGGCGCGTGGCGCGCAATGGGCCAAACTGTTCGCGCAGAAGGCACCGGACCTGCCGTTTCACATATGGCCCGACCTTGGCGATCCCGCTGCGGTGCGCTATCTCGCCGCCTGGCAGCCGCCGGAAGACCCCACCCGCACCTTCCCTAACCTGGAAGTCGTGTTTTCCGTGGGCGCGGGCATCGACCAGTTCGATCTGTCGGGCGTGCCGGCGCATGTGCCGGTGGTGCGGATGATCGAACCGGGCATTGTCGAAGGCATGGTCGAGTACGTCACACAAGCCGTGCTGACGATTCATCGCAATCTGTTCGATTATGGTCTGCAGCAACAACAGCAGATCTGGCGCGAACTGCCGCTCGGGCTGGACAGCGCTCGCCGCGTTGGCGTGCTCGGACTCGGCGTGCTGGGCACGGCCGTGCTGGAAAGGCTGCGTTTGTTCGGCTTTGCCTGCGCGGGCTGGAGCCGTTCGCCGCGCGAGATCGAGGGCGTTGATTGCTACGCGGGAGAAGGCGCCCTGGATGCGTTCCTCGCCCGTACCGACATCCTGATCTGCCTGTTGCCGCTCACGCCCGCCACACGTGGCCTGCTCAACGCCGGGCTGTTCGCGAAGCTGCCGCGCGGCGCGTCGCTGATTCAAACGGGCCGCGGTCCGCATCTGAATCAGCACGATCTGTTGGCGGCGCTGGGCAGCGGCCAGCTGCACAACGCCATTCTCGATGTCACCGATCCGGAGCCGCTGCCCGCCGGTCATCCGTTGTGGACGCATCCACGTGTCCGCATCACGCCCCATATCGCCAGCTCGACGCGGCCCGAAAGCGCCGTCGACGTGGTGCTCGAGAATCTGCGCCGCCATCGCGAAGGCCTGCCGATGCTCGGTCAGGTTGACAGGACCCAGGGATATTGAACGCGGCGCTGATGGAACGCCTACTGGCGCGGCTTTTCAGCGTCCGCAGCAGAAAATGCTAAGGCTGTGCATCAAAACGCGTCGGGCGCGCTTTTCAGGCAATTGTTTAGGTGAGCAGGTGATCGTCGTGGGTCAGTAGTATGGAACGGTCAACAGCCCTTTTCCGCGACGAGAAACCATCATGCCGATCCATTCGCTCATTGAAGCCGACCGCAAGCATCTGATTCACCCGGTCATCAATTACCGCACGCACGAAGCCCGTGGCGTTACCGTCCTCGAATCCGCCAGCGGCGCATTCCTGCGCGACGCGGCCGGCAATGAACTGCTCGACGCCTTCTCCGGCCTATGGTGCGTCAATGTGGGCTACGGCCAGCAAAGCATTGTCGACGCCGCCACCGAGCAGATGAAGAAGCTGCCCTACGCGACCGGCTATTTCCATTTCGGCTCGGCGCCGGCGATCGAATTGGCGCAGAAGCTGGTGGATGTGTCGCCCGCTTCGCTGCAACACGTGTACTTCACGCTGGGGGGCTCCGATGCGGTCGATTCGGCGATCCGTTTCATCACGCACTACTTCAACGCGACCGGACGGCCGTCGAAGAAGCACATCATCGCGTTGCAACGCGGCTATCACGGCTCGTCGACGATGGGCGCGGGGCTCACCGCGTTGCCCGCCTTCCACCGCAATTTCGATCTGCCGCTGCCGAACCAGCATCATCTGCCGTCTCCGTATGCGTACCGCAACGATTTCGCCGACGACGCCGCGCTGATCGCCGCCTCGGTTGCCGCGCTCGACGCCAAGGTGGCCGAGCTCGGCGCGGACAACGTTGCAGCCTTCTTCTGCGAACCGATTCAGGGCTCGGGCGGCGTGATCGTGCCGCCGGTCGGCTGGTTGAAAGCGATGCGTGCGCGCTGCCGTCAGCTCGGCATTCTGTTCGTCGCCGATGAAGTCATCACCGGTTTCGGCCGTACGGGTCCACTATTCGCGTGCCAGGGCGAAAACGTCGAACCGGATCTGATGACGGTGGCAAAGGGTTTGACCGCCGGCTACGCGCCGATGGGCGCCGTGCTGATGTCCGACGAAATCTATCAGGGCATTGCCGATGGCGACGCAGAAGCGGTTGTCGGCCATGGCCATACGTATTCGGCCCATCCGGTCAGCGCGGCAATCGGTCTCGAAGTGCTGCGCCTGTATCACGAAGGCGGCCTGCTCGCGAACGGCGTGGCCCGTGCCCCGCGTTTTGCACGCGGCCTCGACGCGCTGCTCGCGCATCCGCTAGTGGGCGACTCGCGCCATCGCGGCCTGCTCGGCGCGCTTGAACTCGTATCGGACAAAGACAGCAAGGCAGGTTTCGATCCCGCGCTGAAACTGTCCGATAGGATCGCTGCCGCCGCCTATGAAAACCGCCTGATTTTCCGCGCGTTCGGCGACAATATTCTTGGTTTTGCGCCGGCGCTGTCGTACACGGAAGCGGAGTTCGACCTGATGTTCGAGCGCCTCGAAAAAACCCTCGACGACGTTCTCGGACAAGCCGATGTCCGGGTCGCCTTGAAGGTCAAAAATCATGCCACTGCGTGCTAGAGTAGAGGGGCCTTCGAGACCCTTTCACCCATCGCCGGAGCGATAACGTTACGATGAGCAGCGACAGCAAGCTGGACCGGATTGACCTGCGCATACTTTCACAGTTGCAGAAGAAAGGCCGCATAACGAACGTCGAGCTTGCCGACGCAGTCGGCCTTTCGCCCAGCCCTTGCCTGATTCGCGTCAAGCGTCTGGAGAAAGCCGGTTACATCATCGGCTACGGTGCGCAGATCCAACTCGAAAAGCTCGGCGACGTACAGATCGTGTTCACCGAAGTCACGCTCGCTGATCATCGGCGGGAAGACTTCATCAAGTTCGTGAATGCGATTAAAGACGTCGACGAGATCGTCGAGTGTCATCTGGCAAGCGGCGGCTATGACTATTTGCTGAAGTTCGTCACGCGCAGCGTGAGCCATTATCAAAGCATCGTCGAGGGCCTGCTGGAGCGCGATATCGGCATCGAAAAATACTTCAGCTACGTGATCATCAAGTCGCCGTTCGTGAAGAGTCACTACCCGCTCGAAACGTTGTTCTCGCAGAACCACAACTAGTTCAATGCTCCGGTTTACGGATAATCGCTAAACCGGGATACCGGTTCGCTTTCTGTTGTTGCCGGTGTATAACCCGGCACGCTCGCGCGAAACTGATTGAGCAAACCATTGTCGACCTGCGAAAAGCCTTTAAGCTGGAGTTGCATCAACACGCGCGTGCCGGTGCTGGGCGACGTGGTCGAACTCGTGGCGTTGGTGTATTTCTCGAACGCAACGCCGAGCGACCAGCAATCCGCGTCGTATTGAAGTCCCAGCAAGCCTGCAATCAGCCGGTGCGTGCTCATGTCGTAATTGACACGCGCAACACTGACCACGTTGTGCAATAGCGGCCACTGCTCCGACACGATGAACTGATTGACCGGTTGATAGTCGAGCGTGCTATTGGCGCGGGTATAGCGATACGCGACATTCAACACCTGCTTCGAGGCCGGCGACCAGCCAAAACCAGCTTCCGCATTTGTCAGGTAGTGGTTGGCCTGGCTGTATTCCACCGCCTGTTCCGCTGAAATGCCCGGGCCCACCTTATACGACGCGCCGGCAATCACACTCGTGCGCGCAACGGTGCCGATTGGATCGTCTGTGTTGAGGGTCACGCGTGGCGTGCGAAAGTCGTACTGCTCCGCAAGAACAAAACGGGCTCGCTCGTCGCCGCTCGAAGCGTCGATGAAGCGCGTCGTCAGTGCAGCCGTGACGCGGTTGGCGTCGGACACCCGGTCATTGCCAACAAAGCTGTTGGGCATGAACAGTTCCGCTAGCCCGAAATCGGCCGTCGCCGTATCGAACAATGGCGCGAACGACTGATTCCGGTAAGGCGTGTAAACATAGAACAGCCTCGGTTCGAGCGTCTGAATGTACGATTGCCCAAAGAGCCGCACGTTTCGTTCGAAGCGCATTCCCGAATCGAGCGTGAATGTCGGCACGTTGACGTCAAACGTCTTCGGCTGCCCGGCAGGCGCATCCGATCCAATCGTCGTCAGGTCATACGCGGCGAAATGCCATGCGAGCTTCGGCGTGATGAACCAGCCGGGACGCTCGATCGGATAGCTGATGTAAGGGTTAAAAACGAAGCGGCTGCCTTGTGTCGCGTCGGCCGACGAGATCGTGAAGCGCGTCGCATCCGCTTCGGCGCCGAAGTCGAAGCCCCCCACGTCATAGCGCGCGTACTTAACATTGACCTGCGGTTCGCGGTTATAGGTCGAGTCGCTTGTAAAAGACTGCCAACGTTGCTCGCGAGCCAGCACACTCCACGGCCCGTTCGAGTAAGTCAAACCCGCTTCCTGCTGATACAGCGTGGTGGAACCCGTCGGAAACGCGACACCCGAGGCGAGATCGGTCACCACCGTCGAATCCGACACCTTGTTGTAGTTCACGTACGCGCCAAAGCCCGAACCGAGTTTCCAGGTCTGATTCAGCGCAATCGAATAGCGGTCGGTGTTCGTGATCTCGTCGTGTGGCAACCACGCAACCGAAATCGTTCCCGAATCGTTTGGCTGCAGATAACGGTAATCCGCCGTCAACATCTCGCCTCTTTTCGACATGATGCGAGGCGTCAGCGTCAAATCGTAGTTCGGCGCGAGATTGAAGTAATACGGTAGCGCGACATCGACGCCGTTGGTCGAACTCATCGAGAACGTCGGCGGCAGCAAACCGCTGCGCCGTGCGCCAGACAAGGGAAACGATAGCCACGGGCTCGCCATCAGCGGCACGCCCTGGAAAAACAGTACACCGTTGTGCGCAATCCCCTCGTCGCTGCCGCTATCGATATCGAATTCGGACGCCTTCAGATACCACGCCGGATCCGACTCACATTGGCAGGTGCTATACGTACCGTGGTGAACGACCGTGCGCTCGTTATCGAGCAGATCCACCCGTTGAGCGCTGCCCCATCCACCCGTCAGATGAAACCGGTACTTGGGCACGCTCATATAGCCTTCATTGGCGCCGACGTAAAAATGCGCGTCGGGGCCGTCGAACACGTTGCCGTTGTTGACCAGCCGCACCTGGCCGTAAGCGTCGACCTTGTCGCTATCGACGTCGTAGTGCAAGGCATCGCCTTTAACGATCGACGCGTAGCGCCGCAGTTGCGCGTGACCTTTCAGCGAAACGTCCGTGTCGGTAGTCGTGGTCACCGAATCGGCAATGGCCGAGGTAACGGGTTTGTCGCCCGGCCGTAAAAGCTGCTCGGTCAGCTGTGGATCAAGCCGCAGGCTCCAGACGCCGTCGAGCGGCTCCGGGATCGCAGACGCGCCGACCAGTTGCGCATATCCGGCAAGCGGCACGCATCCCGCCGCACCCAGCATGAACGAAACGAGAGGCCTTAAGCGTAGGCGTCGAAATACACCGCGTAGTATCAAAAGAGGTAAGTATTGGAAAGGATGGCAGATGCTGCAAGGCGAACAAAATCCCTGACTTGCGTCACGATGAACAGCGGTGAGTGCGCGCGGCGCTATTGGAGCGTGACGTCGCTAGCGCGGGGTTCCGGCGCGCTTGCCGCGCTCGCTGCACCACCCAGCGCCTGCAGCAAATAGGGAATCTGGTCCGCGGGCAACGAGAACGACAGCCCCGCGCTGCCGGATAGACGGAAGCGGATCACCACCATTCCCATACCGTTCAATCTGCCGACTTCCCAGCCCTGGCAGTGCAAGGCGAAACCCATTTCCTGATTGTTATGAATTACGCGATCGGCATGCTCGATTGCATTCGGGAGCGCCATCAGCAGCTCATTGAGCACCGAACGATGAAGCGCTGCCGTGGGCTGATTGCCGTGTATCAGCAGATATTGGCCGTCCGCCGTCAGTTGCATATCGGTGATCGAATTCAGCATGAAGGTCGACGGCTCAGACACGGCGTGCACCCTCCTGCACTCCTACGGAGCGGCCCTCCGCCGCGCTGGCCGTGCCACCGGACACGTCGCGCAGCATACGTATCGATGCCATTGCCAGATGCATTGAAAAGATCGGCGATGAGCTGACGCGCAAGACAGCCGAAAGAACCGCCGGTGAAAGAAATTCGATCATGATCAGCTCTCCAAAGGGTGCTACGAAGGTAGCGGAAGTTGACCATTTCACGATACCAGCGCAAGCACAGCGCCAGGTTACGCGCGCACTACACCCCCTTTGGATCTGTAACGCATTATTTCGACGTGCCTGTTGCAATCCGCGCCAGCCCGAGCAGGCGGCGCGCCGCGCCCGTTAGCACGCTTAAGGGGCGGAAAGTTTTCAGCAGCGGTTCGCACGGAAACACGATCCTATACTTCGCGCTTTCCCGAGCCATGGAACGTCGTTTCGAATGCATCGCTCGCTGTCGAGCGTTCTCGTTTGCGCGTCGCGCGCTGCATCAGGACAGAACCCCAAGATGAATCTTCAAGCTTTAACGAGCCGTATCGTGGGCGCGCTCTCGCTCGCCGGCATCACGCTGACCACCGGCACGGCCCACGCGGCACAGCCGTTCGTCGTGAAAGACATCCGGATCGAAGGACTCAAACGCATCGAACCCGGTACCCTGCTTGCCTATCTCCCGATCAAGCAAGGCAGCATGTTTAGCGACGATAAGGCCTCGGAAGCCATTCGCGCGTTGTACGCCACCGGCTTCTTCAACGAAGTACGTATCTCGGCTGAAGGCAATATCGTCGTCGTTCAGGTTCAGGAGCGCCCGGCGGTGGGTACGATCGACTTCGCCGGCATTCATGAATTCGACAAGGAAAACCTGACCAAGGCGCTCAGTTCGGTCGGGTTATCACAAGGCCGCTACTACGACAAGGCGCTGGTCGACAAATCCGAGCAGGAACTGAAGCGCCAGTACCTGACGCGCGGATATTACGCTGCCGAAGTCACCACCACGCTCACGCCAATCGACCGCAACCGCGTGGCGATCCTGTTCTCGGTCGCCGAGGGCCCGAGTGCGAAGATCCGCCAGATTAACTTCATCGGCAACAACGTATTCAGTTCGGACACATTGCGCGACGAAATGCAGATGTCCACGCCGAACTGGTTCTCCTGGTACACCAGGAACGACCTGTACGCAAAAGATAAGCTGACCGGCGACCTGGAGCACATTCGCTCGTACTATCTGAACCGCGGCTATCTGGAGTTCAACATCGAGTCGACCCAGGTATCGCTTACGCCGGACAGGAAGGAGATGTATCTCACGGTCACGCTGCATGAAGGCGAGCCGTACACGATTTCGTCGATCAGGCTCGCGGGCGACCTGCTCAATCGCGAGGCGGAACTGAACAAGCTGGTCAACATCAAGCCAGGCGAGCGCTTTTCCGCTGAAAAACTTCAGGCTGCCACCAAAGCCATCGTGGACAAGCTCGGTGAATATGGTTATGCGTTCGCCACGGTCAATGCATTACCTAAGATCGATCAGGAACATCATATGGTCGATCTGACGCTGCAAGTGGACCCGAGCCGCCGTGTGTACGTGCGCCACGTCAACGTGGTTGGCAACACGCGCACGCGCGATGAAGTCATACGCCGCGAAATGCGGCAACTCGAGAGCTCATGGTTCGATTCGAACCGGCTCGCGCTGTCGAAAGACCGGGTCAACCGCCTCGGTTACTTCACCGATGTCGACGTGACCACGGTGCCGGTGGAAGGCTCGCCGGATCAGGTGGATGTGGACGTGAAAGTAACCGAAAAGCCGACTGGCGCGATCACGCTGGGCGCGGGCTTTTCGTCGACGGACAAGGTGGTGTTGTCGGCCGGTATCTCGCAGGACAACGTGTTCGGTTCCGGCACCAGTCTCGCCTTGAACGTGAACACCGCGAAGACATACCGTACGTTGACGCTCACGCAGGTGGACCCGTACTTCACGGTGGACGGCATCAAGCGGATCACCGACGTCTATTACCGCACCAGCTATCCCCTCTATTACTACACGGATACGAGTTTCAAGATCGTTACCGTGGGCGCGGATCTTAAGTTCGGTATTCCGTTTTCCGAGGCCGACACCGTCTATTTCGGCGTCGGCCTCGAGCAGAACCGCTTGTCTATCGATTCCTCGACGCCTCAGAGCTACAAGGATTACGTCGCCGAATTCGGCCATGTGGTGAACAATGTGCCGATCACGACGGGCTGGGCTCGCGACAATCGCGACAGCGCGCTCGTGCCTAGCCGCGGCTATTTCCTGCAAGGCAATAGCGAAGTCGGCACACCCGCTGGCGGCACCGAGTATTACAAGGCAGACCTTCAGGCACAGTATTACTATTCATTCTCACGCGGCTTCATTCTCGGCCTGAATCTTCAGGGTGGATACGGCAACGGCTTTGCCGGCAAGGCGTATCCGATCTTCAAGAACTACTACGCGGGCGGCATCGGCTCGGTACGCGGCTATGAAGCAGGTTCGCTCGGACCGACCGACAAAACGACCGGCGATCCTATCGGCGGCTCCCGCATGGCTGTCGCCAACGTCGAGATGACCTTCCCGTTGCCCGGCACCGGCTGGGACCGCACTCTGCGCGTCTTCACGTTCCTGGATGCGGGCAACGTCTGGGGCAGCGAAGGCAACAGCACGGGCGCCAACGGATTGCGGTACAGCTACGGCGCGGGTCTCGAGTGGATTTCGCCGATCGGCCCGCTCAAGCTGTCGCTTGGCTTCCCGCTGATCAAACATTCCACCGACAAGTACCAGGTATTCCAGTTCCAGATCGGCACATCGTTCTGATCGTCTACGCTCGCGGTCATTGCACTGCGACCGCGCAGCATCACGTCGCCCATTCTGTCGTATTGCCAGGCGCCTGCGTGGCATGAATCGCTTCGCGGCCCGTTCAAAGCGCCGCATCTTCGCCCTCCTGCTCCGACTTCACAAAGTCTCCTCAAATTCGCCATTGTTGCTGCGACATTAATACTTATTATTTGCTCATCA
Source organism: Paraburkholderia sediminicola (assembly GCF_046030555.1). Lineage (GTDB taxonomy): Bacteria > Pseudomonadota > Gammaproteobacteria > Burkholderiales > Burkholderiaceae > Paraburkholderia > Paraburkholderia sediminicola_E. The sequence goes on along the minus strand of NZ_JAQQCH010000002.1, from coordinate 122,298 downwards.
TCAGGTTGACCGCGTACGGTCCGCCTTCTGAGTTCGATATGTCGTTCCAAAGTGGCGTGTTGCCGACCGTGAACATCGCGCGGACTGCCACCGTCGATTCCGGTTTGGGGGTATTGCAGAATTATGACTATCAGCCTTCTTGTAGTCGAACCGGATCAATCAGTCCGGGATCAGTTGCGCTTTCACCTTCACAAGAATCAGATCACGCTCTCAGTACTGTATAGCGTGGCTCAGCTTGTCAGCCGGGTGGAACTGGAGTGTCCCTCTGCGATTCTATTGCGCGCCGAGTCGCCGATGGCCGAGGCGCGAGAGGCGCTGCGGCAACTGCGCTTAGGGGGCTACGACATGCCCATCTTCGTACAAAGCACCTCCGATGAGATCGTCGACAAAATCGTCGCTTTCGAATTGGGTGCGGACGACTATATCGTCGACCCCGTCGATCCATACGAATTGACCGCCAGAATCAAGCGCGCCGTGCAACGCAACAACCGGGCGCTTTGCGATGCGCCGGAAATCCGTGAGAAGGTGTCGTTCGGCAGTTACCAGATAGACTTCGCTACGCGACGTCTGGTCAAGGACGGCAGCGAAATCTCGTTACGATCCGGCGAGTTTGCCTTACTCAAACTATTCGCAAGCAATCCAATGCGAATATTGACCCGCTCGATGGTCAACAGCCAGCTAGGAAGGGCGGAGAGCCAGAAGGCCAGTCTGGATGTTGCAGTTTGCCGCTTGCGTGGCGTAATCGAGGCAGATCCGTCCGCCCCCAGGTTCATTCAGACCTTGCGCGGACGAGGCTATATGTTTGTGCCATCGCCGGAGTCGTCACCCTCGCATGGGGCGCGCGAAAACGCGAGTATTGCCGTGCACAGGGAGTTTGGCGAACGAAGCATCGGGGCCGTATAACGGCTGGGTCGACTTGAAGAAAATTTGATTTGCAACTCGCGTCGTGGAAGAGATATGACGCATACGTTGCACGAGGGAGGGTATTGCGAGGTGCCCGCGAGCAGAAACGTGTAACGCTTTGCGTGCATGCATGCCCCATGCAGCCATGCAATCCTACTTTTGACCTTCCGCCACGGCTAGCTGCATGATGGGCAACGTCATTGCGGCGTCGATCACGTCGATTATGTCGGAGTCGCCGAAATAATCGGAATACCGGTCACCGCTCGCCGCCAGCAGACCGCCAAACCCATAATGGAAATCCGCCGAAACAATGGGCCTGAACCCCGAGGCATAGTGGGGCCGCGAGACGCACCCGCGCAGATCATCCGCGATACCCGGCGGGCCGCTGCCATTACCGGGCGTGGAAGTATTCACGCTCTCCAGGCGCAACCCATGGAAGACCGAAGGAGAACAGATCGACGCCACGGCCAGAACGAGTACGAGGATACGCATAGGGAAATACTCAGAGTTGATCTTGTAAGTCAGACAGCCATAGGACACCGAAGTTTTTTTGGCTCAATTACAATCCCTTCCCACTGAACAGACATACTTGCGACACCGGGATTCGACAATGCCCAACGCTCAGCCGCGCCGCAGACGTACGCGGCCCGCAGGCGTAGCAGGGTCGTCCGTCAGGGTGTGACGCTGACCGCTGCGATGCAGACGCACGCACTCCCTGATCTCGGCCACGGTCGCGTCGCCGCGCACGGCAATGCAGGAATACTCACCGCTGCGATTGATCCATTCGACGATCCGGCAGCACTCGCCCCACAACTGCATGAGCGGCGCGGAGACGCGGCACCCGCGTATCTTCACGACGTCCGCAGCCCGTGGGGCGCTAACGCCGTTTTCAGCCTTGCCGCGGACGCTGGCAGCGGCGGTTGACTTTCGGCCGGGCCGGAAACCGCGCGACTCGGCGCGGCTTACAGGTGAGGCGACTTGCATAAGATTGCTCCACTGACGGAACTGACCACCGGAGATGGCCTCTTTGTCAGGCCACCGTAAAAGTGCCGTACCATCATAGCCAGACAACACGCAGACACCGCGAAGAAAGGATGGAGAAGTTGTGGAGATTCGCCCGCAACTGCGGATTGACCTGGCATTCATCTAAAATTCAGCCATGCAAAGTGAAACCATCCGAATTCGTCGAGACCACCCTTTCGGGATCTTTCTTTCGCGCATGCGGCAACAGCCGCGACTCAACATGCGCTTTGGCATTACCTGGAAGATGTTCCTCGCGGTACTGGTCGCTTGCCTGGCGATTTCTTTAACCATGGGCTACGCCCTGCGCGTGAGCTTCGAAAACGGTTTCCTGCACTATGTTCGGGAGCGCAACGCCGGGCGCATCAAGGCCGTCATGGCGAAGGTCACCAGCGAATACGCCGCTCACGGCAACTGGAATTTCCTGCGGGATCATCCCGACGCATGGCTCGTGCTGCTGGACGGCGCCGCACATGACGCCCTGCGCGAAGAACTCGCCACTGCGCAGACGGGCAAGCTGCCGGGCTGGCGAACCTTTCCCGGGAGCGGCAGCGTCCAGCAACTGCTCGGACCGTTGTCGGGCCCGTCTGAAGGGCCCCACTGGGGCATGCGCCTGCCGCCGGCGCCGCCGTCCAATGCGGACATTGCGATAGATCGGGACCGTGTGTCGTCAAGCAGTGTCGTGAGCGGCGACAGTCGCTATGACCGGGCGCCCCCACCAGCCCCTTCGATGCCGCCGCCCTCCTCGCCACCGTCGCGGGACGGTGCGGCTCGCGATACACCGCCCGAGGGACCACCCGTCACGCTCTACGACGCCAGCCACGAACTCGTGGCGAGCACCGGCCAGCCTCCGCCCCCCGGCAGCACGATGAGACCGGTTGTCTACAGCGGCAAGGTAGTGGGCTGGCTTGCCGTGAGCGGACCCGACACCCTGTCGGACGCCGCGGACATCGCATTCCAGGCGCAGCAGAAACGCGCGACCTGGGAAATCGCGGGCGTCGCGGTCGTGCTCGCGGCGCTCGTCGCGCTGATACTGGCGCGCATCGTTCTCGCGCCAGTCAAGCGCCTGATGAATGCAACCCACCGCCTGGCTGGCGGAGACTACACAACGCGGGTGCCGGCCGGCAGACGCGACGAACTTGGCCGGCTTGCGGGCGACTTCAACGTATTGGCCGATTCGTTGCAAAAAGCCGAGCGCTCCCGGCGCGATTTCATCGCGGATATTTCACACGAGCTGCGCACGCCGCTCGCCGTGCTCCGCGGCGAGCTGGAAGCCATAGAAGACGGTGTCCACATGTTCAACCGCGATTCGCTCACTTCCCTGCAAACCGAAGTGAACATGCTCAACAAGCTCATCGAGGATCTATACGAACTCTCTCTGAGCGACGTCGGCGCACTCAGCTATCGCAAGACACCGACCCATGTCGCGCAACTGGCGCGGGCTTCGATCGAGGCCATGCGGGAGTCGTTCAAGGCGAAACGCATCGAGCTCGACCTGACCTGCGCGCCGGAAATGGCCAGCACAACTTTCGCGGTCGATCCCGCGCGTTTCGTACAACTGCTGAAAAATCTGCTGCAGAATTCCTTGCGTTATACCGATCCTGACGGCCATGTGCAGGTGTCGCTTTCGCAAAGCGCCAGTGGTTGGCAACTTGACGTGCAGGACTCGCTGCCCGGGGTGCCCGAGGCCGCGCTCAAACATCTGTTTGACCGTTTCTATCGCGTGGACGAATCACGCAGCCGTCAGAACGGTGGCGCGGGCCTGGGCCTGTCGCTGTGCCACGCTATTGTGACCGCGCATGGCGGCACGATCGACGCCAAGGATTCGCCGCTAGGCGGCGTCTGGATTACTGCCCGCTTTCCGCCGGAAGGAGATTGATAACATGACCGAAGGGCACCCGCCGCACATCCTGATCGTCGAGGATGAACCGAAGCTCGCCGCCGTGCTCGAAGCGTATTTGCACCTCGAGGGCTTCGTCACCACGATCCTCGACGACGGCCATCAGGTGATGCCATTCATTCGCTCAACGCCGCCGGCGCTGATGCTGCTCGACCTCATGCTGCCCGGGCGCAGCGGCATGGATATTTGCCGCGAGCTACGGCAATTTTCGGCATTGCCCGTCATTATCCTGACCGCGCGTATCGACGAAATCGACCGTTTGCTGGGTCTCGAGATAGGTGCCGACGATTACGTCTGCAAGCCGTTCAGCCCACGCGAAGTGGTGGCGCGCGTCAAGGCCATCCTGCGCCGCGCAACGCCTGCCGCCGCCAATGCGGCTGCGACTGCGGACGGTTTGCCACAGACGCCACACGGTCTCGAGGTCGACGAGGCATTTCATCGTGCATTACTCGACGGCAAGGAGCTCAAGCTCACGCCGCTTGAATTGCGGCTCCTCGCGCTACTGATGAAATCGCCGGGACGCATTTTTCCCCGCGACTATCTGCTGAGTCATCTCTATGCGGATCACCGGGTGGTCACCGACCGCACGATCGACAGTCATATCAAGAACCTGCGCCGCAAGCTGCAGGGAGCACGGCCGGATAGCGAGCCTATCGCGTCCGTGTACGGCGTGGGTTACCGTCTGGAACTCTGATCTGTAGAGCCGGATGCCTGAATGTCGTGCTCATCGGGCGCCGGGCATGTTCGGACTCAGGTCGCCTGCCCCACAGCCGGCGTCTCAGGCGGCGGGCTCCATTGCGCGAACTCCTCGCTCAGAAAGTCGACACACACCCGTACCTTCGCCGACTGCGCAAGCCGAGCCGGATACACCGCCCACAGGTTAGCCGGTTGCGTGACCTCGGGCAGAACCTGCTGCAACTGGCCGCCATCGAGCAGCGGCCGCACATCCCACATCGAGCGCAGCACGATCCCGCGTCCGGCCATCGCCCATTGCACCGCCACTTCGCCGTGATTGGTCGACAACGGTCCCGTGACCTTGATCGACGCCGTTTCGCCGCGCACATTCAAGCGCCACAGACCGAATGGATGGTCGCGCTCCTTGATCGCGAGACACGCATGCGAGGAGAGATCGGCGAGCTGCCGTGGCGTGCCATGCCGCGCGAGATAAGCGGGCGACGCGCACAGCACGCGGTGATTCGACGCGAGCCGCTTGGCAATCAGATGTGGCGCGATTTCATCGCCGATGCGGATATCGAGGTCAAAGCCTTCGCCGCCCACGTCGACGAGACGGTCGAACAGATCGAGCCGCACACTCAGTTGCGGATAACGCTCGGAGAACCGGGCGAGTGCGGGCGCCACGAAACGGCGGCCAAACCCGAAACTGCTTGAGATGCGCAGCTTGCCGCCAGGAATGCGGCGCGTGGTGGAGACGTCTTCCACCAGTTGGTCGACGTCGTCGAGAATCTTTTCGGCCCACGTATAGACGCGCTCGCCAGCCTCGGTAATCGCGACGCGCCGCGTAGAACGATGCAATAAACGCGTACCGAGCGTAGTCTCGAGCACATTGATGCGCTTGCTGACATATGCCGCGGACACCGACAGCGCCTCCGCCGCCGCGCTGAAGCTCGATTTGCGCGCCACTTCACAAAACACGCGCAAATCGCCGAGATCGGGTGACGGGTTGGCATTCATAGGTCGCCTGGTCGCAAATGAGTTTGTACACGAATCGTGCACAGTGGCTTAACTAAAGCGACTATTTTATGCTTAAACAGCAGGAATAAAATAAGCCCTATCAGATCGTTGAAACATCGAACGCCTTAATGGAGGAGCAGGAACATGTCGAAGACCTATCGGATTGCGGTCATACCCGGCGACGGTATCGGTGTCGAAGTGATGCCGGAAGCCATTCGCGTGCTGGACACGGTGAAAAAGCGCTTCGGCATCGAGCTGGAGTATCAGCACATCGAGTGGGCAAGCTGCGATTACTACGCCAAACACGGCAAGATGATGCCGGACGACTGGAAAACCCAGTTGCAATCCGCTGACGCGATTCTGTTCGGCGCGGTCGGCTGGCCCGACACGGTGCCTGACCATATCTCGCTGTGGGGCTCGCTATTGAAATTCCGGCGTGAGTTCGATCAGTACATCAACCTGCGCCCTGCCCGGCTTTTCGCGGGCGTGCCTTCGCCGCTCGCGGGCCGCAAGGCGGGCGACATCGACTTCTGGATCGTGCGCGAAAACACCGAGGGCGAATATTCGTCGGTGGGCGGCGTAATGTTCGAGGGCACCGAGCGTGAGTTCGTGTTGCAGGAATCCGTGTTCACGCGGCACGGCAGCGAGCGCGTGCTGAAGTTCGCGTTCGATCTCGCGCAACGGCGCGAACGCAAGAAGATCACCGTGGCGACAAAGAGCAACGGCATCGCGATCAGCATGCCGTGGTGGGACAAATGCGCGGCCGGTGTCGCGGCGCAATACCCGGATGTGACATGGGACAAGCAGCATATCGACATTCTCTGCGCGCGCTTCGTGCTGAACCCGGATCGCTTCGACGTGGTGGTCGCGACCAATCTGTTCGGCGACATCCTGTCCGATCTCGGTCCTGCCTGCACGGGCACGATCGGCCTCGCGCCGTCGGGCAATCTGAATCCGGAGCGCAAGTTTCCGTCGTTGTTCGAACCGGTGCACGGTTCGGCGCCCGACATCGCCGGCAAGAACATCGCCAATCCGATTGCGATGATCTGGTCGGCCGCCATGATGCTCGACTTCCTCGGCAATCACGAAGGCACGGAACGCGAGGCGCATGACGCGATTCTCGCGGCGATCGAGGCCACGCTGATCGAAGGTCCGCATACCGGCGATCTCGGCGGCAAGGCGAACACCACCGAAGTCGGTCAGGCGATCGCGGCGAAACTCGCCTGAGCCGCTCTATCCCACCCCTCTGCGAGGACACTCTCGAATGAGCATGGAAGCCTATCCCATCGAAGTCGAATTCCCCGATATCTCGGCACACGAACAATCGTCGTCCGGCATTGCGTATGTCCATACGTTCGACTCGGGCGTGCCGGGACCGCATGTAATGATCAACGCGCTCACGCACGGCAACGAAGTGTGCGGGGCGATCGTCGTCGACGACCTGCTGCGCCGCGCGTTGAGGCCGCGTCGTGGACGCCTCACGCTCGCCTTTGCGAACGTCGCGGCCTATCGGCGCTTCGATTCAACGAAGCCCGATGCGGCCCGCTTCGTCGATCAGGACTTTAATCGCGTGTGGACCGCCTCGGTGCTCGACGATACGTCGCGCACGTCGAGCGAACTGGCCCGCGCACGCGAGATGCGCCCGGTGATCGACACGGTCGACGCACTGCTCGATCTGCATTCGATGCATGAGAAGAGCAAGCCGCTGATCGTGGCGGGACCGCTGCAGAAAGGCATCGACCTTGCCGTGCGTCTCGGCACACCCGCCACGGTGATCTGCGACGAGGGCCATCCCGAAGGCCGCCGCATGCGCGATTACGAAGGCTTCGGCGACGCGGATAGCACGAAAAACGCGTTGCTGATCGAATGCGGCCAGCACTGGGAGCACTGCGCGGTTGCCGTGGCGCGCGATACGACCGCGCGCTTCCTGCTGCTCGCCGGCGTGATTGACGAAACCGATCTGCCGGATGGCTGGCTGGCGCCGTTGCCGCCCGTTCAGCACATTGTTCGCGTAACACAGCCGGTGGTCGCGACCAGCATGGATTTTCGTTTCGCAGCGCCCTACACCGGCCTGGAAATCTTTCCGCACGCCGGCACGGTCATCGGCTGGTCGAACGGCGAAGCGGTGGTCACGCCTTACGACAACTGCATGCTCGTGATGCCGTCGCTGCGGCAATTGCGCCCGGGCGTCACCGTCGTGCGACTGGGCAAGATCGAACAAACCGTGACGAGCGCCAGCGCAAACACAAGCACGAATACGAGCGGCCTGTGAACCGGCTCAAGCACATTCAAAAGGTAACGTAAAGATGAAGGTTCAAAGCATCAAGCAAAGCGTGAATCTGCAGAATCTGGAGGATTGGGGCACGGCCGGGCTGCCCGGCACGACGCCGCTGCAGGTTTCGGGCGTGCAGCGCGTCATCAGGGGCAGTGAATCCATCGACACCGGTATCTTCGAATGCACGGCGGGCACGTACCGCCGCTCGGTCAAGCAGGCCGAGGTGATGCATTTCCTCGCGGGGCGCGGCCGCTTCACGCCCGACAACGAAGAGACCGTCCATTTCGCAAGCGGCGACACGCTCTTTTTCGAAGCCAATACAGAAGGGCTTTGGGAAGTCGAGGAAACGATGCGTAAGGTGTACGTGATCTTCTAAACGCTGCAAGGAGCGCCGCGTGCCGGCGCTCTTCTCCCACGCTCCATCCCCGCCTTATCCCGGCGCGTCTTATGCGCCGCGGCACTCGCAACACTTCGTGCCGCCCGATCCCCTACGAGCACTGATGCGCACCTGCAACATAGTCGGGTTATCCCGCGTTGCCCGGGAATATCAAACTGCTTACAGTGCCGCATGTTCGCATAAAGAATCACAGTTCTTTATGCGAACAAAACCACCGATAAAAAATTATTCCCCGACCGAGTCGCAAAACGTCCTCACCGGTCGAATTGGAGAGCACTTAATGAATCGCACCATCACATTGAGCCGGATTGCCTGCGCGGTCACCGCTCTCGCCAGCGTGCCGGCCTTCGCGCAAAGCAGCGTCACGCTGTACGGCATCGTGGATACGGGTATCGGCTATCAAAGCAGCCAGACTTCCCTTGGCTCGACGTCCGGCGGCAAATCTGCCGTCAAGATGATCAACGGCGTATGGGCCGGCAGCCGCTTCGGCCTGAAGGGTGCGGAAGATCTCGGCGGTGGCACCAAGGCCATCTTCCAGCTGGAATCCGGTTTCAACTCCGCCACCGGCGCGCAGCAGTACACGAACGCGCTGTTCGGCCGCCAGGCATGGGTCGGCGTGACGAACCCGACCTACGGTACCTTGCAGGCCGGCCGTCAATACACGGCGTATTACACGCTGCTGTCGCCGTATAGCCCGACCACATGGCTCACCGGTTACTACGGCGCGCACCCGGGCGACGTCGACGCACTCGACACGATCTACCGCGCGAACAATTCGCTGGTCTATACGTCGCCGAAACTGTACGGCTTCACGTTCAGCGGCTCGTATGCTGTCGGCGGCGTGCCGGGCAGCCTGAACCGCGGCTCGACGTGGAGCGGCGCGATCCAGTACCTCAACGGTCCGGTCGGCGTCGCAGTCGGCTTCATGCGTATCAACAATTCGACGCTGGGCGGCGGCGCGTACGGCGCGGATTCGACCGTGTCGAACAACGGCGCACAACCGGGCGTGTCGGCCGTGACCAACGGCTATCAGACGGCGCAAGCGCAGCAGCGCTTCGCGGTCACCGGCGGCTACAACTTCGGCAACGGCTGGGACGTGTCCGCTGCGTACTCGAACGTGCAGTACATTCCGGGTGTAGGCTCGAGCTTCCGCGATACGGCGATCTTCAACACGGCCGGCGTCGTGCTGCACTGGAAGCCGACGATCGCGTGGGACTTCGCAACGGGCTATAGCTACACGCGCGCAACGAAGGCGAATGGCATCACGAGTTCGGCGCAGTACCAGCAGGTCAACCTGTCCGAGTACTATGCACTGTCGAAGCGCACGGGCCTCTATGCGTTGCAGGCATTCCAGCGCACCAACGGCAACACGCTCGGCACGGCAGGTTCGGGCCACATCATCACGGCGACCGCGAGCCTCGGCGATGGCTTCCAGAGCGCGCCGTCCTCGTCGCGCAGCCAGTTCGCAGCCGGCGTGGGTATCGTGCACCGCTTCTGAACGGCGTACGATCGTAGAAGAAAGGAAGGCTCGTTACGACGAGCCTTTTTTCGCAATCAGGAGACCATCATGAGCCGCAGCTCCGCTGTGAACGTTCAAACGTTTATCAACGAACATCCCTTCTCGCCGTTCCAGTGGCTCATCTTTTTCATGTGTTTCATCATCGTCCTGCTGGACGGTTTTGACACCGCCGCGATCGGTTTCATTGCGCCGTCGCTGATCTCCGAATGGGGTATCACGAGACCGGCGCTCGCGCCGGTGCTCAGCGCGGCACTGTTCGGCCTCGCGTGCGGCGCGCTCGGCTCAGGGCCGCTGTCCGACCGCCTCGGGCGGCGCTCGATGCTGCTCGGCTCGGTGCTGCTGTTCGGCGTGGCCTGCTTCGCCTCGGCGTTCTCGAACAGCATCGAACACCTGACGATCTTGCGCTTCATCACCGGCGTCGGCCTCGGTGCGGCCATGCCGAACGCCGTGACGATGATGGGCGAGTATTGCCCGGATCGCCGCCGCGCGACCGTCATCAACCTGATGTTCTGTGGCTTTCCGCTGGGCGCGGCTTTCGGCGGCTTTCTCGCTGCGTGGATGATTCCGCACTTCGGGTGGCGCAGCGTGCTGCTGCTCGGCGGCATCACGCCGCTGTTGCTGCTGATCGTCCTCGTGCTGAAGATGCCGGAATCGGTCCGCTACATGGTGGCCAACAGCCAGCCGGTGGAACGGATCCGTGCGGCGCTGGCGCGCATTTCGAGCGAAGCAGCACAAGCCGCAAGCTTCGTCATGACCGAAACCGCGCCGCAAACCGGCGGCAAGGGCATGGGCGTGGTGCTCTCGCGTTCGTACATCATCGGCTCGGTGATGCTCTGGATTGCCTACTTCATGGGCCTCGTGATCTTCTACGCGTCGATCAACTGGATGCCGATTCTGCTGAAGGACGCCGGACTCACGCCGCAACGCGCGACGCTGATTTCGGCGCTGTTCCCGCTCGGCGGCGTGGGCGCCGTGCTGTGTGGCGTGCTGATGGACCGTTTCAACGCGAACCGCATCATTGCGGCCTGCTATGCGCTGACCGCGGTGAGCGTGTACTTCATCGGCCAGGCGGTCGGCAATGTCGGCGCGCTGGTGTTCATCGTATTCGTCGCGGGCGTGCTGATGAATACCGCGCAATCGTCGATGCCGGCGCTGGCTGCGGCGTTTTATCCCACCGAGGGGCGCGGCACGGGCGTGGCGTGGATGCTGGGGATCGGGCGCTTCGGCGGGATCGCGGGTTCGTTCCTCGTGGCCGAACTGACACGCCGCCACTTCACGTTTGGCGGTATCTTCGCGATGGTCGCGGTAGCGGGTCTGATTTCATGCGTGGCCTTGCTGATCAAACAGGCGGCGCGGCCGCATGTGACAACGGCGGCTGGGGCAAAAGCGGAGTCGTTCGGCCACTGAGTTGGATAGTTAAACGCTTCTATCCGGCCACCACACGGTTGCGGCCATTGTGCTTGGCCTGGTAGAGGCGCTCATCGGCGACTCGCAGGAGCGTGTCGATCGTGTCGCCGTCGCGGCCGAACTCGGAGACGCCCACACTGACGGTAACGGCGACGGGCCGTCCGGTTCCGGTATAGAACTCCTCCGTAGCCACGGCGCCCCGGACGCGCTCCGCGATCGAACGTGCCACGTCTAGCGCGGCTTGAGGCAGCAGCACCATAAACTCTTCGCCACCCACTCGCGCCACACCGTCATACGGTCGAATGGCATCAAGGCATTTCTGCACGAAGCGCTGCAACACCTCGTCGCCCACCTGATGCCCGTAATTGTCGTTGATCAATTTGAAGTGGTCGAGATCCAACGCAAGCAACGAAAACGGCGCACCACTTCGCCTGGCTCGTGCAATTTCCGCTTCCACTTGCTGGATAAACTCACGCCGGTTCGCGGCACCCGTCAGCGGATCAGTCGCAGCGAGATGCTCAAGCTTGTGATTGGTGCGTTGGAGCTCTTGTAGCGCGCTTTCCGTGCGTGCCATCGCCTCGGCGAGGCGAGCCATCAGCTCTTCCTGGCTGTAGATCGTCGAAAAGGACCGCGTCGTGCGAAACGCTTGAACGACGCCATAGCTCAGCAGGAAAAAACCGGCTGCGAAGATCGCGTGTGCCAGCCACCACATATGATTCCAGGGTTTGCCGAGAATGAACGCGAGAGACGCAAGCGCGAAGAAGGTGATCGAGATGCCGTAGATCACCATCAGCGGCGAGCGAATGCGACGCAGCATCAGCGTCATGACGTTCAACGTCGAGAAGATGAGCGCCCCGCCCTCCATCGAGAGTCGCACTGCGAGGTTGCCCGCAATTGGCGAGTTCGCAATGAACCCGACAACGATGTCAATCAGGACGAACACAGCGATCCACGTCAGCCACGGGCGCGGGTTCGCGCGCCGCTCGACCGCGTCCGGCGCGCGGTGGTACGAGTAAAGCCCGACCAACAGCAGCACCGACATCACCAGACGCGATGCCGGTCCATAGAGCAGGAATAGCCAGATATTATGGTGAGCCATGCCGGTGAACGCGCCGTGCAGCGCATAGACCATCACAAAGCCCAGAAAGCCCAAAGTCAGCCACCGCAGCAGCGGTTCACCCGACGACAGATAGCAACGCCAGGTCACATAGGTGACAAACAGCCCCTCGAGCGTCGCCGCCGCGATCGCGATTTCGTGGAACACATGGTTTTCGAACTTGAGGCTCGGGTCCTGAAAGAAAGCCAGATAAGCAATCAGGTAGGCGGGAACGAGCGCAAATCCAATGACCAGCAAAGCCGAGTAGACCTTGGTCACGATCCCGATGATGCGGGGCGGCTCTTCGATTGAGATGATCGTGCTCATGTGCCCGTCTCCGACAATATTGCTGTGATTTTTCACATCGCCGGGCGATTGACGCGTGAATCGGCCGACTCGGACGACGGCGCCATGCCGTCTTGCAGATCCAAGCATACTGCGCAGCTGACTACCTTCAGGTGATTGGAAGTATAAACGTCAGATTTCTTCTAGCGCCGTCTTTCATTGTGTGTCTACGAAGACGGGAGGTCTCGCTACCCGATTGCTACGGACCTCATACCGCCTCGAATGCATCGTCACGGTTGCTCCCAACCCCGGCCAGACCTCGTCGTGCATTATCTTTTGAGCGTGAGTAAAAAAGCGCCGCGCCTCACTTCCCGATAAACTACGCCGTTATTTGATTCGTTCGGTTGCCGCGATGGCGGGATACCACCGCTTTTGCACCGTCGCCCATCTAACGACAGGATTCTGGTAATGAAACGTGTAGTTGTATTGACCGTGCTCGCGGTGTGCCTCGCCCAGCCGGCAGTCGAAGCCCTTGCACAAACAGTCAGCGATCAATGTTTTTCGATCGGCGATATCGCCGGCCAGGTGGCGTCGTGGCGAGCGCACAAAAAGACGAAAGAGCAGGCGCTTGATCAGGCGGCAAAATACTACAAGGGAGAGTCCGACCGGCAGGCGGTCGCCGGCATCATCGAGAAGATCTACAGTCCCGGCGCCCCGCACATGACACCCGATCAGGCCAGCATGGCGTTCACATCGGAATGTGCTGAACAGCGCAAACAGCAGGCACCCACGCAGTAGCGCCTGCTGTTTGCGCGGATATTTCACCGCCCTATCGCCACGGTCTGGTTACCGTTATCGCTACCGCTTGCGAAACGCATCCAGCGATGTCAACGCGTCGCCGTGAAAATCGAACAACGTGTTGTTGTCCCATTGGTCACCCGCACCGACCTTCCATCCGACGTTCGGCGTCGGGATCCACGCGACCAACGATCTGCTGGCGATCGGCGCGGCACAGGCCTTGATCACGCTTGGCCGCGCCGTGCCGAACGACGTGTCGGTCATCGGCATTACCGACATTCAACTGGCGCACCAGGTGCACCCCGCGTTGACGACGGTTGCGATCCAGACGGCGGCCATTGCGGAGTTGTCGGTTGGGAGTCTGATCCGGTTGATTCAGGCGCCTGAACAGCAACCGTCGATGGTGCTCGCGCCACCGCCGCAACTCGTCGTACGCGCTTCGACGGGGCCGCGACGGATACGTTGACATGGCACTTTGACTGCGCTCCGCAGACCGGAATCCAACAAATCCGCTTCATTCCGTTTACAGTTTGCGGCAAGTACTTAAAATAAGCCGCTCGAGACAACGGCGTCTGAACGGATCCCGAGGTTGATGGCGATTCAACGGACCGCCTTCGATGCACACCGCATCGACAATCAAACGGAGGAGACATGCAGACAGGACGCAAGCTCGCAGCAGTCATCGCGTGGACCGTCACGTGGGCCGCAACAACAGCGCTGACGTGCCACGCCGCCAGCGCCGATGAAGTCCCTGTGCAAACCGTCGCACTCGCGGGCCTCGCGCAGCCCTCGGACATTCTGATCGACCACTGGGGCGTGCCGCACATCTTCGCGGCGAACGAAAGCGACGCCTTTTTCGTGCAGGGCTTCAACGCCGCACGCGACCGGCTCTTTCAGATCGACTTATGGCGCCGCCGCGGCCTCGGCGAACTCGCCGAGGTATTCGGTCCGGCGTATGTCGAGCAGGACAAAGCCACGCGACTGTTTCTCTACCGTGGCGACATGAACGCCGAATGGCAACGCTACGGTCCCGACGCGAAGCCCGTGGCCACGCGCTTCGCCGCCGGCGTCAACGCGTACATCGACTTGCTGGCGGCGCACCCGGATCAGATGCCCTATGAGTTTCGCAAAGTCGGCTACTGGCCGGCGAAATGGTCGGCCGACGACGTCGTGCGCGTCCGCAGCCACGGCCTTACGCGCAACCTGACGAGCGAGGTCGCGCGTGCGAAAGTGGCCTGCAACAGCTCGCTCGATCGACTCGATCCGCTTCGGCTTGCAGCCGGCCTGGCAGCCGCATAGGCCCGAGGGGCTCGACCCCTGCCTGCCTGACGATGTGCTGAAGGTCTTCACGCTCGCCACCCAAAACGTACGCGTGACGCGCGAATCGTTGAAGAGCGCCGACGCGTCGACCACCGTCATCGCCGCCGCCGACAACCCCGAGGAAATCACCGAAGGCAGCAACAACTGGGTGATCGCGCCGGACAAATCGGCCACCGGCCGCGCGATCATGGCGAACGACCCGCATCGCGCGTATGCGGCGCCGAGTCTGCGTTATATCCAGCAGATCAGCACGCCGACGCTCGACATCATTGGCGGTGGCGAGCCGTCGGCGCCTGGCGTGTCGATCGGACACAACGGCGCGATCGCGTTCGGCCTGACGATCTTCAACATCGATCAGGAAGACCTCTATGTCTACGAATTGAACCCGGCCAATCCGCACGAGTATCGCTACAAGGGTCACTGGGAGCCGATGCATATCGTGCGGGAGACCATCGCCGTGCGTGGCGGCGCACCCGTTGTCGCCGATCTGGCGTTCACCCGGCATGGTCCGGTGATCTACACCGAAGACGCGAAGCATCGGGCCTTCGCCGTTCGCACCGCGTGGCTCGCGCCCGGCATGTCGCCGTATTTCGATTCGGTGCGTTACATGCGCGCCAAAAATTTCGCGCAGTTCAAGAGCGCGCTATCGACATGGGGCGCGCCGACCGTCAATCAGGTGTATGCGGATACGCATGGCGACATCGGCTGGGTGCCAAGCGGTCTCGCGCCGAAGCGTCCGAACTGGGACGGCCTGATGCCCGTGCCAGGCGACGGCCGTTACGAATGGGCCGGCTTCTGGCCGCGTGACGACATGCCTTCGGCCTATAACCCGAAAGCCGGTTATTTCACGACGTCCAACGAGATGAACCTGCCCGCGGACTATCCCAATGCCGAGCGCAAACTCGGTTTCGAATGGACGAACAGTTCACGGCATCAACGCATCGACGAAGTGCTCAAGGCACTCCCCAAAGTGTCGATTGAAGACTCCGAGCGCTTGCAGAACGACATCGAATCGATCCCGGCCCGGCGCCTCGTCGCACTCCTCACGCCGCTCTCGAGCGACGACCCGGACACGCGTGCCGCACTCGCCATGCTCAAGGGTTGGGACGCGCAGATGCGCGCCGATTCCGCGCAAGCCGCGCTCGAAGAGGTGTGGCTGAGCCGGCATCTCGGCAGCGCGTTCAAGAACGCCGTCTTGCCGAAGGCTGCGGCGGCGTCGTTCGGTGCGCCGGATACCGCCGTCATGCTGGACGCCCTCGAACATCCCCAGGCTCGCTTTGGCGAGCAGGCCGAGACGAAACGCGACGCGGTGCTGCTGGCAAGCCTGCATGACGCCTACGGCGAGATGGTGCAACTGCAAGGCTCGGATGCAAGCCGCTGGCAGTGGGGCAAGCTGCAAACCAACCTGAACGCGCATCCGTTCGCCGATCTCGTCGATGCCGACATGCGCGCCAAGCTGAACGTCGGTCCGCTCGGCAAAGGCGGAAGTGCCTACACGCCAAATCAGTCGACGTATCGCGCGAGCGACTTCCGGCAAACCAATGGGCCTTCTTTCCGGGTCATCGTCGACGTCGGCAACTGGGATAACTCACGTGCCGTGAACTTGCCGGGCGAATCCGGCGATCCGGACAGCCCGCACTACCGCGACCTTGCGCAGATGTGGCTCAACGGCCAGTATTTCCCGCTACTTTATTCGCGCGCGGCCGTCGAGGCCGCCACCGAAAAGCGCATCCACCTCGTGCCGGGCGCACAGACAAATTGATCTGCTCCCCCGCTGTCGCAGCAGAAAATGCTGTGGCAGCGTGAAAAAAGGCGCCGCGCACCGTCAATGCCCCCATGGGATGATTTCATTGACTGCCGCGTACGCGTAGCATCAACGTGTTAATCGCCCGCGATACACCCGATGTGCGCGGCCGCGCCGCCGCATCGATGACTCGCCCTCGCCTCGTCCAGGGCAACCCGAAGGAGCAACCCGATGTCTCTCGCATTGACTCGCAATGAACTGATTCGCCCGCAGAATCTGATTGACGGCAAGTGGATTGACGCCGCCGACGCCGCCCGTTTCCCGGTCACCAACCCGGCCACCGGCGAATTGATCGTCGACGTCGCGAACAGCGGCGCAACAGATGCACGTGCCGCCACCGACGCCGCGTCCCGCGCGTTCCCCGCATGGCGCGACAAGCTGCCGCGCGAACGCGCGGAGATTCTGCACCGCTGGCACGCGCTGATCGTCGCCAATACCGAAGACCTCGCGAAGCTGATGTCGCGGGAACAAGGCAAACCGCTCGCGGAAAGCCGCGGCGAAGTCGCCTACGGTGCCTCGTACGTCGCCTGGTTCGCGGACGAAGCGACACGCATCTACGGCGATCTGATCCCGCAGCAACAGCGCGGCAAACGCATGAGCGCGGTGAAGGAACCGGTCGGCGTGGTCGCGGCGATCACGCCGTGGAATTTCCCGCTGGCAATGATCGCGCGCAAGATCGCGCCCGCGCTCGCAGCCGGATGCACGGTGGTGGCTAAACCCGCCGAAGACACGCCGCTCACCGCGCTCGCCCTCGCGGCTCTCGCGCAGGAAGCGGGCTTGCCGGACGGCGTGCTGAACATGCTGTCGGCTTCGCGCGAACAGGGGATTGCGGCGGTCGCTGACTGGCTCGCCGACGCGCGCGTGCGCAAGATCACATTCACGGGTTCGACGCCGGTCGGCAAGCATCTCGCCCGCGAATCGGCTGGCACGCTGAAGAAACTGTCACTGGAATTGGGCGGTAACGCGCCCTTCATCGTATTCGACGACGCCGATCTCGACGCGGCGGTCACCGGTTTGATGGCCTCCAAGTTCCGCAACGGCGGTCAGACGTGCGTGTGCCCGAACCGCGTCTATGTGCAGTCCGGCGTCTACGCGCGTTTCGCCGATCTGCTCGCGAAACGCGTCGCTGCGCTGAAGGTTGCGCCCGCAACCGATCCGGACGCACAGATTGGCCCGATGATCAACGAACGTGCCATCGACAAGATTGCCCGCCACGTAGAAGATGCCGTCAAACACGGCGCAAAAGTGCTGACGGGCGGCAAGCGCCTGACCGACCTGGGCCCGAACTACTATGCGCCGACCGTGCTGACCGATGCGCGGGAGGACATGATCTTCTGTTGCGAAGAAACCTTTGGGCCGGTGGCGCCCCTGTTCCGCTTCGACGACGAAGCCGACGCGCTCCGCCGTGCCAACGACACGCCGTTCGGCCTCGCGGCCTACTTCTACACGCAGGACGTGCGGCGTATCAATCGCGTGGCGGGCCAACTCGAAGCGGGCGTGATCGGCATCAATGAGGGCGCCGTGTCGAGCGAAGCGGCGCCGTTCGGTGGTGTGAAGGAATCGGGCTATGGCCGCGAAGGATCGAAGTACGGGCTCGACGATTACATGTCGATCAAGTACCTGTGTCAGGGCGGTCTGGATTAACAGGCCCCCGCGTGTTCTGCATTCTGCCGCATTGCCGGATTGCCTCGCGTCGCGCGTGGCGATTCGTCAAAGCGGCAGTCGCCAGTCAGCGGCTACTTCTGCAGCAAGGCCTCCTGATGCGCCTTCACCAGATCGGCCATGCTGTTGAAGCGAAAGTCGATCCTCGGCTGCATGCCCGGATTCATCGTCGCACCGAAGCCCTGCTTGGCGTGCCGCCGATAGATCCAGCATGATGCCAAACCGAATTCGTTCGCCGGCTTGTGGTCGTGAAACAGGCTCTCGGCCGTATGCAGGATTTTCTCTTTGCTGATGCCCCAGTCGCCCAGTTTCTCCAGCATGTACTCGAAATTGCGCGGTGACGGCTTGTATGAGCCGACGTCTTCGGCCGTGATGATTGCGTCGAACTCGACCTGAATTTTCGCGTTGCTATGCGTAAAACTTTCGTTGTCGATGTTCGACAGGATCACGAGCTTGTAGTGCTTTTTCAGGTACTGCAACGCACCCGCTGAGTCTTCGAACGCCGGCCAGTTCTGAATGGACTTGCCATACGCGATGCAGTCGTCGAGCGTGAATGGAACCTGCCATTCTTCGGCGAGCCGCTTGTAGACGATCGGCAGCAGCTCCTGATAGCGCCTCGCCGGCGTGTATTTCTGTTGCGAGGATTCGTGGCGCGCGTGCGCTTCGAGCACCTGGTCGCGCGTCAGCGGTTGCTTGACGCGTTCGAGAAGCGGCCGCAGGCCCTCGAAGATGCCCGTCTCCCAGTCGATCAAAGTCCCGTAGCAGTCGAACGTCAGCGTATCGAAGTCGGTAAGTTGCATTCCAATCCCCCTCAGTTGTTCCCAGGATGAAATCACAGTGTAGGGGTTTGTGACCGCACCCCGGTACACGGCGTCTCCCTCCCTCGTCATGCATCCCATTCATGACGCCCATTTTTGTCCCTAATTTGACCGGGTTTTCTCGCGGCTCTAAGGTTCGGCCATGCCTGCCGGACTCGTATCGCCGCTCCCGCCGATCAGCATGGCCGGGACGCGGAACCCTCAACATCATGACCTTCCCCATGCCATGAACTCTGACGCGACCGCCGCTCTCACACCTCTGCCCGCTGTTCGGCCAACCAGCAAGGTTCGTCGCGCAGTGACGACCGCGGTGCTCGGCCAGATCCTCGAATGGTATGACTTCTTTCTCTATGGAACCGCCGCGGCGCTGGTATTCGGCAAGCTGTTCTTTCCGGTCGGCAGCGATCCACTGACGGGCACGATCGCGGCATTCGGCGGCTTTACGGTGGGCTTCATCGCGCGGCCCATCGGTGGCGTCCTGTGCGGCCATATCGGCGACCGCTACGGCCGTAAGACCGTCATGATGCTGACGCTGCTGGTGATGGGCACGGCCACCGTCTGCATGGGTCTTCTGCCGACCTACCAGCAGATCGGCATCGCGGCACCCGTCATGCTCGTGCTGCTGCGCATCCTGCAGGGCCTGGCGGCAGGCGGGGAATGGAGCGGCAGCATCCTGCTGATTCACGAGAGCGCGCCCGCCTCGAAGCGCGGTGCGCTGGCGGCGTGGAGTCCGAGCGGCGCGGCATTCGGCTTCGTGCTGTCGACCGCTGCATTCCTGCTCGTGCAGACGCTCTCGCCTTCCGACTTCCACAACTGGGGCTGGCGTGTGCCGTTCCTCTGCAGCGCCGTGCTGGTCGCCCTCGGTCTATGGATGCGTCGCTCCGTCGACGAAAGCGCGGAGTTCGCCGAAGTGAAGGCCACGCGCCGCGACAGCCGCATGCCCATCGTCGAGGTGCTGCGTCAATGTCCGCGCGAAGTGCTGACGGTGTTCGGCCTGCGCTTCGGCGAAGGCGCCGCGTCATACATCTTCTTTGCGTTCTCGATTGCCTATAGCCAGTTCATCGGCATCAAATCAAGCTGGGTGTTAGGCGGGCTGACCTTGTCGATGCTGCTGATGATCCCCGTTTCGCTGTTGATGGGACGCCTCACCGACAAAATCGGCCGCAAACCCGTCTATCTCGCCGGCGCGATCGCGATGGTGCTGGTCGCGTATCCGTACTTCACGCTGCTCGGCTCCGGCGTGCTGTGGAAAGTCATCGCGGCGCTCGTGCTCGCCAACAGCATCACGCTCGGCATTCTCGAAGGCGCGCAACCCGCCTTCATCAGCGAATTGCTGCCTGTCCATCTGCGCTTCTCGGGCTTGGGCATCGGCCGCGAGATTTCGTCCGTACTCGGCGGCGGCCTCTCGCCGATGGTGGCGACCGCGTTGCTCGCCCATTACCGCAGCGCCACGCCCGTCGCCATTTATCTCGTCGTGCTGGGCTTGATCACCGTGCTCGCGACGTGTCTCGCGCCCGAGACCTTCCCCAAAGCGCTGCGACTTCAGGCGCAACGCAAAGAGCAGGACAACGCCTGACGTCCCGCCGATGTCGCGTCATCAACCCCTCATTCATTTCCCCACGTTGCCATCATGCAAAGCCTTCAAAGCAACAGTCTTTCGACGTACGCCTACGAACCTCGCGCGACCGATCACGCGGATCCTTATCCTGAGTACGCAGGTCCGATTACGCTCGACGCGCTGATCGGTGAGATCGAGCGTCGCCGGGACGAATTCGATCAGGTGTCGCATGTTCCGCGCGACATGGTTGCGAAGATGAAACGCGCCGGGATTTTCCGCGCGAGCACGCCACAGCGTTTCGGCGGCGACGCGCTGCCGCCGCCGCAATTCCTGCGCATCCTCGAGCGCATTGCCATCGCTGATGGCTCGACCGCCTGGGTCGCCGCGTTCGGCTCGGCGAACACGTATCTCGCCGCGCTGCCGATCGAAACGCAGCAGCACATTTACGCCGCCGGCCCGGACCAGGTCTTCTCCGGCGGCCTCTATCCGTTGCAACCGGCCACGAAGGTATCCGGCGGCTTCACGGTCAGCGGCCAATGGCGCTTTGCCAGCGGCTGCAAGGGCGCGGACTGGATCGGCGTCGGGATCGGCGGCACACCGGCAAGTTCAGGCGATGTCGGCGCGGGCAAGCCGTTCACCGCGGTATTTCCCGCGCATGAGGTTGAGATCGTCGAGAACTGGAATGTGGTCGGTATGCAGGGCACCGGCAGCCATGACTTGCGTTTACACGACAAATTCGTCGATACGCAATGGACTTTTGTACGCGGCGGCCAGCCGTTGATCGACGAACCGCTCTATCGCTATCCAGCTGTCGCCTACCAGGCGCAAGTGCACACCGCCGTCAATATCGGCCTCGCGCGCGCGGCACTCGATCTGCTGACGGCCATGTCCGGGTCGACCAAAACCACGACCGGCGCGCCGCGTCTCGCGGATCGAGGTTATTACCGCTCGGGCCTGGCGAAAGCAGAGGCCAACTGGCGCAGTGCCCGTGCGTTCTTCTACGAGTCTGCCGAGGCAGCATGGCAGACCATCGTTGCCGGCGATCCCGTCACGCAGGAACAGGCCAATTTGCTGCGCCTGAGTGCGACGCATGCCGCGCAGATAGGCGCCGAGGTCGTGATGCAGGCCTACCAGATGGCAGGGGTCGCCGCGATCTATCGCGAGAACCGGTTGCAGCGTCTGGTGCGGGATTCGATCGTCGTGACCCAGCACGCGTTTCTTGGCGAAGGGACTTACGACGCATCCGGCGCGCTGTTCGCAGGCGTGCCGCCGGTCACGCCTTATCCCTGATGCCTCTGACGCCCCTGACGCCCCTGAGGCAACTCGCACTCCCCAACCACGAGGCAGACAACGTGACGATCGAAGACACCAGACAGCGTTTCCGCGACGCCATGGCGTGCCTGCCCGCCGCCGTCAACGTCATCACCACGGATGGCCCAGGCGGTCGCTGCGGCATCACAGCGAGCGCCGTGTGCTCGGTGACGGACTCGCCGCCGACCATGCTCGTCTGTATCAATCAGGCCAGCTATGTCCACGACGTACTGCATCGCAACCGCAACGTGTGCATCAATGTGCTCGCCGCCGGGTACCAGGATCTCGCGCGTGATTTTGCCGGCATGACGGCGTGTTCGATGGACGAGCGGTTCGGACGACATGCATGGGCGAGCGGACACACTTCGGTGCCCGTTCTCTCGGATGCGATTGCCAGTCTGGAAGGCGAAATCGTCGACATCAAGACGGTCGGCTCGCACTCCGTCATGTTCGCGCAGATCCGGCATATTGCGCTGCGATCCGATGGTGACGGGCTGATCTATTTCGGGCGGCAGTTCCATCGCCTGACGCGGCCGGCAGCGGCAACGCCATCCGTTAGCACGCATACGGCGAGGTAAACATGGAGGTCTGCTTGTTTCTTCTCGCCCACTGCGATGACACGGACAAAGCGCAACCGTCTATCGACCCGTCGTTGCTCGAAGCGGCATCGCGTGAAATAGAAGGGCTTGCCCCAGGGCTGACGCGTTTCGTGATCCATCTCCCTACGGCGTCGCCGAATGGCGACCCTCTGTCGAAGCCCCCTGCTTCGGGCCCCTGCTGCGCATTGCAATGGTATTTCGACGATCTCGGTTTGCTCGAAACAGCGCTGCAAACCAACGGCGCGATGCACGGGATCGTTGATCGCATAACGCACGCTGCCAAAGTCAATCTCACGTTCGCACAGCAAGTCATGGCGGTCAGGCCATTCGCCACACCGAATCCAGGCGGCGCCGGCCATCGCGCTGAACGATGCACCTATCTCGTCAGCTACGAAGGCGAAGCGGAAGATTTCAACGCATGGCTGACGCACTACCTCACCCATCATCCGCCGCTGATGGCGCAACTGCCCGGTATTCGCGAGCTGGAAATCTATACGCGACTCGAATACCGATCCGGCCTGAGTATTCCGCGCGCCACCGCCATGCAGCGCAACAAGGTCGTCTTCGACAATCCCGAAGCACTCGCCGCGGCGCTGGCGTCGCCGATCCGCGCACACATGAAACAGGATTTCAACGCATTTCCGCCGTACAGCGGACCCACCCCGCATTTCCCTATGCGCAGCATTTACGGTAATCTGAAACCGACATAAACGCCCCTCATTGCCGCGATCCGAACGTCATGACCAAGTCGCACCCCGGCATTACGGATTTGAATCTGCTGCGCGTGTTTCTGGCCATCTCCGATCTGCGCAGTCTGACCGCCGCGGGTGAGCGCCTCGGACTCACGCAACCAGCGGTCAGCCATGCGCTGCGCCGTTTGCGTGTCTTGTTCGACGACCCCCTCTTCGTTCGAACGCCCACCGGCATGGTCCCGACCGACGCGGCTTTGCGCTTGCATGCGCCCCTCACACAGGCGTTTGGGATCATCAACGTAGCGGTCCAGCAACTCGCGAAATTCGACCCCGCCACCGCGCAACGTGTATTCCACGTTTCCATGTCGGACATGTCGGAGTTCTATTTTTTGCCCCCCCTTCTCACGATGCTCGAGCAGAACGCGCGTGGCATTCGCATCGAGATCGCGAACTTCCCCGTCGACTCGGTCAGCGCCGCCATGCGCAGCGGCAAGATCGATCTGGCGCTCGGCTACGTGCCGGGCCTTGATCCGGGCTGCGTGAGCAGGACCCTCTTTGTCGACGAACATGTCTGCGTGGTGCGGGCAGGCCACCCGCTACGCAAACAGAAGCCGACCAAGGAAGACCTCGCAGGCTTGCGCTACGTCTACGCCAGCACAAACGCAACCGGGCACAGGATGGTCGAGCAATGGCTGGAAGAACTGAATCTGCGCCGGGATATCGTATTGCGCCTGCCCCATTTCGTGGTGGCGCCCGAAATCGTTCAACATACCGATCTCGCCGTCATTTTCCCCAGGAGCATCGCGCAGCGCTTTAACCGCAACAAGGCCTTTCGCATCCTTCCGTTGCCGTTCTCCCTGCCGCCCATCGAAATTCAGGTCCATTCGCACTCGCAATTCTCGGCGGACCCGGGCATTGCATGGCTCCTCGATGCGATTTACACCATGTTCCATCAGCCGTCAGTCGGTACAGAGACGAGAGGTCTATGAATCCTGGGGCGTTACAGTGCGTATGTTGTTCGATGCAGCGTGGCGGTCAGGCTTCAGTGTTATGGATGAAATACGGCGGCACGTCCGGTCCCCACAAATACAGCGAGTCTTCAGGCGGAAAATCGCCGGCCGGCCAGACATGGCCCTCGGTCACGAAATCGATGTCCGCGGAAAATTCGGAGAACGAACCCCACGGGTCCATCACGTAGTGGAAGTAGTTCGAACCGAGCACATGGCGGCCCGTCCCCCAGCCGCGCGTGTAACCCGCGGCCGCCATTTGCGACGAGCCGGCGCCGACTTCATCGATACCGTCGACATCCCATGCGACGTGATGCCAGCCCTTCGCGCTGCTCTTCGCAAACGCGACGAGATGATGATCGCTGCCGTGCACACCGTGCATGAAGGCGATGATGTCGGCCGAACGGTCGGATAGACGCAGGCCTAACGCGCGCTGATAGAAATCGGTTGCACGCAGCGTATCCGGCGTGAACAGCAGCACGTGGCTCATGCGCCGCGGCCTCACGATATGCGCCTGCGAACGCGGATGCGAGCCGCGGTGATCGGCATCGATTTCAGCGCGGCCAAATGGCGTTTTTTGGGCCGGCGTGGTTTTCGGTCCGACGCCGACGTGAATCAGATTGCCGTCGGGATCGACGAACCACAGACCGTTATCCGTATGTTGCCGCCCTTCAGCAAGCGCCGCGGCGTCAGCACCGACACGGCCGCCCGCTTCGCGCACCTGGCGCTCCAGCGTATCGAGATCGCCTTCGAAGCAATTGAAGCTGAGATACGCGAGCGATTTGTTCGCGGCGGGGAGAATACGCGCCCAACGGTGTTCGTCCTGGGCGCGCAACTCCAGTTGCGTATCGGGGCCCTCGCCGATGTCGCGCACGTCGAGACCGAACGCGCCGTAGAAATGCCGCGCGTCAGCGATCGAAGGCACGTTCAGCGCGAAATGATCGATTGAATGAACGGCGGCGCGGCGCGTGGATGCATCCTCGCTCATCTCTGTCTCCAGCGAGATAGTGCCCAACTCCCCAGCTCCTGGCGCGGCACCGGTAGCGGCCTCCAGGGACCGAGCGACGGCGCCGCGCGATGAACCACCCGGGCGCGTCAGCCGCGCGCGAGTTCCTGCACGATCGGATTACGCAGCGGCATGAATCCGTCAACGCTGACTTCGCACACGTCACCTGGCTTCATCAGCAGCTTCGGCTCACGTGCCCAGCCAATGCCCGATGGCGTGCCGGTCACGATGATGTCGCCCGCTTCGAGCGTGATCGCTTCGCTGATCGTGGAGATCAGCGTTTCGATGTCGAACACCATGGTGTCGGTCGAGGCGGACTGCACGACTTCGCTGTTCAGGCGCGTTTCCAGTTGCAACCCACGCGCGCCGTGCGGCACTTCATCCGGCGTGACGAGTTCGGGACCGAAAGCACCGGTGCCGTCGAAGTTCTTGCCCACCGTCCATTGCGGCGTCTTGAACTGATAGTCGCGCACGGAGCCGTCATTGAAAAGCGCGTAGCCCGCAACGTGCGAGAGTGCGTCCGCCTTCGCGATATGACGGCCACCGCTTTTCAGCACGACAGCTAGCTCGCCTTCGTAATCGAGCGCATCGGACACGTTCGGACGCACGATCGGTTCGTTATGCGCCACCAGGCTCGTGTTCACGCGCAGGAACAGCGTGGGGTAGTCCGGCTGTTCGTATTTGCTCTCCTGCGTGTGGTCGCTGTAGTTCAGACCCACACAGATCACCTTGCCTGAGCGCGTGAGCGGCGGCAGAAACTTCAACGCCGCCACGGACCGCTCGCCACTGACTTCAGCGCCGGCCGCGTAGGACACGAGATCGACGCCTCTTGCCAGCAGGTCGTCGAGCGACGCCGGGCCCAGCACTTTCACCTTACCGTCTTTCAGCAGACCCAGCTTGCGCTGACCCTCTTCTTCAAACTGCACGAATCGCATTTCGTCCTCCTCCCATGTTGAGAACGATCTTAACGAAAAAATATATATAAAACAACTTTAAATATTTTTTATTGTCGACGCACGCAACGCTTCGGCGAC
Organism: Paraburkholderia sediminicola; assembly: GCF_046030555.1. GTDB lineage: Bacteria > Pseudomonadota > Gammaproteobacteria > Burkholderiales > Burkholderiaceae > Paraburkholderia > Paraburkholderia sediminicola_E. The sequence continues at coordinate 96,195 of NZ_JAQQCH010000002.1, read as the reverse complement.
CAGTCGCGCGGTTGTGCCGAAGTGATCCGCGAGCAGCGAACCCGCCAGTTCGACGTCATGCGACAGCACCGCCTCGACAATCGCCTCGTGCTCGGCGGCGACATTGCGGTCGTGCCCATGCGGCGCGGTAGCCGACAGATGCCGGTAACGCGCGGTCTGATCGCGCAGCATGGTTGCGAACTGCGTCAGCCAGGGCGACTGGCAGCCGGCGATCAGCGTTTCGTGGAACCGGTTATGGGCAATTTCCCACTCTGGATTGAGCCGGTCGGGGTCGGCTGGGTCGTAGACAGGCAGGCGCTGCAGCAGATGATGCGCAGCCAGCAGTTCGCCCTCCCAGCGCGCATCCCGGCGGCGGATCGCCCGTGTGATCGCCAGCCGCTCGATGTCCTGGCGCGTCTGCGTGATGTCTTCCAGCTCGTCCAGCGAGACCTCGGCGACGCGAAAGCCTTTCTGGTCGATCGCCACGACAAAACCGCTCGCGCTCAGACGCGACAACGCCTCCCGCAATGGAATGGCGCCCACGTCATAGCGTTCGCCAAGCTCCCGCACACGCAGCTTGCTGCCCGGCTCCAGCAGACCGGCGATGATGTCGCGCCGTAGCAGGGTTTCCAGCGCGGAAGCTATCGTGCGGCCCGAGCCGTCGTCGAGTACTGCTGTCGCGTCGCTCATGGCCGCGTCCTCAATCTGATGGAAGTGATATAAATGCCAATTTTATATATATTTTTTGATTTTACCAGCTTCATCGCCGAGCAACTGCAGTGGCATCGCGACTTCCTCCCCGGCGCGTGGGCATTGCATCGTCCGCGGCACAACCCGCTATCCTTTGGCTACCGAAGATCAGGAAAAAAATGGATATGAATCTCAGGGCGTTACAGTGCTTCGTGATTCTGGCAGAGGAGCTCAATTTCAGCCGCGCCGCCGAACGCCTGCATATCGCGCAGCCCGCGCTCAGCCAGCAGATCCGTTCGCTCGAAGAACGGCTCGGCACGCAACTGGTCGATCGGGCGCGGCGCCCACTGAGTCTGACCGAGGCCGGCCACTATCTCTGCACAGAGGCGCGTCAGATACTGGGTTCGTTGGAACAGGCGAGCCTGGTGGCGCAGGAGATCGGCGTCGGCCGGCGCGGCTGGCTCAGCATCGGCTTCACGCGCTCGGCGATGTACAGCATCCTGCCGCCCGCGCTCAAGGCGTTTCACCACGCGTTCCCACAGGTCGAACTCAAACTCTTCGAGCTGCTCACCGAGGAGCAAACCGACGCGTTGCGCGACATGCGCATTCACATCGGCATCGGGCGGCAGCCGCTGGCGATTGATGGCTGCACGTCCTATCCGCTGCTGCACGAGCGCGTCATGGTCGCGCTCGAACCGGGCCATCCGCTTGCAGCGCACAAAACCGTGCGGATTGCCGATCTCGCCGATACGCCCTTGATTCTGTATCCGAAGCACCAGAACGCACAGTTCAAACGCTCGGTGCAGACGCTCTATCGCGATGCGGGCGTGACACCGGTAGTCGCTCACCAGGCCTACGAAATTCAAACCGCGATCGCGCTCGTGGCGGCGGGCCTGGGCGTCACGCTCATCGGCGAATCGGTTGCGCGGCACGGACGCACCGACGTCGTGTTCCGCCACCTCTCCGGTCCCGGTTCCTCGTACCGGTCGACGCTCGCGGCCACCTTTCGCACCGACGACGCTTCACCGCATCTACGTGCTTTCCTGACCTGCCTCCCCGCTCCGCTTGCTGACGCCGCACTATAAGTAAAAACCTATACAAGCATAAGCAAGCGGTCTTGGACTCTCCGTCCGCGCATTCTTATCATGAAGTTCTTTGCTTCAGCCCCGCCCGTTCATGAGCGTATCAGCCCATGCAGACACGCGTGGCGGCCCCTGAAATCCGGCCGCCAATCGCGCGGCCAACGGACACAGCTGGCATTCGATCCGGCAGGCCGATCATAAGAACGCAGCCACGGCTCCGGCCGTCGCCGCAAGGTAGGAGACAGCATGACCTCATTCGATGAAGCCGCAACCATGCGCAAGGTGTACGGGCGATTAATGCCCCTGCTCTTTGCGATGATGTTCTTCAATTATCTGGACCGGATCAACATCGGTTTCGCCGCGCTGGACATGAACAAGGAGCTGGGTTTCAGTCCGGCCGTGTTTGGTTTCGCGGGCAGCATTTTCTTCTTCGGCTACATGTTGCTGGAAGTGCCGAGCAACCTCTTGCTGCATCGGGTCGGCGCGCGCCGCTGGATCGCGCGCATTCTGCTGACGTGGGGCGCGGTCGCGGCAGCCACCGCCTTCGTGTTCAACGATTCGAGCTTCTATGTTTTGCGCTTTCTGCTGGGCGTGATGGAAGCGGGCTTTCTGCCGGGCGTGGCGGTCTATCTGACCAAATGGTTTCCGGAGCGCTACCGGGCTCGTGCGGTGGGCGGCTACATCATCGCGGGATCGTTTTCCGCGGTGCTGGGCGGTCCGATCTCGACGACGTTGATGACCTACGCGAACGGCGTACTCGGTTTGCAGGGATGGCAATGGATGTTCATCCTCGAAGGCGTCCCGGCGATGGCGCTCGGTCTCCTGACGCTGCGCATCATGACCGAACGTCCGGCCGACGCTAATTGGCTTTCCGACGACGAAAAGCGCTGGCTCGAATCGACGCTCGCCGCGGAACGCGAGGCGGTCGGCGGTAGTACCCATTTCCCGCTGCTGCGCGTGGCGAGCGACATCCGCGTATGGAGCCTCGCGTGCCTCTTCGGCTGCGCGTTGGTTGGCATTTATGGTCTGTTCCTGTGGCTGCCGCAGATCGTCAAGAGTCTCGGCCATCTGAGCAATATCGAGGTCGGCTTTCTGTCCGCCGCGCCGCCGTTGCTCGGCGTGCTGGGCACCTTCCTGATCAGCCGCAGCTCTGACCGCACCGGCGACCGCAAGAAACACCTCGCCTTCGTGTACGGCATGAGCGCACTGGCGATTGCCGGTAGTGCCTACGCGCCGAACCCCGTGATCGCCTATGCACTGCTGTGTCTGACAGGGTTGTTCATCTATGCGGGCAACCCGCTGTTCTGGAGCCTCGCGTCATCGTTCAGAACCGGTGCCGCGGGCGCCGCGACCATCGCGTTGATTAACACCATTGCGCAGTTCGGCGGACTGGTCGGCCCCTGGAGCATCGGGTTGGTACGCAATGCGACTGGCAACTTCAAGCTGGCCTTGCTGACGATCGCGGCGTTTCTGGTGGTCGCGACGATCATCGCACTGGTGATGCGCGTCACGCCGGCTGACGATGAAGCCGCGCCGCTCGCGACCGGCGACGCTGCCCCGCGCGGCTGAAAACCGCTTGAAAACCGCAACGCACGAAATAGCGAATGCACAACGCGGCCCCACAGGCACACGCAAGCACAGGTAAGCACAGGTAAGCACAGGTAAGCACAGGTAAGCACTCTCAAGGATACCCAACGGGTTCATACCATGATCATCGATTGCCACGGTCACTACACCACTTCGCCGAAGCAGCACGAGGCTTGGCGCGCGCAGCAGATCGCCGCGCTGAAGGACGGCGGCTCGCCGCCGCCGCGCCCCGTCATTACCGACGACGAAATTCGCGAAAGCATCGAAACCGGCCAGATTCGCATCCAGCGTGAACGCGGCACCGACCTCACGATCTTTTCGCCGCGCGCCGCCGGCATGGGACACCACCTCGCCCCCGCCGATGCCAATGCGGTCTGGTCGAGCGCATCCAACGACCTCATCCATCGCGTGGTTTCGCTGTTCCCCCGTAACTTTGTCGGCGTGTGCCAGTTACCGCAGGCACCCGGCGCAGCGCCGGCCCATTGCATCGCCGAATTGCGGCGATGCGTGGAAGAGCTGGGATTCGTCGGCTGCAATCTGAATCCGGATCCTTCCGGCGGCCACTGGTCGGGACTGCCGCTCACGGACCGCTCGTGGTATCCGCTGTATGAAGCGATGGTGGAACTCGACGTGCCGGCAATGATCCACGTGTCCTCTTCGTGCAATCCGAATTTTCATGCGACGGGCGCGCACTACATCAACGGCGACACCTCCGCGTTCATGCAACTGCTGCAAGGCGATCTGTTCGCCGACTTCCCGACCCTGCGCTTCATCATTCCGCATGGCGGCGGCGCGGTGCCCTATCACTGGGGGCGCTATCGCGGGCTCGCGCAGGACATGAAGCGGCCGCTGCTCAGCGAATACCTGATGAAGAACGTGTTCTTCGATACCTGCGTGTATCACCAGCCCGGCGCCGAACTGCTCGCCAAAGTCATTCCGGTCGAAAACATCCTGTTCGCGTCGGAAACCATCGGCGCGGTTCAGGGTATCGATCCGGAAACCGGTCACTACTACGACGACACGCGACGCTACATCGACGCGATCGAATGGCTCAGCGACGCGGACCGTCGGCGTATTTACGAAGACAACGCCCGCGCGGTGTATCCGCTGCTGTCCCGTCAACTCGAGCAACAATTCGCCACCCAAGGGGCAACGTTATGAATTCCGCTACGAATCCCATCGGCTGGCGCGAACACGAATCCGCGCCTCAGGCCAACCCGGCAACGCTCGACACATTGCGTGAACTGGCGGTTTCGCTGCTCAGCGACAACATGGCGCGCGCAAGCGGCATGGTCGGCTTGCGGCCCTATCATCTGCCCAAGCCGATGGCCGGCACCGCGGTCACGGTGCATACCCGCCCCGGCGACAATCTCGCGATCCATCGCGCGTTCGACTTTTGCCGGCCTGGCGATGTGCTCGTGATCGACGGCGCCGGAGATCTGACGCAAGCGCTGATGGGTGAGATCATGGCCACCTTCGCGGAGAGCCTGGGCGTGCAGGGTCTCGTCATCGACGGTGCGATCCGCGATGTCGGCGCGCTACGTCAGCGCGATTTTCCGGTGTACGCGCGTGGTGTGACGCACCGTGGGCCTTACAAAAACGGGCCTGGCGAGATCAACGTGCCGGTTACGGTCGGCGGAATGGTGGTTCATCCGGGGGATATCATCGTTGGCGATGAAGACGGTTTGCTTGCGATCTCGCCCGCTGACGTGGACGCGGTGATCGAAGGCGCACGCCGGCAGCATGCGAAGGAAACAGCGGCGTTGAAGTCGATCGCCAATGGGAGTTTCGACCGTTCGTGGGTCGTGCCTCATCGCGACCGGATGATGAACAACTGACTTCACGCGCGGCGCCGCAGCGTGCATGATGGTGCTGGTTCGCTGCGTACCATGAGTCGCGGCGAATCAGCCATCATCGTCCCAACCCGCAGGAAACATGTACCCCATGGCGGAATATCTGAACGCTGCAACGCTCCTTGAACTCGCGCAACGCGCGGAACAGCACGACGTCGCACCATGCACGTGTACGAAAACATCACTGGACGGCTGGCTTTCGCAACCGCTTTCTCTCGATGAAACGCAGTTGAAGGAAATCGGCACGCTTGCACCGGACGACGATCCTGAACCCACGTTCAGCGAGTATCTGCCGGGCAAAACGACCTACTGGTCGGCCGGCGCACCTATCGCGCCACATTACTTCCCGTACAACCGCTGTACCGTCTGGCAGTGCTCGCTGTGCAGCCGTCTTTATCTGCGATACACGGAAGGGGGTGGCTACTTCGTCGATCGCAGGATTCGCGCTTTACAGTCGGCGTTGATCGAGGACGTTCCGCTTCCTGAGTAAAGCGCCTGTCTAGTGCCCGGGCTTCAGCGCCGCATACGTCCCCGGTGTAATCCCATAGGCCCGCTTGAAAAGTCGGTTGAGATGGCTTTGATCGTAAAAGCCGACAGCCGCGGCGGCCGTCGCCGCGCTATGCCCCGTCGCGAGCAGCCGTTTTGCCGCGAGCAGCCGCAACTGTGTTGCATAGGCATGCGGCGGCAGCCCAAACTCCTTGCAGAAGGCACGCGTAAGGTAGTAGCGGCTCAGCCCCACCAGTTCCGCCAGTTCGTCGACCGGGATATCGCGCGCATAGTTGGTGGCGACGTACTCACGCACTTGCGCCATCTTGCGGGCTTCGGGCCGCGCTTCGCCGAGTTCGAGCCTCGATTGCCCATATCGTCCGACCAGCATTCCCATCGCGGCCCACCAGTTCGCCTGCCGCTCCATCAGCGAAACCGAACCGTGTTCGTCGAGGCTCGCATGCGCCTTGACCAGCAGACCGGCAAGGTGCGCATCCTGATAGAGCCCTGGCGGGATCAGAAGCGGTTTGTCGGGACGCGAGTCGGGTGAAAACACAGCACCCAGCGCACCCAGACCCTCCATGTCGAGATAGATGGCGCGATAAATCCATTCGCGGCCTTCCCACACTTCGCCGCTGTGATACTCACCCGGTCCGAACACGAGCACGCTGCCAGGCCCGGCAACGTCGCTGCCGGTGCGCGTATGACATTGGCCCGCACCGGTTTGCGTCATGACGATAACGAGTTCGTCGTGCAGATGCCGGTCGAATTTGTGCTCGCCATAACGGGCACTCGCGAGACAGGCGCCGTCGAGCGCGCCGTCTCGCCAGCACACTACCTCCGGGCCATTTTTATCCGCTGTGTCCATGGGTCGCTCTCCCGGGATGCCCTTCAAACCAGCTCTATTCTGACCCGGCGATTGCGTCGCCCCTTGTTCTCGATCTTCACGATGCGGATCGGTCTCGATTGTGCCGTATTGGTCAGATGCGTGCCGCCGCAAGCCTGCCTGTCAAGGTCGCCGATTTCGACGATCCGCACCGTACCGTCGGATGTCGGCGGCGGCGCCACTGACAGGCTGCGGATCAAGCCCTGGGTCGACTTTGCTTCCGTTGCGCTCACGTAGTAGGTGCGCACGTCCATGGCGCTGCGGATCACTTCATTGACGGGCTCTTCCAGCAGACGCAACGCGTCGTTATCCGCTTCGGGCAGATCGAAGTCCATGCGGGCGGTTCCGTCGGCATTGATCTGCGCGCCGGTCACCAGGGCGCCGGCGAAGCGCTGATACACGAGGGCGTTCAGAATATGCGTAGCCGTATGAAGCTGTGCGACGGTGGTGCGCCGGGCCGCGTCGACGGCCACGTGCACGTTGCCGTTCAGTTCGAGCCGCTCATCGAGCAGATGCCATAGCATGCCGCCTTCCGGCGCGATGCCGGTAATGCGGACAGCGCCGTGCGCATGCGTCAGCGTCGCCGCGTCCGACACCTGACCTCCGCCGCCTGGGTGCAAGGCCGAGCGGCCCAGCACGACTGCGCCGGGCCGCGAGGCGATCACGCTCGTGTCGAACTCGAGCAAGTCCGGCTGCTCATGGCAAAGATAGTGCGGCACTTTGATGTCCTCGCATGAATTGACTGATTACGGCTAGCATAACCAGTCTCAGGCGAGGTCGTCTTGGTTAAAAATGCCCTTTAAGGCTGGGGCCGGATCACGGCCGCTGGCGGGCCTACTCATGCGCCACGCCTTCACTCGCCAACAGATTGGCCCGCATCCACGCCTCGAGATCTCCGACTTCAATGCCATGTTGCGCGTTGAACGTCCGCGCCTTGTCCCACGCCACGCCAGTTCCTTCGGCAAACACGAGCCGGTACTTCCTGATCGAATCGCCGGGTTGCTGGGCCAGTTCCCCGCTCAACTGCGGCACGCTCCACTGCACACGCTCGACCTTCAGGCCCAGCATCGCATCGACTGCGTCCGCCAATCGCCGATAGGTCACCGTGTCGCCCGCGACGTAAACAATCTGCGCGGCAATGCGCGGTTCAGCGAAGACGATCTCCGCCGTCAGCATGCCGATGTCGGCGGCGGTTGTCACGGTGACGGCGTTGTCCCAGCTTCCCAGTGCGTGCACCGTGTTTTGCTCCAGGTTCACTACGCCAAAAGACGGCTCAAACAGGAAGCTGGTGAACATGCCTGTCGACACGATCACCCACTCTGTCTGAGTTTGTGTGCGTAAGAGATCGCGCACGTCCAGTTGTTCGTCGAACAGATCCTGCGCGCTGCCCCGACCAATCACGTCGTAATCCACGCCGAATTGCCAGGGGAAATATCGCTTGACGCCGGCTTCGAGCACGGCACGGGCGATCTTGAGCTGCACGCCTTTGCCGCCGACAAAACCCGTGCAGGAGATGACGGTGTCGAAGCGTCGGAAAACAGCAGCGAGCGATGCTTCGGATTGGTCCGCCAGATCGCCCGGGACCAATTCGATGTTGAGTGCGCGCAGTTCGGCGACATCCTTCTGCTTGAGCGGATCGCTAGAAGCAATGGTCGACAGGCGCAGGAGAGCGGCGATCGAAACGCCCGGCCGCGAGGCAGCGTGGCGCGCAAGACTGCGCAGAACGGCCATGCCGAGTTCACCGGCGCCGAGGACGAGAATGGAATTTTTGTACGACATGAATAGGACCTTTTCGAAGCTTGAGAAATGTTGTCAGAAGCGTCCGCTTACGCGAGCCGCCGTCACGGCACGACACTTCGCAGTGGCTTGCGCTGGAGGTCAACCGGACGATCTGGAGTGTAGGTGCGCTATCTGAAGGAATATGGAGAACCCGAGACCGTGAGCGGGCTCAGTACCCACCGCGCGATCAATTACATATCGAATGCGACCGGCAGACCGCTAGACTGGCGCTTCAGCGTGGACGGCGAAACGCTCACCATGACCATGCAAAGCCGTTTCGCTGTCAATGAAACCGAAGCCTACCTGCAATGCGGCCTGGAAGGGTTGGGACTGATCCAGCTATCGGAGTTCGTAGCGTTGCCCTACCTGAAAACAGGCCGTCTGAAGGAGGTTCTGGCACACGCGAGATGCTCGCCGGTGCCCATTTCCCTTGTTTATCCACACGGCCGGCACGCAAGCGGTGCCACCCGAGCGTTTGTCGATTGGGTCGTGGAGATTTTCGAGCAAAATGACATCCGACGAGGTACTTAACCGGGATACAGCCAGCGCGTTGCGACAGGCCTAAAGTCAGCCCAACCGGTCCATTGCCATCTTCGTAACGATGTCGAAGGCCTTCTGTGTCGCCCCGACGTCGGCCTTACCTTTGCCGTGGATGTCGAACGCTGTGCCGTGCGCCGGCGTTGCGATGGGCACCGGCAAACCGCCGTGCACGGTTACCCCTCGCCAGAAACCCATCAGCTTCATCGCGATCTGGCCTTGATCGTGGTACATCGTGACGACACCGTCGAATGCTTTCTGGTCGCGCGCCCGCACGAAGATCGTGTCGGCGGGGAACGGCCCCTGGGCGTCGTAACCGCGCTTGCGGGCCACTTCAACCGCGGGCGCGATCACGTCGATTTCCTCGCGGCCGAACGCACCGTTGTCGCCGTTATGCGGATTGAAACCACATACCGCGATACGTGGGCTGGGATTGCCGGCGCGCTTCAACCCATCGTGGATCAGTTGCACCGCGCCCGCGATCCGCGCCTCCGAGAGTTTCCCGCTGACGTCCTTCAGCGCTATGTGGGAGGTGACGCGCGAGGTCCACAATTCGTCGAGCACATTGAACTCGCAGAAGCTGCCGGTATAGCCGAGTTGCTTCGCGAACCACTCCATTTCGTCACCCGTTTCCATACCGGCCATATGCAGCGACGTCTTGTTCACCGGCGCGAATAGCATGCCCTGTGTCGTGTTCCTCTGCGTCAACGCAAGTGCCTGTTTGAACGCGTCCAGACTGTAGCGCCCACCGCGCTCGGTCGAGGTGGCGCGCTCATACGGTGCGTCTCCAGCGAGGCGGAAATCGATCAGCGAAGGCACACCCGGCTGCTTGAACGCCGCGTCCGCGTTCTCGACCACCCGGTACTCGAAGCGCTGACCCGCGATCTCCATTCCGGCTTCCAGTTCGCGCCGGTCGCCGATGATCAGCAGTTCGCCGCGTGCGCGATTCTCAGCTTTCGCAAGCAAACGTGCGATCAGTTCGGGACCGATGCCGGCGGGATCGCCGAGCAGGACTGCAATGCGTGGGTTCATGGTGTTCATCCAGTGAGGCGTCTTATTCGATGATATTGAAGTCGTCGAGATGCTTGTCGCTCAACGTGATGCCGAGGCCCGGCGTCTCGTCCGACAGTTGCAGGAAGCCGTTCTCAGGACGCGGCTCGCCTTCGAAGATGTAGTAGAACAATTCGTTGCCGACTTCGACGTCGAATACCGGAAAAAATTCGGACATCGGACTCGCGGTGCTCGACATGGTCAGATGATAGTTGTGCATCTGCCCCGCGTGTGGAATCACCGGCACCGACCACGCTTCGGCCATCGCGTTGATCTTGCGGGCCGTCGTAATACCGCCGACACGGTTCGTATCGTACTGGATCACGTCGAGCGCGCGACGTTCGAGCAGATCCTTGAAGCCGTAGCTCGTGAACTCGTGTTCACCGCCTGACACGGGCATGAGGTTCATCTTCTTCAGTTCCTGATATCCCTCGACGTCGTCGCCGATCACCGGTTCTTCGATCCAGCGCGGATTGAATTCGGCGAGACGCGGCAGCATCCGTCGCGCGTATTCGAGGGTCCAGCCCATATAACATTCGAGCATGATATCGACCTCGTCGCCGACCAGTTCACGCAACAGACGCACCTGCTCGATATTTTTTGCCATGCCCTTTGGGCCGTCTTTGGGACCATAGCCGAAGCGCATTTTCATTGCCGTGAAACCTTCGTCCAGGTAACCCTTGGCCTCGCCGAGAAACGCGTCACGATCGTCGTTGTTGTAAAGCTTCGAGGCGTAGCACCAGATCTTCTCTTTCGTACGGCCGCCAAGCAACTTGAACACGGGCTTCTTCACGGCCTTGCCCATGATGTCCCACAACGCAATGTCTACTGCGGAGATCGCGGCCATGCCGATGCCTTTGCGACCCCATGCGAGCGTGCGGCGATACATTTTCTGCCAGATGTATTCGTTGTCGAACGGGTCTTCGCCGATCGCGATCGGCGCGAGATAGTCGTCGATGATCTGCTTGGCGACGCGTGGCGCCAGCGCGCAGTTGCCGATGCCGACTGTGCCATCGTCGCATTCTATTTCCACCACTAACCACCCGTGGAAACGGAACGAGCCCATCGCATCGCCGCGCTCATAGAGAATGTCCACCGCGTTCGTGCAGAAATGCGCTTGCGGCGGTACGACCTTGCCTTTCCATTCAAAGACGCGCGTGCGGATGTGCTTGATTTTCATGATCGAGGGTGTCTCCCGTGTCGTTCGATACCCTGTAGTGTGCGAAACTATGCAATAACTGACCATTGAATAAATCGAATCAGCTGATTCCCTGGAGTTATCGCTCACATGATCGCGCCCGCCGCCGCCATTCGCAAACGTCTGCGTCTGCGCCACCTGCAGCTCATGGTCGCGCTCTCGGAGACCGAGTCATTACGGCGCGCCGCCGACGACCTGGCCATGACCCAGCCCGCCGCGACCAAAGCACTGCAGGAACTGGAGGATACGATCGGCGTTTCGCTGTTCGTTCGGCACGCGCGTGGCATGGAGCCGACCGTTTTCGGCGAGGCCGTCATGCGTTATGCGCGCGTGGTGTTCGAAGATCTCGACGAGTTGCGCGAGGAACTGGCGGGCATCGAGGCCGGCGACATCGGCAAGGTGCGTATCGGGGCGGTGATGGCGCCGTCGCCCGATCTGCTGACGCGTACCATCGTGACGTTGAAAGAGGCCCATCCACGCCTGCAGATGACAGTGACGATCGACACCAGCGACGTGCTCGTGCAGGCCTTGCAGCAGGATCAGCTGGATATCGTGATCGGACGGATTCCGGACGGCTTTCCGGCACTTGATCTCAGCTTCGAGACCTTGTCGGAAGAGGCCTTGTCGATTGTTGTGCGCCCCGACCATCCGGTTGCGCACGCAACGGTCCGGCCGAAGCTGGCGGAGCTCGCGCGGTATCCGTGGATCGTTCAGCCGCATCCAAGCCCGATGCGGCAGGTCATCGACCAGACCTTTCGCGAGTCACGTGTCGCGGCGCCGGTCAGCACGGTTGAAACGTCGTCGATTCTGACCACGTTGTCGTTGTTGCGCGACTCGGACATGCTCGCCGTGCTGCCCGATTCGGTGGCGCAGTACTACGTCGAGCTCAAAGCGATCGCCGCGGTGTCCACGCCACTGCGTGGACGGCTCGCGCCGTACGGGTTGATCCTGCGAAAGAATCGCCGCATCACGCCCGCCACTCAACTCGTGATCGACTCGATCCGCGCGGCAGCGTGAGCCGTGCTGACGTAGCCGTGCTTCGACGATTCGCACCGGCCGCGTAACCGGATGCCGTGATTCGTGACCGGGTGGCGTGTGATTCAATGGCCTGGACGATCGGCCAACGTCAGATCATTGCTGTTTGCCGCGTCAGCGGGTGAGCGTGCCGCATCGAGCGGGATGTCCGGCCGCATGAAGAACGTCGCGACAATGCCGAGCGCGAGCAGCGCCAGCGAACCGGCAAACGGCAACGTCCAGCTACCGGTGCGGTCCACGATGAGGCCGAATACGATCGGCGTGAAAATACCGGCCACCGCCGATCCCGCGTTCACCAGCCCACTCGCCACGCCGACGTGTTTCGGCGTGATGTCCATCGGCACGGCCCAAATGGGCCCAATCGTCATTTCGAGGAAGAAGAACGAAAGGCTCATGCATGCCGCCATGACCGGCAATGACTTCACGACCATCACTGGCGCCAGGAATACAAGCGCGCCGAGAAACGCACAGATGATCACGTTGCGCCGTGCCGCAACAACGTTGTGGGTCCGCTTGAGCACGCGATCGCTTATCACGCCGCCCGCTGTATTGCCGACTACACCGGAAAGAAACACGCCAGCCGAAAACATCGCGGAGCTCTTCAGGTCGAGACCCCGGCCGTGCATGAAGAAGGTCGGCAGCCAGGTGAAGAAGAGCCAGCCAGTCCAGCCATAGCAGAAATAGACAAGCATGGTCGGCCCGATGCGCTTGAGCAGCCGTCGCCACGGTGTCGGCTCGCGCGTCTTCTCGATGACCACCTTGCCGGCCGGCGGCAATTCGGCCTCTTCTTGCGCTGTCATATGACGATGCTTGCGTGGGTTGTCGGTGAAATACCATGCGTAGACCACCACCCACACCGCCGTCAACGCACCGACGACCAGGAACGACGCACGCCACGACGAGAACGCCACGAGCAAAGCGACAAACGGTGGCGTAATCGCATTGCCGAGACGGGAGAACGAATGCGTGAGGCCTTGCACGAAGCCACGCTTGCTGGACGGAAACCAGTTGGTCAATGCCCGGGCCTGCGCCGGTAAAGCCGCGCCCTCGCCGACGCCGAGCAACATCCGTGCGCAGAAGAGCGACACGATACCGCCCGCGAGACCAGTCGCGACCGTAGCGACGATCCAGATCGTCGCGCAGGTGATCAGCGTGAACTTCGCGCCGAAACGGTCGCTGACCCAGCCGCCAATGACCTGACAGATTGCATACGTGTAGGCAAACGCGGCGAATACGAGGCCGACGTTGGTATTGGTGAGATGCAGATCATCACGAATCAGACCCGCGGCGGCAGAGAGGTTGACGCGGTCGAGATACATGATGAACGACATCGCGCACATGATCGCGAGAATCGCTCGACTGACTTTCGGTCGATGGAACATTGTCTCCTCCGGATTTCCGCTTCGCTGCCCCGTGTGACTCAGGGTGCGGGCAGCCTCGTACGCGGTGCTATGTTTTGTGGACACATTATGTGAAAGCCGGCGATATATGACTAATGAATTGTTTCGATACAGCGATCACCTCAGGTTATCGCTGCAAATGCGCCTGCCTGGCCGCTCCAGCCACCACGCGGAGCTACCGACAGCATTTCACGCACGGCGCAAACTATTTAACTGACGGGCCGGTGGGATGCCGTCCTGAGGAAGGCCGGCGGTTGATATAATTTTCCAGGCGCACATGACCGGGCACGCTCGCCATCAGCCAATATTTCGCCCGTCATACGCCAATCTGACTGGAAGATTCGATGTCCCAACAAATTGCCAACACGAGTCGACCGCCCACCCTTACCGGGCTTTTCCTTATATTCAGCCGTATCGGACTCACCAGCTTCGGTGGCGGCCTGAGCGGCTGGCTGCTGCGAGAATTCGTCCAGGATCGCGACTGGATCAGTGAAGAAGACTTTTTGAACGGCCTCGCCATTTCGCAGGCGCTGCCGGGCATCAACGTCAAGAACATGGCAATCTGGATCGGCCACCGTCTGCTCGGCTGGCGCGGCGCGTTGCTGGCGGTCACCGGCATCATCGTTCCGCCCGCCATTCTGATTATCATTCTCGGCACGGTTTTCGAGCGTCTGCTGCACTTCCCGATCGCTCACGTCCTGCTTGCGGGCGCGGCGGCAGCGGCCACTGGCCTGTCGCTGTCGATGGGCGTGACGACCGCACTCCGGGTGCCACGCAGATTCATCCCTCTGCTCTTCCTCGCGGGTACCTTCGTCGCGGTCGGCATACTGCGCCTGCCGCTGGTGTGGGTCGTAATCGGCGCGGGCGGTCTGAGCGTGCTTGTCGAATACATCAAATTACGTAAAGCCTAGCCATGTCGAATCGCGTTCTTCTGCAGCTAACGGCAGTTTTCGCGCCCCTGTCATTGGTCACGATAGGCGGTGGCCAGGCCATCATCGCCGATATCCAACGGCAGGTTGTCGACGTGCATGGATGGATGACGCATGCCCAGTTCGGTGTCGACTTTGCCATCTCGCGCATGGCGCCCGGCCCAGGCTCGCTCCTGGCGACCTTGATCGGCTGGCAGATTGCCGGGTTCTGGGGCGCTGTCGTGGCCACGCTGGCATTGCTCCTGCCGACTGGCATCCTGATCTACGGCGTGACCCACGTCTGGACACGCTATCAGGGCGCGGCGTGGCAACTGGCGCTCGAACGTGGGCTACGGCCGGTTGCCTCCGGCATGATCCTCGCCGCGGGTTGGGTCTTGCTGAAGTCGCTCGACGGCGGGCTTCCGGCCAAAGCGATTGCTCTCGTTTCAGTCGCGACGCTGCTCAGCACGCGAATCAATCCGCTGCTTCTATTGCTGTGCGGCGCATTGCTGCTGCTCGGTATGTCTGAGCTCAGTGCCAACCTGCCGTCCATGCTTCAGGTGCACACAGCGAGCTAGGCGCTAGCTTCCATTATGGCGTCTGCAGCGTGCCGTCCTTCAAGCGCGTTTGTGTCCACGTCGTCACGGTGTTTTCGCACGGATATTTCGCGGCCTCGGCTTCGTCAATGTCGACGCCAAGCCCAGGTTTGTCGTTGGCATAAACGTGCCCGTTCCTGAACGCGGGCAAACCTGGGAAAACCTCCAGCAACGCCTCTCGCGGCCCTTTGAGTTCCTGGATCACGAAGTTAGGCGGCTCGGTCCCCGACCATTCCTGCACGCCAAAATTGCGTGCGGCGAGATCGATATGGATGTTCGCCGCATGCGCCAACGGCGACATGTCGCCCGGACCGTGCCATGCGGTCCTCACCCCGAATTGCTCGGCAAATATCTGCAGCTTGCGTCCTGCCGTAATGCCACCGATCTGGCTGAGATGCACGCGGATGAAATCGATCAGATGCTCGGTAATCAGAAACCGCCATTCGTACGGGTTATTGAAAAGCTCGCCCTGCGCCAACGGCGTGGTCGTTTTGGCACGTAATTGGCGCATCCATTCGCCTTCCTCGAGCGCGATCGCGTCTTCGAGAAAGAACAGTTCGTACTGCTCCAGTTCGCACGCGAAGCGAATCGCTTCGACCGGTTTCAGACGTTCGTGCACGTCATGGCACAACTCGACGTCAAAACCGACTTTGCTGCGAATGCCATCGAACAGCTTGAGCGTTTCCCGCATGTACTTCCTGCTGTCGAGATAGACGCCGTCCGCAGCACCTTGAGGCGCGCTCGCGGGCGCCTTGCCGAAGCCGCCTCCACCATAGCCGCCACTTTGGCAGCGAATATGCGTGATGCCCTGCTCGCGATACTTCTGGATGTTCTCGCACAACTCGTTCAGGTCGCGACCATCCGCATGGCGATAGATCGGCACGCCTTCGCGGCACTTGCCGCCGAACAACTGATAGA
This sequence comes from Paraburkholderia sediminicola, assembly GCF_046030555.1. Taxonomy (GTDB): domain Bacteria; phylum Pseudomonadota; class Gammaproteobacteria; order Burkholderiales; family Burkholderiaceae; genus Paraburkholderia; species Paraburkholderia sediminicola_E. Next base: position 80,211 of record NZ_JAQQCH010000002.1, on the reverse strand, counting down.
GCGGCATGTTCGCCATCTTGCCCTTGATGTCCCACAGCGCCATATCCACACCGGAAATCGCGTTGTTCTCGATCGCGCCATTGCGCCAGTACGCGTTCTGATGCATCAGTTGCCACAGTTCCTCGATCGCCTCGGCGTCGCGGCCGATCAGCAACGGCCGTAGATATTCCTCGATGAGGCACTTCACCGTCACGTGCCGGTAGGCGAACGTCGCGCATCCGAGACCCACCAGGCCGGGCTGGTTGGTTTCGATCTTCACGACGGTCAGGTTGATGCCTTCCGGCGCGGTCAGAATGACCTTTACATCGGTAATCAGGGTTGCCATGTTCTATCTGCCAAAATCGGATCAATGAATCTGACGCGCGTTGCCTGGTTATTCATCAGAACGTGATCTGCACTTTCATCTGCGCGCTGCGATCCGCCGCGAGATCGGTTGCTTCACGCGTACGACGCCGAAGCCGCCATGCAGGTAATAGTGCAGGTCGGACCCGCAAATTCCGCCAGCGCCGATGCGAACCAGCACCTGATTCTCCCCGATGTCCGCCACGTCGACGGCCTCGATCCGCAAATCTTTTTCTGCGTGCAAAACGCAGGCGCGCGCTTCCATAAACGACTCCTGTTTCAATATTTGCGTTGACCCCAAAGATCACGCCACTTCAAGCGAATCATTCGGGCAACACGATCCGTTCGATCTTGCCGACGATAAAACCATAAGACAGCGCACCGATGAGCGCCAGGGACCCGATGAATACCAGCGCCGATTCAAAGTGCCCGTCCTTGACCAGCATGCCGATCACGATCGGCACGGCGATGGCCGAGAGATTGCCCATGAAGTTGAACATTCCGCCGGTAAGGCCAATCAGGCTCTTCGGCGCGAGCGCTGAGACAAATGCCCAGGTGATCGACGCCATGCCGTTGCCGAAGAAAGCCAGTGACATGAACAGAATGACGACGGCCTGGTCCTGAACATAGTTGGCTCCCACGATCGATGTTGCGAGCACCAACCCGGAAATGACCGGCACCTTGCGCGCAAAGCCAACCGAGAACCCACGTCCAAGCAGAAAGTCCGACAGAAAACCTGAGCAGAGAATGCCGACATAAGCCGCGAGGAACGGCACCGATGCCATGAATCCCATCTTGATGGTGGTCATCCCGCGATACTTGACGAGGTAGGTCGGGAACCAGGTGAGGAAGAACCACAGGATCGACGACAGGCAAAATTGCCCGATGAACACGCCCCAGATATTGCGGTTCTTCAGCACATGTTTGAAATCGGCCCAGCCGCCTTTTCGGGTGTCGCTCTGCTCGCCGGCATCGACCAGACCGCCGCCCTCCCGGATGTAATCGAGTTCGGCTTCGTCGGCCTTGCTGTCCTTCGGATCGCGGTAAAAAATGAACCACACCATGCTATACACGACACCTGCGGCGCCCGTGAAGAGCAGCATGCCGCGCCAGCCGAATGTCGCCTGAATATAGACGAGCAGCGGCATGAAAAACGCGATGCCGACAAACTGCCCCGAGGTGTAGAACGCAATCGCCGTGGCGCGCTCGCGCTCGGGAAACCACGTGGTGACGACGCGGTTATTGGTTGGATACGAAGGCGCTTCGAACGCGCCGAGCAGCACGCGCAAACCGAACAGGGCCGAGAAGCCGTTCACGGCCGCCTGCAGGCAGGTCGCCACCGACCATCCGCACAGCAGGATCGCATACAGGAAGCGCGGTTTCACACGGTCGACGAGCATGCCGCCCGGAATCTGCAGAATCGCGTACGACCAGCCGAACGCCGAGAAAATCAGCCCGAGCTGCACAGGGTTCAGATTCAGGTCGCGTCCGAGCAGGGGAGCCGCCAGTGAAAGATTGCTGCGGTCCATGTAGTTGACGGCGATGCCGAGGAACAGCAGGAAACCGACAACGAAACGTTTTTTCGTGGCTTTGCCCGCAACCGCTGAACGCGTCGGCTCGGTGCTTAAGCTAGAGGTACCCTGGAATTTCATCAGCAGTCCCTTTGATTGGGTCGCCTGCCGTACGGGCAGGCGGCTGCCAGTCCTGCTCGGATTAAAGCGCCGGGAACGCAGGACTGGTACGTGCAGTTCATTAAGCGTTACGTGCGATGCAACGACAATGAAGCGTCACGTTTGGCGTGCTCGTCTGCATTCGCGGGCACGGTCATCATCAGGATCACCGAGAGCAGCAAACCGGCCGCCATGAAAATGTACGAAGCCGCCGGACTGCCGGTCGCGCCGTTCAGATAGCCCACTACCCACGATCCGAGGAATGCGCCCAGCGCACCACATGCGTTGATAAGGCCGATCGCGCCGCCCAGCACGTTGCCCGGAATCAGTTCCGGCACCAGCGCGAAGAACGGGCCATACGGCGCGTACATCGTGGCGCCCGCAATGACCAGCAAAACGAACGAGATCCAGAAGTGCGAGCCGCCGACCAGATAGGAAGCGACGAACGCGATGGTTCCGACGAGCAACAGCGGCCACACGAACAGCTTGCGATTGCGCGTTTTGTCCGACAGCCACGACGCGAGCAGCATCAGGATAATCGCCGCGAGATAGGGCACAGCCGCGAGCCAGCCGACCGAGACGATATCGATCGTCGAGGCGGCTTTGAGGATCGACGGCAGCCACATGATGAAGCCGTACACGCCAATACTCCACAGTGCGTGAATCGCGCAGAACTTGATCACGATCGACGAACGGAACGCCGCCTTGTAATTGCGTACCGGCGCGATATGGGCTTGCTCGGCCGTCAGGCGGGCTTCGAGTTCGGTTTTTTCTGCGTCGCTCATCCAGGGCGCGTCGGCCGGGCGGTCCTTCACCGTGAACCACCAGACCACCGCCCATGCGATTGCCGGCATGCCTTCGAGGATAAACATCTCGCGCCAGCCGAAGCTGCGAACCAGATAACCGGACACCACCGACATCCACAGCACAGTCACCGGATTGCCGAGAATCAGAAAGGTATTGGCCCGCGAGCGTTCGCTACGCGTGAACCATCGGCTGATGTACATCAGCATCGACGGCATCACCGCGGCCTCTACCACGCCGAGCACGAAGCGCAGCACCATCAGCATCGGAATATTGCTGACCATGCCGGTCGCCGCCGCACACAGTCCCCACAGAATCAGGCTGAAAAAGATCAGCTTCTTCACGCTATTGCGTTGTGCGTAGATCGCGCCGGGCACCTGAAACAGGCAGTAACCCAGAAAGAACAGCGAGCCGATCAGCGACGACGTACCGTGCGAGATGCCAAGGTCCCTATCGATTCCGGCTGCGGCAGCGAAGCCGTAGTTCGCGCGGTCGAGATAGGCAAGGCTATACGTGATGAAGATGATGGGCATCAGATACCACCATCTTTGAGTTGCTACGGGTTTGACGCTTTCCATGATGTCTCCGGATCGGTACGGCGCACGAACTATCTGGCGCGATGGTTTTTTGTTTTGCTCTATCCGCGCGAATCTACGTTTAAAGAACGGCCAGCCAGCCACCGTCGACGTAGATGATCTGGCCGTTCACGTAGCTCGATGCCGGCGAAGCCAGATACACCGCCGTGCCGACGAGTTCTTCCGGTTTGCCCCAGCGTTGCGAAGGATTGCTGCTTTTGACCCACGCGTCGAAAGCCGCGTTTTCGATCAGCGGCTTGTTCATGTCAGTCAGGATGTAGCCCGGCCCGATCGCGTTCGCCTGAATGTTCGAGGCCGCCCACTCGGCACTCATGGCGCGGGTCAGCATCTTGATGCCGCCCTTCGCCGCCGTATACGCACCGACTGTCGCGCGCCCGGCTTCGCTCGTGAGCGAGCCGATATTGATGATCTTGCCGCCCGTGCCACGCGCGATCATGCGACGTGCAGCCTGCTTCGCAACGATGAAAGCGCTCGTCAGATTGGTATCGATCACGCGTTGCCAGTCGCTCAGTTCGAGCTCGACGAGTGGCTTGCGAAACTGGATGCCGGCGTTGTTGATCACGATGTCGACCTGCACGCCGTCCTTGTCCCACTGCGCGAACGCTTCGGCGACGGCGCTTTCGTCGGTCACGTCGAAGGCGCGGCCTTGCGCATTAAAACCCTTGTCGTTGAGCCGGGCGACTGCTTCTGCGACCGTATCGGCGCGCGTGCCGTTCAGAATGACGTTCGCACCGGCAGCGGCCAGTCCCTCGGCAAGCGCGAAGCCGATGCCGCGCGCCGAGCCGGTAACAAGCGCCGTGCGGCCGCTCAGATCGAATAACTGTGTCATGCGTTTTTCCTCTCGATGTTCAGAAACGAGGCGCGAGTGCGCCCCTCGCGATCGTCATGACGGTCGCGATGAAATGGGTTACGGAGATCACAAAGAAGGTTGGTCGTTGGCGGTTCGGTTCAGCAGAGCGCGATCCTCGAAGTCCTGCTCAGCGCGCTTGATGAGCGTGAGCACCGCCTCCTCAGCCGCCTCGGGATCGCCCTTCTCGATCGCGACGCACAGTGCCTCGTGCATCGGCAGCGAACGGGCCGGCCCTCCGGCGATTTCAGAACTGAGTTCGAAACTGGTGCGCAGGATCGCCGACAACGCGTTCTGCATCTGCTGGACGAACTGGTTGTGGCAGGCGACAAGAATGGCGCCGTGAAATGCGAGGTCGGCGGGAACGTACTCGCCGTGGCCGGCGACCGCGCGCTCCATTGCCTTGAAAGCCCGCCGGACCGCCATGCGGTCTTCGTCAGTCGCACGTTTCGCGGCAAGCCTGGCTGCGTTCGGCTCGATGATCATGCGCAGCTCCATCAGATCTTCGATGAGGCCAGGCTCGACGGCGCCCGCACGCGCGCGCCACATGATCACGTCCGGGTCGAACAACTGCCATTGCGCGCGCGGCAGCACCACCGTGCCATAGCGGCGGCGTACCTGCAGCATGCCCTTCGCGGAGAGCGACTTCATCGTCTCGCGGATGGTGATGCGGCTCACCTGCATCTGCTCGGCCAGAACCGGCTCGGCGGGAAGAATGTCGCCGGGCATGAATTTGCCTGAACAAATCTGCTCGCCCATCTGATTCAGAACCTGCCTGTGCAACGTCGCCACGATTTGCTCTCTATGTCATACGTATGATGTAGAAAGATAAACGTGAGAAAACCCCGTGACAATTCGGGTTGACCCGGAGTGTCGGTCGGAAGGGGTTGCCAGCTCAGACCTTCGCGAGGTGCGTCTCGGCGATCGCGTGGACGTCGATGCGGCGCGGCAGGATAGCGTCGCGATCCGCGCTATCGGCGACTTTCTGGAGTGCGGCGATATCCGCCTCGGTCACGAAGTGCTGTTTCAACGACGCGCGCTGCGTGATCTGTTTGGCGGCTTCGAGCGGCGAGCGCGTCAATGTCGAGTAAACCTGCGCGTAAGCGTCTGGGTTCGCAAGCGCCCAATCACCTGCGCGTTGAAACCGGAGCAGAACGTCTGCGATGGCTGCGCGTTTGCGCGCATCCGCAAGCGCGGCGCCCGACGCAGTGATGAAGCCGAGACCACTATTGATGCCCGACCCGTCGCGCAAAATGCGTGCGCCACGTTGGACAGCGATGCCGTAGTAGGGATCGAACGTCGCCCATACTTCGATCGAGCCGGACGCGAATGCAGCAAATGCGTCGACGGGCAGAATGAAACGGACCTTGATGTCGTCCTTCGAGAGCCCGGCTTCGGCGAGCGCACCATACAACTGGAATTGCGAAATGCTGCCGCGCGCCGACGACACGAACACGGTGCACCCCTTCAGACCCGCGACCGTGCGAATCCGCGAATCGCGTGCCACCAGAATGCCGAGTTGCGCGCCCGAGCCCACACGCGTCGCGACGATCTTCAAGGTCGGATCGCCGACAGCCGCCGCGAGCACCGGCAAGTCACCCGCCGGGGCAAGATCGACGGCGCCTGCGCGTTGCGCCTCGAAGAGTGGCGCCGCCCCCTGGAAGTTGGCCCAGCGAAATGCGTATGGCGTGCCGTCGAGCACCTTCGCCGCTTCGGCGAGCGCCCGTGTACCACCGGCCTGATCGCCGAGCACGAGCGTTACCGATGCCAGATCGGCAGCCTGCACGTTGCGTGAATGAAATGCGCCGGTTGCGGCAAGTGCCGGCACTGCACTGAGCAGTTTCAGCGTTCGTCGCCGCGTTGAAAAAGATGTAGAAACAGAAACAGCCATATGCCCTCGCTTGCACTATTTCTGCAAGCGTAGCGATCAGGATGCGTCATGAGAATGATTCAATTCCGATATCTATATCGCGACCGGGCAGCTATCTTCTTCACCCAGGCGCGAGCCCGCCACTTACGACTTTTCGAATATGCCGCGATAGCCGCTGTACATCGACAGAACGATCAGCGCGCTGACTAACGGCATCACCACCAATCCGCGCACGAGCAACGGCGCCAAGCTAGCCAGCAATACATTGCCGGCGGCCACGATTGCGTACACGGACGCAACCCGCCAGTTGCGCACGACGGCACGCAAACTTGCCGTCATCGCGTTCAGCGGTGAGACGTTGTTCAGAACCACCAGCGTCGGCGCAAACCATACCAGCGAAGCCGCGACCGCATAGGCCAGCATATCGAGCACAGGCTCCAGTGCATTGCCCGTGCCGTTGCGCGTACCGTAGACGATCGTCAGATCATGCAGACCGTTCGGCGTAACAGATGCCTTCATGGAGACGTGGAACGCCGCGAACGAAATCAGCTGGCCCGCACAGGCAACAGCGGCGCCGCACAGCCCGATCGTGATCAACGCATTGCGATGCACATTGACGGCCTCGATCGTTTCGCGAATCGACCATGGGCGCGCATTGCTCGAACGCTCCTGCATCAGGACCAAACCGGCGACGAGGATCGGCCCGACGAGCACGGCCAGCACGCGCAACGGCGGCGCCAGTTCGAATAGCGTCACGAAATCGGCGCAACCGAGAATGGCCACGAGCCACAGCACCGGATTCGCACGAGCGATACGAAACCCGTCCGCGAACCAGCCGGCAACGCTTTGCACGCTGACCACGCGACTATCTGGATAGCGCAGCCCGGAAGCATGTTGCGGGTCTGCCTGGACTGCCGTACCGCCTGAATAATGCATGTTCATGACCGCTTCCTTTTCGTCGAACGAGGATAGAGACGTCAGTCAACCTGCGCCGTACCTCAGGCGGATTGCCCTTCGTCGAGTCGAGCCGTAATAAGATCAAGTTGCCGCTGAACGTAGCGGACCAAGGCGCGCCATGTGATGCGCGTCAACCACAAACACAGCCATAAGCCGACGATGCCTGCCACCAGCATCGCGATTCCGTAAATCATCGCGCCGATGCCCGAGCCATGCGACCCGACCATCACGACGCCATCTGAACCGTCCTTGATCGAGATGTGGTCGCGGTCGAACACGACCGAATCCGACCCGCTGTGGATCGCCAGACTCTTACCGCTGCCGTCCGCGCCTTGCACGAAGGACACATGGTCGCCGTGGTTCCTGATGTCCCATGCCATCGACTTCGCACCGGTTCCGATACGCGCGACCGCTACGTGATCCCCTTCGTCGTCCTTGAGATCGAGCGCAACGATGTCGGCGGATGCGATAGACCATGTGCCGTCCGGCTCGACTGTGAACAGATCACGCGCGCCGCCAACGGAATTGATCTTGAGTTTGCCGTCGTCATTCTTCACGTCGATCGGACCGGCACGCGTCACGATGGAAATCCGTGTGGCTGCATCCGGGCGTAGCAGGAAACGGTCGCCAACCACTTTGAATACCTTCATATTCGCTGTTGCCAGCCGCGCGTCGCCCTGCGCGGAAGAGTCATCCGCGTCGTCATCGTCACCGTCGTCATCGTCTTTCGAGGCTTTGTCGTTGCCTTTGCCACTCGCCTGCTGATCCGTTATCCCGTCACTGCTCTCGAAGCTGAACGGCAATGACTGGAACGACGGCCACCCGAACAGGTGATGACTGCCGAGCGCGATCACCGTCACCAGCCCGGCAACCGTCAACGCACCGGAAACCGCGTAGCCGATCGTCAAAATCAGCAGATAGATCATGAACGGGATCAGCAACAGCAATTGCAACAAGCCGAGCCCCGCAATCGACGCGACCACCCGCATGAGATTGCCGAACGACCGCCGCGTTTCCCACTGGCGGAATGTCGCCTGCGCCTTCAGTTCGCGTGCGAGCTTGACCGGGTCGCCGAGCGCTGCGACCACCTCTGCCTCGCTGCGGCCCGCTGCGAGCGCGTCGCCGAAGTACTCACGATAGTCGGCAACAATTTCGTCGACCACCTGCTTCGGCAAACTCCGCAGTTCGTGGCGCAATTGCTGGATGAATGCGTCCTGCGTCATTGCTTTTCCCCTGTTCCTGAGGGCGTGCCGGACAAGGCCAGCACACCGTTGACTTCATCGACAAAACTGCGCCATTCGCTTTGCATTTCCGCTAGGCTGCTGCGGCCTGCCGCAGTCAGCGAGTAATACTTGCGCGGTGGCCCCGAACTGGATTCCACGAAATACGTCGACACCCATGCCTCGGCCTGCAGCCGGCGCATCAGCGGGTAAATCGTGCCCTCGCTGATCTCCATGGTTTCGGATAGCGTCGAGACGAGCTCGTAGGCGTAGCTGTCGCCGCCGGCGAGGACAGCTAACACGCACATGTCGAGGGTTCCCTTCTTCAGCTGCGTTTTCATTCAATTCCATTACATTAGCGTGCATGGCACGGTACCTTGCTATGCACTGAAGCGGAGCACACTGACCCGCCAGATGACGAACGAACTCTAGCACTCGGTATTGTTTAATGCAAGGTACTGTTTTATACACAGGACAAGCAATCTGACCAGAGCGCCGTGAAAAAACCCCACGCGCCGGCCCGTCCGGCCGGTCTTCCAGCGAGGCTGGACGGGCTGTCAACCGCACGAAGCCGCTCACCAGACAGGCCGTCCGACCATTCGCCGCGTTAATACAAAGGATTAGAAAACAGACTTTTACTTATTGTTTTTGGCCTCCGATAAAGGCACCAGACCATGCGCGCAATGGTCGCGTTCATCCGCTGAAATCACGCCACCCAATATTTACGCCGCTAACGATCGGTATTAGAACAATGAAATTGACGGACACTGACACGCTAACGAACACTATGCGCACTACAGCAAGCGAGAACCAGGGAGTCTTCTGAAATGCAATCCACGCCAACACCCGATCGAATGAGCGATAAGCCGGCGCCGCTCGACGCCGAACAGCAGGTACGCGAGGAACTGGCGGCGCTCTACCGGCTGGCCGCTCACTTCCGTATGACCGACATGATCGACACGCACATCACGGCACGCCTGCCCGGTGCGCCGGGCGAGCCGCCGGCATTTCTGATCAACCGCTATGGCGTGCTGTTTCACGAAATGCGCGCATCGGATCTTGTGAAGATCGATCATCTCGGCAACGTCGTCGACGAGCGTGCACACAGCGAGCCGGCACTGTTTCGTGTGAACGCTGCGGGGTTCACGATTCATTCAGCCATCCACGCGGCACGCGACGATCTGCATTTCGTGATCCATACGCATACTGCCGCCGGAACAGCGGTATCGGCCCAGGAGCAGGGGCTGCTGCCGATCAGTCAGCATGCGTTGAAGTTCTACGGGAAGCTCGCGTATCACGATTACGAAGGCATCGCGCTCGAACTCAGCGAGCGCGAGCGTCTGGTGCGCGATCTCGGTCCCTGCAAGGCGATGATCCTGCGCAATCACGGGCTGCTTGCGGCAGGCGCCACGGCAGCCGAAGCGTTCCACGAAATCTATTTCCTCGAGCGGGCCTGTCAGGCGCAAATCCAGGCGCTGGCCGGCGGCAGCGCGCTGCGCATCCCGCCGCGAGAAGTGTGTGAGTTGACCGCGAGTCAGTTCGCGCGCGAAGACTCCGCGGAAATTTCGGAGTTGGCATGGCACGCGGCGTTACGGTTGATCGACGACCCGCAATCCGACTACCGCAGCTAGGCCCGTTTCTTCGATTCGATGCAATGACCAAACTCGTTCTGATGAGCCGTGACTACGACATGTCACATCTGGTGCAGCCGATTCTGCGCGCCGCCCCTGATCTCGATGTCGTGATGCACGGCGAGCACTCCGCCGCCGATGCCGAAATCGCCGTGTGCTGGAATCCGCCCGCCGGCGCATTGGCTGCGCTGCCCAAACTGCGGCTCGTGCACAGCATCGCCGCGGGCGTCGACAATATCCTGTCTGACCCTGCCCTGCCCGCCGTGCCGCTGTGCCGCGTCGTCGATCCGCAACACGCACGCGGAATGGGTGAATTCGTTACGTGGGGGGTGCTGCACTTTCATCGTCAACTCGATCGCGTGCTCGCCAATCAGCGTCTCGACCGCTGGTTCCGCCACGAACAGCGTGACGCTTCCGAATGCGCCGTCGGCATCATGGGACTAGGAGAAATCGGCAGCCGCGTCGCCACGGATTTGCAGCGCTTCGGCTTCGCGGTGCGCGGATGGGCACGCAAGCCTCGTGAACTGCCGGGCGTGACAACCTTTTCCGGTCCCCATGAGTTCAAGCCTTTCCTCCAGGGGACGGACATCCTCGTGTGTCTCCTGCCGCTCACGCACGAAACCCGCTGGATTCTCAACGCGAACACGTTCGAACACTTGCGGCCGGGCGCGAAACTGATCCACGTCGGCCGGGGCGAGCATCTGGTGCCCGCGGACCTGATCGCCGCGCTGACGAGCGGGCAGATCGGCGGGGCGATCGTCGACGTGTTTCCGACCGAACCGTTACCCCGCGAAGATCACTTATGGCGGGCCCCGAATCTGATTGTGACGCCTCATATGGCGTCAGTGGCAAGCTCGGAAACGATCGGCACGCAGGTGGCGCACAACGCACGCAGGCTGATCCGCGGCGAACCGCTGCAGAACGTGGTCGACGTCACGCGTGGCTATTGAGTATGGCTATTGCGCGCCGCGCTGACGGTCGGCACCTTCCGCCTGGCCGTCGATGAACGCATTCAGCGCATCGATAAACGCGGTTTCAGCAGCGCTCAGCTTGCGGTCCAGTGACCACAGCATATAAATATCGAGGTCGGCTACACCTTCATCCGGCGGGAGCCGCTGAAGGCGGCCTTGAGCGATGTCATCGCGCACGACGTGTTCCGGCAGGCAACCAATACCGAAGCCTGCGAAGATGAAACGCCTCACCTCGGTCATGCTCGACGAAGAGCCGACCACGCGCCCGGTGAACCCCATCTCGTCACGAAAAAAGGTGAGTGGCGACATGTGGTCGCCGACTTTGTCGCCGGTGAAGGAGACAAACTTCTCGCCGGCCAGATCGGCGACCCGAAGATCGCTGCGCCCAAAGAGCGGGTGATGACGTCCGCAGAAAAGTGCATACCGTTGACGCAGAAACACGCGGCTGTCGACCCGTTTAGGCAATGCGCGCCGCGGCGTTAGTCCGAGCGTTGCGGACTTTTGCTGGAGGCTGTTCACCACGTCGGCACTGCGCATTGCCTGGCTTTCGAGTTCGATACGCGGATACGTGCGATGGAACTCCGCGAGAAACGTGTCGTAAGCCGGAAAATCGATTCCGCTGACGGTGCTCACGCGCACCATGCCGGAGATATCGTGACCGCGATCCACCTCGGCAAGCGACAGACGCGAGATCATGCCGTACACGTCTTCAGCAATCTGCTTCACTTCGATACCGGCCTGCGTGACCTCGATGCGCGGACCGTGGCGATCCACGAGGCGCAGCCCCAACTGTTCCTCCAGCCGGCGCAAGGCCTGGCTCACCGCGGGCTGCGTCAGATGCAGCTTCGTCGCCGCGCGACTCACGCTGCCTTCTTTCGCAATGGCGAGAAAAGTACGCAGCAGGTTCCAGTCAAGGCGGTCGTTCAGATAGGTGTCCGGGCGGTCTTTGCTCACGACAGGTCTCACTTTTTTCATCATCCGAAAAAATTATACTGAGGATCGGGACTAGAAATGAGACTTATAGTTTTTGACTAGAGCGAGCATTAGCCATTCTGATAGTGAAGATTAAAAATGCGAATTTTGCGGGCGTATTTCGGCGACCGATAAAGACAGGAGTCAAGCCAACGCTGCTCGTCCATCAACAGGATTCCCATGTCCCATTCTGAACAGACTCATCAGCCCGTGCGCGCCGCCACCGCGGCTTTTATCGGTACGGCCGTCGAGTTTTACGACTACTACACCTATGCGACCGCCGCCGCGCTCGTTCTCGGCGAGGTGTTCTTCCCGAGCAGCAATCACTTTCTGAGTACGATGGCTTCGTTCGGTACGTTCTTTGTCGGCTTCATTGCACGCCCATTGAGCGGCGCGGTATTCGGACATCTCGGCGACAAGCTGGGCCGCAAGAAGATGCTGCTGCTGACCATGTTCCTGATGGGGATCGCCACCACCGGCATCGGCCTGCTGCCCGGTTACGCCAGCATCGGCATCTGGGCGCCCATCTCGCTCGTGCTGTTGCGCATTCTCCAGGGCATAGCCGTGGGCGGCGAATGGGGCGGCGCGGTTCTGATGGCGAGCGAGCACGCTCCAACTGGCCGCAAAACGCTCTTCGCCTCGTTTCCGCAGATGGGCAGCCCGGCCGGGTTGATTCTTTCGCTCGTGTCGTTCCGGCTCGTCACCTCGCTCGATCACGAAAGCTTCGTTGCCTGGGGCTGGCGCCTGCCGTTTCTGGCCAGCTTCGTACTGCTCCTGATCGGCATGGCGATCCGCCTCGGCGTCAAAGAGTCACCCGAATTCGAGCAGCTTCGCAAGAATCGCGAGGTGCTGAAGTCGCCCGTCAAGGAAGTGCTGAGCACCGCGTGGTATCCGATTGTCATGGCGGCGATGGCGACGACGATCGGCTCTGCCGGGTTCTTCTTCACCAACACGTTCATGATTTCGTATGTCACCGGTTATCTCGGCATGTCGAAATCGTTCATTCTCGATTGCCTGTTTATCGTGACCCTCATCCAGTTGGCGTCCCAGCCGATTTCGGCGCTGTTGGCGCAGCGTGTTGGAGAGACCCGCTTTCTGACCTGCGCCGCCCTGCTGTCCATGCTCACGCCCTACCCGATGTTCCTGCTAGTCCAGACACATAACCCGGTCGCGATCGTGGCGGGCATCTCGCTCGCGGTGGTGGTCCTGTCCGCCATCTATGCAGTCATCGCCGGTTTCATGACGCCGGCATTTCCGACGCAGGTCCGGTACTCCGGCATTTCGATTGCTTACCAACTGTGCGCGACGATCGCCGGCGGGACGACACCCTTGATCGGCACGATGCTCGCGCAGAACTACAAGGGCGAGTGGTTGCCACTGGCGATTTTCTTCAGCGTGCTTTCAGCTGTGTCGCTGGTTGGAATCGTGGGGCTCGGACGTTATCGCAAAGGGATACGTTCGGAGGGGTCTGTTGCGATGGTTGCTAATTAAGGCTGGCTGACAAGGGGCGATCGGGGAAAATCATGTCGGCTGGCCATTGCTGCGATGCGAATAGACGCGAACCGACGGAATACGCGCGCTGGTGAAACGCGCACGGGGATGCTCGAAGTGACATAATTGCCGCGTCGTTGCTTTGCAACGCAACCACTACTTTCAAGCCGCAAAACCAGGAGATACACATGAGCAAGGGATATTGGGTGACCGCATACCGCGCGACGAAGGACCCGTCAAAGCTCGCCGCGTATGCGCAACTGGCAGCGCCTGCGGTGGCGGCCGCTAACGGCAAATTCATCGTGCGCGGCGTCGCCGACGAAGCACATGAGCAAGGTTTGAAGGAGCGGACGGTCGTGATCGAGTTTCCGACCTACGAGCAGGCCGTTGCCGCCTATGAGAGCGACGCCTACAAGAAAGCGCTTGAAGCGCTGGGCGACGGTGTCGAGCGCGATCTGCGTATCGTTCGCGGCGTCGAGTAACGATGCGTGCCGCTCAGCCGGCCGCAGCGGCCTGCACGAGCGCGCCGACGCCGTCGACAGCTTTCATCAGCTCTACAGGCGCGCCATGTCGCGCCTGTAGATAGCTCGTTGCGTTATACGAGAGCCACACCCGGCCATCGTCGTCCTGCCACACCAGCACCTTGAGCGGCAGATCGAGCGCCACAATCGGCACGGCTTGCATCAGCGGCGTTCCAGCCCGCGGATTACCGAACACGAGCAATTGTGACGGCTGCATTGCAAGCCCCGCACGCTGCGCATCTGCCGCGAAATCGATACGGGCGAACAAGACAATGTTTTTTGCTTCTATCAGCGACGCGAGTGTGTCGGCGGCTTGCTCGACCGTGTGTTGCGTGGGCACCGTGACGATGCCGTGATCGGCTGTGTGAGTGGACATGGCTTTCTCCAGAAATCACGAAGACAAAGCGAATATGAGCGATGGACTTCACCGATGGCCTTCCGCGTATCGTGAGACACGTTGGCGAGTCGCCTTCCGAGTTTAACGCCGGGCCGCAGGCCTTGATGATTGTTGACAATAAACAAACTGCCACGTATGTTCAAGGAAGCCGACGGCTCGTTATCTCATCCTTTGTTCTTATTCGCCGCTCATGACCACACCAACAACATCCAGCGCCATCGAACTGCTGCAGCGGCATTCTCTCGCGACACTCGTCCAGGAAACCCTCGAGCGCAGCATCGTCTCAGGGGAATTCGCCCCAGGGGAGAAGTTAAACGAAGTCGAAGTCTCTACGCGGTTGAATGTATCGCGCGGCCCACTGCGCGAGGCGTTCCGCGCATTGGAACAGGCAGGATTGCTGAAGACGGAGAAGAACCGCGGTGTCACGGTGCGCGCGCTGTCGCTACGCGAGGCCGAAGAGATCTATGAAGTCCGTGCGATGCTGGACGAATCGGTCGTCCGCGCACTCGCCAATCGGATGACACCCGAAACGCTTGCAACGCTCAAAGGCATCATCACATCGATGAAAGCCACGAAGAAAGATCACGATCTCACGCGCTATACGGCATTGAACGTCCAGTTGCACGATGCGATGGTGGCGGGCGTGGGTAACCAGCACCTGATCGCAACCTATCGGCATCTCGTCCGTCAGCTCGGCTTGCTCCGTCAGGCCGCGATCGAATCGGAAAAGAGCGCACTGGCGACGTCGGTCACGGAACACGAAAAAATCGTCAACGCGCTCGCGAAAGGCGATGCGGAGCTCGCCGTCACGCTTGTGCGCGAACACGTTGCCCATGGCCTCGCGAGAATGCGGCACGCCCATGAGCACTGGGTCGCATCGGCAACGAATACCGCTTAGCACTGAAGCAGGCTGGGCGGATGCGCACGCGCACCACGCCCAGCGCACTCGGCGCTGCGGACCCGCAGCCGTGTCCTACGCTTTATCCGACTTCCCCGCAGCATTGGCGAGCTTGCTCAGCAAGCGGTCGACCAGCCAGGGCTGGCGGTCTTCGTCTTCCGCGCGCTCCTTGCGCCGAATCGCGTCGCGCACGGTAATCGAGCCGACGAACCGGATCGGTTCTGGCGGGAAATAGCCCAACGGTCCGGTCGCCAACGGACTGCGCGTCCATTCGTTGTCGAGCTCGAGCAACAGCGAAGACAAAATCTGTCCGCCCATATAGGTCGGTCCAACACCATTACCGGAATAGCCAAATCCGTAGAGCACGTTCGGTGCGTCGTCGAGCCTGCCGAAAAACGGAAAGCCGGTAACCGACCGATCCGACGGACCGTTCCAGCTCGCCGTCACCGGCACGTGGCGCAACGCCGGGAAGAAATCGTGCAGGCTGCGCGTCAGATCGGCTTCATAGGGCGAGCGCTGATCGAACACCGGCGCGATCCGGCCGCGCCAGGCAAACGTATTGCCACCCTTGCCGAGCATCAGCCGGCCGTCCGCCGTGCTGCGATAGTAGTAAACGAAGATACGTGAATCGAGTACGGACACGCCGTCTTTCAAACCCATCTGATGCAGCAACTCCGGGCATTTCTCGGTGACGATCATGTCACTGGAGACAACGGCAAGCGTGCGTTCGAACTGCCGGAAGCGGCTCGCCATCCACGCATTGATCGCGAGCACCATTTTGGAAGCCGTCACGCTGCCAGCCGGCGTATGCACGGTCACGCATTCGCCGGAAGTGAAGTCGAGCATCGGCGTGCGTTCGTAAATACGAATACCCATTTCGATCGCGACGCGCCGCAAGCCGCGCACGAGCTTGCCCGGATGAACCGTTGCCGCGACCGGCGAATACACGCCGCCGAGATTGCGCGCCGAGCCGGAACGGCTCGCCACCTCGTCCGGCGAAAGATGTTGATACGAATTGATGCCATGCTCGCTCAGTGCGGCAATCACCGGATCGAGCAGTCCGACTTGGGCGCGCGAAGTCGCGGTGTAAAGCGTGCCGTCAAGCCGAAGCTCGGCATCCACATCGTGCTTGACACAGAAGTCGTGAATCCGCCCAACAGCAGCCTCGGACGCTTTCACCAAACGGATCGCTTCGGCCTCACCAAACAGGCGCCGCAGCGTGAAGAACTTGGTCGACCACGTCAACAGGCAGCCACCGTTGCGGCCACTTGCGCCCGCGCCGCACAAATCGCTCTCGATGATCACGATGTCGAGATCGGGCTTCTTCTGTTTCGCCTGGATGGCCGTCCATAAACCCGTGAAACCGCCGCCGACAATGCAAACATCAGCAGTGGTCGCGCCTTGCAGTGCGGGCGCCAGTGATCCATCGGCAAAGAGTGCTTGTTCAATCCAGAACGGACGCATGAATTGCTCGCATTGATACAACGGTTTAACGCCACGCGTCGAACAGAAAGACTTCTCCCCGCGCCAACGGAAAGAAGCCTTTGCACGTGGACATGGACTCGTCAACTCACTCCAACTCAGGCCACCGCCTGCGCCGATACCCGCGTGATGCCCATCGCCTTCAGCGTATCGGCGATAGCGGCGACCGCGCCGGGGATACCGGATTCGCCGAAGTGTCCAATACAGCCGACACGGAATGTCTCCAGTTGGGTGAGCTTGCCCGGATACAGGATATAGCCGCGCTTTTTCACTTCGGTGTAGAACGTCTTGAAGTCGTATTTGGGATCGTCAGGCGCATGGAAGGTGACGATGATCGGCGCCTGAATCGCCGGGTCGAGGAAGGTTCGAAAGCCGAGCGCGGCCATGCCGTCGACCAGAGCCCGGCAATTGCTGGCATAACGTGCGCCGCGCGCTTCGAGACCGCCCTCTTCCACGTATTGCGCGATCGCCTGATCCAGTGCCGCGACGACGTGGGTGGGCGGCGTGAAGCGCCATTGCGTCGTGCGGTTCATGTAGGCCCACTGATCGTACAGATCCATCGCGAGCGACGGGCTATTGCCTTCGCATTGCTCCAGCGTGCTGCGGCGAATGATCACAAAACCCATGCCAGGCACCCCTTCCAGACATTTCCCGGAGGCGGCCACGACGGCGTCGAAAGGCGTTTCACGCGCGTCGATGTCGATTGCGCCGAACGAGCTCATCGCGTCGACGATCAGACTGCGGCCATGCTTCGCGACAACCATGGCGATCTCATGCAGCGGATTGAGCACCCCGGCGCCGGTTTCGCAATGCACCAGCGCAACATGCGTGATGCCCGGATCGGCCGCTAATGCGCGGTCGACATCCGCCGCTTTGACCTGCGTGTCCTCGGGATAGTCGAGCGTCTGGTGACGGCGGCCGAGCGCCTTGCAAATCTTCGCGATCCGCTGGCAATACGCGCCGTTGTTCGGTATCAGTACCTGTCCGTCACGCGGCACTAGCGTGCCGATCGCGGCTTCGACCGAGAACGTGCCGCTGCCTTGCAAGGGCACGCATTCGTGCGTGTCTTCGCCATGCACGATACGCAGCGTCTGCTGACGGACACGGGCGGTAATCTGATTGAAGTCACCGTCCCACGATCCCCAATCGCGCAGCATCGCCTGACGCGTACGGTCGGAGGTCGTGAGCGGACCGGGGGTAAGCAGAATGGGCTGGGAGGGCAGATTCACAGTAGCTCCTTATAGATCTTGATGAAGACTCGTTTCAGCCACGGCGCGGCGTACGCCATGCCTGGGTCCTACGTAATACGCCATGCGACACGCAGGCAAACAGCACACAGGCGAACGCGGCCGTCACGAGGACCAGCGTGGCCATCGCGGCGGCCGGTCCAATCTGTCCAGCGTCGTCGAGATTGAGAATGGCGACGGAGGCCGGTTGCGTATCGGGTGAATAGAGAAACGCGACCGCCGACACCGTGGTCATGCCGTTGACGAACAGATAACGCGCGATCTGCAGGATCGACGGCAGGCACACAGGCACGGTGACGCGAAAAAACGTCTTGTAGAAAGGCACTTTCAGCGAAGCCGAGACCGCTTCGAACTCGTTGTCGATCTGACGAAGCGCAGTGACCGCGGTCAGGTGGCTAGACGAGTAGTAGTGCACCACCGTGACGATCGCGAGCAGCGCGAGCGTGCCGTAAAGACCGTTCAATGGGTTGGAGGGCGAGTTGAACAGAAAGATGTAGCTGATGCCGAGCACGAGACCCGGCACGCCCATCGGCAGGATCGCGCACAGATTGATAAAGCCGCGTAACCAGCGCGGCCCGCGCGTCTTCTCGACGAGATACGCGCCGCCGAACACGATGATAGTGCCGCCGATCGCCACGCACGCGGCCATCTTCAGACTGTTCTTGTAGGCGTCGAAGATTCCCGCGCCGATCAGTCCCATCTTGTAGTGCTGCAAGCCGAGGCTCATCTGATACGGCCAGAACTTCACGAACGAAGCGAACACCGAAATGCCGACCACCGCCAGCAGCAGCAGGCAGACGAAGCCGCAGTACCCGAGCATCGCCATGTCGAAGCCACGCGTGGGCTTCGGCTGATACGGCGTCGAGCGCGCGCCGAGTTGCGATTGCTGCTTGCGGCGAATGAAGAAGTCGACGGCGAACGCGACCAGCGCCGGACAGAGCAGCAGCAGGCTGACCACCGCACTCCGGTTGAAATCCTGCAAGCCGATGATGAGCTTATAGATGTCGGTGGAAAGCACCGAATAAGGTCCGCCGATCACAACGGGCACGCCGAAGTCGTTGATGCAGATCGTGAACGACACCATCGTCGCGCTGATCAGCCCATACTTCGCGCCCGGCAGGGTGATCGTGAAGAATTTGCGGGTGCGGCGTGTGCCCATCGCTTCGGCCGCTTCGTATAAGCGACCGTCGGACAACGACAGCGCCGTCACGAGAATCATCAGCACGTGTGGAAACGAGGCGTAGACCAGACTGCATACGATGCCCGGCAGCCCATAGATCGAATGCCCATGAAGCAAGGGTTTCAGGATGCCCGAGTTACCGAACCAGTAGATGAACGACACTGCGGACAGCAGCGTCGGCGCGAGCAGCGGAAGCAGCGCGACGGTGCGCACGGCGTTCTTCATCGGCATGCACGAGCGGGTCAGTGCGTACGCAAACGTAAAAGCCATCGGAATCACGATCACCGTCACGAGGCAGGCGACCGTGACCGAATGCAGTGTCGACGTCCACACACCCGAATCCACCAGATAGCCGCTGAAATTGGCAAGTCCGACGAAATGGCCATCCGCATCGACGAAACATTTCCCTATGACCAGTCCCAGCGGCACCAGCAGAAACATGCCGAGAAACGCGGACATCAGCAGGAGGGCCAACTGCGCGATCCGGTCATGCCAATGGCTCTTCTGGCGCACCTCAGCGTGACCTTCCTCGCCGCTGCGGCGCTCGATCAGAACGGCGCTCATTGAAGTCGCTCCTTCGCGGCGGAGAAGACGCACACGTGTTCGCGGTTGATGGCCAGATTGAAACGCGACCCCGGTTGCAGGCGGGTACGATTCATTTCATGGAACGACAGGTCGGCGACGACCTCCTGCTCACCGAGCCCGTCCACCTTGAAGCTGACCCGGCAGAACGCGCCGAGAAATTCCAGTTTTTCGACCGAGGCAGGCAGCAGGTTGTCCGCCTCACTACCCGGCGCGCTGAGGTGAATGTCTTCCGGGCGCACGAACGCCGACACTTTCGACCCAAGGACCGCGCGCTCCGATCCGCACCCGTAGCGCAACGCGATGGAACCCGCCTTGAGACTGCCGTCGTGCGCCACTTCAGCCGGAATCAGATTGACCTTGCCGATGAAATCGGCAACGAACGGCGAGGCCGGCTCGCGATAGATTTCGTGCGGCGTGCCGATCTGCTCGATCACGCCTTGGTTCATCACCACGATCCGGTCGGCCATAGATAGCGCTTCTTCCTGATCGTGCGTCACCATGATCGTGGTCACGCCGAGGCGTTGCTGCAACTGACGGATTTCCTGACGCAGGCGCACACGCACTCGCGCGTCGAGTGCCGAGAGCGGCTCGTCGAGCAACAGCAGCCCCGGTGATGTGGCCAGCGCGCGCGCCAGCGCGATACGTTGCTGCTGGCCACCCGACAACTGGTTCGGATGCTTACGCTGCGCATCCGGCAAGCCCACCAGTGCGAGCAGTTCGTTCACACGATCGGCGATCGCCGCGCGCTTCATCCTGCGATTCACCAGGCCATAGGCCACGTTGTCGAAGATGGTCAGATTCGGAAACAGCGCGTACGACTGAAACACGATGCCGTAATCGCGAAGCTGGGGCGGCAGGCGTGAAATATCGCGGCCGTCCTGCATGATCTGTCCGGCGCTCTGTGTTTCCAATCCGGCAATGATCCGCAGCAAGGTGGTCTTGCCACATCCCGACGGGCCGAGAAAGCAGAGCATCTCTCCCTTCTTCACGCCAAGATTGATGTCCTCCAGAACCGGCGTGTCGTTGAACCGCTTATAGACCTGCTGCACGCTCAAATACGCTGTCATCATCTCCTCCGGTACCGCTTATCTGCATGGCGACGATGCACTGCCGTTGCATCACCGCATCGTTCGGGGCCGCGCAGCGCGCAGCCCGGCGCTCGTCTACACCTGGCGGAACCCGGCCTTATTTTTGTTCCTTGTCGCCGTAGCGTTTTTGCCAGTCCGCGAGAATGGCGTCGCGGTTCTTTGCGGACCATGTGAAATCGTTCTTCACGAGCAATTCCGAATAGTTATCGGGGATGCCCGAGAGTTTCTTCGCGACACCCGGGTACGCAACGATCGCCCACCATTGCGCGGTGATTTCATTGGCCTCTTTGCTGGCCATAAAGTCCGCGAGCTTTTTGGCCGCTTCCGGCTGCTTTGTTGTTTTCATGATGCCGGTCGCTTCCATGTCCCAACCCAGCCCTTCTTTCGGGAAGATCAGGTCAATGGGAGCGCCTTGCGCCTGCAACTCGTGGCCGCGGAATTCGAACGAGATACCGATCGGAAATTCGCCGGTGCCCGCCAGCGTGCAGGGCTTCGAGCCTGAGTGCACGTATTGCGCAACGTTCTTGTCCAGCGCATCCATGTACTTCCAGCCCTTGTCGGCGCCGAACGTTTGCAGCCATGACGTCACGTCCAGATAGCCGGTGCCGGACGACACCGGACTCGGCATCACGACCATGCCCTTATAGATCGGCTTGGTCAGGTCTTCCCATGACGTCGGCTTAGGCAAGTGGCGCTTCTCCGCTTCGATGCGGTTGTAGCAGACCGTCGCGCCCCATACGTCCATGCCAACCCAGTGCGGCGGCGTGTTCGCGTCGCTGTACTTGCGCGTCAGACTGTCGAACCCCTTCGGCGCGTAGGGCATCAGCATGCCCTGCAGATCGAGCAGCGTCAGGCTGGATGCCGCGAGTCCGAGCACCACGTCGGCCCGTGGATTGCTCTTTTCGGCGATCAGCTTTGCGGTGACCGCGCCGGTCGAATCGCGAACCCAACGGATTTCGATATCCGGATTGGCCTTTTCGAACGCGTCTTTATAGGGCTTCATCGCTTCGTCTTCGAGCGCCGTATAAACCAGCAACTGCGTTTTTGCGTACGCGAACTGAACCGCGCCGAGCGTCACGGCAGTGGCGACCAGACAGCGCAGCGCCATATTCAGACGACCTCTGCAACCTTTAAACCCCGACTTTTCCTTCATTTCCAGACCCCTTCAAAAAGTGGCGTCGCGGCCAGCGACGAAAACGACCGGTGCTACGGGACTACTGCGTGTTGCAACCCTCCAGACGACCACCCCTTAGAATCTGCGATTTGTTGTCTGTTGTTGACAATCTACAAAGTATCAATTTTAATGTCAAGTATTGCCACACTTTGCCACATAACGCCGCACTGCCATCACCCGAATTACCCCTAGCCCAGAGGACATGTCATGAGCGAAACACCGGTTTCTATTGAAGTGAACGGCCGCAGCTACAACTGGATGCGCAGACCCGTCGTCGTGGTCTGCGTGGACGGCTGCGCCTATGAATATCTGGAGATGGCGGCTGCGGCCGGGGTCGCGCCCTTTATTGGCAAGCTGCTGCATCCCGGCACTTCGCTCAAGGGCGACTGCGTCGTGCCGAGCTTCACGAACCCGAACAATCTGTCGATCGTGACGGGCGTACCGCCCGCTGTGCATGGCATTAGCGGCAACTACTTTTTCGATCGCGACAGCGGCACCGAGGTGCTGATGAACGATCCAAAGTACCTGGTCGCCCCTACCGTGCTCGCCGGTTTCGCCGACCAGGGCGCGAACGTTGCGGTGGTCACGGCAAAAGACAAACTGCGCCGGCTGCTTGGCAAGGGTCTGAAGGGCGTCTGCTTCTCGGCGGAGAAAGCCGACGAAGCGACGCTCGAGGAGAACGGCATCGACAACCTGCTCGAACTGGTCGGCAAGCCGGTGCCGAGCGTCTATAGCGCGGAGCTGTCCGAGTTCGTGTTCGCGGCCGGCGTGCGGCTGCTCGAAGCCCGCGACATCGACCTGATGTACCTGTCGACCACCGACTATGTGCAGCACAAGTGCGCCCCTGGCACCCCGGGTGCGAACGCGTTCTATCAGATGATGGACGGCTATCTGCAGCGGCTCGACGAACTGGGTGCGATCGTCGCGCTCACTGCCGACCACGGCATGAATGCAAAGCACAACGAAGACGGCGAGCCCAATGTGATCTATCTGCAGGAGCGCTTCGACGAGTGGCTTGGCGAAGACGCTGCCCGCGTGATCCTGCCGATCACGGATCCCTACGTCGTGCATCACGGCGCGCTCGGATCGTTCGCGACGGTCTATCTGCCCGCCTCAGTCGACCTCGAAGCAATGCGCCTCCGGCTTGCAGCGGAACCCGGCATCGAAGTCGTGCTGACGGGTGCTGAAGGCTGCGCGCGCTTCGAACTACCGCCTGCGCGCATGGGCGACCTCATCGTGATCTCGACGCGCGACGTGGTGCTCGGCACGCGACGCATCAAGCACGATCTGTCCGGGCTCGACGTGCCACTGCGCTCGCATGGCGGCCTTGCCGAGCAGATCGTGCCGCTCCTGTTCAATCAGCCGGTCGCGAAGTCGGTCACGCAGCGGGCTCGGCTGCGCAACTTCGACATCATCGATATCGCGCTCAATCACCTTCAATGAACGGGGATCAGAAATGAATGCTGTGGCTGAAATCAAGAATCAATTGCAGGTGCGTCATGAAGCGCTGCGTATCGGCGGCGAAAAAATCTTTCGCGATGAAGTGATCGAAGTGCGCAACCCTTACGATGGTTCGCTCGTCGGTACCGTGCCGAAAGCGACACTCGAGGACGTGCGACGCGCGTTCGAATTCGCACGTGCATATCGCCCTGCACTGACGCGCTATGAGCGCGCCGCGATCCTGCGTCGCGCGGCCGACGCGGTGCGTGCACGCACCGAGGAAATCGCCGCCGTCATCACGGCGGAAGCCGGCTTGTGCAAGAAGGATTCGATCTACGAAGCCGGCCGCGTCGCGGACGTGCTGGTGTTCGGCGCCGGCGAAGTGCTGAAAGACGACGGACAGATCTTCTCGTGCGATCTCACGCCTCACGGCAAGAAACGGCGCGTCTACACGCAACGCGATCCGCTGCTGGGCGTGATCTCCGCCATTACACCTTTCAACCATCCGATGAATCAGGTCGCGCACAAGATCGTGCCGTCGATTGCCACGAACAATCGCATCGTCGTGAAACCGTCGGAGAAAGTGCCGCTGTCATGCTATCTGCTCGCCGACATTCTCTATGAAGCCGGCTTACCCGTGCAGATGCTTCAGGTGCTGACGGGCGACCCGAGCGTCATTGCCGATGAGTTGATCACAAACCCCGCTGTCGATCTCATCACGTTCACCGGCGGCGTCTCGATCGGCAAATCTATCGCCTCGCGAATGGGCTACCGGCGCGCCGTGCTCGAACTGGGCGGCAACGACCCGATCATCGTGATGGAGGACGCCGATCTCGACGAAGCCAGTTCGCTCGCCGTATCGGGTTCGTACAAGAATTCGGGCCAGCGTTGCACCGCGATCAAGCGCATGCTGGTGCATGAGGCGGTTGCCGACCGCTTCACGGATCTTGTCGTAGAAAAGACACTCGCCTGGAAATATGGCAATCCGGCGGACAGTTCAGTCGATATGGGAACGGTCATCGACGAAGCTGCCGCGCAGTTCTGCGAACGCCAGGTCAACGACGCCTTGTCGCGCGGTGCCCGTCTGCTTGCGGGCAACGTTCGCAATGGCGCGCTTTACTCGCCGACGGTAGTCGACCGTGTCACGCCCGACATGCCGCTCGTCAAGTACGAGACGTTCGGACCCGTGTCGCCGATCATGCGCTTTGCCAACATCGACGAAGCGATCCGCATGTCGAACTGCACGGACTATGCGTTGTCGTCGTCGGTCTGCACGAATCGTTTCGATTACATCACGCGGTTCATTACCGAACTGGAAGTGGGCAGCGTGAATGTGCGTGAAGTGCCGGGTTACCGGCTTGAACTCACGCCGTTCGGCGGCGTGAAAGACTCGGGGCTCGGCTACAAGGAAGGGGTGCAGGAGGCCATGAAGAGCTTTACCAATACGAAGACCTACTCGCTGCCATGGTGATGGTGGAATGAGGCCGGGAAGCGCCGACGCGCTTCCCGGCATGCAACCGGTGCAATGAAGATGCAGCGGTGCGGCTGCGGAATTCACGTTGAGAGGGAACGTGATGCGCGACGCAGCCGTCATTTTTTCAAGTTCCGTTGGGGTAAGATCAAAGGCAAGGGCAACTGAAAATTCCTGTACCACGCCGTCGACACTAGGCAATACGGTCAACCGGCGACATGACTTGAGGAGCCGGGCCAATGGGAAGCACCAACGCAGTTGCGGTGGCGGCAATCGCCTTCGTGGGTAGTCACTTTGTCTTGTCCCATCCGCTGCGCAAGCGTCTGGTCGGCGCAATCGGCGAATTGGGGTTCCTGGGCGTCTATTCGCTAGTTGCTTTCCTGACGCTCGGCTGGATGATCGTGGCCTACCGGAAGGCGCCCCTGACGGAATCATTATGGCCGGTCGGAAACGGGCTCTGGGCGCTCACAACCGTGCTCATGCTGATCGCGTCAGTCCTCCTGATGGGCTCTCTGATCCGTAACCCGGCGCTCCCCACCGGTGGCCGGCCCGGCCCATTCCCGGATACGGCGCGCGGCGTGTACGCGGTGACGCGTCACCCGATGATGTGGTCGTTCGCACTTTGGGGGCTGTGCCACATCGCCGTGTTCCCGGTGACCAAGAACATCATCATCGCAACGGCGATCATTCTTCTCGCGCTCCTCGGCGCCGCATTGCAGGACCGGAAGAAGGAGCAGCTCCAGCCCGATCTCTGGCCCGTATGGGAATCGAAGACGAGCTACCTGCCGTTCGCCGCAATCGCCACTGGCCGCGCGCGGCTGGGCGGATTCGGTTTGCACGCGCTGTTGGGCGGCCTCGTCGTCTGGCTCGTTGCGACCTGGGCGCATATCCCCCTCGCCGGTTGGGCCGCGGGCATCTGGCGCTGGCTGTAGTGGCTGCTACACTCGCGGTTGTTCCCTGCGCTGAGAGAAACCGTGCCTGCCATCACTTGCATCGAAGATTTACGCCAGCTCGCTCAACGGCGTGTACCACGCATGTTCTACGACTACGCCGACAGTGGCTCGTGGACAGAAGGTACCTACCGCTCCAATGAAAGCGACTTCCAGCAATTGAAGCTGCGCCAGCGCGTGGCGGTCAACATGACCGGCCGCAGCACGCGAACGGAAATGGTCGGCCAGGAAGCCGCCATGCCTGTCGCGATCGCACCGACAGGATTGACCGGCATGCAACATGCCGACGGCGAAATCCTCGCGGCACGCGCGGCGGAAAAGTTCGGCGTGCCGTTCACCTTGTCCACCATGAGCATCTGCTCGATCGAGGACGTGGCCGCTGAGACCAGCAAACCGTTCTGGTTCCAGCTTTATATGATGCGCGACCGCGATTTCATTGTGCGATTGATCGAGCGCGCTCGCGCGGCGCGGTGCAGTGCCTTGATGCTGACGTTGGACTTGCAGATCCTCGGCCAACGCCACAAGGACATCAAGAACGGGCTGTCGGCGCCGCCGAAATTGACCCCCGCGAATCTCATCAACCTCGCGACCAAGCCGCGCTGGTGCCTCGGCATGCTCGGCACCAAACGACGCACCTTCGGCAACATCGTCGGCCATGCAAAGGGGGTGGGCGATCTGTCGTCCCTCGGTTCGTGGACCGCCGAGCAGTTCGATCCGACGCTGAGCTGGGCGGACGTCGAGTGGGTCAAGAAGCTGTGGGGCGGCAAGCTCATTCTGAAAGGCATCATGGATGTCGAAGACGCACGCCTTGCCGCCGACAGCGGCGCTGACGCGTTGATCGTCTCCAACCACGGCGGCCGTCAACTCGACGGTGCGCCCTCGTCGATCTCGGCACTCCCCGAGATCGCACGCGAGGTCGGCTCCCGTATCGAGGTGTGGATGGATGGCGGCATCCGCAGCGGACAGGACGTGCTGAAAGCCGTTGCACTCGGCGCGAAGGGAACGCTGATCGGCCGCAGCTTCCTTTATGGCCTGGGTGCGATGGGCGAGGCGGGTGTCACGCAGTGCCTGCAGATCATCCAGAAGGAACTGGACATCACCATGGCCTTTTGCGGCCACACCGACATCCGCCAGGTGGACGGGCGAATCCTGCTGCCTGACACGCCCATTAAAACGCGATAAAAGCTGTGCGGGGGGCGGACGGCGCTGCCCCCTTTGACCTCACACATCCACGATGACCTCGAAGCCACCGTAGATCAGCCGCTTGCCGTCGAAAGGCATCGGATTCACGTCAGGCTGCAAGCGCGGATCCGCCATCACGGCTTTCATGCCTTTATCCCGGACCTGACGCGACGGCCAGACAACCCACGAGAACACCACCGTTTCGTCATCCTTGCGTTTGACGGCCATCGGAAACGAAGTCAGCTTTCCCTCCGGCACGTCGTCCCCCCAGCACTCGACCACCTGCAACGCACCGTTCTCCTTAAAGACGCCCGCGGCCATCGCAGCCTGTTTTATGTATTTTTCGCGGTCGATCGTAGCTACCGGCACGACAAATCCATCGACGTAAGTCATGAACGCGCTCCTTTCTGGTTGAAAGTCGAATAGGGGCGGAAAGCGACGACACCCGGACCGGCGTCAGCGCACCACCATCCTATAAGCACGACGAACGACACGCGATGAAATCGACCGCGACCGTACCGTCTTCAACCGGGCCCCAGGGGAAACAACTAGTGGACGGGCGAACCGCATGGTGTAGCATCCAATCGTTACATTGATCAATGTAACAATAAAAAATGTCATCATGACGGGTCGCCGCACGCCGTCGGACAGCATATTCGGGAGGCAGGTATGGGTGATAGGGCCATTCCAGACGTCAACGTGGACGAACTGGCGCAATTCCGCGAAGTCCAGCAACTGGCCTATCGGTGCGTCGAGAGCGTCGGCGACATGCTCCAGCCCGGCATGACGGAAAAAGACGCCGCCCGGCTGCTGACCGAATGGTTGCAGGATCACGGCGTGCGCGACTGGCTGCACAAACCCTTCGCCTGGTTCGGCGACCGGACCGCCTTCGAGGGGTTTTCGGGGCTATCGCATATGGCTGGCTTTAACCTGGCTTTTTTCCCGAGTTCGCGCCGGCTGGAAGAAAACATGCCGGTGATTCTCGACGTAGCGCCGGTGTTAAACGGTGTCATCGCCGATGTCGGCTACGCCACCTGCGTCGGCACAAATCCCATTCTCGAGCAGCTGAAAGACGATCTCGCCGAGCACCGCGAGCTGATCGTCAGCATGGTGAAGCAACGGCGCACGCTTGCGGATGTAGCGCGCGCGGTCGATCAGTTATGCAGAAAACAGGGCGTGGAGCCACGTCACAAGGCCTATCCGCTCAAGGTCCTGGCGCACCGTGTCGCGAAGCTGCATAAGCCCGCGAAGCCGCGCTTCGTGGCGCGTTTCGGCCTGAACGCCACGCGCAATCTCGTGCTCGACCAGGTTAGCGCAGGCAGGAAGGAAGGCTGGTCGCCGTTGTGGTCGATCGATCGCCGCTCCGATCACGCGCCGACGCCAGGCCTGTGGGCTGTCGAGCCGCATCTCGGCTTTCAGGGTGTGGGCGCCAAGTTCGAAGAACTGCTGGTCATCACCGATGACGATGCCTACTGGCTCGACGACGACCTGCCGCACGTGCGCCGCTGGGCGCAGCGCAGGCAGGCGTTGGTCGCGGCATGACGGAGGCGCCCATGCAGCTCCTGACCGAACCCGTACCGTCCACGCTCTATGAGGCGCCGCCGGCCACACGTCCAACCCGTTTCACGGTGCCCTCAGGCGACGTCACGCTCGCCGCCAGAGCGTGGGGGGACC
This sequence comes from Paraburkholderia sediminicola, assembly GCF_046030555.1. Lineage (GTDB taxonomy): Bacteria > Pseudomonadota > Gammaproteobacteria > Burkholderiales > Burkholderiaceae > Paraburkholderia > Paraburkholderia sediminicola_E. Next base: position 51,551 of record NZ_JAQQCH010000002.1, on the reverse strand, counting down.
CCACCCGACCGACCGTGATGCTGGTACACGGTTACCCCGACAACAGCGAAGTCTGGGACGCGCTGGCCGCGCTGCTGGCAAACGATTTCCACGTCGTGACCTACGATGTTCGCGGCGCGGGCCAATCCACTGCGCCAAAGCGCACATCGGCATACCGGCTGGACAAACTCACCGACGACTTTATCGCTGTCATCGACGCCGTAAGCCCTCAACGCGCCGTCCATCTGGTCGCGCACGACTGGGGCTCGATCCAGGGCTGGGAATTCGTCACCGAAGAGCGCTTGCGCGGACGCATTGCCTCGTACACGTCATGCTCCGGCCCATGCCTCGATCACGTCGCTTACTGGATACGGGCGCGGCTGTTGCGCCCCACGCCACGCTCGATCGGCAAGCTTATGGGTCAGCTGGTGCGCTCCTGGTATGTGCTGCTGTTCCACTTGCCGGTGCTCCCTGGACTGACCTGGCGCTTGTGGCTCGGCCGCGCATGGCCGCGGGTGCTACGTCGTGTGGAGAAGACAGCGATCATGCCTCGCCCGACGCAAACGCAGGACGGCATACGTGGCGTATCGCTGTACCGCGCCAACTTCATCCGCTGTCTGTTCACGCCGCGCAAGCGCTACGCGCACACACCGGTCCAGGTGATCGTGCCGACGCTGGACAAATACGTCAGCCCGGCGCTATCCGAAGATCTCTCGCGATGGGTGCCGACATACTGGCGCCGTGAACTGATTGCGCGGCATTGGGTGCCGGTCACCCATTCAGAACAGATGGCGCAGATGGTGCGTGAGCTGGTCAATCACACCGAAGGCGGCCCCGAACCGGACACCCTGCAACGCGCCCGCATCAGCATGGTGCCGCGCTGAAATCAGCGCGGCCGTCACCAACCGGACGCCGGAGACCGTCATGACCCAGGAACACACGCAACACAAGATCAAGGCACGCCATGTGAAGTTCGACTGGAGCCAAACGCCCATCCAGTGGATTCCTGGCGACCCGTCGAGCACGCACATCATCAATGTGCTGAACCTGCTGTTCCCCGCCGGCGAACTATGGTTCTGCCGCGTCTACAACAAGGCCCTGCCGCTCATCACCGACCCGGCGTTGCACGACGATGCACAAGGGTTCCTCAGGCAGGAAGCGGTACATTCGCGCTCGCATGGCGGTGTCCTGACGCATTACTACAAGGCTCATGGCATCGACACGCAACCCTTCACGCGAAAACTCGACTGGCTGTTCGGCAAGCTGCTCGGCGAGCAACCGCTTGGACTGAAAATCGGCAAAACGCGCTTCTGGCTGCGCCAACAGCTTGGTGTCATCGCCGCACTGGAACACTTCTTTGGTTATCTCGGCAATTGGGTGCTCAATGCCGACGGGCTCGACGCCTCCCATGCCGACCCGACCATGCTCGACCTGCTGCGCTGGCACGGCGCCGAAGAAGTCGAACACCGCACCGTCGCCTTCGATATCTTCCGGCACATGGGCGGCACTTATTTCGAACGCTGCTTCCATATGCTTTCGACAGTCATGCTTCTGCTGTACTTTCTCACTAGCGGTGCGCGCTTCATGCACCGGCGCGATCCCGATGCTGGCCCATACCGAGGCTTTATCCTCGCCTGGCGCGCGGGCGCGCGACGTGGTTGCCTGCCGTCGTTCTGGAAGATGATCGCGGCAGCGCTGCGCTATTTCAATCCGCGCTATACGCCGCATCACGAAGGTTCCACCGAACAGGCGCTGGCTTATCTTGCAACCTCGCCCGCTGCACAGGCCGCGGCGCATGGGGGCAACTGGGTGCGTGAGGCGAATTGAGAACGAACTATCCTTAACGCTGTAGAATCCGAGCGAATACTCGCTTCCTCTCGGATCGCACCATGGCGACAAATCGGCGTCAATCATTAAAGCCACGAAAGATTCCACAGCAATCCCGCGCGGAACAGACCGTTGCCGTCATTCTGGAGGCAGCGGCCCGGGTACTTGAAACGAAAGGACTGGACGGCCTGAATACCAACGTCGTCGCGCAGCGCGCGGGCGTCAGCGTCGGTACCCTGTATCAGTATTTCCCCGGCAAAGACGCAATTATCGTTGCGCTGAGTCAGCGTGAAGGCGCCGTGTTCTTCGCGGAGGCTAAGGGCGCTCTGAGCCAGCCAACCGGTCAGCAGGCGTTGAAGTATTTGATTACCGTCTCGGTGCATCAGCAACTGCGTCGTCCCGCGCTTGCACGCGCGCTCGATTTCGAGGAAAACCGCCCCGCCATTGCGAATGAACTGATGGCATTGAAAACCGCTTTTGGCGAGTTGATGCGACAGATTCTGGCCCATGAGGACATTCCGCCGCCACTGAGCCCCGAGATAGCGATCGACGACCTCCTTGCCATTCTGCGAGCCATCGTAGATGGAGCGGGAGAGCGTGGGGAAGTGGACCGCGGAGCGCTGGAATCCCGTGTGGGCCGTGCTTTATTCGGATACCTCGGGATCGTGGATCAACCGCCCGCGCAAGCGCGCACCAGGAAAAAACGGACGCCCCAGACCGCCTGACGCCGTCCTCGCAGGTCGCCCCGTTACCTGCGCGCATATCCTGAAGCCGAAATCCCGGAACCTTTTCGGCTCATTCAAAATACGAGCAATTGTTCACATCGATGCCGTGACATACGGCCCAAAGCCCCGCCAGTATTGCATTACACAGCAGCAAAACTGCATTGTTTAATGCGAGTTTCAGAATCGAGTAATTACTCGCAAAATAAGTTCTGTGGAATCACGTGGTCCGCCTGATCGCCCAGGTCAGGTAGATGACCACTTTCCACAAAACATTTCATCTTTCTGCGAGACCGATCATGAATCTTCGTAAAGAAGCGAAGCTGAATCACCTGAGCTTTCCCACTACCAACGTAGCCGAGACGGCTGCATTTTTCGAGCAATACCTTGGCTGCGAGATCGTTGCCGCTGGGGACAGTTGCCTGCTCAAACGGAATGGTTTTGACATCGTTCTGGACCACGTCAAAGAGGAGGTACCGGTGTGGCCTGAAAACTTCCACTTCGGGCTGGAGGTCGATAGTCTGGATGACGTCCATACCCTCTACAAAGAATTTCTCGAAGGAGGTGTTCGCATGGAAACGGAGGTCTTCAACAACTCGCGCGGATCGCGGTTCTTTTGCCGCTCACCCGGTGGCGTCCTGATCGAAGTCAACACACGGGCAGATATGCAGAAGCAGGATCAGTGGCAAAAGCTGTTTTAGATCTTCGACGAGACGGAAGCCGGGTTCGGACCAGATTAAACTTCCTCAGATCGCAAGGTGCACAGTGCCGGGCGACGCAATACACTAGCGATCGCATGAGGCAAACACGCAGACCGCGCCCCATGCCGCCTTACGACACGCGAGGAGAAAAATCCATGACCGCTCCGGCCAATCACGCACCCGACTTTCGCCGTCAGCGCTCTGTCGGCATTACCGGCATCGCAGTCGCCTCGCTGCTTGCTCTCGGGCTCTGGCTCGGCATCGATCTTTTGATGTCGCCGCTGCCGGGCATGGATAGCCTCGGCGCGCGGATGCTGCTGACGCTCAAATGCTGCTGTGTTGCCGTGCTGTTCAGTCTGGTGACCGGCGTCGAAGCCGTGGCGCACGAGCGATTGACCTCACCCGCCTTTGATCCGCTGGCGGGTTTCGAGACACATAGGTTGCGCGTCAATCAACGATACCTGCAGAACACGGTGGAACAGATTATCGTGTTTGCGGCATCACTGTTCGGCCTTGCCGCTTACTGCCCCGACGGCTCGTCCATGCGCGCAATCGTGGCCACGACCGCGGTATGGATCGTCGCACGGGCCGCATTCTGGCTCGGCTATCATCGAAGCGCCGCGCTACGCGGGCTCGGCGCGCCGGGCATGGCGCTCAGCATGATCGTGCTGCTTTATGTGACGAGCCGGTTTGGGCATGAGATCGCGGGGACGGTGGGGGCGATTGTGCCGCTTGTTCTATTTTTCGCGGTCGAGGCCGTGCTGTTCTGGGGGACGCGGCCGGTGAAAGAGGTTTGATTCAATCCTCAAGCTTCGCGCCGCTCAGCCTGCTCACGAATTGCGGCTGCGAATCTGTCCGCGCTCCAACCTTCTGCTAGCGCCCGCCGGAATAGTCCCTGCTGGCTCTCCGGCGCCAGTCCACCCTGCGGAGGGTCGCGGTCCAGGTTCGTCGGAAACGGATAACCTTCGGCGCACGACGCAATCACCGCGTCGGCCTCTTCCCGCGTGATGTTCGTCGAGCACCTCCGCTCCAGTAGGACTGGATACAGCGCCTCACACATCTTCGTGCGATTCAGCGACTCCATCGCCCGCCCGTAGGCCGAGGAAATCTGCAGGAGATTGGCCATGCGCTGAACAGAAGTCGTGCGGTTCGAACCGGCTGCATGGAAGAGCGCGGGATTGAAAAACAGCGCATCGCCTTTTTCGAGCGGAAGCTGCACGTAGTACGTTTCAAAGTAGTCGCGAAAATCCTGACGACGCCATGCGAGGTACCCCTCGGCATAGCGCTGCGAGTAAGGCAGCAGCTTGGTCGGTCCGCTTTCCACTGGCATGTCGGTGTGGGCAACCGCCCCTTGCAGCGTGAGAAAGGGGGACATCGCATGAACGTGAGCCGGATAGCGCTCAGCTTCCGCCACGGTCTGGAATCCAAGGTGGTAATCCCGGTGCGCCTGTTGCGCCTGTCCGCCGGGTCGTACGACGTTGACCTGCGAGGTCACCTGAAAGTGCGGACCCAGCCACGCCTCAGCTATCGCACAAAGAGCCGCGCTCTCGAAGTAGCGGGCGAACACCGCAGGCGCGCGCAGGCAAAGCTTTTCTTGCGCATTCCAGATGCGGTCATTCGCGCCCGCTTTTGCGAAATGGTCTGCAGCGGCGCTGCCGGCCTCGCGTTCCTCCTGGATGAGCGACTCGAAGACTCTTGTCGCTTCATCGACCGGTGCTGTGTCGGTATAAACGCGCTTCAGCACCAGCACGCCCGCTCCCACGTTCAATACCTTTGCCCACTCGCTCTGCAGGTCCGCGCGCCGCAATGCATCTTCAAGGGCACTACCAAGCTCACGGCAGTCGTACACCGGAATGTGGTCGACTATCGCAGCGGCGAACCTTAGGCTGTCGTCTTCTGGACGGGGGCGAAGCGCAGCGATGAAGTCGTGGAGCCTGCAATCCTGCTCCCGGTATCCATTGCGTACTGGGGCGTCGCGACGCGAGTCAGTGGCCTTCATGGTGTCTCCTTCTGTTCTTGCCACAAGAATAGTCCTTCAGCGGGCGCTTGGGGTACGACAGACGCTTCAAAAACACTTCAGGGGCAACGTTGAGTTACGGCGTGAAAGAAAACTCAACGTCATGCCAAACCATAGTTCGCGACCGGACGGCGATCAAATTCAGCCCGAACTATCAACTTTTAAGTCGCGCTGATAGGGACATCAACAGCCTTACAAAGCTGCCATTTACATGACGCATAACTTAAGTTGTGCTTTCCATATGATTCGCCTCGAAAACGTTTTTCCTCTCATCGTCTATTCCACCTTTCCCAGTGAAGAATCGGTAATCATCAAGTAACCGAAAACCGATCTCACTCTCCTACACTGCGCAATCAACGTAGTCCGGGAGTGCCACATGTCACCGCCAGTCGCATTAGAGATTCATTCTCTGAACTCGTTTGAATTGACCGCGGACGGCCAGTACCTGATGTTCAAAGGTAACCAGCCCGAAACTATCGCCTTGCATTACTCGGTCATGCACGAACTCCTGGCGGCGCTTTCCAATGCCATCGGCTGGTCACAACGCGTTCGCCGGAAAAAGGACGACATGAAATTCGCCATGCCGTGCGAGGCATGGGCGATCGGCGGAGACAAAGACGAATCCTCTCATCTGGTCCTGACATTTCGTCTGCCAGGTGGTGCCGAGCTGTCGTTTCGAATGCATCGCGCTGAAGCGCGCCACATGACTGAAGTGCTTTCGCTCGTGACGGGGCTGACCCGGGTAAAGGAAACATCGTGCAGCAAACTTCAATAGTGCGTCACGCACTGACACCCCGTTGACCCGTTCAGCGCAAGGCAGGCGCAAGCCCACCATGCGTCTGCGCCCGCCCTTTTGTGCATCCCTCCTGTCTGTCTGTATGAACTTTGAAACGCTATTGACCCGCAGCGCCCGGGCGCTAACTCTTATTGGCCTGAGCGTGACAGCAGCGCCGAGTTTCGCCGCAGACTCGTTCGTGGTGCGCGACATCCGGCTCGAAGGCTTGCAACGCATTGAGCCCAATACGGTTTTTTCGTATCTGCCCATCAAGCAGGGCGATACGTTCACCGCTAACAAGGCATCGGACGCGATCCGTGCGCTCTATGCCACGGGCTTCTTCAACGACGTCAAGATTTCGGCCGAAGGCGACGTTGTCGTCGTACAGGTGCAGGAACGTCCTGCGATCGGCACGATCGACTTCGCCGGTGTCCACGAATTCGACAAGGACAATCTGGTCAAGGCGTTGAATGCGGTTGGGCTGTCGCTGGGCCGCTACTATGACAAGTCGCTCGTCGACCGCGCGCAGCAGGAGCTCAAGCGCCAATATCTGACGCGCGGTTACTACGCGGCTGAAGTCACAACAACAGTCACGCCGATCGATCGCGATCGCGTGGGCCTCCTGTTTTCAGTCATTGAAGGTCCAAGCGCGAAGATCCGTCAGGTCAACTTTATCGGCAACAAGGTCTTTAGTGACCGCGAACTCCACGATGAAATGGAGTTATCCACGCCGAACTGGTTCTCGTGGTACACGAAGAACGACCTGTATTCGAAAGACAAGCTTGCCGACGACCTCGAAAAGATCCGCACGTATTACCTGGATCGCGGCTACCTTGAGTTCAACATCGAGTCGACCCAGGTATCGCTGTCGCCGGATCGCAAGGACATGTACCTGACGCTCACGATTCACGAGGGCGAGCCTTACACGATCTCCGGCATTCATCTGGCGGGTAACCTGCTGAATCGCGAGGCTGAGCTCTCGAAGCTCATCAAGATCAAACCGGGTGAACGTTTCTCGGCTCAAAAGCTGAAAGACGCCACGAAGACCGTCGTCGACAAGCTCGGCGAGTATGGCTATGCGTTCGCCACCGTGAACGCGCAGCCACAAATCGATCAGGAACACCATAAGGTCGACCTGACACTGCAGGTGGATCCGAGCCGTCGCGTCTATGTGCGCTCGATCAACATCACCGGCAACACACGCACTCGCGACGAAGTGGTCCGCCGCGAAATGCGTCAAATGGAAAGCTCGTGGTTCGATTCAAACCGCCTTGCCCTGTCGAAAGATCGTATCAACCGTCTCGGCTACTTCACCGACGTCGACGTGACGACCGTGCCGGTTGAAGGCACGCCGGACCAGGTCGACATCGACGTGAAAGTCACGGAAAAACCGACTGGCTCGATTTCGCTGGGTCTCGGTTACGGTTCCGGCGAGGGTCCGATCATTTCGGCGGGCGTGTCGCAGGACAACGTGTTCGGCTCGGGCACGAGCCTCGCGCTGAACGTGAATACCGCCACAACGTTCCGTACGCTGACGGTCACACAGGTCGATCCCTACTTCACGGTGGACGGCATCAAGCGTATTACCGACGTCTACTACCGGACAAGCGAGCCGTTGTATTACTCGAACGTGACCGACACGAGTTTCCGTGTCATCACGTTAGGCGCCGACCTGAAATTCGGTATCCCATTCTCCGAATCGGATATGGTCTACTTCGGCACAGGCATAGAACAGAACCGCCTGGATGTCGACGCGAACACGCCGAAAAGCTATGTCGACTATGTCAACTCGTTCGGCCGGGTGTCAAATAACGTGCCGGTGACCGTGGGCTGGTCGCGCGATAACCGCGACAGCGCGCTGGTGCCAAGCCGCGGTTACTTCACGCAGTTCAACGCGGAATACGGCACACCGCTCGCCCGAACCAACTACTACAAGACCGATGTGCAAGCCCAGTACTACTACTCCTTCGCACGCGGCTTCGTGCTCGGCCTGAACTTCCAGGGCGGTTACGGCAATGGGCTCGGCGGCGATCCTTACCCAATCTTCAAGAATTACTATGCCGGCGGTATCGGCTCAGTGCGCGGCTATGAGCCGAGCTCGCTGGGTCCGCGCGATGCAACGACGGGTGACCCGATCGGCGGCTCGAAGATGATCGTCGGCAATGTGGAACTCACATTCCCGCTGCCAGGCACGGGCTACGACCGCACGCTGCGCGTCTTCACCTTTGTCGACGGCGGTAACGTCTGGGGCACGGAAGGTAATAGCGTCGGCGCCAACGGCCTGCGTTACAGCTATGGCGCGGGTCTCGAATGGATTTCCCCGATCGGTCCGCTGAAGCTCGACTTCGGTCTGCCGATCGTGAAGCACGCGGGCGATCAGTACCAGAAATTCCAGTTCCAGATTGGGACTTCGTTCTAACGCCTGCGATCGCGCTGCCTGTCATCGATTCCAGCAGTCCGGCAGGAGTAAACCCCGGTAATGGACGCTGTAACTCAAGTAACGTGCGCTGAATCTAGACTGTGTCCAGTTCAGTAAGCAGTACTCGTTCATGACCTGGCAAGCGCTTCGCCAACTGTTGGAAGTGCGCCAATCGGATGTATCTATGTGGCAGGCAACCCAGCCAGTATCTCGTGTGGCCTTGATTCTTTCACCGGCAGTGGGCGATTCTCTGTTGATGATGACGGTTGCGCGCAACCTCCAGCAAAACGGCATCGCAACCACTGTGTTTGGCCAACATGCACATGCTTTGCATGATTGGTTTCCTGGTGTCGATATACGGGCAGAGTTGAGCGAAGATCATCTTGCGGAGAAACTGCATGGCTTTGATACGGTCATTCAGATGCACAGCAATAGGCCCTTCGCGGGGCTGGATCGCTTGCACCCGCGAGTCATTCTGCTCGATCACATTTGCCGCGCCCGTTCGTCAGAATCGATGGCAGACAGACTTGCACTATTTTGTCGCGATGAGTTTGGCCTGCTGGATGCCGGAAAAAGTAACGGCATCACACCGCCGCCAGGACTTGAACACCGTAAATACCCGCTTCGCGTCGCCATCCACCCGACGGCAAGCACCGTGGACAAACGCTGGCTCGCGTCACGCTTCATTCAACTGGGCGTGGAACTGCGCGACCAGGGTTTCAGCCCAGAGTTTGTGGTTGCATCGCACGAGCGTGCGGACTGGAAACATGTCGAGCGTTTAGGTATCGCGCTGCCCGATCTCTCTTCGCTTGATCACGTCGCCGCGTGGCTTTTCGAGTGCGGGTGGTTCATCGGTAACGATTCGGGCATCGGCCATCTTGCATCAAACCTGCAAATTCCCACCCTCTCATTGTTCATGCGCCGCGGTATCGCGCGCACGTGGCGCCCCGACTGGGGGACAGGACGCGTGCTGATTGGCGGCGCTTATCTGCCCACGGGACGTCTGAAAGAGCGTTACTGGAAATATCTCTTGTCCGTTGGCAAAGTGACCCAGGCGTTCGAGCAACTACGCGCCAATTTCGCATGAATTCGCTACCCTTCCTCCGCATGAGCGGAGACGGACCCAGACGGATCGCGGTGGTCATGTCGAACGCAATGGGCGATACGCTGGTGTTGATGGTCATCGTACAAAATCTTTTAAGAAACGGCATTGATGTCACCGTATTCGGGCGCCCAGCTCATGCATTGCGACACTGGTTCCCCGAGGTCACGATTCAACCGTTGCCGGACGAGGCGGAATGCAAGGCAATGCTGGCGCCGTACGACACTGTTCTGCAAATGCATCGGAATCAGCCGATGCCACGCCTGACGGAAGCCCACCCCTGTGTTCTTGATCTGGACAAGGTCGTATTCGGGGACCGCTCGGGGTGTATGGCGGAGCGCTTCGCCGACTTCTGCCGCGACGAACTTGAGCTATCGAATGTCGGCTTATACAACGGCATGACACCCCCGCCCGCACTAAGACATCGCCAGCACATTCGCCGGATCGCGATTCACCCCGAAGCCAGCACGGAGGACAAGCGCTGGCTATCGCGACGATTCGTGAAATTAGCCCACAATTTGCGTCGGCGCGGCTATGACGTCCACTTCGTGATTGCACCGCACGAACGCGAGCGCTGGTTCGAACTGGAGAGATGGGGCATCCCCGCGCCGGAATTTAGCAACCCTCATGAATTGGCGTGCTGGCTATACGAGTCCGGCTGGTTTATCGGAAGCGATTCCGGCGTCGGACACCTGGCGTCAAGTCTCAGCATTCCGACCATCAGTCTGTTCCGGCGCCGCCGCGTATCAGAACGCTGGCGCCCGGCGTGGGGAACGGTCAACGTTGTTTTGCCCTGGCAATGGGTTCCGACCGCGCGGCTCAAGGAAAAATTCTGGCGTCAAACACTCACGTGCGCGCGTGTATTGTCGGCGTTTCAGCGCATGGTTCGAGAAGACGGCAGCACAGCGAAGCCTGGTTCAGGTCAGCTATAAAGCGATTTTTTGTTCTGAAACGACAATACGTTGCGTTGTTGCTTGAGCCACGTTGTACGGACACCGTTGGCGCTCCACCGGCTGAGGCCCTCTCCGGTTGGCGTATGAAGGAATGCTTTCCCTCGCGCGAGGGTTCAGAACAAGTTACCGGAACTCAACTTACATTACGCTCGATGACGTCAGAAACCAAAACAGTGTTCTTGCATGCCGGATACAGAACGGCGGGCACATGGTTATGGTCGTGCTTTCGCCACCTCAACGAAGTCACGGCCTACTACGAACCATTGCACGAGATGTTGTCGACAATCGACTCGGCAAATCTGGCTGCGAGTACGGCTGACAGTTGGCATTCAGGTCATCCAAAACTGGAGAAACCGTATTTCGCCGAATTCGCTCATTTGCTTGAACCTGGTGGACGGGGCATCCCTGGCTATGAAGCCCGCTTTTCAATCGATTGCTTCACGGGACAAACGCCAGATGGGGCCGACCGGCTTGAGACCTATCTACGCGACCTGATAGGGGCCGCTCATGAGCAAGGCGGCGTGCCTGTCTTCAAGTTTTGTCGATCGCTCGGTCGACTCCAATGGTTCCGCAGCACCTTTCCGGATGCCGTGCATATCGTGGTCGAGAAAAACCCGATTTCTCAGTGGCAGTCCTGTTGGGATCTGCTCGCCACGCACGGAAACCCGCATTTTGTGGCTATCCCGTTTGCCGTTCTGGCATTGAACAGACATACGCCGATGGTCGACTGGGTGCTCGATGCACTGCATATCGATCTGCCGGAGGTATCGCGGGCGCCTGGAGAAGAAACGTTTGGACCATACCTTGATTTTTTCAAGCAACACGCGGTGAATGTTGCACCCGCCGCTGCGTATCGCGCTTTTCTTGGACATTGGCTCCTGACGTTACAGCATGCGGCAACTCATGCACATGCGATCTTTGATTGCGACCTCGCAGCCCGGTCGCCCGCTTATACGGAGGCCGCCGAACGCTGGGTGGCCGATCTAACGGGACTTGAACCTTCGTTCGGAAGCGTGCATCAAGCGCGTGGCGACGATCGTCACTGCGGGTTCGACGCGTCGGAAGGATTGAATATCCATCTTGAAGCCATGCATTTCGGCAAGGAGATGGTGCGCAGCGGCGCCGTTCATCCCGATACATTTTCGCTCTGGGCCAGCAAACTCGCGCAGGCGACGCAGGTGTTGGCCTTTGGAGCACGGGCGAACTGGCCGCAGACGCAGGTTCCTCTTCATCGGGCTACACGTATCGTGGATATCGCGCTAATCGACGGCGCCGGATTTGACACAGTGTTAGCAGGTGAGCTCGCGGCAACACGGGCGGCTTTAGGAGACGTGAGGCGACAACTAGCCAGCCTGCAGCGTTCGCCATTCTTGCGCCTGACGGAGTCGGTACGCCAACTGTGGTCGCCGAAACGTTCCGCGAATTCCGTCCACGGCGGATGAAGGGCGCGATCTCGCGAACGCAAAGCAAAACAAGAACAAAGGGGTGCAACCCTTCCCTATTCATAGCCGAAACTCGTTGACTATGCAGGACGGCCCGCGTCGTACTCGGTGCGCACTCCGTTGGGCAGCCACGGCTCCTTATGGCAACACCAAAGCTCGTAGTCCGGCTCGTACAAGCCTACGCGATCGAAGCTGCCGAGCGGCAAATCCAGTTCGTCGCTGTCGAGAAATTCCATGAATGCAACAGACCCGCAAGTTGGGCAGAAATGCCTGCGCGCACCGGGCGAACTCTCCCATGCTTGAGTCAAGCCGGAGAATTCCACGGCACCACGCTCGAACATTGCATAAGCGCCAAACACGTTGCCGTGGATCCGTCTGCACGTCATGCAGTGACATATCGATACTCGCCTGGGTAGCGCGTTGACGCGGAATCGCCATGACCCGCACGCACATCCGCCGGTTTCTTCGATGGGGTCGTTCCTTGTCCTCGTTTTCATTACCCGCCCTCCCTAACCAATGCTGCAATGCAGTCCCGGTCCGTATGATGGTCTCCAAAGTGTAAGTCCGAAGGCGCACGACGAAGCTCATACACGGCGCGCGCCGCTCGCTTGCAGAACGAGCAATTGATGGACCCGCCAGGCTGCCATGTCGCTGCCGCCACCGGCCGGACCGCCACCAACGCCAATGGGGACACAGGCGGGTGCGGTTCCAGGCCTTCCGTGAGAGTATCTCAATGCAATCGGAAGAACGTGTCGTCGAGGCAGCCTGTTATTCCGCCCGACGATTCGAATGCACTTCATGAAAAGGCTTACACCATCCGTGACTCAAACAGATTCACTTCAATCTCTTCCCGATATCCTTGGACCTGGCTTATCAGTGGTATTTTGCGGCATCAATCCAGGCGTCCTTGCGGCGTCGACCGGCCACCACTTTGCCGGCCGAGGTAACCGGTTCTGGCGGGCCCTTCATCTGGCGGGTTTTACGCCTGAACAGATTTCTCCCGAGAACGATCGCACGTTCCTGCAGTACGGTTGTGGCCTGACCACCGTGGTCTCGCGTCCGACTGCACGAGCGGACGAACTTTCACAAGGGGAGTTCAAAGCGGCTGCTGTGGAATTCGAGCGGAAGATTGAACAAATTGCGCCGCAGTGTGTTGCCTTCCTTGGAAAGATGGCGCTCTGCGCAATGTCGGGCAAACGTGACATCGATTGGGGCCTGCAACCGGCAACGTTCGGCGGCGCGCGTGCATGGGTGTTGCCGAATCCTAGCGGCCTGAACCGAGGCTTCAGCCTGGACGCACTAGTGATTGCCTACCGGGAACTTCGGCTTGCCGTTACGCCGGCGGGTTCGGCTTTGGGAATTCGCGCGGTAGATTAGGCCACACGTCAATTCAATTCGCTGCTACTTCGCTTGGTTCGCATTGATGCAAAAAGCGCAGTCACCCAGTCGATGAACACCCTCACCTTAGTGCTATATCTTCGGCTGGGCGGATAGGCGACATACACCTGAAGCGGATCACACCGCCACTCAGCGAGAATGGGGACTAGTTTTTTCTGCTTGATGGACGGGCGCACCATGAAATCCAGCGTATGAACGATGCCCAGCCCGGCGAGCGCCGTAGCAAGATGGGCATTGCTTTCGCTGACAAGCACATCGTTACGTAAGCGCTCCAGCGTAAGCTTCTCGTCCCCTCGACAGAATTCAAGCGGCTGGATAAGACCGGTGTTTGCAGAGAAGTATCCGACAACAGGCATGTTTTTTTCGGCGATCTCGCGGGGATGCTTGGGCGTTCCATACTTCGCCAGATAGGCCGGACTCGCGCAGGTTGTCCACGCGAGCGTGCCGATCGGATGGGTCACCAGGCCGGGATCGTCTGCCGTGCTTCGAATCGCACAGTCGATGTTTTCCGCAATGAGATCGGCAGTCCGGTCCGTAACGCTCAATTGCACCTGGATATCGGGGTATCGCTCACGAAATGCGGGTAGCGCAGGAATAAGTATTCCGCTGGCGGTCGACCCACCCGCGTCGACCCGCAGCGCACCGCGCGGGCTTGCCTGGGCACGGCCAAGCGTCGCTTCTATATCATCGAGTTCACTGAGCAGGTGGCGGGTGCGTTCATAGTAAGCCGCACCATCTGTTGTAACGCTGACGCTCCTCGTGGTTCGTTCCAGCAATTTCACGCCCAGATGCGCCTCTAGCGATCTGATCCACTTGCTCACTGTGGCATTGGGCATTTTCAGCGAGGCCGCAGCCCGTCCGAAACCACCTGTTTCAACGACCCGGACAAAAATGCGAATGGCCTGCAAATGGTCCATCAACTTGTCTCCCCGGATTATTCACGTGTGTGAACAAACAAACCACATTATCCATCTTTATCCCTCCATGCGTTTTCACTAAGCTTGAGTCATTGATCAAGGCCCAAAGGAGGCTCTGAATGACTGCTTCTCTCTACACCAACGTCCATTCGACGAAACACGCCGGCAAGGTTGCGCTCATTACCGGTGGCAGCACCGGTATCGGCCTGGCCACCGCCAAACGTCTTGCTCGCGAAGGCGCCACGGTGTTCATCACGGGGCGGCGCCAGGCGGAGTTGGATACCGCTGCATCGGAAATCGGCCACGGCGCACGTGCGATTCGTGGTGACATTTCTGTTGCTGCCGACCTTGAACGCATCGTGGAAATCGTTTCGGCGGCTCACCAGAAAATTGACATCCTCTTCGCCAACGCTGGAGGCGGCGAATTCGCACGCCTTGGCGAGATTACCGAAGCGCAATTCGACAAATACTTCGGCATCAACGTGAAAGGCACCTTGCTCACCGTGCAAAGCGCACTGCCGTTCATGCCGGCAGGCAGCGCAATCGTGATAACAGGGTCGATCACATCGATACAGGGCGCGCCCGCATTTGGTGTCTATGCGGCCACCAAAGCGGCCTTGCGATCGTTCGCGCGCACCTGGGCATCCGATCTCAAAGGCCGCGACATTCGCGTCAATGTGGTCGCGCCTGGCGTCGTCGTCACTCCCGCCTACAAGACCGAACTCAAGCTGAGTGATGAGCAGATCGAAGCGTACTGCAAGGAAGTTGCGGAAACGACGCCGCTTGGCCGGGTCGGCACCGCCGACGAGATCGCGAAGGCGGTATCGTTCCTCGCCTCCGATGATGCCAGCTATATCACCGGCATCGAAATGTTCGTCGACGGCGGGCGCGCGCAAGTCTGATTCTTCAGCGTCGCACTCATCCGAACGTGGGTACGACATAAACAGGAAAACACCATGAATTCGTCTGAGAACCTCCGCCTCGCCCAACAGTTTCTTGAAAAGATGGGCTCGGGCGCCAGCGCTGAGGAGATTGCTTCGCTGTGCACACCCGATCTTGACTGGAATATTCCGGGCGACTCCCGCGCGCTGCTGACCTGCGGTAACCGGGTGAACGGCGTCCAGCCCACGGGATTTAGGCCTTTTTCCGAACGATCAGACGCTGTATCCGCTTGCTGGAGGATGCGCTGATGACATCCTGCTCGAGAAGCACATTGCCAAAGAAACATTCGAACGGCCGCCGAGTTACGCGCTCGCTGCTGCCAATCGCAGAATCCTATAGGCCGCCGGGTTTTCAAGCGGCGGCCTAAATACAAAAGCCTGAATTCATTCGAATATGTTATGCCGGCGAACCTGAGCATTTGCCCCAGGACTTATGCCTGGTCACCCTTCCCAGAAAGACCAAAAATCGCCTGCAGTGCGACGACGCGCGCCTGTGCGAACACCATGCCTTTCCATGCGTCGTTATCGCAATAGAAGACGTCTTTCAGGTCCCGACCGATCTGCTCCGACTTTTCAGCGGATACGTCCGGATGCCGATGCAGCCAATGGTCCGCGCGTAACGCCTGCAGAACCCGCGACGTCTCATAGGTTCCAAATTCGAGGCCGAGCGTGGTCTTTTCAACTGTCGGAAATCCGTCGTAGACGGTATTCATCAACGGCCCATCGATAACGGCCGAAACTGAACGCGGGTCGACGATCTGTTTGACATCGACGCCCCACCAGTTGCGCGCTCGCCGCAATTCAGGCGCGTCGTCTCTCATGAAGATTTTCTCGCCGTGACCATGGGCACCGAGACCGGTATGGATGTCCACCCACGCCAAACGATCGTAGTTGGGCAGGTGCGCGCCGAGAATCGCATTGACCTCACGTGTGCTCCAGCATCGCGAACGTCCGCCGTAGAACATGCCGTCAGGCACTTCGTATTGCCCCTTCGTCGCGGTCTCGCGCAACTTGCGCTCGCCATGCTGCCGGATGTAGTTGGCAAGCGCATCATTGTCGGCATCCGTCGGAGGCCACGTCTCGGGCAGGAGCAATGCGTCGAGCGCCCTGTAGTCCGGGTTGGCGCCGACAGCAGTGTTGAAATCAACGCAGTTGCGATTCAGATCGACATTGTCTTCGTTCACTCTGCGCAGATGCGCAAACCCATAAGGATTGACAGCGTGAATGAGGAGCAGCGCGACCGCCTTGTCCCGCAGGTCGTCCAGAAATTCGGTGTCGTGCAGCAAGCCGACCTGACATCCCGATCCACAAAAACCCTCCACGCCGTGCGTTCCAGACGTTAAGACGAGCAGTGACCTGGCGTTGTCGGGCGAGAACAGGGCTGAATCGATCGAAAGCGCTGCTCCATCGGGCCCGATCTTGTGCGGATGAAATGCGCGCCCAACGGTCATGCCCAAGGCTTGAGCCGCCTTGATAAATTTCTCTCGCGCTTCTACGTATGTGGCTGAAAAATAATCTTGCACCGCCATTTCCAGGCCTTTAATCTTTGTATGAAAGTTGAGCGAGGACGTCATTCGCTTCCTCGCTGGAGAATATTGCTGGGTCGCTCTCACTCGTTCCGCCCGCCGTACGCTGGATCGAGAAAGACTCGAACCCGCTACGCCGCATCACCCCCTGGTCCATCAGTGACCCATCGGCGTGTCCGCAAATGGATCGTCTGTAGCAGGCCACAATGATCTGCCCGCCTTTGCATAAGACCGGGTGGCAAAGTCTCTTTCGAGCGCGCCTGGCGCATCGACGTGAATAATGTCTTTAGCGAGCGGGGCAAAGGCCGCGTGGAAGTGATTGAGGGACTTCACGACAATGATCTTGAACTGACTCGGATCGAGTCCCAACGCGACGATGAATTCCGGGTGGAAGACCTGCGTTCGATGCGTGTTCAGAATCAGATTGACGTTACCGGTGCTGACCCATACGGCGTCGCCGATACTGATGGGGACGAGGCCAAATCTCTGCGTGATGCCGGACGCGATCCGGCGCACGGTAACGTCCAGATCCAGCGGCTGGCCCGAAGCGGCACCGACTTTTCCCCCAATGCGAAGTTTCAGTCTCGCGCCTTCGCCGGCCTCCTGGCAGAAACGGACGGCAACCGGATCCCAGTACAGGGCGCTAATGACATTGTCGATGCCCCGCTCCAGGATTCTCTGCAGAATAAAAGTCGAGTCGCCTGGTGCACCGCCACCTGCGTTATCGGACACATCGGCAAGAACAATCGGCCCCTCGGCGGCGGCGCATGCGCGATCCAACGCTTCGTCTATCGATTTGAAAACCGGCGTGAGGGCCGCGCGTTTGCTCCAGACCTCCTCGCCCAGTGCCGCGGCCAAGGTAGCGGCCTTCTGTTGGTCACCGTCGGCGATCACGAGCATCTTGGCGCCGACGTCCGCGACATCGCCCCATGGGAAGCCATGCACGAAAGATATGGAGAGAATGCCGTCGGCGCCTTCCATCGCTTTCATTCTTTCGACGAACTCGCGCAAAGGCTGATCCTGGGTCCTGAAGATGCCTAGCATCCGGCAATCGAACATCGCCATTTGAGGCCTGACTTTACCGGCTACCGTGTCGGCAACGAGTTCGAAGAGTTGAGCCGCACAAATCTCGATATCGACATGCGGGTACTCCTTGTACGTGACGATTGCCGTGGCCTTGTCGAGCATCAGCGTGGTGAGGTGGGCGTGCAGGTCCAGTTCCACGCCGATCGGCAGGTCGGGGCCGACAACATGCCGGATATGGCTGAGCAGATCGCCTTCAACGTCGTCATAACCGTCGGCCACCATCGCGCCATGCAGCGCGAGGATAACGAAGTCGACTGTGCCCGCAGCCTTCAGATCGGCAACGATCCTTTCCCGAAACTCTTCATACACGGCGCGGCTGGTAATGCCGCCCGGTTCCGCCACCGCGCAGAGACTTTCGACCGCCGTCCAACCTCGCGCATCGGCCATCTGCTTCCAGGTTGCAAGCTGGGCTGAGCAGCAGTTCAGTTGACGCTGCGTGGCGTCGCCATAGGCGAGCAAGAGCTGCTCGAAGCTTTGCCGCCCGGTGGGGATAGGCGAAAAAGTATTGGTTTCGGTGTCGAGCCCAGCCATGAAGAATTTCATTTTGTCTCTTTCGATGATTGTCATCAGGCCGGGGTGCGCCCTGCCAGTGCCTTCTATTGTACAGAACGATAAAAATATTTCCATTTAGGAAAATTCACCTACCTGCAACCACGTCGAGAGCCCGTGGCGTGCGGCCGATCTCGCCGATCGCGACCGGGATGATGTGCTTTCCCAGGTTGTCCGGGACGGCTTAAATACCCATTTTTGAAAATCTTTTTCTTTTTAGGATAATTTTTGCTACCTTGTGCACGTGGCCCGGTACAAGGAGCGGTAAAGATCCGGCCGGCCCACTCCAGCCAGTTGAACCGAGACCATGGAATTCAAGGAGGAGACCCATCGTGGGTATAAAGACCAAGCAGAACAGGCCCCCGCGGGGAAAACACAACGACGGCCGCGCTGTCGTGCGGCCCGTGGGCGGACGCTATGCGTCGATGCTCGTCGGGCCCGCTGTCGGACTGACGGTACTGTGTGCACATGCGCAAACGGCGCCCTCTATTCCAACGCCGGCTTCCGCACCGGTCGCCGCGAGCGCCACCAACGCGGCGGCGCCGGCCAAACCTCAGGCGTCGGCGAAGAACGCTGCAACCGGAAATGCCACGACCCTGAACACCGTCGAAATTACGGCGAACCGCCGCCGGGAACCGGCGCGTGAAGTACCAATGCAGGTGAACGCGTTGAGCTCGGAAGAGCTTCAACGCAAGGGCGATGCGTCGATGCGCGACTACCTGACGAAAGAGCCGGGCGTATCCCTCTCCTCGGTGGGCGCGGGCAATGCCCAGATCACCATGCGCGGGGTCACGACCGGCACGGACATCTCGCCGACGGTCGGTGTCTACGTCGACGAAGTGCCGTTCGGCTCCAGCACGATCTATGGGTCCGGTTCACAACTTTCACTGGACATGGGGCTGCTCGACCTCAACCACATCGAGTTGCTGCGAGGTCCGCAAGGCACGCTGTACGGCGCGGGTGCAATGGGCGGGCTGCTGAAATATGTGACAAACGAGCCGGACACCGAAGGCGGCGTCACCGGTCATGCAGGCATCATGTTCTCGGGCACCGACCACGGCGGCCTCAACCATACCGAGAGCGCGGTGGTGAATGTTCCCATCAAGCAGGATGTCGCCGCCCTGCGAGTCAGTGCATTTAACCAGCAGGATGGCGGTTACGTGAACCGTGTCGGCAGCGATCCGGAAAAAGGGGTGGACGGCGCCAGCACGCGCGGCGGCCGGGCATCCCTGACAGTCACGCCAACCAATGCCCTGACGGTGCGCCTGACCGCAACCACGCAGCAGATCAAGCGCGATGGCACGGCGTCCGTCGACTACGACTTCTACACGCGGCAACCGGTCTACGGCGACCTTACCCAGAACCGGCTGGTCGATGAACCGTTCGACCAGATCATCGAGCTTTATTCCGCGAACATTGAGTACGATTTCGGATGGGCACGCCTGAACGCCATTTCGGCCTATCAGACCATACGCTCCAGCCAGACCAGCGACGATTCGTCTGTCTATCCTGGCATCCTGAACGCCCAGTTCGGCGCGCCGCTGTTTCGTACGACTGCCGCGAATCTGGCTATCTCAACGGATAAGTTCACTCAGGAATTGCGCCTCACCTCCCCGGCCAATCGTAAGCTCGAGTGGATCGCAGGGCTTTTTTACACAAGCGAACGCACCAGCCAGAATCAGTCTCTCACCGCCACTGGGCCCGCGACATCGCTCACTCTGCTCACGAATCAATTTCCGTCGACCTACAAGGAATACGCCGCCTACGGCGATCTGACCTATCACTTCACCAGCCGATTGTCCGCAACCGCCGGTTTGCGGGTTGCCCACAACGATCAGACATTCAGCGCCATCGCATCGGGCCCGCTCGCCGGATCGGGAAATCAACCGGGCCAGTCTGCTGACACGAGCAAGACGTATCTCTTCACGCTCGGCTATCTGGTAACGCAAAACAGCAGTCTGTACGGGCGGATTGCAAGCGGCTACCGCCCCGGCGGTCCGCAACCGAGCTATCACGATCCTGTTACTGGGCAAATGTCGCCGGGAACGTTCAACCCCGACACGCTGACCAGCTATGAAGTTGGCTACAAGGCCGACTTCCTGGATAAGCGCGCGTCGGTATCCGTGTCGGCATTCGATATCGAATGGAAGAACATCCAGCTCAATACCATCATCAATACCCTCGGGGTAGTCGCCAATGGCGGCAAGGCCCGTTCAAGGGGACTGGAGTTCTTCGGCACACTGAATCCGACTCCGCAGTGGCATCTGGGCGCGGGCCTCACCTATCTCGACTCGCGGCTCACCCAGGATGTGTTGGGCATTGGGGCAATGTCGGGCGACCGCCTGCCCAATACGCCCGATCTGTCGGCCACGATCAATGCCGACTATCTCTTCAACGTCGCCTCGTATCGCGCCTACGTGGGTGCGACCGAGGCCTACATCGGGCAACGCAACTCGAACTTCCCCGGAAGCAAGACCGCGCCGAACTTCAAGATGCCGGGCTATTTCACGACGGACCTGCGCGCCGGCATCGATCTGCGCAAGGCGAACGTCTCTCTCTTTGTTCATAACCTGTTCAACAAACGCGGCATGCAAGCAGCGGGCAGCTCCTTTGTTCCGCTCGGAGGGCCCGCCTCGGTCATCTTCATCCAGCCTCTCACGGTGGGCATGCAGATTGACGTGCCGTTCTAAAACGGATCATGGGCGCGGAGATTGCCGGTGTCTCCGCAGCGGCGCGGCCTGCATCGTCGGCTCGCGCCGCCATACCGAAGGGGGTGCGCTCCACCCCAAGCCACACGCGTTGCCCATTCGAACCGGCGTCACTGAGATAGTCCATGTTTGAATCCAATGATTTGTTATCCGAACTAAGATCGCGGCAACCGCTGCTGTGGCTCAACCCGAATGCCGGTTGCCCGTTGCCGACGGACGCTCCCACGGTGGACCAGATCACGGAAGCCGAGAACCGGCTGGCGCGCTGCGAGCCGTTGATGGCGCAGCTGTTTCCCGAACTCCGCGCGACCGCGGGGAAGGTCGAGTCTCCGCTGGTACCCGCCGACCGTCTGCAAGCCGCATTGACGGATCCGGGCAAGCCCCAGGGCACGTGGTTCATCAAGCGCGACGATGCGCTACCGGTTGCAGGTTCCATCAAGGCGCGCGGCGGTTTTCACGAGGTGCTGGCACTGGCCGAGTCGATCGCCATCGAACACGGCCTCGCGGATGCGACCAGTGATCGCCGGCTCCTTGCTTCACCGCCGGCGCGGGCGCTGTTTGCGCAGCACACGGTCACGGTCGGCAGCACCGGCAATCTCGGTTTGAGTATCGGCGTGATGGCGGCGGCGTTGGGGTTCGAAGCGGTCGTGCACATGTCCACCGACGCGAAACTGTGGAAGAAGGAGCGCCTGAGGCAACGTGGCGTTCAGGTCGTCGAACACGAGGGCGACTATGCGCAGGCCGTTGCGGGCGGACGCGCGCAGGCGCTGGACATGCCTCGATGTCATTTCGTCGACGACGAAGGTTCGTTGATGCTGTTTCTCGGCTACGCAGCGGCTGCCCGCCACCTGGCCAGGCAGCTTGCCGAGGCGGGTCGCAGCGTCGACGCAGCGCATCCGCTCTTCGTGTACATCCCGTGTGGCGTTGGCGGTGCGCCAGGCGGCATCACCTACGGCCTGACCGCCTTGTTCGGCCAGCATGTGCATTGCTTCTTCGCGGAGCCCGTGGCTTCACCTTGCATGCTGGTTCAACTGGCGGCCGGTTGCGATGAACCGGTGTCCGTGTATGACATCGGCCTCGACAATCGCACGGATGCAGATGGACTCGCGGTCGGGCAGGCGTCGTATCTTGTCAGCCCGCTCATGGCCGCGCAGCTCGCCGGCGTATTCACAGTCAGCGACGACGAGCTCTACACGCAGTTGCACGTGGTCAAACGGACCATGGAGATTGAGCTTGAACCGTCGGCAGTGGCGGGCCTCGGCGGTCCGGCGTGGCTGAGCGAATCGAACGCCGGTCATGACTACTTGCGTACGCGCAATCTGGACCTGAGCGCCGCGACGCACGTGATCTGGACGACGGGCGGATCATTGGTGCCGCCCGAGGAGCATCGGCGTTTCCAGGCTCGCGCAAAAGCACCGGACGTTCCTCAGGGCTAAACGGCCGGTAAGCTTTGCGCCGGTGTGCCTCTTCAGCGCTTCATGCGATACCCAGTGATGCGTTCGGTATGACACGAACGCAACTCAAACGCGCTCCCGTGCTCCGACGTCCCACTGGGCAACGGCCTGTTCCGCTCAATTAAAAGCGAAGTCGATCGCGCGACCGAGCGCCGGCCACGGTGCAAGCCCATGCCCCTGTTTGGCGAAGACCGCGTAGTCCTCAACCTGATAACCATTCGAGCCGCGCAAGGCCTGCAATCTGGCGGTGAGTTCACGCGCGTTCCCGACCATCCGGTTGCTGAGAACGCGCGCGTCGAGTTCGGCCTGAGCCATGGCGAGTGCGGCTGGCACAGGAGTTGGCCTCTCCTCCTCGCTCCCCATGGTCACGAGCACCCGTGGACTGGCCGTGCCGGCGCTCACCGCGGCCGAAAATTTTTCCTCATTCGCCAGCACCGCTTTCTCGCTCCACCAGATCGACGGACTTGCCGCGATAAAGGTTCGGAAAGCGTTCGGTTCGACAAATAACGCGTGGAGAACAGCCAGACCGCCCAGCGAATGCCCGAAGATCGCCTGGTTCGAACTGTCGATGGAGACCATCTCAGCGACGCGAGGCTTGACCTCCGTTTCGATCGTGGCAAGAAAGTCGTCGAGACCGCCAACCCGATCCGGTGTCAGATTGAAACCCGGTATCTGCTGCGTAGCCAGGACATCGGCACTGACCGGCAAGCTGAGGTCGTACATTCGCTTCAACCCGAAAGCGTAGGACATCGACGTCAGTTCGTTCAAGCCCGGCAACGCCCCGAGCGGCTCAATGGCCTTTTTGATAAAAGCAGGATCGCTGGGATAGCCAATACCAACGACCACCACGTCATGCACGTTGGCGCGAACCGCTTCCATGGCGCTCGCGAAATAGGCATGCGCGTCGAGCACATAGAGCACCCGGTAGCCGCGTTCAGGCGCCGGCAGCAACGGCAATGCCACGCTGATCGAGTATTCATGGCCATTAACCCCGGAAACAAAATCGATTTTCCGGGTATTCGGGATCGAAACAGGCTGAGCTTGCGTCATACGCTTCATCTACCTCAATGATTGGTTAGGGTCTGCACAACACAGACTCCATCGTGCTGGGAAACAAAAGTGACGGGCTCGGGTCCCGTCACTGGCATTCATGATTCCACGTGTATTCCTGGTATGAGCGGATACCGGCCATGGCTTAACGTATCTGTTTCCGCTCGAACGTGAGATTTCTGGTGCGCGGCAAGTTGATCTGGAATCCTGTCATTCTCCCGCCCTGCTTTAAAAAGCTGAACGCGGCGCACCAACCCATCGCGGAGGGCGCGAGACATGCGAGCGTCTCGCCCAGACAAATCAGCTCGCTCTCGGTTTGCCCATACGCATCGCCGCAGCGAAGCACGATCCGTTCACCGTCCTGGGCGATAACTGCGGTGCAGTCGGCGTCGGCGCTGTAGTACTGGCCCATGACCGCTTCGACGAAAGCTTCAGCGTCGGCGGTATCTCGCGCGACCTTTCGATAGACCGCGGATTGTCCGCCGAACCGGATCGTCAACTCGTGGCTCCTGGCCGCATCGTCCAGCCCGAGCTCGACCTCACCCATGCCTACGGCCGGCAAGATGACCCGTCCGTCGGGTGCTTTTCTCAACGGCACCCCTTGCGATGCCCCGCACATCGACAGCTTCAGCACGCCCTCCTCGTCGACCAGGCCATAGATCATGCCGGTATCCGCGGACCACCAGTCACCGAGCAGATCCTTGTAGTCAGCCGCTGCGATCGTAGGGGCGCGCTCACCCAGATGGTCGGCGAGGATGAGATCGAGCGCCTGCTCGGCCAGCTTCACCGGGCTGCACGCAGGTGCGCCGTTGGCCATGATCACGATATCGAGCCCATGGTCGGGCGCCGTGAGCATCTGGCTCGACGCGCCGATCACGCCGCCGGAGTGATGCACGACACGCACACCCCGATAGGACTCGACCACCAGACCCATGGCATAAGCTCCGACCGTTCCGTCTGGAAAGGGCACACGTTCGGTCAGCGTAGTCCACGTTGCTGCCGAGCCGAACCGGTCTCGCGTACGAAGATGTTCGGTCCAGCGCAGCATGTCGTCGATCGTCGAGACGATGGCGCCCTCGCCGCGATTCTCCTCCGAAGGAAACAGGCCACGCCGCCAGCCGCCGCCCGGCGCCGGGGTATGCATCGTCGCAATGCCCGGCGTGATGCTGTAATCGCTTGGGATCGCCTCGGTATCGAGCATCCCCAAGGGATGGAACAGCCGCTGCCTGAGTTGAGCTTCGAACGATGCACCGCCCACTCGTTCGATCGCGATCGAAACCAGGTGATAGCCACCGTTGTTGTAAAGCATCGTGTCGCCGGGCGCGAAGTTACGACCCGTCTGGCGAACCTGCGTGGCGAGGCCGGTCCCGACCGGGGGCACCGCAAGTCCGCGGCTGAGGATGCCGATGTCGACAAAGCAGCGCGAGCCGCCGCGATGCAGGAGGAGTTGCCGGACCGTGGGGTCGCCGCCTGGGCCAGTGAGTTCGGGAATGACGCTTCGGATCGGCGCGTCGAGATCGAGTTTGCCTTCCTCGACCAGCAGCAGGGCCAGGAGAGCGGTGAAGTGCTTGCTGATCGAGGCGATTCGCATGCGCGTGACCGGCGTATTGGCCACTGCGTGCTCCAGGCTGGCGAGCCCGAGGCCACGCCGGTACAACAGCTTGCCGTGCTGCGCAATGCCCACCACCAGGCCCGGTGCATCACTGCGATTGAAAGGGGCAAAAAGACCGTCAAGGGCACTGCTGACATCCGCATTCAACTCTGGACCCACCATTAGCGCTTCTCCACAGATTTGGCGCCGTAGCGGCGCGATGCCATGCAATATATGGCTATAAATTCCGGCCTGGAAATTCTTCCAAACCGGGTATTCATGCACTCGGACGTTGCCTGACCCGGACAGGGACTCAGTCTGAGTGCCTGCGTTCGAACGAAAGGTTCCGCGTTCTCCCCGAGTTGATCCGAAATCCGCTTATTCGCCCGCCTTGCTTCGAAAAACTCAACGCGCAGGACCACCCTGCGAGGGAAGGCGCGGTGCATGCAAGCGACTCGCCCAGACAAACCAGCTCGCTCTCGATTTGTCCGTAAGCATCGCCGCAGCGAAGCACGATGCGTTCACCGTCCCGGGCGATGACGGCTATGCAGTCGGCGTCGGCGCTGTAGTACTGACCCGCGACAGCTTCGACGAAAGCTTCGACGCTCGCGAGGTCCTTCGATACCCTTCGATAGATTGCGGATTGGGCGCCGAACCTGACCGTCAGCCCATCGCCGCGAGCGGCTTCGTCCAGCCCGATTTCGACATCGGCCATGCCCACACCGACGCCCCGCGCAACCGCCCGGCCGTTAAGTCTTTTCTCCAACGGCAACCCCTTCGGACTGCTGCACAGCGAGAGCTTCAACACACCCTCCTCGTCGACCAGGCCGTAGATCATGCCGGTGTCCGGTGACCACCAGTCACCGAGCAAGTCTTTGTAGTCAGCCGCCGCGATCGTAGGCGTGCGCTCACCCAGATGGTCGGCGAGGATGAGATCGAGCGCCTGCTCGGCCAGCTTCACTGGATAGCACGCGGGTGCGCCATTGGCCATGATCACGATGTCGAGCCCATGGTCGGGCGCCGTGAGCATCTGGCTCGACCCGCCGACCACGCCACCGGCGTGATGCACGATTCGCACGCCCCGATAGGACTGGACCATCAAGCCCAACGCATAAGCTCCGACCGTTCCGTCTGGAAAGGGCGCAAGGTCGGTCAGCGCAGCCCAGGTCGCGGGCGAGCCGAACCGGTCTCGTGTACGAAGATGTTCAGTCCAGCGCAGCATGTCGCCGACCGTCGAGACGATGGCGCCCTCGCCGCGATTCTCCTCCGAAGGAAACAGACCGCGCCGCCAGCCGCCGCCCGGCGCCGGCGTGTGCATCGTCGCAATGCCCGGCGTGATGCTGTAATCGCTTGGGATCGACTCGGTATCGAGCATCCCCAAAGGATCAAACAGGCGCTCCTTTAGCTGGGTTTCGAACGACGCACCACCCACCCTTTCGATCGCGATCGAAACCAGGTGATAGCCGCCGTTGTTGTAAATCATCATGTCGCCGGGCGCGAAGTTGCGACCCGTCTGGCGAACCTGCGTGGACAGCGCGGTACCAAGGGGTGCAATCGCCAACCCGCGGCAGAGGAAGCCAATGTCGAGATAGCAGCGCGAGCCGCCGCGATGCATCAGGAGTTGCCGGATCGTCGGGTCGCCGCCCGGGCCGGTAAGTTCGGGAATGTAGCTTCGGATCGGCGCGTCGAGATCGAGTTTTTCCTCCTCGACCAGCAGCAGAGTCAACAGACTGGCGAAGTGCTTGCTGATCGAGCCGATCCGCATGCGCGTGCCCGGCGTATTGGCCACTTCATGCTCCAGGCTGGCGAGCCCGAAACCGCGCCGGTACAACAGCTTGCCGTGCTGCGCGATGCCCACCACCAGGCCAGGTGCATCGCTGCGATTGAAGGGTGCAAAAATTGCGTCAAGGGCACTGACATTCACGTTCAACACTTGAACCACCATAACGCCTCTCTCCACATGACATAGCGCCACAGAGGCGCAACAGTTGGTAGTACGTTGGAGAATTTTCCAACAGAGAATCATTTGCAAACCGGATAGACCGGACCAACCGAAAATATGAGAATCCCGGCGAAGGCGCCAGTCTAACGGCTATGGCCGCGAGCACTCACTGGCCATATGACCTCAACGCGCCCCCGCCGAAAGACAATGATCTCGTCATGCAAGTTGAGCGTCGGGTCGCAATGGCCTGGCACCAGTAAAAGCTGGCTGCCCAGCGCAGGTTTGACGACGTCGCGATTGAGCATCTGCACACTTCCATGTTCGTCGTTTACGACCGTGTAGTGCAAGGTACTGCTTGCGCCGTCATCGCCCCAAACCGTCGGCAAACCGGAATCGACGGCGAGAGACTTGAGTCCTGCGTCGACCACCACGACCTGTCCCGCGTCACTATTGCCAACGCTGATCACCGACGCGGCGAGAAACAGGCTGTGTTCGAAACGCAGTGCATCGGTATAGACGTTGCGACCGTAGTCCCCATCCATGAAGGCGTAAGAACCGGGCTGCACTTCGGTGTAGACCCCACTTGCGAGATCGAACTCGACGCTGCCGCTGCCGCCGCCGGTGACAACCGCGCAGACCACACCATCACGGCGGAGCGCGTCGACGACCTCGGCCGTGCGAGCCGCGGCGCCCCCCGAGGCATCACGCCGCTCGGCATAATCGCGGATGTGCTGGATACCGCCGTGATACGCCTGCAAGCCTTTGAACGTCAGTTGAGCATGGGCGGACATCACCTCAAGCAACTGCAACACCTGCCTGGCATCGTCTACACCGCAGCGGTTCTGGCCGACGTTGATTTCGACGAAGACATCGATACGGCTGCCGTGCGCGGCAGTAGCCGCCGCTAACGCCATCACTTGATCCGGGTGGTCGACACAAACGCTGAAGCGCGCATGCAGCGCCATCCGCGCCAGCAGGTCCAGCTTCGCCGAACCGATGATTTCGTTGCTGATGTGAATATCCGTGACGCCGGCATGAAGAAAAGGCAGCGCCTCGCTGACCTTCTGGCAGCAGATGCCCACTGCGCCACGCTGGATCTGCGCGAGCGCGATCGCCGGGCATTTGTGCGCTTTGGCATGCGGACGCAACGCCACGCCGGCCGCATCGGCTCGCGCCTGCATGACATCCAGATTGCGCTCGAACGCGTCGGCGTCCAGCAGCAGCGCAGGTGTATCGATAGTTGTTATCGGATTCCCCGGACTGGCTGCCGGTAGAACCTGAATAGTGTGAATGCTGCTCATAGTTCAATGTAGATGCAGTCGGATCGTGTGGTTGGCCGTTGACGGACTCGCTCGCGAATTTCCAGGCTGCCGGCACCTGGCAACGCAGCCGACATAGCGTGAGCGGTCCGGGTAAATAAAACTCAAGCGTCCCGAGTTGGCTTGGCAACCTGCTCAGACCTTTCTCGCACGACATCTTCATGGAGTGGCCAAAGGTGCTGCGCGAGGCGCGAACGAGGAAACGATGCGACATCGGCTGAACTCAGCCCCGGGCTATCGACGGTAATGATTGCGGAGGCCAGCGCCTGGAATCCCGCGCGGAAATGGTTGGAGCTTTTGAGCGCAACGATCTTGCGGCAGTTCACGTCGATACCATGAAGCAGCAACATTGCGTGATCGAAGGTTTGCGTCGGACGCGAGATAACAATGACGTCGACGCCCTCGATGATGAGCCTGCACGATGTCCCGAGATCGAATTGAAGGCCTTCCAGCATGGACCCTGGAAGATTCGTGAAGCGGCCGTCGGTAACGGCTTTGACATACGCTTGCGCAACGATGGGAGCGCCTTGCATCTTGCCGAGCTTCCCGCCGAGTTTGACTTCTATCGTCGCGCCGACGCCGGCACGCCCAGCTTGTTGCGCGACGTCTGGATCGTGAATCGCCACGAAGCACGCGGTCTCGGGCGGAAGCTGCGCGTGCAGAAGCGCCCGCAACAAATGCGTCGCGTCGCCGGGCGCGCCACCACCTGGGTTGTCCGAACTCTCGTTGATCACGACCAGACCTGACTCGACCGCAAGGGCTTGCCTGACACCCTCGTCCGGAGCAAGGACCTTGGGTCTGAACGCCTCCCGGTTCGCCCAGATCCAGTCGGCAACTTCATCGGCGTAGCGTTGCGCGAGGTCAAAGTCGCCATCTGTCGTACACACCACTGTGGGGCACGGCGCGGGAATATCAGCGTACGGAAAACTATGGAACCAGGAGCAATCGATCACCCCCGGTCGTTCACCGATACGTGCGCACAAATCGTTGACGTCCGCCGCGGGCAACCCGGAATCCGTGCTCATGACGATACCCAGCATGGGCAACTGGTGCATTGCGGTGACCGGCCTGATCGCGCCGCGGGCTGTCTGGGCCAGCAGTTCGACAGCCTCGACGCCGCGCTGGAGGAGGTCCGTGTGCGGATAGAGCCGGCACGGCAGCGTCAGGTCGCCGTAGATACGCATCGGGTCCGTCATCTGCCCATGCAGATCGTAGACTGATGCGATGGGCACGTTGTCGCCCACCAGTTCGCGTACCGCCGCAAGCAGGTCGCCTTCGAGATCGTCGATTCCCTCAACCACACCCGCTCCGTGCGGCGCCATCAAGACGCCATCAACCGGGAGTGCGTCCCTGATCCCGGCGAGCACAGATTGCTTCAGCTGTTCGTAGACACTCGCGCCAATGGTTCCGGACGGCCACGCGAAAGCCAACGTCGAGTAAACCAGTTCGATCCCCGACGCGCGGGCCGCTTCGATGTAGCCGCCTACCGAACGATTGGTTCCTGCGTACTCCGCCTCAACCTCATCGCCACTGACACACATGAAGTCGGAAAGCTGCGTGTAACCCGTGAACTCCGTCGCATAGGTATTGGTCTCGTGGCAGATTCCGGCGACGACAAATCTCAGGGTTGCGTTTGCATTATGCATGGGGCCTTTTTAGTTATATGGGTCAGGTGCTACGCAATGCGAGCTTCCACAGTCGTGCCAGCGTGGCCGCTGCGCCATTGCCTGCGACGGCGTCAAATGCATTCAACGCTTTCCCCTTTTGACCGGCAAGGTAGTAAGCAATGCCAAGATGCAAGCGCGCTTCATTCGGATCTGCAAGGCCGCCTTTCGCGAGGCCCGTCTCGATCAAGGCGATGCCTTGCTGATTTTTTCCCGAGAGCGCCTCGTTGAAGCCGGTTTCGACCAACGCGGCGCCGTTGCCTGCCGTAGCGGCCGGCTGTGGCTGAGCTGCCGGTTTGGTGGCGAGGTTCCTGAGCCGCTCGCCGCGTCCCGCATCCGCGCCTTTGCCCAGCACGCCTGAGTTGAACCCCTGGTTCACCACACTCAATGCCTCCGCGCCATGCCCCGCGAGGATCGCGAGCTGCGTCATCTCGATGTAGTCACTTGCGCTACCTAGATTGTTGGTGGCTTGCTTGAGACGATAGACATCGAGTTCGAAACGTCCCCCGAATTTTGGATCTGCCTGCAAGCGGTTGAGTAACTCGCCCCAGTAAGCCGGCGTTGGATAATATTTGACGAGTTGTTCGAGCATCGCGGTGTAGCCGGCGTTGTCATCCTGCTTCTGATAGCAACTCTCCAGCAGTTTCAGCGCGTCAGCGTCCGGTGCACGGCCGGCGCGCAGCTCCGCGTCCACGGCAGGCCGGAGGAGTTTTTCCGCCGCGCCGGCGTTGCCCGCCATGTAGTACGACTGCGCGAGCAGCGTTTTCATATGCGGATCGCCTGCTCCCGCGCTCTGATAGCGCTGGCCCCATTGCACGGCCTGCGCATAATTTCCCTGCTGATAGGCGAGACTCGTCAGAGCCGCCATCATCTTCTGCTGTTCCGCAACCGGCTGGCGGCCGCTCTGGATCAGAAATCCGTAGTCGCGCGCGGCCACTGCGAGGTCGCCGGCGGCAACGGCGGCCGCGCCGCCCATCTGGGCAATGAGATCGCTCTCGTATTGCGACTTGCCGGGCACGGCCTCTGCCTGCGCCACGCTCGCCAGCGCATCCTTGTAGCGTTGCGCCTGGTACAACGCACGCGCAGTCTGCAATGGCTTGGCGACCTCCGGCCGGAGGGTCTCTGCCGGAAACGCCGACGTGCTGACGAGCACAGCGCTCACCCCGATCGCTAGAAACAGCGCGCGCAGCAGAGCGGACGACAGGCGTCCATAGCTAAGTCCACGACTCATTTTCCACCTATCCCAGACGTTCCTACTGCATGAATTGCTCATTGCCGACGAGCGCGATTTTGGTGACCCCCTGCCGCTGCGCCGCCGCCATCACAGCAGCCACGCGACGGTACGGCACCAGCCGGTTGGGTCTGAGATGCAGCTCCGGCTGGTCCGCTTGCGCCGCCACCGTCTTCAGGTGCTGATCGAGATCCCCGAGGTCCCCGAGGGGCGCACCGTTCCAGCTAATGGTGCCGTCGAAGTCCACGTCAACCTCTACCACTGGCGGCGCCTGCACGACGGGAGGCGGCGTACCCACGGGCATATTCATCTTCACCGCGTGCGACTGAATCGGAATCGTGATGATCAGCATGATGAGCAGCACTAGCATGACGTCGATTAATGGCGTCGTGTTGATCTCAACCATTACTTCGGGTTCCTGATCACCACCCGCCGGAATGTTCATTCCCATTTCTGCCTCCTCAACCGCCGTGCGTAGCCGGATTCGTAATGAAGTCTACCTTCGCGATGCCGGCTCGCTCGCACGCCACCACGACTTTACCGACGTATTCGTAACGCGCGTTCTCGTCACCCCGGATCTGAACCTCTGGCTGCGGTTGCTGTACGGCAACCTCTTTCAACCGCGCGACCAGGGTCGGCATATCGACGTGCTGTTCCGACCAGAACACGTCGCCGTCGCGATTGATCGCAAGCACGATGTTCTTCGGCGTGGTCTGCAACGGCTGGACTGTCTGCGTCGGCAACCGGACGTTCACCGTATGCGTGGCTACCGGAATGGTGAGCAGGAAGATGATGAGCAACACCAGCATCACGTCCACCAGCGGCGTGGTGTTGATCGACGACATGACCTCGTCGTGGTCTTCGCTGCCTTGTCCTGCACTCATGGCCATGATCTGCTCCGTTTACGACGTTGCTGCCTTCATGGAACGCCTTGAGGCCGCGTCGTCAGGAACGGAATACGAAGAACTCTTCGTGGCCGTGCCCGCTCCGCTCAGGAGTACGGTATGCAGTTGCGCGCCGAAGCCGCGCACCCGTTCCATGACTGAGCGGTTGCGACGTATCAGGAAGTTGTAGCCGAGCACCGCCGGCACGGCGACCGCAAGGCCGATGGCCGTCATAATGAGTGCTTCGCCCACCGGCCCCGCCACCTTGTCGATCGACGCCTGTCCAGCAATACCGATTGCCGTCAGCGCATGATAGATACCCCAGACCGTACCGAACAGACCCACAAAAGGCGCGGTCGAGCCGACTGTCGCGAGAAACGCGAGGCCATCCTGCAAGCGATTGGAAACAATCGCGGTTGCGCGTTCGATCGACACGCTGATCCAGGTATTGAGATCGACTTTTTCGAGCAGCGCCCCTTCATGATGGCGACTGGCTTCAATCCCTCTGCCTGCTATGAAACGAAATGGGCTGGCTTCGTCCAACTGTTGCATCCCGGCTTCGAGGGACGGCGCATCCCATACCTTCTCGTCAGCCGAACGCGCACGGCGATTGGCGCGGAATTGCTCGAAAAATTTGGTCACCATGATGTACCAACTGCCCATCGACATGATCACCAGGATGACGAGCGTGCCCCGCGAAACAATGTCTCCCCCTTTCCACAGCGCGTCGAGGCCATACGGATTCGACACCGCTTCGGTCATTGCCACCGGCGGCGGAGTAGGCTGGTCGGCCTGCTCTGCCGGCGTTTGCGCAGCGGGTGCGGCGCTCGTCTGTGCGCTCGGCGTGCCTGCCGTGCTGCTGGCGGACTGCGCATAGGCAGTCCCGGTCTCGCTCAGCAGTGCCACAGAGGTCAGGGCGAAAATAGCGCTTGCCGCAATGGCGGCCAAACTCGGGTTCTTCATGTCATCACTCCAAGATCGTTCTTCATAGACCTGGCAGGTAGCGCCCGCCAGCATTGCTTGACGTTGCCTTCAGTTCAGATTGAACGAGAACGGTACCTGTACACGAACATCCTCTCCTTGCGCGACACAGTTGAACTGCTTGACTGCATTCACTGCGGCCCGGTCAAGAAGCGGATCCGCCGACTTCACAACCTGTACGTCCTGCATGTTTCCGTGTGCATCCACCACGAACTCCACGAGTACGTCGCCCGTAATGTTGTTGCGCTGAGCTTCACGCGGGTAATGCATCGACTGCCTGACCTGCTGCGAATTCGGGCAAACCACGCCCACTTCCGTACGCACCGTATGGGCAGGCGCAGCCGCAACAGCCGGCGCGGGCATGGGCGCGGACTGCGGCTGAGGCGTGGCCGAGCGCTGCGCCACGACCGACTGCTGCGCTTGTGCGGGAACCACCACTTCAGGGGGTGGAATGAACGGCGGTGGGGGCGCGAATTTCGGCGGGGGTGGCAAGACGATCGCCGGCTTGGGCGCAGGCGGTTTCACCTCTTCGACGATTCTTGTTTCGATGGGCTTGCGGATCACCTCAATCACCTTCGAGGCGAGACCGTTCACCAGAATGTAGATGAGCCCCACGTGTAGGAGTGCCACAAATCCGATGCCGCCAAAGCGGCTGGCGGAATAGTGACGCTGACCAGCGTATTTCATTTGTCTCTCCTCCAGGCACCCGCGCCTTGTCCGCGCTCCCCGGGTGTCATTTCTCATATCTCTATCGCCAGCCGGTTTGCTTGTTCGTACGCTTGCTGGCCGCTGCGACCGTTCATTGCCAGCAGCGGATGGCGACTGACTACCGGCTTGCCGAATTTTCACATCGCAGCCACACCGTTAGCGCTGCGTGACCCACACATTACACCAACAATTTTCCAAATAGAACATTTTTTTCCACAATGAATAATTTGGGACGTAATGAACGTGTAATGAAAATTTTTGGCATACTGATCGCTTATGCGGAAAACACCTATGCGGAAAACTCTTGCTACCCACGATCCATCCAGTCTGAGCAAGCCCGGCCAGGCGATTCGCGCGCTGCGTAACAAACTTGGGCTGACGTTGCAGGAAGTCAGCCAACGAACCGGGCTCGCCATTTCAACTATCTCGAAGCTCGAGATGGGACGGGCGTCCCTGTCCTACGAGAAGCTCTCGCTTGTGAGCGCCGGTTTGGGCGTCAACATGTCGGAGTTGCTTGGACTTCTCGGCGAAAGCCCGGGCGGCGAAGCTGCCCCGTCGGTGCCAGGCAGACGCGTCATCCAGCGCCAAGGTGAGGGCGTGGCCGTGCGGACTGGCCCCTATGTGGAGACATTCCTTGCCGTGGAGCTGCTGAACAAGCAACTGGTCCCGCTGATTGTCGACGTACGAGCCCGCACCATCGAGGAATTCACCGACGAATTCGGTGGCCTGATCAGGCATTCCGGCGAGGAATTTATCTACATACTGGAAGGTGAAGTCGAGTTTCATACGGAGTTCTACGCGCCTG
Source organism: Paraburkholderia sediminicola (assembly GCF_046030555.1). Classification (GTDB taxonomy): domain Bacteria; phylum Pseudomonadota; class Gammaproteobacteria; order Burkholderiales; family Burkholderiaceae; genus Paraburkholderia; species Paraburkholderia sediminicola_E. Next base: position 16,860 of record NZ_JAQQCH010000002.1, on the reverse strand, counting down.
TGCGGCTCAAGCCTGGCGAGTCGGTCTACTTCGATAGCAGCATGGGACACGCGTTCCTTGCAGCATCTGATAGTCCATGCCGCCTCCTGTCTGTGTGCACAAGCGCGGAGCAGCGCGTCATCGAGCAGCTTCAGAAGCAGGAATGACCCGAGGTTCTTTGCGCTAGCAAAGGGCCCCTGGTCGCGTCTGACGCGACAACGCTCAACGTCGGCCGACGATGCGATTCAGCCGGGCGGCTGCCCGGCCTGCATGAAGTTTCGCTCTCGCGTGTTTTTCCGGTCACGCCTCAAATGGGTTCTCAACGCGCGGCCAGTAGTTGAGGCTGCGAACGCGATACGGGATATTGACGAAATCAGGCGTTAATGCCCCCGGTGTCGACACATAGAGCACCTCTCGAGCAATCGGCGCAAATTCCGCATGGAAATGCTGCGAGGATTTAACCACCACAATGCGCTTGCTCGCCAGATCGATTCCGAGTCCGGTAAAGGCAGTTGGCGCAATGGTTTGTTCGCGCACCGTCATCAACACAACGTCAATGTTGTCATCCGTCGACACCCACGCCGCCGAACCCAATGGGCGTGCCATAGCGCCCATGCTTTGATGATGTTCGTCCGCTAGCGCACGAACCGTTACCACCAGGTCCAGCGGCGCACCGGAACTCACTCCCAACTTACCGCCGATCCGAAGCGTAAGCCGCGTGCCGACACCCGCTTCCCTGCAGACCTGGACCGAGCCGATGTCGTACATGCAGCCAAGCGCTACGTCTGCGATACCGCGCTCGATGAGCCGCCGCAGAATGAACGTGCTGTCGCACGGCGCGCCGCCGCCCGGATTGTCAGCGAGATCGGCAAGCACCACCGGACCGCCGTCGCCAGCCAGCGCGCGATCCAGCGCGTCGTCGATCGACAGGTGCGCCGGGCGTGCCGCTTCACGCATGTCCCATAACTCCTGGGCTAGCTGCGCCGCGATGCGCTGAGCCGTGGCTTCATCGTTGTCGGTGACCACCCAGATCCTGGCGCCCGTCTCCGCCACGTCTCCCCATGGAAAACCATGGCCGAACGACACGGACAATATGCCGTCGCGTCCCTCCAGTGACTGCATGCGCCTAACGAAGCCGATCATCGGTTCGCAGGTGGTATGCCATTTACCTACCATGCGGCAATCATGGACCGCGGTCACGGGACGCACGCGCCCTTCCGCAGTCGCGACAGTCAGCGCGAACACCTCTCGCAGGCGCTCGATAATGTCCGTATGCGGATATTCCTTGTAGCAGATGATGACGTTTGCGTTGCGCTGCATCTGCTCGGTAAAGTGGCAATGCAAATCGAGCTCCACGCCGATCGGCACCTCGTCACCGACCAGTGCGCGAACGGCCTCGAGCAAATCTCCTTCGCAATCGTCACAGTGTTCCGCGACCATCGCACCATGCAATATCAGCAGCACGGCGTCGACGGGAAGCGCCGCGCGCAGATCCGCGAGAATTTCCTCGCGAAACCGCTCGTACACTCGCTGCACGGTGCGCCCCGCCGGTTGCGCCATCGTCGACAGGCTCTCGACTATTTCGTGACCTTGCGCGGCCGCAAGTCTGCGCAATTCGGCTATTCCCACCCCGAGTCCGTCCGGCGCCACCGTGCTGGCATCGCCGTGATAAATCCCGAATGCCTCGTAGCCGCCAAGTCCGGTCGGACTCGGCGCGAAGGTATTCGTTTCGGTGATCAGCGTTGTGGTAAAAATTTTCATTATTCGCACTCCTGATTCGCGTTGTCGTCAACCCGTGCGAAATGCAGATTCATCGAGCGGGTGGTACTCAACCGGAAGCCGCGCACCAACCCCGCGTCTTCCCGCTCGACAACCAGCACCGCGGGCACGCTCAACTCCCCTGGCTTAACAGAGGTTGCAGCAACGTCGCGCGATATGACCTGCAGCTCACTGCTCCAGCCGCCGCGCGTGCCCCTGACGGCGAGTGTCGCCCTGCTACCGTCGAAGCTGATCGTTCCGCTCGCGGCAAGATCGTTCGACACGTAATTCCCAATAAGCCCGCTGGCGAATTCCGTGACAGGCGGCGGAACGTCTGGCAGGCGCACCAGTCGATCGACGTGCCCGCAATTGGATAACTCAATGACCGGCGCATCGCTTAGCAGCGAGGTCGGCACATGGCGAAACGAGAGCGGTCCCATACCAGGAAACGTCACGCAATACCGGCCTTGGTCGGCGACCACCGGCAACGCTATCGAGTTGAGCAGATTGAAGCCAAGATCGCCTTTATCGTCGAGTATTTCGACGAGCGTTCGCGTGTCCTGCGACCAGTAGCGCCCGAGAAGCCCGGCCAGCTCGGCCGTTTTGACGCGTGGCGGTGCGGCCTCCAGCACGCCATCGCCAAGCAGCCGGTCGATCACCTGCCACGCAAGCTCTGTCGGACTAACCGGGGCGCCGTTCGTGATCACGATGATGTCGAGTGCGTGCGCCGGCACCGTAATCATCTGCGAAGCGCCGCCAGCCACCGCCCCGGCATGGTGAATCACCTCGACACCCCGATATTTCTCCCGCTCCAGCCCAAGGCAGTACGTACCCACCACACCGCTCGAGTAACGGGCAGGCGACAGCATCTGCACCCAGGTTGCGTCGCTGCCGATCCGCTTGGTGCCGCGCAAATGCGCGAGCCATATGAGCATGTCAGCCACGGTCGAGACGATCGAGCCTTCGCCCAGTAGATCTTCCAGCGGCAGAACACCGCGACGATAGCTGCCGTCCGGCTGCGGTACGTGCGGCGTGGCCCTGCCCGGCACCACGGTGAGGTCGCTCGGCACGGAATCGGTATCCACCATGCCGAGCGGTTCGAAGATACGCTGCTTCAGGAAGGCTTCGAACGCCATGCCGCTGGCGCGCGCGATAGCGATCGACAGTAAATGGTAGCCGCCGTTGCAATACGCCATGCGCTCGCCTGGCGCAAAGTTCACGTCCTGTTGCGTGAGTTGGTACCTGAGCGCGTCACCTTTTTCCATCATCGCGCCGACGTTACCTAGCACGCTCAGGTCCAGATAGCACCGGTAGCCACTGGTATGCGTCATGAGCTGGCGCAGTGTCGGTTCGCCGGCCAGCACCGGCAGCTCGGGGATATAAGTGCGAATGCTCGCCTCAATATCGAGCTTCCCATCTTCGGCGAGCAACAGCGCTGCGAGACAGGCGAAGTGCTTACTCGTCGAGCCGATGCGCATACGCGTGCCCGGCGTATTCGCTACGGCCAACTCCACGCTTGCGAGCCCGAAGCCACGCCGGTGGAGCATGCCATGTTGTGCAATGCCAACCACCAGGCCCGGCGCATCGCTGCGATTGAATCGCGCAAAGATGTCGTCGAGGGCACTCACTCGTGAATCTGGATCTGCGTCCGCCATCGGTCTCCTCCGCAGGTCGGCGCACGCCACCGGCGCACTGGCACGCAGTATATTGACCAATTTTCCAATAAGTCAATTTTTTCTAAAACAGATAAATTCGGCCTCACCCGAGGTGCCGTCGGCATAGTTCGCGACACTGACAAAGCCATCGCATTACGCCACAAGCCCCGCCCGACAGGGGCAACACCTTGATCAACAACGGTCTCCCAGTCAGTCGCTGACCGAATCCGTCACCGACGTCGCAGTAACGGAGAAAAGTCCAAGAGCATTTTCCATATTGTAAATATTTTTCTTATTTGGCACTATGCAGAAAACCACCGTGCCGACATCGGCCGGCCGGGACACTCGCATCCCAGGATGCCTAACAGGAATTGGCATGTCATCTACTTCGAATTCCAGCCGCGGTATCAGTCTGATGCGCCTGGGCGGATATGGCGCGGGCGGATCCGCCAACGCGCTCGCCGCTACCCCGGTTCCCATGCTGCTTCTGTATTTCCTCACCGAATACGTGCATCTCGAACCATGGCTTGCCGGGATGATTCTGGCGGCGCCCAAGCTGTGGGACGTCCTTGTCGACATGCCGATCGGACGTTATTCGGACCAGTTGGCGTTGCGCGCGGGCGGCCGTCTGCGCGTCTGTATCCTGAGCGGGCTCGCGCTAATGGTGCTTCTGCCCCTAACCTTCTTTCACCCCGCGATTACCTCCAAGCCGCTGCTTGCCGCCTTTTACGTGCTGGTCCAGATTCTGCAAGCGACCTGCTATACCGTCTTCGGCGTTACTTTTCTCGCGCTGGCCGGTGACCTGGCAACGGACTCCCTCCAGCGCAACAAATTTCTTACCGTCGGGAACCTCGGCGCCGCCCTCACTACGATTGCGCTCGTGGTTTGCGTGCCGATCCTGATCCGGTTCGGCGGCGGTGGCGAGCGGGGCTACCTCACCATGACGCTGGTGGTAGCGCTGGCGATGGCGTTCATGTACGCCTGGTTTTACAGCGCGGTCCGTAACGCCCCAGTTCATCCCGCTGCGTTATCAGAATCCTCCGCGGAAATGTCGCTGCGTGACGGCATCGTTGCCGTCCTGCGTAACCGGGCGTTTCTTGCGCTCATCATCGTGATCATCGCTCTCGGCACAGCGGGAGGCTGTCTGAATTCCCTGATTGCCTATGAAAACCAATATCTGCTTGGACGCCGCCCCGAGGACCTGTTCCTGCTCGCGGGACCCGTGCTGATTGGCGGGCTCCTGGGTCTGCCACTTGCCGTTCCGGTATTGCGCCGCCTTGGCGACAATGGAACGCTACGGGTCGGCTTTCTCGTCACCGTCGCCGCATTTATCGGGTACTGGGCCGGCCTTGCCACTGGGTTGATACCGGTGGTCATGGTGGCCGGCGCGATCTACGGCATCATCTGTTCGGTAGCGGGCGTGGCCCTGACGGCCTCGGTGCTCGACACCGTAAAATCGGCCAGGGGAGGACCGTCTCTTGGGCTTTACCTGGGCATGTTCATGTCCGCGCAAAAACTCGGCCTGTCACTCGGTGGCGTAGTCTCGGGCGGTCTCCTGTCGCTCATCGGCTACCACGCAGGCGCGCCGGCCACTGTCGAACTCCATCATCGAATTGCCCTGTTGGGCCTGGTGGGTCCTCTGGTTCCCCTGCTGATTGCCTGTGTCGCCATCTGGATGTTCGGGATTTATAGCCAGCAGCGTTTGACCGACAACAATCCGGTCGACACTTGCGCCGAAACCTCCTGAGCGATGCCGGGCAGCGCGGGACGCCAATGGCACCAGACGCTCGCCGCCGCTCATCGCGGCCGTCGGCGTCGATCGGCGAGCAGATCGCCAACATGCTGAATCGCATTGGCGCTGACATGAAACGAATCACAAGGAACGAGCGATGAAGTTCGATACCATCGTGCTCGGCGCCGGCATAGTGGGTGTGTCGGTGGCCGCGCACCTGCAAAAACGCGGCCGGTCAGTTGCGCTGGTGGACCTCAGGCAGCCCGGCAACGAGACGTCATTCGGCAACGCTGGACTGATTCAGCGCGAAGGCGTCTATCCGTATGCATTTCCGCGCGGCTTGCAGACCCTCTTGCGCTACGCACGCAACCAGTCAACCGATGTCAGGTACCACCCGGACGCGATGCTCAAGCTCGCGCCTTTCCTGTGGCAGTACTGGCGCAATTCGCACCCGCGCCGCCATGCGGCCATCGCCCGCTCTTATGCCACGCTGATCGAACACTGCGTGACCGAGCACCGGGCGCTTGCGCAAGAAGCCGGCGCGAGTTCGTTACTGCGTCCGATCGGCTGGATGAAGGTTTTTAGAACGGCAGCCAAACAGGACGAGGAGACGAGGCTTGCCGAGCAGTGGCATCGTGAATTCGGCATCGAGTTCGATTCACTCGACACCACGCGCTTGCGTCAGACGGAACCGGACCTGGATACCTCACTGTTGGCCGGGCTCCGATATGTCACGTCCGATTCGGTGAGCGATCCCAATGCGCTAGTGACCGCCTATGCAAGGTATTTTGAGCAACTAGGCGGTCGTTTTTTCTTTGGCGATGGCACGACGCTCAAGGACAAGTGGGCAGTGTCTACCCATGAGGGCGTGATCGAAGCCAGCTCCGTCGTCGTTGCGATGGGGCCGTGGTCGGACCAGGTGACCTCGCGGTTGGGTTATCGCTTGCCGCTGGCCGTCAAGCGTGGCTATCACATGCACTATGAAGCGCAACCGGGAGCGCGCCTGAACCATCCGGTGCTCGACGTCGAGCATGGTTACCTGATTGCTCCAATGAGCCGCGGAATCAGGCTGACCACAGGCGCCGAGCTGGCACGTCGCGATGCGCCCCGCACGCCAACCCAACTGAATGCCGTTGAACCGATTGCGCGCACGCTGTTTCCGCTTGGGGCACGTATCGACAGCGAACCATGGATGGGAGCACGCCCTTGCACACCCGACATGATGCCGATTATCGGACCCGCAAGCCGCCACAAAGATCTCTGGTTCGCATTCGGCCACGCCCATCACGGATTGACGCTGGGCGCCGTCACCGGACGCCTGGTTGCCGAGATGATTACCGGCGAATCCCTAGTGGTGGATCCGCACCCGTTTCGTGCCAACCGGTTCAGTGAATAAGGTCGGCACCGAGGTGGGTTCCATCGCGGTAAAGGAGTCTGATCGTATCGATACGCGGTACAGCTTAATGCGACAAAACAGTTTAGCGGGTGCGCCTTAGCAAGCATCTTCGTAGGTAGCTTCCTCGCGAAACATATCTGCTAAAAACCGCCACCGTCCGACGGACTTTGATGGCGGTGACGCATGCCTAGAACCGCGCGCGAATCCCCACTCCCGCAGTCTCGCCAGACGACAAACCGGCAAAATGGTCGTACATGTACACGGCGTAGAGGTCGGTGCGTTTGGAGAGCGGGTAGTCGTATCCCAGCGATGCCGTCTGGCGGGTCTGATTGAGTCCGCCGGAATCGCGCGAATACGCATACGACGCCAGAATCCTGCCCATTCCGACAGCGATTGCCGCGCCGCCTTCGAACATGTTGACGTGGAAATCCTTGCTGATCACATTGTCGTTGGTATAGGTGTATTCGCCGTATAGCTTCGCAATCGAAAACTCGTACGAAGCTGCGAGCTGGGTCGCTGTCTGACTGTGAAAACCCTTCAGCAGCGAATTCAGGTCGCCCGCCGTCGAGTTAAAGTTCGCGTACTGGTAGACGGCGCCGGCGGCAAAGGGACCGTTCCGATAAGAAGCCTGCAGCGCGTACTGCTTGCTGCCGTTCCCCGAGCTGCTGTCGCCGAACGCGTAGATTGCGTGGCCGATGAATCCGTGCAGATCAGGGGTGGCATATTGCACCGCATTGCTCCAGGCGGTCCCGCCGACGATCCCCTGATCGGTCTTGTACGCCGGATAGGTACCGAGGCCGGCATACATCTGGACGACGGTCGGCGAGAACGTGAAAGAGGCGTAAAACGGATTGAACTGGCATGCCTGCAAATACAGCAGGCTGCTCTGGCGTCCAAGCGAGACGGTGCCGGCGGGTGTCGTGAGACCGACATAGGCGTTGCGTGAGAAAAACGGGTCGCCGTTGAAGGAGCCATACGCGCCGTTCTGTGGACGGAAAAATCCCTCGATAGCAAAGATCGTCTTGTAGCCGCCACCAAGATCCTCCTGACCACCGAAGCCCCAGAACGAGGTAGACAGACCACCGCCGCCTTCCTGCCAGCTAGCAGCCTTGCCGGGATATTTCTGGACGCCGACCCATGTATCGACGATGCCATATAGCTGCACGCTCGATTGCGCGTATGCGTGAGCGCCTATCACCATAGAGGCGATTATCGCGGTAACGCGGCAGACCCTTTTCAGCAAAGCAGTGCAAGCACTTTCTATAAGCATAGTATTACCTCTTTCGCTCTTTTAAATGACGAGTGGGTGCCGACGTCATGATTGACGTCTCGAAGCCTGGGGTAATTGCGGGCGCAACTGATACTTGAGGCCGAATTCGAGGCCTGCGGTCTGGCAGCAAATCAAATGCGGCAGCGTGCCGGATGCGACCTGCAGACGATCACAAACAATCGATTGTTTGGGGAGCCGACTTTGATGTTCCCCCTGTTGGCACGTGCGCAGCGTCGATTTTGACGCGGCACGCAAACCTGGACGATTGCCATCGGCTCAGCCGCTGGCAACCGCCTCGGTTCAAAAGCGCTGACGCGAATAGGACCGATGTTCCAACGATCTTCGGTGATACGACACGATCGCAGTTTTGATTTTCTGGAACAGAAAGAAATAGAGTTTGATGTACTGCCCCACCAGAATGGCATTCATGAACGTGCCTTCGCGGATGAATTTGGGTCCGCCAAGCAGAGTGAACCCGATTACCGCACTGACGATCAAAAGTGTGCAGTCAAAGGCCGTCTTTATGTCACCCCACTTTCGTCCCGTGCGCTTGAAAAGCGTATTGACGAACATGTCGATCGGCATAAGTACGAGATTCGCGCGGATCATCAGGAACAGGCCGAAAGCCAGCAATGCATCTGCGAAAGCTAACAGGAAGAATTTCGGGAGATAGTCCTGAAAACCGATCGACCTGGTCAGCATCAGGTTCAGATCCAGGCACGTAGCCAGCACAAATGCCGGAATCAACGAGGCGAAGTTCTTCAGTTTGAAGTCTTTCCGCGCGGCCAGATAAGTCAGGAACAGCATGAACAACTCAAGCATGAAGTTATACGTTCCCTGGCTCAGACGCGGGTACACGAGGGTCATCGTCCGGGTCAGGCTGCTTTGCGGTGAAATGCCTATGCCAGCCCTGATCGCCAGACTGATGCCCAGGGTCAGTATGTAAATGCCAATCACGTACGTGATCCAGCGCCGTTTCAGGCTCCCGGTATCAATGACTTCAGCTTCCCTTGCATGGTGCGCCATTACTGCCCCTTGGTTGTCTTCCTACTTTTGTCCGGTGCTGGTCGCCTTTTCTGATGATGGAGCACCGCGCTATTGCGGGGAGTTTTTTGCGGTGTACCGGAATGAAGGCGCCGGTTACATCCTCAGCTCCCACGGCCGACGGGGCACTAGCGTACCCGCCGGCCTTCTCCTGTCAGATTGGCATCAAACCATGAAACCGAAGCGGTCCAGCGAGATGAACAAGGTCAAGAGCTTGTTCACCACGGGCTCGCCCTCATTGCGATTGCCCATCGCCTCCAACGCGGCGTCGATGGCGCGGGTCGCGGTGATCAGTTCAGGAAGGTTCATATTGGCCATGACGCCGTAGATATCCAGCGGCAGCACCGCCTTTACCTCCTTGTTTTCGGTGACGATGCAGCCGCCCGCATAAGCATCGACGCGCTGGAGGCAATGGCACATTTCCGCGCTGTCCTGTCCGACCGCGACGAAGTAGGCTTTGGGCGCCGGCCAGAACGTCGCGACGGCGCCGCGCTCGATGTCAACACCTTTGAACAGACCGTTGACCACATGACGCTTGCCGTCGGCATAGCGCTGTACGACCGAAATCCGGTTGAGCTTGACGCCCCCTACTTCGGCGACGACTTTGCCGTCCCGCAACGGCACCCAGAGTTCCTGATAGAACTTCTCGTGGCCGCGGCCATAGACGTCGAACAGGTACACCTTCGCCTGCTCGCCATCTGCCGAGATCTCCAGCGGAACAAGGTCCAGTTGTTCCGGCGTCAGATCGCCAAGACCCGGAACCGGCTTTTTCACCATGCTGGAATAGTCGATATCGGCTTGCTTCAACAGCTTGCGATCTTTGGCGACCAGTTCGCCATCCTTGAAAACAAAACGCGGGTTAATCTTCGACAGGCTGTCGGTCAGCACGATATCGGCAAACCGGCCTGGCGTCAGCGAACCGAACTTGTTGTCCATCCGGAATGCACGCGCCGTATAAAGGGTCGCCATCTTGATCGCCTTGATCGGATCGATGCCCATTTCGGCGCACAGCGAAACGATCCAGTCCATGTGGCCCTTGGTCAACAGGCGGTCGACCGAGATATTGTCCGCGCACAGTTGAAAATTCTCGGCAGGCCACTTACGTTTGACAATCGCGCGCAGCATGATTTTAATCACCTCGCTGCTGCCGACGCCGAACTTGATTTGCGTCTGAAGGCCGTACCGGACGCTTTTCTCGATGTCGTCCTCCTTCCAGACATCGTGGTTGGCGAAGGCGCCGATCGCGGGCATGTAGTTCAGCATCATGTCCGACAGCGTAGTCACGCCCCAGTGAGTGTTCATGAAACCGCCCTTGGCGCGCCCCAATGCCGATTTGCGGAAATCGTCATCATTGCCCACGCTGTAGGTCAGGTGCGCGAGCTCGCCCAGGCCGATCACCGGATCCATCTTCAGCAGGGCGTCGGTGACCGCCACGGAAGTTTTCTTTCCGGGTGCGAATGCATACACCCGATAGGGTAGGCGTTCGTGGTTCTTGAACAGTTGCTCGGTGGCCTGCACCGCTTCTGCGCCCGCCGCACTCACAAAATCGAGGCATTCGGAAAAAATGGTGGTCGTACCGCAAGGGACGATGGCCTCGGCAAACGCTGCCGGATGGGCCAATTGCGCATCGAAGTGAACGTGAGCGTCGATCAAACCCGGAATGGCGTAAAGGCCTTCACCGTCAAAAACCTCGCGCACCTTGATAGCCGCTTCGTCCGGATTCAATGCGACGATGCGCTTGTCGTAAACCAGAATGGATCCTTGATAGACAGTTTCGCTGTGGACATCGAGGATATTCAGATTTTTCAGGAGAAGATCGGCTTCTTTTTTTCCATTGAGAACATCGAAAATCCCTTTCACCTGGTCGTAGTGGGCAGTCACCTGGCCACGTTGCCCGGATGCTGTGGCGTTTCTCTCGCTGACTTCTTGATACATGGTTGTCTCACTTTCATCAATTGGTTTGAGCTTGCTTTTTGTCGCGCCGCCGCGGACCAATTTGTTGGAATAGATCCAAACAATATTTGCGGAAAAACCGGTCGGGAGCGTGCTGGGTAGGTCATTTCAGATCACCAGCGGCTGCCACTGCGACTGGTGCAATTAAGACTGAAGTGAGCGTTTCTAAAAAGAAGCGTTTTTTGCACGGAGCGTGCACTTTTCGAGTACGCTATGCCGACCAGAGAGGCAGGCGACCGACCAGGGAGGCAGCCGAACATGCTCCATTCACGATTGCTGCGCTACCTCGACGAAGTTGCACGTTCCGGCTCGATCCGCGGTGCTGGCGAAAAGCTGCACATTGCCCCTTCTGCCATCAATAAGCATCTGCTGCTCCTTGAAGAGGAGATCGGCGAACCGCTGTTCGAGCGCCTGCCGCGCGGACTGCGACCGACGCAGGCAGGGGAAATCCTCCTTGCCCATGTGCGCAAAACCATTCTGGAATACCGCCAGGTCGAAGCCGAGATACGCGACCTCAAAACGCTGCAGAAGGGCGAAGTGATCATTGCCACCGTGACTGGGCTCGCCAGCGGAATCGCCTCCACTGCAGCAGCAAGTTTCTGTACGCACCACCCTCATATCAAGATTTCGATCACGGCCATGTCCGCGCGCGAAATCCTGGACGCGCTTGTCAGCGGTGAAGCCGATCTGGGCCTGGGCTTCAACCTGGCGCCATCGCCACAACTCGAAATCCTTTGGGAGATGGACACGCGCCTCGGTGCTGTGATCGCACCGAACCATGCATTGGCGCGCATGGAGTCCATACCGCTCGCCTACTGCACCTCTTATCCACTCATCTTCGCCGACCGATCCATGCTTATGCACGGCATCGTCGCCGATACTTTCGCGGAAGCGGGACTCAGCGTCGAGCCAGCCTTTCGAACAAATTCGATCGAGACGATGAAACGCCTTGCCGCTGCGAGCGAAAGCATTGCGTTTCTCAGCAAGTTCGACATCGCGGAGGAGCACCGCCAGGAGATTCTCACTTACCGACAGATTCGTGACCGCGTCTTCAGCAAGAACGTCCTCTCCCTCGTGCGCCGCGAAAAGCTCGGACATGGCCTTGCGAGCTTGCTGCTCGCGGAGGAAATCATGAGCGTATTGGGGGCGATGAGCGGATGACGCTGATCCACGAAATGGGGATCTGTCGCGCTAAGTCGTTCAGGAAATATTTGGACTCCTGAATTTATGAAAATTGTGAAGACCGGCCCCCGCTAAGCGCTCATTTCGATTCGGACGCTGGCCACCGTTTTACGCGAGTGGCGCCAACAAGCAGTGCACCTCGTCTATCGACTGCCCGTCGACACTCCCGTGCAAAAGCCAGCATCTGCAAGATGGCATGATTGCGCGCACCATTCCGCAACACTCGTCACCATGTTGGCTCAAGAGCGCGACCGGATAAACCCGCCCGCGCTCCGTCTCGATGTTTTTGCTATTCAGTGGCGATGGCACCTGCATCCTCGCAGGTGTAGCCCAGTGCTTCGGCGACCTCGGGACAGGTCACTTTGCCGAACGCGACATTCAGGCCGCGACGCAGATGTTCGTCATCGGTAAGCGCCTTGCGCCAGCCCAGGTCGGCGATTTGCAGGACAAAGGGAAGCGTCGCGTTATTCAACGCATAAGTGGACGTGCGCGGTACACCGCCGGGCATGTTTGCGACACAGTAGTGTACGACTTCGCCAACTTTGTACGTGGGGTCCGCGTGAGTCGTAGGCTTCGCGGTTTCGCAGCATCCTCCCTGGTCGATCGCGACATCGACGATGACGGAGCCGGGGCTCATCGCATCAACCATCTTGCGCGTGACGAGTTTGGGCGCAGCGGCGCCGGGGACGAGCACGCCGCCGATCACGAGGTCGGCATCGAGCACGTGTCGTTCGATGTTGTCCTGATTCGAATACACGGTGGTCACGCGTGCGCCCAGCAGCCGGTCCATGCGTCGCAACGCATCGACATTGCGGTCGATTACGACGACCTGCGCACCCGTACCGACAGCCATCTGCGCGGCATTGGTGCCGACCACGCCGGCGCCGAGGACCACAATCTTCGCGGAGGGCACGCCCGCCACGCCGCCAAGCAGGATACCCTTGCCACCGTGCGCGCGTTCCAGGCTGAACGCGCCCGCCTGAATCGACATGCGGCCCGCAACCTCGGACATGGGCGCGAGCAGAGGCAGTCCGCCGCCGCGTTGCGTGACGGTCTCATAGGCGATGCAGACCGCGTTGCTTCGGACGAGATCGGCGCACTGCTCGGGGTCCGGCGCGAGGTGCAAATAGGTGAAAAGAATCTGTCCTCGGCGCAGCATCGCCCGCTCGGGCGCCTGAGGCTCTTTCACTTTGACGATCATGTCGGCAGCGGCAAACACCGCTTCTGCGCTGGGCGCAACCTGCGCCCCCGCGGCCCGGTACGCGTCGTCCGTTGCGCCGATGCCTGCGCCGGCGCCTGTCTCCACGTCCACGCTGTGTCCATGCGCGACGATCTCGCGCACGGAAGACGGCGTGAGACCGACACGATACTCGTGGTTCTTGATCTCCTTCGGAACGCCTATGTGCATATTGCCTCCTGTATGGGACTGCCGGTCTGCCGCGAAATAATCTGAGTCCTCACACGCCCAGCACGAGCGGCGAGCGTTGACGAGGGAGGCGTCGACGACGCTAACGCACGCACGCACGCACGCACGCACGCGGCAGGATCGCAAGAAACGATCTCCACCATCTACTCGATTTCACCTGTTAGCGATGCCATCGCCGGGCGCGTGGCCAGTAGCAGGTTGTGACGGGTAGCATCGGGACGCGATGCATGCGGAAATCGAGCGTGACGTAGGTGCTATAGCCGGCTAAGCGTAGTGATTTCCACAATACTATCGACGGTGTCGCAGGGGTTGTTAATGTAATTGTGGTGAATTTTGGTTGAAACGCCTGAACCGGGCGACAGGTGTCCATCATCTTACATCGCATACCTAAGGGTTTATATCTAGTCCCGTCTCTTCCATGTCTCCCTTCGATATGGATTTAGCCCGACGCCATGTGGGTCTTTTCTATTTCGCTTGCAACGCTGCTGTCATGACGATTCGGGCGATACCTTGAGCTTTTTGAACACTGTCACGACACGAAAGAAAACAGCGGATACCGCACCGCGCGAGACTGCCGAGATGCTGCGCCACTGGCACGACGCGGTGCCGAACGACGCCTCGCGCACCTCGTCAAAGACGCTACGCGTTCACTCGTGCGCGCGCTGCAAATGCGGCTCACTGAGCACACGGTATCGTTCGGGCACTGGACCCTCTTGCGGATACTGTGGGAGAGGGACGGCCTGACGCAGCGTGAGTTGAGCCTGCAGGCCGGCGTAATGGAACCAACGACGTTCGCCGCAATGAAAGCAATGGAAACGTTAGGCTATGTCGAGCGGCGTCAAATGCCCGACAACAAGAATGTGCATGTCTTTTTTTAGGGATGAAGGCAGTGATCTCATTGTAGAGACCGCGCGATATAGAGTTCGGCCACGGTTCACTTTGCCGGTCTCAGTTCATATTACGAAACGACTAGGCGCAACATTAGCGTCTCGTGGGAGTGGTTTCGCAAAGGTGGTCCCTCTTTTGCGCGCAAATGTTGCCCCCACGAAGATCGGACAACAGATGTAACCCAACGAAAATCGGGCAGGCACTTTTTCAATGAATTAACTTCGAGGTGGAAGATTTATGACTCCCTCTACGGAGACGCCCCGGGAAGCTCAAGGAACGTTCCGGCGGAAGGCAGCCGATTCCAACAACCGGCTGCAATGCCCCGCCAGGTTTGACTCCCGCACACCCCGGCCGCAGCCTACCCATTATCCTACCCATACTGCAAAATCAACAGCCGCGACAAACCAGAAAAGGCCGCGTGGCGTGTCCGATCCGGTCCTGGTGGGCTAGCCTCAAATCCCCACTCGAGGGATAACAGGAATCCGTACAGCCGAAGCCGCGCTTCATACACTGGCTCATGCCCTCATCATTCCGCGAGTCATGCGCGAGCGCGTGCGACAGGATCCTTAGTGCCCGGCGCGTCACACGCAAGCTGCCCTCCCCAGCTTTGGAACTGGACTATTTGCTGGGTCGGGGCCAGCCACCACTCTCACTTGCGCACACGTAGACGATTCTTGACCGTCTTGACACCTGACACCGACGCTGCGGTGTCCCCCGCCAACTGAACGGCCTCATTGCTTCTCAACTGGCCTCTCAACGTCACGACCCCATCGCGCGCTCTGACCTTGACATGCGACAGATCGATTCCCACGGAATTAAGTGCATTCCCCACATCCTCGACCATTTGCTTGTTCAGGGCGTTAGCCGCGATGATTTGCGACGCGGCCTCCGGCGTTAATGGCGACCCGCCTTGCGCGTATGACGCACTACCCGCAATTGTCAGTGCGCCCGAGACTACCCAAAGGCAAAGCTTTCGCATCATCATTCTCCGTTTCCTTGAATACTCTACGAGTTGAAAAACTCGTCACGATCGAAACACATTGAGCCCGTCATTTCCCTCCGAACAATCACAGCAGGCTGCTAGTAACCGCGAACCTCTCATGCGTTACGGCGACACCGCTGTATCTGTTGGTATATGAGACCGCACTTGACGAGAAACGCTCGATCTTCGCCGTATTGCTTTGCCGATCGATAAATCCACCCATGCCGATCGCACAGGCGCGCCCATTCCTATCAGTGACGAGTGCGGTCAATGCAATACTTTGAAGCCTTTCGCGCGGATTGGGGTCCGTGAATCCTTGCACGCGCACGGACGTCAGATCTTGTTGAGTCAACGCTCCAGTGACCAGGCCCGCATCGTCATAGGTATAGCTGAGCGCCCTGAAAGGCGAATCCGGACAAGCGTTCAACCACTCAACACTGACTTTATTTTCTGCCGTTCCAAAGGCAAACGACTGTCCCCCCGGCAAGCGCTCACTTAGCGGACTGAAGGTCAGCGACTCCGTGTAGATACCCGGGCCATAAATATCGACGGCTTCATGCAAACTGGAAGCAACCAGTCCGTGCAACAGTTGCTGCTGTCCTGTGATCGGCTCGTCAAGAAACAGCGTGCCCGTCATAACCGACATCCAATGCCAGCTCGGATCGAAGACCTGACTATCGGTTGGACGCCAAAAGACGGAAAGAGAAATCGGCTGGCTAGCTCCGGTCCCACCGTGTGCGTAACCGTTCATCGGATAAATGCCGGACGCTCCAGTGTCGGAGCGGTATATGCCCCGAAAACTCCCATCGGCGTCGCAGTCGTGAATCTCCAGGACCGAGCCATACTGATTACCCCACTTGCCAACCAGATTCATGTTCATTGGATTCCTGTTTATATTCAAATGAACGGCATTACATGAAGTAATGTCCGTAGAGTCGATCCAGTCTCAACCAAGCGTCATCAGGTTGGCATTGCCGCCCGCCGCTGCCGTGTTCACGCTGACGGTCCGCTCGTGGACGAGGCGTTCAAGCAAATAGTTGTCGGCAAGTTCCTCCGGTTGGCGATCGAAGGTGCCCGTGGCGACACACTGCACCGGCACGATCGAACCCGCCTGCGCGTCAATCTGTTTCACTACGCCGAGAAGGGCATCGCTATCCCCTTCAAACAGAACCGCCTCGTAGGCGTCTTCCTTTCGGTGAATAGCCACATGGCGCTTAATCGGATCTGGAAGTGCATCGATCAAGGCGGCACCCGCTTCTGATCTGAACAAAACCCGATTTCCGGCGGCAAGCGCCGCTGCCAATTGCACCCGGGCGCCTCGGGTGGTCGTGGAAATACAGCGCACTGCGCCACGCGCGTGGAGCGAGTACGTATTCGTTTCACCCGTCGGACCGGAAAGTGCTACGGAGAAGTTTCGCAATGCGTACGATGCGAAATGACTGCAGTAGGCCGCCGCTATGGCGTCGCCCTCTGCCAGGAAGAAATCCCCGAGCACGCGCAGTTCGCCAGACGGCTCGCCGGCGGGCATGCCCTCCCGTTGGTAAGCCATCAACGTCTGGGGCAAGCCAGCTGGTCGTCTTGCCAGCAGGCGGTAG
>NZ_JAQQCH010000001.1:0-697680 GCF_046030555.1 Paraburkholderia sediminicola | reverse complement strand
GGCTTGGAGGGGGTAGTGGTGCATCTGGAATCTGTGTTCTCGCACATTCGGTGTGAGTGACAAGGGAGTCATACTTCCAGCGGCGCTGCGCGCGCCGAAGAGCACTTCATAAAACCGTCTGCTGGTTTTGCTCTCGCGTACAGCCCAGTACCGGGACTGTCATTACGCCGCCACCGCGGCGGCATCAAAACACCGGCATATTGGCGGAGCGCTGGTTTGTCTATGAGTGCAGAACCGACCTGCCGAGGCGAAGCCGATGGCACCCACCGTGCACAAACGAAGCCACTGGTTTCCCATGCAGGCTTGTCCGCGACGCACGTAGTGCGGAGTGGGAGCTGATGACTGCTTTGTCACTCACGCCGAGTGTGCGAGAGCGCAGATTCCAGATGCACCACTACCGCGACTGCGCGGGGGGCCAGCTTAAGAATTAGCGGTGTGAGCCGCTTTCTTTACTTATCTTTCTTTGCGGTGGCAAAGAAAGTAAGTGCCGCCCCGCACAGGGGCGAACGCTAATAGACCACTAAGAAAACAAGGAAAGGCCAACGCCGCAAGCGCACAACAACCGCACAGACTCAGCCGCACAGACACAACCGCCGAGCAGGCAAAAAAACGCCCGACCTGACCAGCAGGCCGAGCGTTCACACAACCCCATTCTCTTACCGCTACGCGGTCACCCTCACTTCCCTAAACCCGTCGCCGCGATCTGCTGCTGGACGAACTGCGCGAACAAGGCGTGCATGTGCGTGCTCGGATGAACCAAGTCCGCGAACATGTAGGTCTGGTCAGCGCCAGCCACCGTGTAGGTCTGCGGTGAGCAGAACAGCGACGAACCGAACTGCGAGCCGTACTGGGCCGCCGTCAGCCCGTTCGTTGCGCTCGGATTGGCGGTCGCATACGCGGTTGCGTTGGCCACCATCGACGTCAGGTTACACGCCGTGCCCGTGTTGGACACCGTGAAGCCCAGCGCCTGATAGTTCGGCAACTGCTGATCCAGCCACGTGAACGCATCGGCCACGATGACCTTGCCCGTACCCAGCAGGCCGAGAGCCGTCAAGCTCTGGACCAGCATGCCGTTATACGCCGCGGTAATCCCCGTCAACAGTTGAGCCGTGCCAGGCGCGGCCGCGTTGGCTGCGACGCCTTGCGGCGTATTGCCGATGTCCGGCACCGTCGACAGCACCACGTGGGTCGCACCCGAGTTGACGATGGTCTGGATTTGCGCGGCGAGCTGCGTGGCGGCCGTCGCGATCTGCGGGTTGGCCAGCTGCTGCAGGTAGCCGGCGATGAACTCGACCTGGCCTGCCTGCGAGTTCGGCAGTTTGCCGGCCTGCACGAGCAGCGGGTATTGCGTCTGCAGCGTGGTACCGAGCGCCGTCAGATTGGCGGCAGTCGCGAACTGGAAGATGTCGTTCGCACCGCCGTTCACCAGCACGAGCTGGTTCGTGTTGAAGCTCGTATGCGCGCTCAGGTAGTTTGCCACCTGGGTCACCACCGGCACCGTCGTCGCCGCCATGCTGTTCGGTGCCCAGCCTTCGCCCTGAACGTTGACGACGTCCGAGCCGCCCTGCGCGTAGCCATACCCGCCCGTCGCGACCAGCGGTTGACCGAAGCCGCCCACATACGCGGCGGTCAGCGTGCCGCCGTAGTACTCAGCGACCTTCTGGGTCCACACTTCGCCCGGGTTGGTCGTGAAGCGGCCACCGCCGAAGCTCGACTGAATCACCGGCGCGTACGTGCCGACATCCGACAAACTGTCGCCGAACGACACGACCTGCAGCTTCACGCCGCCTGCCGGCGTGCTACTCGAGCTGTTGTTATCGCCGCCCCCGCCGCCACAAGCCGCGAGCAGCACAAACGCTGCACTGGCGACGGCGATCTGGGTGAGGCGGACGAAACTGCGCTTCTTCGATGTTGTTTGATTCATTTTGACTACATCTCCTCGTATGTGTGGCCCTTATGCCATGTATTGCAGGCAGCGCCCACCGCTTCAGCGGCATGACGACAGCTTACAGAATCTTCTACGGTCTGCGCGGTGTTTGAAACGCGGCCGTATGGTTTTCTTCAATGCCCGTTGCGCCGCCGGATGACGCAGCACCGACACCGGCGCTCGCACCGGCGGCGCAACGCGCATGGTAATCCGCTGCCCAGGCAGGCGGCGCGAACAGCGCGCGCAACTTGTTGCTCCAGCCTCGCACGCTCACGAAATCGGCGGCCATCGACGCCCATTCATGAAACGTCGCCTTCAACGGGTTATACGTGTGAAGCGGTTCGACGATGCCGTACACCGGCGCGTCGTGCGGATCTTCTTCGACATAGCTGCCGAACAGGCGATCCCAGATCACCAGCACGCCCGCGTAATTGCGATCGATGTAGCGGTCGTTGCGCGCGTGATGCACGCGATGAATCGACGGCGTGTTGAACACGTATTCGAGCCAGCCGAGCTTGCCGATTGCCTGGGTATGCACGAAAAACTGGAAGCCGAGATTGATCAGCACGATGGCGACGATCTGCTTCGGCGGAAAGCCGAGCACGGCGAGCGGAATCCAGAACAGCCACATACCGGCAATCGGATACATCAGGCTCTGCCGGAATGCGGTGGAAAAATTCATCCGTTCCGACGAGTGATGCACGACATGCGCGGCCCACAGCCAGCGCACGCGATGGCTGCAGCGGTGAAACCAGTAATAGAGCAGATCCTGCGCGACGAACAGCACGACGAAAGACACCCAGTTCGCCTGCCACGTGGTGACGCGATAGTGGTCGTAGAAAAACGCATAGACGGGGATGATCGCGAGCCACGCGAGCTTGTCGGCGGCTTGCTGCATCAGTGCGAGCGCGGCGTTGCAGAACGTGTCGCGCCAGCTATAGAGCTGCGCGCCGGGGCGCGTGCGCCGCAGGTGCCAGGCTTCCCAGCCAATGCATGCGAGAAAGACTGGCGCCATGGCGAGCAGCAGCAATTCGGCATCGAATTGCATTGTGTCTTCCTCCGTGGTCCCTGGCCGCTGCGCTTGCCGCAGCGGACGTTGTCGTTATCGTTTGATTAGGCCACGCGACCGTAACGGATGCGCGGCTCGCGCACTACGCATTGCGTTTTACGCGCGCCTCAAACACTGCCCGACAGCGTACACGCTTGGGCGCGTTGCGGCGCGCGGCTTCTATAGAAGGAATACTCAATGGGCGGCGCGCTTGTGCGGGTTTTTCCTGGGCTTGCTGCTGCGCGGTTCGACGACGGGGTCGGAGACCTTCGTGAATCCTTGGGACGGGCCCTGATATACCCATTCGAGCAAGGCGTCGTGCGCGGCACGCGCGGCTTCCGAATGCGGGTCGTTGATCAGGCTCACGACCACATAACTGTTGCCGTCCGCCGAGGCCACGTAACCGGCGATCGCGCGCACGTCGCGCAAGGTGCCGGTTTTGATGTGGGCATTGCCGCCCGCGCCCTGGTTGGTCAAGCGGTTGCGCATCGTGCCGTCGACACCCGCGATCGGCAGCGACTCCACGAACACCTGAGCGACCGGGCTCGCGTTGGCCCGCTGCAGCAGATCGGCGAGCGAGAGCGCGGTGATGTGCTCGTCGCGCGACAGGCCCGAGCCGTTGTCGAGCGTCAGATATTCCATGTCGATGCTGTCGCGGCGCAGAAACGCCTCGATGGCGCGCGCCGATTTCTCGGGCGTGGCGGGCGGCCTTTCTTCCGTCGCGCCGATTGTCAGGAACAGGTTGCGCGCCATCGTGTTGTTGCTGAACTTGTTGATGTCGCGAACGATGTCGGACAGCACCGGCCCCTGGTGCGTGGCAACGAGGCGCGCGCCGACCGGCACCGCGCCTTCGCGGGTTGCGCCGCTGAAGGTGCCGCCGGTTTGTTGCCACAGCGCGAGGAAACCGCCCGCGAAGAACGCGGAATGATCGAGCACCGCGACGTTGAGCGTGCGCGGGCCGCAGCGCACCGAGTAGTCGCCGGTGAACGACGCCACCACGGTGCCATTGGGCTGCGGCGTCACGGTGGGCGAGACGGAGGCTGCATCGCCGCGACAGGGGCCATTGACCGCGCGCATCTGATTGTCGATCTGCAATTGCGAGAGCGCCGGCAGCACGTCGATTGCGACGCTGCCGTCCGGTGAAGGTGTCAGCGTGAATGACAGCGATTTGAAGGCATACAGCAGCGGATCGGGGCCGACGTTGTAAGGCGCGGTGGCGTCGTCGTCGAACGGCGGCAGATCGCGCGTGGAGGCGTCGAAGTAGCGCTTGTCGAGCACCAGTGCGCCGTCGACGCCGTTGATGCCCGCCTTGTGGATCTTCTGCACGAGGTCGATCAGTTCCTCGGGCACGAGTTTCGGATCGCCTGTGCCTTGAATGTAGAGATTGCCGTGCAGCACGCCGTTGGCGTCGAGCGTGCCGTCCGCGTAGGCGCTCGTCCGCCAGCGATAGTCCGGGCCGAGGATCGAGAGGCCGGAGTAAGTGGTGACGAGCTTCATCGTCGAGGCGGGCATCATCGGCTTGCCGGCGTTCAGTGCGACGATTGGCGTGCGGTCACCGACTTTTTCGACCACCACGCTGATCGACGACAAAGGTACATGCGCGCGCTGCAGGCCGACCATCACCGGTTGCGGCAGCACCGTGGTGACGTTGACGCTCGGATGTTTGGCCTTGACGCGAGCCTGCGCGGTGAGCGGCAGCGATACGCCGCAGCCGAGCGCGGCGCAGGCGAGCAGCAACGCCGTCGCGCGCGGCGCGAACCGGCGCGGCATGGCATCGACGGAAGCGGATGAGAGTGAGCGCAACGCCACACGGCGTGCGAGAGTAGACAAAAAAGCGGGCAAAAAAGCGTGCGTCATGGACAGGCGAAGAAGCAGGATTTCGGGGCGCGGTGGCACGCGGCAATCCAAAGTGTGTCGGGGCATCGCGTGATGCGCGGAAAACCGCTGCGCGACGCAAAGCGCTCATTGTAGAGACATGCCGCCAGGCTGCGGTGAAAAAGCGGCGTGCGGCGCGCATGTCGGGCCGGGCGCTAGAATGCGGCATCATCAAATGTTTCAGGACCGTACCAACCATGCGCATATTGCTAGTCGAAGACGACCGGATGATCGCCGAAGGCGTGCGCAAGGCGCTACGCGGCGAAGGCTTCGCGGTCGACTGGGTGGAAGACGGCGAAGCGGCGCTCAGCGCGGCGACCGGCCAACCTTACGATCTGGTGCTGCTCGATCTCGGCCTGCCCAAACGCGACGGGCTCGAGGTGCTGCGCACGCTGCGCGCCAAAGGCCAGGCCACGCCGGTGCTGATCCTCACCGCGCGCGACGCGGTTGCCGATCGCGTCAAAGGCCTCGACGCCGGCGCCGACGATTACCTCGTCAAACCTTTCGATCTCGACGAACTCGGCGCCCGCATGCGCGCGCTGATCCGCCGCCAATCCGGCCGCAGCGATTCGACGATTCGCCACGGCAACCTGACGCTCGATCCAGCCTCGCATCAGGTCACGCTCGACGGTGCGCCGGTCGCGTTGTCGGCGCGTGAATTCGCCCTGCTCGAAGCGCTGATCGCACGGCCGGGCGCGGTGCTCTCGAAGAGCCAGCTCGAAGAAAAAATGTACGGCTGGGGCGAGGAAATCGGCAGCAATACCGTTGAGGTCTACATTCACGCCCTGCGCAAGAAGCTCGGCGCGGACCTGATCCGCAACGTGCGCGGTCTTGGCTATATGATTGCCAAGGATGCCTGAGCCGATGCGTTCGATTCGCCGTCAATTGTTGTTCTGGCTGTTGGCGCTAGTGTTGCTCGGCGTCGGCATTGCGGGTTGGCTGATCTACCGGCAAGCGCTTGCCGAAGCCAACGAACTATTCGATTACCAGTTGGAGCAGATTGCCGCGGCGCTGCCGGCGGAACCGTTCTCGCAGGTGCTCGGTTCGCGCGATACCGGCGACGAAGGCATCGTGCTGCAGATCTGGAATCGCAACGGCGTGTTGATGTACTACTCGCGACCGCGTGCGCCGCTCGCGCCGCGCGCCGAACTCGGCTTTTCGACCGAACATACGGATCGCGGCGACTGGCGTGTGTACGGCGCGATCGTCGGCGATAACGTCGTGCAGCTGGCGCAGCCGGTTTCGGTGCGCAACCGGCTCGCGGCGAACGTTGCTTTGCGAACCCTGTGGCCGTTGATCGTGCTATTGCCGCTATTGGGCGTGGCGGTGTGGGTGGTCGTAGGGCGCGGACTGCGGCCGTTGCGGCGCGTGACCAGCGCGCTCGACGCGCGTCATCCCGAGGCGCTCGATCCCTTGCCCGATCAGCGTCTGCCGCTCGAAGTGCAGCCGCTCGTGCGCGCGTTGAACGGCCTGCTCGAACGGCTCGCCACCGCGCTGGACATTCAGAAAGCATTTGTCGCCGATGCCGCGCACGAATTGCGCACGCCGCTCGCCGCCGTGCAGATTCAATCGCAACTCGTGGCCCGCGCGAAAGACGACGCCACGCGTAGCGAAGCGCTGGCCGATCTGCAGGCGGGCGTCACGCGCGCCACACGTCTCGCCGAACAATTGCTCGCGCTCGCACGATCGGAGCCGGACGGTCTGGCTGCCACGAACGCGATCGATCTGCATGCGCTGCTGCAGGACTGTGTCGTGGCGTACGCGCCGCTTGCGCAGAATCGCGGCGTCGATCTCGGTATCGAGACGAGCGAACCCGCGACGGTGACCGGCGACGCCGATGCGCTGCGCGTCATGTTCAACAACCTCGTGGATAACGCAACCAAATACACGCCGCGAGGCGGCCGCGTCGACGTCAGCCTGCATGTCGACGAAGGGCATCCGGTGGTGCGGATTGCCGACAGCGGACCGGGTATCGAACCGGCCGAACGCGATCGCGTGTTCGATCGCTTCTACCGCGCCGGCGCCAGCGCGAACCGCGTGCGCACCGATGTGGCGGGCAGCGGTCTCGGGCTCGCGATCGTGCGCCGCATTGCTACGCAACACCATGCGGCGGTGAGACTCGACGAATCTCCGACGGGTGGTTTGCAAGTCGAAGTGCGCTTCTGAGAATGTGAGGCTTTCTGTTCGTAAAGTGGCTCGAACATGGCTTAAGCGAGGCTGAAACAAGGCTCAAATACGGGCTGGGAGCGATCTGACGCTGCTTAAGACTCTTTTAAGCGATGCCACGTACGCTTCATCTCATTCCAAAGCCTCTTTCTCCCAGTCAGGAGTACACGATGAACGCGAAAACCTTGTCCCGCAGCGCTGTTGCAGTGGCTGTCGCCGTGGCGCTCTCCGCCGGCTATGTGGCGGGGCATCGCGACGTGCCCGCGCCGCAGGTGATCACGCCGGCGCAGGCCGCGATGATGCCCGCTGAAGCCGCGGCAAAAACCGGCATCCCCGATTTCTCAGGTCTGGTCGAAACCTACGGGCCGGCCGTCGTCAACATCAGCGCGAAGCATGTGGTCAAGCAGACGGCGTTGCGCAGTAACGGCGGTAATGGCGGCAACGGTGGCAACCAGTTGCCGATCGATCCGAGCGATCCCTTCTATCAGTTCTACAAGCACTTCTTCGGCGGCATGCCGGGCATGCAAGGCGGCGACGGCGGCGATGCGCCCGATCAGCCGAGCGCGAGCCTCGGTTCGGGATTCATCGTCAGCAGTGACGGCTATATCCTGACCAATGCCCACGTGGTGGACGGCGCGAACGTCGTCACCGTGAAGCTCACCGATAAACGCGAATTCAAGGCGAAAGTGATCGGCGCCGACAAGCAGTCCGACGTCGCCGTGCTGAAGATCGACGCGAGCAATCTGCCGATCGTCAAGATCGGCGATCCGCGTCAGAGCAAGGTTGGCCAGTGGGTAGTCGCGATCGGCTCGCCTTACGGCTTCGACAACACGGTGACCTCGGGCATCATCAGCGCGAAGTCGCGTTCGCTGCCGAACGAAAACTACACGCCGTTCATCCAGACCGACGTGCCGGTGAATCCGGGTAACTCGGGCGGTCCGTTGTTTAATCTGCAGGGCGAAGTGATCGGCATCAACTCGATGATCTATTCGCAGACCGGCGGCTTCCAGGGCCTTTCGTTCGCTATCCCGATCAATGAAGCGATCAAGGTCAAGGACGACATCGTCAAGACCGGCCATGTGAGCCGCGGACGTCTCGGCGTCGCGGTGCAGGGCATGAATCAGACACTGGCCGATTCGTTCGGTATGCAGAAGCCGCAAGGCGCGCTCGTCAGCTCGGTCGATCCGGGTGGCCCGGCCGCCAAGGGCGGTCTGCAACCGGGCGACGTGATTCTGTCGGTGAATGGCGAGCCAGTCAGCGATTCGTCGGATCTGCCGTCGCAGGTCGCGGGTCTGGCGCCGGGCAGTTCGGCTACCGTGCAGGTGTGGCGCGACAAGGCCACCAAGGACCTGAAGGTGACGATCGGTTCGTTGTCGGATGCGAAGGTGGCTTCGGACAAAGCCGATCAGCCGACCCAGTTGCAAGGCCGTCTCGGTGTGGCGGTGCGGCCGCTGACGCCGGAAGAAAAGAGTGGCGCGTCGGTGTCGCACGGTCTGCTGGTGCAGCAATCGGGCGGTGCGGCTGAAAGCGCCGGCATCCAGCCGGGCGACGTGATTCTGGCGGTCAACGGCCGGCCGGTGACGAGCGTCGATCAGTTGAAACAGATGATCGCCGGAGCCGGCAACAGCATCGCGTTGCTGATCCAGCGCGACAACGCGCAGATCTTCGTACCGGTCGATCTCGGCTGAGCTTAGGCGGATCAGTTAGCGGTCGGCTAGTCGATGGCCCGGATGATCGCCTGGCCGTCGTTTTGACTGACGCTTTGCCGATCCGCCCGGAAATTGAAGTAACGCTTGCCGGTCCTTGCACTTACTGCCGACGGACCGGCATCCGTCGCCCGCATCAATCTCGTGAAGAAGGGCGCTCTGCGCCGCATGGCGTGGCGCAGCAGCGGTTTCCAGACGACGCAAACTGACGCTTGGCACGCAGGTTGCGTCTGCCTTGATCCGGACCCACTGAGGGACGCCGGACGACAAGGACCTTAAGAAGGAGCGAACCGATGAAAACCCAACGCAATCAGCGAAGGATCGTAGCCGCCGCCGTATGTGCGGCGCTCACGCTCGGTCTGGCGGGCGGCGCTTATGCACAGGCGAGTGACGTAACGGGTGGCACGACCACTGACGAAAGCAGCGCGGGCAACGCCAACGGTGGCGGCCTGCCGCAAATCCAGCATCAGGGCGACGTTTCGTTCGTATCGGGCGGCGTCGGTCTCGACGAATCGAAAGCACTGCAGCACGCACAAAGCCAGTGGCCGTTGTCGCTGCGCTTCACCGGTCCCGGCTCTGACTTTCTCGCCGATGTCCACGTGCGAGTGGTCGACGCGCACAGCGGTGACGTGCTGAGCGCCACGTCGCGCGGGCCATACATGCTGGTCAAGCTGCGGCCGGGCCGCTACACGGTGCATGCGCAGTACAAGGATAACGACCAGACCAGGTCGGTGACCGTTCCGGCCAAGGGCACCGCCAAGGCGGCGTTCTACTGGAATACGCAGTAAGCGGCTCACCGTCCTGAGCGGCGCCGGGCGAGACGCCCGGGCGGCATTCAGGAAGGTCGCGCAATTGGCTGAAGTTTGGCCGATAATGAAGCCACGGGCGCCCCCCGTGGCTTTTTTGTTTGCTCGACCGCACACCAGACACGGAGCCGAGACATGAGCGATGCCTTGACACCTCACGGAAGCCCCGGCCCCGGCGCGAGCACGGGTGGGCACACCATCGCCATTAGTGGCAACAACCACCGGGTGCGGGTGATTCACGGCGGTGTGACAATGGCCGACACCCAGGCCGGCTTGACGCTCACCGAAACCGGCCTGCCGGACGTGTTCTATTTTCCGCGTGGTGACGTCAACATGGCGCGCCTCGAACGCTCAACCCATACTTCGCACTGCCCGTTCAAGGGCGATGCTTCGTACTACCATCTGCGCACCGAAGACGGCCTGATCGAAAACGCGGTGTGGAGCTACGAGACGCCGCTCGAGGCGGCGATACGAATAAAAGGGTATCTCGCGTTTTACGCATCGCGCGTCGACCGTATCGATCAGACGTCCTGACCGGCTGTCGCGCGTTTATCGGGGGAGGCTGCCATGGAAGTGACCGACGCGTTACGGATTCCGCTTACGCCGTCCGACGTTTGGGACGCGTTGCAGGACCTCGCCTTGTTGCGTGCCAGCCTCGACAACTGCGAATCGTTCACGCGGCTTAGCCACGGCGAATATGCGCTCACCATGACCGTGCCGCTCGGGCCGTTGCGCGCGTGTTACGAAGCGCGGGCCCACGTCGCCGGCCAGGATTCCGGACCGGCGGACGCGCAGCGCCGCACCATCAACTTCAAGGCGCGAGCGGAGGGCATCGGCGCGTTACGCGGACAGATCGAAGTGAGGTTGCGCGCTGACGATGGCGCGCATGGCATCGGCAGGGAGCGGGGTACGCGGATCGATTACACGATTTGGGCGACTTCGTCCGGGCCGCTCGCCGAGCTGCCCACGCGTCAGCTCGAAAACGCGCTGCATCAACTGGCCGACGATTTTTTTGACGAGTTCGGCGCGGTTGTTCGCGCCAAACATGGACAAGGGCCGAACCGCGCACGTGGATCAGGGGCGCGCCGGCAGCACGTGTTTCTGCGGCCGATCACGCTCGGCGGCATCGCTCGACGCAACCGTACCGAACATGGCAATGCGTTGACCGGGCGGGCGGCGAGCGCGTCGCACGGAGCATCCCACGGTGCATCGCATGAGGTCTCGCATCGCGACTCCGGTCCGCATGCGGTCC
This sequence comes from Paraburkholderia sediminicola, assembly GCF_046030555.1. Classification (GTDB taxonomy): domain Bacteria; phylum Pseudomonadota; class Gammaproteobacteria; order Burkholderiales; family Burkholderiaceae; genus Paraburkholderia; species Paraburkholderia sediminicola_E. The sequence continues at coordinate 686,900 of NZ_JAQQCH010000001.1, read as the reverse complement.
CGAACTGGGCGTGGGCGGTGATGATTTTTCTGGTGGCGCTGCTGTTGTATGTGGCGCGTTGGATTAGCGAACAGTAACGGCCTGGCTCGGTGCGTCCCTGTCGTGCCGGCGCGACTACGAAATCCTGGTGGTCTGCTACGAAAGGCCGTTGGCCATCCGGCGTTTGCGGCCCCTGAATGTTCTATCCGCTTTTTCCGCCCCTATCCACCGTCCCCGCTCACACGCCGCGAAACTCCCGTCTCCATGCAGACGGCGAGGTGCGGAACGCCTCCGCGAAATGTTGCCGTAGCGAGGCGGTCGAGCCGAAGCCCGCAATCCCCGCGATCGCTTCCACGGAGTCATCTGTGCTTTCCAGCAGCTGCTGCGCGCGGGCGAGCCGCTGTGCCAGCAGCCATGCGCCGACGGTCGCGCCGGTGGCCAGCCGGAAACGCCGCGTAAAAGTGCGGCGGCTCATCAAGGCGCGTTCGGCAAGGGTGTCGAGCGTATGCGGCGTATCCAGATTCTCCCTTACCCAATCGAGCAGGCAGGACAGGCGGTCGCCGCGTACATTCGGCGCTACGGGCTGCTGAATGAATTGCGCCTGGCCGCCTTGTCGATGCGGCGGCACGACCAGCCGTCGCGCGACATAGTTCGCGGCCTGCGCGCCGCACATTTTGCGCAGCACGTGCAAACAGCAGTCGAGGCCGGCCGCCGTGCCGGCCGAGGTCACCACGTTGCCGTCGTCGACATAGAGCACGTCGGGATCGAGCCGCACGCACGGATAGCGGCGCGCGAAGTCGTCTGCCCACGCCCAGTGGGTGGACGCCGGCCGGTCATCGAGGATGCCGGCCGCCGCCAGCACGAACGCGCCCAGACACAGCCCGACCAGTTGCGCGCCGCGTGCATGGGCGGCGCGCAATGCGTCGAGGAGGGCGGCGGGCGGTGTTTCGTTCGGATCGCGCCAGCTCGGCACGATGATGGTGTGCGCGTCGGCGAGCGCTTCGAGCCCATGCGTCACGGCGATCGAGAAACCAGCGGTGGTGGTCAACGTGCCGGTTTCGGCCGCACAGACGCGAAAGTCGAAATCGGGCAAGCCGCCGCCGCTGCGGTCCTCGCCGAACACCACGCACGGCACCGAAAGATGGAACGGGCTGATGCGGTCGAACGCGACGACTGCGACGACGTGACGGGGCGCGTCGTCGCGCTCCGCGGTGCAGGAGGTGGGTGTAGCCATCAGTCGCAGTCGCCCTATGAAATTCAACGATGATCCAACGATGGCCCGATTCTAGCGAATATTGTCATTCGGGTCACTATCGGCGAAGCGGCGGCTGACGAACAATGCAGTCATCGCCGCTGCCTATGCAGCGCCCGCCCCGGGCCACGCAGCGCGAGCCTTATCTGACAGGAGTCTTGCCATGACTACACCGCGCCGTGCGCTGATTGTTATCGACGTGCAGAACGAATATGTGACGGGCGATCTGCCGATCGAATACCCGGATGTGCAAACCTCGCTGGCGAACATCGGCCGTGCAATGGACGCGGCGCGCGCTGCCGGTGTGCCGGTGGTGGTTGTGCAACATTTCTCGTCGGCCGGCTCACCGGTGTTCGCGCGCGGCAGCGAAGGCGCCGAGCTGCATCCGGTGGTGGGCGCGCGGGCACGCGATCACTATATTGAGAAGTCGCGGGCGAGCGCCTTTACCGGCACTGATCTCGCCGACTGGCTGGCCGCGCAGCAGGTCGACACGCTGACAGTCGTCGGTTACATGACGCACAACTGCGATGCGTCGACGATCAACCACGCATACCATGCGGGGCTTGCCGTCGAATTTCTGCACGACGCGACTGGCTCGCTGCCCTATGAGAACAGCGCGGGCCTGGCGAGCGCGGAGGAGATTCACAGGGTCTTCAGTGTGGTCTTACAGTCGAACTTCGCGGCGGTGGCGAGTACGGCGCAGTGGATCGCGGCGGTGCAGGGCGGGCCGACGCTCGAGCGCGGCGATATCTATACGTCGAATCAGAGGGCGCGGGCGCGCCGGGTTGCCGCGTAAGTATCCTAGCTAGTCTTACCGGGTAACCGGGCGGCTGGCGCCGTCCGATTCCCGGTGCGCAGCGCCGGACTCAGCAGCAGCGCATCGAACATCCCAGCGACCATCTGCTCCCCATGCTGGCCGAAATCGGTCGCATCCGGCAGGAACAGCATGTCGCGCAGCGAGCCACTGACGAACGCGTGCACCATCGCCGCTGCCGTCCTCGTGTCCAGGTCGGCGGGCAGTTGGCCTTTGGAGATCGCGTTGCGCAGACCGCCTTCTATCTTCTTCAGTCCTTCGCGCATATTGGTCTGATAGCGGATCATCACCGGTCCCATCTCTTCGACCAGCTCGCACTTCAGAAACAGGATGTCGAACACTCGCCGACGACGCGGGTCGTTGGCGGTGTCGCGCAGGCAGACCGTGCAGATTTCCTTCAGGCGCCCAAGCGGGTCAGGCTCATTGGGGTCTTGCGAGGCGGCCTTGAGTTCGTCCAGCGGAAGCAGCACGCGGTCGAACATTTCGGTAAACAGATCGCTTTTGTGCGCGAAGTGCCAATAGATCGCGCCACGCGTGACGCCGGCCGCCTGCGCGATGTCGGCGAGCGACGTGCGCGATACACCCTTCTCGAAGAAAACCCGTTCGGCCGCGTCGAGAATACTGTTGCGCGTCTCCTGCGCCTCTTCTTTGGTTCTTCTGACCATATTGTGGTGACCTGCCCTGATCGTGGGGTTTTCCCGGGCGCTTTTAAGTACGCTCGATGACAATCTGTCTGCTGTTAAGCAATTTACGAAGCGATCTTGCAGCCCCCCCGGCTACAAAGAAGCAAACGCACTTTTACATGCATTCGTGGATGTATATATAATAGCATCCCACGATCGGATAGCCCAAGCCGTGACGACCGGTTAATATCCGTCACTGTTGCCTTTCAAAACGCTCTTGCGCCGTGCCCGGATGGGCGGCGCCGTGCGGCATTTCCCCGGTATGGCGCATTTCGCTCAGGATGCCCCTGCAGGTGCGGTTTGCATCCACGGGCTTCCGGTCAGGCGTCGCAAGACGCATGTGTGCGCTGTCGTCCCCGGGGTAGGGATGCGCGCACTTTTTCATTCTCAGTCTTTGACAGAGGTCGCTCCATGCGCGTCGAACGGGTTCCATTCCGCTTAATCAGTGCCGCGACGGCTGCCGTATTGCTGGCAGCGTGCGGACCAAAACAATCTGCCCCGCCGCAACAAACGCCCGAAGTTGGCGTCGTCACCGTCCAGCCGACGGCGGTGCCCGTCGTCACCGAATTGCCGGGCCGCACCAGTGCCTTCCTCGTCGCGCAAGTGCGCGCACGGGTCGACGGCATCGTGTTGCGCCGCGAATTCACGGAAGGTGGAGAGGTCAAGTCAGGTCAGCGTCTATACAAGATCGATCCGGCGCCCTACGTCGCGACGTTGAACAACGCTAAGGCAACGCTGGCGAAGGCTCAGGCCAACCTCGCGTCGACCACCGCGCAAGCCAACCGCTACAAGGTGCTGGTTGCCGCCAACGCGGTCAGCAAGCAGGACTACGACAACGCGGTCGCCGCAGAAGGCCAGGCCGCGGCGGACGTGGCTGCCGGCAAGGCAGCAGTCGATACGGCACAGATCAACCTCGGCTACACCGATGTGACCTCGCCGGTGACCGGCCAGATCGGCGTCTCGCAAGTCACGCCGGGCGCTTATGTTCAGGCGAGCGCGGCCACGCTGCTGGCAACGGTGCAGCAACTCGATCCGGTCTACGTGGATCTGACGCAATCGAGCCTCGACGGTCTGAAGCTGCGCCGCGAAGTGCAGGAAGGGCGCCTGAAGACGAGCGGCCCGGACGCCGCCAAGGTCTCGCTGATTCTCGAAGACGGGCGCACCTATTCGGAAAAGGGCAAGCTGCAGTTCACCGACGTGACGGTTGACCAGAGCACCGGTTCGGTGACGGTTCGCGCGATCTTCAAGAACACGGACAAAGTGCTGCTGCCGGGCATGTTCGTGCGCGCCAGGATCGAGGAAGGCATCAACGACAACGCGATCGTCGTGCCGCAAGTCGGCATCACGCATGACCAGAAGGGCACGCCCACCGCGCTCGTGGTCAATAGCGCGAACAAGGTCGAATTGCGCCAGCTCGTCACTTCGGGTACGTACGGTTCGAACTGGGTGGTGGAAAGTGGCCTGAAGGCCGGCGACCGCGTGATTGTCCAGGGCACCGACAAGGCGCATCCGGGCCAGGACGTCAAAGCCGTTGCCGCGCAACTTCCCGCCACACCCGCTTCCGACGCATCCGCTCAGGGTGCGCCGGCCGCCAGCGGTGCTACGCAGACGGCGCAACCCGCTTCTGCTGCATCGGGCGCGTAATAACAGGGAGCCCGCCTCATGGCAAAGTTCTTTATTGATCGCCCGATTTTTGCATGGGTGATCGCCATTATTCTGATGCTCGCGGGTATCGCGTCGGTCTTTACATTGCCGATCGCGCAATACCCGACCATCGCACCGCCGGCCGTGCAGATCAGTGCAACATACCCGGGCGCATCGGCGAAGACGGTGGAAAACACCGTCACGCAGGTGATCGAGCAGCAGATGAGTGGTCTCGACCACCTGCTGTATCTGTCGTCCACTTCGGACGACTCGGGTACCGCAACGATCACGTTGACGTTCGCAGCCGGCACCAATCCTGACATTGCGCAGGTGCAGGTGCAGAACAAGCTGCAGCTCGCCACGCCGCTGCTGCCGCAAGCCGTGCAGCAGTTGGGCACCAAGGTCACGAAGTCGAGCAGCAGCTTCTTGCTGGTGATGGCGTTCGTGTCCGAAGACGGCAGCATGAACAAGTACGACCTCGCGAACTACGTCGCGTCGAACATTGAAGATCCGGTCAGCCGGATCGACGGTGTGGGTACGGTGACGCTGTTCGGCTCGCAGTACGCAATGCGGATCTGGCTGGATGCGAACAAGCTGACCAACTTCGGCCTCACGCCGGTAGATGTGCAGACCGCGCTGACCAACCAGAACGTGCAGGTCGCGGGCGGTTCGCTCGGCGGTACGCCGTCGGTGCCGGGGCAGGTGCTGCAGGCAACCATCACGGAAGCCACGCTGCTGAATACGCCTGAACAGTTCGGCAACGTGCTGCTGAAGGTCAATCCCGACGGTTCGCAAGTCCGTATCAAGGACGTGGCGCGCATCGAGCTCGGTGGCGAAAACTACAACTTCGACACCAAGTACAACGGTCAGCCGACAGCAGGCTTCGGTATTCAGCTCGCTACCGGCGCGAACGCGCTGGCTACGGCCAAGGCAGTGCGCGCGAAGGTCGCCGAACTGTCGAAGTACTTCCCGCATGGTCTGGTCGTGCAATATCCGTACGACACCACGCCGTTCGTGCGCCTGTCGATCGAAGAAGTGGTCAAGACGCTGCTCGAAGGTATCGTGCTGGTGTTCCTGGTCATGTACCTGTTCCTGCAGAACCTGCGCGCCACGCTGATCCCGACGATCGCCGTGCCGGTGGTGCTGCTGGGCACGTTCGCCGTGATGGGGCTGGTTGGCTTCTCGATCAATACGCTGTCCATGTTCGGGCTCGTGCTGGCGATCGGCTTGCTGGTGGACGATGCGATCGTGGTGGTTGAAAACGTCGAGCGGGTGATGCAGGAGGAGGGCTTGTCACCTCGCGACGCCACCGTCAAGGCGATGGAGCAGGTTACCGGCGCGCTGGTCGGCGTGGCACTCGTGCTGTCGGCGGTGTTCGTGCCGGTGGCATTCTCGGGCGGCTCGGTCGGGGCCATTTACCGGCAGTTCTCACTGACGATCGTGGCGGCGATGGTGCTGTCCGTGCTGGTCGCATTGATTCTGACGCCGGCGCTGTGCGCGACGATCCTCAAGCCGATCGAAAAGGGCCACGCGGAAAAAACCACCGGTTTCTTCGGCTGGTTCAACCGCACGTTCAACAAGAGCCGCGACAAATATCACACGGGCGTTCACCACGTGATCAAGCGCTCGGGCCGTTGGCTGATCATCTACATGGTGGTGATCTTCGCGGTCGGCCTGCTGTTCGTGAAGTTGCCGAAGTCGTTCCTGCCTGACGAAGACCAGGGCACGATGTTCGTGCTGGTGCAAACGCCGTCGGGCTCGACGCAGGAAACCACGGCGCGCGCGCTGAAGGACGTCTCCGACTACCTGCTCAACGGCGAGAAGAGCATCGTCGAATCGACCTTCACCGTGAACGGCTTCAGCTTCGCCGGCCGCGGTCAGAACGCGGGTCTCGTGTTCGTGCGGATGAAGGACTATTCGGTGCGTCAGCATTCGGATCAGAAGGTGCAGGCGCTGGTTGGCCGTCTCTTCATGCATTTCTCGGGCTACAAGAATGCACTGGTGTATCCGGTGAATCCGCCATCGATTCCTGAACTCGGCACGGCTGCCGGGTTCGACTTCGAACTGCAGGATCGCGCCGGTATTGGCCACGAGAAGCTGATGCAAGCTCGTAACATGCTGCTGGGCATGGCCTCGAAAGATCCGACGCTGGCTCAGGTGCGTCCGAACGGCCTGAACGATACACCGCAGTTCAAGGTGGATATCGACCACGAGAAGGCTTCCGCGCTCGGCGTGTCGCTGTCGGCGATCGACCAGACGTTCTCGATCGCATGGGCGTCGCAGTACGTGAACAACTTCCTCGATACCGATGGCCGGATCAAGAAGGTGTATCTGCAAGGCGACGCACCGTTCCGGATGAACCCGGAAGACCTGAGCGCCTGGTACGTGCGCAATTCGGCCGGCACCATGGTGCCGTTCTCATCGTTCGCAAACGGCACGTGGACCTACGGTTCGCCGAAGCTCGAGCGCTACAACGGTATCTCGGCGGTGGAAATCCAGGGCGCGGCTGCACCGGGCAAGTCGACCGGTCAGGCCATGACGGCCATGGAAGCACTCGTGGCGAAGCTGCCTGCGGGTATCGGCTACGAATGGACGGGCTTGTCGTTGCAGGAACGCCAGTCCGGTTCGCAGGCTCCGATTCTGTACGGCATCTCGATCCTCGTCGTGTTCCTCTGTCTCGCGGCGCTGTATGAAAGCTGGTCGATCCCGTTCTCGGTGATCATGGTGGTGCCGCTCGGCGTGGTCGGCGCACTGCTGGCCGCTACGCTGCGCGGACTCGAGAATGACGTGTTCTTCCAGGTGGGGCTGTTGACCACGGTGGGGCTGTCGGCGAAGAACGCGATTCTGATCGTGGAATTCGCCCGCGACCTGCAGGTGGGTCAAGGAATGGGGCCGGTCGAGGCCGCGCTCGAAGCAGCGCGTCTGCGGTTGCGTCCGATTCTGATGACCTCGCTCGCGTTCATTCTCGGCGTGATGCCGCTCGCGATCAGTAACGGCGCCGGTTCGGCCAGCCAGCACGCAATCGGTACCGGCGTGATCGGCGGGATGTTGACGGCAACCTTCCTCGCGATTTTCATGATCCCGATGTTCTTCGTCGTGATTCGTGCGAAGTTCGGCGGCGAGAAGGAAGATCCGGATGAGGCGCTCGCACACTACAACCAGCACCATCCGCATGACGACCAAGGCGGCGGGTCGACTGATGAAGGCTCGGGCAAGGACGGACATTGAGATGCAAAAACACTCTTTGATTGCAGTGGCGGTTGCGCTGTTCGCCGCGGGTTGCACGATGGCGCCGAAGTACCACCGCCCGGATGAACCCGTGACGGGCACCTTCCCGGCCGGCGGCGTGTATGACACGCAGCCGGGCGCGACCCAGCCGGGCGCGGGGCAAACGGGCACGTCGGTTACTGCGCGCAGTGCCAGCGGCCAGGCTGCGGCCGATATCGGCTGGCGCGACTTCTTTGTCGATCCGCGCATGCAGCGGTTGATCGAGATCGCGCTGAAGAACAACCGCGATCTGCGCGTGTCGGTGCTGAACATGCAGGCGTCGGCGGCGCAGTACCGCATCGTTCGTGCCGGGCTGTTCCCGACACTCGACGCCGCGGCTTCGCAAAGCAAATCGCGTACGCCGAAGGAACTGGTTATCAACAACCAGACAATCTCGAACACGTACTCGGTCGGTCTGAACGCTTCCTGGGAAATCGACTTCTTCGGGCGAATTCAAAGCCTGAAGGATCAGGCGTTGGCGCAGTACCTGGCCACCGCCCAGGCACGCAAGGCGGCGGAAATCTCGCTGGTCTCGCAAGTCGCGGAGCAGTACCTGACGGTGCTCGAGCTCGACGATCTGCTGACGGTGACGCAGAACACGCTGAAGACGTCGCAGGAGTCGTATCGGATCGCCAAGCTGCAATTCGATAACGGCACGGGTTCGGAACTCGATTTGCGGCAATCGCAAACCGTGGTCGAGCAGGCCAACGCGAACCTGCAGGCGCAGGCACGTCTGCGCGCCCAGGGTGAGAACGCGCTGGTGCTGTTGCTTGGCGAGCCCTTGCCTGCCGATTTGCCGCCGGGTCTGACGTTGAACGATCAGAATCTCCTCACGGATATTCCGGCCGGTTTGCCGTCCGATCTGTTGACGCGTCGTCCGGACATCATGGAGGCCGAAGAGAACTTGCTGGCGGCCAACGCGAACATCGGTGCGGCACGTGCGGCGTTCTTCCCGAAGGTCTCGCTGACAGGTAGCTTCGGCACGCTGAGCCCATCGCTCGGTGGCCTGTTCAAGCCAGGTTCGGCGGCATGGAGCTTTGCGCCGTCGATCACGCTGCCGATCTTCGAAGGTGGGCAGAACCTTGCCAACCTCGATCTCGCCAATATCCAGAAGAAAGTCCAGATCGCGACGTATGAAAAGGCGATCCAGACGGCCTTCCGCGAAGTGGCGGACGGACTGGCGGCGCGCGGCACGTACGATCAGCAGATCCAGGCACTGGAGCGCAATACTTTTGCTGAGCAGCGTCGACTGGATCTGTCGAATTTGCGTTATACGAACGGCGTCGACAGCTATCTGTCGGTGTTGACCGCGCAGACCGATCTGTACTCGTCGCAGCAGTCGTTGATCACGGCGCGCATGCAGCGTCTCCAGAACCTGGTTGATTTGTACCAGGCACTGGGCGGCGGCTGGATCCAGCGGGCTGGCGAGCAACCACGTCCGGCGGATGCGCCGGTCGACTACGGCGCGGCAAGTGCGCCGGTGGCGGCTTCGGCAGCCACGGCGGGTTAAGCTCGCAGCAGGCGCGCGGCGGGCTCTGTTCTACGCCGGCCGCGCCGCTTGATCAGGTTGACTGGGAATAAAAAACGCCACGGCAAGCCGTGGCGTTTTTTTTGCACAGAGCGCGCGGGACTTCCGCTACCTCACGCACCGCAACGACCCCAGTCGCACGGCGCTGGTTCCCCAATCAGACGCTCAGTGCAGATCCACCGCACGCAGCATCTCGTCGCGTGGCGGCTCATTCCCGCCGCGTCCGTCGAAATCATGGCCGGCTTTGCGAATTTCGCACTGCGCCTTCTTCTCGCTCTTCACACCGTTGAAGATCAGGTTCAGCACGACCGCCGACACCGATGCCAGCAAGATCCCGCTATGCAACAGCGGCGAGAGCGCCGGCGGCAGCTTCGAGAAAAATTGCGGCGACACCACCGGCACCAGACCCATGCCGATACTCACCGCGACGATGAACAGGTTGTGGTGGTTCTTCACGAAGTCGACCTTGGCCAGAACCTTGATACCGTTTGCCGCAACCATGCCGAACATCACGATGCCCGCACCGCCGAGCACGAAGGCCGGCACCGAGGCAACCACTTGTGCCATTTTCGGGAACAGGCCCAGCAGCACCAGGATCACGCCGCCCATCGCGCAGACAAAGCGGCTCTTCACACCCGTCACGCCGATCAGGCCGACGTTCTGCGAGAACGAGGTATGCGGAAACGAGTTGAAGATGCCACCGATCAGCGTGCCCAGACCGTCAACGCGCAAACCGCGCACCAGCGTTTTCTGATCCACCGGACGATCCACCATGTCACCGACCGCGAGGAACATGCCGGTCGATTCGATGAAGGTGACGAACATCACGGTGACCATTGTCGCGATCGCGAGCGGATCGAAATGCGGCAGGCCGAAGTGGAACGGCATCACGATGCCGACCCACGGTGCGTGCGTGACGCCGTCCATGTTCACACGGCCGAGCGCCAGCGCGATGATGAAACCCGCAACGATGCCGAGCAGCACCGAGATATTGGCGAGGAAGCCCTTGGCGAATTTGTTGATCAGCAGGATCAGCATCAACACAAGGAGCGACAGGCCGAGATAGACCGGATTGCCGTAATCAGGATTGCCCACGCCGCCGGCCGCCCAGTTGATGCCCACTTCCATCAGCGAGAGACCGATCACCGAGATCACCACGCCGATTACGACGGGTGGGAAAAAGCGCAGCAGCTTGCCGACCGCGGGCGCAAGGATGATGCCCACGACGCCGGCCGCGATCGTCGAGCCGAAGATGTCGAGAATGCCGAGCGATGGATTCGTGCCGATCGCAACCATCGGACCGACAGCCGCGAACGTGCAGCCCATGATGACCGGCAGACGAATGCCGAAGATCCACAGACCGAGGGTCTGAATCAGCGTGGCGATGCCGCAGGAAAACAGATCGGCGCTGATCAGGAACGCGATCTGGTCTTTCGGCAACTTCAGCGCCGCGCCGATGATCAGCGGCACCGCAACTGCGCCGGCGTACATCACCAAAACGTGCTGAATGCCGAGCGTAAGCAACTGGCCCGCGGGCAGTCGCTCGTCGCACGGGTGAACCGTGTTCGATTGCATTTTGTCTCTCTCCACCATCTCGTTTTGGGATAGCTCCAAGGTATGCGGAACGAAAAAGTGCAACAAGACCACTGGGGCCTATTCCGGCATTCCCGGTGACGATATGCATGAGGCTGATTTGAAAGCCAAAAGAAATGCGCGCACTGCACAAATCGGCCGCAAGCCCCTTGCAGTAGTGATGGGAGCTCACGCGCCGCGCGTGCCCGTCTGAACGAGATATGTGTGAGAATCAATGAGGTGTATCTCGCTCGCCGCATAGTGCTGTTTTGATGTGGCTCGCGACGTGGCGGGGTTAACCCGCGATTCCGGCTTTTCTGCGTGCGTTCGGACGCGTTTCCGAAACCGCGTCGCAGTGACCGAAAATACGCCTTTCCAGGCACCTTTCGCGTGCTTATCCCCAAGCTCAAATTGACGTTCTATCGCCCATGAGTTTTCTTGGCATCGACCTCGGTACCGGTTCCCTCAAAGTAGCAATCGTCGACGAAAGTGGCCGCGAGCGGGCCGCGGCGAGTGTCGCGTATGCACTCGACACGCCGCACTCAGGATGGGCGGAAATCTCGGTGCAAACCTGGTGGCGCGCACTATGCGAAGCGGCGACGCGTTTGCCTGAGGATTGGCGCCGCGAGGTGCGGGCAATCGGCCTCTCCGGACAGATGCACGGTGTCGTGTTGATCGACGCCGATGGCGAAGCTGTGCGCCCCGCGATGCTCTGGCCCGACACGCGTGCGTTGGGGCTGCTCGATCAATGGCCCGAACCGCAGCCGAATCCTGTTGCGCCTGGCATGGCGGGTCCTTTGCTGCGTTGGATCGTGCAGAACGAACCGCTGTCGGCGCGCAAGACGCGTTGGGCGCTGCAACCGAAGGATTGGCTGCGTGTCGCGCTGGGCGGCGCGGTCGCAACCGATCCTTCCGACGCCTGCGCGACGGCGCTCGGCGATCCTGCCGGTGTGTGGGATCGGGCGCTGCTTGAACGGCTCGAATTGCCGCATGAATGGTTTGCGCCGCTTGCGCCTTCCTATGCGGCGGGCGGTACTTTGTCGCAGAAAGCTGCACGGGAACTGGGTCTGCGAGCCGGCATCGTTCTCGCGATTGGCGCCGCCGATACGCCATGTGCCGCGCTCGGCAGCGGTCTCGCCAGCGACGGCGACGCGTTGCTCACCACCGGCACCGGTGGACAAATCGTCGTGCTCGCCGAACACGCACCACAAGCCGTAAAAGGTTTGCATCGCTATCGAGCCGCGAGTGATCACTGGTATCGGATGGCGGCGATGCAAAACGTCGGCGTCGCGCTCGAACGCGTGCGCGGCTGGCTCTCGTATGAATGGGCCGATGCCTATCGTGATGCGTTTGGCGATGCAACAAGCGCCCCCACGAGCGCCGCACCAGGCCTCACCTTCCTGCCGTACCTCACCGGCGAGCGCACCCCGTGGCTCAACCCGTCCGCACGTGGCGGCTGGCTCGGCCTTGCGCTCGACCACACGCGCGGCACCATGATGCGCGCCGCATTCGAAGGCGTCGCGTTCTCGCTGCGTGCCGGCCTCGACGCGATCCGCACGAGCGGCGCGACGGTGACAACCCTGAAGCTCGCGGGCGGCGGCTCAGTCGATGCACGCTGGCGGCAGTTGCTCGCCGACGCGCTAAACGTCGAGCTTTATGCCGTGGATTGTCCGAACGCGGCGCCGCGTGGCGCGGCCATCCTCGGCGGATTGGCGAGCGGGCATTGGCACGCGAGCGACCTTGCCGCGCTTGCACCGGGCGCGACGCGTGTTGCGGGGCCACAAGGCGATGCGGCACTCGCCGAACGTTACGCGCGCTTTCTCGATCTGTATGGTCGCGTCGAATCATGGTTCGGTGAAACCCCGCTTCGGTGACCAACGCGATGTCAGCTACAGACAATGCCGCGACGTACTTTGCAATACCATAACGACTTTCGCGCGCTAAGTTATACGCCGGCACAATGACGCGGGACGAGAGCTACTTTGTCCGTTCACAGCCTGGCAAACGAATTAACCGCAGCAGCCGAACCACGACACCGGCGCGCCGCGCGATCTCTCGCCGCGACGCGCCGTAGCATTCACAGACTCACAGGAGCATTCACGATGAAAACCAAAGCAGCAATCGCATGGAAAGCCGGCGCCCCGTTGACGATCGAAGAAGTGGATCTGGAAGGCCCGCGCGTCGGTGAAGTCCTGATCGAAGTGAAGGCGACGGGTATCTGCCACACCGATTACTACACGCTCTCGGGCGCCGATCCGGAAGGCGTCTTCCCGGCGATTCTCGGCCACGAAGGCGCGGGCGTGATCGTCGATGTCGGCCCGGGCGTCGGCACGTTGAAGAAGGGCGATCACGTGATTCCGCTGTACACGCCGGAATGCCGCCAGTGCAAATTCTGTCTGTCGCGCAAGACCAATCTTTGCCAGGCGATCCGTTCGACGCAAGGTAAGGGTCTGATGCCCGATGCGACGTCGCGTTTCTCGCTGGACGGCAAGCCGCTGTTTCACTACATGGGCACGTCCACGTTTTCGAACTACATCGTCGTGCCGGAAATTGCCGTCGCGAAGGTGCGTGAAGACGCACCCTTCGACAAGATCTGCTACATCGGTTGCGGCGTGACGACGGGCGTGGGCGCTGTCGTGTATTCGGCGAAGGTCGAGGCGGGCGCGAACGTGGTGGTGTTCGGTCTCGGCGGCATCGGCCTGAACGTGATCCAGGGCGCGAAGATGGTTGGCGCGGACAAGATCATCGGCGTCGATATCAACCCAGGCCGCGTGGAGTTGGCGAAGAAGTTCGGCATGACCCACTTCATCAACCCGAACGAAGTCGAAAACGTGGTCGATCACATCGTCCAACTCACCGATGGTGGCGCCGACTACTCGTTCGAATGTATCGGCAACACCAAGGTGATGCGTCAGGCGCTGGAGTGCACGCACAAGGGTTGGGGTCAGTCGTTCATCATTGGCGTGGCGGCGGCGGGCGAGGAAATCAGCACGCGTCCGTTCCAGTTGGTGACGGGCCGTGAGTGGAAGGGTTCCGCATTCGGCGGCGCGCGCGGCCGCACCGACGTGCCGAAAATCGTCGACTGGTACATGGAAGGCAAGATCAATATCGACGATCTGATCACGCACCGTCTGCCGCTCGAGCGCATCAACGAAGGCTTTGATCTGATGAAGAAGGGCGAGTCGATCCGCTCGGTCGTGCTGTATTAATGCGGCACTAATGCAGCACTAATGCATCACGGACCCAGCACAGAAAGGAGCATCGCGAATGCTTGAACTATTGTCGTCGCATGCCTGCCATGGCGGCGAGCAGCGGATCTACCGGCACGACTCGCGGACTGTCGGTCTGCCGATGCGTTTCTCGGTGTATCTGCCGCCGCAGGCCCTGCAGGCCGGCGCGAATGTGCCCGCGCTGTTCTACCTCGCGGGTCTGACATGTACGGAAGAAACCTTTCCGGTCAAGGCGGGCGCGCAGCGCTTTGCGGCACAGCATGGCATCGCTCTGATCGCGCCGGACACCAGTCCGCGCGGCGCCGGCGTGCCAGGCGAAAGCGCGGCGTGGGACTTCGGCGTGGGCGCGGGCTTTTACGTCGACGCGACACAGCAGCCGTGGGCGAAGCACTATCGGATGTACTCGTATGTGCGCGACGAACTGCGCGAAACGGTGCTCGCGAATCTGCCGGTGGACGGTGCGCGTCTAGGCATCTTTGGGCATTCGATGGGGGGGCATGGCGCGTTGATGCTCGCGCTGCGCAATCCGGAGATCTATCGGTCGGTGTCGGCGTTCGCGCCGATCGCAGCGCCTTCGCAGTGCCCTTGGGGCGTGAAGGCGTTCAGCGGCTATCTGGGCGAAGACCGGGAAGCGTGGAAGCAGTATGACTCGAGCGAGCTGGTTGCCCGCGCGTCGCGCAAGTTCGCGCAAGGGATTCTGGTGGATCAGGGGCTGGCGGACCAGTTCCTCGCCGAGCAACTGAATCCGGATGTGTTCGAAGCGGCCTGCAAGGCCGCGGGACAGCCGCTAACGTTGCGTCGTCACGCGGGCTACGACCACGGCTATTACTTCATCTCGACGTTCATCGAGGATCATCTCGCGCATCATGCGAAGGTGCTGCTGGGTTGAAATTCCCCAGGGCGATGGCGATGCCGGCGGCGCACAGTGTGCCGCCGCCATCTGGCGATATGCGCCAATGCGGCGATGTTGACTATGCAGCCGGCGCGCTCAGTCAGCCACTCAGCGCACAAGCGCCGCTCAGTGCCGCCTCAACAAACTCCCGCCATACACAACAGCCGACAGCACGGTGATCCAGAAGCTCGTCGGCCAATCGGTATAGAACGCCAGCGTCAGACCCAGCCACGCCTGCACCAGCGCGAACACGGCGGCGAGTACGAGACCGGTCGAAAGCCGCGTCGTCACGTTTTGCGCAGCGGCAGCCGGTCCGACCATCAGCGTGAACACCAGCAGTACACCGACGATCTGTGTGCATGCCGCGACGGCCAGTGCGGCAATCGCCAGAAACAGCACCGACACCAGACGCAACGACACGCCCTTGGCTTCGGCCAATTCCGGCTGTAGCGAAGCAAACAGCAACGGCCGCATGATCGCCGCGAGCGCCAGCAAACTGACGACACCCAACGCCGCCAGCACGCCGAGCGTCGACGCATTCACGCCGAGCACGTTGCCGAACAGCAGCGCGGTGACCTGGGTCGCGTACGCCGTGAAGAAGTGCAGGAACAGCAGGCCGAAACCGAGCGACAGCGACAGGATCACGCCGATCGCTACATCGCGTCCAGCGAGCCGCTCGCCCAGCGCGCCCATGCCGACCCCTGCCGCGAGCGTGAAGCCGATCATCCCCCAGATCGGCGAAATGCCGATCAGGACCGCGCCGGTCGCACCGGTGAAGCCCACGTGCGAGAGCGCGTGGCCCGCGAAGGTCTGTCCACGCATCACCAGAAAATATCCAACTATCCCTGCCAGCACCGCGACGATCCCCGACGCCGCGAACGCGTTCACCATGAAATCGTATTCAAACATCGTGCGTGTGTCCGTCGCGTGAGTCGTGCGGGTGTGAGTGGCCGTGTGCGTGGCCATGGTCGTGCGAGTGTGAGTGGCTATGGCCGCCGTTCTCGTCGTGTTCGTGCTCGTGATCGTGCTTTTCCACTTCGACGTCGCCCGACATCACGAAGATGCGGCCGTTCACACGCATCACGTCGATCGGCGAACCATAGAGACGCGATAGCACCGGCCTTGTAATGACTTCATCGACAGTGCCGAGCGCGGCGACGCCGCTGCCGAGATACAGCACGCGGTCGAGCGCGTTCAGAAGCGGGTTCAGTTCATGCGCCGAGAACAGCACGGCAATGCCGAGTTCCTGCTGCACGCGCCGCACCAGTTCGACGACGCTCTTCTGATGATGCGGATCGAGGCTGATCAACGGCTCGTCGAGCAGCAGCAGCTTGGGATTGCCGAGCAGGCATTGCGCGAGCAGCAGACGCTGACGCTCGCCGCCCGACAGTTCCGATAACGGCCGCTCGGCCAGCTTGCGGCCGCCCACCAGATCCAGCACCCGCTCGACATCCGCGCGGGTCTTGCTGTCCGCATGGGGCAGGCCCCAGCGGTGTCCGTCGGCAGCCATGGCGACGAAATCGCGGCCGCGCACGCGGCGTCCTGCCAGCGCACTGCGCGTCTGCGGCATATAGCCGATCGACGCGTTGCCGCGCTCGACCGGCTGTCCCAGTACGCGGATCGCGCCGCTCGCCGCCGGCACGAGACCGAGCACGGCGCGCATCAGCGTCGTCTTGCCCGCGCCGTTCGGCCCGAGCACGCCGATGAACTCACCCTGATTCACCACGAACCCGGTGTCGCGCAGAATCGAGCGGCCACCGAGTTCGAGTGTCACGTTCTCGAGTTCGAGCACGGGCGTGTTGGCGCGTGCGCTGGTCGATGCGCGGGGCGGCACATTAGCTGGCGTGCTGCGGCCAGTCTCGGTCATGGAGTTTTTCCTTTGGCGGTGGAAGCCGCCGCATTCGCTGCGCTCGCATCGCCCGCGGCCAGCGCCGTGCCCAGCGCGTCGAGCTGCGTCAGCATCCACGTCTGATAGGTCTTACCGGCCGGTTCGGTTTCGGTGACGCTCATGGTCGGCACCTTCGATTGCTGCGCGAGCTTCAACATGCGTTTGGTCAGGGCCTCGGTTGCCTGGCTGTTATAGATCAGAACGCGTACGCGCTTTTCGCGCAGATCGCCTTCGAACGCGGCGATATCGGCCGCGCTTGCTTCAGTGTCGTTCATCGTCGCCAACTGGAAGCGCAGATTGCGCATCGAGAGGCCTACCGCGTCCGACATATAACCGAACACCGGCTCGGTCGCGGTCACCGGCACGCCGGCGTAGCGGCTATGCAGGCCGGCGACCTTGGCGTCGATCGGTTTCAGCGAATCGAGAAACTTCGCGAGGTTCGCATCGTACGCCGACTTGTGCGCCGGGTCAGCCGCGACGAGCGCCTCGCTTACCGCGCGCGCCACTTTCGGCATGGTCGCCGGGTCGTACCAGAGGTGCGGATTATCGCCGCCCTTCTTGCCGACGAGGTCCGCGGCGACGATCGTGATGCGCTTCGCGCTCTTCGAGGCGCCCAGCAATTTTGCCATCCACGGATCGTAGTCGGCGCCGTTGTAGACCACAAGGCTCGCATGTTGCAAGGCGCGCGCCGTCTTCGGACTGGCTTCGAACAGATGTGGATCCTGATCCGGATTGCTGAGGATGCTCGTTACATCGACTCGGTCGCCGCCCAGTTGCTGCACGACGTCGCCATAAAAGTTTTCCGCTGCCACCACCGGGATTTTCGCATCCGCAGCGAAGGCGCTATGACTGAGCGAGAAAGCAGTAGCGGCAGCCGCGCCCATGGCCAGATATTTCGACAGCTTCAGCGCATGACGCGCCCCGGTCAACATCGAGCCGAATTTCTTCATCGTTGTTTCCTGCTGCGTGAGAGTTGAAAGAAACACAAACGTCAGGCATGCCCGCTTTTCGCGGTCATGCCGGTTTTCATGCCGATGCACCGGCTGGCCGCGCCGCGCGGGCGCAGCGTGCGCACAGTCCGCTTAATTCGACGACCTGGCGGTGTACCTCGAAACCATGCGCCGGCGCGCTATGCGACAGCTGCTGGGCAAGATCGCCGCCGGGAATCTCGACGGTCGCGCCGCATCCGTCGCACATCAGAAACTGGCTGCTGTGCGGCAGGCCGACTTCGCAACAGGCCACGAACGCGTTCTTCGATTCGATCCGATGGATGAAGCCGTGCGCGAGCAGAAAGTCCAGCGCGCGGTAGACGGTGGTGGGCGGCACACGGCCACGCTGCGGCTCAAGTGCGTCCAGCAACTCATAGGCGCCGATCGGCCGGTCGCTGGCGACGATCGCCGCATACACCTGACGCCGTAGCGGCGTGAGCGCAAGCCCATGCAAAGCCGCGTGCGCTTCGGCATGGGCAACGCGTACGGCATGGTGTTCTGCAATCGATGTAGCCATCAGCGGACGCCCCTGACGAACCTGCAAAGCTTCGAAGTGAAGCGAGGCCGCAATGATATAACGTATCTTGAATTCTTGTCAGTGACTTGAGCAGAAAGCCGATTTGCAGTTTTTGATTTCCGTCATAGCGTCAATCAGGGCGGGGAAAGGGTGCACGCCGGGTGTGCCCCGGTCCTGCCGCGCTGCACCATCGAAATCTGCTCGAGCGCCTTGACATGACCCGGTCCGTATCCGATCATTCGATCACCAACAGAGCAATTGTTCGCGCAATGAGCGTTCGCTCACTGCGCCTCAAGAAGCGAAACGAACCGGAGACACGCAGTGGCGGCACGATTGCAAGACAAGGTGGCCATTCTGACGGGTGCGGCAAGCGGAATCGGTGAAGCGGTGGCCCGGCGCTATCTGGACGAAGGCGCACGTTGCGTGCTGGTCGATGTGAAGCCGGCGGACAGTTTCGGCGACGCGCTACGCGCCGCGTACGGCGACCGCGTGCTGACCGTCAGTGCCGACGTGACGCGCCGCGAGGACATCGAACGTATCCTCGCGAGCACGCTGGAGCGCTTCGGCCAGGTCGATATCCTGTTCAACAACGCGGCGCTCTTCGATATGCGCCCGATCCTCGATGAATCCTGGGACGTGTTCGACCGCCTCTTCGCGGTCAATGTGAAGGGCATGTTCTTCCTGATGCAAACCGTCGCCCAGAAAATGGTCGAGCAGGGCCGCGGCGGCAAGATTATCAATATGTCGTCGCAAGCCGGGCGGCGCGGCGAGGCGCTGGTGTCGCACTACTGCGCAACCAAAGCCGCCGTACTCAGCTATACGCAGTCCGCAGCGCTCGCCCTCGCGCCGCACAAGATCAATGTGAACGGTATTGCGCCGGGTGTCGTCGATACGCCGATGTGGAAAGAGGTCGACGCGCTCTTCGCCCGCTATGAAAACCGGCCGCTTGGTGAGAAGAAACGCCTGGTCGGTGAAGCGGTGCCGCTCGGCCGTATGGGTGTGCCGGACGATCTGACCGGCGCCGCCCTGTTTCTCGCGTCGGCGGATGCCGACTACATCACCGCGCAAACCCTGAACGTCGACGGCGGCAACTGGATGAGTTGAGCGAATTGCAGAGTGGATGAGTCGGACCCGCTTCACCCATCGTCATTTTCGTAGAACAAACGCAGCATCACATAACGTACGAGAAAGGAGACAACACATGAAACCAGCTATCAAATCCGCGCTGAAGGCGGTCAGTGCCGGCGCTGTCGCATGCTTTGCGTTGCAGGCTCAGGCGGCCACGGTGACCATCGCGACGTTGAACAATCCGGACATGATCGAGCTGAAGAAGCTCTCGCCCGCTTTCGAGCAGGCGAATCCGGACATCAAGCTCAACTGGGTGATTCTCGAAGAAAACGTGCTGCGTCAGCGCGCCACCACTGACATCACGACCGGCAGCGGCCAGTTCGACGTGATGACGATCGGCGCGTACGAAACGCCGCAATGGGGCAAGCGCGGCTGGCTCACGCCGCTGACCGGCCTGCCTGCTGATTACGATCTGAACGACGTCGTGAAGACGGCCCGCGACGGCCTCTCGAGCGGCGGCCAGTTGTACGCGCTGCCGTTCTACGTCGAAAGCTCCATGACGTATTACCGCAAGGATCTGTTCGCGGCCAAGGGGCTGAAGATGCCCGATCAGCCGACCTATGATCAGATCGCGCAATTCGCCGATAAGCTCACGGACAAAGCCAACGGCATGTACGGCATCTGCCTGCGCGGCAAGGCCGGCTGGGGCGAAAACATGGCGTACGCGACGACGGTGGTGAACACCTTCGGCGGCCGCTGGTTCGACGAAAAGTGGCAAGCGCAACTGACCTCGCCGGAATGGAAGAAGGCCATCACGTTCTACGTCGATCTGTTGAAGAAAGACGGCCCTCCGGGAGCGAGCTCGAACGGCTTCAACGAAAACCTGACGCTGATGTCCTCGGGCAAGTGCGCGATGTGGATCGATGCAACGGTGGCGGCCGGCATGCTCTACAACAAGCAGCAATCGCAGATCGCCGACAAGGTGGGCTTCGCGGCGGCGCCGATCGCCGTCACGCCGAAGGGTTCGCATTGGCTGTGGGCATGGGCACTGGCCATTCCGAAGTCGTCGAAGCAGGCTGACGCGGCGAAGAAGTTCATCGCGTGGGCCACGTCGAAGCAGTACATCGAACTGGTTGCGAAGGATGAAGGCTGGGCTTCGGTGCCGCCGGGAACGCGTCATTCGACCTACGCGCGCCCTGAATACAAGCAGGCTGCACCGTTCGGCGACTTCGTACTGAAGGCAATCGAAACGGCGGATCCGGATCACCCGACGCTGAAGCCGGTGCCGTACACCGGTGTGCAGTTCGTTGGCATCCCTGAGTTCCAGTCGTTCGGCACGGTGGTCGGTCAGAGCATCTCCGGCGCGGTTGCCGGTCAGATGACGATTGATCAGGCGCTGGCAGCCGGGCAGGCAACGGCGAACCGCGCCGTGCAACAGGCCGGTTATCAGAAGTAAGCGGCAGTGTTAAGCCGCACCGCAAGCACTGCAACGTAACGTGAAACGCGCCGGCTGACGCCCGTCAGCCGGCTCACGCAGCACAGCGGGCCGTCCTCGCCACTCATGTGCCGCTCATTCGCCAGTCAAGCGCCGCGACATCGCAGGCGTCGCGGTGAGTGAAGCGACCAAGGCGGCGTCTTCGCCGGATAGCCCGCGCTTTACCGAACAGGTGGTCAATCATGCGTCCTCTGCGCCTACCTCTCATGCATGCCCATCCCCAGACAGAAAAAGAACGCGAGATCCGCAAAGCCAATTCCGCCCGCTGGCTGGTATCGCCCTCGGTCGCGGTACTCGTACTGTGGATGGCTATTCCGCTGGCGATGACGATCTGGTTTTCGTTCTCGCGCTACAACCTGCTGAATCCGGATCTCAAAGGCTTCGCCGGATTCGACAACTACAAATATCTCGCCACTGATCCGTCGTTCGGACCGTCGATCGGGCACACGCTCGAACTGATCATCTCGGTGCTGGTGATCACGGTGGTCGGCGGCGTGCTGATGGCGATCCTGTTCGATCGTAAGTTCTACGGTCAGGGCATCGCCCGGCTGCTGGCGATCGCGCCGTTCTTCGTGATGCCGACGGTCAGCGCGCTGATCTGGAAGAACATGATCCTGCACCCGGTGTATGGCCTGATCGCACAGGGCATGCGCGCAATCGGCATGCAGCCGATCGACTGGTTCGCCGACTATCCATTGACGGCGGTGATCATGATCGTCGCGTGGCAGTGGCTGCCGTTCGCGTTCCTGATTCTGTTCACCGCGATCCAGTCACTCGATCAGGAGCAGAAGGAGGCGGCGCGCATCGATGGTGCGGGTCCGTTCTCGATGTTCTTCTACATCACGCTGCCTCACCTGAAACGGGCGATCGCGGTGGTGGTGATGATGGAGACGATTTTCCTGCTGTCGATCTTCGCCGAAATCTATACGACCACGGGCGGCGGTCCGGGCACCGCGACCACCAATCTGTCGTACCTGATCTATTCGCTGGGCCTGCAACAGTTCGACGTCGGTCTCGCTTCGGCCGGCGGCATTCTGGCTGTCGTGCTGGCTAACATCGTGTCGTTCTTCCTTGTGCGGATGCTCGCGAAGAACCTGAAAGGGGAGTACGAAAAATGAGCCACGTTGCCTCTACACCGGCGTCCACGACGCCCATGACCGTGCCGGCCAAGTCGCCGTTCGCGGCGATTCGCCGCGGCATTCCCGGCGTAATTGCATGGCTGGTCGCGCTGCTGCTGTTCTTTCCGATCTTCTGGATGACGATCACCGCGTTCAAGACGGAGCAACAGGCGTACTCGTCATCGCTATTCTTCGTCCCGACGCTCGATAGTTTTCGCGAGGTATTCGCGCGCAGCAATTACTTTTCGTTCGCGTTGAATTCGGTGCTGATTTCGGTCGGCGTCACGGTGCTGTGCCTGATTCTCGCCGTGCCCGCCGCCTACGCGATGGCGTTCTTTCCGACGCGCCGCACGCAGAAGGTCCTGCTGTGGATGCTGTCGACCAAGATGATGCCGTCGGTCGGCGTGCTGGTGCCGATCTATCTGTTGTGGAAAAACACCGGCTTGCTCGATACGGTGTCGGGCCTGGTGATCGTCTACACGCTGATCAATCTGCCGATTGCCGTGTGGATGTCGTTCACGTACTTCGCCGAAATTCCGCGCGACATTCTCGAAGCCGGACGGATCGACGGCGCGGCCACGTGGCAGGAAATCGTCTACCTGCTGATGCCGATGTCGTTGCCGGGGCTCGCCTCCACGTCGCTGCTGCTAGTGATTCTGTCGTGGAACGAAGCGTTCTGGAGCATCAACCTGTCGAGTTCGAACGCCGCGCCGCTGACGGTGTTCATCGCGTCGTATTCGAGCCCCGAAGGTTTGTTCTGGGCGAAGCTCTCCGCTGCATCGCTGCTTGCGGTTGCACCGATTCTGATCGTCGGCTGGCTGTCGCAGAAGCAACTGGTGCGCGGCCTTACGTTCGGGGCGGTCAAATGACGGCAGGCACGGCTGTAGGCGGCTTCGCATTGATCTGCGATTGCGACGGCGTGCTGATCGACAGCGAAGCCGTGGCAGCGCGCATGCTGGTGCACGAACTCGAAGCGCGCTGGCCCGATACCGATGTCGAACCGGTGGTGCTGCCGCTGCTCGGCCTGCGCATCGAGAAGGTGTTGCAAGGCACGGCGGCGCAACTCGGCAAGAGCCTCAGCGTCGCGGATATCGAGGCGATCCGTGCAGCGGTGGAAGCGGCGGCGATGCAGGCGCCGGCGGTCGTTGGAATCGAGACCGCGCTGGCGCAGGTGCCGCTCACCAAAGCATGCGCGAGCAACAGTTTCCGGCCGTATGTGGAGAACGTGCTGGCGCGCACGGGCCTCGTGAAGTTCTTCGGCGATCGGCTCTTTTGCGCCGACGCGGTGCCGAATCCGAAGCCCGCACCCGATGTCTATCTCGCTGCAGCGCGGGGTGTCGGCCTCGCGCCGTCCGCTTGCCTCGTAGTGGAAGACAGCGTGACAGGCGTGACGGCGGCAACCGCGGCGGGCATGACGGTGCTGGGCTTTATCGGCGGCGGTCACGCGAGTGACGCGCAGATCGACGCATTGCATGCGGCGGGCGCGCGTCACGTTTTCGACGACATGCTGCAGTTGCCGGAACTGGTCGCGCAATGGACGCTGAGCGCGACGGCCGCGGCGCCGTAAGCGCGCCAGGTCAAAGCGAATGAGCGGGAGCTGAGTCGCACATAGAGAAGCGAATCAACGCAGCTGCTGAAGAACGGGAAGCAACAGAACCAACCTGAGCAACTAACGCAGCTGAAGTACTGTTAGCAACGCACAGCAATACACGGAGACACATCATGGCAAGCGTAACTCTGCGCAACATCAGAAAAGCCTACGACGAAAACGAAGTGATGCGCGACATCAACCTCGATATCCTGGACGGCGAATTCGTCGTGTTCGTGGGCCCAAGCGGTTGCGGTAAATCGACGCTGATGCGGATGATCGCCGGCCTCGAAGATATCAGCGGCGGCGATCTGACCATCGACGGCACGCGCGTGAACGACGTGCCGCCCGCCAAGCGCGGCATCGCGATGGTGTTCCAGTCGTACGCGCTGTATCCGCACATGACGCTGTACGACAACATGGCGTTCGGCCTGAAACTCGCCGGCACCAAGAAGCCGGAAATCGATGCCGCCGTGCGCAACGCGGCGAAGATTCTGCACATCGACCATCTGCTCGATCGCAAGCCGAAGCAACTCTCGGGCGGTCAGCGCCAGCGCGTTGCAATCGGCCGCGCGATTACGCGCAAGCCGAAAGTGTTCCTGTTCGACGAACCATTGTCGAATCTCGACGCCGCGCTGCGTGTAAAGATGCGCCTCGAATTCGCGCGTCTGCATGACGAGCTGAAGACCACGATGATCTACGTGACGCACGATCAGGTCGAAGCCATGACGCTGGCCGACAAGATCGTCGTGCTGTCGGCGGGCAATGTGGAGCAGGTCGGCAGCCCGACCATGCTGTATCACGCGCCGGCCAATCGTTTCGTCGCCGGCTTCATCGGTTCGCCGAAAATGAACTTCATGGAAGGGGTCGTGCAATCGGTGACGCACGACGGCGTCACGGTGCGCTACGAAACCGGCGAGACGCAGCGTGTCGCGGTCGAGCCGGGCGCGGTGAAGCAGGGCGACAAGGTGACCGTCGGTATTCGTCCGGAGCATCTGCATGTGGGCACGACAGACGACGGCATCTCGGCGCGCACCATGGCGCTCGAATCGCTCGGTGACGCAGCGTATTTGTATGCAGAATCGAGCGTTTCGCCGGATGGCCTGATCGCGCGGATTCCACCGCTCGAACGGCATGCCAAGGGCGAGACGCAAAGGCTCGGCGCGACGCCGGATCACTGCCATTTGTTCGACAGCGAAGGGAAAGCATTCCAGCGTAAGATCGTTGAAGTGCTGGCCGCGTGAGTAGGTGATTGGGAAAGCGGCGGGCGCGCCGCTTTCCGCTCAGTCACATTCCCGCACCAGGAAACGCTCATGCCCGCCTACGTCGTTATTACGCGCGAGAAAACGCTCGACCCCGCCAAACTCGAGGAATACAAACAGGGTGCGCCGGCAATTTTCGAGCAGCATCCGGTGATGATGCTGGCCAGTCACGGACGCAGGGAAGTCGTGGAAGGCCCGGCGATCGAAGATATCCTGATTCTCGAATTCACGGGCTACGACGAAGCGCTCGCGTGGTATCGCAGTCCGGCCTATCAGGCGGTCAGCGAGACGCGCCGACAGGGCGCGGACTATCGGATCATCATCACGGAAGGCTTGCCGGTGTTGTAGGACGGCAGCGTACTGCCGTTAGCCACTAAGCCGCCGTCTTTGCTCGCCGCGCTCAGGCTTCCAGTGCGGCCCGTGCACACAACTCGTCAGTCACCAGTCCCGATAGCCAGCCGCCTTTGAGCACCGCAATCAGTGCTTCGCGCTTGCGCTCGCCGCCGGCAAACCCAATGGTGGGCCGCCGCGGCGGGGCGTCGAGCGCGATGCTGGTGACACGCCGGCCGGTCGGCGATTCGACGTGCGCGCCGGCTGAATCGATCGGCAGGCCGAGCATTTCCGCCACCGCACCGTTCTGTACCAGCTCTTTCACTTCCGCGGACGTGATAAAGCCGTCTTCGTGCAGCGGACAGTGCGGCCCGATATTGCCGATGCCGACGAACGCGACATCCGCCTTGGCCGACAGCGATTCGACGATCCGGTACAGCCGGTGATTGCACCACTGCGCGCGCTCGGCCTCGCTATCGGCGAGCAGCGGCGCCGGCAGCAGAAAATACTTGCCGCCGGTCTTCTCGGAAATGTGCAGCGCGACGTCATAGCGGTTCGAGGAGCCGTCCTGGGCGATCGCCCCGACCATTGATACCAACCGGTGCTGCGGACGCTCCAGCTGGGCGATCTGATCGACCGCGGCCTTTAGCGTACGGCCGCTGCTGACGGCGACCACCATCGGCTTTTCTTCGCTGAGATAGCGTTCCATGACCTGCGCGCCGGCCACGGCCAGCTTGCGGTCGACTTCCTCCGACGTATCGCTGTCGATCGGTACGACTTCGCACATGCTCAGACCGTAGCGCTTCGAGAGTTGATCGGCGAGCGAAAGACAATCGGCCAGTTTGTGATCGACGCGCACGCGGATCAGATTCTTCTCGACAGCGAAGGCGACCAGTCGCTGGGCGACCGGGCGTGACACCTGCAGTTTTTCGGCGATCTCGTTCTGGGTATTGCCGGCGACGTAGTAAAGCCACGCGGCGCGGGTAGCAAGATCTAATTTTTCTGTGGACTTGGGCACGGTGACGGTTCGCTTGAAGTGCGCCGATGATAGCAGCCGGTCCCCGCCTCTCAGTGGGAACCGGCTGCGGCTTGCCGGTTAGGCGAGCGGTTGCCGCGCGGGGTCGAATAGCGGCCGCACGTGGCGGTAGAGGGCGCGATAGGTTTCGAGCCGGTTGCGCAGTTCGGCGTGTCGTTGCGGGTTCGGCGTGAACTCCTTTTCGATCGGCGGCTTGGCCAACACCTTGGCCGGGTCGCCACCCGCGGCCAGCCAGCCGAGGCGTGCCGCGCCGAGCGCCGCGCCGGTTTCGCCGCCGCCGTGCTTGCGGGTGGCGGTGTCGAGTGCATCGGCAAGTAGTTGTGCCCAGTAATCGCTGCGCGCGCCGCCGCCGAGCAGGGACAGCGCCTTCGCTTCGGTGCCGGCCGCGCGCAATGCATCGAGGCCGTCGGTCAGTGCGAGCGTCACGCCTTCGAGCACCGCGTAGCCGAGCAACGCGCGATCGGTCGCATGGTTCATGCCGAAGAACACGCCTTGCGCGTACGGATCGTTGTGCGGCGTGCGTTCACCGGACAGATAGGGCAGAAAGAGCGGGGCCGTGGCCAACGCATCCGCTGGCAGCGCCTCGATTTCGGCGAGCAGAGTCGGTTCGTCGGTGGAGGTGAGCTTGCAGACCCAGCGCAAGCAACTTGCCGCCGAGAGCACCACGCTCATCTGATGCCAGCGATCCGGAATCGCGTGACAGAACGCGTGCACCGCGGAAGCGGGATTTGGCCGGAAACTGTCGCCGACCACGCATAAGACGCCGGACGTGCCGAGCGAGACGAAGCCGTCGCCCGGTTGCGTCGCGCCGATGCCGATCGCGCTCGTGGCGTTGTCGCCGCCGCCGGCGGCGACGATCACGCCGTCGCTCAAACCGAACTCGCGCGCCACCTCGGGCAGCAGGGTGCCTGATGGTTCACTGCCTTCGCACAAGCCCGGCATCTGCGAGCGCGTCATGTTGCACGCGGCCAGCAACGAATCGGACCAGTCGCGTTTGGCGACGTCGAGCCACAGCGTACCCGCGGCATCCGACGGATCGGAAACCTTGCCGCCGGTCAGTTGCAGGCGCAGATAGTCTTTCGGCAGCAGCACGCAGGCAGTCCGCGCGAAGATGTCCGGTTCGTGACGCGCGACCCACAACAGCTTCGGCGCGGTGAAACCAGGCATCGCGAGATTGCCGGCCACGGTGTGCAACTCCGGCGCGCGCTCGGTCAGCTCCGCGCATTCCTTGTCGCTGCGCATGTCGTTCCACAGGATCGCGGGCCGCAATACGCGGTCTTGCGCATCCAGCAGCACGGCGCCGTGCATCTGCCCCGACAGGCCGATGCCGCGAATCTGCGCAAACTCATCGGGATGTTTGGCGCGCAACGCGGCTAAAGCCGTGCGTGTGCCGGCCCACCAGTCTTCGGGATTCTGTTCGGCCCAGCGCTGATGCGGGCGCGAAACGGTAAAGGGTGAGCCTGCGGTGCCGATCACGCGTCCATCGGACGCAAGCAGCAGGACTTTCACTTCGGATGTGCCGAGGTCGATGCCGAGATACATGGGCGCGAAACCTTCGTCGTTAGGGATGCGCTACTTTAGCCGCATAGGGCAAGCGGTGCCATGCGCATTAAGCCTGGCACCGGCGTGCTTCGATGCCGCGCGGTGCACGGCGCTGAATGGCGCGATGTCCGTTGCTGCCGGTGTACGTGCGCCACATGGCGACGCCGCCGGGCGCCGTCGCAGGGATTCGCGGGTCAAGCGGCGCCGCGTTTGGCGAGCCACACGTCGACGCGCGCCAACGCGCCCGCCAACGCCGATTCCAACTCCGGCGTCTGTGCCATGCTGCCCCACAGTAGCCGGTCAGCGGCGAATGCCTGCAACGGATCGGGCGCGCTAAAGAAACCGCGGGCGACGCGCTCGTCCATCACGCCATCCTGATACGCGTACGGCAGCGTGCCGGCGTTCCAGCGTTCGAGGAAGCGGAAGAACAGCGCCGGCAACATCGCGGTCGCCGCCGGTGTGACGCCGCGCTCGAAGCATTCGGCGAGCGTCGGCGCGATAAAGCCAGGCAGCTTCGAAAAACCATCGGCCGCAACGCGCTGGTTGGTGTCCTGGATATAAGGATTGCCGAAGCGGTCGAGCACGACATCGCGATAGCGTTCGAGATCGAGCGGGCTCGGCGTAAGGCAGGGGATCACGTCTTCGGTCACGTAATCGAAGGCGAATTTGCGGACGTCCGGGTCGAGCGTGCCTTCGTGAATGTAGTTCAGTCCGACCAGCGTGCCCGCCCACGCAATGCAACTATGCGGTGCGTTGAGAATGCGGATCTTCGCTTCCTCGTAAGGCAGCACCGAGTCGACCAGTTCCGCGCCGACCTTTTCCCACGCGGGGCGTCCCGCGATGAAACGGTCCTCGATCACCCATTGGATGAAGGCTTCGCCCATCACCGGGCAAGCATCGTCGACGCCGGTGGCGGCTTTTACGCGTTCGCGCACGTCGGGCGTGGGGCGTGGTGTGATGCGGTCGACCATTGAACTCGGGCACGCGGTGTTGTCGTCGAACCATTGCGCCAGTTCGTTCGCGCCGCGCCGTTCGAGAAACTCGCTCATGCCCGCATGAAAACGCTCGCCGTTGCTGCGCAGGTTGTCGCAAGTCTGCAAGGTGACCGGGCCGGTGCCGCGCTTCATCCGCGCGTCGAGAATCGCCGCGAGCGCGCCGTAAATCGTGACGTGGCCGCCTTTCAGGTCAATCGCGAGATCGGCATTTTCGGTGTCGAGTTCGTCCTGTTCGTCGAGGTAATAGCCGCCTTCGGTGACGGTAAACGCAATGATCTTGCAGGCTGGATCGGCACCCGCTTCGATCAGCGCGTCGAGACTCTCGGTCCACGGCACCACGCGCTCGATCGAACGGATCGTCTCGTACGCGCGCTCGCCCTGCGGCGTCACGGTTTCGAGCGTATAGACGCCGTTTTGCGCGGTGAGCGCTTCGAGCACCGCATTCATGTCGCTGCGGATATTGCCGACCGTGAGCGACCAGTGCGGCTCGCCCGCCACTTTCGCCTCGTTCAACCGATGGAGATACCAGGCCTGATGCGCGCGATGAAACGATCCCGCGCCGATGTGCAGGATCACGTGTGCGGCCGTGCCGCTGCCTTGCCCGCTGTTCATGTGCGTCTCCTGAATGTCTTCGATCGCACGGCTTGGAGCGTGCGTTTTTTCGAGAGTGGAGCATTTGCTCTGTCTGTGAGCGAATGATCGTACCCGGCGAAACGAATGTCAAGGCGACGTAAGCGGCTTTTCGTGGCGCAGCGCGGCGTGACGGGACTTTCGGTGCGACGCGTGAGGCGTCCGTGGGTTATGGGACACGTCTCACCGTGCGTATTGCGTTGCACCAAATTTGACTTTCGATGCGCCAGGACTAACCCGAATGCAAAAAAGTATCGGTCCGCGGTTTCATTTCTAGTGGTGGATAAGGCTTTTGAGGGCTACTTTTCGCTATACAAGATGACGTTCAGCGGCACCCGCAACACGCCGCTTCATGGAAGGAGACGCAATGCAACCCGATCTGGAACTCGTCGCCGTGCGGCGCGACGAATCGTTCAAAGTGTGGTCGCACGGCTATCCGTATCGCACGGTGCGTTGGCACTTTCATCCGGAATACGAAATCCATCTGATCGTGGCGACGACCGGCAAGATGTTTGTCGGCGACCATATCAGTAGTTTTGTGCCGGGCAACCTCGTGTTGATGGGGCCGAACCTGCCGCATAACTGGGTCAGCGACGTGCCGGAAGGCGAGACGATTGCGCAGCGCAATCTGGTGGTGCAGTTCGGGCAGGAGTTCGTGTCGAGTTGCATGGGCAGCTTCCCGGAGTGGCGCCAGGTTGAGGCGCTGCTCGCCGACTCGCGCCGCGGTGTGTCGTTCGGCGCGCAGACGAGTGCGGCGATTCAGCCGCTGTTCCTCGAATTGCTGGCCGCGCGCGGACTGCGCCGTCTTGTGCTGTTCATGTCGATGCTCGACATCCTGATGAACGCCGAGGATCGCGAGACGCTTGCGAGCCCTGCCTACCAGGCAGACCCGACCGGATTTGCGTCGACTCGCATCAATCACGCGCTGTCGTATATCGGCAAGAACCTGTCCAACGATCTACGCGAATCGGATCTGGCGCAACTCGCCGGACAAAGCGTCAGTGCGTTCTCGCGCTACTTCCGCCGCCATACGGGCCTGCCGTTCGTGCAGTACGTGAACCGGATGCGCATCAACCTCGCGTGCCAGTTGCTCACGGACGAGGAGCTGAGTGTCACCGATATCTGCTTCAAGGCGGGCTTCAACAATCTGTCGAATTTCAACCGGCAGTTCCTGGCGGTGAAGGGCATGGCGCCATCGAAATTCCGCCACTACCAGCAACTGAACGACGCGAGCCGCGACGCCTCCGAAGAAGCGGCCGCGCGCGGCGCAGGCATCGACGATGCACCCGCGATCGTGCTTGCGCCAGGTTTGCCACGCACCGCCGCCGCTGCCTATCCACCGACGTAGTCCTCATCAGGCTTTAAGCCGAAGCGTTTCACTTCACCCGCGTTTCAACACCTATCGCGCTGTTTCCAAACAGCGTGAGGGACATGTTCACCTCATCGAATAGTTTTAATAACGGAGACAACCATGACGCAATCCACTTTAAAGCAGACATCGCTGAAGACCTTCGCGCGCAGCACGGCAGCACTCGCGACGCTCGCGTTCGGCCTGTCGTTCATCACGGCGCCGGCTGCACAGGCTGCGCCGCTGAAGATCGGCATGACGTTTCAGGAACTGAACAACCCGTACTTTGTGACGATGCAAAAAGCGCTGAACGACGCGGCTGCGTCGATTGGCGCGACCGTTGTCGTCACCGATGCGCATCACGACGTCAGCAAGCAGGTCAGCGACGTCGAAGACATGCTGCAAAAGAAGATCGACATCCTGCTCGTGAATCCGACCGATTCGACCGGCATTCAATCGGCGGTGACGTCGGCTAAAAAGGCGGGCGTCGTGGTGGTTGCCGTCGACGCGAATGCGAACGGTCCGGTCGATTCGTTCGTGGGTTCGAAGAATTTCGACGCGGGGCAGATGGCTTGTGAATATCTGGCGAAGTCGCTTGGCGGCAGCGGCGAAGTGGCGATTCTCGACGGCATTCCGGTGGTGCCGATTCTCGAACGCGTGCGCGGCTGCAAGGCGGCGCTGGCGAAAGTGCCGGGCATCAAACTCGTGGATACGCAGAACGGTAAGCAGGAACGCGCGACCGCGTTGTCTGTTACCGAGAACATGATTCAGGCGCATCCTAATCTGAAGGGCGTGTTCAGCGTGAACGACGGCGGCTCGATGGGTGCGCTCTCGGCGATCGAATCATCGGGTAAGGACATCAAGCTGACCAGCGTCGACGGTGCGCCGGAAGCGATTGCCGCGATCCAGAAGCCGAATTCGAAGTTCATCGAAACGTCCGCGCAATTCCCGGCCGACCAGGTGCGTATCGCGCTCGGCATTGCGCTCGCGAAGAAGTGGGGCGCCAATGTGCCGAAAACCATTCCGGTCGACGTGAAGATGATCGACAAGAGCAATGCCAAGGGTTTCAGCTGGTAAGTCGAATGCGCGCCGCTGCGTTTGATAAGCGCGGCGGCGCGCAGCAGAGGAGGACCCGATGCACACGATACTCAAGCTCGACAACATCACCAAAAGCTTTCCAGGTGTGAAGGCGCTGCAAGGCATTCACCTGGAAATCGCGCGCGGCGAGATTCACGCCTTGCTCGGCGAAAACGGCGCCGGCAAATCGACGTTGATGAAGATCCTGTGCGGCATCTATCAGCCGGACGAAGGCACGATTACCATTGCCGGCGACGTGCGCCACTTCACGAACTATCACGACGCGGTTGCCGCGGGCGTCGGCATTGTGTTTCAGGAGTTCAGCCTGATCCCGTATCTGAACGCGGTGGAGAACATGTTTCTCGGCCGTGAGTTGAAGAACGGTTTTGGTTTGCTCGAACGCGGCAAGATGCGGCGCGCGGCAGCCGCGATTTTTCAGCGACTAGGCGTGGCGATCGACTTGTCGGTGCCGATTCGCGAACTGTCGGTCGCGCAGCAGCAGTTTGTTGAAATTGGCAAGGCGTTGTCGTTGGAAGCACGCATTCTGATTCTGGATGAACCGACCGCGACGCTGACCCCGGCCGAAGCCGAGCATCTGTTCGCCATCATGCGTGATCTGAAGACGCAAGGTGTCGCGATGATCTTCATCTCGCACCACCTCGAAGAGATTTTCGAAGTATGCGATCGCATTACGGTGCTGCGCGACGGTCAATACGTCGGCATGACCGAGGTAGCGGAATCCGATGTGAGCCATCTCGTGGAAATGATGGTGGGGCGCCGCATCGAAAACAGTTTTCCGCCGAAGCCGCCGCTGCGCGCCGATGCGAAGATCGTGCTCGCGGTCGAAAAACTGCAATTGCTCAAAGACAGCCCGATGCTGAGCTTCAATTTGCGTGAGGGCGAGATTCTCGGCTTTGCGGGACTGGTTGGTTCGGGCCGCACGGAAACCGCGCTGGCCGTGATCGGTGCGGACCCGGCTTATGTGAAAGAAATTCGCATCAATGGTGCGGCCGCAAAACTATCCGATCCTGCCGATGCGTTGCGCGCCGGTGTCGGTATTCTGCCGGAGAGCCGCAAGACCGAAGGCCTGATCACCGATTTCTCGATCAAGCAGAACATCTCGATCAACAACCTCGGCAAATATCGCTCACTGCGTTTCTTCATTGATCAACGCAGCGAAGCGCGCGCCACCGCCGACATCATGAAACGTGTAGGCGTTAAAGCGCCGACGATGCACACCGAAGTCGCGACCCTTTCAGGCGGCAATCAGCAAAAGGTGGTGATCGCCCGCTGGCTGAATCACCACACCAACATTCTCATCTTCGACGAACCGACGCGTGGAATCGACGTCGGTGCCAAAGCCGAAATCTATCTGCTGATGCGCGAACTCACCGCGCGCGGCTACTCGATCATCATGATCTCGTCTGAACTGCCGGAGATTGTTGGCATGTGCGACCGCGTCGCCGTGTTCCGGCAGGGCCGCATCGAAGCGATGCTCGAAGGCGACGGGATCGACTCGAACGCCGTGATGACCTATGCAACAGCCGGCACCCGTGGAGCAACTCATGAACACGCCTAATCCCTCTTCATCGCCGAAAACTTCGACCGTCAGCAGTGACACGCCGGGCGCACCTGTGCGCTTTACGTGGGCCGCGTTGAAACGCTCGACGCTCTTCTATCCATTCATCGGTTTGCTGGTGGTCTGCATCGTGATGGTGTTCGCGAGCGACAGCTTCCTCTCCGCTGCGAATATCGAAAACGTGCTGCGCCAGGTGTCGATCAACGCGATCATCGCCGTGGGGATGACGTGCGTGATTCTGACCGGCGGTATCGATCTGTCGGTGGGCTCCGTGATGGCTTTAGCGGGCACGCTCGCGGCGGGCTTGATGGTCGCCGGGATGAATGCAGTGGCCGCGTTGGCGGTCGGCATCGCGGTCGGTTTGGGTTTTGGCGCGGCCAATGGTTTCTTCGTCGCGTTCGCCGGCATGCCGCCGATCATCGTCACGCTTGCCACGATGGGCATCGCACGCGGCCTCGCACTGATCTACACCGGTGGCTATCCGATTGACGGCCTGCCTGACTGGGTCAGCTTCTTCGGCAGCGGCAAGATCCTGGGCATCCAGGCGCCGGTTGTGATCATGGTGGTCATCTATGCAATTGCGTGGGTGTTGCTCGAACGCATGCCGTTCGGCCGCTACGTGTACGCGATTGGCGGCAACGAACAGGCGACGCGTCTGTCCGGCGTACGTGTGGCGCGCGTGAAACTGATTGTTTATTCGATTGCCGGTTTGACCTCCGCTTTCGCCGCCATCGTGTTGACCGCGCGCTTGATGAGTGGCCAGCCGAACGCGGGCGTCGGCTTCGAACTCGATGCCATTGCCGCTGTGGTGATGGGCGGCACCTCGATCTCCGGCGGACGCGGTTCGATCATCGGTACGCTGATCGGTGCGCTCCTACTGGGCGTGTTGAACAACGGCCTGAACATGGTCGGCGTGAATCCCTACGTGCAGAACGTGATCAAGGGCGGAATCATTTTGCTGGCGATCTACATCAGCCGCGACCGTAGAAAGTAACTCCTAAACGACCTCTTTTAGCAGGACCATGCAATGACTCAATCCACTGAATCCACTCAATCCGATCAGCAGGAAATGACGGCGATTGTCTGCCATGCACCGAAAGACTATCGCGTCGAACAGGTGTCCAAGCCCAAGGCGCGAGCGCATGAACTGGTGATCCGCATCGCCGCGTGCGGCATCTGCGCGAGCGATTGCAAATGCCATTCGGGCGCGAAGATGTTTTGGGGTGGCCCGAGTCCGTGGGTCAAAGCGCCGGTGATTCCGGGCCACGAGTTTTTCGGTTTCGTCGAAGAAATCGGCGAGGGTGCGGCCGATCACTTCGGCGTGAAGATCGGCGATCGCGTGATTGCCGAACAGATTGTGCCGTGCGGCAAGTGCCGATATTGCAAATCCGGCCAGTACTGGATGTGTGAGGTGCACAACATCTTCGGCTTTCAGCGCGAAGTCGCGGACGGCGGGATGGCCGAGTACATGCGTATTCCGCCGACGGCGATCGTCCACAAGATTCCCGATGGCATCTCGCTCGAAGATGCCGCTATCATCGAACCGCTGGCGTGTGCGATCCACACGGTGAATCGCGGCGAGTTGCAACTCGATGATGTGGTGGTGATCGCGGGCGCGGGTCCGCTTGGTTTGATGATGACGCAAATCGCGCATTTGAAGACGCCAAAGAAACTCGTCGTGATCGATCTGGTTGAAGAACGCCTGGCGCTTGCACGCGAATACGGCGCGGATGTGACGATCAACCCGAAGCAGGACGATGCGTTGGCGATCATTCATTCGCTGACCGACGGCTATGGTTGCGACGTTTACATCGAAACGACCGGCGCACCGATCGGCGTGAATCAGGGCATGGACCTGATTCGCAAGCTTGGGCGCTTCGTCGAGTTTTCGGTGTTCGGTGCAGATACGACGCTGGACTGGTCGGTGATCGGCGATCGCAAGGAGCTCGATGTGCGGGGCGCGCATCTCGGACCATACTGTTATCCGATTGCGATCGATCTGCTGGCGCGCGGACTGGTTACGTCGAAAGGCATCGTCACGCACGGCTTTTCGTTAGAAGAATGGGACGAGGCGATCAAGGTCGCCAACTCGCTCGATTCGATCAAGGTGTTAATGAAGCCGCGCGCCTGAGGGTTTAGCGCAGCGCGGGTCAGGGACGAGCGGCACATAAACGGAGACTGTATGGATTACGTCATCGGCGTCGATATCGGCACGCAGAGCACCAAGGCACTGCTGGTCGATCAGCACGGCGCGATCGTCGCGCAGCATGCGTCGAGCTATCAGCCGGATACGCCCAAGCCGCTATGGGCAGAACAATGGCCCGCGGTGTGGTTGAAGGCGGTGGTGGAATGCGTCGCGGCGTGCGTCGACAAGGCGAAGGAGGCGGGCGTCGCGGCGAAGTCGATCAAGGCGCTGTGTGTGAGCAGTCTGTATGGCGGCTCGGGGATTCCCGTCGATTGCGATATGCGGCCGCTTTATCCGTGTCTGATCTGGATGGACCGGCGCGCGACCGATCAGGTTGAGTGGGTGCGTGAAAACATCGATCTCGAGCGGCTGTATGCGATCACGGGAAACGGTGTGGATAGTTACTACGGCTACACGAAGATGCTGTGGCTGCGCGATCATGAACCGGATGTGTGGGCGCATACGCGTTACTTCCTGCCGCCCAATGCCTATGTGATTTATATGCTGACCGGTGAGGTCGCCGTCGATCATAGTTCGGCGGGCAACATCGGCGGTATCTACGACATCGCCAAACGCGACTGGTCGGATGAAGCACTCGACATGCTCGGCATTCCCGCGACGATGATGCCGGAGCGGCTGGTGGAATCGTCCGAAGTGGTGGGTGGCTTGTTGTCGCAGTGGACCGAACAACTTGGATTAGAGGCCGGCACGGCGATCGTCGCGGGTGGCGTCGATGCGGCGGTGGCGACATTTGCCGCGGGTGTCACGCGCGCCGGACAGCACGTTGCAATGATCGGCACGAGTATGTGCTGGGGGTATATCAATCAGACTGTCGACGCGCGGCATGGCTTGATCAGCATGCCGCATGTGTTCAACGGTCAGCGCGATATTTATGTATTTGGCGGCGCGATTACGGCGGGTGCTTCGGTGACGTGGTATCGCGAGCAATTCTGTCATGCGGAGACTGAGGCCGCACGCGCGATGCCGAATGGGGATCCGCATCGGTTGCTGGAAGAGAGTGCTTCTCAGATACCGGCGGGTTCGGATGGTGTGATGTTCTTGCCATATTTGATGGGTGAACGAAGCCCCGTTTGGGATGCGAAGGCGAGTGGGGCGTTTGTCGGCTTGAGCCTGTTTCACACGCGAGCGCATTTGTATCGTGCGGTGTTGGAAGGCGTGTCGTTCGCGTTGAAACACAACATCGAAGCGGGACGTAAAGGCGCGCAATCGTTGGACGACAAGTTGATTGTAGTGGGCGGGGCGGCGCACTCGGATCTCTGGATGCAGATCATCGCGGACATTACTGGCTATCCGGTGTATACGATCGAGCAGGAAGTGGAAGCCGCGATGGGGGCCGCGCTGTTGGCCGGTGTTGGCGTCGGTCTCGTATCGCGCGAAGAAGCGCAGGGCGGATGGGTGACGTTGATCGAACGAGCGGAACCGAACGCGCAACGAATGGCTTTGTACGAACAGCGATTTGATATTTATACGGATTTGTATCCGGCGTTGAAGCCGGTCATGCATCGATTGCAGACATCATGAATGCTACTTTTGATTTTTCTGGCCGCTCGATTCTGGTGACGGGTGCATCGAGCGGCATTGGACGGGCGACGGTCGAGGCATTGTGCGCGTCTGGTGCGAGTGTGGTGGCCGCGGCGCGCAATGTGAATGAGCTCGCGCGACTGGCTGAGGAAACGGGATGCGAACCGTTGACGCTCGACGTAAGCGACGAAGCCGCTATCGATGATGCTTTGGGTTCACTGGAGGCGTTCAATGGGCTCGTGAACTGCGCGGGGATTGCTTTGCTTGAGCGGGCGGTGGATACGACCGGCGCGAGTTTCGATCGTGTGATGGGGGTGAACGCGCGTGGCGCAGTACTGGTTGCGAAGCATGTGGCCCGCGGGATGATCGATGCGAAGCTTGCTGGCAGTATCGTGAATGTTTCCAGTCAGGCTGCGCTTGTGGCGCTGGATGACCATTTGAGTTATTCGGCTTCCAAGGCGGCGCTTGATGCTGTTACGCGTGCTTTGTGCATCGAACTGGGGCCCCACGGCATTCGGGTGAATAGCGTTAATCCGACGGTGACTTTGACGCCGATGGCCGTGCAGGCGTGGAGTGATCCTGCGAAGCGCGATCCGGCTTTGAAGGCGATTCCTTTGCGGCGATTCGCCGAGTCTGCTGAGGTCGCTGCACCGATTATGTTTTTGTTGAGCGACGCGGCTTCGATGATTAGTGGGGTTTGCTTGCCGATTGATGGAGGGTATACGGCGAGGTGATTGGTTTGGCTGCTACGGATTATTGACGGCACGTCCACTGTGTAACGGCGAATCGCGTCTGGGACGTCACTGCACTCGCAGGGCAGCCAATACGCGAATCGGCGACGAATTGATGGTCGGCGATACTGCACGCAGCACGTCCCCGTCATCTTGGCTAGACACTTTTGTACTCGCCACCTTCCTTGAATGCCCCCGATGAGGGCGTTGTTGGGGTGCCCGCTTAGCGGCGACCCATCCCCTGATGCTTCCGATTTCGGCCGGTTTGTGAAGATGTGTCGCGCAACCGATATTTTCAGAGTGTTCCTATTCTAGTTTCAGCTCTCCTTGATGCGACGTCGAATTATTACGCAATTCTAACGACGTATTACAGAAGGGAGATGTATGAGAACAAAAATCTCATCTTGCTGGCTCGGCGGCAAGCTAGCCCGCCTAGTGTCCTCGTGTGCCTTGTTATTAGTGGCTTCTACTGCGCATGCAGACGACTGCTGGACGCTTTACTCGAAATCAGGTGCGACGCCAGGTACAGCGAGCTGTCGGCTGGACGTCGCAAGCAATACTCCAAGCGGCATGGGCAGTTACGGATGTAGAAACGACATTGCGGCGATTGACGAGTGGTGCGCCACGCCTACGGACCCTGACGAATCTTGTCCGGTTGCCGATCCGGTGTATTCGGCCAATGGCAAGGTGACTCTCTCTGAGAACGATTTCCGCAGCGGCGATGGAATGCCACTGACATTCACTCGAAGCTATCTATCCTCACCGCTTCTCAAATCGGCTAGCGCCATGGGGCCGGTATGGATGAATAACTGGCAGCGACGACTCAACGTTGCCGGGACCAGCGGCAGTTCACCTCAAGTCATTGTCTATCGCGCAAACGGCCAACCGCTCACTTTCCTACTTACCAACGGACAGTGGAAAACGTCCAGTTTCAGTGGGCTCGCTCTCGCTCAGAACAGCTCTGGATGGGTTTTGACGGACCTAACGACAGACACCGCTGAGTCGTATTCAGTACAAGGTGTCCTGCTGTCTGAAACAACACATACCGGGTTCACTCGAACGCTTTCGTATGACGGCGCGGGGCGGCTCACGGCCATCAACCAGCGTGCGGCAGGTGCGGTTCCGAAGTATGAGTTACTGTCGATCAAGCTTGAGTACGACACGTTAGGCCGGATCTACCGCATGACGGACCCAAGCGGCGGCCTTACGCAATACGGTTATGACGGAAGCAGTAACCTCGTATCGGTCACATGGCCCGACGGTTACGTACGCCGTTACGTCTACGACGACTCGCGCTTCAAGAACGCACTAACCGGTGTGATTGACGAATCCGGTTCACGGATCGCAACGTGGACATACGATGCGAGAGGGCGCGCTACCTCAGCAATGCACCCGGATACGACGCAGAACGTCCAGTTCGCCTACGGCAACGGCTCGACCACTATTTCGTGGACGGACGGTTCCGGCACGATTAACTTCGCGTCAATCGCTGGCATGTTACGCATGACGGGTGGCAGTACGGCCGATGGCACCGAGAGCCGGACGTTGGACTCGAGCGGGAACCTGCTACAAAAAACTGCACCGGACGGAAGCGCGGCATATTCGTACGACGCCGCGGGTCGACCGGTTCGAGCCGCGGTGAGTAGTGCTAGTGGCACGGTGATAACGTCAGTGCGCTACGCCGATGCGACGAGCCTGCACCCGTCACTTGTTGCAACTCCGGGCAAGATGCGTGCGTTCGTGTATGACGCAGGTGGTAACGTCACTGGATACAGCGAGTTCGATACGTCTGACACGACAGGCGCGAGCGGTTTCGATGCTACTGGCACGGGCAACAAGTTGACTGTTGGTGCGCGCTACGATGCCAATAACCGCCTGGCGCAAGCAACTGTCTATGTGAATGGTGTCAAAACCGAAGACTGGGTGTATTTCCCAGATGAAACGGGGAATCTACAGACCGCTCAGGAGTTGGTCTCACGTTGGCTACTTGGTGCAGTCGATCGCGACGCGTCGAACCGTGTCACGAGAGCCACCGGCAACTATCGTGAAGCGCGCTTCACGTATGACAAACGCGGACGCGTCAGCCGGTTCACGTACAACGAAGACGCAACTGCATTGACGGCAGGTCTGAAGCGTTTCCTGACTGTGGACTACAGCTATACGCCTGATGGTCGTGTGGGGGTCGGACTGGTACGGCGGCCAGGAACGGGGGTGCCGCGCAAGCGATATCCAGTGATGAGATTGACCAGTGGATTAATAACTATGAAACTGGTGCTGATCCTGTCGGGCCACCGGCCAATCTCTCAGGCTCGCGTAAAGCACTAAAAGCCAGCGGTACGACGGCGATCACACCTGTATGCACCGAGTGCTACGTGTTCACGAAGGCTAAGCTGGCGTGGAAGCTCTTTTACCGTGGGCTCACTGTCACCCAGACAGGTCAGCCAGTTCAGGGTGACGTGCCTGAACTGCAAATAACGGCACAGGAGCAGGTGCCTTTCCCTATCCTGATGCCCGAGCAGAACGGGCAGTCAAAACGTGCGGTGCTATATGCTCAACTCTTCCAGAACAATGGTGACTCTGATTCGGGCTTCGTCAAGTGTGCTTATGGAAAACCCATAACGAAACGCTGTCGCGAAGTTCATGAAAGATGCCAGATCAAGTGCGCGGATACGACGTTTCCGACTGGAAATCATGGCGTGAGTTTTTTCAGATGTATGAACCAGTGCAAATCAGATCAAGACTGCTAGGGAGAGTATGGTGGATAAGGAAATAGACAAGGATGTAGCGTCAGAAGTAAGCAAGCAGCTAGTAGACGCGTATTTGTCGGTCGAAAATGCGACAAAAATAATTCAGAAAAAATGCTCGAGAGATGAGTTTGAGGGGTTTCGCTCCGAGGCCGGCAGGATCGCCGGGGGGTTGTACCTTCTTCTCGAACCACTGTGGAGAGCATATCCAGACCTTGCTCCCGAAGGTCTGGTCATGATTCCACCAAAGAAAAAAAGTAAGAAGTAAACCAAAAAAGACGCGAATTCGCGCCTTTTGCTTTGCAGCGGCACGATTGCCGCTGTTTCACCCTAGTGCTTCACTTCTGCCTTTTGCGCCTCAGCTCGCGTACGCGCCGCAGTCTTTACACGCTCCTGCTTACGCGTTACAGCTTTGTCCACCGCAGCTTCGGCTTCAGCTGCAGCTTCGCCTGCTTCTCGTCCCGCCTCCGCAGCGTCCGAAAGAAGTTTCGTCGCAAGCTTGGCGGTGATGCGACTGTGAGCAACCCCTTTCGCATCGAGCGCGATCACCTGGTACAGATCGCGGTCGCATTCAACTTCCTGCTGATATTGCTCGACGGTATAGAGCAGGTGTTCCAGCAGGTTGCGCTCACGGCGTCTTTCCTCAACCGTCGTGGCCGGGCATCGCGTGATGCTTGCCGCGAGATCAATCAGTGTTCGAAGCTGCCGGATTTGTCGGTCGCATGCTCCAAACGCCGACAGTGCAAGTTTTTCATACTGGAGTGCATCAACAGGCTGGCGTGATGCAGGTTGAGTTTTCTTGGTGGTTTTGGCCATGTGCGATTTCCGGTGCGTTCGTGAATCGCCCGACACTCGCGAACTAATCGTTGGGTGAGCGGGCACGTAGCGAGTTTGAGAGACCGGGCGCAAAACCAAAACCGGCGAGCCTTGCGACTCCCTCACCACAGCCCGCCCATAGACATAGACGTATCTGGTTGCGCACTCTCCACTTTCGCAGATAGTGCGGCTTTGCGCTGCGGGCTCTCACACCCGGCCGTCTTTCCAACGGCAAACAGAAATCTACCCCAACCGTTTTTTAAGACGATCAACCACACAGGCTAAACGCGCGAGTTATGACCAATCTTTACATTCGAACCGACGCGTCTACGGGTTGCCACGTGTTTCGTGAACGTTGCCAATGCACCGTACATCGACAACGAAGTAAAGACGCAAAGACGCAAAGACGCCTTAAAGCATCGTCCTCACATGCCAAAGCTCAGGAAACAAAACCACATCAAGCATCTTCCGCAGATAAGGCGCACCACTCGTACCGCCCGTACCTTGCTTGAACCCGATAATCCGTTCAACCGTCGTCACATGCCTGAACCGCCACTGTCGAAACGCATCCTCGAGATCGACAAGCTCCTCCGCCATCTCGTACAACTCCCAATGCTGCGAAGGATTCCGATAAACCTCCAGCCACGCAGCTTCAACAGAAGCATCATGCGTAGTCGGCTGTGTCCAGTCCCGATCCAGCCTCGACGGTGAAATCTCAAACCCGCGCCGCGACAGCAGCCGAACCACCTCGTCATAAAACGAAGGCGCTTCCAGCGAAGCCGTCACCTCAGCAAGAACATCCGGCCGATGCGCATGCGGCTTCAGCATCTGCTCATTCTTATTCCCAAGCAAAAACTCGATCTGCCGATACTGATAAGACTGGAACCCGGAGGAGCTACCCAGATAAGGCCGCATCGCCGTGTACTCGGACGGCGTCATCGTCGCGAGAACACTCCATGCCTGCACAAGCTGCTCCATGATGCGCGACACGCGAGCAAGCATCTTGAATGCCGGCGGCAATTCATCGCGATGCACTGCTTTCAACGCCGCGCGCAACTCATACAGCGCGAGCTTCATCCACAACTCGCTCGTCTGATGCTGAATGATGAACAGCATCTCGTTGTGATCCGGCGACAACGGGTGCTGTGCATCCAGCACCGTCCCCAGCGACAAATAATCGCCGTAACTCATCGACTCCGAAAAATCGAGCTGTGCGTCGTGCCAGCCATCGCCGGAATCGGAAGCCACTGAGTCGCCGGAAGCAACGGGCGCTGCCTGGACAGCCCCACTGCCATGCCCAAACGGACACCCTTGCGCCGGTTTCTCTTCCGGCAATCCCGGCGTTTGCATGTGATCGGTCATCGCGCGCTCCTCAGGTCACAGCGCCGCGAGCGGCAAATGCAGGTGCCCGCCAGGTCTCTTGCGTGAGCACATCGCGCAGCGTCTCCACCGCATCCCACACATCGACAAAGCGCGTGTACAGCGGCGTAAAGCCAAACCGCAGCACATAAGGCTCGCGATAATCTCCGATCACGCCACGCGCGATCAACGCCTGCATCACTTCATACCCATGCGGGTGCTCGAAGCTCGCATGCGAGCCTCGCTGCGCGTGCTCACGTGGCGTCACGAGCTTCAACGGAAACTCGCCGCAACGCGCTTCGACCAGTTCGATAAACAGATCGGTTAGCGCGAGCGATTTCGCGCGGATCGCCTGCATATCCGTTTGCAGGAACACATCGAGCCCGCATTCGACGAGCGACATCGACACCATCGGCTGCGTGCCGCACAGGAAGCGGCCGATACCGTCATCGGGTTGATACGCCGGGTCCATCTTGAACGGCGCGCGATGTCCCCACCAGCCAGACAGCGGCTGCGCGAAATCGTTTTGATGGCGCTTCGGCACCCACACGAATGCGGGCGAACCCGGGCCGCCATTCAGATACTTATATGTGCACCCCACCGCGTAGTCCGCGCCGACGCCATTCAGGTCGACCGGCACCGCGCCCGCCGAATGTGCGAGGTCCCACAGCGCGAGGGCGCCCTTGTCGTGGATCAGTTGGGTCAGTGCCGCCATGTCGTGCATGTAGCCCGTGCGGTAGTTCACGTGCGTGATCATCGCGATCGCGGTGTCGTCGCCGATCGCGGCGGGCAACTCGGACGGATCGTCGACAAGGCGCAATTCATAACCGCGGTCGAGCTGTTCGATCAGCCCTTGTGCGATGTACAGATCGGTCGGGAAATTCGAACGCTCAGAAACGATCACGCGACGCTTCGGATCGCGTGCGTTCGCCAAGCGCACGGCCGCCGACAAAAGCTTGAACAGGTTGATCGAAATCGTATCGGTGACGACCACTTCGTTTTCGGCCGCACC
This sequence comes from Paraburkholderia sediminicola, assembly GCF_046030555.1. Taxonomy (GTDB): domain Bacteria; phylum Pseudomonadota; class Gammaproteobacteria; order Burkholderiales; family Burkholderiaceae; genus Paraburkholderia; species Paraburkholderia sediminicola_E. The sequence goes on along the minus strand of NZ_JAQQCH010000001.1, from coordinate 643,188 downwards.
GATCAGCGGCGCGAGTTTGTTGCCAAGGCGACGCGGCAATTCGAACCAGCCGGCGGTGTTCCAGCTGCGGATCAGGCCTTCGCCCCACTCGGCGCCGATCACGGTCTGCGCGCGTTGTGCGGCAGCGGCCGGTGGAACGCCGAGCGAGTTGCCGTCGAGATAGATGGTCGTCGACGACAGCGCGAACTGGTCGCGCAGCGTTGCGAGCGGGTCGGCGCTATCGAGCGCCACTGCTTCTTCACGAGTATTCATGATGGTCCAGTCAATCAGATCGGGGAGTTCGGTGAATGCGATGAGTGTGGTGATTCGGTTTTACAGTGCGCCGGTGATCAGCGAGATTCGGGCAGCGCGCGCAACACGGCGCGCACGGGGCTCGCATCGAGCGTGGTCAGCTTCAGTGGCAGCGCGATCAGTTCGTAGTCACCGGGCGCGACGGCATCCAGCACGATGCCTTCGAGGATCGCCATGCGGTGCGCGCGAATCCGGTGGTGCGCGTCCATCGTCTTCGATTCCTGCGGATCGAGCGAGGGCGTATCGATGCCAATCAGCTTCACCCCTTTGGCGGCCAGCAGATCGATTGTTTCGGGGGCGACTGCGCAGAACGCGCTGTCCCAAGCCGTAGTCGGCGCGTTTCTGTAAGTGCGTAGTAAGACTCGCGGCGGCAGATCGTCGAGCGAGCCGGCCAGGTGTTGTGGCGTGACAACAGGCGAAGCGCCGATGCAATGAATCACACGGCAGCGTCCGAGGTACGCAGCGAGCGGCACTTGCCCGATCGCCGCGCCCTCTGCGTCGTAGTGAAGCGGGGCGTCGGTGTGGGCGCCGGTGTGCGGCGACAAGGTCAGCCGCGCGACGTTGACGGGCGAGCCCGCCTCCATGCGCCATACGCGTTCGATGCCGACCGGCGTATCGCCGGGCCAGACGGGCGTCGCAGTATCGACGGCGGGGGTAATGTCCCAGAGTGTGTCCATGTCTCCATCGGCGGATTGTGTCTATCCGGGAATGATAGGTGGCCTGCCGCGAAATGTGATTGCGAAAAAATCTCCTTCTGCGCCGTGTCTTGGAACATAATTTGAGACAAATGGGAAAGGGAGACCGAATATGAACGCGATCTCGCTCGACGCCACCGATTGCCGTATCTTGACGGTGCTTCAGCAAGAAGGACGGATCAGCAATCTTGACCTCGCGGAGCGCATTTCGCTCTCGCCATCGGCCTGTCTACGGCGCCTGCGCCTGCTCGAAGAGCAGGGCGTCATCGAACATTACCGCGCGTGTCTGAACCGCGAAGTGTTGGGTTTCGAACTGGAGGCGTTCGTGCAGGTGTCGATGCGCAACGACCAGGAGAACTGGCACGAGCGTTTTGCGGAGGCGGTGAGGGATTGGCCGGAAGTGGTCGGCGCATTTGTCGTGACCGGCGAGACCCATTATCTGTTGCGGGTGCTCGCGCACAATCTCAAGCACTATTCGGATTTCGTGCTGCAACGCCTCTATAAGGCGCCAGGCGTGATGGATATTCGTTCGAATATCGTGCTGCAGACGCTGAAGGAAGATTCGGGCGTGCCGGTGTCGCTCGTGCCGAAAACCAGCGGGCACAGCGCGTCGCATAGCTGAGCGCGAGCGGCCGGTCAGCTTGCGTCGGCAGGTACCGCTGCTTGCGGCCGCTGTTAACGCACAGCGGCGCCGCATTCAGAGTGGCTTGAGTCCGTGAAACAGGCCGTTCTGGAAGACCAGCGGCGCAATCTCCGCAGCATTCTCGTGGACGCCGCAGCGTTCCACTTCGCCGACGAAAATCACGTGGTCGCCTTCTTCGTAGCGGCTGCGGTTATGGCATTCGAACCAGGCAAGCGCGCCGTCGAGCACCGGCATGCCGGTGTCGCCTTCGGCGTGCGACACCCCTTCGAAACGATCGCCCTTGACGGTGGCGAAGCGTTTGCACAGATCGAGCTGCGACGCAGCCAGCACGTTGACCACGTAGTGACTGTTCGCCCGGAACACCGGCATCGACGCCGAGCGCGTCGCGAGGCTCCACAGCACCAGCGGCGGATTGAGCGAAACCGAATTGAACGAGCTGGCCGTGATGCCGATCAATTGGCCGGACGCCGCACGCGTTGTAATGACAGTGACGCCGGTGGCGAATTGGCTGAGCGCCTGTTTAAAGGCGGGCTGGTCGAAATTGGGCGGGCTGGCGCGTTTCATTGGGCGGAAGCCTTGGTGCCGCACCGGGTGAAGCCCGGGCTGAACCCATCGCGCGCGCGGCCGGAAACAAATGATTCAAAAGTCATAGTGAAAATTGTCGATTTGTCCCAATTTTAACTGTAATCGCGGTGGACTGGCCGCGACGCCTGCCGGTATGTGGAAAAACCGCTAAGCTGGAAAGTCTCGACGCGGGCATGAGCGTTGCGATCAAGCGAGGCAGGCATCAGCCGACTATGGGAATCAAGGAGCAAGCAGCATGAGTCAGACAGGCGAAGTCGCTACTCTCGGTGGCGGGTGTTTCTGGTGCCTCGAAGCGGTGTATCTGGGCGTCGAAGGCGTGAACGCGGTGGAGTCGGGCTATGCGGGCGGCCAAACCCAGCGGCCGACCTATGAACAGGTGTGCGACGGTGTGACGGGCCACGCGGAAGTCGTGAACGTCGACTTCGATCCGGCGAAGATCAGCTATCGCGAGATTCTCGATATTTTTTTCGCGATCCACGACCCGACCCAGTTGAACCGGCAGGGCAACGACGTCGGCACGCAGTACCGCTCGGTGATTTTTACGCATTCCGACGCGCAGCGTGAAACGGCACGGCAGGCGATCAGCGAGATCGGCGAACAGGCTATCTACGACGGCCAGATCGTTACCCAGGTGCTGCCGCTCGACGGCAACTACTGGCCGGCCGAAGCGTATCACCAGAACTATTTCGCGCAGCACCCGAATCAGGGGTACTGCTCGTTCGTGGTGGCGCCGAAGGTCGCGAAGTTTCGTCAGAAGTTCGCGCATCGGATCAAGGCGAGCTGAGCGGTTCCTCCGGCGTCGGGGGCTCGTCCGCGTCCGGATACTCGTGTTCATGAGCCTGGCGCGCATACGCTTCAATGATCGCCCGCGCCAGTTCCACGCAGCTTAATGGCGCCGACCCTTCCGCCTTGTTGTTGACCGCGATCACCACCGGCTGGCCGGCCAGCGCATAGCGCGCGGCCAGTTCGGCGAGCGAGGCGCGGGTCGCCGGATCCTGATCGACCAGCTGGTTGAACGGTTCGTACTTGGCCTTCGCCTGCTCGTATTTGAAGCCGCCGTGCAAACTCCAGCGTACGATCAGCGGGCCGGCCGGCTCGCCGTCCAGCAGCGCGAGCGCTGCCGCCTGACGCAGCGGATCCGGCATCCGCGCATGAATCCCCACGCAATACCGCACCCCCGCTGTTTTCAGCGTGCGGATGAAGCGCGGCGTCAGCAAACTCGCGTCGCGGATTTCAATCGCGTAGCACGTGCCTTCAGGCAGCTTCGGCAACGCCGTCAGGAACTCGGCGAGGCGCTCGATGAATGCCGCTGGTTGCGCGAGCATCTGGTCGGGCAGCGGCGAGAGCTGGAACACCAGCGCTCCGGCCTTGGTGCCGAGGCCTTCGAGACAGGGCGTGACAAACTCGTCGATCGCCATTTGCGCGTTCAGAAAGCAGGGGTTTAGCGACACCGGCTCGCCGCGTTCGGCGCGCACGGTGGCGTCGGTAATCGTCATCGGCGCTTTGACGATGAAGCGGAAGTGCTCCGGCACCTGCTGCGCGTAGCGCAAGTATTCGGTGATGGTGAGCGCCTGGTAAAACGACCGGTCGATGCTGACGGTCTTTAACAGCGGATGCGCGCCGTAAGCCGTCAAACCCTCGCGCGAGAGTTTGCTATTGCTGTAGTCGTCGCCGTAGACGATGCCGTTCCAGCCCGGAAACGACCATGTCGACGTACCGAGATGGATCTGCGGCGGCAGTTCGGCGGCGAGCGCGAGGAGTTCGGGAGAGGGCGCCGCGGCGAGAACGTCGCGCGAGCGGCGTTTTTTCGGCGAGTGAGGGGCAGCGACTGGCGCGGCATTGGAATCAGGATCGGCTGCGTCTGAAGGCACCTCCTCCTCGTCCTGCCAAAGTGAGGTGGCGCTGCTCGCCTCCACGCGCGGCTGACGTTGCGGCGCAGGCTGCGCGGTGGCGGCTACGACTGCTGCGGTTGTAGGTGTGAAGTCGGCTTCGGCAGGCGCGGGGCGCGGTTTGCCGCCAGCATCGGACCTGGCCTGCGTCTGTTCCACCGGCATCCCGAACAGATCGAACTGTACGGCGTTGGCCTGTGCGTCATGCTCGCCGCTCAACGGCTGTTCAACTTCGCTTGTCCCGCTCTGGTCCATCGATGTTCGACCTGCTGTTTAAGGTTTGCGCCGCGTCGGTCCGCCCGTGCTATGCACGCAGCCCCGGAACGCAGCGGCGGCACATCGCCGCGGCGCAACCGTATCACAACGTTTTGTCGTACATATAGCGGCGCGACCACGGCAGGGTCTTCGCGCTGCGACCGGCTTTGCGGCAGACCACCTGGAAGATCGAGACGTCGTCGGTTTCGAATGCGTACGCGCAGCCGGCAAGATAGACGCGCCAGATGCGGAATTTTTCGTCGTCGACCAGCTTGCGGGCTTCGTCCGCATGCGCCTCGAAGTTTTCCGCCCAGATGTCCAGCGTCTGCGCATAGTGACGGCGCAGGCTTTCGACGTCAACCGCTTCGAGCCCGCCGCGCTGCATCGCTTCGAGCGCGAGGCTGATGTGCGGCAGTTCGCCGTCCGGAAATACATAGCGGTCGATGAATTCGCCACCGCCGAGCGCGGTTTCGCCGCTGTCCGAATCGCTCGACGTGATGCCGTGATTCATGGCGACGCCGTCGTCGACGAGCAGATCATGGATCTTCTGGAAGTAGCCCGGCAGATTCTTGCGGCCGACGTGCTCGAACATGCCGACGCTGGTGATGCGGTCGAACTGCCCGTCGATGTCGCGATAATCCTGCAGACGAATCTCGATCTGGTTTTCCAGGCCGGCGGCCTTCACGCGGGCGGTCGCGAGATCGAACTGGTTCTGCGACAGCGTCACGCCGATGCACTGGGCGCCGAATTTCTGTGCCGCGCGCAGGACGAGCGCACCCCAGCCGCAGCCGATATCGAGCAGGCGCTGCCCCGGTTGCAACTGGATCTTGGTGAGGATGTGGTCGATCTTCTTGATCTGCGCGGTGGCGAGATCTTCATCGCCATTCTCGAAGTACGCACACGAGTACACCATGTTCTCGTCGAGCCACAGCTTGTAGAACTCGTTCGAGACGTCGTAGTGATACTGAATGGCCTTCTTGTCCGACGACTTCGAGTGATGGAAGTAGCGTCGTACGCGCGCCAGCTTGCTCGCGCTCGTGACGGTGTTGCGCGCCAGCTGGTAGCCGATGTTGATGATGTCCGACAGCTTGCCTTCGATGTCGATCTTGCCCTTCACGTACGCCTCGCCCAGATTGTCGAGGCTCGGTTCGAGCAGATACGGCAGCGCGGTGGCGCTTTTGACGTGTAGCGTGACCCGAGGCGCGGCGAACTGCCCGAAGTCGTGTTGCTGGCCGTCCCACAGCACAAGGCGTGCTGGCAGGTTAGCCTTGGTTTTTACTTCTTCCACCCACTGCGCCAGCTTCTTCTCCCAGAACATGTGATTTCTCCGTGTCCGTTGAATTAAAGCAAAGCCTGTGCGGATCGCTGCTCACTGCGGCGCAGCTCCCATGCCATGGAGCGCAATCCGGCCGCCGCGCGCTGCTGCGTTGGCAACGCACGTACGTGTTGTATTCCAATTCATTCAAGGCGATAGGCGGGAGATTTGCCAGTCGCTACTTTCGCTTGAACGCGTGTAGAGCAGACGGTCGTGCAAGCGCGACGGCCGGCCCTGCCAGAATTCGATTGCTTCGGGCACCAAACGATATCCGCCCCAGTGCGGTGGGCGCGGCGGCTGGTCACCGTATTGCAGGCTGATCTCGCGTTCGCGTGTTTCGAGTTGCGAACGGCTTTCAATTACCTGACTTTGGTTGGATGCCCAGGCGCCGATGCGTGAGCCTAGCGGGCGCGAGGCGAAATACCTATCGCTTTCTTCAGCGCTGGTTTTGACAATGCTGCCCTCGACGCGCACCTGGCGTTCGAGTTCGATCCAGTAGAACAGCAGGCTCGCGTGGGGATTGGCGGCCAGTTCGCAGCCCTTGCGGCTTTCGTAATTGGTGAAGAACACAAAGCCACGCTCGTCGACGCCTTTGATCAGTACGATGCGCGCCGATGGCCGGCCGCGCGAGTCGACTGTGGCCAGCGTCATCGTATTCGGTTCGGGCAGTTCGGCGTCTACCGTTTGTTGAAACCACGCATCGAATTGACGAAACGGGTTGCGGTTGACATCGGCAACGTCCAAAGAACCCAGCGAATAGTTTTTTCGAAGTTCGGCGAGTGAGGAGGTCATGTTCTTATGCGAACGCTACAGTACAACCAGTATAGCCAGGGCGTGAATTTTTTGCGCGCAACCAGGTCAAGGCCCGCCGCGCTGTGTGGACATCCACGCCACCCCGTTTGCGGCCGTTCGCGCTTAAGTGGGTGCAAGCATGGGGATCGTCGCGATCAGGCAAAATACAGGCTGCGAACGCCTGAGCATGCCTGAGCGTTTTTATCACTTTCTGCTTTGCCTGCTTTGAACGAGCCTTCCACCATGTCCAGCACCACCGCGCATTCCGATCTTACTACCAGCCTCGACGGGCGGGAAACCGCCGACCGCGAGCGGCGCTTCGGCGGTGTTGCCCGCCTGTACGGCGCGCCGGCGCTTGCTGCGTTTGAAGGGGCCCACGTTGCCGTGATCGGCATCGGCGGGGTCGGCTCATGGGTGGCGGAGGCGCTGGCGCGCAGCGCCGTCGGCACGCTGACCTTGATCGATCTGGACAATGTCGCCGAGAGCAACACTAACCGCCAGATCCACGCGCTGGACGGTAACTACGGGAAACCGAAGGTCGAGGCGATGGCTGAGCGCATCACGGCGATCAATCCGTTCTGCGACGTGCGGCTGATTGAAGACTTCGTCGAGCCGGACAATTTTGCGGCGACGCTCGGCGGTGGTTTCGACTACGTGATCGATGCGATCGACAGCGTACGTACCAAGACCGCGTTGATCGCGTGGTGCGTCGAGAAAAAGCAGCCGTTGATTACGGTGGGCGGCGCGGGCGGCCAACTGGACCCGACGCGCATTCGGATCGACGATCTCGCGTTGACGATTCAAGACCCGTTGCTGTCGAAAGTGCGCGGGCAGTTACGCAAACAGCACGGCTTTCCGCGTGGCCCGAAGGCGAAGTTCAAGGTGAGCGCGGTGTATTCAGACGAGCCGCTGATCTACCCGGAAGCCGCCGTGTGCGATATCGACGAGGAAGCGGAGCATGTCACCACGTCGCCGGGTCATACGGGACCGGTGGGATTGAACTGCGCGGGATTTGGATCGAGCGTGTGTGTGACCGCGAGTTTCGGTTTTGCTGCGGCCGCGCATGTATTGCGGGCGTTGGCGAAGCAGGCGGCGGGTTGACGCGGTAGGGCGCTAGAGCAGCATTGCCGCGTTCGAACGGCAGGGTGTTGATTCAGTCAGGCGGGTCGATGCCGTTTATGCCGCAGTGCATTCAGGTGCGGCTCCGTCGCCGCACCCGAAAACAGTACAAATTAGAACAACAGCGCGCTTAGCTTGCGTCGCCATTTCGACACCAGCTCCGGCTGATGCGCGGCGAGATCGAACACCGACAGCATTGTTTTACGGCCAATGTCTTCGCGGAACGCGCGATCGCGTTGCACGATAGCCAACAGGTGCTCCAGCGCGCCCTCGTATTTGCGGCGAGCGATCAGTGCGCTAGCCAGATCGAAGCGCGCTTCGAGATCGTCCGGGTTAGCGGTGACCTTCGCTTCAAGTGCGTCCGTAGGCGGCAAATCCGCAGCCGCATCCACAGCGTCGAGTCGCGTTTTGAGCGCATTGAAGCGGGCGTCGATCCCCTGCGTGGTTTTCGGCGACAACAGGTCGACTTCATTGCGTGCTTCGTCGACGCGGTTATCTTCGAGCAGCGTCTCGATGAGATCCATGCGTGCTTCGTCGAAGCCCGGATCGTGGGCGAGTGCGGCTTGCAGCGCGTTGTAAGCATCTTCGCGACGGCCTTCGGCCAACGCGGTTTGCGCTTCAAGTCGCGCCGCGTCCGCGCCTTGTGGCACGAGGCGCTCAATAAACTCGCGCAACTGGCCTTCCGGCAGCACGCCGACGAATTGATCGACCGGCTGGCCTTCGGCAAACGCCATGACGTGCGGAATGCTGCGCACCTGGAAGTGCGCGGCCAGTTCCTGATTCTCGTCGACGTTCACCTTCACCAGCTTCCATTTGCCGGCGGCCTCGGCTTCGAGCTTCTCCAGCATCGGGCCGAGCGTCTTGCAGGGACCGCACCACGGCGCCCAGAAATCGACCAGCACAGGGGCCAGTGTCGACGCCGCGATGACGTCCTGTTCGAAAGTGGCCAGCGTGGTGTCCATTGCATCCTCTTCGATAAATCGGTTTGTTGGCTAGGTGGGGTCGAGCATGGCGAATTCAATGCGCCACGCGCCCGCTTTTACTTGTACTGATTCGCGCTTATTTTCTTTCCGGCAGCGGAATCCATTCGGTTTCACCTGGCACCTTGCCCATCTCCTGGCGGGTCCACGCCAGCTTCGCTGCTTCGATCTTCTCGCGCGAACTGGCGACGAAGTTCCATTCGATAAAGCGCTCGCCATCCAGCTTTTCGCCACCGAGCAGCATGACGCGCGCGCCATGAGTGCTGGCAAGCGTGACGGTTTCATCGAGCGCGAGTACGGCCATCTGACCCACTTCGAGCGGTGCGCCGTCGATCTCCAGATCGCCGTCCACCAGATAGACGCCGCGTTCCTCGTGCTCCGGTTCGAGCGCGAATGCGCCGCCCGGGGCAAACTCCGCGGCCACGTACAGCGTGCCGGAAAAGGTCGTGACCGGCGAGGTTTCGCCAAACGCGGTACCCGCGATCACGCGCAGCGTGACGCCGTTGCGCTCGACCACCGGCAGCGTGTCGGCCGCGTGATGCGAGAAGGACGGTTCGATATCTTCGTCGTCGAGCGGCAGCGCGACCCAGGTCTGAATGCCGTGCATGGTCAGGCCGCTCGCGCGATCTTCAGCCGGCGTGCGCTCGGAATGGATGATGCCGCGGCCCGCCGTCATCCAGTTGACGTCGCCTGGGACGATCTTCTGCTCGGAACCGAGGCTGTCGCGATGCATGATCGAGCCTTCGAACAGATAGGTGACGGTTGCGAGGCCGATATGCGGGTGCGGACGCACGTCGAGCCCGACGCCGGGTTCGAGGGTGGCCGGGCCCATGTGGTCGAAGAAGATGAACGGGCCGATCAGGCGTGCCGCCATGGCCGGCAGTACACGCCGCACGGTGAGACTGCCGACGTCGCGCAGATGCGGTTTGAGAACTGCTTTGATCGAGGAGGACATGGGCAGGCTCGGCAGGAAGAGGGTGAGTCGGATTTTGCTTAATGGACGATTCTACTGCGGAGGGCGGATTCACGACGGTTTGCGCCGCCTTGCCGCTCCGGGATTCCGTAACGCGCACTGTCCCCTGGCGCCGCAAGCTCCGCTAAACTGCCGGATCGAACAATTAAATGGAGACTGGGATGTCGCCCAGGGACTTACTGCTCGCGCTGGTCGTCGTGGTTGCGTGGGGCGTCAATTTCGTCGTGATCAAGGTAGGCCTGCATGGCGTGCCGCCCATGCTGCTTGGCGCGCTGCGTTTCACGCTCGCCGCAGTGCCGGCAGTGTTTTTCGTCAAACGGCCGCAAATGCCGTGGCGCTGGCTATTCGCTTACGGCGCGACGATTTCGTTCGGCCAGTTCGCTTTCCTGTTTTCGGCGATGTATGTGGGCATGCCGGCGGGGCTCGCCTCGCTCGTGTTGCAGGCGCAGGCGTTCTTCACGCTGATTTTCGCGGCGCTATTTCTGCATGAGCGTTTTCGCGTGCCGAATGTCGTCGGTTTGCTGATCGCGGCGGGCGGTCTCGCGGTAATCGGCATGCAAGGCGGCCACGCCATGACGCTCGCCGGTTTCGTCCTCACGCTGTGCGCGGCCTGTTCGTGGGCGCTCGGCAACATCGTCACGAAGAAGGTCGGCAAGGTCGATCTGGTCGGGCTGGTGGTGTGGGGCAGCCTGATTCCGCCGTTGCCCTTTTTCGCGCTGTCGTACGCGTTCGAGGGGCCGCAGCGGATCGGCGCGGCGCTGTCCGGGATCAGCGCGATGTCGATTTTCGCGATCGTCTATCTCGCGTTTATCGCGACGCTGATCGGCTATGGTCTGTGGAGCCGGCTCCTGTCGCGCTATCCGGCAAGCCAGGTGGCGCCGTTCTCGCTGCTGGTGCCGATCGTCGGGCTGGCCTCGGCGTCCTTGTTTCTGGACGAACAGTTGTCGGCGGCGCAGATCGTGGGCGCCTTGCTGGTGATGGCGGGGCTGGCGGTGAATGTGTTCGGCGGGTGGGTCGTGCAGCGGTTTTCGCCGGCGCGTTGAATGCCGCCGCCTGGGCGTGAAGTAGAAAAAACGGCGGCATCACTGTACTTCGCCATGAAAAACACCCCAAAGGTTGGATCTGTGTCCAACTTTTGAGGTGCAGTTGACGAGCGGCCGTTTTTTATCGCCTGCATGGCAGGGCGTGACGTGTGCCATGCAGGGTGGTGTCAGGTCATGCGATTCTTCGCCAACGGCGGATTCGCCGCGAAATAGCGCTTGATGCCGCTCATGATCGCGTCAGCCATCTTCTCCCGATAGGCGTCGTCGTTCAGCTGGCGCTCCTCATCCGGGTTACTGATGAAGGCGGTCTCCACGAGGATCGACGGAATATCCGGCGCCTTCAGCACAGCAAATCCGGCCTGTTCGACCGAGCCCTTGTGCAGCTTGTTGATGCCGCCGATTTCCTTCAGCACGAAATTGCCGTAGCGCATCGAGTCGCGGATCTGCGCGGTGGTCGACATATCGAACAACGCGCGATTGACGGTGGCGTCGGCGGACTTGATGTTGATCCCGCCGATCTGATCCGATGAGTTCTCCTTGTTCGCCATCCAGCGCGCCGCGGCGCTCGAGGCGCCATGCTCCGACAAGGCAAACACCGACGAGCCCTTGGCCTCCGGGGTGGTGAATGCGTCCGCGTGGATCGACACGAACAGGTCTGCGCCCACGCGCCGCGCCTTCTGCACGCGCACGTTAAGCGGCACGAAAAAGTCGGCGTCGCGCGTCATCATGGCGCGCATGTTCGGCTGCGCGTCGATCTTCGCGCGCAGCTTCTTCGCGATGTCGAGTGCGACGTGCTTCTCATACGTGCCCCCGCCGCCGATCGCGCCCGGGTCCTCGCCGCCGTGACCCGGATCGATCGCGACGGTCAACAGACGTACGGTGTTGCTCCTGCCGGTTTTCGGGTTGGTGAATGCGTAGCTATCGTCGCTGTCATCGCTGCCGAGGTTGCTGCTGCTCCCCTTGTTGCGGGCGATTGCGGTGGGCGGCGTGGCCGGCGCAAGCGGTGTCGTCGGCGTTGCAGGCTTGCCGAGGATGGGCGGAGCAGGGGTCGGTGTGGTATGCGCCGGCGGATGTGGCACGCTCGGCGCCGTCCCGCCGCTGCCATTCTGTGCATAGCGCTCGAAGAAGGCTTCGCTGTTGTCGGCGGTGGGCGGCGTGGTGCCCGGGCCGCTTAGCGTAGCGGGCGGCGCGTTGTTTTCTTCCAGCGTTTGCTGCTTGCGCTCGGTCTGCGCGAGCAGATCCATCAGCGGATCGGGCGCGACAGCGGGGTACAGGTCGAACACCAGCCGGTATTTGTACGCGCCGACCGGCGGCAGCGTGAACACCTGCGGCTTCACCGAGCCCTTCAGATCGAACACCATGCGCACGACGTGCGGCTGATATTGCCCGACGCGCACGGACTGAATCTGCGGGTCGTTCGGCGTAATCTTCGACACCAGATCCTTCAGCGCCTGGTCCAGATCGAGACCGCTCAAATCGACCACCAGCCGGTCTGGGCCCTGCAGCAACTGCTGCGTATTCTGCAAAGGCTGATCCGACTCGATCGTCACGCGCGTGTAGTCGCGCGCCGGCCAGACCCGCACGCCCAGCACCGAGCTTGCCCACGCAAGACGCGGAGCGACAAGGCCGAGCACCAGCGTGGACGCGCCCGCGCGCAGAATCTGCCGGCGCCGCCAGTTATGCGTTGCGGTAGCCGCCGATTCGATCGAGCGGAACGGTTTGATCAACATCTTTCGAGACATGCCTTTCCTGATTCGCTGTATGCCTGTGCGACGAGTACCCGACCTTCGCCCGTGCTGTCCAGATCGAGCGAGAAGACGAGATCCGGCACGCCAAGGAGACGCCCTGCGCGCTGCGGCCATTCGACGAGGCAGATGGCGCCGCTGTCGAAGTACTCGCGAAACCCCGCGTCGGCCCATTCGGCCGGGTCGGTGAATCTATACAGATCGAAGTGATAGAGCGCGAGTTCCCCAGCGGGCCGTTCAAGCACGTAGGGTTCGACGAGTGTGTAAGTGGGACTGCGCACGCGGCCGGTGTGGCCGAGGCCGCGCAAAGTTGCGCGCACCAGCGTGGTTTTGCCGGCACCGAGGTCGCCGACGAGTTGTACCTGCAGTCCGTGGAATGCCTGATCCCCCGTGATGCCAAGCGCGTGTTGCTGCGGTTTTTGCAGTGGTTTTTGCGGCAACTCGCGTACGCTTTCGATCGCCTGCGCGAAGCGCTCGCCGAATGCATGGGTGGCGGCCTCATCCGCGAGCGCAAAGGAGCGTTCGAGCAGAATATCGGCGGGCGGTTGGATCGCGAGATCGGGGTTGACAGGCATTCTCGTAAAATGGCGTGATGAACCGAAGTCCGGAGTCCCCTGTTTCCTGCCCGCCTGCGTCTAACGACGGTGTGCGTGCCGAGCGTCATTTCGATGAAGCGGCGCTGAATGCGCTCGCGCTCAACATCAAAACGTGGGGCCGTGAACTGGGTTTCGGGGCGATTGGTATCAGCGACACCGATCTCTCCGCTGCCGAAGCGCCGCTTGCAGCATGGCTGGACGCGGGTTGCCACGGCGAGATGGATTATATGGCGAAACACGGCATGAAACGCGCGCGCCCCGCCGAGCTTGTGGCCGGCACGCGACGTGTGATTACCGCGCGCATCGCCTATTTGCCCGCTCAGACATTGAGTGGAAAGGCGCACGAAAGCGCTTTGCAGGACTCGCCGCTCGAACCGCAAGACTGGCGCGCAGCCGAGCATGCGCGGCTCGCGGACCCGTCGGCGGCGGTGGTGTCGATCTATGCGCGGGGCCGCGATTATCACAAGGTGATGCGTAACCGTCTGCAACATCTGGCCGAGAAAATCGAGGCGGAGATCGGCGCATTTGGCTACCGCGTATTTACCGATTCGGCGCCGGTGCTCGAAGTAGAACTTGCCCAGAAGGCCGGGATCGGCTGGCGCGGCAAGCACACACTGCTGCTGCAGCGCGATGCCGGATCGCTATTTTTTCTCGGCGAAATCTACGTCGACGTGCCGTTGCCCACCGATGCCGAGACGTCGCCCGACGACGCGCCCGAAACGCCGGGTTCGCATTGCGGCAGTTGCACGCGTTGCATCGGTGCATGCCCGACGGGTGCGATCGTGGCGCCCTATAAGGTCGATGCACGCCTCTGTATTTCGTATCTGACGATCGAATTGAAAGGCAATATTCCCCTGGAAATGCGACCGCTGATCGGTAATCGTGTGTACGGCTGCGACGATTGCCAGCTCGTCTGTCCGTGGAACAAGTTTGCGCAGGCCGCGCCGGTTGCCGATTTCGATGTGCGGCATGGGCTCGATCGTGCGACGCTGGTCGAACTGTTCGCATGGTCTGCCGTCGAGTTCGATACGCGCATGCAAGGGAGTGCGATTCGCCGCATCGGCTATGAGAGCTGGCTGCGCAATCTCGCGGTGGGGATGGGCAATGCGCTGCGTGCGTCTTCGGAAAGTTTGAGCGAGGATGCGCGCGAGGCGATTGTTCAAGCGCTGAAGTTACGGACCGAAGACCCTTCGGCGGTGGTGCGCGAGCATGTGGAATGGGCGTTGGAAGCGGCGTAAAGTAGCGGCAATCGGGCGGGATCGTCGCCAGGAGTCAGTCACGGGTGATGGCGAGTAGCGCGTTTGCAAGCTGTTTGCGCGCCAATTCAAATGCGCCGCCATGCAATCTGAAAGATGCGCCGCCAATCACGGAGCAAGCAACCATGTTCAACGCAGTGATCGATGCACCGTTCGGCAAGGTCGGCATACGCCTCGAAGGCGAGGCCGTGCGCGAGATTGTCTATTTGCCGGAGTCGGTGCAGAACGTCGCACCGGACACGCGCTTGGCCAAACAGTCTGTGGAGCAGATCGAACGTTATTTCGAGCGTGCATCCGCGAAATTCGAATTGCCGCTGGCCACGGTCGGCACTCCGTTTCAGCGACGCGTGTGGCAGGCAATCAGCGACATCCCGCCGGGCGTCGTACTGACCTATGGGCAATTGGCAAGGCAGCTAGGAAGTGTTCCGCGCGCAGTCGGCCAGGCATGCGGTTCCAATTACTTTCCGATCGTGATTCCGTGTCATCGGGTGGTCAGTGCGAGCGGCATCGGCGGATTCGCGCATCACGCCGGAGAGGGCTTCTTTCGCAACGTCAAGCGCTGGCTTCTGGCGCATGAAGGCATTCCCTACGCATGAGCGACACCGTGATTGAAGACGCGCCGGCCGCGTCACCTTTGTTTGTGGCGAGCTCGGCCTCGATCGATGCGTTCTGCGACGCGTTGTGGCTCGAGCACGGTTTGTCGCGCAACACGCTCGATGCGTACCGGCGCGATCTGCGGCTGTTCTGCGAATGGCTCGCGCAAAGCCGCAACACCTCGCTCGACACCGCCAGCGAGGCCGATCTCAACGCCTATAGCGCGGCGCGTCAGAAAGACAAATCCACCTCGGCGAACCGGCGGCTTTCGGTGTTTCGCCGCTACTACGGTTGGGCGGTGCGCGAACATCGCGCGCAGGTCGATCCGACGGTGCGCATTCGTTCGGCCAAGCAACCGCCGCGTTTTCCGTCGACGCTCAGCGAAGCGCAAGTCGAAGCACTGCTCGGCGCGCCGGACATCGACACGCCCTTGGGCCTGCGCGATCGCACCATGCTGGAATTGATGTACGCGAGCGGTTTGCGTGTCACCGAACTCGTCACGCTGAAGACGGTGGAAGTGGGCCTGAACGAAGGCGTGGTGCGTGTGATGGGCAAGGGCTCGAAAGAGCGCCTGATTCCGTTCGGCGAAGAGGCGCATAACTGGATCGAACGCTATCTGCGCGAAGCGCGCCCGGCTTTACTGGGGGCGCGAGCGACGGATGCGCTGTTCGTCACGAGCCGCGCGGAGGGCATGACCCGCCAGCAGTTCTGGAACATCATCAAGCGTCACGCGACAGCGGCCGAGGTGCACGCGCCGCTCTCGCCGCACACACTACGGCACGCGTTCGCGACGCACCTGCTGAACCATGGTGCCGATTTACGCGTCGTGCAATTGCTGCTCGGGCATACGGATATCTCGACCACGCAGATCTATACACACGTGGCCCGCGAACGGTTGAAGTCGCTGCATGCGCAGCATCATCCGCGGGGGTGACGAGCGCTTGCATGGATGCTCGCGTTTGCCCGTGCCGTTACGCGTCCGGTTGTGATTGCTCCTGCTGCCGCATTTTTATGGCCTCGGCTCGCCTCGCCGAAGCCATTGCGGCCGCTGCTTTACATGAACTCGCGCAACCGGTGCTTGAGAATCTTGCCCGTCGACGCAGCCGGTAGCGCGGCGAGCACTTTCACTTCGGCAGGCCGCTTGTATGGCGCGAGACGTTCGCCGCACCACGCGATCAGTTCAGCCGGGGATACTTTCGCGCCCGCGATCAATTCGACGAACGCGACCACTTCCTCGTTACCCTCCACTGCGCGCCCAATCACCGCCGATTGCACGACCTGCGGATGCGCGTTCAATACATGCTCGACTTCGGCCGGATACACGTTGAAGCCCGAGCGGATGATCAACTCCTTGCTGCGCCCGACGATATGCAACGCACCGTCCGCGTCCTGCCGCGCGAGATCGCCGGTCTTGAGCCAGCCGTCTTCGGTCACGACGGCGCGGGTCTGCTCCGGGTTGCGGTAGTAGCCGAGCATCACGTTCGGGCCACGTACCCATAGTTCGCCGATTTCGCCCGGCGCGGCATCGACGCCATCGAGTCCGACGAACCGCACGTCAACACCAGGAATGACCTCGCCAACTGAGCAATCGCTGCGCGCCGCATCGAGCATGGTGTGGGAGACGGTCGGGCTGCTCTCGGTCATGCCGTAGCCGTTGTGCAGCGGGAGGCCGTAGACGCTTTCGACACGCGCCTTGAGCGCGGCGTCGAGCGGCGAGCCGCCCGAATAGGCAAAGCGCAGATGCGGCGCGGACCACGCGTGACCGTGCGTTTGCACATGTTCGAGCAGTTTGGCATGCATGGCCGGAACGCCCTGAAAAATCGACACCCGTTCGTCGGCGAGCGCGCGCCGCACCGCTTCCGGAACGAAGCGCGGCGCGAGGCGCAAGGTCGCGCCGGCGTGCAGGCTGCCGAGACAAACCGATGCAAAGCCGTATACGTGCGAGATCGGCAGAACGGCGTACACGACATCGTCCGGACCGACTTTGCGCAAGCGGCTCGACACGGCCGCGATGAAGAGCAGATTGCGGTGCGACAGCATCACGCCTTTCGGCGCGCCTGTGGTTCCCGTGGTGTAGATCAGCGCGGCGCATTGGCGGTGATTGGCGGCTTCGACCGGTTCGGTTTTTGCGCCGGTGTCGATCGTGTACGACCAGGCGCCGATATCCGGCGTGATGGCAGGCGCCGTGACGGCCAGGTGCCGCTGCGCATGCTGTTGAGCATCCGTGGAGCTTTCGGCCGCATACGCGACCACGCGGGGCTGCGCGTGCACACGGATCGCGTCGAGCTCGGCGGCCGACAGGCGGGCGTTCGACACCAGCGCCCACGCGTCGAGTTTCGCGGTCGCGAACAGCAGTACGATCTGCACGATGCTGTTCTCGGCCACGATCATCACGCGATCGCCGCCACGCACGCCCCATGCGCGCAACAGCGCGGCGGTGGCGTCGACGGCCTCCAGAAGTTGCGCATTGGTGAGGCGGCGTGCGTCCTCGATCAATGCGACGTGCCGTGGGTCGCGCGCGGCGGCGAGCGCCGGAATGTCGGCGATACGTGCGGGCAGGGCAGCCAGCAGCGCGGGAATGTCGATCGTGGAACGGATGGATGAATCGAGGCTCAACGCTGTCTCCTGTGTCGACCAGAGTTCGCGCTTCAGCGCGTTACTCTGGTCCCATGCAACATGGTTGCTGAACGTATTCAATGCTCGGCATACTGTGCGCCGGAAGATTTACGAACGATCGTGCCACAATCGCCGGACCCGCACAATTGGCCATTCGGCAAATAGCCGTTGTGCAAACTCGCCATTACAATGCGCCGATGAGCAAATCCAGACACGTCTCCGAAACGCCCGCGACGCAGTTTCTGCGCCGTCACGGCGTCACTTTCGGCGAACATCCTTACGATTATGTCGAGCATGGCGGCACCGAAGAATCGGCGCGCCAGCTCGGTGTGGACGAACATCATGTCGTGAAGACGTTGGTGATGGAAGACGAGCATGCCAAGCCGCTGATTGTGCTGATGCACGGCGACCGCACCGTCAGCACCAAGAATCTGGCGCGGCAGATCGGCGCGAAACGTGTCGAGCCCTGCAAGCCCGAGGTGGCGAACCGGCATTCGGGCTATCTGATCGGCGGTACGTCGCCGTTCGGTACGCGCAAGCAGATGCCGGTGTACGTCGAGTCGAGCATCCTCGAGATGGACAAGGTCTGGCTGAATGGCGGGCGGCGCGGTTTTCTGGTCAGCATCGAGCCCACGGTATTGACCGGCTTGCTTGCGGCGACGCCGGTTCAGTGCGCGGGCGTCGATTGACGTTTGCCTGAATGTTTTTCGGGCCGGTGGGTTCGGTAGAATGTGCGCCGCCTTGTTGCGTGTTGCGTTCCCTGTTGCGGTTGGGGTATCGAGTTTCAGACCGCCGATCCTTATAAGAGTCCCAGATGCAAAACCTGATCGTTGCTGTCGTTGCCTACCTGATCGGCTCGGTGTCGTTTGCTGTGGTCGTGAGCGCCGCGATGGGGCTGGACGACCCGCGCTCGTATGGTTCGGGCAACCCGGGCGCGACTAACGTGCTGCGCAGCGGCAGCAAGAAGGCCGCGATACTTACCCTGATCGGCGACGCTTTCAAAGGATGGCTGCCGGTGTGGTTCGTGGTGCACTTCGGCGCGCGTTACGGCCTTGACGATACGGCGGTGGCGATTGCGTCCGTCGCTGTGTTTCTCGGCCACCTGTATCCGGTGTTCTTCCGTTTCAAGGGCGGCAAGGGCGTGGCGACCGCAGCGGGAGTGCTGATCGCGATCAACCCGATCCTCGGCATCGCCACCTTGCTGACGTGGCTGATCGTCGCGTTCTTCACGCGCTATTCTTCGCTGGCGGCGTTGGCCGCGGCGGTGTTCGCGCCTATCTTCGACGGCTTCCTTTTCGGGCCGCATATTGTCGCGCTGGCAATTGTCGTGATGAGTTCACTGCTGGTATGGCGCCACCGCGCCAACATTGCGAAGCTGATGCGCGGCCAGGAAAGCCGCATCGGCGACAAGAAGAAAACCGACGCGGCGGCCAGCGCGGCGGGTGGCAACGAGCCTTGAGCGCGGGCGGGGTGCTGGAGGGGTGTTAGCCGGCGTGTACCCGACCGGGTACCAGGTGGCGTGCCCGGGTTCGTTCACGGCGTGCGCGACGCGGCCCGTTGCCGAGCCTGACGCGCGTTCAGTCGCGGAAGTTATTAAAGTCGAGCGGGGTGTCGGTCACGTCCTTGCGCAGCATCGCGATCACGCTTTGCAGATCGTCGCGCTTGCCACCGGTGATGCGTACCGCGTCGCCCTGAATGCTCGCCTGGACCTTGATCTTGCTGTCCTTCACGAGGCGGACGATTTTCTTCGACAGATCGCCGGACACGCCTTTTTTGATCTTGATGATCTGCTTGACCTTGTCGCCGCCGATCTTTTCGATCTTGCCGTAGTCGAGAAAGCGTACGTCCACATTGCGCTTGGCCATTTTCGACAGGAGCACGTCTTTTACCTGGCCAAGCTTGAAATCGTCGTCGGCGTAGGCCGTGATTTCGCTTTCCTTGTGCTCGACGCGCGCGTCCGACCCTTTGAAGTCGAAGCGGGTTGAAATTTCCTTGTTGGACTGCTCGATCGCGTTCTTGACTTCGATCATGTCCGCTTCGCAGACGACGTCAAACGATGGCATTGTTTTCTCCCAATAGTGCTGCGGTGCGTGGCGCGGCCGGTCGGCTGCTCACGGGGCACTCGCTATAATCACGAACCTGGCGTCATTTTACCGACGCAACTCCCTTTTGCCTAAGGCCGTCGCGCATTGTCGCGTGGCCGGAAGCCAGATGTCGTTTCGTTCGTCGCTCCATTCTTCTCATTCTGATGTCCCAATCCGACTCCGCCGCGTTCATTACCGGCTACCCGCTAAAGGCGCATAACACCTTCGGTTTCGATGTTCGCGCGCAGTTTGCGTGCCGGATCGAACACGAAGCGCAACTGATGGCTGCCGTGCGCGATCCGCGTGCCGCCGGCTTGCCGCGGCTCGTGCTGGGCGGCGGCAGCAATGTCGTGCTGACGGGGGATTTCGCCGGACTGGTGCTGCTGGTGGTTCTGCAAGGCCGCCGCGTCGTGCGGGAGGACGACGACGCATGGTACGTCGAGGCGGCAGCCGGCGAACCGTGGCATGACTTTGTCGCATGGACCTTGTCGCAAGGGTTGCCCGGGTTGGAGAACCTCGCGCTGATTCCGGGCACGGTGGGGGCGGCGCCGATTCAGAACATCGGCGCGTATGGGTTGGAAATGTGCGAACGGTTTGCGTCTCTGCGGGCGATTGAGCTGGAAACGGGGGCCGTGGTCGACCTCGATGCCGACGCTTGCCGATTCGGTTACCGCGACAGTTTTTTCAAGCGGGAAGGGCGCGACCGTTTTGTGATTACTTCGGTCACTTTCCGTTTGCCGAAGGTTTGGCAGCCGCGGGCGGGGTATGCGGATCTTGCGCGTGAACTGGCTGCGGGTGGCTACGCCAACGCAGCACTGAGCGCGCAGGCGATTTTCGACGCGGTCGTGGCGGTGCGGCGCGCCAAGCTGCCTGATCCGCTTCAAGTCGGTAACGCGGGGAGTTTCTTCAAGAATCCGGTTGTGGACGCAACGCAGTTCGAGGCGCTGAAGGCCAAGGAACCCGAGCTTGTGTCTTACCTTCAGTCGGACGGCCGCGTGAAGCTTGCTGCGGGCTGGTTGATCGATCGATGTGGCTGGAAAGGTCGCGCAATGGGCGCAGCGGCCGTGCATGAGCGGCAGGCGCTGGTGCTGGTCAATCGCGGTGGGGCGAGCGGCGCTGAGGTGTTGGCGCTCGCGAAAGCCGTTCAGCGGGATGTACTGGAGCGATTTGGGGTGGAGCTGGAAGCGGAGCCGGTTTGCGTGTGATTGCGGCAGGGGCGGGGCGAGTCGCGCTTAGGTTGTTGGCTGTCGCCGTAGCGGTTGGACAGCACAAGAGGGTGACGCGGCGTGGAGCCGGTTCGCCGTCGATCGGATCGGCGCACAGGACGCGGTAATGAAAAAGGCGCCGGGAGTTTCCTCCCGGCGCCTTTTTTGCATCTGCGCTTCAGTGCCGGCTGCGCCTCTCGGCGCCTAGCTTGGCTTCGCTTGCGCGACGTTAGCCTCCGTCGAAACGCAGATCATCAGTCGCGCTGACGACGAGCATTCTCAGCAATCCGCATACGCAGCGCGTTCAGCTTGATGAACCCGCCAGCGTCGGCCTGGTTGTACGCACCGCCGTCGTCGTCGAACGTAGCGATCGTCTTGTCGAACAGCGTTTCCTTCGAATCGCGCGCGACAACCGAGACACTGCCCTTGTACAGCTTCACACGCACCCAGCCGTTGACCTTTTCTTGCGTATGGTCGATCAACACCTGAATTGCGCGGCGCTCCGGGCTCCACCAGTAGCCGTTATAAATCAGCGACGCGTAACGCGCCATCAGGTCGTCTTTCAGGTGGGCCACTTCGCGGTCGAGCGTAATCGACTCGATGCCGCGGTGCGCTTTCAGCATGATCGTGCCGCCTGGCGTTTCATAGCAGCCGCGCGACTTCATGCCGACGTAACGGTTTTCGACCAGATCCAGACGGCCGATGCCGTGCTTGCCACCCAAACGGTTCAACTCGGTCAGCATTTCAGCCGGAGACAGACGCTTGCCGTTGATCGCGACCGGGTCGCCGTGCTCGTACTCGATGTCGAGGTATTCGGCCTGGTCGGGTGCCTGTTCCGGCGACACCGTCCAACGCCACATATCCGCTTCGGCTTCAGCCTTCGGGTCTTCCAGGTGACGGCCTTCGAACGAGATGTGAAGCAGGTTCGCGTCCATCGAATACGGCGCGCCGCCTTGCTTGTGCTTCATTTCGATCGGAATGCCGGCTTTTTCAGCGTACGCGAGCAGCTTTTCGCGCGACAGCAGATCCCATTCACGCCACGGTGCGATCACCTTGATGCCCGGTTCCAGCGCGTAGTAACCGAGTTCGAAGCGAACCTGGTCGTTGCCTTTGCCGGTTGCGCCGTGCGAGACCGCTTCCGCGCCGGTGGCGCGGGCGATTTCGATTTGACGCTTGGCGATCAGCGGACGCGCGATCGACGTGCCCAGCAGATACTCGCCTTCATAGATCGTGTTGGCGCGGAACATCGGGAACACGTAGTCGCGCACGAATTCTTCGCGCAGGTCTTCGATGAAGATGTTGTCCTGCTTGATGCCGAGTTGCAGGGCTTTCTTGCGCGCCGGTTCCAGCTCTTCGCCTTGGCCGATGTCGGCCGTAAACGTGACGACTTCGGCGTCGTAATTGTCCTGCAACCACTTCAGGATGACGGAGGTGTCGAGGCCGCCCGAATAGGCGAGCACGACTTTCTTGATATCGCTCATGGTGAACTCGTAGCTGGAGAAAGCTGGAAAACAAGGCGCGCCGGCGGTTCCGGAGCGCGGAAAACCACTATTTTGACACTAAACCGCCGCGTGCCCGCGTTTTTGGGGCAATGCGATGGGTGAGCCGGGCCGCTTGTTATCGTGGACGCCGGCTCGATGCGTGGCGCTAAACGTGGATGCCTTGCCTCGTATTCAAGGCCCCGTCGCGCTTCACGCAGGTGCTGCCTGCGGCTCGCCTAGTGATTCAGCTTGCCGAGCAGCAGATATTCCATCAAGGCCTTTTGCACGTGGAGGCGATTTTCCGCTTCGTCCCACACGACGCTTTGCGGGCCGTCGATCACTTCCGCGCTGACTTCCTCGCCGCGGTGGGCGGGCAGGCAGTGCATAAACAATGCATCGGAATTGGCGCGCGCCATCATGTCGGTGTCTACGCACCAGTCTGCGAAAGCTTTCTTGCGTGCTTCGTTTTCGGCTTCGAAGCCCATGCTGGTCCACACGTCCGTGGTTACCAGATCGGCGCCTGTGCAGGCTTCGTTCGGATCGTCGAATTCCTGATAGAACGGCGCGCTTTCAGCCGCGACCATGGCGCGGTCGAGCTTGTAGCCCGGCGGCGTGGACAGGCGCAGCTTGAAGCCGAGAATCTGGGCGGCTTCGATCCACGTGTACAGCATGTTGTTCGCGTCACCGACCCACGCGACCGTCTTGTCGCGAATCGGACCGCGATGCTCGAAGTACGTGAAGATGTCCGCTAGCACCTGGCACGGGTGATATTCGTTGGTCAGCCCGTTGATCACCGGCACGCGCGAATTCTCGGCGAAGCGCTGGAGGATGTCCTGGCCGAACGTGCGAATCATGATGATGTCGACCATGCGCGAGATCACTTGCGCTGCGTCTTCAATCGGTTCGCCGCGGCCGAGTTGCGTGTCACGCGTGCTCATGAAGACGGCGTGGCCGCCCAGCTGGAAGATCCCGGCTTCGAACGACAGGCGCGTGCGTGTCGAGTTTTTCTCGAAGATCATGGCCAGCGTACGGTCGTGCAGCGGGTGGTAGGTCTCGTAGTTCTTGAATTTGCGCTTCAGAATGCGCGCGCGTTCCAGTACGTACTCGTAGTCTTCCAGCGAGAAATCCTTGAACTGCAGGTAGTGGCGAATTTTCTTGGCGGTCATGAAACAAATACGGCGGTCTCACCCGGCAGGATTGCCGGACGGCGCCGCCGTCGTTTGTGGTAACTCTATGCAGCATAAAGGATTTCGCCCCGTTTGACGAGTCGGCCAAAAGCTTGGGCAGGCTGTCTGAAAGGCTCGCGCAGCCTTTGCATGGCGTTTGTGTGCGCTGCGGAAAAAGGTCCGCTGCGCTATAATCTAGCGGTTATCCCTAAGCCCAGCAGGCCGGTATTGAGCTTGCGGGACACGGCTCGCGCGGTTCGGAAAGTTTCCTCGCGGTGCGCCGTCATGACGAGCGCCGAGGCGGCTTGTCCGGCCCTCGCGGTTTCTGGCGGCGCAGTTCGCCATTCGCGCGTGCACAACGTGTTCAGGCATCCCAAAACCGATTTGCGGTCAGCTTGCCGTCATCCCGCTGGGCAGTCACACAGGTATTCCTACATGGCCGAAGCAGCTCCAACCGAATATTTCATTCAGGGCATCACGTCGACCGGGAAAAAATTTCGGCCGAGCGATTGGTCGGAGCGGCTCGCAGGTGTGATGGCATGTTTTGGTCCTAGCCCTCGTGGCAGGGGGCCGAACGCCTACCTGCAATACTCGTTGTACGTCCGCCCCACCATGATCGGCGACCTCAAATGCGTGATTCTCGATTCGCGCTTGCGCGACATCGAACCGATGGCCTTCGATTTCGTCCTGAATTTCGCGAAAGATAATGACCTTCTCGTGACGGAGGCGTGCGAGTTGCAACTCGAGCACGCTACGCCACAAGAGAAGAGGCACGTGATCTAGCGCGAGCGAGTCGGGCCGGATCGGCAAAAGAAAAACCCGCCAGTGGCGGGTTTTTTTGCGCCTGAAGCATTGGCTTCAAGGCGGACGGCTCCAATGCGGTGGCTTCGATGTGCAGCCGGCTGACTCTCGAACAGGTATGAGTCAGTATCCGGTTTCGTCGGGACCAAGCAAAAAAGCCCGCCGAAGCGAGCCTTTCTGTTGCAGCGGAAACAGGAGGTAGCCCACCGAAGCGGGCTGACCGAATTTACTGCGCTGCGGGCGCTTGCAGACCCTTGAGGGCTGCAGCGAGACGGCTCTTGTTGCGAGCTGCCTTGTTCTTGTGAACGATTTTCTTGTCGGCGATGATGTCGATGGTCTTCGACGACGCCTGGAAGATTTCAACGGCCTTAGCCTTGTCGCCGGCTTCGATTGCCTTGCGAACAGCCTTGATAGCCGTGCGGAACTTCGAGCGCAGTGCCGAGTTATGCGAGTTTGCCTTGGCGGCCTGGCGGGCGCGCTTGCGTGCTTGTGCGGTGTTAGCCATGACGGTTCCTTATCCTGTTCCTGTTTCCAGTACCTGACCTTCAAGTGGTAGGTGCTGCTTTTAGATCGAACTCCTGGAAGCGATTGCCCAAGAGCGCAAAAAGTGTCGAAATAATCGATCGAACTACGCGAAGGCGGGCTGCGTTCCGGTGTATTTCGAGGTTGGCTGGCGCCTCAATACGGCTTGAGTGCCCGATGAGATTGCGTGCCTGAACCCCGTCCGAAAATTGAGCGAGCTTCGAAACCGGCGATTATAGCAACAAAATCAGACACGTGGCAACGGGGAATCTCCAATCCTGGTGTGCCGGGCTGCCTCGCACGGTCCTGGATTCTGTAAGCCTTGGCCGGATGGGCAGCAGGCGGGCGAAGGGCGGGCGACTGCCGAGCGGGTGGCTAGCTCGGCACGCAACGCGTGCGGCAAGCAACAAAAAACGGCCTGATCCGCGCATCCGAACGAACGTCTGCGGCGCAAATCGGTCCGATTCGCGTTCAGGCTCGTCGTCCGCACCTGCGGCACCCGTATAATAAGCGCCCCATGAATCTATTCCGAGCCCTGCTGACGGTCAGCGGCTTCACGCTGCTGTCGCGCGTGACCGGACTGGCCCGAGAAACGCTGATCGCCCGCGCGTTCGGCGCCAGTCAATACACTGACGCGTTTTACGTCGCCTTCCGCATTCCGAACCTGCTGCGCCGCATTTCCGCCGAGGGTGCGTTCTCGCAGGCCTTCGTGCCGATTCTCGCCGAGTTCAAGAACCAGCAAGGACACGACGCCACCAAGGCGCTCGTCGACGCCACGTCGACCGTGCTTGCCTGGGCGCTCGCGATCCTTTCGCTGATCGGCGTGGTGGGGGCGTCGGGCGTGGTGTTCATCGTCGCGTCGGGGCTTGCGCATGAAGGCCAGGCTTATGCGCTCGCGGTCACGATGACGCGCATCATGTTCCCGTACATCATTTTCATCTCGCTGACGTCACTGGCGTCGGGTGTGCTGAATACGTACAAGAACTTTTCGCTGCCCGCATTCGCACCTGTCCTGCTGAACGTCGCGTTCATCATCGCGGCGGTGTTCGTCGCGCCGCGCCTGCAAACGCCGGTTTATGCGCTCGCGTGGGCGGTAATCGCCGGCGGCGTGCTGCAATTCATCGTGCAATTGCCGGGTTTGAAGAAGATCGACATGCTGCCGCGCATCGGCCTGAATCCGCTGAAGGCGCTCGCGCACCGCGGCGTGAAGCGGGTGCTGTCGAAGATGGTGCCGGCAATGTTCGCCGTATCGGTCGCGCAGATCAGCCTGATCATCAACACCAATATTGCGTCGCGCATCGGTCCGGGCGCTGTCTCCTGGATCAACTACGCCGACCGGCTGATGGAGTTTCCGACCGCGCTACTCGGCGTCGCGCTCGGCACGATTTTGCTGCCGAGCCTGTCGAAGGCGCACGTGGACGCCGATCCGCACGAGTATTCGTCGCTGCTCGACTGGGGGCTGCGCGTCACCTTCCTGCTGGCCGCACCGAGCGCCGTTGCGCTGTTTTTCTTCGCCCAGCCGCTTACCGCGACACTGTTCCACTATGGCAAGTTCGACGGCAACTCAGTGGTGATGGTTGCCCGTGCGCTGTCGGCCTACGGCATCGGCCTGATCGGCCTGATTCTCATCAAGATTCTCGCGCCTGGTTTTTACGCAAAGCAGGACATCAAGACGCCGGTGAAGATCGGTATCGGCGTGCTGATCGTCACGCAGCTGAGCAACTATCTGTTCGTGCCGATTTTCGCGCATGCGGGTCTCACGCTGAGCGTCGGGCTCGGGGCTTGTGTCAACGCACTATTCCTGTTCCTCGGCTTGCGTAAGCGCGGCATCTATATGCCGTCGAACGGTTGGCTCAAATTCTTCGTGCAGCTGCTCGGCGCCTGTCTGGTGCTGGCCGGCACGATGCATTGGCTCGCGATCAGCTTCGACTGGATCGGCATGCATAGTCGGCCGGTTGACCGCATCGTGTTGCTGGGGGCGTGCCTCGTTCTGTTCGCCGCGCTATATTTCGGTATGCTTTGGCTGATGGGCTTCAAGTACGCGTATTTCAAAAGGCGAGTGAAGTGATCACGATGACGCGAGTTCTCGACTATTTCAGTACGCTGGTTGCCGAAGATGACAGCCTGCCGCTGACCGAGGCGGCGCTCTCGCTCGCGCAGGACGCTTATCCCGATCTCGATTTGCAAGGCACGCTGGCCGAGATCGACGAGTTGGTCGTGCGTTTGCAGCGCCGCATGCCGGACGATGCCGACATCAGGCAGAAGGTCGGTATTCTGAACCGGTTCTTCTTCCGCGAGCTGGGTTTCGCCAGCAACCTCAACGATTATTACGATCCCGACAACAGCCATCTGAATGCGGTGCTCAAACGGCGCCGCGGCATTCCGATTTCCCTGGCGGTGCTGTATCTGGAGATGGCCGAGCAGATCGGCATTCCGGCGCGCGGCGTGTCGTTTCCCGGCCACTTCCTGTTGCGCGTCACGACGCCGGATGGCGACGTCATGCTCGATCCGACCAGCGGGCATTCGTTGTCCGAATCGCAGATGGTGGACATGCTGGAGCCATATGTGGCGTCGGCGGGCGAGTCGGTGAGCAGGGCGCTGCGCATGTTGCTGCAACCGGCCACGCGCCGCGAGATCATCGCTCGCATGCTGCGCAATCTGAAGTCCACTTATCTTCAGACGGAACGCTGGCAGCGTCTGCTGGCGGTGCAGCAGCGCCTCGTGATCCTGTTGCCGGAAAGTATCGAAGAAGTGCGCGATCGGGGTTTTGCCTATGCGCGGCTCGATTATCTGCGCCCCGCGCTCGAGGATCTCGAACGATATCTCGGCGACCGGCCGGACGCGGAAGACGCAACGGTGGTGGAATCGCAGTTGCATGAACTGCGTCAACGTACCCAGTACGACGATCGCGACTAGAACCGCTTTGTCTGCCAGCGGACCGGGCTCGTAGCGTAAGCAGCGACGGCAAGGAATTAGCGGCCGCTTCCAGCTACGGATGATGAGCAAAAACTGGTCAAAACAAAACGCCTGCACGTGATTCACGTGCAGGCGTTTTTCGTTGGCCATTGGCGCAGCCGCATAAAGCGGCGCGCCGGATACATCGTTACTTCGGCTGCATCCGGATCGCGCCGTCCAGACGAATCACTTCGCCGTTGAGCATCGGATTGTCGAAGATCTGCTTGGCCAGCATCGCATACTCCGCCGGTTTGCCGAGGCGCGGCGGGAACGGCACCATCGCGCCCAGCGCATCCTGCACTTCCTGCGGCATGCCCAGCAGCATCGGCGTTTCGAAGATGCCTGGTGCGATCGTCATCACGCGGATCGCGTTGCGCGACAGGTCGCGTGCGATCGGCAGCGTCATGCCGACTACGCCGCTCTTGGACGCAGCATAAGCGGCCTGGCCGATCTGGCCGTCGTACGCCGCCACCGACGCCGTGTTGATAATCACGCCACGTTCGCCATTCGCATTCGGTTCGTTCTTCGACATCGCCGCGGCGGCGAGCCGGATCATGTTGAAGGTGCCGATCAGATTGATGGAGATGGTGCGCGCAAACGACTCGAGCGGATGCGGCCCGTCTTTGCCGACCGTCTTGATGGCAGGCGCCACGCCCGCACAATTGACGAGGCCGCGCAGCGTGCCGAGCTTCGTGGCGGCTTCGACCGCCTGCGTGGCGTCGTCTTCGCGGCTCACGTCGCACTTGACGAACACGCCGCCGAGTTCCTTCGCGAGCGCTTCACCAGCATCCACATTCAGGTCGGCCAGCACCACTTTGCCGCCGTTCTCGACGAAAAGGCGTGCTGTGGCCGCGCCGAGGCCCGATGCACCGCCGGTGATCAGGAATACGTTGTCACGAATCTCCATGTCTTCTCCTTTGCTTCAGTTCAGTAATGTCTCGATCGAATATCTTTTCGATGATTGATTGTAACGGCTATGCTGCAATGCGGAAAGCGAAGTGGGGTGGCGACTGCCGAAGGCCCTTGCCGCAGACGTACAGCGCCCCAAACTGCTACGGATGGCTAATTAATGCCGGGCATGGCTGAAAACGGGATCGTGAGAGCGTGCACGCCACGCGCGGCACAATAAAAAAACCCGCCAGCAAGGGCGGGTTTTTCGAACGACAACCGGTGACGCGAGATTACTTCAACGCATCGAACGCGCGGTTGCGAATTTCGTCGACCGAGCCGAGGCCCGAAATGCGGCGATATTGCGGTGCCGTCAGCGAGGTTGCCGGGTCGCCGTTTTGCGCCCAGTTGTTGTAGTACTCGATCAGCGGCTTGGTTTGCGCAACGTACACGTCGAGACGTTTCTTGACCGTTTCTTCCTTGTCGTCGTCGCGCTGGATCAGCGATTCGCCCGTCACGTCGTCAATACCTTCAACCTTCGGCGGGTTGAACTTGACGTGGTACGTACGGCCCGACGCGGCGTGCGAGCGGCGGCCGCTCATACGCACGATGATTTCGTCGAACGGCACGTCGATTTCCAGCACGTAATCGATCGCGACGCCCGCCTGCTTCATGGCTTCGGCTTGCGGAATGGTGCGGGGAAAACCGTCGAACAGATAACCGTTCGCGCAATCCGGCTGCTGCAGACGTTCCTTCACCAGGTTGATGATCAGCTCGTCTGTGACCAGTTCACCGGCATCCATGAAGCGCTTGGCTTCAAGGCCGAGCGGCGTGCCTGCCTTAACGGCTGCGCGCAGCATGTCACCCGTGGAAATTTGCGGAATGCCGAACTTTTCCTTGATGAAGTTTGCCTGAGTGCCCTTACCCGCGCCGGGCGCACCCAAAAGGATCAACCGCATGTGATATCTCCAGATCTATGTGAATTCTTTGGTGGCGCTGCAGCCATCCCACGATTCGTCGGGGGACCCGCGTCGGCTGCCGTTTCGAGCCTCGCGCTGCACGTCGACAACGACGGCGCTGCAAGCCGACAACGGCGCGACCGGGCAATCCCTGACTCTCGCGCTTAGCGGGAGGCGCGCACAACCGTCCGATTATGCCATGGGTTTTTACGCTCAAGCCCCGAATAAAGCCTGCACGCGCGCGAGATCGGCGGGCGTGTCGACACCGGGCAGCGGCGCATTCTGCGTGACGAGCACCGCGATTCGTTCGCCGTGCCACATCGCGCGCAATTGTTCGAGCGCTTCGACCTGCTCGATCGGGGAGATCGCGAGACCCGGATACGTGCGCAGGAATCCGGCGCGATAGGCGTACAGGCCGATATGCCGATGGACGACTGCGGGGGCCGGCGGCGTGGTCATCGACGCCACGTTGGGCCAATGCGGCTGATACGCGTCGCGTGCCCACGGAATCGGCGCGCGCGAGAAGTACAGTGCGACGCCGCGCGCGTCGAACACGACCTTGACGACGTTCGGATTGAAAATTTCCGCGGGGTCGGTGATCGGATGCGCGGCGGTGGCGATCGCGCATCCGTGGCTCGAAGCCAGGTGCGACGCCACGCCGCACACGAGCGCCGGGTCGATCAGCGGCTCGTCGCCCTGCACGTTCACCACGATCGTCTCGTCGCTCCAGCCGAATTGCGCCGCCACTTCCGCGAGACGGTCGGTGCCCGACGGATGGTCGGCGCGCGTCAGCACGGCTTCGAAACCATGTTCACGAGCCACGTCCAGCACCGCTTGCGCGTCCGAGGCGATCAGTACCTGTTGCGCGCCCGATTCGCGCGCGCGTTCGGCGACCCGCACCACCATCGGCTTGCCGCCAATGTCGGCGAGCGGCTTGTTGGGCAGACGCGTCGAAGCGAGCCGGGCGGGCACGACGGCGATGAACGGAGGAGTGGTGGTATTGACGTTGGTCATCGGAAGGACGAGCGGCGATGCAACCGGAAGGAAGCGCTCGCAAGTGCACCGCGGGCGCTGACGGGGAAGACGGCAAATGCGGATCAGACACGCGGGGGCGCGCAGAAGGCACCGCCCCCCGCGCTGGGCAAATCAGACTCAGGCGACGGAGCCCGGATTCAGATCGACCGGCGTGCCTTCCACGGTCTGCCGTGCTTCGTCGACCAGCATCACGGGAATGCCGTCGCGGATCGGATACGCAAGCTTGTCCGCATTGCAGATCAGTTCCTGCGCGGAACGGTCGTAGCTGAGCGGGCCCTTGCAGATCGGGCAGACGAGAATTTCAAGCAGGCGAGCGTCCACGGACTTTCTCCACAACTAAGGCAATGAGGCGATGATCGAGCGCGGCTTCGACAGGGACAACCCAGATGCGCGCGTCGCGCCAGGACCCTAATTTTACCGCATCCTTTTCCGTTATCAGGATGGCGTCCGCGTCGACGTCCGTAAAAGGATTGCGCTCGAACGCGTAGTGATCCGGCAAGGCTCGGGTGGCGGGCGTGAGACCGGCCGCGCGCAGTGTCGCGAAGAAACGCTCCGGCGCGCCAATGCCGGCTGCGGCCAGCACGCGATCACCGCTGAATTGGGCGAGCGGCCGGCGCAGACCAGGGTTGTCGAGATGCCAGGCGTCGGCGGGCGCGAGCTGCAGCGCGAACGTGTTCGGCCACGCGGGCAGGCTGCGGGAATACGGATCGTTGATCAGCGTCGCGTCGCGGTGGCGCGAGAGCGGCTCGCGCAGCGGACCGGCCGGCAGCAGAAAACCGTTACCGCCGAGCCGGTGATCGAAGACCACCAGTTCGGCGTCGCGGGCGAGACGGTAGTGCTGCAAGCCGTCGTCGCTGACGATCACGTCGACCTCGCGATGCGCGGCGCACAGCGCCTGCGCGGCCGCGACGCGATCCGGGCAGACCCACACCGGTGCGCCGGTGCGGCGCGCGATCAGCAGCGGCTCGTCGCCGCCGACGCTCGCCGCCGACGTCGCGAGGACCGGCGTCGGCCCCTTGACGCGCGCGCCATAGCCGCGCGACACCACGCCAGGCTTAAAGCCGGCGGCGCGCAAGGCTTCGACCAGCGCGATGACGGTCGGCGTTTTGCCGGTGCCGCCGACTGTCACGTTGCCGACCACCACCACCGGCACGCCAATGCGTACGGACTTCAGCCAGCCGAACGAAAAAGCGGCGCGGCGCGCGGCGGCAATCGCGCCGAACACGCACGCGAAGGGCGTCAGCGCCCACGCAAACAGGCCGCGCTGCTGCCATTCGCGCGCGAGGCGCGCTTCGAAACGGTTGTTTAGTTCGCTCATCGGCAAGTCGCAAGGATGGGCGAAAGGGGCCGGGACGGCGGCATGGAAGCGCCAGGTGCAATACGCGGGGCAAACGTCAACGCGGTTCTCCGGGCAATCGAAAAGTGGGGCGAACAGGTAAGGCGGCGGCTGTGTCCGATGCGTTCGCGCAGTGTGCCGTCAGTGTGCCGTAATGGCGAGCGCTGCGGGGCGTTCGCCATGCCGTCGAACCCGCCACTCTAGCGCGCGGGCGTCCTGCCCGGCAAGTCGCGCACCCCGCACGACGCGGCGCGGCAGCGCTTCCAACGGGGTC
Source organism: Paraburkholderia sediminicola (assembly GCF_046030555.1). Taxonomy (GTDB): domain Bacteria; phylum Pseudomonadota; class Gammaproteobacteria; order Burkholderiales; family Burkholderiaceae; genus Paraburkholderia; species Paraburkholderia sediminicola_E. The sequence continues at coordinate 611,095 of NZ_JAQQCH010000001.1, read as the reverse complement.
CCCAGCCTGTGGATAACTTTGTGGAGAACCTGCCCATCGAAGGGCTGAAAGGGCCGCGCCGAGCCATCCGTATCGGCAATCGTTCTCTTTAATGAGATGCAAAATCCATATAAATCAATGACATGCCTCCAATTCACTGGCTCGGCAGGCGATGCTGACGGCATTCGTCTAACGGCTCCCGACATGTGGACACTTTTAACAATTCATCCGCGCCGCTGGACGCCGATGGCCACTCGGTCTATCGTCTGTCCGGCCAGTCACCGATATTCCTCGCATGAATCCCGAAAGCCCTTTCTCCTCGTCGGCTACGCCCGGCGGTGAAGTTGTCGTCCCTGTTTCCGCGCTCAACCGTGCGATTGGCACGATGCTCGAACGCTCATTTCCGCTCGTCTGGGTGGCTGGGGAAGTCTCGAACTTCACGCGTGCCGCGAGCGGCCATTGGTATTTCTCGATCAAGGACGCCCAGGCGCAGATGCGCTGCGTGATGTTCCGTGGTCGCGCGCAGTACGCCGAGTTCACGCCGCGCGAAGGCGATCGCATCGAAGTGCGCGCGCTGGTGACGATGTACGAGCCGCGCGGCGAGCTGCAACTGAATGTGGAAGCGGTGCGCCGCACGGGGCAGGGGCGTCTTTACGAAGCCTTTCTCAGGCTGAAGGCGCAACTCGAAGCCGAAGGGCTCTTTGCCGCCGAACGCAAGCGTGCTTTGCCGGCTCACCCGCGTGCGATCGGCATCGTGACATCGCTGCAGGCCGCTGCATTACGTGATGTCCTGACCACCTTGTCGCGTCGCGCGCCGCATATCCCCGTGATCGTCTATCCGGCACCCGTGCAGGGCGTGGGCGTCAGCGCGAAGCTGGCCGCGATGGTCGACGCGGCCAACGCGCGGCGCGAGGTCGACGTACTGATCGTCTGCCGCGGCGGCGGCTCGATCGAGGACCTGTGGGCGTTCAACGAAGAAGTGCTGGCGCGTGCGATTGCCGAAAGCGCCATACCGGTGGTGAGCGGCGTGGGCCACGAAACCGATTTCACGATCGCCGACTTCGCCGCCGATGTGCGTGCACCGACGCCCACCGCGGCCGCCGAACTTGTCAGCCCACAGCGCGTGCTGTTGCTGCGCGAGCTTGATCATCGGCATGCGACGCTCGCACGCGGCTTTGGCCGCATGATGGAGCGGCGCGCCCAACAACTCGACTGGCTTGCGCGCCGGCTGGTGTCGCCGGCCGAGCGCCTCGCGCGGCAGCGCACGCATTTGCAGCAATTGAGCGTGCGGCTGGCATCGGCGGGCGCACGTCCTGTGCGTGACGCCCGAGCGCGGTTTTCTCTGCTGGAGATGCGCTGGCAGCGCTGGCGCCCTGATCTCGCCGCGCATCAGACGAAGCTCGGCAATCTCTCGCAGCGTCTGGACGCCGCATTGTTGCGCCAGCATGAACGTCAGTCCGCGCGTATCGACACGTTGGCCGCCCGGCTCGAGGTGCTGAGTCCGCAGCGCACGCTGGAGCGTGGTTATGCGGCGGTGCTCGATGCACAGAGCGGCCGCGCCGTGCGCGCGCCGTCGTCGCTGAAACCGGGGCGGCGCCTTACGGTGCATCTGGCGGAAGGGGCCGCGGACATTGCCCTCGCCGACGTGCAACCGCGCCTGACCGACGGTTTCTGACACTTCGCCGACAGCACGCAAAGGCGTATTTTTGACCTCCGCATGGGGCGGGCACAGCGCATGCGGATGCACTAAATACGCTATGTGTGCGGCATGTTCGCCGATGCCGGACATAAAGTCCGTTGGTTTGCGGGGTTATTCCAACTCGCCTACAATCGAGTGCTCAAAAGCGTTATCCGCAGACTCCCCCACAACAGATACAGACACAAGGAAAGCACCATGGAACATACGCTCCCGCCGCTGCCGTTCGCGAAAAACGCACTTGCGCCGAACATGTCGGAAGAGACGCTTGAGTATCACTACGGCAAGCACCATCAGACCTATGTGACCAACCTGAACAATCTGATCAAGGGCACGGAGTTTGAGAATCTGTCGCTCGAAGAGATCGTCAAGAAGGCATCGGGCGGTGTTTTCAATAACGCTGCTCAAGTGTGGAACCACACGTTCTTCTGGAACAGCCTGTCGCCGCAGGGTGGCGGTGCACCGACCGGCGCACTGGCTGACGCGATCAACGCAAAGTGGGGCTCGTTCGACAAGTTCAAGGAAGAATTCGCCAAGACCGCAATCGGCACGTTCGGCTCGGGTTGGGCATGGCTGGTGAAGAAGGCCGACGGTTCGCTCGACCTGGTGTCGACGAGCAACGCTGCTACGCCGCTGACCACGGACGCGAAGGCACTGCTGACGATCGACGTGTGGGAACACGCGTACTACATCGACTACCGCAATGCGCGTCCGAAGTTTGTTGAAGCGTACTGGAACATCGCCAACTGGGAATTCGCGTCGAAGAACTTCGCGTGAGATTGCTGTTCCGTGACAATGAAGTCTGGAAACGGCCGAAAAGTTTTTAGCGTGGGCAGCATGCCACGCAATAGACTTTGAAACCGTAGCCGATAGAAAGCCCTCGAATGTGAGGGCTTTTTTGTGCCTGCGTTTCGTTTCAAAGTAGCGGTTTCTCGCGGACGTAGCCGGGGTTGACGAAATCAGCCTCTTGCAATGGAGAAGACCATCATGCATGAAAGTACGTTGCTAATTTTTGCCGCTGTGGCTTTCGTCGGTATCGTAACGCCTGGACCGACGGTTCTACTGGCGTTGACCAATGGCTCCCGCTATGGTCTTCGCCGTGCCGCTTATGGGTTCGCTGGCGCGGTCGCATCTGACTTCGTATTGATTTTCGCCGTAGCGCTGGGTCTAGGTGCACTGCTGGCAGCGTCGGCGTTCTGGTTTGCCGTCGTCAAATGGGTGGGCGTGGCCTACCTCGCGTACATTGGCATCAAGTTGCTGATGTCAAAAGGCTCGTTGAATGTTGCGAGCGTGCATGGCGAAGTCGGCCGCGACAGCAACTCGGCAATTTTCCTCAAGAGTTTCCTCACCGCGGTCACGAACCCGAAAGGATACCTGTTCTTCTCGGCATTTCTGCCCCAATTTATCGCGCCGTCCGCACCCCTTGTGCCGCAGTACGTGGCACTTGCCATCACGTTTGCGATGCTGGATTGCACGATCATGTTCGGTTATTCGTTGCTCGGTGCACGGGCAATTCGCCTGCTGAAGAAGTCAGGGGCGCTATGGCTCGAACGGTCTTGCGGCGCTGTGCTGGTTGCGCTCGCGGGGTCCCTCGCCCTATACCGCCGTCACATTGCTTAGCGTGACTAACGCATATCGCTGCACGCAATCTGCATCAACAGGTCATCACTTTCTGTGCGATCGGTTCGCATCGCATGAATCATCGGCTACGCAAATACATCAAATCTGAATTCACGATTTCTATTATCGATCGGATATCCCTAGACTTGGCAAACGTTAATAAGACGTGCTGCCATGTCGATTGAATCACTCGTGCGCCCGTATTCTCGCGACCTTGGCAGTTCGAACAACAACAAGGAATACAGGCATGACGAACCAGAATGCGCGCCGTAGTGCGTTAAAGACATTTGGCCTGGCCGCCGGTACGGCGCTTCTGAGCGCCACCGGGCAAGCGCGAGCGATAGCATCCGACTCGGCATCATTGTTACCCGCAGGGGCCGGCGATCTGTCCGAATTGACTCAACGATTGGCCGCGGCGCCAAGGCGGCGTGACTTCAAAACGATTCCCATGATTCTCGAGCGTCCTGACCAATGGGATCACGAGGCGCTGTCTGCTGTCATTGGGTATCGAGGCAGGCCGAAGCAGGTTTGGGACAACACCGAGCTTGGCGGACCGTGGCTGAACCTGATGCGCAATGCGTTGAATGCGCAGATCTGGTCGTTCAAACATCCGGATTTCCTCGTGGTATCGGCAACCCACGGGGCGGCCCATTTGTCCTTGTTCGATCAGGCCGCGTGGGACAAGTATGGTCTTGCGAAAATGAGCGGCAACAAGTTTGCGACTAACACGCTGCTCGACAGTCAACCGGCCGAGACAGTGGGTCACGACGATCATGAAGTTGCCGAAGGCGCTTTTTCGTCGCACGACAACAGCATTCCGGCGTTGCTGAAAAGAGGTGTCGTCTTCCTGTCGTGTCATAACGCCATCTGGGAACTGGCGGAGAAACTGAACGCCGCCAATGCGAATCCGGACAAGTTGCCGCTGGATGCGCTAGCAGCCGATCTGACGAACCATGTCATCCAGAGTGCGATCATCACGCCCGGCGTGGTGGCCACGCTGGTCGAACTTCAACAGGCCGGCTTTCACTACGCCAGTTAAGGATCAGCATGGCACTCACTCGCGCTCACAACCCCTTGCATGGGTCCCGACGGCTCTTGCGGTTAACACTAGCGGTTTCACTGTGCTCGCTGTCTTGCGCTACGGGAATCGCGTGTGCATCGCCCGCATCGACGGAGGCCGGCGTCTTTCCGCCGTGGCAGCATGGAGAAAATAACGACGCGCCCGATCGGGGACTCGAATTCACCGTTCCGCAGGTCGACGTGCTGGCTGATTTTCACGGCAACCTGTCAACGCCCAAGCTTGTGCTGTTCGTGGGAGGGAACTATTTCTTCGCGATGGCGCCGCTTGTTGCGCAGTTCGAGAAAGACAACCCGGAATATCGCGGGCGGATTTTTTGGGAAACGATTCCACCAGGTTTGCTGGTCAAGCAGATGAAGGCCGGCGGCACGATCACGGTCGGCAATATGACCTGGACGGTCAAACCTGATGCTTATTTCGCCGGTTTGGCCAAGGTCAAAGCGCTCATCGCGGACGGCACGCTAACGGGCCCGGCCGTGCCCTACGTGACGAATCAATTGACGATCATGGTTCGTCGCGACAATCCCCAGCACGTCACGTCGCTCAAAGACCTGGCGAGACCCGACTTGCGGCTCGCGATGCCCAATCCGGAATTTGAAGGGGTGACACGACAGATCAAGGCATCGCTGGTGAAAGCGGGGGGCGACGCGCTCGCCAAGACCGTCTACGAGGATAAGGTGCAGGCCGGGTCGACGGAGCTGACCCAGATACATCACCGGCAAACCGCGCTTTTTTTGATGCAGAATCGCGCCGATGCCGGCGTGGTCTGGAAATCCGAAGCCTTGTTCCAGGAGCAGATCGGGCATCCTCTTGCTCACGTCGACATTCCCGCGGATGAAAACACGACCGCGATCTATGCCGGCGCGCGAGTCAACGGCGCACAGCATCCGCAAGCGGCTCGCAAGTGGCTCGCCTTCATTCAGTCGTCCGCCGCATTTCAGATCTTTCAGCGATACGGCTTTGGCAAGTACGAACCGGCTTCGACTTCGACTTCGACTTCGACTTCGACCATTCAGTGAAGCGCCGTTGCGATTCAACGAGAACAGTTGAACGCTAGCCGGATAGCCATGCCAGGCGAGTCGCAACTCGCGATAATTCTGAAGGAGACGATGTGGACTATTCGGTCAAGATAGGGAGGCGCAGATACCTGACCATGTGTCTGGCCATAGCGAGCACGTTGCTGGCGATGTCCAGTGCACATGCAGATGATCTGACCGCTGGACAAACCATCGCGATGCAGGGCACGGCGAAGGGTGTCGCCGCGTGCATCAGCTGTCATGGCGCGAAGGGCGAAGGCAACGCTGCGGCGAGTTTTCCGCGTCTTGCCGGCGTTAGCGCACCCTATCTGTCGGCCCAATTGGTGGCGTTCGCGGACGGGACGCGCCAGAGCCCGATCATGCAACCGTTGGCGAAACTGTTGTCTGCGAGCGAGCGCAATGACGTCGCGCAGTACTTCGCCGGGCTGCAGCCGCCTCCGGGCGTAACCGCGAATGACAACGAGTCAGTCAAGCCATCGGACGTCGGCGCATGGATCGCCAACCGCGGACGCTGGAACGAGGGTCTGCCTGCCTGTGTGCAATGCCATGGGCCGGGCGGAATGGGTGTGGGCGCGACGTTTCCACCATTGGCCGGTCAGCCGGCGTCTTATATCGCGAGCCAACTGCATAGCTGGAAGAGCGGCATTCGGCCGCCTGGACCTATGGCGTTGATGCCGGCCGTCGCAAGCAAGCTTTCCGACACGGAGATCACGGCCGTTGCCGCCTATTACGGCGGTGGCGGAGCGCCGGCTGAAATGAAGTCTGAAGTGACGTCTGAAGGGACCTCTGCGAACGGGAGCAAGCAATGATCGATCGAACCTGGTTGTGTCGCGGCGTGCTCGTCAGCGTGTTGAGTGTGGTTGCCGGTTCGTGCCTGGCTGCTAACGGCGACGTGCCGGTATTGCCCGCTTCTTCTGCACAAGCCCCTGTGTCGTCGCCGGTAAAGCCGTTCGCGCCACCGGCAGAGTCGAGCATGCCGACGGACGGTTTCGGCAAAACGGTCAAACTGGGCGAGCAAATCTTTACGCATACCAAAACGTTCGCGGGGAAGTACGTTGGTAACACGCTGAACTGCGCCAGCTGCCATCTCGATGCGGGCCGCAAGGCGAATTCGAGTCCGTTGTGGGGCGCGTATCCCTTGTATCCGGCCTATCGGAGCAAGAACGGACATGTGAACTCGTTCGCCGAGCGCCTCCAGGGATGCTTCCAGTACAGCATGAACGGCAAGGCGCCGCCGCTTGGCGATCCGGTGCTCGTGGCATTGGAAACGTACGCGTACTGGCTCGCGAAAGGCGCGCCTATTGGCGAAAAACTGCCGGGGCAAGGCTATCCCAAACTTCCGGCGCCCGCGCGAAAGGCGGACTATGCGAGAGGGAGCGCCGTCTACGCACAGCACTGTGCTTTATGTCATGGCGCCGATGGGCAAGGACAGTCGAGTGGAGGACAATCCGTCTTCCCGCCGCTATGGGGTGCTCATTCGTTCAATTGGGGTGCCGGAATGGGCGACATTCAGAATGCAGCCGGCTTCATCAAGGCGAATATGCCCTTGGGACTGTCAGGAACGCTGACGGACCAGCAAGCGTGGGACGTCGCGACGTTTATGGACAGCCATGAACGTCCGCAAGACCCTCGCTTTCTGGGTTCAGTCGAAGCTACGCGAGCGAAGTTCCATGACTCGCCGCACTCCATGTACGGTCAAACCGTTAATGGACAGGTCTTGGGCGCGTCTGGATCCCGATGATGTAACGCGTTGCCGCGAGCACTACCTCTGTACGCGGGCCGCGTGAATAACTCGTCCCGCAGCAAAGCAAAGCGGCAATTGAGGAGACTACGACGTCATGCTAGCGAAAGCTGAAAGAGGGAGTGCGCTCCGCTCCCGTCAGAAGGAGCGGAGCGGCGTCGCATTAGCGCGTCAAATCTTTCGCCGATCACACCTATTATTACTTACGGGTTACTGAGTATTTCTTGCAACAGGAAAGCTTCGTCGGTATTCCGTATTACAGGTGCGGTCTTGCCGAAAGCTATCAGGTTGGACATCGAAAGACTCACCAGCATCGCCCCCATCATCTGCGCGCAGCGCGCACCCTACTGGCTATGCGCGTGGCGCCTGTCACGCTCGTTTACAGCCCCGCATCCTGCGAAGCCTCCACGATATTCGCTGCCCGACCAGAAGCGGTGTAACCGCATCGCTACAAGTTTCACCCGGTGAGAACTGGTAAACATCGGTAAGGACTAGCTCGCTATCGTTCAACAGCGTCCGTTCCCCTTCGCGCAATCGTCGGCACACCTTGCGAATGACATCGCATTGACGTGACGCGGACAGCGGTCCGCGTGGAAGCGACATCGATGAAATAGCCAGGCCACCGGCGGGGCAGGATGGAAACCACTCAGATTCTGGAGCGCGCGACGGCACATCACCTCGCGGGCGAGTTCGGCCATGCGCGCGAACTGTACGAACGTGCGCTCGCGATTGCCCCCGACGATGCGAACGTAATGTTCCGTCTCGGCGTGCTCGACATGCAAGGTGGCGCGTACGATGCCGCACTCGACTGGCTCGATCGGGCGCTAGCCCGCGCTCCCGATTACGCGCGATATCACTTCGTTCGCGGACAGGTGCTTGCCGCCGCCTGGCGTTTCACCGATGCGATCGACGCCTACCGGCGAGCCCTGGCCCTCGAAGCGGGGTCTGCCGACGTGCTGTTTGCACTGGCGTCAGCGTTGCAATCGGCTGTCGATTACCCCGCAGCAATCGACGCCTATACCTCGGTGCGGCCGGCCGTCTGGTCGAAGCCGCGGTGCTGCTCGAGGCGGCCGTGCGCGTGGCGCCCGACTCGCCTTGTTGCCTGGTGAATCTCGGCGTTGCGCTAAACCAGCGCGGCGAGTTTGTACGAGCACGCACAACAACCTCGGCAACGTGCTGAAGGACCAAGGATGTCTCGAAGACGGCATTGATTGCTATCGCCGGGCGCTCACGTGCGATCCCTGCAACGTCGTCGCGCACAGCAACCTGGCTTATGCATTGAGCTTCCAGGCAGAACATCCCCAGCCGCTGCTGGACGAATGCCGTCGATGGTCGGTGCGGCACGAAGCACCATATCGCGACGCGCATCGGCTGCATCCGAACGATGCGACACCCTCGCGCCGCTTGCGCATCGGTTATGTGTCGCCGGATTTCCGCGAACACTGCCAGACGCTGTTCACGCTGCCGCTGCTGTCGAACCATGACCACGAACAGTTTGAAGTCTTCTGTTATGCGAGCGTCGTCCGGCCGGATGACCTGACACGGCGCGTGGCCACTCATGCCGACGTATGGCGCGACGTGCGCGAACTCAACGACGAGCGGCTCGCACAGATGATCCGTGACGACCGGATCGACATTCTGATCGACCTGACCATGCACATGGCGGATGGACGTCCGCTGCTGTTTGCGCGCAAACCCGCGCCGGTGCAGATTGCATGGCTGGCCTATCCGGGGACGACCGGCATGGATGCGATCGACTACCGGGTGACCGACCCATGGCTCGACCCGATCGGCAGCGATGCGCGGTATAGCGAAGCTTCCGTCCGTCTGCCCGACTCTTTCTGGTGCTATGACCCGTTGAACAATACGCCGGCGGTCAATGCGTTGCCTGCGCTCTCCAACGGATATCCGACGTTCGGCTGTCTGAACAACCCGTGCAAGCTGAGCGACGCTACGTTCAGAATGTGGGGCGGCGTGATGCGTGAGGTGGAGGACGCCCGCCTGCTGCTGATGGCGCCGGACGGCCTGGCCCGCGCGCGTCTGCTCGAGCGGCTCGGACAACAGGGTATCGACGCCGGGCGAGTCTCGTTTGCGTCGTTCCGGCCACGCGCGGAATACCTGCGCACGTATCACCAGATTGACATTGGGCTCGATACGTTTCCGTACAACGGCCATACGACGAGTCTCGACTCGTATTGGATGGGGGTGCCGGTCGTCACGCGGCTCGGCGACACGGTGGTCGGGCGAGCGGGTCTGAGTCAGTCGGCGAACCTGGGTCTGCGTGAACTGGTGGCCGATAGTGACGCGCAGTTTGTCGAGACCGCCGTCCACCTGGTACGCGATCTGCCGCGCCTGAGTGAGATGCGTGGGAGCCTGCGCGCACGCCTCGCGACCTCGCCGTTGATGGACGGTGCGCGCTTCGCGCGTCATCTCGAAGCCGCCTACCGCGGCGTCTGGCTGCAGTGGTGTGAGCAGGCGCAACATGGCGCGCCTGGCGGATGCGACAGCGTGGTGGCCGCCGGTTCCGTCTATGGGCCGCGGCCGATGCCGCAAACCGTGGTGCCGACCTTTCGCCATTGAGCGCTGAAACGTCGCTCGTGCCGCCGCCCGCGCGGGCGCAGCTTCGTTCGTGCATCGGCGTTACCTTTACCTGCTTGCGCTGACGCGCGAACGACCGCCATCCGAGCCCAGTTTCAAGTGCAAGCTTTGTCACAGTTGGTAACTGCGAAGTCGACGGACCTTTGCGCCGCGCCGGTTCGGATCTTGCTCGCGTGCGATCAAGGCTGCGTTGACGCGGTCCCCGTCGTATCGGAATCCGTCGACGTCTGCCGATGCCGATGACCGCGCCCACCGCCTGCGGGCGCCACCGAACTCGCCGGCGCGGGCGGCGGCGGGTGATTGATGTATTGGAAATTTTGTGCAATCGAGGCGCTCGGAAAAGTCGTCGTCGAGGGCTCGATTACGGTGCTCGGGAGTGTCGTATTCGACTGCGCAAAGACGGGCGATATGCAGCCGACAGAAGCCGCCACGGCGAAAACAAATCGATTCATCGAGTGATCCTCTGTTGCATTAATGAGTGCCCCTGAGCCATGGCGAGCGCACGTTCAGCGGAGCCGCAGTACGACGCGGGGGAGCGCTTCAGCTAACCCGATCGCGTGGCCCTGGCGGCAGTCAGTTTAGGCCGCGAGGGGGTGAAATCAGATTGCCGCTTCGCTTACAAGCGTTACCCCATATAACGCATGAGGCTGGCGATCAGGGTTCCATTTCCGTGCGGTGCGGGACGGCGCGTGAGCCGCTGCGCAGATGTAAGCGAAAAACTTTCTGTAACGATCCTGTAACCAGGGACGGTGCCGTTTGGCCTAACGTTAGAATTCCAATGTCTCTAAAACGTACCAACATGATCTCCAGCACCAAGTCGATAAGCATCGCCATACCGGCCGCCGTCGTCGCGCTCGCGCTTGGCGGTTGTGCGGTGATGCCGCCAAGCGGCCCGAGTGTGGTCGCGCTGCCGCGCAGTGGCGAACCGCTTGGGCAGTTCCAGCAGGACGACTACGCATGCCGCGACTACGCTAACCGTTCGACGGACCCGAACGGAGCCGCGCAGGCTGCGACCACAAACAGCGTGAACAGCGCGGCGCTGGGCACGCTCGGCGGCGCTGCTGTCGGCGCACTGATCGGTGCGGCGGCGGGTAATGCCGGCGCGGGCGCGGCGATCGGCGCGGGCAGCGGACTGTTAATCGGCGGCGCGAACGGCGCGAATGGCGCGCAGTATTCCGCCGCAGGTCTGCAAGCACGTTATGACGCCTCTTACGCGCAGTGCATGACCTCGAAAGGCAATACGATTTCGCAGCCGCCGCAGCCCGCCTACTATGCGCCGCAGCCGGCTTATTACGCGCCGCAGCCGTACTACTATGCGCCGCCGCCGCGGTATGTCGCGCCGCCTCCGGTGATGTACGCCCCTTACCCGTATTACTGAGCTTGACCGGCAGCGTCGCTTCGCCGAAACGGCGCATTTGCGCCTGGTACCAGGCAAGCTTGTTGCTGTAAAGCTTTTGTCATATCTGGCGGAAAGGCACGAAACGATGGCGGCAAGCCGCCCGGCAAAGGGCGTACGTTCGGATCGATGGCTAGGGGCGCCGCCTGTCTGGCGGTTCAGCAGAGCCCGCAAAGTCCACTCCGCTCCTGCCGGCACGCGCCGTTTCTGACTCTGCCGCGCGACGTAGCACGACGTACGGAGTGGGTCCGACATCGTGCGAACGAGGCGACTATGCAGCGACCGCAAACCGGTACGTTCAATCCGAGCGTGTGGTCCCGTGTGTGCGGGTGGCTGGCGATTGCATTCGTCGTCGCCAGTTTCCTTTCTTGCGGCGGTGGCTCGGGTGGCGGATCGGGTACCGCTTCGGGTTCAGCGGCCGGCGGCGGCTCCACCAGCGGTGGCGGCGGCACGAGTGGCACCGGCTCCACCGGCGGCTCAACGGGTTCCGGCAGCACGCCTACGGGAACGACGGCCTACGCTACCGACGTGCTGATGCATCACAACGATCTCGCCCGCACTGGCCAGATGCTTGCCGAGACGACGCTGACGCTCGCGAACGTCAATTCAGCCAGTTTCGGCAAAGTCGCGTTTCTCGCCGCGGACGGCAAAGTGGATGCGCAGCCGCTGTTCGTGACCAGTCTGCCGATCGGCGGCGCATCGCATGATGTGGTTTACGTCGCGACCGAGCACGACAGCGTGTACGCCTATGACGCCACGACCTTCGCGCAATTGTGGAAGGTCTCGTTGACAGGCAGTGGCGAAACATCGAGCGACGACTTTAGCTGTCCGGATTTCACGCCGGAAATCGGTATTACGTCGACGCCGGTCATTGACCGCAATCGTGGCGCGAACGGCGTCCTGTACGCCGTGGCGATGACCAAAGACAGCAGCGGCACCTATCATCACCGTCTGCATGCGCTCGATCTGACTACCGGCGCGGAAGTGCTGGGCGGCCCGACCGAGATCGCCGCGACCTACCCGGGCAACGGCGCCGGCAGCGTCAACGGCGTGATTACCTTTAATCCTTCGCTGCATACGGAGCGCGCGGCACTCACGCTGGTCGGCGGCAACATTTATATGGGCTGGACCTCGCACTGCATGGCGGGCGCATACACCGGCTGGCTGATGGACTACAGCGCCGACACGCTCAAGCAGACCAGCGCGCTCAACATCACGCCGAACGGCAGCCAGGGATCGATCTGGATGGCGGGCTCGGGAATGGCGTCGGACGGCACCTCGATATACGTCGTGGACGGCAATGGCACGTTCGGCACCACGCTGAATGCGCAGGGCTTCCCGGTCGACGGTGACTTCGGTAATTCGTTGATGAAGCTGTCGTCGGGAAACCTGCAGGTCACCGATTACTTTGCTATGGATAACGTCGTGGCCGAGGCAAACGCCGACAACGACTTCGGCTCGGGCGGGGTGATGCTGTTGCCGGATCAGACGACCACGGGCGGTGTCGTCAAGCATCTGGCGGTGGCGGCGGGCAAGGACAACAACATCTATGTCGTCGATCGCGACTCGATGGGCAAATTCAGTCCGACGGCAAATAACATCTGGCAGGAGCTGAGCGGCACGCTCGCGGGTGGCATCTGGGGGTCGCCGGCTTACTACAACGGTGCGGTGTATTACGGCGGCTGGAACGACAACCTGAAGGCGCTGCCGGTCTCTGGTGCGTTTCTCGCGACCACCGCTTCGTCGAAGAGTCCAACCATGTTTGCCTATCCCGGCGCGACACCGGCCGTGTCGGCGAACGGCTCGGGCAATGGCATCGTCTGGGTGGCGGAAAACGGTACAACGGGTGCCCTGCATGCGTACGACGCAAGCAATCTTGCGAACGAGTTGTACAACAGCAATCAGGCCGGGACGCGCGATCAATGGGGCGCAGGTAACAAGTTCATCACGCCGATGATCGCGCGGGGCAAGGTGTATGTGGGTGCGACTAATGGCGTGGCGGTGTTTGGCTTGCGGTGAGTGCGGCAGCCGCAGTTTTAGCCGCAGCCATAGACAGCCGTCATGGGATGAAGTGAGCTGATATTGCTGATCGTGGAGCAGGCGCCATTGATCTGTTGGGGCGCGCTGTTGCCGTTGCAGTTTCAGCTCGATCGAAGCGCCGCGAATTGGAAATGGAAAAGCCCCTGTTCATGACGAACAGGGGCTTTTTGTTTGCAGCGGCGGAGCTTGTACTGCGGCGCCCACATTGCTTCAGTCCGCGTCACGCAATATGGGACGCTTACTCCGCGTCGCTCGTAGCGGCTGTCTTTCGCGGGCGCCGACTGCGAGGGGCCGTTTTGCGCGCTGCCTTTTTGGCGGCCACGGGCGCTTTTTCTTCGGCGGCAGACGCTGCCGGTGCTTCAGCAGGTGCCGCGATCTCCGGTACCTCATCGATCTTTCGCGCCGTTGCTTTCTTCGTTTTCTTCGCAGCTGTCTTGCGCGGTGCGCGTTCCTTGCGGCGCTTAGGTTGAGTGCCGCTCGCTTCCTGTGCTTCTTCGCCGGCTACCGCGACGGGTTCATCCGCAGAGGCCGCCGTTTCTACCCAAGCCGCTTCCGGCGTTTCGAAAACGAATTCGCGGGCCGATGACGAATGCGTGTGCACGGACTCTGCTTGAGCCTGCGCGAGGCCACTGTGCTCGACTGCCGCGCGTTCTTCGTGCACGGCTTCCTGCTGGCCACGACCGGGCTTGCGATTGCCACGGCCTCGGCGTCGCGACTCCTGCTTGCCACCCGACCCGGCAACCACTGTCTCGGTAACCTGTGCCTCAACCATCTGTTCTGCCGACTCGCCAGATTCGGCTGGATCATTCACGTTTTCGGCGCCCACATTCGCGGTCGTCCCCCGATAAACGTATGCGCCTGACTTCTCGTCGCGGCCGAATTCGAGCAGCCCACGCGCCTGGGCCTCTTCCAGCAGATTGCCGAATGCGCGAAAACCGTAGTACGTCTCGTTGAAATCTGGCTTGCGGCGCTTGATCGCGTTCTTCAGCACCGACGCCCAGATCTTGCCGCTGTCGCCACGTTCGGACGCGAGCGCGTCGAACGTTTGCACCGCGATTTCGACCGCTTTGGTGCGGCGTTTTTCGAGATCTTCCTTGTTGCGCGACTTTTCTTCGTCGGGCGCGCGTTTGGCCGTCTGCTGCGCGGCCTGTTGCGGGCGCGACGACTCGCGTTTGGTTACCGTGCGCTGACTTTCGCGTACGAGGTCATCGTAAAAAAAGAATTCGTCGCAGTTTGCGATCAGCAGATCGGAGGTGGATTGCTGCACGCCGACGCCGATCACCTGCTTGTTGTTCTCGCGCAGCTTCGACACCAGCGGCGAGAAGTCCGAGTCGCCACTGATGATGACGAAGGTATTGACGTGCGATTTCGTGTAGCAAAGGTCGAGCGCGTCGACCACGAGCCGGATGTCGGCCGAATTCTTGCCTGATTGGCGCACGTGCGGAATTTCGATCAACTCGAAATTGGCCTCGTGCATCGGGCCTTTGAAACTCTTGTAGCGGTCCCAGTCGCAATATGCCTTCTTCACGACAATGCTGCCCTTGAGCAGCAGACGTTCGAGCACCAGCTTGATGTCGAACTTGTCGTACTTCGCGTCGCGCACGCCGAGTGCAACGTTTTCGAAGTCGCAGAATAGCGCCATGCTGACGGTTTCGTTGGATGACGCCATGAATATCTCCATTGAAGCGATCGTCAAATTCGACGAATCGCGACCATGATAGCGATTCCTACGGAGGTGATCAGCTTTTGTGTTCCTGGCGCACCATTACGGAGGGCAAAAAAGCCGCCCGGGGTGAGGACTGCCGCGCTACATGTCGTGGTGGCGAACCGGGTCGCCAGGCGCCGCGCGTGTTTCCAGCACCTCGTCGACGAGGCCATACGCCTTGGCGCCGTGGGCTGACATGAAGTTGTCGCGGTCGGTGTCGCGGACGATCTCTTCGATGCTGCGCCCGGTCCGCTCGGCCATCATCGCGTTGAGGCGTTCGCGCTGGTAGAGCACTTCTCTCGCCTGGATTTCGACGTCGGCCGCGGTGCCCTGGCTGCCGCCCGACGGCTGGTGGATCATGATGCGCGCGTTCGGCAGCGCGTACCGCTTGCCGCGCTGGCCGGCGGTCAGCAAGAATGTCCCCATGCTGGCGGCAAAGCCGGTACACAAGGTCGACACCTCGGGCTTGATGAACTGCATCGTGTCGTAGATGGCGAGGCCGTCGTACACCGAGCCGCCCGGCGAATTGATGTAAAAAGAAATATCCTTGTCGGGATTCTCGGATTCCAGAAACAGCAATTGGGCGACGATCAGACTGGCCGATTGTTCGTTTACCGGGCCGACCAGGAAAACGATCCGCTCACGCAGCAGGCGCGAATAAATGTCGTAGGCGCGCTCGCCGCGGCCTGACTGTTCGATCACGGTGGGCACGAGGCCCAGGCCGACGACGGAGGGGTAGCTGGAATGCATGGTTGCCTCGTTTATGCGGTGTATTGCCGGTAGCCCGGTGACCGGTAGCGGTGACCGATTCGAACAATCGCGCACCCGTTGCGCGGCTTGTTGTCCGTATGACGAGAGGGCAGACGGTGGTGTGACAGGAATATTTTTTCGTCAGGCTGTCACATCGCCGCGGAGCCGGGCGTCAAGCTGAAAAGGATGCAGATCTGGAGGTTTACGCATGACGGAACAAGGAATCGACAAGGCATCCAGCTTCGAGGCCGTGCGCGCACGCCTGCTCGCGCTGGCGTACCGCATGCTCGGCAGCCGCGCCGAAGCGGAAGACGTGGTGCAGGACGTCTGGCTCAAATGGCACCTCGCCGGCACGCAAGAGGTGCAGACGCCGGCCGCCTGGCTCACCACGATCACCACGCGCGCGGCCATCGACCGGCTGCGTCATGTGCGGCGCGAACGGGCGTCACAGGCGGCCGGCTGGCTGCCGGAGCCCTGGCTCGACGAGGTAGCGCCATCGGCGGAGGAATTGGCCTTGCGCGCGGCGGAGATGTCGTACGGCGTGATGCTCCTGCTCGAGCGCCTGAAGCCGGATGAGCGGGCGGCATTCGTGCTGCATGAAGCTTTCGATTGCGACTACGCGGAGATTGCGAAAATCCTCGACCGTACGCCGGCCAGTTGCCGTCAGATCGTCCACCGGGCCAAGGCGCGTTTGCAGCGCGCGGGTGCGCCGCTGGAACGGCCTGATCCCGCCGCCCATGCGCGGATCGTAGAGGGCTTGCGCACAGCGCTGGAGGCGCAGGATCGGATTGGTTTGCTACGTCTCTTTAGCGACGCGCCTGAAGTTGTCAGCGACGTCGTTAGCGACGCGCCGGTGTGCACGCAGGAACTGGCGCCAGTGGCCTGGATGGAGACGGTGACCGCGCTTGCGCATCAGGCGAGCCACGCAGAGGTGGTGTCGGTCGAAGGCGCAATGTGTATTGCATTGCTTGTCGACGGCGAGGTTGTTGGGGTAATCGACGTGTCCACGCAAAGTCTTGCGGACGGTTCGGTGAAGATCGTCGCGTTGCGCGCCGTCACCAGCGCGCTGCGTTTGCAGGCAGCCAACCGCTTGCTGGGTCGCGCGGCCGTCATGAAGCTGCTCGCGCGGATTCAGCGGAACACCATAGCCTCAATTACGATGCGCAGCGACTTCCCAGTTGATGTCGACGCATAGCACCTGCGTGCCGTGCGGCGTATGCGCGGCGATCGAAGCTGTCACGCACAGGTGCGCTTCGTTGATCGAGAGGTAAGGCGGCGTGAGGTGCACCTGGCCGGGCAGGCGCATTGCCTGAATAAAGTACGGCCGGCGTTCCCAGCTCGCGCCTTCCGAATGCAGCAGTGGCCGGAAGCGCTTGGCGCGTTGCGAAGCACGTCCCGGCGGCAGTACGTTGTCGCCGATCTGCCGGCCCGAACCGTCGAGCACGAAGCAGCGCGCCGTTTCGCCGAGCATGAGCAGCGACGCGGTCGCCTGGGCCACCGATTCCCCGGCCACGAGTTGAGCAGCGGCCGTTTCCAGCGCCGTGACATAGGGAGCAAGCCGCGCGGACTGTGCGCGATCGCGCGTGGCAACCCGTTCGCGAAGCGCCGCGGAGAGCGAGTCCATCAAGCCGGCCGCCGCTTGCGGTTTCACCGGTTCGACGCTCGGGCCAGCGAAGAACGCGCCCTGCACGAAGTCGACGTTGCATTCGAGCGCGATCAGCGCATCGCGCTCGGTGCTCAGGCCACCCATCAGCACCAGTTGGCCAGATTCGTGCAGCAGCGAGACGAGGCCTGGCAGCACACGTTCGATATGCGAGTGCTCGCTCGCTTGCGCGAGGATGCAGCGGTCGAGCGTGACGATGTCCGGACGCAGATTCCACACGCGGTCGATGTTCGAATGCTTCGCGCCGAAGCCGTCCAGCGCGATCAGGAAACCGGATTTGCGCAACGCGTCGATGATATCTGCGAAGCGGGTGGTTTCACCGCCTGCCTGCTCGGACACTTCCAGTACCACCCGTTGCGGCGGCAGGCCCAGCGCCTTGAGGCCGGCGAGCAGGGCGTCGCCGTAACTGGTGTCCATCAGCGCTGCCGGGTGCAGGCTCAGGAAAAGCCACTCGTCGTGGCTGTCGAATGCATTGAAATTGCCGAGATGCAGCGATTCGGCGAGCCGCCCGAGTTCCAGCAGGTCGCCGCGCCGCGCCGCCTGCGTGAAGACCTCATGCGACGGCACCTGCAGCGCATGTTCGTCGTGTGCGCGCAGTGAAGCGTGATAACCGATCGCGCGCCGGTGCGACACCGAGAAAACCGGCTGGAACACACTGAAAACAGTGTAGCCGCCGTACAGAACGGTGCGCCGGGAGCCTTCGTCGCCGGCCATTGGGCGCGGCGGCTGGAAGCCGGGAGGATCGAGTTCGATCATGCTCATCATGTCAGTCGTGTGGAAGTGGCGGCGCGCCCGGCATGCTCGGCACGAGTTCGCACGCGCAAATTGTGAGTTTACAGGATAGTTGAGCAAGAACTATGCGCGAGCGGAAACACACCGTACGTGCGTGGCGACCGTGGTCAGTACGGCGATTGTGCGCCAGCGCGGGCGCGAAAGCGATGATTCGCACTTCTGTGGTGCGACGCGCGCCCCGTTGCGGGTCGGCAACGGGGCGCGGCGAGTAACGGTGAGCGGTGAGAATGATTGCGACAGTCACTGCGGGATGGCCGCCGGATGACCGCGGGGTGACGACGAATCACGGCACGCCACCGCCGCTCGACCCAAAACTCAGGTCCGCTCCGAAGGATCGGTCTTTTTGGCGGGCGTGCGGATGTCCGGCGACAGTTGCGCGAAGATCCACGACGAGCCCGCGGTGATGATGCCGACACACAGGAACGTCGCATGGAACGCGGGCAGCGAGTTGGCGGCGGTCACGCGCGGCAGGAGGCCGGTGAAGGTCGCGAGCAATGCACCGGCCACCGTCACGCCGAGACTCATCGACAGCATCTGCACCAACGAGAACAGGCTGTTGCCGCTGCTCGCGCCGCCGGTGCCGAGGTCCTTGAGCGTCAGCGTGTTCATCGCGGTGAACTGCACCGAGTTGACGCCGCCGAAGAACGCCAGTTGCACGAGCCTCAGCCACAGCGGTTGGCTGGCGGTGGTGAGCGCGAAGCTCGCCATGGTCAGCCCCACCAGCACCGTGTTGACGATCAGCACTTGCCGGTAGCTGTACTTGATGATCAGCGTCGTGACAAGGCGCTTGGCCGCCATGCCCGCGGCCGCTACCGGCAGCATCATCATGCCGGCTTCGAAGGCGCTATAGCCAAGACTTACCTGCAATAGCAGAGGGATCAGATAGGGCATCGCGCCGCTGCCAATCCGCGCGAACAGATTGCCGAGCAGGCCGACGCTGAACGTGTGGATCTTGAACAGGTCGAGCGGGAAGATCGGCGCGGGCTCGCGCACGGCGTGCAACCCATAGGCGACGAAGCAGGCGAGACTCAGAATCAGCAGCACCAACACCGTGGCGTGCTGAATACCAAACTCTGTGCGGCCGTCGAGCGCGAATGAAATCGCCACCATGCCGAAAATCAGCAGCAGATAGCCTTTCAGATCGAACTTGCCGGTGTGTTCGTTGCGGCTATCCGGCATGAAGATGAACGTGGCGATGCAACCCACAATCCCCACCGGCACATTGATCAGAAAGATCCAGTGCCACGATGCGATTTTCACGAGCCAGCCGCCGAGCGTCGGGCCGATTAGCGGCCCGATCAGCCCCGGGATTGCCACGAACGACAAGGCGGCCAGATAGCGTTCTGCCGGGAAGGTACGCAGCACCGCGAGCCGCCCAACTGGCAGCAGCATTGCCCCGCCAACACCTTGCATGATGCGGTAGATCACCAGCTGATTCAGGGTGCGCGCGTTGGCGCACAACAGCGAGCCGACAGCGAACACGAGGATCGCGCTGAAGAACACGCGCCGCGTGCCGAGCTTGTCGGCCAGCCAGCCCGACACCGGGATCATCACCGCCATCGTCAGCGAGTAGGCGATTACCACCGATTGCATGCGCAACGGCAACTCGCCAAGGCTCGTTGCCATCGCGGGGAGCGCGGTGTTGACGATGGTCGAGTCGAGCGTCTGCATGAAGAAGCCGGTGGCGACGAGCCACAGCATCACGGTGAGCGAACGGGGCGACCGGGCCGACGTGGCGGGGGAAGCGGGCAGGGGCGGCGGTGTGGACATGGAGGGCGGCTGAGCGCGCAGGGACGGGCTGGACTCGCTATTCTAGGGAAAAGCGGAGCCCGGCGCAGTGGATAAGCGCGAGGCGCGACGACAGGTCAAGCCGCTTTGGCCGAAGCAGGCAACGCCACGGCAGCGTGAAAAAATGCCTGCGCGCGCGGCTCGTTGCCGAACGCCACGTGAATTCTGATCCACGGGCTGACTGCCGTGTTCGGCCGGAAATAGCTGCCGGGAATGACCGTCACGCCGAGCGGCGCGGCGCATGCTACGAACCGTTCGGAGTTGTCGACGTGCGGTACACGTGCCCAGACGAACTTGCCGCCGACGGGTTTTTCGAACAGCTCCCAGCCGGCGTCTTCGAGTGTCTGGATGGTCGAGCCGAGCGCGTCGCGCATGCGGCGGCGCAGCCGCTCGAGGTATTTGCGGTACGCACCGCGTTCCAGCAGCGACACGGCGACTGCCTCGGCAAAACGCGAACCGCCGATGCTCGTCAGCATCTTGATGTCGACCAGATCCTTGATGATCGCGTGGCTGGCCACCACGCAGCCTATGCGCAGCGACGACGACAGCGTCTTCGACAGACCACCCACGTAGATCACGTGCTCGAGCTGGTCGAGGGTCGCGAGACGGTCGGTGACGTCACTCTGGAAGTCGGCGTAGATGTCGTCCTCGATGATCTTGAAGCCGTGTTCGCGCGCCAGTTGCAGCAGCCGGAACGCTACCGGCGGCGCGACCGTGGTGCCGGTCGGATTGTGGAACACCGTGTTGATGAACATCAGTTTCGGCCTGTGCAGTTGCAACTGCGCCTGCAACACATCGAGATCGGGACCGTTGCGGGTGCGCGGAATGCCGATCAGCTTCACGCCGTGCAGTTTCAGCAGACCGTACAGGTTGTAGTAGCCGGGGTCCTCGACGAACATCGTGTCGCCGGCTTTGAGCATGTAACGCATCAGCAGGTCGAGCGCCTGGCTTGCGCCGTTGGTAATCAAAATCTGCGAGGCGTCCGCCTTAATGCCCAACTGGCCGATGCGGCTTTGCAGATGTTCGCGCAAAGTCAGATTGCCGAGCGGGGTCGCGTAATCGACCATGCTTGCAGCGTCCGTGCGCGACACGTGGCGGATCGCCTGCGCGAGGCTATCCAGGTCGCGCCACGCGTCGGGAATGAAGCCGCTGCAGAGCTTGAGCGTCTCGCCCGGGTGGTTGAACTGCTGCAGAAGGTGTCCCGATTCGTCCTCGGCGCGGCGCGGGTCCGAGGTGCCCTGGCACTGCGTGCTGGCCGGCTGACGGTCGGAGACATAGAAGCCCGAGCCGTGGCGCGAGTCGACATAGCCGAGCGACACCAGGCGGTCATAAGCCTCGATCACGGGAAAACGGCTCACGCCGTAGTCGGCGGCGAACTGACGGATCGACGGCAGCTTTGCGCCCGGGTGAACCGTGCGCGACCGAATCCAGGCGGTGACGCTTGTAACGATCTGCTCGGTAAGCGGTACGGTGCTATCCCGATCGAGTTGAATTTCGAGTTTCATGCGGTTCTTTCCTCCAACGAAGACCCGGCGCGCCGAACCGCCTCGACGGTGCGCAGCGCACGCTTTCCTGGAGCGTGTTTACCCCAACTGTCCGGTTTTTTGACTGAACAGTTCCGATGGAAGTGTTCGGAACTGTGCATGGGTGTTCGATGATGGCACGTCAATAATCGATACAACAGGAAAGTTCTTCGAAGGAGAAAAGCGATGCGTGAAGTCCGGATTTTCGAAATGGAACATGACGAGCCTGCGGCGGCCTGGCGTGTCGCGCGTCCGTCGATCTTCAAGGTGGTCTCGGGCGAGATCTGGCTGACTGTCGAAGGCGACAACGCGGATCACTGGCTGGCAACGGGCCAATCGACCGAGTTGCCGCGCGGTACGGTGGCGTGGGTCAGTGCAGGGAAGGCCGGTGCGCGTTTCGCGCTGGCTAGCGGGTCAGAACGCGCGGCAACCCGGCCACTGCGCAGCTTGCCGGTGTTGAACTGGCTGCCGCGCTGGTTGGGTGTGGCGTAACCGCGCCCCAACCTCACCTATCCGCCTCATACTCCCCGATATAGCGCGCGCGTGGCCGGATCAACCGGCCGTCGCGCGTCTGTTCCATTGCGTGGGCGATCCAGCCGACCACCCGGCCGACCGCGAACAGCATGAATGCGGCGCCGCCCGGCAAGCCAAGTGCCCGTTCGATGGCTACGAGCGCAAAGTCGACGTTTGGCTCCGCACCGGTCGTGTCGCGCACCGCGCGCGCGAGCGCTTGCACTTCGCCTAGCGGTGAGCGGGCCGGCGCGCAGTCGGTGAGCATTTCAAGCAACAGACGCGCGCGCGGGTCGCCTTCCGGATATAGCGGATGGCCGAAGCCCGACAGCACCGGGCCATGTACGCCGTGTTCATGGCGCGCGAGCCGGTTCGCCAGATAGCGATCGAGATCGGGGGCGCGCGTCGCGTCATCAAGGAGCGCGGTGATCCGCACCGTCTCGCCACCGTGTCGCGGCCCGGCCAACGCGGCCAGACCACCCGCCACTGCGCCGAACAGGTGCGTCCCCGTCGATGTAATACAGCGAACCGTGAAGGTCGATGCATTCAGTTCATGATCCGCGCATGCCACCAGCGCCGCGCGCAGCAGCCCTGCCTGCTGGCGGTTGCGCACATTCCACGCTGAAGCCAACTGCTTGTGCAGCGGTTCGTTCGACGGCGCCGCCGAGATCATCGCGGCGGCCAACAGCCGCATGACGGCGCAGGCGGTATCGAGTTGGGCATCGCGACCGAGCGCCCACACCCGCGGCATTTGCGCCGCGGCGGCGGGCAGCAGCACGAGCGCGCGGTCGAGCGGTGTGCTGTCGCTCCAGAGCTTGAGCCATGCCGCCCACTGAGCGGCGGCGAACGGGACTGCCGGGGCATCGGCAATACGCCTCGTACTGCATTCCCACAACAACGCCGCGACATCTTCCAGTGATGCTGTACGCGCCAGCTCCATGGCGTCATGCCCGCGATACAGCAAGTGGCCATCGGCCACCAGCGTGATCGACGATTCGAGCACCGGCACGCCCCAGTCCAGCACCTTCTGCGCGACCTTGCCGGCACGCTTGCCGTCTTCCTTGCGCCGCGCGAGCCGCCGCACTTCGCCGGCGTCGTAGAGGCGATGCTTGCCTTGCCCATCCGGCGACGAGCTCAGCATGCCGCGGCTGACATACGCATACAGTGTGGGCAGGCTGATGCCGAGCGCGGCAGCGGCTTCGGCGGCGGTCAGGGAAGTGGAGGAGGGTTGCATGGAAACGCGTAGAAACCGAAGAAATCAATATATATTGATTATCATAATCAAGATTGATTGCGGCAAGGCGAAATTCTAGACTCGGTTCACTTTCTTCCCGCTCCGAGATGAACGACATGAACCCCATGACGCCTGAACTCGCTCTCAAACATATCTGGACAATCGCGGAATGCGACCCGACTGCACTAAGGTCCGTGTCGCTGGCGGGCACCGATCCGGGCTTGCCGTCGGTCTACCGGGTCGGCGCGTTGGCCTCGGCGACCATCGCCGCGACTGGCCTTGCGGCTGCCGAATACCAGCGCTTCCGCACGGGGCACCGGCAACACGTCACCGTGGAGATGCGGCGCGCGCTGGCCTCATTTCGCAGCGAGCGCTACCTGCGTATCGACGAGGGTCCGCCGCCTGCCTTGCGCGATCCGGTGATGGGTTTCTACGCGACGCGCGACGACCGCTGGATTCAACTGCACACGAACTTTCCGCATCATCTCGAAGGGGTGCTGAAGGTGCTTGGCTGCGCGAACGATCGCGCAGCGGTGGCCGAGGCGATTCGCGGCTGGGATGGCGACGCGCTTGATCAGACGCTCGCCGACGCTGGCCTCTGCGCCGCCTTGATTCGCACGCCCGACGAGTGGGCCGCGCTCGATCAGGCGAAGGCGATTGCGGCGCTGCCGCTGTTCGAGATCGAGCGCATCGGCGACGCGCCGGTTGAGCCGCCACGGCGTGGCGGCGCGGAGCGGCCGCTGGCAGGCGTGCGGGTGCTGGATCTGTCGCGCATCATCGCCGGGCCGGTGGCGGGCCGCGCGCTCGCGCAGCACGGCGCCGAGGTGCTGATGATCAACGGTCCGCATTTGCCGAACATCGCACCGCTGGTGATCGACAACGGGCGCGGCAAACGCTCGGCGGTTGTCGATTTGCGCGATGCCAGTGGGCGCGAAACGTTAAATGACCTTGTCCGTGGCGCTGATGTGTTTTTGCAGGCGTATCGGCCGGGGGCGCTGACCGCACGTGGGTTTGGTCCCGAGGAACTGGCGCAGGTGCGGCCGGGGATCGTCTATGTCTCGGTTTGTGCTTATGGGCACACGGGACCTTGGGCCGGGCGGCGCGGCTTCGATAGCCTGGTGCAGTCCGCGAGTGGGATTGCTTTTACCGAGCGCGAGGCAGCGGGATGGGATGAGCCGAAGCATTTACCTTGTCAGGCGCTGGATCACGCCACGGGGTATCTGGCCGCTTTCGGCGCGATGGCCGCATTGGCGCGGCGGGCCACCGAAGGTGGGAGCTGGCACGTGAAGGTGTCACTTGCGCAGACCGGGCGGTGGTTGCAGTCGTTTGGATTGCTTCCCGACGGCTGGAAGGCGCCCGATGTTTCCATTGACGACGTGCAGGATTGCCTGACGACTGTTCAATCCGAGTTCGGGCGTGTTCTCGGCGTTCTGCCGGCTGAGCGTCTGGATGAGACGCCTGCTTATTTTGCTTTGCCGCCGGCCCGGATCGGGGCACACGAGGCGAAGTGGAACTGAAGATTGATTGCCCGCCGGGCGTCTGGTTGCTTGCGTCCCGCGCCTGGTCGCGGGTACAGATGCCGGCGCGGCGGAAAGTGCCGCGCGGATAGAAAACTACTTTCTCAACTCCGCCACAAAATCATAGTAATCGTTCCGGCAGTAGGTATCGGTCAGCTCGATCGCCCGCTGATCCGCCGTATACCCGACGCGAGTGATCAGCAACAGCGCGTCGTTCCGGGCAATGCTCATCTGCTGCGCGATCTCGTCATTCGCGTTCACCGCGCGAAAATGCTGCAGCGCGCGCACAATCGTCAGTCCGCGATGTTCCAGGTACGTGTACAACGAATCGCCAATTGCCTGAGGATCGGGAATCACCGCGGCAGGGAAGGTGGAGTTCTCCACGGCCATCACGATGCCGTCGGCAAGGCGCAGGCGCCGCAGCCTGGTCACGGCGGCCGCCGGCGACAAGCCCAGTTGAATCACCTCATCGCGGTTAGCCGGCGAAATTTCTCGCGACAGCCATTTCGAACTCGGCGTAAAACCGCGTCGCCGCAACATTTCACTGAAACTCGACAGACGCGACAGCGGATCTTCATAGCGCGGCGTGATGAAGCTGCCCGCGCCCTGGGTGCGGCGGATCAATCCCTGTTCGACCAGTAGGGCAATGGCTTTGCGCGAGGTGATCCGCGATACGCCGAGCGCTTCGGATAGCACGCGCTCGGAGGGCAGCGCCTCGCCGGCGTTCCAACGGTTTTCGTGAATCGCAGTGCCGAGCTTGCGAGCGAGTTGCAGGTATAGCGGCGTGTCATTTTCCGGGTCCGGGCGCAGGTCGCGCCAGCGGTCTTCCGAGGCAGAGGTCATGGGGCTCACGCAAGAAGGGCAAGCGGCAATTCTAAGACATCGGCGCGATCCGTTATAGCGGGCTTTTGCCGGATGGCCGATCCGACGCCTGTGCAACCGCTAAACTCGTCCCTATGATTTCCGTAGCCTGCGCCGCCACATCGACGTATGCGCATGGTCAGACGTGCGTTTCAATCCGTTTAGCCACTTCGAGGACAAAGCATGACGACCGATATCGCAAGCGTGAGCCTGCCCGATGGCGAGCGCATTCCGAAACTGGGGCAGGGCACCTGGGAGATGGGCGAACAGCCGGCGCGCCGCGGTTCGGAAATCGCCGCGCTGCGCTGCGGCATCGAACTGGGCATGACGCTGATCGACACGGCGGAAATGTACGGCGACGGCGCCACTGAATCGCTCGTGGGTGAGGCGCTGGCGGGGCTGCGCGATCAGGTCTTTCTCGTCAGCAAGGTCTATCCGCATAACGCTAGCCGGCGCGGCGTGATCGCGGCTTGCGAGCAGAGCCTCAAGCGCCTGAAAACGGATCGGCTCGATCTGTATCTGCTGCACTGGCGCGGTTCGGTGCCGCTCGCGGAAACCGTCGAGGCGTTCGAGGCATTACGCAGCGCGGGCAAGATTCGCCACTGGGGTGTCAGCAACTTCGATACCGACGATATGGAAGAACTCGTTGCCACGCCGGGTGGCGAGGCATGCGCGACCAATCAGATTCTCTACAACGTCGCACGCCGTGGTGCGGAATTCGACCTGCTGCCGTGGCTCGCCGCGCGCAAGATGCCGGCGATGGCATACAGCCCGGTCGATCACGCGCGTCTGCCGAAGCGCTCACCGCTCGACGACATCGCCGACGCGCGCGGCATTTCGGTGTTTCAGGTGGCGCTGGCGTGGGTGTTGCAAAGGCCCGGCGTGTTCGCGATTCCGAAGGCGGGCCGCGTCGAGCATGTGCGCGACAACCATCGGGCATCGCAACTGGAGCTCGGCACTCGTGAGCTTGCTGCCATCGATACTTATTTCAAACCGCCACGCAGCAAGCGGCCACTCGAAATGCTGTGAACGGCGTGGCGGCAGTTAGCGAATGGCAGCCGGCGGTGCGGTCGGCGTACCTACGCGGCGGCGGCTCGCTGCTTCGGCATGATTAATTGCAACCGTGGTGCATGTGCACGGAACCCAGAACGGCGACTTCAGCGGGCGTGTGCTTGAGCGAATCTTCGCTGACCTGAGCGGCGTCGGCGACGAATTCGTCGACGATCGACGACACCTGCGTATTGCGCAAACACAGCGAGACCCGTTGCGTTTCGTTGGGCGGCAGCGACGCGCGCTGACCGAGGAACAGCACACCGTACTGATAGCCGTGGATGATGCCGCGGATCGCGCCGACGCATTGACCTTGCGCGACGTTGTCGTTTTTCCGTTTGCAGGTTTGCGCGAGTGAATAGGCCGAAAAGGTGGGATCGACCGGCGGGGCGGCTTGCGACAGGGTCTGTTGCTCCGGCTGGGCCGACGTAGCCGATGTTTGCGCCGGGGTTTGCGCATGAGCGAGCGATGCGAGGCCCAGCGCGGTGACCATCAGCAGACCAGCGGCCGTGCGCGCCATGGCGTGGGGGACGTTTCGTTGCATATTGTGATGCCCTCATATCGAACGTTGAATCTGATATGAGGCAATCGCTTCGGTTTGGTTCCGGTGACACACACGCAATCGATTATTCTGCTTTTAAAGGCGTGCAAGAGCCGCTTGTCAGCGGTTCGCGGCGGTGCGGGCCGTTTTGCCGGACCGCCTGCGGGTGCTGACTACACCGGCCGGCCTCGGGCGGTGACGCTCGACCGGGGGATCGAGACATCACCGCCGATGCCGGCGGACTGCGAACGGGATACAGGAGTATGTCGTTAGCGACGGGTAGGGCGCGGGGGCCCCCTACCCGGGAAGCAGGCGACTGCTAGTGCCCATTCCCTCCGCCATTGCCATTACCACCGTTACCGCCGCTACCCTTGCCTCCGTGACCGCCGCCGAAGCCTCCGCCAAAGCCGCCGCCGAACCCGCCACCGAAGCCTCCACCAAAACCACCGCCAAAGCCACCGCCGCTACCAGGGCCGCCTCCTTTTCCACTGCCAGGGCCGCCGCTCGAGCTACCGCAACCGCAGCCGCTGCTCCCGCTGCTCCCGCTGCTGCCGCTGCTTCCACTACTGCCGCTGCTTCCGCTACTGCCGCTGCTTCCACTGCTTCCACTGCTGCCACTGCTGCCACTGCTTCCGCTGCTTCCGCTGCTTCCGCTGCTTCCGCTGCTGCCACTGCTGCCGCTGCTCCCACTGCTCCCACTGCTCCCACTGCTCCCACTGCTCCCACTGCTGCCGCTGCTTCCACTACTGCCGCTACTTCCGCTGCTTCCACTACTTCCGCTGCTTCCACTACTTCCGCTGCTTCCACTACTGCCGCTGCTTCCACTGCTTCCACTGCTTCCGCTGCTGCCACTACTGCCGCTGCTTCCACTACTGCCACTGCTTCCACTGCTTCCACTGCTTCCACCGCCACTGCTACCGCCACCATTGCCATTGCCATTGCCACCGCCGTTGCCCGAGGCGCCAGCTCCACCGGCACCATTGCCGCCCGAACCCGCGGCACTGCTGCCCGCGCCGTTGGCGCCGCTGCCACCGCCATGCCGTGCGCAGCCCCCGACAATGCTGTTGGTGCAATCGTGCGGCTGGAACACCAGGGCCGCGTCGTCGGCAGCGGTCGGTTCGCCCGACGCTGTGCCTGTGGCCGCCGCACCTGTTGCCGAACCGTCGTCCTGCGCGCCTTGCGTCGCGCCATGCGCGCCGCTTGCGGGCAATGGCGCATCGGCAAGCACGATCCACTTGGGGATCACATCGGTTGATGCCGGGTACGCGACCTGGGTCACCAGCAAAATCACGCCTGCTACCGCTGCCGCATTCCGTATAACCCCGAAGTAGTACTGATTGAATCTTCTGGTTTTCATCACGTCTCTCCCGAGAGAACGCCGACGCCTCGCTGTCGCCATCTCTCACACTGATTCGCTGGCGGCGGGCCTGTCTGAACGCGGGCCTCGTCGCCCCCCGAGTCTGTTTTGCGGATGCAAGTCAAGCACCATCAATGTCTTCCGGGTTCCGTAGCCGGTGCGCTGACAAACGCCTACGTGCGCTTCAGCAGATACCGTCCGGCGCGCTTCGTAACGTATCGCTTCTTGCTACGGCGATTCGCACAAGCGGCGCTTCCGATTCTCTTTCCCGATCTCTTTGGCCTGGAGTGTCTGGACAGTACTTAGCGATATCCATGCCATTGCCCGCAAAGCCTTGCGGTGACAGGCGTCGAATAGGGGTGTGCGATGCCCGGGAGGCAAAAACGCGCAAAAACGTTTCGGCGATGAAACGCGTGGCCGGAAAGCCGCGTTATTGCGCGTTATTCGTTACGCGCGGCGTTTTCCGGCGCGCTTTCCGAGCCGTTACGGGAGGCGTCGCCGCCGTTATCGTGCGAGGCGGCTTGCAGCGCGCGCAGTTCGTCGACGGGAATATGGCAGCGGATGCGATGCGTGGACGGCCGGGCAGGATCGCCACCGCCGGCTTCGAGGAAGGGTGGATCTTGCTGCTCGCAGATTGCGCCGAGCTTGCGCGGGCAGCGTGTATGGAACACGCAGCCGGACGGCGGTGATGCCGCGCTCGGCAGATCGCCGGACAGCCGTATGCGGGCCTTGCTGTCGTGGGCATCGAGCGTCGGCACCGAAGACAGAAGCGCTTCGGTGTAGGGATGGTGCGGTCCGCCGAAGACCGCGGCTGCCGGTCCGATCTCCAGCAGCCGGCCGAGGTACAGCACGGCGATGCGGTCCGACAGATAGCGCACTACGTGCAGATCGTGCGAGATAAACACGTAGCTCACGCCGCGTTCGCGCTGCAGATCGGCGAGCAGATTGAGGATCGCGGCCTGCACGGAGACGTCGAGCGCGGACGTGGGTTCGTCGCAGACCACCACGCGCGGCTCACCGGCAAACGCGCGCGCGATCGCCACGCGCTGCTTGAGTCCGCCGGACAATTGACGCGTGCGCGAGCCGAGATAGCGCTCGGGCAAGCGCACCGCCGCCGTCAAGGCGGCGAGCCGTTCGTCGATGGCGGCGCCACGCAGCGCGGTGAGACGCGACAGCGCACGGCCGATCAGCCGCTTCACCGAATGCGCGCGATTGAGCGCCGAGTCCGGATTCTGGAACACGATCTGCAGCGACTTGACCTGCTCGTCGTTGCGCCGCGTGACGCGCGCGGCGAGTGGCGTGCCGTCGAGTTCGAGCACACTGCCCGCGTCCGGTGTGAGCAGGCCGAGCATCAGTTTCGCGAGCGTCGTCTTGCCGCTGCCGGATTCGCCGACAAGGCCGAGCGTTTCGCCACTCGCGAGATCGATCGAAACGTCGTCGACTGCGCGCAGCGGAGCCCCGGAAACATGGAATGTCTTCGAGAGTTTTTCCGCGCGCAGCACGAGAGCAGGACGCTCGCCGTTACGCGCCACGTCCTCATGCTGGGGCAATATTTCCGCGGCCGCACGCGGCAGGTCGATGGCGCGTTCGTGATAATGGCAGCGCGACATTTGATCGCCATGCGCGGCGCTCACGCGATACGGCGGCGGTGCTTCACGGTGGCAGCGATCGTCGGCGAGGCGGCAACGGTCCGCGTAAATGCAGCCCTGTGTGACCGAGCCCGGCAAGGGCAGATGGCCCGCGATGGTATCGAGCCGCTCGGTGTCCTTGCTGCGTCCCGCGCTTGGCAGGCAGCGCAGCAATCCAACCGTATAGGGATGACGTGGCCGCGCGAACACGTCCTGGGTTGCGCCTTCCTCGACCAGCTTGCCTGCATACAGCACGCCGACGCGCTCGCACATTCGCCCGATCACCGCGAGGTTGTGGCTGATGAACAGCACGGCCGTGCCGAGCTCTTCGCGCAGTTGCGCCACGAGATCGAGGACTTCGGCTTCGACGGTGGCATCGAGCCCGGTGGTCGGCTCGTCGAGAATCAGCAAGGCCGGGTTCGAGGCAAGCGCCATCGCGATCACCACGCGCTGCTGCATGCCGCCCGACAATTGATGCGGGTAGCTGTCCATCACGCGTTCGGGCGAGGCGATGCGCACACGTTGCAGTATCTCGATCGTGCGCTGCGTCGCTTCGTCACGCGAGACACCGGCTGCTTCGAATGCTTCCGTGACTTGCCGCGCGATCGTTAGCGACGGATTTAACGCCCGCCCCGGATCCTGATAGACCATCGAAATCGCGTTCGCGCGCATCGTGCGCAGCGCGTCGGCGTCGAGCTTCTGCACGTCCTGGCCGGCGATGATGATCTTGCCGGCCTTCACTTTGCCGTTGCGCGGCAGATAGCGCAACGCCGCCATCGCGACCGTCGATTTACCACACCCGGATTCGCCGACGAGGCCATACGCTTCGCCCCGCCGCACGCGAAACGAGACGTCCTGCAGCACTTCACGATCGCGTCCACGCATCCGGTACGTCACCGTCAGGCCGACGACGGTCAGCGCATCCGTGCGATCGCTCTTCGATACGTCGAAGGCGGGGAACGAGGCGGGAGGCGGCCCGTTCATCGGTCGAGCACTCCTTGCACGCTATCGGCGATCAGATTCACGCCGACCACGAGCGAGGCGATGGCGCCGGCCGCGAACACAACAGTCCACCACGCACCGCCCGCCATCAGCGTGTACGACTCGGAGAGCGCGAGCCCCCAGTCGGCGGAAGGCGGCTGAATGCCGAAGCCGAGAAAAGACAGTGTCGCAACCGCAAAAATGGCATACCCGAGACGCACGGTGGCCTCGACGATGATGGGCGGCAGCACGTTCGGCAGAATCTCCGCGAACATGATGTACGGGGCGCGTTCGCCGCGCAGTTGCGCAGCGGCGACGTAGTCCAGATGCCGTTCTGCAAACACGGCGGCGCGTACCGTACGCGCGGTGATCGGCGTGAAGGTGATGCCGATCACGAGGATCACGGTGAAATTCGATGCACCGACCGCGGCCAGCGCGAGCAACGCGACGATCACGAGCGGCAGCGCGAGCACGGCGTCGATCGCGCGGCCCACTACGTTGTCGACCCAGCCTTCGAAGTAGCCGACGATCAATCCCAGCGTCGTACCCGCGAGCGTGCCGAGCAGGGTCGCCAAAGGCGCAATGGTCAGAATGTCGCGCGCGCCGACGATGACCCGGGAGAACACGTCACGGCCAAGCTGATCGGTGCCGAACCAATGGGTGCTGTCGGGCGGCATGAGCGAGTTGAGCGGATCGGATGCGTACGGGTCGATCCGCACGATCCATGGCCCGGCGATTGCGCAGACGATCCACCATCCAACGATCAACACGCCGACCACAAACGTGGGCGAGCGCAGCAGCACACGCAACTGGTCGAAGCGTGGTTCAGCAGCCCGGCGTGGAGCGGGCGGCGCGGTCGGCGGAACGATGGTGCTCATTCGGCGCTCCTCACCCGCAGCCGCGGATTGAGCAGGACATGCAGCGCATCGGCGACGAGATTGGCGACGGTGTAGACCACGCCGATCGTCAGCACACCCGCTTCGAGCATCGGAAAATCCTTGGCCTTGGCGGCGTTGTAGATCAACGAGCCGATACCTTGATAGTGGAACAGCGTCTCGACCACCACGAGACCGCCGATCATGTAGCCGAGCTGCGTCGCGGCGACGGTGATGGTCGGCAACAGCGCATTGCGCAATACGTGTCGCCAGATCACGGTGCGGCGCGGCAAGCCTTTGAGGATCGCAGTGCGGGTGTAGTCGGCATCGAGCGCTTCAACGGTGCCCGCGCGCGCCATCCGCGCGATATAGCCGAAAAACACCAGTACCAATGGCAGCACCGGCAGAATCAGATGCCGCAACTGTTCGAGTGCGCTCGCTTCGGGCGGATACGAGGCTTCGATCGGCAGCCACCTGAGCCACACGCCGAACACCAGAATCAGCACGATCGACGAGACGAACTCCGGCACGACGGTCGCCGACAGGCCGGCGATGCTGATGGTCCGATCTAGCCAGCGTCCCGCGTGCATGGCCGACCACACACCGCCCGCAATGCCGAGCGGCACGACGACGATAAACGCGAGCAGGCCGAGTTTGGCCGAATGCGCCAACGCTTCCGCGATAAACGGCCCGACCGGTTCACGGTACGCATAGGAGAGCCCCATGTCGCCGCGCACGAAATGCGAAATCCACTCGACGTATTGCGTCATGAGCGGCCGGTCCGCGCCGAGTTGATGATTGAGCGCGGCGACCGCGCGCGCATCGGCGAGCGGCCCGAGTACCGCGCGGCCGATATCGCCAGGCAGCAACTGTCCGCCCGCGAACACGATCACCGAGAGCAGCCACAGCGTAATCAACGACAAACCGATCCGCGTCGCCAGAAAACGCACGACGCGACCCGCGTTGCCGTTTGAGACCGGCGAAGCGGAAGGGCTCACCGTGGTCGACATTGCGATCTCCTGCCGAAGAAGCGCCGTGCGCTCATGCGTTCAACGGCTTCTGCATTCACGGGTTTTGTGTTCACAGCGTTTGCGTTCACGGCTTTTGCGTTCAGATTACGCGCTCAACACCGCGCGGTCGAAATAGAGTTGGGCGAGCGCGGTGAAGCGCACGCCATTCACGCCCTTGCGCATGGCGATCAGTTGATCGTAAAAGAACGGGATGATTACCGGTGTTTCGTCGAGCAGCAGCGTCTGGATTTGTCCGGAGATTTTCTTCTGTGTGCCCAGATCGATTGCCGCGACGAACTGGGCGACCAGCTGATCGTATTGCGGGTTCTTGAAGTGCGCGGCATTCCACGTGCCGGTGCTGGTAAGCGGCGCGTTCAGAAACACGTTCGGTACGCCGCGATGGCCGTAATCGGTGATGCCGAGCGGCGAGTCGAGCCAATCCGATTTGCCCGGCGTGCCCGCACCGTAGTACAGCGACTGGCTTTCCACTTTCAGATTGATGCGCACGCCGATCGCCTTTGCCGCGTTCTGCACGACTACCGCGAGATCGGGAATCTCCATGTATTTCTCGGTGGTCAGCGTGACGTCGAAACCGTTCGGCACGCCTGCTTGCGCAAGCAGTTGCTTCGCTTTCGCGAGGTCGATCTTTCGTTGTGCGATGCCTGCATCGGAAGACGGAAACACCGGTGCGAACGGACTGTCGTTGCCGAGTTGCGCGCGGCCCTTGAACAGGCCACGCACGAGGATGTCGCGATCGAGCGACAACGCCATCGCCTGACGCACGCGCTTGTCCTTGAACAGCGGGTTGTCGTTGCGCATATGAATCTGGCGATGCGCGCTCGACTTCACGCCGACTGCCTTGTAGTCCGGATTGTTTAGAATACCGGCGCCGCCCTGCACGGTGAAGGTGCCCATCACGTCGGCCTGATGGCCTTGCAGCGCGAGCAATTGCGCCTGTTCGTCCGCGTAGAAAGAGAACTGTACGCGTTGGGGTAATGCTTTGTCGCCCCAGTAATCTGGATTGCGCACGAACGATGCGCCGACCTTTGCCTGATACTTTTCGAGCTTGAACGGCCCCGTGCCGATGAAGCTCTTTTCATAACCACCCGCATAGTTCGCGGGCAGGATCACGGCGTTGTAATTGTCCGAGGAAACGTAGTACGGGAAATTGCCGTTCGGTGCGTCGAGATGGAAGGCGACCGTATGCTCGTCGACCACCTTCGCACCGCCTTTCGACAACACGCCCTTGAGCACCGAGAGCGCTGCCGAACCGCTCGCCGGATCGGCGAGGCGATCGAAGGTGGCGACAACGTCTTTGGCGGTAAACGCCTGGCCGTCGTGGAATTTAACGTTCGGCCGCAGCTTGAAGGTCCACACGTCACCCTTGTCGTTCGGCTTCCAGGACAAGGCGAGTGCCGGCTTCAGCACGAGCTTTTCGCCGTCGTCGTCGATCAGGAATTCGCCCGTCTGGTTCAGCAGCGCGAGGCTTGCGGCATCGGTTACGGTGAGCGGATCTACCGCGCCGGCCGGCGTCAGATGGGCCACGCGGATCGTCTGGTTAGACGGACTCGGCGCGCCTTGTGCACGTGCTCGCGGCGCATTCAGAACACCGCCGCCAACCAGCGACAAACCGATCACGCTGGCATAGCGCAGCAGATCGCGGCGCGTGATGCGGCCGGCGATGAATTCGTCAATGGCGTGATTGCCGTAGGCGTCGGCCGTGCGGCGGGCCAGGTCGAGTTCGAAAAATCGGTCCGCGGGAGTCTTCATTGATGGAGTGTCCAGTCCGTTCTGCTGTCGGTTCTGAAGGGTCGCGCTGGATGCTCGCGACAGGGCGACTTATGGCAATGACGACAAGCTGCAGGGCGCTGCAGTGACGAAAAGCGGTTTCAGTGTAAGCGATTGCCCGCCGGTTCGGCGCGCCTGGTGCGTGCTCCGGTTCCTGTTTGGCGGATAAAAGGAGTGGGGTGTGTCGTCACGACAACGCCCGCTGGGGCTGTCTCGCATGGTCGCGCGAAAGCGCAGGATGCCGCAGCGCGGAAACCGCCGCTGCTGCCGTGGAAACCTTACCGATCCGCCGCACAGGCAAGTTGGATTTACCGCGCGATGGTCGCCGGACGGCGCCAGCGATGGAACAACACCGAGCCGATCCAGCACGCCATGAACATGGCGACGACGCCATAACCCAGCACGCCGAAGCGCTCGTTGAGGCTCGCTACCGCGTCCCATATGCCGCCGTTCAGGCCGAGCTTGTCCGATAGCAGTCCCAACGCTTCGATGCCGCCAATGACGATCGCCACCACAGCCGAGACGAGCGTGATGCTCGCGTTGTAGTAGAGCTTGCGTTTCGGGTCGTCCATGGCCCAGCCGTAGGCGTGGACCATCAGCACGTTGTCGGTGGAATCGACCAGCGTCATGCCGGCGGTGAAGAGCGCCGGGAACACGAGGATCGAATACAGCGGCAGCCCTTTGCCGGCTTCGGACGCGGCAATCGCCAGCAGGCCGATCTCGGTCGCGGTGTCGAAGCCGAGGCCGAACAGCACGCCGACCGGGTACATGTGCCAGCTTTTCGTCACGAGCCGGAACATCGGCCGAAGTGCGCGCGACAGCAGACCGGCGGGCGCGATGCTCGCTGTCGCTTCTGCAGCGAGTTCGCCGCCATGTTGAACGTGGCGATAGCGGCGCCAGACGTCACGCAGAATCACGAGATTCACACACGCCAGCACCAGCAGAAACACCGCCGACACGACCGTGCCAATCGTGCCGCCTACCGCCTTGAAGGTCTCGAAGCGGCCGTGCAGCGAATGCGCGGTCCACGCAATGCCGATGGTCGCCAGAATCACGATCGTCGAATGGCCCAGCGAAAACGACAGGCCCACGCCGAGCGGCTGCTTGCCGGTCTGCATCAGCTTGCGTGTGACGGCGTCGATCGCTGCGATGTGGTCCGCATCCACTGCGTGGCGCAGGCCGAAGCCATACGCGAGCAGCGCGGTGCCGAGCAGCAGCGGATAGTGGCGAAACGCGATCAGCGCCCATGCCCACGTGCCGAGATTCGCGGCGATCAGTACGGCATACAGCGTGATGAGGCGAGGGCGCAGCGAAGCGGTCGGCGTCATGAGTCGGGTGAAAAGATTTAGTGGTCGTGCGGATGCTTGTGAATCGGATCGACCCAGAAAACCGTTTCCGGTGCTTCCACCGCGTCGATGTTCAGATTCACCACCACCGCTTCATTGTCGCTGCGCACCAGTACGCATTCGAGCGGATCGTCGGTACTCGCGTTGATTTCCTGATGCGGCACATAGGGCGGCACGAAAATGAAATCACCCGGCCCGGCCTCGGCGGTGAACTCGAGATGCTCGCCCCACCGCATGCGCGCCTGGCCGCGCACCACGTAGATCACGCTCTCGAGCGCGCCGTGATGATGCGCCCCGGTCTTCGCATTCGGATGGATCGTCACGGTGCCGGCCCAGATTTTCTGCGCGCCGACGCGCGCCGCGTTGATCGCCGCCGCGCGATTCATGCCCGGCGTTTGCGCGGTATTGCTATCGAGCTGGTCGCCCTTGATGACCTTGACACCGTGCTCGCGCCAGTCGATCGGCGCCGACGGTTGCTCATCCTTGTAATGCGGGTGTTCGTGATCCTGGCTCATGGTGTGTCTCCTCGGGGGCGACCGTCCGGGTGCTGGACGCAGCGCCGTCTGGCATTTTTGCACGTTCAAAAACGTGTGTGTTGCCTGCCGGCGTGGGCGGCGTCCTGGACGAAAAAAAAGCCCGTCCACAAGGGACGGGCTTGGTGCTGTTTGCCTTCATTGCAGCCTGGGTTGCACCGCAGCGCATGGCGTATTGCAACCCTCAGCGCTTACTTATGCTTCGCATTGATCACGGATTCCGCGACGTTGTTCGGCGTTTCAGCGTAGTGCTTGAACTCCATCGTGTACGTCGCGCGGCCTTGCGTGGCTGAACGCAGCGATGTTGAGTAACCGAACATCTCGGCGAGCGGCACTTCGGCGCGCACCAGTTTACCGCCGCCGCCGGCGATGTCTTCCATGCCTTGCACCATCCCGCGCCGGCTCGACAGGTCGCCCATCACGTTGCCCATGAAGTCTTCCGGCGTTTCCACTTCGACGGCCATCATCGGTTCGAGCAGTACCGGCCTGGCTTTGCGCATCGCGTCCTTGAACGCCATCGAACCGGCCATGCGGAACGCGTTTTCGTTCGAGTCGACGTCGTGGTACGAACCGAAGGTCAGCGTGACTTTCACGTCGACCACCGGATAGCCCGCCAGCACGCCGGCCTTCAGCGTTTCCTGAATGCCTTTGTCGACTGCCGGAATGTATTCACGCGGAATCACGCCGCCCTTGATCGCGTCGACGAATTCGTAGCCCTTGCCTTGCGCCGACGGTTCGAGCGTGATCACCGCGTGGCCGTACTGGCCGCGGCCGCCCGACTGCTTGACGAACTTGCCTTCGACGTCCTCGACCTTGTTGCGCACCGTTTCGCGGTAAGCCACCTGCGGCTTGCCGACGGTCGCCTCGACGCCGAACTCGCGCCTCATCCGGTCGACCAGAATTTCCAGGTGCAACTCGCCCATGCCGGAGATGATGGTCTGGCCGGATTCTTCATCCGTCTGGACGCGGAACGACGGGTCTTCCTGCGCCAGACGATTGAGCGCGATGCCCATCTTCTCCTGGTCGACCTTGGTCTTCGGCTCGACGGCCTGCGAAATCACCGGCTCCGGAAAGATCATCTTTTCAAGGATGATCACATGCTGCGGATCGCACAGCGTGTCGCCCGTGGTCGCTTCTTTCAGGCCGACTGCCGCGGCGATGTCGCCGCAGTAGACTTCCTTGATTTCCTTACGCTCGTTCGCATGCATCTGCAGGATCCGGCCAAGGCGTTCCTTCTTTTCCTTGGTGGCGTTGTAGACCGTATCGCCCGAATTCACTACGCCCGAATACACGCGAAAGAAGATCAGCTGGCCGACGAACGGGTCGGTCATGATCTTGAAGGCGAGGGCGGAGAACGGGTCGTCGTCTTTCGGATGGCGCTCGATTTCGCGGTCGTACTCGTCGTGACCGCTGATCGCGGGAATGTCGAGCGGCGACGGCAGATAGTCGATCACCGCGTCGAGCATGGCCTGCACGCCCTTGTTCTTGAACGCGCTGCCGCACAGCATGGGCACGATCTCGTTCTTGATCGTGCGTACGCGGATGCCGTGCTTGATTTCCTCTTCGGTCAGCGTCTCGCCGCCCAGATATTTGTCGAGCAGTTCCTCGCTCGCTTCAGCGGCGGCTTCGACCATCTTGTCGTGCCATTCCTTCGCGGTTGCCGCGAGCTCGGCGGGGATCTCCCTGTACTCGAATTTGATCCCCTGGTTCTCTTCGTCCCAATAGATCGCCTTCATCTTGACGAGATCGACCACGCCCTGGAAATGATCTTCCGCACCAACCGGAATCTGGATCGGCACCGCGACGCCCTTCAGACGATCGGCAATCTGCCGCTGCACACGGAAGAAGTCCGCACCCACACGGTCCATCTTGTTGACGAACGCAATGCGCGGCACCTTGTACTTGTTCGCCTGACGCCATACCGTTTCTGACTGCGGCTGCACACCGCCTACCGAGTCGTACACCATGCACGCGCCGTCGAGCACGCGCATCGAGCGCTCCACTTCAATCGTGAAGTCGACGTGACCCGGGGTGTCGATGATGTTGATCCGATGTTCGGGATAGTTGCCGGCCATGCCCTTCCAGAAGGCGGTGGTGGCCGCCGACGTGATGGTGATGCCGCGCTCCTGCTCCTGTTCCATCCAGTCCATCGTCGCAGCACCGTCGTGAACCTCGCCGATCTTGTGGGTCACGCCTGTGTAGAACAGGATGCGCTCGGTGGTGGTGGTTTTGCCGGCGTCGATGTGAGCGCTAATGCCGATATTCCGGTAGCGCTCGATGGGAGTCTTGCGGGGCACGTGAACCTCCTTGGAATGGCGCGCCTGAAACGCTTGCCGGGCGGCAGTCTGTGCTGCCCGGGGAGCCTTTTTGCTGCTTTTGCTAAGAATACAAGGATAGCGCGTCGGCCCGTCTTTTGCAGGAATCTTGCCAGCTACGCGTGAAGGCCTGCTGACATGGGCTTACGGGCCGGCGCGGGCCGCCGCCGCGCAGTGCCGGCCTCGCTCTGAACGCAAAAAAGCCGGTGCCTCGTGAAAGGCATCGGCTTTTTTTGAAAAGCGGCCGCTGATGAAGCGGCAGGGTATCGCCGTGGTCGGCGCGCTGTTATTGCGCGGCCGGCAAGCCCTGGATCTTCATCCCCGGTTTGATGCCTTTCGACGAGAACCAGCCCTTGCTCATTTCCAATGCATACACGCCGTTGTTCTTCGGGCAGTGATTGTTGGTGGTCTCGGCCTGCATTTCGTCGATGTCGGTGACCGTGCCGTCGGCGCGCATGAAAGCGATCGACAGCGGGATCAACGTGTTCTTCATCCAGAAGCAATGCACGGCGGTTTCATTGAAGACGAACAGCATGCCTTCATTCGGCGCGAGGGTCGTGCGATACATCAGACCTTGTTCACGGTCCGCGTCGTTGGCGGCGACGGCTGCGTCGATCACGAACATGCCCGCGGTCAGCTTCGCGCGCGGAAAGTCGCCGGGCTGCTTCGCGCCGGCCGGCATGTCTCGCGCATGAGCGGGGGCAGCGGTGCTCGCGACGAACGACATCGCGGCGAGCGGCAGTGCAACGGCAACGGCGAAACGCGCAATCAACGAGCGCATGGGAAATCGCACGGC
This sequence comes from Paraburkholderia sediminicola, assembly GCF_046030555.1. GTDB lineage: Bacteria > Pseudomonadota > Gammaproteobacteria > Burkholderiales > Burkholderiaceae > Paraburkholderia > Paraburkholderia sediminicola_E. The sequence goes on along the minus strand of NZ_JAQQCH010000001.1, from coordinate 571,347 downwards.
ATGACTCCTTGCTGGAAATTAACCCGCGAATGTTACGCGAGCGCGTCAAAAACAAAAAGGCAGATCGCCTTGCGGGGATCTGCCTTTCAACGCCGTAAGAACGGCAATGAAGCGAGTTCTTGACTGCGTTTTTACAACGAACTTACTCCGAAGCTGCCGAAGCTGCAGCAGCAGCTGCTGCCTTCTTGTGCGACTTCTTGTGAGCTTTCTTCGTGGTCTTCTTTGCCGACGAAGCAGCTGCTGCCGGAGCTGCCGATGCTGCCACCGGTGCCGAAGCTTGTGCGAATGCTGCCGTTGCGAAGAGGCCAGCGACCAGAGCGGCGATCAGTTTGTTCATTTTGAAATCCTCAGCTTGAGTTGATTAACCAAATGACCCGGTTATATGTAGAGTCATGTCGGTAAACGTGCCATCCACCTTTCGGTTGACAGCCGCATCGAACAAATTTTTCGACACGTCTGTTTAGCGCTCAGACTCCCTGTACTCACCGCGAGAGCGGCGTGTGCAAAGGCCCTTAAGGCTGAATGCCGGATAGCTTCGGGCGGCATCTGCGTCGAATAACGCGTGAGCTTGCGCACCGGTTGACGTGTTTTTTGTGGAAAATTTATATGCGGACGTGCTGAGGCAAATGAATGACTGCGCAACGAATACGGACGCAATTGTTTCACGCGTTTTTCATGTTGGTTTCACGCGCTATTTTGTTTGCGGATACAACGAGTTAGCTTTGTCGCGGCTGATCAAAATACAGGTTTGATGCGAGATCGATGCAGACATGGCGCGTGGGTAAACGCATTCAGGCGATGCCTTCCCAAGGCGCCTGCAGCGGCAATTCGACACTCTCTCCCGGCTGAAGTCCGAGCGAAAAAATATCAAGGGCGCCGACCCCGGCGCGCACGAGGCGCAACGTCGGAAAACCGACCGCCGCGGTCATGCGCCGCACCTGGCGGTTCTTGCCCTCGGTGATCGACAACTCGATCCACGTGGTCGGAATCGCGGCCCGATAGCGGATTGGCGGCGTGCGGGCCCATAGCGAGTCGGCCGGCTCGACGTATTCGGCGCGGCAGGGCCGTGTCACGTAATCGCCGAGATCGACGCCGCGTGCGAGCTTCTTCAACGTGGCGTCATCGACCGCGCCTTCTACTTGCGCCCAATACCGTTTGACAAGTTTGTGGCGCGGCTCGGCGATGCGCGCTTGCAGCGCGCCGTCGTCGGTAAGGAGCAGCAGCCCTTCGCTATCGGAGTCGAGTCGGCCCGCCGGATAGACGCCGGGCACTTTCACCCAGTCGGCCAGCGATGCGCGCGTTTCGTGCGGCGAAAACTGACAGATGGTGCCGAACGGTTTGTTCAGGGCGAGAAGTCGCATAGGAAGATCGATGAAGGTCGAGCAGCGTCGGCTGCGGTGGGGTATGCCACGCAGGCCGGAGAGGCGTCGGCTCGATAGTAAATGGCGGAATAATAATGCATAATAAGTCGCCGCAAGTCATTTGTCTTATATAAGACATAAGAGTAAACAGCTTGCCGGTTCTGATTTTCGACAATGTTGGAAAACCCCGAGCCACTATGGGCTCGTTGCTGCGTCGGCGTGGGCTAGAATAGGCGACCAGGCCGCTCGCGGGCGTCCGGCATTGCGCGTAGCGAGGAGCACCCAGTTTCCGCAGTCTCCCATCAGCTTTCAGCACAGCCTTCACTGGAGTCCGATCATGCCGTATCAGCACATCAAGGTCCCGACCGGCGGTGACAAGATCACTGTCAACGCAGATTTCTCGCTCAATATTTCCGACCAGCCGATCATTCCGTATATCGAAGGCGATGGAACGGGCCTCGACATCACGCCGGTGATGTTGAAAGTAGTGGATGCCGCGGTAGAAAAAGCCTACGCAGGCAAGAAGAAAATCCACTGGATGGAAATTTACGCGGGCGAGAAGTCGACCAAGGTGTACGGCCCGGATGTGTGGCTGCCGGAAGAAACGCTGCAGGTGCTGAAGGAATACGTCGTCTCGATCAAAGGGCCGCTCACTACGCCGGTCGGCGGCGGTATCCGTTCGCTGAACGTCGCGCTGCGTCAGGAACTCGATCTGTATGTTTGCCTGCGCCCGGTGCAGTACTTCAAAGGCGTACCTTCGCCGGTGCGTGAACCTGAAAAGATTGACATGGTGATTTTCCGCGAGAACTCGGAAGACATCTATGCCGGCATCGAATGGCCTGCCGGGTCGGAAGACGCGAAGAAGGTCATCAAGTTCCTGCGCGAAGAAATGGGCGTGAAGAAGATCCGCTTCCCGGAGACCTCAGGGATCGGTGTCAAGCCGGTGTCGCGCGAAGGCACGGAGCGCCTCGTGCGCAAGGCGATCCAGTATGCGATCGACAACGAGCGTCGCTCGGTCACGCTGGTGCACAAGGGCAACATCATGAAGTTCACCGAAGGCGCGTTCCGCGACTACGGTTATGCGCTGGCGCAGAAGGAATTCGCCGCGGAGCTGATCGACGGCGGTCCGTGGATGAAGATCAAGAACCCGAAAACGGGTGGCGACATCGTGGTGAAAGACGTGATCGCCGACGCGTTCCTGCAGCAGATCCTGCTGCGTCCGGCTGAATACGACGTGATCGCCACGCTGAACCTGAACGGCGATTACATTTCAGACGCGCTGGCCGCGCAAGTCGGCGGTATCGGGATCGCGCCGGGCGCGAACATGTCGGATTCGGTCGCCATGTTTGAAGCCACGCACGGCACCGCGCCGAAGTACGCCGGCAAAGACTACGTGAATCCGGGTTCGGAAATTCTCTCGGCCGAGATGATGTTGCGTCACATGGGCTGGACCGAAGCGGCCGATCTGATCATCAAGTCGATGGAAAAGTCGATTCTGCGGAAGCGGGTCACGTATGACTTCGCGCGCCTGATGGAAGGCGCGACGCAAGTGTCGTGTTCGGGCTTTGGCCAGGTGTTGATCGAGAATATGTAAGCGATGCGCGCTGGGTTCTCCAGCTCGAATTCAAAACCCCGGCGCCGCGAGGTGGCCGGGGTTTTTGTTTCTGCGGCGTCTAAATCGCATACACGCTGGCAAAGGGGAAGCCGAAAGCTTACGGAAAGCCGGTGGAATTTCCGATAGTTGGGACGAGGTTTGCCTGCCGACCGGGATCGCGGCCGCGATCACCCGAAACTGGAAGGAGACGCCCGAAAAAGAAACCCGGCACGAAGCCGGGTTTCAAAGGACGGGTAACGAACAGTTTCAGGCAGGTGCCTGGATGTTCGATGCCTGTTTGCCTTTCGGGCCTTGCACGACCTCGAAGGTTACTTTTTGACCTTCCTTGAGGGTTTTGAACCCATTCATCTGGATGGCCGAGAAGTGTGCAAACAGATCCTCACCCCCTTCGTCAGGCGTGATGAATCCGAAACCTTTTGCGTCATTGAACCATTTGACCGTACCAGTTGCCATTCCAACTTCCCCTGTAACTCATGTCACTACCACGAGCCCTCGAAAAGCTCGACGACCGCGTGATGCAGCCGCTCCCTCCTCACAAGCTCACCATCGGCATTTTTTCGATTTATGGCTCGCTGAAAAAAGTGCCAGCTTGATTGTTGAGGCTCTTTATTCGAGTGTCAAGAAAATTTTGAGACGCCGTTGTCGCGTTGCAAACAGGCGTTTTCCAGGGTTTTTCCCGCTTTTATTTTCTTATGTGCGGTTGCCCGAGCGTGCCGTCTTGAAAAGTCGCATAATCGACTCACATGCTGTTCTGCGGGTCGCGCACCGTCCGCTGGCCGGGCGAGTGCCTTCAGCCAGTGCTGGCAGGTTGTGCGATACTCGATCCGACTGCGGCGCAGCACGGTTGCGACGCATCACAGGATAGGGGCCGGCTCCGCGATCGGCTCGTCGAATGACGCAACGCCGTTGGGGGTAAATACCCATCAGGTGATAGCGAACGGGCTCACCGGCCGGTTGGCCGGGTTTTGACAGGATTGCGGGCCTGTCCTAGTTGTTTAGAATGGGTGTATGGCGATTATCCCGGACAAGCAGGACGGCACCGTACTGGAGCGGCAGGAAAAGAAGCTGAAGCCGCCTTCCATGTACAAGGTGGTGCTGCTGAATGACGACTTCACGCCAATGGAATTTGTCGTGATGATCGTGCAGGAATATTTCAATAAAGATCGAGAAACCGCAACACAGGTAATGTTGAAGGTGCATCGCGAGGGCAGGGGAGTTTGTGGGGTCTATACGCGGGACATCGCGTCGACCAAAGTCGAGCAAGTCGTTACCCACGCACGGCAGGCCGGGCATCCGCTGCAGTGTGTGATGGAGGAAGCATGATTGCCCAGGAACTGGAAGTCAGCCTGCACATGGCGTTCATGGAAGCACGCCAGGCGCGGCACGAGTTCATAACGGTCGAACATCTTTTGCTGGCACTGTTGGACAATCCAACGGCCGCGGAGGTGTTGCGTGCATGCGCGGCCAATATCGAGGATCTGCGCCAGAACCTGCGCAACTTCATTCATGACAACACGCCTACCGTGCCTGGCACGGACGACGTCGACACGCAGCCCACGCTGGGTTTTCAGCGTGTGATCCAGCGCGCGATCATGCATGTGCAATCCACCTCGAATGGCAAGAAGGAAGTGACCGGCGCGAATGTGCTGGTTGCGATCTTCGGCGAGAAGGATTCGCATGCGGTGTACTACCTGCAACAGCAGGGCGTGACGCGTCTGGATGTGGTGAATTTCATCTCGCATGGCATCGCCAAGACCAGCAGCACCGACGCCGCGAAAGCGAGCGACGCGAATGCCGAGTCCGACGAAGCCGCCGCGCAGAAGGAAACGCCGCTCGCCCAGTTCACGCAGAACCTGAACCAGATGGCGAAAGACGGCCGAATCGATCCGCTGATCGGGCGCGAGTCGGAAGTCGAGCGCGTGGTGCAGGTGTTGTGCCGCAGGCGCAAAAACAATCCGCTACTGGTCGGTGAGGCCGGTGTCGGCAAGACGGCGATCGCCGAAGGGCTCGCCTGGCGCATTACACGCGGCGAAGTGCCGGATATTCTGGCCGACGCGCAGGTGTATTCGCTCGACATGGGCGCGCTGCTCGCCGGCACCAAGTATCGCGGCGACTTCGAACAGCGCCTGAAGACCGTCCTCAAAGAATTGAAGGAACGTCCGCACGCAATCCTGTTCATCGACGAAATTCATACGCTGATCGGCGCGGGTGCCGCGTCGGGCGGCACGCTGGATGCATCGAATCTGCTGAAGCCGGCGTTGTCGTCGGGCACGCTCAAGTGCATCGGCGCGACCACGTTCACGGAATATCGCGGCATCTTCGAAAAAGACGCGGCCTTGTCGCGTCGGTTCCAGAAGGTCGACGTGACCGAGCCGACCGTCGAACAGACGGTGGCGATCCTGCGGGGCCTGAAGTCGCGCTTCGAAGAACATCACGGCGTGAAGTATTCGTCGGGTGCGCTGTCGGCGGCGGCTGAGCTGTCGGCACGCTTTATCACGGATCGTCATTTGCCGGACAAGGCGATCGACGTGATCGACGAAGCGGGTGCGGCGCAACGCATCCTGCCGAAGTCGAAGCAGAAGAAGACCATCGGCAAGAACGAGATCGAGGAAATCATCTCGAAGATTGCCCGTGTCCCGCCGCAAAGCGTGTCGCAAGACGATCGCAGCAAGCTGCAAACGCTGGATCGCGATCTGAAGAGCGTGGTGTTCGGGCAAGATCCGGCCATCGACGCGCTGTCGGCCGCGATCAAGATGGCGCGCGCAGGCCTCGGCAAGCTGGACAAGCCGATCGGTGCGTTCCTGTTCTCCGGCCCGACGGGCGTCGGCAAGACGGAAGTGGCGAAGCAACTGGCGTTCACGCTGGGGATCGAGTTGATCCGCTTCGACATGTCGGAATACATGGAGCGTCATGCGGTGAGCCGTTTGATCGGCGCGCCGCCGGGCTATGTCGGTTTCGATCAGGGCGGTCTATTGACCGAAGCCGTCACGAAGAAGCCGCATTGCGTGCTGCTGCTCGATGAAATCGAAAAGGCGCATCCGGACATCTACAACGTGCTGCTGCAGGTGATGGACCACGGCACGCTGACGGACAACAACGGCCGGAAGGCAGATTTCCGCAACGTCATCATCATCATGACGACGAACGCGGGCGCCGAGGCAATGGGCAAGTCGGTGATCGGCTTCACGAATCGTCGGGAAACCGGCGACGAAATGGTCGACATCAAGCGCATGTTCACGCCGGAGTTCCGTAACCGTCTGGACGCGACGATCAGCTTCCGCTCGCTCGATGAAGAAATCATCATGCGCGTGGTCGACAAGTTCCTGATGCAGCTGGAAGATCAGCTGCATGAGAAGAAGGTCGACGCGCTCTTTACCGACGCGCTGCGGGCGCACCTCGCCAAGCACGGTTTCGATCCGTTGATGGGCGCGCGTCCGATGCAGCGTTTGATTCAGGACACGATCCGTCGTGCACTGGCCGACGAGTTGCTGTTCGGCAAGCTGATGAATGGCGGTCGCGTGACGGTCGACGTGGATGCGGAAGATAAGGTGCAGTTGACCTTTGACGAGCATCCGGCGCCGCGCAATCCGAATCCGGAAGCGGTTGAAGTTGAATAAGTCGGTCGAGTAAGTCTTAGTCGTACCTCTGAAAGCAGAACGGCGCGGGTTGAACCCCGCGCCGTTCTGTTTTTTGTGTTTTGGATCGCGTTACTTTGCAATCCATGCCGCAGAGTGATACGGCATCCTTAGTGCTTGCCCGTGCTGCCGAAACCACCGGCGCCACGCTCGCTTTCCGCAAAATCATCCACGATATTGAACTCAGCCTGCACCACCGGCACGATCACCAGCTGCGCGAGACGCTCCATCGGATTCAATACGAACGTGGTCTCGCCACGATTCCACGTCGAAATCATCAGCTGACCCTGGTAATCCGAATCGATCAGGCCAACCAGGTTGCCCAGCACGATGCCGTGCTTATGACCGAGCCCCGAGCGCGGCAGGATCAACGCCGCATAACCTGGATCGCCGACGTGAATCGCGAGGCCTGTCGGCACCAATGCGGTCTCGCCGGGTTTCAGCGTCAACGGTTCGTCGAGGCAAGCGCGCAGGTCAAGGCCCGCGCTACCGGTGGTTGCGTAGGCCGGGAGTTGTTCGCGCATGCGCGCATCGAGAATCTTCAGGTCGAGTTTCATGCAGGTTCGAAGGTTTAAGGAGTGGAGGCCCGGCGTCCGAGTTGAAACGCGTCGGCGAGAAGTTCATAGGAACGCAACCGGGCGCGATAGCTGCCCGCTACGGTGAGCACGATCAATTCGTCGGCCTGGAACTGCGCCTGCAAGTCTTGCATGCGTTCGGTTACGGTTTCCGGCGTGCCGATGATGCTGCGCGGTTTCTCGCGGTCGATCACCAGTCGCTCGCGCTCGCCGTACTCCTGCGCAATGCCCTGTTCAATTGTCGGGATCGGTTCATTCAGGCCATAAGCCATTTGCACTCGGCGCAAATCGACGGCTTTCTCCAGGTCGGCTGCTTCCTGCTCGGTGTCCGCGCAGATCACGAATACGGCGGCGGCCAGATAGGGTTGGTGCGCTTCCTGGCTGCCTTTGAAGCGCTCGCGGTAGGCGAGCGCCACCTGGTGCCCGAAATGTGCGTTGATGAAGTGCGCGAATGCGAAGCGGATACCAAGTTGGGCCGCCAGCAAGCCACCGAATTCGCTCGAACCGAGCATCCACAGTTGCGGGCGCGTGGCGATCTGCGGCTGGAGCAGCACACCGTGCGCGATGTGATCGTCGGGCAGCGTGCCGTGCATCAGACCGACCAGATCCGCAACCTGCTGCGGGAAAATGTCGCCGCGATTGTAGGTGCCGGCGGCCACGGCTTGTGCCGTTTGCATGTCGCCGCCCGGCGCGCGTCCCACGCCGAGATCAATGCGGTTCGGGAACAGCGCCTCGAGCATCATGAATTGCTCGGCGACTTTGAACGGGCTGTAGTACGGCAACATCACGCCGCCGGAGCCCAGTCGAATGCGTTTGGTTACGCTGCCGAGGCGCGCCAGCATCACCTCGGGGCAGGGATTCGACACGCCGCGCAAGCCGTGATGCTCGGCGCACCAGTAGCGCGTGTAGCCGAGATCGTCAGCAAGCTGCGCGAGTTCGACGGTGGCCGCGATCGCGTCCGCCACTGAGTGCCCGCCGATCACGGGCGTTTGATCGAGCACGGAAAGTAGCGTCATGTCAGTACTGCTCCAGATACAGATAATTCGGTGCGCCAGACGCACAGCGGCGAACGCAGCGCGCGCCGCCGCGCGCGGCTTTAGCGGATCAGGCTTGTGTCGGGCAGACGCCTGGCAATCTCAATGATCAGGGCGCGCGCGAGCGTCTGCTTGTCTGCGCGCGGCAGTTTCGTTGCACCGCCTGCTTCGAACAGGATTACCTCGTTGTCGTCGAGACCGAAAGTGAGTGGCCCAAGATTGCCGATCAGCAGCGGCACGTTTTTGCGCACGCGCTTTTCTTCGCCGTGCAGTTCGAGGTCGCCGCTTTCCGCGGCAAAGCCGACTGCGAATGGCGGATGCGGGAGTTTGGCGACCGATGCCAGGATGTCCGGATTCTCGACAAACGTGAAAGTGGGCAGTGCGCGGTCGGCGGTCTTCTTGATCTTGTGATCGCTGGCGTGATCGACCCGCCAATCGGCCACCGCAGCCACGCCGATGAAGATGTCGGCATCGGCGACCGAGCGCATCACCGCGTCGTGCATTTGCTGCGCGGTTTGCACGTCTTCGCGGAACACGCCCCACGGCGTTTCCAGCGCGACGGGGCCGGCGACCAGATGCACCTCGGCTCCCGCTTGTTGCGCGGCGCGTGCCAATGCAAAGCCCATCTTGCCGCTCGAACGATTGGTGATGCCGCGCACGGGATCGAGCGGTTCGAAGGTCGGACCGGCGGTCAGCAACACGCGGCGGCCGGACAGGATCTTGGGGGAGAAGAACGACGCGATTGCTTCGTAAGTAGCGGCCGCTTCAAGCATGCGTCCGTCGCCGACTTCGCCGCACGCTTGCGGACCCGAATCGGGGCCGAGCACGTCAATGCCGTCCGCGCGCAACTGCGTGACGTTGCGTTGGGTGGCCGGGTTCTGCCACATCTGCCGGTTCATTGCCGGCACGACAAGCAGCGGACAATCGCGCGCGACACACAGCGTCGAGAGCAGATCGTCGGCCATGCCGTGCGCGAGTTTGGCGAGGAAGTCGGTAGAGGCGGGTGCAATGACGATCGCGTCGGCTTCACGCGACAGATCGATATGCGCCATGTTGTTCGGCACGCGACCGTCCCACTGACTCGTGTAGACGGGGCGGCCGGAGAGCGCCTGCATCGTGACGGGGGTGATGAACTGCGTGGCCGCTTCGGTCATCACGACCTGCACGGTTGCGCCGGCCTTGGTCAACAGGCGCGTGAGTTCGGCGATCTTGTAGCAGGCAATGCCGCCCGTCATGCCGAGGACGAGGTGTTTTCCTGCGAGTTCTGCGGTTGCCAACGAAAGCCTCCGACAAAGCGTGGTGGCCGGTGGTGGCACGGTCACCGCCACCGGCCTTCAAACCGGACATACCGCTCGGCCGTGTTCGTGACAGCGGGGCACGGCCTTTAAATATGGCCTTTAAGCGTGGCCGCCGTAGTCACGAGCATGACCCAGGCTCGGCCCTGATACCGGCCAAAGCGGGCAAAGTAACCCGCGTTACCGCGAGCCGCGCACGCGCCGCAACTCGTCGAGCACGAGCAGGATCGCGCCGATCGTGATCGCGCTGTCGGCGAGATTAAACGCCGGCCAGTGCCATGTGCGGACGTGAAAATCGAGAAAGTCGATCACGTGGCCGTACGCGAGCCGGTCGATCACATTGCCGAGCGCCCCGCCAAGAATCAGCGAGAGCGCCGTGCAGAACATCTTCTGTCCGCCGTGACGCTTGAGCAGGTAGCAGATCACGAGCGCCGCGACCACGCCAAGCGCGGTGAACGCCCAGCGCTGCCAGCCGCCCGCCATCGCGAGGAAGCTGAAGGCGGCGCCACGGTTGTACACGAGGATCAGGTTAAAAAACGGCGCGACCTCATGCGGAACACCGTAGGCGAACACCTTCTGCACCGCGATTTTCGTCAGCTGATCGAACAGGATCACGATCAGCGCGACGCCGAGCCAAGGCGCCAGCGAACTGTTTCCGGTCGACGTTTTCGACATGGTTCTTGCCATTATGCCGCGCTCCTCGTTTCGCCGTTGCCGAACAGATTACTGAAGCAGCGGCCGCACAGATTGGGGTGTTCGGCGTTTGCACCGACGTCCGCGCGGTAGTGCCAGCAGCGTTCGCACTTCAGATACTTGGAGGCGATCACTTCGACGCCTTCTTCCGCTTCGCTGTCGACCTTCACAACGTTCGCCGCCGACGTGATCAGCACGAACTTCAGGTCGTCGCCGAGGCTGGCGAGCGCGTCGTAACGCGCACCGCTTGCGCGGACTTCGACTTCGGCCTGCAGCGATGAGCCGATCAGGTTCGCCACACGTGCTTCTTCCAGCGCCTTGGTCACGTCGCTACGTGCGGCGCGCAGCAGCGTCCATTTGTCGAGCAGGGCACCGGCTTGCGGCACTGCCGGGAACGCGTGATAGGTCTCGGTGAAAATCGTTTCGCTGTTCGGCGAGAAGATCTTCCATGCTTCTTCAGCCGTGAACGACAGGAACGGCGCGATCAGGCGCAGCAGACCCTGGGCAATGTGATACAGCGCGGTCTGGGCCGAACGGCGCGCGACGGAGTCAACCGCCGTGGTGTACAGACGGTCTTTCAGCACGTCCAGATAGAAGCCGCCCAAGTCTTCCGAACAGAACGTCTGCAGCTTGGCGACCACCGGGTGGAACTCGTACTTGTCGTAATGCGAGAGGATGTCGTTTTGCAGATTCGCCGACAGTGCCACTGCGTAACGATCGATCTCGAGCCAGTCTTCGACCGGACGCGCGTGTTGCGCGAAGTCGAAGTCCGACAGGTTCGCGAGCAGGAAGCGCAGCGTGTTGCGGATGCGGCGATAGCCTTCCGTCACGCGCTTCAGGATCTCTTCGGAGATCGCCAGTTCGCCCGAGTAATCGGTCGACGCAATCCACAAACGGATGATTTCCGCGCCTAGGCGGTTCGCCACTTCATGCGGATCGATACCGTTGCCGAGCGATTTGCTCATCTTGCGGCCTTCGCCGTCGACGGTGAAGCCGTGCGTGAGCAGCGCCTTGTAGGGCGGGCGGCCGTCGAGCATCGAGGCGGTCAGCAGCGACGAGTGGAACCAGCCGCGGTGCTGGTCCGAGCCTTCCAGATACAGGTCGGCGGGGAACTGCAGTTCGTCTTTATGCGAGCCGCGCAGCACGTGCCAATGCGTCGTGCCCGAATCGAACCAGACGTCGAGCGTGTCGCGGTTCTTCTCGTACATGTTCGCGTCGTCGCCGAGCAGTTCGCGCGGGTCGAGCGTTTGCCATGCTTCGATGCCAGCCTTCTCGACGCGTTGCGCGACTTCTTCGAGCAGCTCCAGCGTGCGCGGGTGCAGTTCGCCGGTTTCCTTGTGCACGAAGAATGCCATCGGCACGCCCCATTGACGTTGACGCGACAGCGTCCAGTCCGGGCGGTTCGCGATCATGCTGAACAGACGCTGCTTGCCCCACGACGGATAGAAGGCGGTGTTCTCGATGCCTTCGAGCGCGGTTTCGCGCAGCGTCTTGTCGGTGTCGTTTGGCTTCACGTCCATGCCGGCGAACCACTGCGAGGTTGCGCGGTAGATGATCGGCGTCTTGTGGCGCCAGCAGTGCATGTAGCTGTGCGTGTACTTCTCGGTGCGCAGCAGCGAGCCGGCAGCCTGCAGGGCTTCGACGATCTGTGGGTTGGCCGCCCAGATCGACAGGCCGCCGAACAGCGCGAGCGATTCGATGTAACGGCCGTCGCCCATCACTGGGTTGATGATGTCCGAATCCGACATGCCGTGCGCCTTGCACGACACGAAGTCTTCCACGCCGTATGCCGGCGACGAGTGCACCACGCCCGTACCCGTTTCGGTCGTCACGTAGTCGCCGAGGTAGACCGGCGCCGTGCGCTTGTAGCTCGGATGCGCCGACGCGAGCGGGTGATTGAAGCGCAGGTTGACGAGCTTGGCGCCAGGCGTGGTCGCGACGATCGTACCTTCGAGGCCGTATTGCTTCAGGCACGCTTCAACGCGTTCTTCAGCCAGGATCAGCAGGCCGCGCGGCGTATCGACCAGCGCGTAGACGATTTCCGGATGCAGGTTCAGCGCCTGGTTGGCCGGGATGGTCCACGGCGTGGTGGTCCAGATCACGATGCCGCCTTCGTTGCGCGGCAGCGCATTCAGGCCGAAGGCCTGCGCGGTCTTTTCCGGCTCGGCGAAGCTGAACAGCACGTCGATGGTCGGATCGGTCTTGTCCTTGTATTCGACTTCCGCTTCGGCCAATGCCGAACCGCAGTCGAAGCACCAGTTGACCGGCTTCAGGCCGCGGAACACGTAGCCCTTTTCCATGATCTTCGCGAGCGCGCGGATTTCGCCGGCCTCGTTCGTGAAGTTCATCGTCTTGTACGGATTGTCCCAATCGCCGAGCACGCCCAGACGGCGGAAGCCGATTTTCTGCTTCTCGATCTGTTCGGTCGCGTAAGCACGCGCCTTCTGCATGACTTCAGCGGCCGGCAGCGACTTGCCGAACTGCTTTTCGATCTGGATTTCGATCGGCATGCCGTGGCAATCCCAGCCCGGCACGTAGACCGCGTCGAAGCCCGCCAGGTTGCGCGCCTTGACGATCATGTCCTTGAGGATCTTGTTCACCGCGTGGCCGAGGTGGATGTCGCCGTTCGCATACGGCGGGCCGTCGTGCAGGATGAACTTTTTACGGCCCTTGCTGGCTGCGCGGATCGTCTCGTAGACCTTCCGTTCCTGCCATTCCTTGACCCATTGCGGCTCGCGCTTGGGCAGGTCGCCACGCATCGGGAACGGCGTGTCGAGCAGGTTGACCGGGTAGCGTGACTGCGGTTTCGAATCGGCTTTCTTGTTGCTCATAATGAGGTCGCGGTGAATTCTTTCTAAGCGCAGCGAGGCTGCGGTATGCGCATGAAGCGCAGGGCGTTGGGCGCGCCCGGCAGGCATGTCGCGTGATCCACGGACGCCCTTCGATGCGCGCAGCAGTGGGTACATGCCGCGCTTGCCGCGCTCGCATGTACCGCGGCGGCTATCTAATTCGGTCGGTGGCCGAGGTGGCGAAACCGGTGGAGCGGCTGCCCGGCGTGCCGGCGCCGACAGCCGCAAACCACGCGCGGGCGTTGGCGACGTCGCGCGCGATGGCGGCAGTCAGCGTTTCGAGGTCGACGTATTTTTCCTCGTCGCGCAGTTTTTTCAGGAATTCGACGCGCACGAGTTTGCCGTACGCATCGCCGTGCCAGTCGAGCAGGTGTACTTCGAGCAGCACACGGCCGGAATCGTCGACGGTGGGACGCAGGCCGAGGCTGGCGACGCCCGGCAACGGTTCGTCCGCCACGCCATGCACGCGCACCACGAAAATACCGGCGAGCGCCGGACGCTTGTGCGCGATCGCCAGATTGAGCGTGGGGAAACCAAGATCGCGGCCGAGCTTCATGCCATGCACGACATGGCCGCTGATCAGGTAGTCGCGGCCCAGCGCGGCGCGCGCCGAGTCGAGATCGCCCGCCACCAGCGCCGCGCGTACGCCCGAGCTGGAGATGCGCGCGCCGGACGGATCCGCCACGGTTGCCATCTGCTCGACTTCGAAACCGTGCTGTTGACCCGCGGCCTTGAGCGAGGCGAAATCGCCCGCGCGCTTGGCGCCATAGCGGAAGTCGTCGCCGATCATCACCCAGCGGGCATGCAGCCCATTGACGATGATCCGTTCGACGAACGCGTCCGGCGACTGGCTCGCGAAGGTGTGGTTGAAATGCTCGACCACGACCCGGTCGACGCCGTTGGTGCGCAGCGCCTCGAGCTTGTCGCGCAGCATGGCGATTCGCGGCGGCGCGCCAGCGGGGTTGAAGAATTCGCGCGGGTGCGGCTCGAAGGTCATCACGCAAACGGGCAGGCCGCGAGCATCGGCTGCGGCCCGGACGTGGGCGAGCAAAGCCTGATGGCCGCGGTGGACACCGTCGAAGTTGCCGATGGTCAGTGCGCAGGGCGCACGGCTTTCGGCATTGGGAAGACCGCGGAAGACTCTCACGATAGCGGGTTTGAGGTAGGGCGGCCGAGGTGCCGCAAAACAAACGATTATAAACGCTCAGCGCACGAGACGGCGGCGCGTCGCCGTTTCAGTGTCCCCCGAATGATAAAATCCGCGGATGAAAAAACTCGTCATCCTGATTTCCGGACGGGGAAGCAACATGGAGGCTATCATTCGCGCCTGCGCGGACGAGGGCTGGGCGGCGCAAGTCGCCGCTGTGATTGCCAACCGTCCTGACGCCGCGGGCCTCGCGTTCGCAGCGTCGCACGGCATTGCCACGGCGGTGGTCGACCATCGCCAGTTTCCGGATCGCAACAGTTTCGACGCCGCGCTGGCGAAAGAAATCGACAGCTTCGCGCCCGATCTGGTCGCGCTCGCCGGCTTCATGCGGGTGCTCACGGCCGGTTTTGTCGATCACTACGCCGGACGCATGCTGAACGTGCATCCGTCGCTGCTGCCGAGCTTTCCGGGCCTGAAAACCCATCAACAGGCACTTGACGCCGGCGTGCGGCTGCACGGCGCGTCAGTGCATTTTGTCACGTCGCAGCTGGATCACGGGCCGATCGTCGCGCAGGCGGCCGTCCCCGTTGAGGCTGGCGACACCCCTGCCACGCTCGCCGAACGCGTGCTGGCAACCGAACACATTATCTATCCACGCGCGGTGCGCTGGTTCGTCGAAGGGCGTCTTGCCCTCGACGGCTTGCGTGTCACGCTTACGCCGCCGGAGCCGCAATGGCTCTTTGCCGGTCACACCGCCGGAGAGGGCGCATGAGATTACATGGTTTTTTGATTGGACAAACCGAGACTTTGCTGGCTGAAGTCCTGAAACTCACCGGCCCGGCCGACGCCACGACGAGCCGCTTTTTCCGCGCGCATCCGAAGCTCGGGCACGGCGAGCGCGGCGTGATTGCCGAGGCGGTTTTCGCGGTGCTGCGCCGCCGGATGGAATTCGCCCATCTGGCCGAAGGCGGCGCGGGCAGCCCGGCGCGCCGCATGGCCTTGTTGGGATTGATGCAGACGGCGGGCCGCACGGCCCTCAAGCCGTTCGTGTCGGACACCGAATCGCATTGGCTCGAACACGTCGCGAAAATCGACCCGGAAAGCCTGCCGCTGCGGATTCGCCTGAATCTGCCCGACTGGATCTATCAGGCGCTCTCCAAGCGCTTTGAACCTGCAGAACTGGCGCAACTGGCCGCCGCGCTGAACTACCCGGCGCCGCTGGACCTGCGCGCGAACCCGATCAAGGCGAGCCGCGACGAGGTACTGAACGCGCTGTCGAAAGCCGGCATCGAAGGGGGCGCGACGCCGTTCGCACCGTTCGGCGTGCGGGTGGTCGGCAAGCCGCCGCTCACCAAGCTGGACGCGTTCCAGCAGGGCTGGGTCGAAGTGCAGGACGAGGGCAGCCAGTTGCTGTGTTCGCTGGTCGCCCCCAAGCGCGGCGAAATGATCGTGGACTTCTGCGCGGGCGCTGGCGGTAAGACGCTGGCACTGGGCGCGGCGATGCGTTCCACCGGGCGTTTGTACGCCTTCGACGTCTCCGAGCGGCGTTTGGCCAAGCTCAAGCCGCGCCTTGCGCGCAGCGGCCTGTCGAACGTGAATCCGGTGCTGATCGACAGCGAACACGATGCGAAGATCAAGCGTCTGGCCGGCAAAATCGACCGCGTGCTGGTCGATGCGCCGTGCAGCGGCTTGGGTACGCTGCGCCGTAATCCGGACCTGAAGTGGCGCCAGTCGCCGGAATCGGTCGCTGAACTGGCGCCGAAGCAGGCCTCGATTCTGGCCAGCGCCTCGCGTCTGGTGAAGAAGGGCGGCCGTCTCGTCTACGCAACCTGCTCGATTCTGGAAGAGGAAAACGAAGCGGTCGTGAAGCAGTTCCTCGCCGACCATCCGGACTTCGTCTTGGTGCCGGCGCGCGACGTGCTCGCCGAGCAGCGCATCGATCTGGAAATGGGCGATTACCTGTCGCTGTGGCCGCACCTTCACGCCACTGACGGTTTCTTCGCAGCCGTGCTGGAACGCCAGAGCTAAACGCAACAGGCTATCTGCCGGCGCGCCGAGTTCTTTTCCTGAGCCCTTCGCGCCGGCGATTTCGGCGACATCATGCAAAACCGCATTTTCCCCCACATGTTCGGCGACCTTGCGCGCGACTTCGGCCAGCCGGTCATGCTGTGGCAGGTCGGCGTGCTGCTTGGGACGCTCCTCGTCGCGTGGCTGCTCGCGCGCCTGCTGCGCCGGGCGCTCGATTTGCGGCGCCAGACGCGGTATCAGACCTTGCGTTTCGGCGCGGAAAGCCTGAACCGCGCGTTCTTTCCCCTGATTGGCGCGGCGCTCGTCTGGCTTGCACGTGCGATCACCGGCCAGTTCATGCACACCGCGCTGCTCGATCTCGCGCTCGTGCCGCTGTTCGGTATTGGCCTGATCTACATTGTATTTTTCCTCGCGCGTCGAGTCTTCAGCCAGGACGGCGCGACGCATCCGTGGTTGTTCCTGGTCGAGAAGATCGTCTCGCTGATCGTCTGGATCGGCATGGTGCTCACTGTAATGGGCATTCAGGACGACGTGATCGACTGGATGGGCAGCGTGCGCTTCAGGGTCGCGAACGCGCACATGACGCTGCTCTCGCTGACCACGGGTCTCCTGTGGGTGTGCGTGACGATGATTGTCGCGATGTGGCTCGGCGCCACATTCGAAGACCGCCTGATGCGCTCAAAGACGCTCGACGCCAACCTCAAAGTGGTGGTGGCGCGGGTCGGCCGTGCTGCGTTCGTGCTGGCGGCGGTGCTGATCAGCCTGTCGCTAGTCGGCATCGACATCACGGTGCTGGGCGTGTTCGGCGGCGCGCTGGGTGTGGGGCTTGGGTTTGGCTTGCAGAAGATCGCCAGCAACTACGTCTCGGGTTTCATCATCCTGATCGACCGCTCGCTACGTATTGGCGACACGATCAACGTCAGCGGCTTGCAGGGCATGGTCACGCAGATCCGTACGCGGTACACGGTGGTGCGCGGGCTGGACGGCATCGAAACGCTGATTCCGAACGAAAAGCTGATTACGGACGTGGTGCAGAACCAGTCCTCCTATCTGACACGCGGCTACGCCAAGGTGGCCGTGCAGGTCGCCTACACCTCCGACGTCGAGCAGGCGATGGCGCTGCTTGCCCAGGCCGCACAAAATGTCACGCGAGTGCTGCAGGAACCGGCGCCCACGCCCTATCTCGCGAGCTTCGGCACCGACGGCATCAATCTCGAACTGGGCTTCTGGATCGAAGACGCAGCGACTGGGACCTCAGGCGTGCGCTCGGCGGTCAATCGCAACGTCTGGCGTCTGTTCTCCGAGCACGGCATCTCGATTCCTTTTGCGCAACGCGAAGTGCGAATCGTCGGCAATGTGGGCGACGCGATGCCGCAGGCGGTAACAATGACCACTCCTGCCGCTAATCAGGCCGACAGCGCCCGCTGACGGGCACTTCGAACGCGCCGGCTGGTCTCAAAATGACCTCCGACGCGTTCCATCCTATTGATGTCACACAAAAAATCCCTATTTGTTACAAACACTTGGAACGCTTCAAGTAGAATATCGTCCAATCCCGCTGTATGCTTTCACTTTCTTGACGCGCGCATTTTGCGTGTGTCTGGCGTCTCTTGTTCCACAGGTAAATTGCCTTGTTGAATTCTTTGCTTGATTTCCTTGCCCATGGCTTGCTCCACTTCTCGTGGTGGCAACTTGTGCTGTACACCCTGGTCGCGACGCACATCACGATCATTGGCGTGACGGTCTATCTGCATCGCTGCCAGGCGCACCGCGCACTGGAGCTGCATCCGGTCGTCAGTCATTTTTTCCGTTTCTGGCTGTGGATGACCACCGGCATGCTGACCGGCCAATGGGCCGCGATTCACCGTAAGCACCACGCCAAGTGCGAGACCGAAGAAGATCCGCACAGCCCGCAAACGCGCGGCATCTGGAAGGTGGTGCTCGAAGGTGCGGAACTGTACCGTTCCGAGGCCAAGAATGAAGAAACGATGCGCAAGTTCAGTCACGGCACGCCGAATGACTGGATGGAACGTAACGTCTACACCAAGTACCCGATCCTCGGCGTGAGCCTGATGATGGTGCTGAACGTCGCGCTATTCGGCGTCGTCGGTCTGACCATCTGGGCTGTGCAGATGGTGTGGATCCCGTTCTGGGCAGCTGGCGTGGTGAACGGCCTCGCGCACTGGTGGGGCTACCGCAACTTCAACTCGTCGGATGCGAGCACCAACATCTTCCCGTGGGGCATCATCATCGGCGGTGAGGAGCTGCATAACAATCACCATACCTATGCCACGTCGGCCAAGCTGTCGAATAAGTGGTATGAGTTCGATATCGGCTGGATGTACATCCGTATCATGTCGGCGTTCCGTCTCGCCAAGGTCAAGAAGATCGCGCCTACGCCGCGTCTGACTTCCGGCAAGCTGGTGCTCGATCAGGACACGCTGCAAGCCGTGCTGGCGAACCGCTACGAAGTGATGGCGCGTTACGGCAAGGCGCTCAAGCGCGCTTATCGCCAGGAGCTGGCCCATCTGAAGGAAGTCGGCGCGCGCGAGAAGTATCAGGTGATGCGCGGTGCGCGTAGCTGGTTCCACAAGGAAGAAGCAGGTCTCGACGAGCCGCAGAAGCGTCAGTTGCCGCAAATCTTCGCGAACAGCCAGAAGCTGAAGACCTACATCGACATGCGCAATGAACTGGCGGCGATGTGGGAGCGCTCGAATGCGTCGCGCGATCAATTGTTGATTCAGCTGCAAGACTGGTGTCATCGCGCTGAACAGAGTGGTATTAAAGCACTGCAAGAATTCGCGATGCGTCTACGTCGTTATGCTTGATCGCGAAATCCTTTAAAATTTCGTTACGTCACAAAACCCCGCGTTGGCGGGGTTTTGCTTTTTGGGCGGCGGGATATGTCAACGACACACGATTGACGGTCCGCGGCGGGCAGAGCGAAGGCAGAGGAGATCATGGATCAGCAGGCGATCAGGACCGTCGAATACGACCGGCCACAGGCGCAGGGCACGACTTGCGGGATCGGGCAGGCGTGGGCGAAGGTGCCCGACATGCCGTCGGCGGAACAGAAGGTGGCGCTGAAGGAGCGCATCCGCGCATTGCTTAAGCGCGAGAAAGCGGTGCTCGTCGCGCATTACTACGTCGACGCGGAGTTGCAGGAACTCGCCGACGAAACCGGCGGATGTGTGGCCGACTCGCTGGAGATGGCGCGGTTCGGCCGCGATCACGAGGCGCAAACGCTGGTGGTGGCGGGCGTGCGCTTCATGGGCGAGACCGCGAAAATACTTAGTCCGGACAAGCGCATTCTGATGCCCGATCTCGACGCGACCTGTTCGCTCGATCTGGGCTGTCCTGTCGATGAATTCTCGGCTTTCTGTGACGCTCACCCGGATCGCACGGTGGTTGTGTACGCGAACACTAGCGCGGCCGTCAAGGCTCGTGCGGACTGGATGGTGACGTCGTCGATCGGGCTGGAAATCGTTGCCGATCTGCACGCGCGCGGCGAAAAGATTATCTGGGCGCCGGATCGTCACCTCGGCAGCTACATCCAGAGCAAGACCGGCGCCGATATGCTGCTGTGGCAGGGCTCGTGTCTCGTGCATGACGAATTCAAGGGCATTGAACTCGATCTGCTGCGCGCTGAGTATCCGGGCGCGAAAGTGCTGGTGCATCCGGAGTCGCCGGCTAACGTGGTCGCGCAAGCGGACGTGGTGGGTTCGACAACCCAGTTGATCGACGCCGCGCAAAAACTCGACGCGAAGCATTTCATCGTGGCGACCGATCTCGGCATTCTGCACAAGATGCAGCTCGCCGCGCCCGGCAAGACGCTGATCGCCGCGCCGACGGCTGGCAACAGCGCGACCTGCAAGAGCTGCGCGCATTGTCCGTGGATGGCGATGAACGGCCTCGCCAATCTGGCCGACGTGCTCGACCTCGGCCACAACGAAATCTTCGTCGACCGAGCGATCGGCGAGCGGGCCCGTCTGCCGATCGACCGGATGCTCGACTTCGCGGCGCGTCACAAGAAGCGCGTGCAAGCCAGCGGCGATCTCGCGCGCGACGCGCATCTGTATTCGAACGTGGGAGCAGCGTAATGGGCGCGGTGGAACGCAATCAGGTCGAGGCGGTCTCGCCGCTGTTCGCGGAGATTCATGCGCAGTACGGCGCCGCGTTCGACGCTGCGTTGGCGCGCAACGTCGCCGACGCGCTGACCGAAGATATTGGCGCAGGCGATCAGACTGGCCGCCTTGTGCCCGCAGACGACGTGCGCGATGCACGCATCATTGTGCGCGAAGATGCCGTGCTATGCGGCGTGCCCTGGTTCAACGCGGTGATGCGCCAGGTCGATCCACGTATCGACGTGCAGTGGCGTTATCGCGAAGGCGATCGGATGACAGCGGATACGCCGGTCTGCGAGCTGCGCGGTCCTGTCCGTGCGCTGTTGACTGCTGAACGCAATGCGCTGAATTTCCTGCAACTGCTCTCGGGCGTGGCGAGCGCAACGCGCCGCTATGTCGACGCCATTACCCATACGCAAACGCATATCCTCGATACGCGTAAGACCTTGCCGGGCTTGCGGCTCGCGCAGAAATACGCAGTGCGCGTCGGCGGCGGGGCGAATCAGCGGCTCGCTTTGTACGATGGCATTCTGATCAAGGAAAACCACATCGCCGCAGCGGGCGGTGTTGGCGCGGCAATGGACGCGGCGCTCGCGCTGAATGCGGGCGTGTCGATCCAGATCGAAGTCGAAACGCTGGCGCAATTGGAAATCGCGTTGGCACACCGCGCGCAGTCCATTCTGCTGGATAACTTTTCGTTCGATGCGATGCGCGACGCCGTGCGTATCACAGCAGGGCGGGCAGTGCTGGAGGTGTCCGGCGGGGTGAACTTCGAGACGGTGCGGACTATCGCGGAAGCGGGCGTGGATCGCGTGTCGATCGGTGCGCTGACCAAAGATGTACGCGCAACGGATTACTCGATGCGGATCGTCTGAGGCGCACGCGTCCAGGCTTAAGCTTGTGTAATCAGTGAAAAGGCCATCGCCGGATAACCGGCGATGGCCTTTTCATTTCAGTTTCTGGCAATCACACGTTGCGATTGCGTACGTGCTCCGGCGACAGCACCGTCGGCAGCGCTTTGGGCAGCGTGGCCGGCCAATCGCGGCTGAAATGCAGGCCGCGACTTTCCCGTCGTGAGCGAGCGCCTTCGACGATCAGCGACGCTACGTCGACCAGGTTGCGCAACTCAAGCAAATCGCGGCTCACCTTGAAATTCGCGTAATACTCGTGAATCTCGTCACGGAGCAGGGCAAGCCGATGCTTGGCTCGCGCGAGCCGCTTGTCCGTGCGCACGATGCCGACGTAGTTCCACATCAAGCGGCGCAGTTCATCCCAGTTGTGCGCGACCACCACTTCTTCGTCCGGATCGGACACGCGGCTTTCGTCCCAGTCCGGCAGCGGCGCGTGAACAACGGCGCTGAAGCCTTCTTGCTCGATGGCCTGCGCAGCAGAGCGTCCAATCACGAGACACTCGAGCAAGGAGTTGCTGGCCAGCCGGTTCGCGCCGTGCAGGCCTGTGCATGACGTTTCACCAACCGCATAGAGGCCGCTGAGATCGGTCCGGCCTGCCAGATCGGTTACGACGCCGCCGCACGTATAGTGCGCTGCAGGCACCACCGGGATCGGCTCTTTGGTGATGTCGATGCCGAATTCGAGGCAGCGGGCCAGGATTGTCGGGAAGTGCTCGCGCAGGAATTCAGGTGGCTGATGGCTGATGTCGAGATACACGCAATCGATGCCGCGTTTCTTGATCTCGAAGTCGATTGCGCGCGCGACGATGTCGCGTGGCGCGAGTTCGGCGCGTTCGTCGTGGTTCGGCATGAAGCGCGTGCCGTCTGGCAGCTTCAAAATGCCACCTTCGCCGCGCACTGCTTCCGAGATCAGGAACGACTTTGCATACGGATGGAACAGGCAGGTCGGGTGGAACTGGATGAATTCCATGTTCGAGACGCGGCAGCCGGCGCGCCACGCCATTGCGATGCCGTCGCCGGTCGCAGTGTCGGGGTTGGTGGTGTACAGGTAGACCTTGCCGGCGCCGCCGGTGGCGAGCACGGTATGCGGCGCTTCGATTGTTACGGTGCGGCCGCTTTGCAGATCGAGTGCATATAAACCGTGGCAGCGGCGGCCTGGCAGACCGAGACGGTCGGATGTAATCAGATCGATCGCGTAGTGGTCTTCGAGCAGGGTGATGTTCGGATGGCGGCGTACACGCTCGCTGAGCGTGGCGACCACGGCATGGCCCGTTGCATCCGCAGCATGAATGATCCGGCGATGGCTATGGCCGCCTTCGCGCGTCAGATGAAAGCCGAGTTCGGCGGCGTCGTCTTTGGTGAACGGCACGCCTTGTTCAATCAGCCATTCGATCGCGGCACGCCCATGCTCGACGATAAAGCGTGTGGCTGCCTCGTCGCACAGGCCACCGCCGGCAATCAGCGTGTCGCGCACATGGTTCTCGATGCTGTCTGCCGAATCCAGTACGGCGGCGATGCCGCCCTGCGCCCAATCGCTCGCACCCTCGGTCATCGATCGCTTGGCGACCACCGCAACTCGCCGGGTCTCCGCGAGATTGAGCGCGACACTCAAACCTGCCAGACCGCTACCGACAATCGCCACATCGAATTCCATCGCCCGCATCTCCGTCTTTCGTTTTGCCGTGACGGCATGCTGTGTGCATGCCGCTAAAACGAGAAAGGATACGCGTCGAGACGACTGAGGGAAAGCTGGCCGAATGGGATAAGACCGCACTGATGGGCAAACGACGGCTGAAACAGAGCGATATCAGGACGCAGAAAACAAAAAAGCCTCGCATGAATGCGAGGCTTTTTTGCAAATGCTTTGCCTTCGTCAGGCAGGAGCCAAGATTTACTTAATCTTGGTTTCCTTGTAGTCAACGTGCTTACGGACGACCGGATCAAATTTCTTGATCAGCATCTTTTCCGGCATGTTGCGTTTGTTCTTCGTCGTCGTGTAGAAGTGACCCGTGCCTGCGGTCGATTCCAACTTGATCTTGTCGCGTGCGCCTTTCGCCATGATTTACTCCTTAGGCTTCACCGCGTGCGCGCAGATTCGCGAGCACAGCGTCGATACCGTTCTTGTCGATCAGGCGCAGGCCGGCGTTCGAAACGCGCAGACGCACCCAACGGTTTTCGCTTTCCACCCAAATACGGCGGTTTTGCAGGTTCGGCAGGAACCGGCGCTTGGTTTTGTTGTTCGCGTGGGAAACGTTGTTGCCGCTCATCGGCGCTTTCCCAGTTACTTGGCATACGCGTGCCATGAGAGCACTCCTAATACGCTAATTCTGAGTTCGAACGCCGTGAAAGTTTCCCGAAAAGAGCCGCGCTTAAGTTTCTGGAACTTGAGTCGCTTTTCCTTTCCGGAACGCCTTGGTGGCTTCGGAACAGGGGGTTGGAAATAGGCAAACCGGAATTATAGCGGAAAAAAAGCCGCAAAATCAAACCTTATTTGCGATGCCGAAGATGGCGCAACGTTGCCGCGACCCTGGTTCACGCCGTGTCACGGCCAGCCAGCACGGGCAAACGAGTATGTGTGATCCGCGCCAATCACCAGATGATCGATCAGCTGCACGTCGATCAGCGCAAGGGCTTCACGCAGCGTATGCGTTAGCCGGCAGTCGCTTGCGCTCGGCTGGACGGCGCCGGAAGGGTGATTATGCGCGACGATCAGACTGGCGGCATTCAGACTCAGCGCACGCCGCACGATTTCGCGAGGATACACCGCCATGCGTGTCAGCGTGCCGCGTGCGCTTTCCTCACAGCGGATCAATCGATGCCGGGCGTCGAGAAAGAGCGACACAAAAACCTCTTGCGTCTTGCCGCCTATGCGCAGGCGCAGATAGTCTTGCACGGCTTCAGGCGAATTCATCAGTGAACGGCCCCGCATTCTATCGACCAGCGAGCGCCGCGCCATCTCCATGATGGCGAGTAACTGCGCCTTTTTAGCCGGGCCGATGCCGCGCAGGCCGTCGAAGTCCGAATAGGTTGCGTCGAGCATCGCCCGCATTGAGCCGAACCGCTCGAACAGGGTGCGAGCGACATTGAACACATCATGACCGGGCAGGCCCGAGCCGAGTACCAGCACGATCATTTCGGTATCCGACAGCACGCCGGGTCCTTCCTCGATCAGGCGTTCGCGCGGCATGTCGTTTTTATGCCATTTGCCTCGTACGAGCGGCCGAGCTGCAGGTGTGCCGGCGCCCGCGGTGGCGTCGGCGGTGCTGCCGCTATTACCGGCTGCGGTATTGCCAACTGCGACACCGGCGAGCGGCAACGTCAGGGCGGGTGCTGGAGCGGCGGGTGTGGCAGACCCCGGCAACGCCGTTTCGAGCGTTGCTTTGTTTAATGTGCAGGCATAGTCGACCATGTATAGATGGGTCCTCCAGTTCGGGTTTAGGGCGGCGCGCGGTGCCCGGCCCTGCCACATAGCGCGCGACGGACCCAAGCCGCCGCCCGCTATGTGGCTTACAATAGACGCTTTGCGCACGGCACCCCGACGGGTTTGCCACACGCGTCGACTGCGCCCGCGGCGCACGCGTGCAGCGCGCTTCGACTGAGCGAGCATTGCATGAGCATCATCGACATTTCCGAAGTGAAGCCCGGTTCACACGTCACGCTTCATTACCGGCTTTCCCTTGCCGATGGCGCTGAAGTCATCAATACGTTTACCGACAGGCCGGCCACGCTGCTGCTCGGCGCGGGCCAACTGGCGCCGCCGCTGGAAGACATTTTGCTGGGTTTGAAGGTGGGCCACCATTCGACCTTTCAGCTAACGCCGGGTCAGGCGTTCGGTCCGCGCAATCCGGAGTTGATCCAGCGGGTCTCGCTGGCCACGCTGCGCGAAAACAGCATGATCGGCGAGGACTTTTCGCCGGGTGACCTGGTCGAATTCAACGCGCCGGGTGGCGGTCGCTACGCCGGCGTCCTGAAGGAAGTCGGCGAAACGTCTGCATTGTTCGATTTCAACCATCCGCTTGCCGGCCAGGCGCTGGCGTTTGAAGTGAAAATCATCGGGATTCTGTAAACATGAGCATCACGGATACGACTCTTGCCGAAGCCGAGATCCTGCTGGCGCAGCCGCGTGGGTTCTGTGCCGGCGTCGATCGGGCCATCGAAATCGTCGAGCGGGCCATCAAGCTGCACGGTTCGCCGATCTACGTGCGCCACGAAATCGTCCATAACGCCTATGTTGTCGAGGATTTGCGCAAAAAAGGCGCCATTTTCATCGAGCAGCTGGAAGAAGTGCCGGCCGGTAATACGGTCATTTTCAGCGCGCATGGTGTGTCGAAAGCGGTCCGCTCGGAAGCTGAGTCGCGTGGGCTGCGGGTGTACGACGCCACCTGCCCGCTCGTGACCAAGGTGCATATCGAAGTCGCGAAGATGCGCCAGGACGGCTTCGACATCGTGATGATCGGCCACAAGGGCCACCCTGAAGTCGAGGGTACGATGGGTCAGGCGGGTGAAGGCATGCATCTGGTGGAAGACATCAAAGACGTGCAGGCCTTGCAGCTGGCTGATCCCGAACGGATCGCGTTCGTTACGCAAACCACCCTGTCAGTCGACGACGCAGCGGAGATCATCGGCGCCCTGAAGGCGAAATACCCGGCGATTCGCGAGCCGAAGAAGCAGGACATCTGCTATGCCACGCAAAACCGCCAGGACGCGGTCAAGTTCATGGCGCCGCAATGCGACGTCGTGATCGTGGTTGGCAGCCCAAATAGTTCGAATTCGAACCGGTTGCGCGAGCTGGCCGAAAAGCTTGGCGTGCCTTCCTATATGGTGGACTCGCCGGATCAGATCGATCCGATGTGGGTCGAAGGCAAGCGCCGGATCGGTGTGACGGCGGGCGCCTCGGCGCCGGAAGCGCTCGCGCAAGCGGTGATCGGCCGGTTGCGTGAGCTCGGCGTGCGCAATGTGCGTGCGCTCGAGGGCATCGAGGAAAACATTGCGTTTCCGCTGCCGCGCGGGTTGGGTCTGCCTGCCTGACAATCAGCCGACGTTATTGAAAGAAAAGCGCGCCTAAGGGCGCGCTTTTTTTACGTCCGCAGATCTGTGAGTGCTTCGTTAATAAAGTGCCAGATCATCGGGAGCAGGTGTTTTTAGTGTGCTCCCATACAAATTCCTTTGAATTGTGATTTGGTTTTTAATCAATTTTCCACTGATGTGGCCCCGTTTAAAACGTGACAAACGCGCCCCCATGATTTTTGACGCACTAAAATAGTGCGCGCTTCCTGATATCAACAGAAACGTAATACTTAACGCGAAGCACGGTGCAATCAGGGATCGGGCCATATCGCTGCAACACTTGATGCCATTGGGTGCAGCGGTGGTGCAACTGATGCACAAAAAATAGGCGCAACCGGGTTGCGCCTGTTGCCGAATTTCTCTCTCAAAATAAGGTTGCAATGCAGGAAAACCCCACCGTTTCAACAATATTGCGCGTCGCATAATTGGAGTTACAATGCGCGCGTTCTCAAGGCCTCCGGGTCCCGAACAACGGATTTTGCAAGGCGCAGGAGACCTACTTAATGCGAGTCAAGTTTGCTTACGCCGTGTCCATCGTGACCGCGGTTGCGATGTTGACCGCGTGCGGCAAGAAACCGGATGGCGAGGCGGGAGCAGGTGCATCGGCTCCGGCAGCGGCGGCAGCACCGGCAAGCGAGGCGACTATTGTGAAGATCGGCCATGCGGCTCCTTTGACGGGCAGCATTGCGCATCTTGGTAAAGATAATGAAAACGGCGCGCGTCTGGCGGTCGAGGAAATCAACACGCAGGGTTTGACGATCGACGGTCACAAGATCCAGCTGGAGCTCGACGCGCAGGACGATGCCGCGGACCCGAAAACGGGAACGGCGGTCGCAGAGAAATTCGTCGACGATCATGTCGTCGCCGTGATCGGGCACCTGAATTCGGGCGTGTCGATTCCGGCCTCGAAGATCTATAGCGATGCCGGGATCGTGCAGATCTCGCCGTCGTCGACGAATCCGGGGTACACACAGCAGGGTTTCAAGACGACTTATCGGGTAGTCGCGACCGATGCCGAGCAGGGCCCGGCGCTTGCCAATTACGCGACGAAAGTGCTCGGCGCGAAACGCATCGCGATCGTGGATGACTCGACCGTCTACGGCAAGGGACTGGCCGACGAGTTCGCGAAGGCCGCACAGGCGAGCGGGGCGAAGATCGTCGCACGCGAAGCCACGAATGACAGGGCTACGGAGTTTCAGGCCGTCCTTAGAAAGATCAAAAGTGTTCAGCCGGACGTCATCATGTTCGGCGGAATGGACGCGACGGGCGGGCCGTTTACCAAACAGGCGGCGGCGCTCGGTATCAGGGCAAAAATCCTTGGCGGCGACGGTGTGTGTACCGACAAGGTGGGTGAGCTGGCGGGAACCGCCGTGCAAAACCTGGTCTGTTCGGAGGCAGGACTCGCGCTTTCGAAAATGGACAAGGGAGCGGACTTCGAGAAGAAGTACGTCGACCGCTTCCACACACCGGTGCAGATTTACGCGCCGTTCACGTATGACGCTGTGTACGTGATTGTCGATGCAATGAAGCGCGCTAATTCGATCGAGGCGCCCAAGGTGCTGGCTGCGATGCCGTCCACCGATTACAACGGGGTAATCGGCCACATCGCGTTCGACGACAAGGGTGATTTGAAAGAGGGCGCCATTACGCTTTACGACTTCAAGGACGGCAAGAAAGCGGTCCTCGACGTCGTGAAGATGTGATGACGGGACGTTTAGCCTGACGGCACCGAAACCACCCAACGGTGCCGTTTTTGCATCCGCCATCGGTAAGTTAGCGGCTGCATCACAGTCGTAAGACGAACCGGGTAGCGGGTAACCCTTACCGGTCTTTTACATCAGTACCCGCAGTGCCGTTGAGATTGGCGTACCGCATCACCGCCCACCGGCTGATGAAGAACGCGAATCCAGTCGCACGGGCTAAGGAGCATTAAATGGATATCTTCATCCAGCAGGTCCTCAACGGGCTGGTGCTTGGCAGCGTTTACGCCATCATCGCACTGGGCTATACGATGGTTTACGGCATCTTGGGCATCATCAACTTCGCGCATGGCGATGTGTTGATGGTGGGCGCGATGGTTGCGCTTTCAGCCATAGGCGTGCTTCAGAACCACTTCCCCGGCCTCGGCAATGTGCCGACGCTCTGTATCGCGTTGATCATTGCAGCCGTGGTTTGCGCCGCGGTCGGCTACACGATCGAGCGCGTGGCCTACCGGCCGTTGCGTAAAGCGCCGCGTCTCGCTCCGCTGATCACCGCGATCGGCGTGTCGATCCTGCTGCAAACCCTCGCGATGATGATCTGGTCGCGCAACCCGCTGCCGTTCCCGCAGCTGTTGCCCACTGACCCGATCAACGTGATCAAGGCCACCGACACGACGCCTGGCGCCGTGATATCGATGACTGAAATCGTGATCATCGTGGTGGCGTTCCTTGTGATGGGCGGTCTGCTGCTGCTGGTTCACAAGACCAAGCTCGGCCGCGCGATGCGTGCGATCGCCGAAAACCCGGGCGTCGCGAGCCTGATGGGCGTGAACCCGAACTTCGTGATTTCAGCGACCTTCATGATCGGCTCGGCGCTGGCCGCTCTGGCCGGTGTGATGATCGCGTCCGAATACGGCAACGCACACTTCTATATGGGCTTCATCCCAGGTCTGAAGGCCTTTACCGCGGCGGTGCTGGGCGGGATTGGCAATCTCGGCGGGGCGATGGTGGGCGGCGTGCTGCTCGGTCTGATCGAACAGTTGGGGGCGGGCTATATCGGCAACCTCACGGGCGGTGTGTTCGGCAGTAACTATCAGGACGTGTTCGCGTTCATCGTGCTGATCATCGTGCTGGTGTTCCGTCCGTCGGGTCTGCTCGGCGAACGTGTTGCGGATCGCGCTTGATCCCGGGCCATAAGGAGTAAACAGACATGACCTCAATTCAACCGATCGAGCCGTCCACGACGCTCATCCCTGAAAAGAACCTGACGAAGACGTTGACGGTCGGCATCATCACCGCGATCTTCGTGATCGCGGCGCCGATGATCATCGGCGCGGCCGGCGGCAACTACTGGGTCCGCGTGCTCGACTTCGCGATGCTGTACGTGATGCTCGCGCTGGGCCTGAACGTGGTGGTCGGCTTCGCCGGCCTGCTGGACTTGGGCTATATCGCGTTCTACGCAATCGGCGCGTACGTCGCGGCTCTCCTGAGCTCGCCGCATCTGACCTCGCAGTTCGAATGGATTGCGCATCTGTTCCCGGGCGGCCTGCATGCGCCGATCTGGATCATCGTGCCGATCGCGATGGGGCTCGCCGCGACCTTCGGGATCCTGCTCGGTGCGCCGACCCTGCGTCTGCGTGGCGACTACCTCGCGATCGTGACCCTGGGCTTCGGGGAAATCGTGCGGATCTTCATGAATAACCTCGACCGTCCAGTGAATATCACCAATGGTCCGAAGGGGATCACGGGGATCGATCCAGTGTCGGTGGGTGGCTTCAGCCTCGCGCAGACGCATTCGCTGTTCGGCATGCAGTTCCCGTCGGTGTACTTGTACTACTACCTGTTCGTGCTGTGTTCGCTGCTGGTGATCTGGGTCTGTACGCGTTTGCAGCACTCGCGTATCGGCCGTGCATGGGCCGCGATCCGCGAAGACGAAATCGCCGCCAAGGCGATGGGCATCAACACCCGTAACGTGAAGCTGCTGGCCTTCGCGATGGGTGCGTCGTTCGGCGGGTTATCGGGTGCGATGTTCGGCTCGTTCCAGGGCTTCGTGTCGCCGGAGTCGTTCACGTTCTGGGAGTCGGTCGTGGTGCTGGCGTGCGTGGTGCTCGGCGGCATGGGCCACATCCCGGGTGTGATTCTCGGTGCGGTGCTGCTTTCGGTGTTCCCGGAATTCCTGCGTTCGACAATGGGTCCGCTGCAGAACGCGATCTTCGGCCACGAAATCGTCGATACGGAGGTGATCCGTCAGTTGCTGTACGGCCTCGCGATGGTCGTGATCATGCTGTACCGCTCGGAAGGCCTGTGGCCGGCGCCGAAGCACGAAGACAAGATTGCGAAACTGGCGAAGCGCAGCGGCAAGAAGCCGGTGCGCGCTTAAGGCCCGGGGAGAAATCATATGAGCGATAACGTAAACAACAGCGTAGGCAGCGACCAGATCCGCCTGTCGGTGAAAGGCGTGAACAAGCGCTTTGGCGGCCTGCAGGCATTGTCCGACGTCGGTCTGCAGATCAAGTCGGGCCAGATTTATGGCCTGATCGGTCCGAACGGCGCCGGCAAGACGACCTTCTTCAATGTGATCACGGGTCTGTATACGCCGGATTCGGGCGAGTTCAAGCTCGACAACGTGGAATACACGCCTACCGCTGTCTACCAGGTGGCGAAGGCGGGGATTGCGCGTACGTTCCAGAACATCCGTTTGTTCGGTGGCATGACTGCGCTGGAAAACGTGATGGTTGGGCGCCACGTGCGCACGAAGCATGGCCTGATCGGCGCAGTGTTCCAGACGCCGTCCGAGCGCCGCGAAGAGCGCGAGATCAAGGAGCGTGCGATCGAACTGCTGGAGTACGTCGGCATTGCGCAGTACGCGGACTACACGTCGCGCAATCTGTCGTACGGTCACCAGCGTCGTTTGGAAATCGCCCGCGCACTGGCAACGGATCCGAAGCTGCTCGCACTGGATGAACCGGCTGCCGGCATGAACGCAACGGAAAAGGTCGAACTGACCAAGCTGCTCGACAAGATCCGCAGCGACGGCAAGACGATCCTGCTGATCGAGCACGACGTGAAACTCGTGATGGGTCTGTGCAACCAGATGACGGTGCTCGACTACGGCAAGGTGATTGCGCAAGGTCTGCCTTCAGACGTGCAGAAGGATCCGAAGGTGATCGAAGCTTATCTGGGTGCGGGGGTCCACTAATGGCTACGGCAATGTTGAAAATCAAGGGCCTGCAGGTCAATTACGGCGGCATCCAGGCAGTCAAGGGTATCGACCTCGAAGTTGCGCAGGGCGAACTGGTCACGCTGATCGGCGCGAATGGCGCGGGCAAGACCACGACGATGAAGGCGATCACGGGTCTGAAGCCGTATTCGGCGGGCGACATCGAGTACATGGGCGAGTCGATCAAGGGCATCCCGGCGCACGAGCTGCTCAAGCGCGGTCTGGCGATGGTGCCGGAAGGCCGCGGCATTTTCTCGCGCATGTCGATCGTCGAGAACATGCAGATGGGTGCTTATCTGCGTACCGACACGGATGGCATCAAGGCGGACGTCGATCGTATGTTTGGCTTCTTTCCGCGCCTGAAGGAACGGGCCTCGCAGTACGCGGGCACGTTGTCGGGCGGGGAACAGCAGATGCTGGCCATGGCGCGCGCGATCATCAGCAAGCCGAAGCTGTTGTTGCTCGACGAACCGTCGATGGGTCTCTCGCCGATCATGGTCGAGAAGATCTTCGAAGTGGTGCGGGCGATTTCGGCCGAAGGCATGACAGTGCTGCTGGTCGAGCAGAACGCGCGTCTCGCGTTGCAGGCGGCGAACCGCGGCTATGTGATGGACTCGGGTTTGGTTACGATGTCCGGCGACGCGAAGCAGATGCTGGATGATCCAAAGGTGCGAGCCGCTTATTTGGGTGAATAAGCTGGGAGAATGAGTGCTGGGTGAATAGCCCGGACCAAGTTCGCTTTAGCTGTAAAAAAAGGCCGCATGCTTTCAGGCATGCGGCCTTTTTCCATTCAAGCGCTTATCTGCGGCTAAGCTGCCGGCGCTTCCGCCAGTTGGCCCAAGCGCTTGCCGAGACTGACCACTGCGTCCGCGCGATAACCGAGCGCCTCATAGAACGCGCGCACGTCGGCTTTCGCGGATAGCACCTGCAAATTCAGCTTCGGGCAGCCGCGTTCGGTCAACGCGTTTTCGACATGCGCGACCAGACGCGTGCCGATCCCGTGACGACGCAACGATTCATCCACTGCGAGCGAATACAGCCAGCCTCGGTGCCCGTCGTAGCCACCCATCACCGTGCCGACGATACGTTCGCCGAGCACTGCGACAAAGAACAGTTCCGGCTGCGTCGTCAGCTTGTTCGCGATCGACAGATGCGGGTTGCGCTGCGGCCTTGTCACGTCCCGATACTCGGGGAACGCTTCCTGCCATAGCGCGACCACGGCATCGGTGTCACGCACGTCAAAGCAGCGGATCGATAGCGTTGGGGTCGTCGTCATACGCGCTTTCCTGGGTGATTACAGCGTGTCGAGAATTGAACGCAGCATCGCCATCATCTGGTCGATTTCTTCGTTCGTGACGTTCAGCGCCGGCATGAAGCGCAGCAGGTTCGGACGCGCTGCGTTCAGCAGCAGGCCGTCGGGCTGCATCACGCGCGCCTTCTCGACGATCTGGTTGCCGATGTCCTTGCCGAGCAGCAGGGCGCGCAGCAGACCTTCACCGCGTTCGCCTTCGAAGCCGCGCTCTTCCGACAGTTCGAGTAGCCTGGCGCGCAGATATTCGCCACGCGCGCGCACGCCCTCGAGGAAGCCCTGCGCGGTCAATTGCGAGATCACCGAATAGCCGACCGCGGTCATCAACGGATTGCCGTTGTACGTCCCACCCTGGTCGCCCGGTTCGAAGATGGCGATGTCGGCTTTTGCGAGCAGCGCCGCGAGCGGCACGCCGCCGCCGATGCCCTTGCCGAGCGTCATGATGTCCGGCTCGATGCCCGACAGTTCGTACGCGAACAGGGTGCCGGCACGGCCGCAGCCGCTTTGCACTTCGTCGACGATCAGGAGCAGGTTGTGCTGTTTGGTCAGCGCGCGCAGTTGCTGCATGAACTCGCGTGTGGCGGGAATCACGCCGCCTTCGCCTTGAATCGGCTCGAGCATGACCGCGACCGTCTTCGCGTTGATCAGCTTTTCAACCGACGCGATGTCGTTCAGATCCGCTTTCGGGAAGCCCGGCACTTGCGGAGCGTAGATCGTGTCCCAGCCCGGCTTGCCACTTGCGGACATGGTCGCGAGCGTGCGGCCGTGGAAGCTGTGATCGAACGTGATGATTTCGAACGCGCCGTCTTTGAACTTCTTGCCCCACTTGCGCGCGAGCTTGATCGCGCCTTCGTTGGCTTCGGCGCCGCTGTTCGCGAAGAACACCTTGTCGAAACAGCTGTGTTGCGTCAGCAGCCCAGCGAGTTGTGCCATCGGACCGTTGTAGAAGGCTGGCGACGGATTGAGCAGCAGTTGCGCCTGCTTGTTCAGCGCTTCGATCATGCCGTCGTTGCAATGGCCAAGGCTGTTGACTGCCCAGCCCTGGATGAAGTCCAAGTATCGCTTGCCGTTATTGTCGTAGAGCCACGAGCCCTTGCCGTGCGTGAAAACGATGTCGGGCCGGTTCGTGATGTACATCAGCGACTCGATCGGGTACTCATTGAAATTCATAACGGCAGGCTCCAGACAGCGGGTGAGGGGTTAATGAGCGGTTGGTGGAACGCAAAAAAAGCAAACAAAAAAGCCACGGCATGCCGTGGCTTTCATGATTCGAACTGCTTGCGCCTTTGTGCGGCGCGAATCCGTGACGAAGCCAGCGGCGTCCCTAAGGGAGCGGCGAGCGGCGACGTCGAAGTTCGGACTGGATGCGGTTCATGCGCCAAAGAATACGACAAGGAAAGCGCTGGTGTAAACCATGAATTCGCACAAATTGGCGTCAAGCGGGATTTTTGCGCATCCGCCTCAATGCTGACATGTTGTTCACGAACGGCCCAGTCGCGTTTCGATCAGGCCGTTCACGCACTCAAACTGCGTTCGCCAGATCCGCCGCGCTCGTGAAGGAATCCGCGTAGAACTCGTCTTCCGGCAGCCCATGATGCTGGGTGAAATCGCGCTGCGCCGACTCGACCATCACCGGCGCGCCGCACGCATACACCTGGTACGGCGACAGATCCGGCAAATCTTCGATCACCGCGCGATGCACGAAGCCGACACGGCCTGTCCACGCATCGCCCGCGTCCGGTTCTGACAGCACCGGCACGAACTTGAAGTTCGGGATCTCGCGAGCCCATTGTTCGGCGAGATCGAGCAGGTACAGGTCTTTCTTGCGGCGTGCGCCCCAGTAAAGCGTCATGGGCCGGTTCAGGTTCTTGAAGACCGCATGTTCGACGATCGCCTTCAGCGGCGCGAAGCCGGTGCCCGAGGCCAGCAGCACGATCGGCTTGTCCGAATCTTCACGCAGGAAGAAGGTGCCGAGCGGCGCTTCGAAGCGCAGAATGTCGCGCTCCTTCATCGTATTGAAGACGTGATCGGTGAACGCGCCACCGGGCATGTGACGGATATGCAATTCGAGCGGACCTTCCGTGTGCGGCGCGCTCGCCATCGAATAGCTGCGACGCTTGCCGTCCTTCAGAATGAATTCGAGGTACTGGCCGGCCAGATATTGCAGGCGCTCGTTAGCGGGCAATTGCAGCTTCAGTACGACAACGTCGTCGGCCTTGCGCTCGACTGCGTTCACGCGGCACGGCAGTTTCTTGACCTGCACGTCGCCCACGCCGGCCACTTCGCGAATGTCCACTTCGAGATCGGAGCACGCCGTCGCGCAGCAGAAGAGCGCCATGCCACGCGTCTTTTCGTCGTTCGACAAGGCCGACGACGAATGCTGACGCTGTTCGATCTGACCGCTGACCACGGTGCCTTTGCAGGATCCGCAGGCGCCGTTCTTGCAGCCGTACGGCAGGCCGATGCCTTGCCGCAATGCGGCGATGAGGACCGGTTCGTCCTGTTCTACCTGAAACTGCCGGCCGCTTTGCCGGAGCGTGACGTTAAATGCCATAGAGTGTTCGAAATCGAAAAGTCGGTAATCGTTATCGGACCCGCTGTATCACCTGTGCGGTACCTGCCGCGCTTGACGGCTACAATGCGTCCACCATGAAAGCGACACGAAATTTACGCCGGCCGCGCGTCTTGATTGTTGGCTGCGGTGACGTCGGCATGCGCTGCGTGCCCTTGTTGCGGCCACGCGCGCATATCTTCGCGCTCACCAGCCACGCCGGGCGCAGCGCCGAATTGCGCGCCGCCGGGGTCACGCCGCTGGTCGGCGATCTCGACGCGCGCCGCAGCCTGAAACGGCTTGCAGGCCTCGCACCGACGGTGCTGCATCTCGCGCCGCCGCAAAAGACCGGCGATGACGACCGCCGAACCCGTGCCTTGCTTGCTACGCTGAGCGCGCGCCGCGATCGGGCGCTGCGTGCCGCGCGCGGCGCGGTGGCGCCGGTCGGGCGGCTGCGCCGCGGGTTGCGCAACATGAGTGCCTCGTGGGCGGAATCTGAAGCAGCCAATATTGTACCCGACAGGGTGCGCCGGACCGCCGCTCCGCACGCGCCTGTGAGACTGGTGTATGCGAGCACGACAGGCGTCTACGGCGATTGCGGCGGCGCGTGGATCGACGAGACGCGCGCATCGCAGCCGGCCAATGCGCGTGCCAAGCGCCGCGTGTCGGCCGAGCGGCAATTGCGGCGCGCCACCGCGCGAGGCGTGGTGGCCGCAAGCATCGCGCGGATTCCGGGCATCTACGCAGGCAACCGTCTGCCGCTCGCGCGGCTGGAAAAGCGGACTCCAGCCTTGATCGACGCTGACGACGTCTACACCAACCATATCCACGCCGACGACCTCGCTGCGATTCTCGTGCGCCTTGCCACGCACGGGCGGCCGGGGCGCGCGATTCATGCGTCCGACGATACGTCGCTGAAAATGGGCGAGTACTTCGATGTGGTGGCCGATGCGTTCGGCCTCGAGCGCGCGCCGCGCATCACGCGCGCGGAGGCGGAGCAGCAGATCGAGCCGACCCTGCTGTCCTTCATGCGTGAATCGAGGCGCCTCGTCAATCGACGCCTCAAGGAGGAGTTGCGCGTGAGCTTGCGATATCCGAGCGTCGAGGATTTCCTACGCGCGGCTTCGCAGCCTTAGGTCAGAGCCGGCAATGCCTCCAGTAGCAGGAAGCACAGCATTGCGCCAATCAGTGCGCCGATGAGGTTCGGATGATATTTGTGCCGCAGCCGCATGGTGACCAGCAGTCCGCCGACCAGAACCAGCCCGAGACACGTGAAAGCAATCATCGTGGACGAGATTTCGATAGTGTCGTGGATGACCATGGCGCCCCTCCTTGAACCCTTTGTAGTCTTTGTTTAACCGAGTATAGGGCGAGTTGTAAGGAAGAGCATGCTGCGATGCAGCGTCTAATCGGAGGTCCCGTAGGGCCTATGTGTGGCCGCGCACATGATTCTCCTGATGGATCAAGGCTTTGAAAGGGACCTACCGGTTTACCCGCTCAGTAAAGATCCGAGGTCGGTTTCGTCGAGCCATTGCCATGCGCCTTCTGCAAGCGTCGCGGGCAATGCGAGGCCGCCGATCCGCTCGCGATGCAGCGCTTCGCAACGGTTGCCGGCTGCCGCGATCATTCGCTTGACCTGGTGATACTTGCCCTCCATCACGGTGAGGGCAAGCGTGTGGTCGCCGCGCGCCTGGGCGTCGACGGCGGCGATCGTTTTGGGCTCGCCGTGCAGCAAGACACCGTCGCGTAAGGCACTCAACTGGACGTCGTCGATGGGATGACGCGTGGTCGCGACGTAACGCTTCGGCACTTTGCGTTTCGGCGACGTGAACAGGTGAACGAACTTGCCGTCGTCGGAGAGCAGCAGGAGGCCGGTCGTGTCCTGATCGAGGCGGCCCACGCATTGCACGCCGCGCTCGGCGAACTGCGGCGGCAGCAGGCTGAACACGCTCAGATGATGCTGCGGGTCACGCGAACATTCGTAGCCGGCGGGCTTGTTCAGGAGCAGATAGGCGTGCTCGCGATACGGCCAGACGACCTCGTCCACGCTGAAGCAGAACGTGCTGTCATGGGTTGGGAAATCGGCGTCGGCATCGGCGCAGACCGAGCCGCCGATGCTCACGCGGCCGTCGCGGATCAGCGCCCGGCATTGGCGGCGCGAGCCGAAACCTTGAGTGAAGAGGATGCTTTCGAGATTCATGGCGAGCGAAGAATAACACCGCAAGAAGCGGAGCGCCGCGCGGCGTCATAGCGACGACGATGGTCTTTCCCCATCCCGTCGCAGGAGTTCATCGATGCACGCCACTTCCACTTCCCCGTCTTCATCCGCGATTCGTCTGCCGCCCGCATTCCAGCGGCTCGCATGGTCGAACCTGGTCGCACAATCCGCCGAGCAGATCAGCCTCGCCGCCGCGCCGCTCGTCGCCGTGTTCGCGCTTAGCGCCGGCGCGCGCGAGACCGGCCTGCTGCAAACCGCGCAGACGCTGCCGTTTCTCCTGTTGTCGATTCCGCTCGGCGTCTGGGCCGACCGCCGCTCGCGCCGCACCTTGATGACGCTTGCCGAAAGCGTGCGCGTGGTCGCGATGCTGTGCGTGCTGCTGCTTGTGATGACGCATTCACTGAGCTTGCCGCTGCTTGCCGCGCTCGGCTTCATTGCCGCAACCGGCACGGTGGCCTACAACGTCGCGGCGCCTTCGCTGGTGCCGTCGATCGTGCAGCGCGAGGCATACGCCCAGGCCAACGGCCGGCTCGAACTGGCGCGCAGTGTTGCGTATTCGGCGGGGCCGGCGCTCGGTGGCGTGCTGGTCGGCTGGATCGGCGCGGGATGGGCGTATGGCTGCGCGGCCGGGTTATCGGCGTTAGCCGTCGCGTTGCTCGCGGGGCTGCGCGAACCACCGCGAGCGACCGCTTCCGAGCGTCACTTCCTGCTGGAACTGCGCGACGGTACGCGCTTCGTGCTGCGCGACGCGCTGCTGCGTCCGATGCTTGCTACCGCGATCTTCTTCAACCTCGGTTTCTTCGTGTTGCAAGCGGTGTATGTGCCGTACGCCGTTCATCGGTTGGGATTGAATGCGTCGATGGTCGGTGTGACGCTCGGCGCGTACGGCGTCGGCATGGTGTGCGGTGCGCTCGCCGCACCGGCCATCGCGCGGCGTCTCGCGTTCGGACGCGTGCTGATCATCGGACCGACATGCGGTTTGCTTGCCTCGCTCGTGATGGTCGCGACGATTTTCGCGCCGTCGTTCTGGCTGGCGATGCTCAGCTTCTTCCTGCTCGGCGCCGGCCCGATTTTGTGGGTGGTGGGTTCGACCACACTGCGTCAGGCGATTACGCCTGAACGGATGATGGGCCGCGTCTCGGCACTCAACAGCACCGCGACCTATGGCGCGCGGCCGCTGGGCGCGTTGCTCGGCGCGGCGATCAGCGCGCGCTGGGGGATGGAGGCGTGTCTGGTCGCGGCTGCCGCGGCTTTCCTCGTGCAGGCGCTGATCATTGTTATGTCGCCGGCGGCACGGCTTGCGCACGTTCCCGAAGGCGCCGCGATCGCACAATGAAAACTGATTTTCATCGGATGGCCCCGTGGCGTGCCGACGCGCCGCAGCACGTCCGTGAAAACCCTTGAAAATGAAAATTAATTTTTTTCTGCGAGATTTCTATGTAAATATACTTTCATTCATTTTGATTACAGCCAATGCCCCGGCTCGCTCGCATGATCCA
Source organism: Paraburkholderia sediminicola (assembly GCF_046030555.1). Taxonomy (GTDB): domain Bacteria; phylum Pseudomonadota; class Gammaproteobacteria; order Burkholderiales; family Burkholderiaceae; genus Paraburkholderia; species Paraburkholderia sediminicola_E. The sequence continues at coordinate 532,516 of NZ_JAQQCH010000001.1, read as the reverse complement.
TCACTCGTCCGTCGCTTCGACCCCCGCCGAGCAGGCCATCGCCGCGCGCATCGCTGTAGCGATGCCAACCCTCACGCCGATCCATCGTCGTATGGGCGAATACGTGCTGGCGAATCTGTTCCGCGCAGCGACCATGCGGATCGACGAACTGGCGAGCGTGGTCGGTGCGTCGGTAGCAACGGCGAATCGTTTCGCGCGCGCGCTCGGCTTCGACGGGTATCCGCAGTTTCGCGAAGCGCTCGTGCGCGGTTTCGAAGCGACCCTCGCGCCGGTCGAGCGGCTGCGCAGCGCGCAGGAGTCGCTCGCTTCCGGTGACGCGCTGCTCGATGCGCTGCTCGAACAGGCCGCGGCCAATCTCCATTCCACACGCACCGCGATCGACAGCACCGCGGCCGAAGCAGCAGTTGAAGCAATCATCGCCGCGCGCCGCGTGTTCGTGCTCGGCTACGGGGCCAGCGCGTTTCTCGCCGGCTTGATGGAACACGGCCTGATGCCGTATCACGACAACGTGCAGTCGCTCGCGTTGATCGGCGGACCTTCGCATGCCGCGCGGCGCCTGTTCACCGCGGACGACGGCGATCTGGTGATCGGCATTGCGTTTCCGCGTTATGTCGAAGACACCATCGAACTCTCCCGGCGTGCGGCAGGACGCGGCGCACGCGTGCTTGCGCTAACCGACAGTCCGCGCTCGCCGCTCGCACAATTCGCCGATCTCGCGCTCTATATTCGCTCGGAACGGCGGCTTGCGGCCAATGCCGATTCCGCTGTACTGGCCGTGATCGAAGCCCTCTGCGATGCGGTTGCGTATCGCGCCCAACGTTCGGTCAAGGCCGCGGCCGGTGTCAGCGAATTCGTATTGCCCTGGCTTACCGACCCGCGAGCCGACCCACAGGCCGCACCGTCCAGCACTGCTGAAAAGCCCACGCGCGCTTCTACCCGTACCACCCGCACTATGAAAGCCAAAAAATGAACACCAACGCAGTCATTGCCATTCACGGCGGGGCAGGGACGATCCTGCGCGCATCGATGTCGGCCAGCGCCGAAGCCGACTATCACGCAGCTTTGCACGCCGTGCTGAGCGCTGGCCAGCGCGTCCTCGCTGACGGCGGCAGCGCGCTCGACGCCGTCAGCGAAGCCGTGCGTCTGCTCGAAGACTGCCCGCTCTTCAACGCGGGCCGCGGCGCGGTCTACACGGCGGCTGGCACGCATGAACTCGACGCGGCCATCATGGACGGCAGCACGCTCGACGCCGGCGCGATCTGCTGTGTGACGCGCGTACGCAATCCGATTCTGGCGGCGCGCCGCGTGCTCGAGGCCAGCGAACACGTGCTGTTCACGGGCGAAGGCGCCGAAGCCTTCGCGGCCGCACAAGGACTCGAGTTCGTCGAGCCGGAGTATTTCCATACCGAAGCGCGTCATCGCCAATGGCAACTCGCGCGCGGCCAGCAGCGCGCCATGCTCGATCACGATGGCGCGACGCTGGCCGCTGCGCCGTCTTCGAACGACGACGGCCCCATGCCGCACGAGCCGATCGATCCGAATCGCAAGTTCGGCACGGTGGGCGCGGTCGCGCTCGACCAGCATGGCCACGTGGCGGCCGCGACCTCGACGGGCGGTGTCACCAACAAGCAGGTTGGCCGGGTCGGCGATACGCCGCTGATCGGCGCGGGCTGCTATGCGGACGACACAACCTGCGCGGTCTCGACCACGGGCTCCGGCGAGATGTTCATGCGCATGGTCGCCGCGTACGACGTCGCGGCGCAGATGGCATACCGCAACGTCTCGCTCGAAGAAGCGGCGCACGACGTGGTGATGAACCGTTTGCCGAAGATCGACGGACGCGGAGGATTGATTGCCGTCGATGCGCGCGGCAACGTCACCCTGCCGTTCAATACCGAAGGCATGTATCGCGGATTCGCACGGATCGGCGAGACACCGGTGACGGCGATCTATCGCTAATGCTTTCTCGCTGCGCCGTCGCTTGAACTACCGCTTGAATTTTCGTTTGAATCACCGTTAGCTGCGTCCGAATCCAAAGGAACCATCGTGCCGACTTCATCGCACACCGCTCGACCGCTTACCGAAACTTTGCCGCCGCAACGCGTGCTTGCGGTCGACGATCTGTCGGTCGCATTTCGCAGCGGCGACAAAACTTTCAATGCGGTGCGCAATCTCTCGCTGACTGTCGAGCGTGGTGAGACGCTGGCAATCGTCGGCGAATCGGGTTCGGGTAAATCGGTGACATCGCTTGCCTTGATGCGGCTGATCGAGCATGGCGGTGGGCGCCTTGCCGGTGGCAGCATCGCCTTCCGGCGCCGCGACGGCAGCGTGATCGACCTCGCGAAAGCGTCGTCCGGCACGATGCGTTCGATTCGCGGCGCCGACATCGCGATGATCTTCCAGGAGCCGATGACTTCGCTCAATCCGGTGTTCACGGTCGGCGATCAGATCAGCGAAGCGATTGCCTTGCATCAGGGGAAGAGCCGTTCTGCCGCGCATGCCGAAACGCTGCGCCTGCTTGAACTCGTGCGCATTCCGGAAGCGCGTCGGGTGGCCGCCCGTTTTCCGCATCAGCTATCCGGCGGCATGCGCCAACGCGTGATGATCGCCATGGCGCTGTCATGCAAGCCCGCTCTGTTGATCGCTGACGAACCGACCACCGCACTCGACGTAACGATCCAGGCGCAGATCCTGCAATTGATTCGCGGCCTGCAGGACGAGATGAACATGGGCGTGATCTTCATCACGCACGACATGGGTGTGGTGGCCGAAGTGGCCGATCGCGTGCTGGTGATGTATCGCGGTGAGAAAGTGGAAGAGGGGGCGTCGGATACGCTGTTTGCCGCGCCTTCGCATCCTTATACGAAGGCATTGCTCGCTGCGGTTCCGCGTCTCGGCGCAATGCAGGGCACCGATCTGCCCGCCAAGTTTCCGATTCTGACCATCGAGCAGGCGGCGCTCACCGGTACCGACGAAGCCGTTCGTCCCGCAGCCGCTGTCGCGCAAGAAAGCCAACCGTTGATCCATGACAGCACCCCACCGATTCTGCGGGTGCGTGATCTGATCACGCGCTTTCCAGTCAAGAGCGGTGTGTTCGGACGGTTGACGGGCCGCGTGCATGCGGTTGAGAAAGTCAGCTTCGATCTGCGGCCCGGCGAAACGCTCGCGTTGGTCGGCGAGTCGGGCTGCGGTAAATCGACAACGGGCCGCTCGTTGCTGCGTCTGGTGGAAAGCCAGAGCGGTTCGATCGAATTCGATGGCAAGGAAATCAGCTCGCTCACAGGCCCTGCGTTGCAAGCGCTGCGGCGCGATATCCAGTTCATTTTCCAGGACCCGTTCGCTTCGCTGAATCCACGCTTGACGGTCGGCTTCTCGATCATGGAGCCGCTGCTCGTGCATGGCGTCGCTCAAGGGGCGCAAGCCCAGGCGCGCGTTGCGTGGCTGCTCGAAAAGGTCGGCTTGCCGCCTGAAGCCGCACGCCGCTATCCGCACGAATTTTCGGGCGGCCAACGGCAACGTATCGCGATTGCGCGTGCGCTCGCATTGAATCCGAAAGTCGTGATCGCGGACGAGTCCGTTTCCGCGCTGGACGTCTCCGTGCAGGCGCAGATCGTCAACCTGATGCTCGATCTGCAACGCGAGCTGGGCGTCGCGTATCTGTTCATTTCGCATGACATGGCAGTGGTGGAGCGTGTCAGCCATCGTGTCGCGGTGATGTATCTCGGGCAGATCGTCGAGATCGGTCCGCGCCGCGCAGTGTTCGAAGCGCCGCAGCATCCCTATACGAAGAAGCTGATGGGTGCCGTGCCGGTCGCCGATCCGGCGCGACGTCACGCGAAACGCATGCTCGCCGCCGATGAGATTCCGAGCCCGATCCGCTCGCTGAACGACGAGCCGGTCGTAGCGCCGCTGGTTGCAGTCGGCACGGACCATTTCGTGGCTCAGCATCGGGTCGGCGGCGCTTACTAGGCGCGCGCGGAGACTCGAATGCAGACCCAAACGCAGACCCAAACGCAGCTTCGAATGCAGTGCCCAACCTGAAGCAAAAAATTTCTCTCGCAGCACATAACCCTGTTTCAATTCGCAGCCTGGAGCCAACCTCATGAACCTGCTGGTCCCGTCTTCTCCGTTTCGTTTGCGCGCGCTGGTCAGCGGCGGCGCGGTGGTGTTCGCGATGCTCGCGGGCAGTGTGGCGCACGCCGACACCACGGCCGTGATGGCCGTTGCGTCGACCTTCACGACGCTCGATCCGTACGATGCGAACGACACGCTGTCGCAAGCCGTCGCGAAGTCGTTCTATCAGGGCCTGTTCGGTTTCGACAAGGATATGAAGCTGATCAACGTGCTGGCCGATAGCTACGAAGCGAGCCCGGATGCCAAGGTCTACACGTTCAAGCTGCGTCACGGCGTGAAGTTCCAGGACGGCACTGACTTCAATGCCGCGGCAGTGAAAGCGAACTTCGACCGTGTGACCGATCCGGCGAACAAGCTCAAGCGCTACAACATGTTCAACCGTATCGAGAAGACCGAAGTGGTCGATCCGTACACGGTGAAAATCACCCTGAAGGCGCCGTTCTCGGCGTTCGTCAACGTACTGGCGCATCCGTCGGCGGTGATGATTTCCCCTGACGCGCTGAAGAAGTACGGCAAGGACATCGCGTTCCATCCGGTCGGCACGGGTCCGTTCGAACTGGTGAAGTGGGACCCGGCAGGTGACCTGACGGTGAAGAAGTTCGCCGGCTACTGGAAGAAGGGCTATCCGAAGGTCGATGCGATCGACTGGAAACCGGTGGTCGACAACAACACGCGTGCTGCATTGATGCGTACCGGTGAAGCGGATTTCGCGTTCCAGGTGCCGTTCGAACAGGCGGCGCAATTGCAGTCGAGCCCGAAGGTCGATCTGATCGCATCGCCTTCGATCATCCAGCGCTATATCAGCCTGAACGTCAACCAGAAGCCGTTCGACAATCCGAAGGTGCGTGAAGCGCTGAACTATGCGGTCAACAAGGACGCGCTGACGAAGGTCGCGTTCGCCGGTTACGCAACGCCCGCTGATGGCGTGGTGCCGCAGGGGGTTGATTACGCGGTGAAGCTTGGCCCCTGGCCGTACGATCCGGCGAAGGCGCGTGAGTTGCTGAAGGAAGCGGGTTATCCGAACGGTTTCGAAACGACGCTGTGGTCCGCCTATAACTACTCGACCGCGCAGAAGGTGATTCAGTTCGTGCAGCAGCAACTGGCGCAAGTCGGCATCAAGGCGCAGGTTGAAGCACTCGAGGCGGGTCAACGCGTCGCCAAGGTGGAAAGCGCGCAGGACCCGGCGACTGCACCGGTGCGGATGTACTACACGGGCTGGTCGTCGTCGACGGGTGAAGCGGACTGGGCGATCACGCCGCTGCTCGGGTCGGTCTCGTTCCCGCCGAAGATGGTCAACACCGCGTACTACAGGAACGACACGGTCGATACCGACCTGAAGCAGGCGCTCGAAACCACCGACCGCACGCAGAAGGCCGCGCTCTACACCGACGCGCAAAAACGTATCTGGGCCGACGCGCCGTGGATCTTCCTCGTCAAGGAAAAGGTCGTGTACGCGCGCAGCAAGCGTTTGTCGGGCGCGTATGTCGCGCCGGACGGCTCGTTCAATTTCGACGAGATCGCGATCAAGTGATGAGCTGATCGTTCGGTGCGGCGTGTTCCAGACGAACACGCCGGCCGGGCGGCCGCTTTCTGACGATTCTTCGTTGCCCGCATCATTGCCGGATTGGTTTCATGCTGACTTTCCTCGTCAAACGTATCTTTGGCCTGCTGCCGACGCTCTTCATTGTCGCCGTGCTGGTGTTCCTGTTCGTCCATCTGTTGCCCGGCGATCCGGCGCGCCTCGCGGCCGGTCCCGAAGCAGACGAAGCGACTGTTGCGCTGGTGCATGCCGATCTCGGCCTCGATAAGCCGATGCCGCAGCAGTTCGTCAACTTCTTCGTGAAGATCGCGCACGGCGACTTCGGCACCTCCACGCGCAGCAAGCGGCCGGTCAGCCAGGAAATTGGCGAGCGCTTCATGCCGACGCTGCTGCTCACGCTCACCAGCATGGTGTGGGCGGTGGTGCTCGGCATGGGCATCGGCATTGTCTCGGCGGTGTGGCGCAATCGCTGGCCCGACCGGCTCGGGATGACGCTGGCGGTGTCGGGCATTTCGTTTCCCGCCTTCGCGCTCGGCATGCTGTTGATGGAGATTTTTTCGGTCAAGCTCGGCTGGCTGCCCATCGTCGGCGACGGTTCGTGGCAGAGCTACGTGCTGCCTTCGCTCACGCTCGGTGCGGCAGTGGCGGCGGTGATGGCGCGCTTCACCCGCGCGTCGTTCGTCGAAGTGATGAATGAAGACTTCGTGCGAACCGCGCGCGCCAAGGGCGTGCCCGAATGGCTCGTGATCGTCAAACATTGCCTGCGCAACGCGATGATTCCTGTCATCACGATGATGGGCCTGCAATTCGGCTTTCTGCTCGGCGGCTCGATCGTCGTCGAAGTGGTATTCAACTGGCCGGGCCTCGGACGCCTGCTGGTGGACGCCGTGGCGATGCGTGACTATCCGGTGATTCAGGCTGAAGTGCTGCTGTTCTCGCTCGAATTCATCATCATCAACCTGGTCGTGGACGTGTTGTACGCCGTGATCAACCCGACTATCCGTTTCAAGTGAGGCCCGCATGAGTATCTCAGCCACTGAGGCGAATGCGGCCAAGGCCGCCCTCGCAGAAAGCACGATCCGCACGCCGTGGAGCGAATTCTGGCGCAAATTCCGCAAGCAGCATGTGGCGCTCGGCGCCGGTATTTTCGTGCTGCTGCTGATCGTGGTCGCGATTCTCGCGCCACATATCGTGCCGTACGATCCGGAGAATTTCTTCGACTACGACGCATTGAATGCGGCACCCTCGGCCGCGCACTGGTTCGGCGTCGATTCGCTGGGTCGCGATATTTTCAGTCGCATCCTGGCGGGGTCGCGTATTTCGCTCGCGGCCGGTTTTCTGTCGGTGGCGATCGGCGCGCTGATCGGCACGTTCTTCGGTTTGCTGGCCGGCTACTACGAGGGCTGGTGGGACCGCATCACGATGCGCGTTGCCGACGTGCTATTCGCCTTCCCCGGCATTCTGCTGGCGATCGGTGTGGTCGCGATTCTCGGCAACGGCATGATCAATGTGATCTGCGCCGTGGCGATTTTCAGCATCCCGGCGTTTGCGCGTCTCGTGCGGGGCAATACGCTGATGCTCAAGCAACTCACGTATATCGAAGCGGCGCGCAGCATCGGTGCGTCGGACTGGACCATCATCGTGCGGCATATTTTGCCGGGGACGATTTCGTCGATCGTCGTCTACTTCACCATGCGGATCGGTACGTCGATCATCACGGCGGCGAGCTTGTCGTTTCTCGGACTCGGCGCGCAACCGCCGACGCCCGAATGGGGCGCGATGCTCAACGAAGCGCGCGCCGATATGGTCACCGCGCCGCATATTGCGCTGTTTCCGAGTCTGGCAATTTTCCTCACCGTGCTGGCATTCAATCTGCTCGGCGACGGTTTGCGCGATGCGCTCGATCCCAAGCTCGACCGGCCATGAGTTTCACGGGTACTGCAGGTGAAAGCGTACCGCATATCGGTGTGTTGCCGAGCGGCTCCCGTGGGACGATTGCCGACGTAGAAGGCGTGACGGTCGGACATTGCACGCTGGATGAAAGCGCCGTGCAAACCGGCGTAACCGTCATTCGTCCGCACCGTGGCGATCCGTTTCTGAACAAGGTGCCTGCGGCTGCGTCGGTGATCAACGGGTTTGGCAAAAGCATCGGGCTCGTGCAGGTTGAGGAACTCGGTGTGCTGGAGACGCCGATTGCGTTGACCAATACATTTGGCGTGGCCGCCGTTGCCCAAGGGCAGATTCGCGCTGCAATTGAGGTCAATCCGCGAATCGGTCGCGAATGGTCGACGATCAATCCGCTGGTGTTCGAATGTAATGACGGATACCTGAACGATATTCAGGCGTTGGCGGTAAGCGAACGGCATTTCGCCGAAGCATATAAAGCGGCGAGTGTTGACGTCGCGAGTGGTTCGGTTGGTGCAGGCCGTGGCATGTCGTGCTTCGATTTGAAAGGCGGCATTGGCAATGCATCGCGCGTGGTCGATGTGGCAGGGCGGCGCTATACGGTCGGCGCACTCGTGCTGGCGAACTTCGGCCGCCTGCCGATGCTGACGATCGACGGCGCGCCGCTCGGTCGTGTGCTGGCCGAACGCGCAGCCAAAGCCGCCGCAGCCAGCACGGCACCCTTAGCAACGTCGGCAACGTTGGCAACGCCAGCAAGCTCAACGATCCCAGCAACCGCCTCGAAACCCGAGCAAGGCTCGATCATCATGATCGTCGCCACCGATGCGCCGCTCGACGCTCGCCAACTCAAGCGGTTGTCATTGCGCGCTGCGGCCGGTCTCGCACGAACCGGTTCGGTGTATGGCCACGGCAGCGGCGATATCGCGTTGGCATTTTCGACGGCCTACACCGTGCCGCACGAATCCGACTTTGTAGCGCTGCCGCCAGTACTCGCCGATGCACGCCTCGATCCGCTTTTCCGTGCCTGCGCGGACAGCGTCGAGCAAGCGATCGTCGATGCACTCTGGAGCGCGACTTCCGTTACGGGCCGCGACGGCCATCGTCGCCTGTCGCTGCACGACACCGCTCCCGACCTCGTTCAACTTCTCAAGTAAGTTCCCTGATGAAAGTCCTGATTTCTGCCGACATCGAAGGCGTAGCCGGCGTGTTCCACCCCGAACAAACGCGCGCGGGCAACGGCGAATACGAAGCCGCGCGTCGCTGGATGACACTCGAGGCCAATGCCGCGATTGAAGGTGCGTTCGCAGGTGGCGCAACACATGTGTGGGTCAACGATTCGCATGGCGGCTTCCGCAATCTGCTGCCGGATCTGCTCGATGCTCGCGCCCAGGTGGTGCTCGGCAAACCGCGTACGCTCGGCATGATGGCCGGCCTCGAATACGGCGCGGCGCTGGTCTTCATGATCGGCTATCACGCGAGGTCGCAAACGCGCGGCATTCTCTCGCATACGATCAACAGCTTCGCGTTCGCGCGCGTCTTGCTGAATGGCGTCGAAGTAGGCGAGGCAGGATTGTATGGCGCGTTAGCGGAAGAATATGGCGCACAGGTAGCGCTTTTATCCGGCGACGATGTTTTCGCGGAAGAAACCGCGCCCCGTTTTCCCGGCGCGCGTTTTGTCGTCACCAAGAGTGCGACGGGGCATGCGAGCGGCGTGACGCAAACACCGGCAAGCGCCCGTGATGCAATCGAAAGTGCCGCGCGCGAAGTGGTGCGGCATTACATCGACCAAGGCCACGCGCCGCAAGCCACGCGCGCTGCCACGAAGCCCGTGGAATGTGAGTTGCGTGTGCAAACGACCGCGCTGGCCGATCTGTTCTGCCAATGGCCGACGCTCACACGCATCGATGCCGTCACGTTGCGTTTTAGCGCGGAGTCGGCGGAACATGCGGTGCGCATGCTGAACTGTCTCTCGGCGATGTCGTTCATGCTGCGCTGAGGTGCGCGACGAGGACGCATGCCGTCTGCGAGCACGGCCGCCCCTCATGCTTACGTTTCGATAAAACGCTGCCCGCGCGGAGACACGTTTTGCGAGGAAGCGGTACTCTCTGGCATTCCAGAGGTACCGTCTTTCTCACTGAGCGGAGTACAGCATGGGCAAGCAGACTATCGCGGATTATCTGGCCAGAACACTGGCGGCAGCAGACGTCGAACGGATTTGGGGCGTAACGGGCGACAGTCTGAACGGCCTGTCGGATAGCTTGCAAAGGCTCGGCTCGATTCGCTGGATGCATACACGCCACGAAGAGGTCGCCGCCTTTGCCGCGGGCGCCGATGCGGCGGCCACCGGCAAGCTCGCCGTCTGCGCGGGCAGTTGCGGTCCCGGCAACCTGCATCTGATCAATGGCCTGTACGACTGTCATCGTAATCATCAACCCGTGCTCGCGATCGCCGCGCACATTCCGTCCTCGGAAATCGGCCTGGGCTACTTCCAGGAAACCCATCCCCAGGAGTTGTTCAAGGAGTGCAGCCACTACGTCGAACTGGTGACGAACCCGTCGCAGTTTCCGCGCGTGCTGGCTCGCGCCATGCGCACGGCGATCGAGGAGCGTGGCGTCGCGGTGATCGTGCTACCTGGCGACGTCGCGCTTGGCGAAGCCCCCGACGAAACGCCGGCGTGGGCAGGCACGCTCGAACGCTCGACCGTGGTGCCCTCCGGCGCGGATCTCGACCGGCTCGCCGATATGCTGAATCAGGCCGGCGGCGTGACCCTGCTGTGCGGCAGCGGGTGCGCGGGCGCGCACGACGAAGTGGTGGCCTTCGCCGATCAACTCGGCGCGCCCGCCGTGCACGCATTGCGTGGCAAACAATACGTGGAGTGGGACAACCCGTTCGACGTCGGCATGACCGGCCTGATCGGTTTCAGCTCCGGCTATCACGCGATGATGTCATGCGACACGCTCGTAATGCTCGGCACCGATTTCCCATATCGCAATTTTTATCCGACGCACGGCAACGTGGTGCAGATCGATCGGCGCGGCTCGGCGCTCGGCAAGCGTGCGCCCTTGAAGCTGGGCCTCGTGGGCGACGTCAAGGCGACCTTGCAGGCGCTGCTCCCGTTGATCAAGCGCAAGACCGATCGGCGTTTCCTCGAGAACGCCCGCAAGCACTACGCCGATACGCGCAAAGATCTTGACGATCTGGCTCGTCCATCTGATCCGGGCCGGGCGATTCATCCGCAATACCTGACCAGCATCATCGACAAAGTGGCCAACGAAGACGCCGTGTTTGCCGCCGACGTCGGCACACCGACGCTCTGGGCGGCGCGCTATCTGACGATGAACGGCAAGCGCAGTCTGCACGGCTCGTTCAATCACGGCTCGATGGCCAATGCGATGCCGCAGGCGCTGGGCGCGCAAGCAGCGGAGCCAGGGCGTCAGGTGATTTCGCTGTCGGGCGACGGCGGTTTGTCGATGTTGCTTGGCGATCTGCTCACGGCGCGCCAGCTGAATCTGCCGATCAAGGTGGTCGTGTTCAATAACAGCACGCTCGGTTTCGTCGCGATGGAGATGAAGGCGGGCGGTTACCTCGAAAGCGGCACCGATCTCGCCGCCACCGACTTCGCGGCGATTGCGCGCGGCGCGGGTATCTATGGCGCGAGAGTCGAATTGTCAGAGAACATCGAGCCCGTGTTACGCGAGGCATTCGCGCATCCTGGACCCGCGGTGATCGATGTGGTGACGGCGAAGCACGAACTCGCGTTACCGCCGAAGATTCAGTGGGCGCAGGCGAAGGGGTTCAGTTTGTATATGCTGCGGGCGGTGTTGAATGGCCGCGGAGATGAGGTGGTCGAATTGGCGAATACGAATCTGCGCTGAGGGACGTTGAACTCCTGGCGCGTTGGCGCTTTGCATCCGTTTTGATGTTTGAGTGCGCTTGAGGGCTTGAGGGCTTGAGGGTTTGGGTGAGCCCGATTGCGCTCAAGCGCCAATGCGTTTGCTTGCAGCAGCGCATGCGCGACTGATCTCGCGCATACGCATCAAGCCGGCTACGGCTTACTGTTGCCGGCTCAACTCCCGCGCCGCGCGATCGATTACATCCGCAACAGCACCCGCGTGTGATACCGGCACCAGATGGCTCGATGCGATCGGCACGATCTTCGCCCCCATCCGGTCGGCCATAAATTTTTCGACAGCGGGCGACACGGCGCGGTCTCTGGTGGTCAGCACGTACCATGACGGCTTCTCTTTCCACGCCACCTGACTGACCGTTTCGCTGAACGCCCGCGCGGCGATCGGTTGCTGCGCGGCGGAGAGCACGCGTGTCAGATTCTCGGGCACGTCGGCGGCGAAATCGGCGTGATACTTGCTGCGGTCGAGCCACAGGAAGCCTGTCGAGTCCGCGGTGATGCCTTGACCTGCGGGCATCGGCGCCGCGCGTTTCATCAGGTCCATCGTCGACTCATGCAGGTCCGGCGCGATCGCCGCCACGTAGACGAGACCTGCGACGTTCGGCGCGTTCGCGCCGGCTTCGGTGATCACCACACCGCCCCATGAATGCCCCACCAGAATGGTCGGGCCATCCTGGCGCGCGAGGACGCGACGGGTGGCGGCGACATCGTCGGCAAGCGACGTGAGCGGGTTCTGCACCGAACTCACGTGATACCCCTTCTGCTGCAACTTCGCGACGACACCGTTCCAGCTCGACCCGTCGACGAACGCACCGTGAACCAGCACGACGTTGCGTACGGGGCCGGTCATCGGCGCTGCGGGCGGTGGGGGGCTGCTCGCCCCTCGCGTGGCGGGGGCGGTGGGCGTGGGCGCCGTTGCGGCCGGCGTCGCAGGTGCTGCGGGCGGCGGGGCCGGCGCTTCCGGCGCGCTCGACTCCATGCCAAGCATATCGGGGGGTTCGGCGGCGGGTTCTGCCGTGGGCGCCGCGGTTTGCGCGAGGGCGCCCGCGCCAGCGAAGCAGAGACACAAAGCAGCGGCGCAAAGCAGACGTTTGGGCGACATGTTGAATCTCCGAAGGCTGAAACCTCGATAGGGCAACATACAGAAGCCCCACGCCAGTGACAATCACTATCCTCGCCGTTAAGTGCGGCGCAGAACCAAGCTCGGGTTGCTCCCAGTATTTAGGTAATATCGGCCGCGGTAAAATTTCAGGTTCTGCCGGGGCGGACCATAAGTCTGATGAGGTGATCGATATCCATACACTGGGGCGCAATTTGAATAGTGCACAGCAGCAAGACGGCCTGAAGCGCGGGCTTAAGAATCGCCACATCCAGCTGATCGCGCTGGGTGGGGCGATCGGCACCGGCTTGTTTCTCGGCTCCGCCAGCGTGTTGAAGGCGGCCGGCCCGTCGATGATTCTCGGCTACGCGATCGGCGGCATCATCGCCTTCATGATCATGCGGCAGCTTGGCGAAATGGTCGCGCAGGAACCGGTCGCTGGTTCGTTCAGCCACTTCGCGTACAAATATTGGGGCGACTTTCCCGGCTTTCTGTCCGGCTGGAATTACTGGGTACTCTACGTGCTCGTGAGTATGGCCGAGTTGACCGCGGTCGGCACTTACGTGCATTACTGGTGGCCGGGCGTGCCTACGTGGGTATCGGCGCTGGTGTGCTTCGCCGTCATCAATGCAATCAATCTCGCCAACGTCAAGGCGTACGGCGAAACCGAATTCTGGTTTGCGATCATCAAAGTGGTAGCGGTGATCGGCATGATCCTGTTCGGTGGTTATCTGCTGATCAGCGGCCACGGCGGCCCACAAGCCTCGATCACCAATCTCTGGGCCGAAGGCGGTTTTTTCCCGCACGGTTTCCATGGTCTATTCATGATGCTCGCGGTCATCATGTTTTCGTTCGGCGGCCTCGAGTTGATCGGTATTACGGCCGCTGAAGCGGCCGACCCGCAAAAGAGCATTCCGAAGGCCGTGAATCAGGTGATCTACCGGATCCTGATTTTCTACATCTGCTCGCTGGCGGTGCTGCTTTCGTTGTATCCGTGGAATCAGGTGGCGGCTGGCGGCAGCCCGTTCGTGATGATCTTCTCGCAGATCGGCTCGACGCTGACCGCGAACATCCTCAACGTGGTGGTGCTGACCGCGGCGCTGTCGGTATACAACAGCGGCGTGTATGCGAATAGCCGTATGCTCTACGGTCTCGCGGAACAGGGCAACGCACCGCGCGCGCTGATGAAGGTCGACCGGCGCGGCGTGCCGTATATGGCGATTGGTTTGTCGGCGCTCGCCACGTTCACCTGCGTGATCATCAACTATCTGATCCCGGCCGAAGCGCTTGGTTTGCTGATGGCGCTGGTAGTGGCCGCGTTGGTGTTGAACTGGGCACTGATCAGCCTGACGCATCTGAAGTCGCGCAAGGCTATGGTGGCGGCAGGCGAGACGCTCGTGTTCAAGTCGTTCTGGTTCCCGGTCAGCAACTGGATCTGCCTCGCCTTCATGGCGTTGATCCTCGTGATCCTGGCGATGACGCCGGGCCTGTCGGTCTCGGTATGGCTCGTGCCGGCCTGGCTTGTTGTGATGTGGGGCGGCTATGTGTTCAAGCGCCGGCGTGCTGCGCTGCATGGCGGCGCGCGGGTGGCAGGGCAGTAAGGCAAATATTGGGCGCCGGCGCCATGGGCGTCGGATCGCCCAATTTCGAGCAAAGCTTCAGTCTGCGGCGGAACGTCACTTATTTACCAGGCAGTTATTGCTGACAATGATTCGCAAAGGGCAACAAAAAGCCCCGCGCAGCTTGGCTGGGCGGGGCTTTTTGATTTTATACGGTACGGCCTGAATCTTTTTTGGTGCCCAGGGCCGGAATCGAACCGGCACGCCTTGCGGCGGGGGATTTTGAGTCCCCTGACTTTGATGGCTAAGAAGCCCGCTGTACAATCTATTCCCAATATTCCGGCAGAATTACTGGGACAAATTGAGAAAAAACAAGACAATCGAACGGGGGATCTACCAGCGCGGCCCGTTCTCATTCCAAGTCAAGCTGATGGTTGACGGACACCGGATTGTCGGGACGTTCGACTCGCTCGACGAGGCGAGGGCGTTTCGGGACTCGAAGCGCGCTGCGTTGACACTGGATCCGGACGCGAAGCGTTTGCTCGAAACACGTGCGAAGCGCAACGATGTGAAAGCAGCGACGCTGTCTACGATCCTCGACCGATACAAGAAAGAGATCTCGGCGAAAAAGAAGTCGTCGGAATCCGAGGCGCATAAGATCGCCCGGATTCAACGCAGCACACTTGCGAAAAAGAGCCTTTACCGCATCACTCCGGAGGACGTTGTTGCCTTCCTCAATGGCCTGCACCGGGAGCAGCGGGGGCCGATGAACGGAGCGGCGCTATCCGATTCCACCAAACGTAAGCTCGCTGCGCTTCTGTCGCACGTCTTTATGATCGCGCGGAAGCGCTGGCGGATGGACGTCAAGAATCCTGTAAGGGAGATCGAGCTGCCGCGTTCCGGGCGATCCCGAAACCGCCGACTGGAAGAAGGGGAGGAACTGCGCTTGTTCGCCGAGCTCACGAAGGCTCGTAAAGCTGCCGTGGTGCTACCGATGGTTAAGCTGGCGATCGAGACGGCCATGCGGCAGGGTGAACTTCTCGGGCTGACTTGGTCAGACTTGCGGATAATGGGTGACCATGGGACGGCTATGCTTCACGATACAAAAAACGGTGAAGCGCGGATAGTTCCTTTGACGGCTACCGCCTGCGAGATCCTCGGCGACATGCCACGACCGCTGAAGGGCGGCCCGGTTTTCCCGATAAAGACGTCGGAGTTGCGTTCGGCTTGGGAGAAAGCGTGTGAACGCGCTGATATCGAAGGGCTTCGATTTCACGATCTGAGGCACGAGGCTACAAGTCGGTTGTTCGAATTGGGGTTGGATCGAATTGAGGCAGCGTCGATTACCGGCCACAAGACGCTACAGATGTTGAAGGATTACACCCATCTACGTGCCGACGGGCTGGCGCGAAAACTAAACAAGGCGAAGTTACCGCCGGAGGCGGGCAACGCGAGCTGATGTATGTCCTTCGGGTCGAAGATGCAAATTCGTTCTTACGGCCGCCGGCAGCGGCAGATCGAAGTTGATCGCATGGCATAACGCTTACCTAAACAGCCGACGAGGACGACGCGTCATCACCTTGGACGGATGCACCCTGAGCGGCTCTCTGTTGTTTCGACATCAGTGCTGCCATGCAACTGAGCAGCGAGAAGGCTTTTAGGCTGTTTTCCTCCGTCGCATATTCCTCCATCGCAATGCCATGGAGTACCGTATTGCGGTTAAGGCCGTTGTAGTCGAACCGCTCTCGGTCCTTGTGGTTGTAGGCGATCGGCAACCGTTCGCTGACGGATGTCCACATCATTTCGTAGAGGAGTGAGTAGAAACCCATTACGGGGTTGTCGCTCGGTGCCGCCGCAAGTGCGGCCAGTTCGAGCTGCGCGACATGCGCCACCCGCTCTTCAGACTGGCCCTGGAAAAGATACTTCTTGGCATTCTCAAAGCAGACGCCCTCGGCTTGAGCGAAAAACAGCGGTACTGAGAGGGCGTACTCACTTCGCAAATGGGCATCGACAGCAGGACGGATGGCGAAAGCCCGCGCCGGGTGTTCGGCGATAATGCTCTCGAGATGATGGGTCAGGTCTTCGGTGTAGAGCTTTGCAAGCAGGGTTTCGAGATCTTCTAGGCTTGTACCGCTCGCCGCTTGACGCGCGAGCTGATCAAGCTCTGACAAGGCGAAGTAGCCGCTCATGAACCATCCCCGCTTCGCGAGCGATAGAGCGCAGTTTGCGAGCTCGGGGTACACCTCCATACGTGCATCAAAGTGCGAGTGCAAACGGTTCGCAAACCCGACGAATTCGCTCGCCAGCCCCTGAACACCGATCGCGATCGACGCGAGCAGCGGTTGATTCTTTTCGATCCAACCCGCGAATGCTCGGCCAAGCTGGATGATGGGAGCGAGCTCATTTCCGTTTTCTGCCATATTTGGAGTCTTCCGCGTGGATCAATACGGTTGCCGATTATGTCGCTGAAGTCTTGTGCGTGCACCCATGAGATGCCGCCCGGTAGATAATGCATGATACGGTTCGCCCTTGGCCGACACCCTGATCTGTCGGCCAGATGTCGGGTCACTGTCGTGTCGCCGCAGCAATCATGTCTGGCTTGGTTGATCAACACCTCGCGCTTCGGGGTGTGAAGATAGTAACGGAGGTCTCCGACCCTTCGATGTATGCCAGCGATATAATCAGCGGCGCCACATCTGCAGCAGCGAGCCTGTTGAGGCGCAAGATCCGACTGCTACTCATTTATAGACGAATGCGCGAGTGCGTTCAGGCCGACAATTTAAGGTTAGAAAAAATGAAGATGAAACCTGGTCAGCGGGCGTTGGACAAGATCTACAAGCGTAGAGACCGATATGAAATTCCTGAGTGGCAGCGCGGCGAAGTGTGGAACACCGAGCGAAAGCAGCAGTTGATCGACAGTATTCTCCGCGGCTGGAAGCTTCCTAAATTCTACTTCCTGAGACTCGACGACGACGAACTGGAGGTCGTTGATGGACAACAGCGCTTAGCCGCTGTCTATGAATTTTTCGCCAACGAATTGAATCTGAGTGAAGAATCAACAGGTACTTTTGGTGGTCCATTTTATAAGGATCTTAAGCCAAAATTCTCTGATGCTTTTGATGATTTTGAAATTGAATTCGATGAAATAGAAGATGCTTCCGAGGAAGAACTAAAGCAGTTTTTCCAGCGGCTCCAACAAGGACTTCCATTGAGCAGCAGTGAAAAGCTCAATTCGGTGCACAGTAAGCTGCGGGACTTTTGTCGATCCCTTACGAAGCATGGCTTTTTCGTGGAATCCGTGGCGCTGGGTGATACACGTCTCGCTCACTTCGATATAGCTACCAAGGTTGCTACGATTGAGGTCGAGGGCATCGAGGCATCGTTACGATTTGAAGACGTCAAAGCAGTTTTCGAATCTCAGAAAAATTTTTCCACCACTTCTGCAGTGGCAAAACGTATTAAAGGTGCGCTTGATTTTCTGCACGCTGCTTTTCCGAAGAAAGAGCAGAAACTCAAGAACCGGACAATCGTACAGTCGGTAATGTCACTAGCGTGCCGCTGCGTAGAAACTGGCAAGGCAGGCGGCTTAGAAAGTCACTTCGGTACCTTTATCGAGTGGTTTCTTAACGAGTTGGCCCGTCAAGTTGAGCTCGGGCAAGCTGCCACGGATTACGATTTTATTCGGTTTCAAAAATCTATTAATGCCAACGTAAAGGCAGGTGCTAGGATTCGGCAAGAGATTTTGCTGCGAAAAGCTTTCTTGAAAAGTAGTGCATTTGCCGATGCCTTCGAGGCCTCCACATTACTTGTAAACGGTATCCATCCGCGCGTCAAAGAACTTGCCGATAGTATTGCGACACATATCAACCGACTAAATACATCGTACGCTGCGGTCCATGGCGAGGATATGTTTAAGGCGACGAATAAAACCACCAAAGCACTCCGCTCCATCGAAAAGCCAGTAAAAGATTTCAATGACTACTCTAACTTTGTCGGCAACCTATACTTCCTTTTCAAAGAAAGCATTGGACAGCGCCTTAGTGAACTACCAACTTCGTTTGTGGACGTCAACACTCTTCGTACGGACCTCCAGCATGACGTTGACCACGGAGACGCCGGAAAGGTGAGGAAGAAACGGAAGAATATCGGCACCACCTTCGAGCGATATTCAGGTTTGAAGGCGCCGGAATTGCTTGATCCTTCTCGTTTTGTCCTTGTGCAGGTGAATCTTCTCTCGGCGCTGGAGCTTGATCTGAGAAATTTACCTATAAGCTGACGTGGGGCGAAAAAACCACTTCTGGCACGACGCCGCATTGCAAGCGTGTTCGTGAACGGCCGCTTCTGGTCTGAAACGCCTACGACTGGGTGGGTTTTATCCGCGGGTGATGACTCTGTGTGCCCAATCCCGGCCGAATACAAGGGAGCAGCGTCCATGACAGACGAGGAATTGCTAGCCCGCCTGCGCGATGCCGAGGACAACTTCGTCGAACGCAAACCTGACGGCGTCAACCAGGAACAACTACGAAAGACGTTGTGCGCTTTTGCGAACACGTTGGCGCCCGATCAAACCGGTATCCTCTTTATTGGCATCCACGACAGGACGGGGGCTGTCATCGGCGTGGCGAATTCTGACGCTGCGCAGCGGCGCGTACGCGAGGCCGCCGAAACCTGCTACCCCCCGATCCGCTATACGGCTCGTGTTCTCAACGCGGAAGATAGCGCAGTCGTCGCCGTGGAGGTCGCCGAAAGTGACCAGCGGCCCCACTTCACCGGTCCGGCGTTTGTTCGGAGAGGCTCCGAGTCGGTAAATGCGTCACCCGATCAGCTCGACGAGTTGATCGCCAGCCGCAACGACAAGGCTCGCGCCATTTTACGCATGCGCGGACTGCCGATCACCCTCGAAAGTCGTGGTCGGCGCTTGCAAGATGATCGGCCGGCCCCAGGCGCGCGGGAGCAGACAGAAGGGCGGGTTGAGCACTGCGACGCACATCATGTGAGGCTGAACGTCCACGCCGCAGGCTTGCCCGGGTGGCAGACGGCTGAGCCTCTCTCGCGCGTCGAGGTCAGCTACGACAGGCGGCTGGCCCGCCCCATGCTGATCCTCACGCCGTAAGATGGTGGGCCGTCAGCGACCGAAAACCGCGCGCGGTTGAGAGCCGATCGCACTGGCGTACCAAGATGCAAAGCGATTGTTTGCCAAAGCCCAGCGAGTGGGCAAAAAAGTCGGCATGGCGAAGGCCTGCGAACCCGCTGGGCTCACACTTGAGGGTACCCACCGCCCCACGCTCGATGACATGCTGAACGTGGCCCGTCTTCTGCTGTGGGCCTTCGACGACCGACTGCTGAGAGGCCGGCAGCACGCTGCCCGGTAGCGACCAGCAAACTTAAAGATCGATCATGCAGATTCCAACATGGGCGACTATTACTGCGGGCATCGCTGGCATTACCTCTGTGATGGGCGTGCTGGCGAACCTCGGAAAGATCATTTCCAAGGTCACACACGCGCTCGCCTGGTGTCGCGCGCGTCTCGCCGGCAACGATCACGCGGCGGGGCTGCCTACAAAGACGATCGTCGCGATCCAGCAACCGCGCATCAATGCGTTGTGGTGGTCGATGGGGAAAATGGGCGACAAGCCGATGTTACAAATCGTCGGAGACTTCAACACAACCAACGTGTGGACCGACAACGTGCGGCTGGCGGGCGCGTTGATTCGCTATAGGCGGTGGGGCGTCCTAAGTCGCACAGAACGTGGCGATACCACGGTGAAGGATCTACGCTCGCAGTATTCCGGCAACTATCCGATACCGCCTAATGAAATGACACGGGTGCGCGTCAGCTTCCACTTCTTACCAAAACACCGAGAGCCGAACAAACGGTTCAAGGTCGATATCGCGATCATCGATCAATTTGACAATCGGCACTGGCTCAAAGGACTAATCTTCAAGCACGTCGATGCGATGTTTTGACAGTGGCGCGCATCATCAATTCTTCGGATAGCACTGCAATGCGAACTTGATCACGCCACGGTTGAGAAATATGGGTAAGTCAAAGAGACGCCGCCGCGCGCTGACGTGCTACACCACCCAAATGCGGCTGCTCGCACAAGTTCGAAACGATCACGCCGACATCGGGTAACCGCGTTGCAATTCGCACGAGCATTGTGCAATGCTTGGCGCTCTCGGTCTAAGATCCGTCAGATCGCGGCGCGCTACTGCGTCCCGCGACCAAGCATCCCCGATCACATTCGTCGACGCCTGCAACTGGAAAACCACCGATGTTGTATGAAAAACAAGCTGCGGTCCTGCTAGCCGAATGCGAGAAGCTAGCCGGAACAAGATTGGAGGGAGTTCGAGGCAATCTGCGGCATGCACAAAGCCGCGCTGCAGCTGTGTGGGAACTGCTTGTGCTGGAAGCCGCTGGTCAAATAGGTCGCGTCAAGTACGAACCTCTTGAAGGGGCGAGCCCCGATATAGAACTTGTAGCTGAAGGCGGTGAGACACTTTGGATTGAGGCTGCGTATCTGTACCCTCGCTTTTGGCGCGAAGAGCGCCGCTCCGATGCTCTCATCGAATGGGTGTACGAGATGGCTGAACACCGGTCGATCAAGGCGTTCAAGCTCCGCTATCAATTCACCGGTGATAGCTCGAATGCTGCAGGGCCCATTCGAACTGTGCCTCAGTTGGACGACCGCAAGCGGTTTTTTCGAGATCCCGAAATTCAGGCTTTCTTCGCCTCGATCGCGAGTGCGCCAGACCAATATCACGCTGTCACCCTCGGTACCTACACAGTCACAATTGACTACGACCCCGAACGGAAAGGTCCTTTCACAGGAGGCGGCGGCCTGCTTCAGGAGGCGGCGTCACACTTCAAGCAACATGCCATCTTTCGCCGTCTCGAGGACAAGGCAGCGCAGCACAAGTTGGATGAGACAAGAGTTGTATGCATCGGAAGCGACCAGAGCCCAGCGGTGCGAAGCGGAGGCCCATGGTTGCCGACCGTAGAGGACGCAGTGCGCGAAGCCTTTGCACGAAATCATTCCCTATCTGCTGCAATAATCGTAAGCATTGAAACGGCGCTGGGTTACGGTCACCGCCCGCGCAATGTCGCTCGTGCGTCGCTCTACCGCAACCCACAGGCCAAACGCCCTCTCACGAGCACACAAACGAGTCTTTTGCAGCGCCTAGATTTCAATCGATGGGCGTACGGTCCCCAGCTGGCCCCATGGGAGACTGGTCGCTTTGACAGCCAACTCCCCGGAAATCTCTCATTTTCTCCAGGCTCCCGCCGCATGAAAATTTCATTACCCGCCAATGTGTTCGTCGCAGCGCTCCGCGGGAATCAAAACGTGCTCGACATGTACGATTCCAATCACGTGGCGAAAATGCTGGAAGCCGATTGGGACGTAGTGGGCTGCAATTTCACCCCGGCCGACCCGCGAGCCGGGATGCCGGCGACGATCGAGCTCGAATTGCAGGCAAGCGACGGAATTTTTTGGCCGACGGCGCCATGACGGGTGCCCGTCTGACTATCTGAAGCATGCCTAGGTACATATGCTTCACAAGTGACGCGCCCTCGCACCTAGCGACCTATCCAAACTGATAGGTGCCTGTGTCCACCGGCTCATCCTTATGGCACGATTTGACGCCGGCTGCCGATGGGCAGCAAACTGCATCGAAGGACACTATGGCTAACGAGAACATGCGGATGAGCGCAGCGGGATACGCGGCGCTTCGCTTTAACGAGGGTGTCGTAATGCACTACTACAACGATGCTCCCATTAACGGAAACTGCACATGGGGCATCGGCACGCTGGCGCACCTCGGCCCCTGCACGCAGGAAGAATTGCAGCGCACGGTGCTACCGGAACAGGCTAACGCGATCCTTGAGGCTCGCGTAAGAGAAGCGGAGCGGGTGGTCAGGGCAACCGTCACCGACCATCAGCTGACGCAGGCGCAATTCGACGCTGCAGTCTCCTTTGCCTACAACTCGTCTACGCAGAATATCCGGCAGGCGCTCACGCCGGCCAATGATGGCGACATGCGGTCCGTCGCGCAGCACATGCTTCGCAATATCGTGATCACGCCTCGTGATCGCAACGGCCGACCAGTCGGGCCGCCGAGAGTCAGTCAGGGACTGTTGAACAGGCGACAGCGCGAAACTGCTCCCTTCCGGCAAGGAGGACAGTAATGCTGCATCGGATTTGCGCAAGCGTTGCCCTCTGTTTTTTCGCGTCTCTGATTAGTGCAAAAGCGGCAGAGCCCTCTGTTAGTGACTTCCAGGGGAAGTGGACGGTTACCGATGTTGTCGGCTATGGCAATACCTCAGGCGGAATCCCAGAGGCAAGAAAGCTGCTGGGTCAGGTGCTGAATATCTCGCCGGCCGGCATCGAGTTTAGCGGTGAGCGCTGCAGGCCTCATCAGGGTTTCAGAGTTGGCATTGTGGACACAGCATCCCGCCTAAAAGATGATTTCGGCATCAACCTTGAAGATACCGGACTTCCGGCAAGGACCGCACTACTCGACAGCGCGAATTGTACGGCGGTATATCGGATGGATGGGCGCCGGGTACTGTTCGGATGGGATGGCGTTGTGCTGAGGGCTGTTCGGCCTTGACGACCCGACCTGCGTCAGGTTCGTAGGGTGTGTCGAGAAATCTATAGGTCTCCGCTGGCAGCGATAATCCGCATTCCGTTTGTCGGCGGCCGTTCTACATCTGGAACGAAAACGTCCCATGCGCGTGGAGATGAAGCAGCTCAAACAGCGTCATAGTTTTCACGCCCAAGGCGTTAGCCGCATCAGGCAACTTGATTGATCTCTTGCTGGCAGGTTCGGCTTTCTCGTTGGTGACCACTGTGACATCGGTCTGCGTAGAGGCGTACGCGATCAGCCATGCATCAGCCGACTTGGCATCTAGGAACTTGTCTTGTGCCGCTTGCAGATATGTTGGCGTACGAGTAGTTGCCCACACCGCCAATTTTCCCCATTGTGCTGTCGCCGGCTTGCTTGACACGAAAAAATCTGACAACTCGGGGCGTTGCGACCAAGCATGCAACAGATCTTCTTGTTTGCCGACCTGAAGCTCGTCCCGCACCTTATCGATGCTGAGAACCTTTCCGACCTGATGCGCCTGTAAGATCCAATCCCAAAACGCCCCGCAATACTTGGGGCTGTAGTGGAGATTCTTCGCGCTGATCAAGACATCGGAGTCAAGCAGAAAGCGCTCGTTGCTTGGCATGGAAGACCGCTACGTTATTTGGATTCGTATTGAGCAGTTGGCCTGCTTCCCGGAAACTGATCCCGCCGGACGTCGCCAGCGCTGCAACCTTGCGCGAAAACGACTTGCTGTTGCGGACAGCCAGCGTCAAATAGAAATCACCGCCGCTTTCCTTGCCCTTGCTGGCCGACCGCCTGCGTGCGTCTTGGTAGAACGCATCGTAGACATCATGTGGCACAAGCTGCAGGTCAAGCGCCCGTCGCGCAATCACTAGGCCGCTTACTCGGAACTGCTGTCGCAGCAACGAGATCTTCTCGGGTACCGTGCCTTGAACGGCCGACCATGCTTTTGCAAATTCGATCTGTGGGACGAGAACCTCGGCGGCGATCGCGTTGCAAAGTATCTCGTGCTTGTTTTGGCTCCCCGGGGCGCTATCAGAGATACCGGATTCGCCGAGCCAGACATGTGCCAGCTCGTGCACCAGCGTAAACGTCCAAGCGGCGGGTGCGTCTGCCCCGTTGACAAACACCACTGGCGCCAAATCGTCGTTGATTACGAAGCCGCGAAACTCAGACACGGAAAGCGGGCGATGAGTATTGTTTCCTACGATGCCGTTTTTGAAAATGAGAACCCCGGCGGCTTCTGCTTTAGTGACGAGGTACGAGTAGAGATCATCGGCGTTGCGGGCCGCAACACTGTTGAGTTCAAGCTTCAAAGTACCGCGAATATCGTCCGCAACCGTCCCAGCCTTGACCCGTTGCCCCGCGAAGCGGCCGACGAACGGAAGTGGGGCCGCGCCCTCGCGCAGAAGATACTCCCGATACCAAGCCTGCTTGAACTCGATGTCGTCGAAAACATCGTAGAAATCTTTGCTCAGCGGGTGTTTGTCCGGCAGAGTCCGAAAGTCCGCGATGGGTAACGGCTGACGTTGAGGTGGTGGTTCCGGCAGGAACAGGTATCCAAACGGGACGCCGGCTTCCTTCGCGAACTTCATCGCCTGCGCAGCAGTAAGCTCGCCGCGCTCGATGTTTGCTGCAGCTCGCGTCGAGACGCGCTCCGCCAGCTCGCGTAGGGAGCTGCCCGCTTGGTGGGCGGCCCAGTCGAGCACAGGCGGGGATAGATGAAGGGCGTCGGTCATTTCAGCGCAGGGCGGTTTCCGCGAATTCTAGCATCGGCGGCCGCCGTCAGCCCCGGAGACGAAAGCTGCCGTGCGGCGATATGACTGGCAGCAGAGCTGCTGGGCTGACGCGCCATTTGTCCATTCAATGCCTTGCGTCGTGGCGTCTGCCAGTGTGAAAAGCGACCCTGCAGTCGGTCGGATCAGCCCTGTTCATATGCGCACTCGCCTTCGCCATCTGCCAATTGTCTGGGCCCATGCCCGCAACCAACAAACGACTGAAACAGAATGATATCAACTTGACGCGAAATCGATTTCCTCATAGGATTCAATTTGATATCAAATTGATCGGAGGCAAAATGTTGGGGAAAATGGCGGTGCGGAGCATCCCCCCGGAAGTGTTGAGCGGTTTGGAGACGCTTGCAGCACAGCATGACAGGTCCGTTGAAGCGGAAGCGCGTTTCGCGTTGCGCTCGTGGGTAGAGCCCTTGATGCAGCGACACGTGCGCAGTGCGCGCCGCGCAGAAGTCGCCGCACGGCTGACCGACTTATTGGACCAAGTGAACAAAGCGCACCACGGAAGATCGATCAAACCCTCACACATTGCGCAAGCCATCGGCGAAGACTATGCCGAGCACGTGGAAAATTGGTTCACTGGTGAAGCGGAGCCTTCCTTCGGGCAACTTGAGGCGGTGGCTTGTTACCTCGGCGCTGTGCCAGCTTGGCTGCAGCATGGGGACCGCTGTAAGTTCCCGGTGGACACCTACCGACTTTCAGATGACCCGGCCGAAGCAACGCAATGGTTGTTGGATATCGGAAGCGACAAGCCGGTCCAATTCCTTCACATAGTCCGGCAAAACAACGAAGCTGGTCAGTTGACGATAGTCAAGCAGTATGAAGACTGGCACTGCACGACTTGGTCTACGCCAATTCACGTGAGCGAAGAGATTGGAGCGGGCGGCGAAAGAGCGCTTGCGGCACTTTCAGTAACGCTTGAATTACTTTACAAGTACTACTGTCGTCCATCGTCAACCCGAGCCGCCGTAAAGGTAATCAAGAGCTATCTCCTTGAGCCGTCTGGGTACAAAGCGCTGTTAAACGGCAATGCTCATCCGCTGATGATTCTGCGCGATGCCTCAGAGCGTCCATGGTGGGAAGATATCTGGGACGTTGATCAGTTCAGGGATCACTCGAACTACTGGCCAGGCTGGCGCCAGCTATGTGAGCGTATTTATCGAGCGGTCGGACATATGTCTGGTCTTGCCCAACAACGTGAACTAATCAAGCGCGGGCAGCATCCGTTGCTGCAACCGACCGCATTCGCGGACGTTGGATCAACGTGATGCCAACGACCAGCGGTGCTACGAGCGCCTTCGCTACCAGTCGTGAGGAATTGAGTCACGATATAAAAAGGTCGTCCTTATGTACCTGTATGAGCTTGGGCCGCTAATCGCAGCTAGACGAGCCGAACTCCAGCTTTCCACTTCGCAGCTCGCTAAGCTTGCAGGCATCGAACGGCTTGTGGTCGAGCGGCTTGAGGCTGGTGTACTGGAGGACATCGGGTGGAACCAAGTCCAAGCCATTCTACGGGTTTTGGGGGTCAACCTCTGCAGCTATCGTAAGGCCGGTAGTGCTTTGCAGCGGTGCGCCACTACGGCCAGCGTGAGCCATCGTGAGCCATTGACGCCTGAACTTCTCAAGCAGGCGCTGACGGGAGGAATTATTCCGTCAGGATTCGAATCGCATTTCGCAGTTTTGCTTGATGAGGCTCCGCCGGCGATGCTTGTTGCCGCGGTTGAGGAAGCGGCTGAAGCGGGCGACCGGTTACATGAAATGTGGCGAAATCTCGCTCGATGGTCGGACGTGTTGCATTGTTACCGGAAGATCTGGTAGTGCTCGCGACGGTCAGCGCGAGCGCGTTGGCAGCAGCTTCTGGTGGCCGAATAATTGAACACCAGCCCCACAATCAGGAGGCTCAATGTCATCAGCCGATTACTGGAATGGAATGAGATCTGGCGACTCCGCGGGGCGTGCCAAAGCGCGTCGTCTCAGGACGACGATAGGCGAATGGCAGAGCTATGCAGCCGAGTTGGAGGCCCAGTTGGAGACGGCCAAAATCCTAATCGCGGAAAAGGCCGCACGGGAACTAACAACAAAGACGTTGACGCGGTGATGATCAGAGCGGCTCGGTCAGGTGCTGGAACACCTGCTCGAGCCTGACCACAACCCACCTTCCCTTTCGAAGAGGTGAACCATGGCTGTAGAGAATTTTAGCAACCTCACGACGAACGACTACTGCATCGACGTCGACATTCTGCTCGACCTCCTGCACGAGATCGATCCCAGTGTCGATGACCGGCCAGACAGAGAGACCTTCACGGCGGTTTCCCAGATTCAACCGGGGCTGGAAATGATTGTGGCAGGCTTTCAGCACGCATCGCGCTCGAGATTGGCACGCCTCCAGGCCTTGCGAATTCTCTACGCGCTGGCAAACAACTTGCAGCCATCATGGCAACCGCGCCAACCTCATTTGCGCGCGCTGGTCGACGGTTATCGACTGGCCACCGTAACGGCGATCGGCGCATCGGTCGCGCCGGTCTTCGTCGCACACATGCTCGAGGGAGACGATGCCCTTTGAAATCGAGGGGTACGGGGAGGCCCAATGCCCGCCCCGTCTCAGATCGCTGCTCGCGGAGATGGACGCTGCGCTGCAGCTGGACAAGACCTACTTTGTCCAGGTCATCGGGGAGCATGAGCGGCCGGAGTTGCCAGTCGAGGCATGGTGTATGCGACCGCTCGTCTACGCGAGCGCCCCAAACGGTGGCCTTTGTGTACGCGAGAGCATTCTGAAATCCAATCGCCTTTACAAAGTATTGAGCCACGAATTAGCGCACGTGGTAGCCCATGCCGAGTCCGAGTGGGTCGCTGGAGAGGGGCACTGGTGGACCTTTGCGACCATCCTGGCAGTGTTTTTGCGCCGGCTTGAGGGCCTGTATAGACCTACACTGTCCAGCAGGTGGGCAACCTTTCAACGGCTAATAATGACCATGGATGTGTACGACGTCAGCTCGGAACCGGAGGCCCGTTGGGGCTGGTCGCTTCACCAGGCGCTAACCCTCAGCGCACAATGGGCGCCAGAGCGTCTCAGCGAAGTTGGTGTTGTCGATCGCCTATGGGACCTCTGGCACTCACAACGCTTTCACGTTGCATGATGCAATTTGTGCCATCCATTCGAGGACCGCGGGCGTGAACTCTGGGCGACGAGTCTCGCTGTAAGGTGAAAGTTTATGGGGCGTTGAGCATCCGTATACGTCGAAACTTGGGTCTTCGGCCGTCGACTCATGTTCGCAAAGGTGAAAGACCATGGGACGGACGCTCGTAGTCGTGGAAGTGCCACGAGTGCGCCCCATAAATGTTCACCATGGGCGCGATAGCCATTGGCAGCCCGCGCTCCTTTCGCTCGTATAATTCGTCCTTCTACAAATTCAGCGGAACGACGGATGAGCGACGCGACCGGCGGGCAACAAGAACCCAACAAGCCTCTTTCGCGCGAAGAAATTGTTGCTGCGCTCGATGCCGATCCTGCTTTCGATTTCGTAACCAGTCACGCCGGCATAGTCCATGTCACGCCCATGCTAGCGAACACGTTGGAGAGGATCGCCATCGAGTTTGAGCGTGAAGGTACCGACGACGAAGCCAAGTTGCGTTGCCTGCTCTGCCAAATCGGTCGAACGAATGGTGATGACGGGCAATTGATCCCGATTACCGACGCGCTCGCAAACGACGTGACGGGCGCCGAACTTGATGACTTCGCCCGCAAGCTTCTTGTCTCCGAAGAGTGGACCAGCGAGGGCGAAGCTGCAGGCGAGCCTGACCCGAAGGGACGAGTCGTAACAGAGCTTCGGAAGCAGATTGAGGCCGTCGGCGCCTCCTACCGAAAGATCCTCAACGCTCTTGGGCCTAGCATCTCCACAGGCGCTCGCGCCTCCATTGCGAACGCTACGCGACTCGCGGACAAGCTTCGTATGGGCGCTCTCGCAAGGTCGCCTGCATTGAGAGCCATTGAAACCCTACAAAAAGAAAGCTCGATCGCCAAGCTTGCAGCTTCTGTGGCGCAGGTGCCAAAGTCGATAGCTGAGAGGGCAAGCTACGATCACGCGGCCCGATTGAAAGAGGCCCTTCCAGCGTTCGCCACGGAGCGCGTTCCGCCGGCCATTAGCAGTCTTCCGCCTCTCATCAATCCTACCGCTGAGTCAGCCAAGGCCACGGCAGAAAGCGCTGCAAACATGGAACAGGCGTTGGACAGGCTGGAACAACGCGCGAATGATTCCGCACTTCTTATCGCGGCCATCCATGACATGATTCGCGATACGACATTGGACATGGCAAGGGCAGCCCAGGAGAGCAGCGCTGCGACAAAGCAATCGCTCGACCAGGCCGCTGCTTCTGTCGCGATCGGCGCACAGTCATTGAATTGGGCGAAGTACGCACTGATGACCAGCGTTGGTATCGGATTTGTTGGTTTGATTTTCGCCGGAATAAGTGCTTGGTATGCGGTGTTCCCGACCAACACGGTGGGATCGCCGAGCACCGTGGTGGAATCGATTCATTCGCCCAAGGGCATGCTGCCGACACCGGTTGATCGGCTAGATGCCGGCGAATTACGAGAGGGCGCTAGCGAACAGCGCGGCTACCGCAACCCTAATGTTGCCACCGACCGCGCGGCGCATCCCTCGAGCGGCGCGAGGTCGGCAATGCCAGAGGTCGCAATCGGTTCGTCAGGGTAATTGGCCACCTCGCGGTGTGAGATTCCGGCTAATTACATCTTGTGCCTGTAGGTTCTCCACACTCCAGCGTGCCGCTGGTGTGCTTGTGTGCCCGGATTGTCGGCGAAACGCGCACTGAATGGCGCGGCGCGCGGCGTCGACTCTACTCAAGTTTCAACTTGGCTGGCCGTTATGCAGTGGTGAAAATTCAGACAACATCTGCATGAGAAAATTCGCCATTGTCGTTGGCTTAGGCGTTGCCTTGGTTATGCGCTGCGCAGCTGCCGACACGAACTCAGAAGGACACTCACGGGTGGCGGAGCCACTCCTTGTGAGAGTCGATGTCATTTCGAAGACGTACGGCGATTTTCAGGAAGAGAAGTTGGTACCGTTAGGTGCGCCTGTCAGCTTTGGTCCGCACGGCCAAAGCCATTCTCAGTTTGACAATCCGAACAACTGCAAAATGAACGTTGCGGACGTGCCCGTAGTTGATGGCGTCAGAATCGACATCGAACGTGGACCCGTGTTCGAAGGTAATCGCCTAGTAGCAAAAATAACGGGAGCCGGCGCCAAGTTCCAAAACTACGGGCCGCCCGCACACTTCGGCTGGTGCGGTGATGTTCGATTGGCGAGCAATATTGGATTTGATTCGACGGAGACCGCAGGGCAGTTCCAACTTGGACGCTCCGTGACGATTCCTGATCCGGCGCACGACGTCAGCGTTACGATCACCTTCCTCGCCACGCCGGCGCAGTAGTTTGCTAATGCTGCCTTGAGCGGGTCAGGGTGCTCCTGCCGCAGGACTGCCTTCAAACAATGCCGTTGTGACCTGAAGCACCTGCACCAAGGGCAGGAATACACCTGCTGGGGGACCCGCCTTGGGCCGTGGGTCAAGGGCGTCGCGGGCGGATTCCGCCCGTGGCTCGCGAACGCGAGCCACCCTTGACGCACGGAACGAGGCCCAACGCTCCCGGCATGTCCGGGGGATGCAACGCAGCCCCCGGACAGTGCCACGCGGCGAGCGGGTTTTGTCTTTGCTCCGGTGACAAGTACAGGTGATCGTCGGCGCCGAATGGTGAAAGTTTATGGGGATGGTGACGCGACCACAGCGACACCCGAATGCGCGGCCTGGGTCAAAAGACAGCGTACGAGAACATCTGATGCCGAACGTTAACTGCGAGCTGTCCAGCCAGCATGGTGGTCGTTTTTGTCGTCCTCGTACCACCAGTTCGTGCCGCAATCTTCGCAAATGTAATAGCGATGTTGGATTGCCGCTTGCGCAAAGGGCTTGGTCTTCTTTGTTTCGGTTAGCTTCAGCTTATCGTGACCTGGCGCGCCACGTCTGTCTTGAACAATTTCCGAGCATGCGCTGCACATTGGCATGGTGGTCCCCTTTGAATTTGTAAGCAAATCCTAGCATGACCACTGCATCGCGGATGATTGACTCTGCGCATGAGAGTGACGGAGAAGTGCCGATGCCATAGATAGTCGCTGGTGCTGTTCGAGAACAAACCGATGGCTAATCGTTGCGAAAAAGGTCAGTAAGCCGCTACAACGACATTTTTGATCGACAGAGCAACTAGATTGAGCCACGCGTTGTAACAACAGGGCGCTTACGTAGACCCTTTGGATCGTGAACTGTAACTCGCTCAGTTCTTGGAGAGTGTCATCTCCGAGCGTCGTGAAATGATCAAGACGCCATCAACGGCCTCAACGAAAGGTAAACCAATTCGATCAAGGTAAATGGCTGGAGTGTCGAAGAGCTATATGGCATCGCTACGAGGGCGTGCCCATCAAACATGCAACACACTGTGGCCGCTTCGAAAGGGCTAACCGTCGCAATGGAAGCGGGGGTGACAAAGCGCAATGGTCAAGGCCAAACAGGCGTTGACTCAACGAGACTGGAAGGGGAAGGATTGTAGGAGATTTAACACTGAATACAAGTGCTGAGTGTCGGGAGACGGGTGCGGCGCGATTTTCGCAACGTAGTTCGTGAAAAAAAATTTAAAAGGGTTTAGGATTAATTCCAAGGCATACCGCATATCGCGTGCCTTAAAGAGCGCGGCCCGCCTTAGGTCTACCAAACGTCCGGCGAGCCGCTTTCCTTAACCCAGCAAAAGGAGGTTGCCATGACTGGCAACTGCTACGCTGCTATCTCGTGGCTGTACGCGATGATGGCAATTACTTACGCCTTCATGGCGTTCAACCACTAAGGTGGGAGGTCCGCAACATTGCGGGCCTTTTACCGCACAACTTAAATCTATTCACTAGAAATTTACCTGTCAATAGGTTTGTGGAGAAATTTCTAAGCAAAAAATCAATTCCAAAAACTACGATCGAAATTTGCGCCCAAAAATCTGACGTGAAAAACACGACTCAGATCGAGCAACGCAATTATCCGCGGGTTCGGAGAGTCGTGCAGAGAGGCGATTGAGGTTGCTTTTAGTGCGATATGGTGCTGCACGATAGATATCATGCGGTCAGCGTCGAAACCGCATGGCACATGAACTAGCGAAGTCGACAAAGCTGCCCTGCCGGATCTGCAAGCAAACGAGTGTAGCATCGGCTAATCGCACGTGTCTGGTAGCCGTCGCTCGCAGGATACCCGTGGCAGCAAGCGAGCATTTCACATATGCCCACCCTGAATCCGAATCTCCAGCGGTGGTGCCAAGCCGACGGCCGGCGGCTGGAGACGCTCGAACTCGCATTTAGATTCTTGGTTGACCTGCTTGGCTTGCGCCATTCTCGAGGGAACACAACTAAGATCCGTGCACACCGGTTCATGCGCGAGCGTGTCTGGATCCGGCACGCCGCATGGGTTGTCGGCCAAGGGCACAGCCAAACTTGTTCCGCAGACGCTGAAGCCGAGCGCAAGTGCAAAAACTAGACGTTGTTTCATTTTCATCACCGAGTACGTGATTAAGGACGATGGGACTGCGCACGCCGGGACGGATACGCCCGGGCTTTAGCGCGGACACGATTGGCGTCGGCATCAGTCGGCGAGACCCTGACCGACGACTCCCCGCTAACGGCTCGTGCGTAATGACACCCGGCCGTTTCATCGGTCGCCTGCCCGAGTAACGCAGCAACCTCTGCCTGCGTACAGCCCGATGATTTAGCATCGGCCGCAAACTGATGTCTGAGGGAGTACAAAGTTGGGTACCTTTTGCGACGCTCAAAACACGCCCGCGTTGCCCGCTTCATGTAATGCATCAGACACTCTTGCAGCCGTTCGAACGTGATCTCGCGCAGGTACCCTTCGAGCATCTCCATCATGTCCGTTAGAGCCTCCATATCGGCCGCCGTCGCTTTCGACAGATCGAGCGTGCGGAACTCGCCGTTCGCTCGACCATTCGTCGCCTTCCCGTTGCGCACCGTCAGGCACGTTCGCCCGCCAATCTCAGTCAGGCCGGCGTGTTGCCATTCGCTGGGCCGCAGTCCTGTCAATCGGGCAGCGAGTAGCCAGGTGCGAAGGGCGTTCGCGAACTTGTGCCGGCCGACATTGGCCCCGAGGTAGTCGACGAACTTGTCGAGGTCCGTGCGCTTGAAGTGCTTTTGTTTGGTAGCCGAAGTTCGGGTGCCATGCTTGAGCGTGCCGGTCGATGGCTCCGAGCCAAGCGCGGCAATCGCGGCCGTGAGCTCTTCGATGGCGACGGATTCGTTTGATTCGTTGGCGAGCTCTTGAAAATGGCTACGGAGAGCGTTTTTGTATTGCTTCCACGTGTTCTTTCCGATAGTTGGCTTGCGTCCTATCAGGTGATCGACGATGGCCATTGGGGGTATCGAAAAGGGTGAAAAGTAGCCGAGTTCACGGGCAGCTCGGGAGCGGATCTGCATTGCCTTGATCGCGTACGCCGCTTCTGTTTTCGGAGTTCTAGTAATGTTGGGCATCGGAGTTATTTGCTTGGTGTCTGTACGTTACTCAGCTCCCTAGGGGGCGCTGGGTAACGCTTTGGGTTTGTTGGAATGCGTCACATGTAGCTTGATGACGTGGATTCTCTTTCCGGAAAACGAACCGGCGGCGAACATCGATCACAAAAATGCGTCACATGTGATTGCGAACTTTCAAGTTGGATTCTGGCTTTGCGTCACAGGTGACTCCTTCGCATTACCGGTCCTTCAAAGATGAGTCACTTGTGACCGAATCGCGTGTTTATGTGGTGGCCAAATGCGTCACAGGTGACCTACGCTTTAACGCACGTGAAAAACCAATTTGCAGAAACCACGTATGGCGTCGAGAGGTGATATCCGGAAGGACACTGTTGGGTCATGAACGCGAGCCCCTGGCGTGTGTCAAAGAGAGTACCGCCGCCGGCCGGTTGCCCCGTGAATCCATCTATCGTGACTCCGCTGCACATCGTGCCCGAGGATTCTTGGCCGGCCGTCTTCCAGACGCCGGATTGACAAGGCGATCGACGTCCATCACCCGACCGTCGCCGCGGTCAACTGGATGACCCCGCTGCCACAGAGATAGGGGGTCGACGTGACTGTGTAGGTCGCGCCAATTGGGACGAGAAACGTGTATGAATCGGTCGCTGCGCCGCCGCTCTGGTTGCTCGATACACCGCCTACGTATCCGCCGTCGACGTAGGCCTGTAGATCGTACGCATTCGAGTTATTGCACGTGTTCTGTCCGCCGAACGCCGTGACGAACAACAACTTCCCATACCCGTTCGAAAGCGTCACGCTCGTATTGAAGGTAGCACCTGTGAAGACGTACACCGCGTCGGGCGATCCTGCCGTTTTCCACACGCCGGATTGACAAAATAGCGCTTGGCTACCGTCGGACCCGATCGCTCCCCATGGACTGCACCCAGCGCCGACGGATGCGATGTTCCCAGGTTTAATGTAGCTGTTGGAATCAATTGCTTGATCCGCCTGAAGATGCCCCGTCACCTGCAGCTGACCGCTACCACCACCACCGCCAACGATCGTGCTGCCCCCTGACCATGGCTGCAGATACAAATTTTCACCCGCGTTGATATGCAGTCGTCCCGGGTCGGTGATCTGGGCACCCGACGTATTCAGGTTGAGGTTGCCATTCGAATTCACGGTGCCCACAATCGCAATATCTGCCGCCGACCCATCGTGATGCTGGATGAACAGCTGCCCGTCCTGATACATCGCGGTATTTCCGCTGTAATCGCCGTAGATGTTGCTGTTGCCGATCTGCAGGTTGCTCCCGCCCGCTATAACGACCTTATTGGCATTTAGCTGGCCGACGTTATTGATGTCGTTGCCATTCAAGCCTAGCGTCGTGTTCATGTTGTTCAACTGCGGCTGCCCAGGCACCGCGTTGCGGTAGAGGTAGTTACTGGTCAGCGCGCCGTTGCTGAAGGTCAGCAGCGACGCCGGGCTGCCGCCTGCAACACTATAGGGAGCAGTCGGGATCTGCCACGCACCAAAGGCGCCGTAAGCGGTCGCGGCGCCGCCCGGATACACCCCGGAGTTGTTCGTCGGAATCATGCCGCCTATGCCATTTGCGGCGCGCGCGATTAAGCCCAGCTCCTGATCCTTGATCGGCGTGCCACCCGTCGTATAGATGAGTACCTGAAAATTGCCGGCAGACGATTGCGTGACGGCAGCCGCCCACGTCTGATTGAAGGGGTTTGTACCCGTAAAGCCGACCGGCAAGCCCACATTGGCCGCCTTCACAGCCGCGACCGAGATCGGGATGGGTGTCGTCGCGTTGGCCGTCGACAGGTACGTGGCATTGTTCTGAGATACGTAGCTCGACACTGCTAACACCCACTGCTGTTGTTGCTGGGCAGTCGTGACGTCTGCCATGACGTGACGCTGCGTCGTGATCCCGTTCTGGACCTGCGGCAAGTACATCATGCCGACCAAAACCGCGAACAAGGCCCCGAGAATTTCACTCATGATTAGTTTCCTGTTTTAACGCTGGCATCGAATGGAGACCTATTACGCGCAGACAGCGCGTAACAGCAGTGCGAGGGAAGCAGGTCTGAGGTGCACCCGCGCCCGCCCGTGGACGGCTGCGCTGCCCACACCGGAGTGTGGACAGTCCCGGCTTAGGCCGGGATGCCGCACCCGCCCACCGTCTCCCCGCGACCGAGCCCTTCGGGCCTGACGCGACCCTAGCGGGCCTTGCCCCAATGAGCATTGCATCTCGAATCAACAACAACGACTCCGGCGAACTGGACTCAAGCCTCAATGGGGCCTCGAGCTGGCAGGGAGCGGTCGGACAGATCCCGATTCTCGGCACGGATGGCGACCCGATGGGTCGGCGAGCTATTTGCGTTCGCCAACCTGCGGCGTCCGTGAACAATGGTTTACTTGTCCACAGGGGACACCAGGTAGAAAGAAGGTAGAAGAAAGGTAGAGGGCGTCTAGATGCCCGAAATCTCAATGCAGGCGCGGCTTTCCGAGGGGAGGGCGGAACGCCATTACGATAAAACGGAACGCCATTACGACAAAGCGGAACGCCATTACGATCGGGGCGGAACGCCATTACGACGCGGAAGTGGCCGTCTCGCTCGCCTGGTTCCGAAGGAAGAGCACCGTGCGCCGGCGAACGAACGCAGCATTCGGGCAGGTGGCTCATAGCTTTGTCCATACGGCCTGCTCCTTGCCTTTAGTACTGTGCTCTATCCGACCACCGGCGATGATCTCGCATCGCTCCAGTTCTTCCATTGCGCGCTTCACCGCACCCCGAAATTTGCGCATTGGACTGGTGTACCGGGCGCGAACCTTTAGCGACTCCAAGCTATGCCTCTGGACGGTGTCTACGGAAGTTGACACGAGTCGCTGCAAGCTTTTCGCTAGGTCCTGATTCCGGCCGATTTGCAGACGCTTGTCCCAGTCGACGAACCCGTACTCTTGATTGCTAAAGGTCTGCCGCCAACGCTCGTCCACGAAGAGCCAATACTCGTCGAGTTTGTCGTCGTAATCCAAGCCACCCAGCATATTCATCAGGCGGCTCCGCGGGTGATACCCGATGCTGTATTTAGTTTCTCCGTTTTTTGAGCGGGCTTCGATCGCGATGGAAAACGTGCTTAGAGCAGTGATGCCTTTGTGCAACCAGCGGTAGCTGGCTCCACTTGTATTGCGGCCCAACGCACACAGAAATTCCGCGCGGTTGATCACTGCAGGAATTCCTAACGTTGAGGCAAGGTGCATGGAGTGCAGCCAGATGTCCGCGTGGTCCTCGCAGAGTTGCTTACCCCAGCCCTTCAGTGTCACGAGCTCGGTTTCGTACAGTACCTCACCCTCATATCGCTGGTTTTTTTCAGGGGTAACTGGGGCAAATACGGGCGACCGACTAAGGTAATTTGGCATGGCTCGCATGTGCTCTTCCATGCCTGGCAGGAAGAGAGAGAGCTGCTGTTGTTTCTCCTCTTGCTGCCGGGCTCCGAGGCGAGCCATAGCTTCTGCTTCGCGCTGGCCGAGCAAAGCGAGCACGTGCGGATCTGCGCCCGCGCCCCTCATTGGCCACCTCGCTCAAGCGCGATCACTGAGGCTTTCGTCGGCCGGCCGCGTTGTTTCTTATCGATGCCGAGCTCGTCGATATAGCGGGCGAGGTCGGTTTTTTTCACGAGACGCTTGCCGCCTAGCAGCACGGTTTTCACGGGGAATGTTCCGGCGTGCAGCTTATTGCGCGTCGTCTGCTCTGCGAGGCTTAGACATTCACCGGCCTCAGTAGCGCGTATTAACAGGCGACCGGGGAACAACGTCTCGAGTAGGTCGAGAGTGGGGCTATGGTTTGTTGGCACGGACTTTCCCTAACGGCCCGGTGCAACCGGGTCGGCCCACGGGCCTAAGCTAGGAAAAGTCGGGAAATTGGAGACAGCGGCGCGGTGCAAGCGAGATAGGTTTGGCCCGTGGACCTCTTAATCTCTAACGCTCAATCTGATGAGCGCTCTCTGCACCCGCATTCGCATAGTGGCTTGCCGCTTCTCCACCGATCGAGGGAGTCGACCCGACGTCGACTATTGATGGGCAGTTCCCCGCAGTTGATCTCGTCCCTGCAGGACAGGGGAGTGTGACCTGCCTCCCCGCAGCATGGGAAGGAGTATTGCAAAGGATACGTTGAGCGTCAACGTTTAGACGTGTGACAAACTGGGAAAATTTTTCGCGAAAAAGAGGGTATTTCGCGGTATCTCAAAGTAGCAGGAGGGACGCTAACTCTTTGATTTCACTTGGTGCCCAGGGCCGGAATCGAACCGGCACGCCTTGCGGCGGGGGATTTTGAGTCCCCTGCGTCTACCAATTTCACCACCTGGGCAGGTCTTCTAGCGCACGCGCCAGAGGAGGCCGCGCGGCGAAGACGCAGATTATGGCGGAAAATTCGACGACGGGCAAGCCGGTTGCCTTCTTCGTATGCTTAACCGTCAAACCGTGCGTGAAAATCGTTCGAGCGTCTGCTGGCCGAGATAGCTGTCGAACACCATTGCGATGTTTCGAACGAGCATGCGCCCGGCCATCTGCACTTCGAGCTTGCGGGTGCTCATCGACACCAGGCCGTCCTGCTCGAAGCCGCGCAACCGTTCCAGTTCCGGCTCGAACGTATCGGCGAAACCGATGCCGTACGCGGCTTCGAATTCATCGAAGCGCAGTTCCAGATTGCACATCAATTGCGTGATCACATCGCGACGCAGACGGTCGTCCGCAGTGAGGCGCACGCCACGCGTGATCGCGAGTTTGTTTGTGTCGATTGCCGCGGTATAGCTGGGCAGGTCCTTGGCGTTCTGCGCGTACACGTCGCCGACCTTGCCGATCGACGATGCACCGAAACCGATCAGATCGCATTCCGCGCGCGTGCTGTACCCCTGGAAATTCCGATGCAATGTGCGCTGCGCTTGCGCGCGCGCGAGTTCGTCGGTGGGCAGGGCGAAGTGATCCATGCCGATGTAGACGTAACCTGCACCCGTGAGCCGCTCGACCACCTGTTGCAGGATCGCGAGGCGTACGGCTGGCGAAGGCAGCGTGGCGGCGTCCATCTGCCGTTGCATTTTGAAGAGCTGCGGCATGTGCGCATACGCGAACACCGAAAGGCGATCGGGCGCGAGTTCGATCATCGTGTCGAGCGTGCGGCTGAAGCTGTCGACCGTTTGATGCGGTAGCCCGTAAATCAGATCGACACCGATCGAGTGGAACCCCGTATCGCGCGCGGCTTGCATCACCGACGCAGTCATCTCGATCGGCTGAATGCGATTGATCGCCTGCTGCACCACCGGATCGAAATCCTGCACGCCGAGACTCAGCCGGTTGAAGCCGAGCGTGCGCAAATGCGCAATGGTCTCGGGCGACGCTTCGCGTGGATCGACTTCGATCGAATATTCGCCTTCGGTATCGGGCAGCAACGCGAAGTGCTCGTGCGCCGCGGCCATCAGTTCCGCCATTTCTTCGTGCGACAGGAACGTGGGCGTGCCGCCGCCCCAATGCAATTGCGACACGGGGCGTCGCGTGTCGAAACAGGCTGCCTGCAATGCCATTTCGTGCTTCAGGTGTGCGACATAGGGACGCGCGTGTGCGCGGTTTTTCGTGGCGACCTTGTTGCAACCGCAGTAGAAGCACACGGTGTCGCAAAATGGAATGTGGAAGTACAGCGATAGATCGGTGGCGGAAGCGCCTGGATCTGCGGCGGCGCGCAAATAGTCGGCGGGATCGAACTTGTCGTGGAACTGCAAGGCGGTCGGGTAGGACGTATAGCGTGGACCGTTCGCGTTGTATTTCGCGAGGAGGTCAGGGCGGAATAGCGTATTGGCGGTGGTCATGAGAGGCTCAAGTTTGACGGCCACCGCGGAAGAGGCAAGAGCCGGTGGCGGTTGGCACCACCGGATTGAACAGCGCAGACGCCTCTTGAGCGTGGCCTTTCTACGCATCAAGTTTAGTTGGGCGACCCTCTGGCGGATTGTGTAAAAAGGTCGCACGGGATGCGGTGGCACAATGCGGGTCTGGTATAGCGTTGTGTGTTGTCGAGTTCAGGAAAAATGTCGTGAGTGATGTGCCGAATAGCGTTGTGAAGCGCGAGTCCCCGTTCCATGTAGCCGGTCACGCGTGCCGCCCCGATTGCGGCGCGTGCTGCATTGCGCCGTCGATTTCGAGCCCGATCCCGGGCATGCCGAATGGCAAGCCGGCGGGCGTGCGCTGCGTGCAACTGGGCGACGATCTGCGTTGCGCGATCTTCGGTCAGCCGGAGCGGCCGGCGTGCTGCTCCGGACTGCAACCGCAGATGGAGATGTGTGGCACGAACCGCAGCGAAGCGCTCGCGTGGCTCATGCAGCTTGAAACGCAGACTCAACCGCAGCCGACGGCGCACGGATAGCGCGCCTGAGCGAACTGCCACGTCATCCATTGATCCGAATCCAGGCGACCCAATGCAATTGCATGCTTGAGAAGGCTTCCACAGGAGATTTCGCATGACTCGACCCGCTGCGCCGACCCGGCGCCGCTTCCTGCTTGCCGCGCTGGCAGGCTGCACCGCACTTGGCATCACCGTGTCGCTGGCGGCCTGCGCGACGCCGACCTTTCCATTCATCCCTTCGCATTACACGTTCTCGCAGCAGCAGGTGCAGGACGCGGTGCAGCGTAAATTCCCGTATCAGCGCACGGTTTCGCAAGTGTTTGACGTCGCATTGACGAATCCGGTGGTCGGCTTTCTGCCGGACGCGAACCGCGTTTCGGTGAAGCTCGACGCGCGGCTTGTGAGCCCGTTCATGCCGCAACCGGTCGACGGCGTCTTCACGCTGTCGAGCGAACTGGCCTACGACGCCGCCAGCAAGTCGGTCGTGCTGAAGTCGCCGAATGTCGACAATGTCAGCGTAAGTGGGCAGGCGCAGGCCTACACGCAGCAGATCAATGCCGCGGCGGCCGTGCTCGCCACGCAGTTGCTGACCAACTATCCGATCTACACCTTCAAGCCCGAACAACTGCAATTTGCCGGCGTGAATTACGAACCCGGTACAATCACCATCCTTACAAACGGCATACGCGTGCAAATCGTCGAGAAATGACGCTGCGCGCGGCCGGCAGGGCCGCGCGCATATCGTGCTGACCCTGTTCGTTCCGACTATCTACAGCGATGAGGGTCACGGATGGACTGGCTATTGGCTTGCAAGGCGCTGATTCTGGGCGTCGTCGAAGGATTGACGGAATTTTTGCCGGTGTCGAGCACCGGCCATCTGATCGTTGTGGGCAGTCTGCTCAATTTCACGGACGAACACGCGAAAACGTTCGATGTCGTGATCCAGCTCGGCGCGATTCTGGCCGTGTGCTGGGAGTTTCGCCGCCGCATCGGCAGCGTGGTGGTCGGCTTGCCCAGCCGGCCTGACGCAAGGCGCTTTACGCTGAACGTGATCATCGCGACGATTCCGGCGGTCGTGCTTGGCTTGCTGTTCGAGAAGGCCATCAAGGCGGCGCTGTTTTCACCGGTGCCGGTCGCGTTCGCGCTGGTGGCGGGCGGGGTGGTAATCCTGTGGGCGGAAGCGCGTCAGCGCGCGCGAGGCGACGTGGCGGCGCGCGTTCAGAACGTCGACGATCTCGGCCCGCTGGATGCGTTGAAAGTTGGCCTTGCTCAATGTTTCGCGCTGATCCCGGGCATGTCGCGCTCCGGTTCGACGATCATCGGCGGGATGCTATTCGGCCTCGAACGGCGCGTCGCCACCGAGTTCTCTTTCTTCCTCGCGATTCCGATCATCTTCGGCGCGACGGCGTACGAGCTGTATAAAGACTGGCACCTGCTGTCCGCCGACGCGCTGGGCAGCTTCGCGCTCGGCTTTGTGGCGGCCTTCATCAGCGCCTTCGCCTGCGTGCGCTGGCTGCTGCGCTATATCGCAGCGCACGATTTCACCGTGTTCGCGTGGTACCGGATCGGCTTCGGTCTGTTGATCCTGCTGGTCGGCTATAGCGGTGCGTTGAGCTGGGCGGACTGAGTCTCCGCTTATCTGTCGAGTCATGAAAAAAGGTCCGCGTTTGCGGACCTTTTTCCTTACGGCGAACGAGGTGTGGTGCGCGGTGTTATGACGCGACGCGCTTCCTGAACACCAGGTCCCACACGCCATGCCCAAGTTTTAGCCCACGGCGTTCGAACTTCGTTACCGGACGATATTCGGGGCGCGGTGCGTAGCCGTCGGCGGTATTTTCCAGCGCGGGATCGGCGCCGAGCACTTCGAGCATCTGCTCGGCGTAGTTCTGCCAGTCGGTCGCGCAGTGCAGATACGCGCCCGGTTTCAGACGCGAAACCAGCAATGCGACGAACTTCGGCTGGATCAGGCGGCGCTTGTGGTGGCGCGCCTTGTGCCACGGGTCCGGAAAGAAGATATGAGCGCCGTCGAGGCTGTCCGGCGCGATCATCTGTTCAAGTACTTCGACTGCGTCGTGCTGGATGATGCGGATGTTCGACAGTTCCTGCTCGCCCATCAGCTTCAGTAGCGCGCCGACGCCTGGCTCGTGAACTTCGACGCCGAGGAAGTCGTCGTCGGGACGGTGCGAGGCGATCTCCGCGGTGGTCGCGCCCATCCCGAAGCCGATTTCCAGCACGCGCGGCGCGGCGCGGCCGAACACGCTATTCCAGTCGGGTTGCTGCGGGGTAAACGGCACGACGAAACGCGGACCGAGTTCGTCCATCGCGCGGCGCTGGCCGGTCGACACGCGACCCGCACGCGTGACAAAGCTGCGGATGCGGCGTCGATGCAAGGCTTCATCTTGAGGGGCGTCGGAGCCGGTACCGGTGTCGGCCGCCTGGCCTTCGGTTTCGATGGAAGCCGGCGGAAGTTGGTCCGGCAGGCCGGTGTCGTTTGGATCGTGGATCATTGTCGATACTGCTCAAGGGTGAGGGCCTGGCGGCTTGCATGGCGTGTTACGAGGCGCCGTGTGTGCCTGTGCGGCACGAGCCGCTGCTCGCCGACGCGGTTCGCTCGAATCACTATGCCCGGCCGCTGCCACTACAAAAAAGCCGCCTTCATGGGAGGCGGCTCGTGCTGGATTCTGCTGACGGTTCAGCAGGAAGGTGGAGCGGGCGTTGCAAGTGCGCGTAAGGTAGCACACCCGAAAAGGGTGCGTCCAGACGATGGCCGG
Source organism: Paraburkholderia sediminicola (assembly GCF_046030555.1). Taxonomy (GTDB): domain Bacteria; phylum Pseudomonadota; class Gammaproteobacteria; order Burkholderiales; family Burkholderiaceae; genus Paraburkholderia; species Paraburkholderia sediminicola_E. The sequence goes on along the minus strand of NZ_JAQQCH010000001.1, from coordinate 490,237 downwards.
CGTAAAGATGGCCTGACGTTGGTACCAAGATTACGTTTTCATAACCATGACAGCCATTCGTATGATTTAATCGCGTTGTAAGCCATCCTGTTGCAACGATTATCTAAACGAAAATCCACTATGGGCAAACACGCACACAATCATCGTCAGGCTAAAGCCGCTAAAACGGATTGGGTCGCTATCGATCCAACTGCGGTTCCGACTACCTCCCAGAATGCACTTCGTAAATCCATGGCCATTGAAGGCGTGGCGCTCACGCAATTCAACGATTTACTGTGGTTAATGGCGCAGGAGTCCGGTGGCATGGTGGACACGCGCAGCGGGAAGTTGTGCACACGCGGGATGTACCAACTGTTACGACCTCAGTATGAATTGAATCCGAATGGCGAAAAGTCGTTCGGTAATGCTGTCGAGGAATGTCAGGGCGGGATTCGCTATATTCTCGGGCGGTATCACACCGCTGCATCAGCGCGTCTGGTGTGGGAAGCAAACCACTGGTGTTGAGAGTTGAACAAGCTTCTATTGGCGGGCTTCGTTTCGGCCATGTGCTGGATGGGCGCAGCGGATGACAGGCGGGGAGGGTGTAACTGGCGGAAAGTACGGCAGATTCAGATCTTTTCGCGAAGCCGCCTGGCCAATCGCCAGGTGAGCTAAAAAGAATCTGGAGCGGGCGATGGGAATCGAACCCACGGCTCTAGCTTGGGAAGCTAGGGTATTACCATTATACGACGCCCGCAGAGCGCACGATTCTACTCGGGAAGGGGCGGTTAGCGCAAATCGCGCTGCCGCCACCCTTACTCAGAAGGCGCAGAGGGCCTGTTCAGATCACGAAGTAGGTCAACTGAACGGCCGCACGCGTCACCACCATCAGCAGCACCTGCACGATCACGAACAGCAGAATCGGCGAAAGGTCGATGCCGCCGAGTTGCGGGACTACACGGCGCAGCGGATTCAGGAACGGCGCGGTCAGCTGGTACAGGATCGGCATGGCCGGCGAGCGCGGATTGAGCCATGACAGCAACGCCATCAGGATCGTCATCCAGATGATCAGGTTCAGCGCCCACTTGATGAGCGTCAGCACCGCGACGATCAGCAGGGTCGGCGCGAGCGTGAGCGGATCGGCGCCCGTGAGCACGACCATCAGCACCACATAAATGATTGCCGCAAGCAGCGCCGCGACCAGGCTTGCCCAGTCGATGTTGCGCGTGCTGTGCAGGATGTGCCGCAATGGCAGCACGATCCAGTTAGTCGCGTGCAGCACGGCGTTCGTGACGGGGTTGTACGGCGGCATGCGCACGACCTGCAACCATGCGCGCAGCAGCAACGCGGCGCCGAACAGCGTAAAGACGGTATTGAGCAGAAAACGGGCGATATCGCCAAACATCTCGTGTCCTTATCCTTCGGATGACGGCCGTCGATCGGCCGCGGGATGCCGGCGCTGACCGATCGGTGCACCGGCGGGTTCATTTGGATTGCCTGCGCCATTCCTGCGGGAGGCGCGTTACGCGTCACAAATGGGGACGCAGTAGATCAATTTCCAGATGTTCGAGTCAGGTTAATTGGCGAATTGCATGCCGCCAAGCCGCACCCAGCCACGGGATATCACACAGAAATCTTGATTTCGCTGATCAGAATCGTGCCGTTGCCACCGTCGGTGTAATTCGGGATGTCGGCAACCAGGCGCTCCGAGGCCGGCTTGAAGACCTTGTAGAAGTCGTCCGCGCTATCGAACAGGAAGTGACCCGCGGCGACGTACGGCGGCGGCGTTCCCGGTGGCCCGGCATTGATGCCGACATCTACCGACCAGCCTTTCAGCGACGGCCCGAACAGCTTCGCCGCAAGCGGCATGTGCGTGACGCAGTAGTAGTCCACGTCGAAGTGGCCGTTTTCCCGGTACGGATAGAGGATGCTGACCTTGATCATTGTGCGTTCTCGTCTGTTGGTCCCTAGGCGCGGCGCTGGCGGATTGCGCGCGGCGCCGGACGTCACATTATCACGGCTTACTTGACGCTTGCACCTGCTGCGGCCTGATTCAGCGACCGGTTGAGCGATTCTTCCACCGCCTCGGCAATCGCCTCGATCGCTGCGGGCGGTTTGGCGCGGCGTTCGGCCAGCCCGACCGCACGCCGCGATAGCAAACCGTATAGCGCGGCGTGATCGCCGCCGAGGCCTTCCAGCAACGCCAACTGCTTCTCCACGACGCCCGTGTCGCCGCGCGACACCGGACCGGCGAGCGCGTTGGGCAGGCCCTTGTCGCGAGCAGTTTCGATGGTGCCGGAAAGCATTGGCAGCAGCGCGCGCAGCGCGTCTTCTTCAGCAAAGCCAAGTGTGCGCCACAACGCTACGCATTCGGCGAGGCTGCACAGTGCGAAGCTGGCGGCGTAATGCGCGGCGGCGTGATACAGCATGCGGCCGCCCGCTGGAATCGACAGTGGATGGCAGCGCAAGGCAACGGCCAGCGCCGTCAGCGCGTCTTTGAGCGCCCCATCGGCCTCGATCGTTACCGAGCAACCGGCGATCCGTTCGACGTCGGCGAGGTCGCCGCTAAAGAGGTAGAGTGGGTGAAAGCCGCCGATCGAGGCGCCCTGATCGCGCGCCGGGGCCAGCAGTTCGACCGGTGAGGCGCCGCTGCAATGCACGAGCGCTTTACCTTGTGGGCCGCTCGCCGCGTCCGCCGCGTACCGCAATGTGTGCGCTGTCGAACCGATGCTGTCATCGGGAACGGCTAAAAAGACAATATCGGCGGCGTCGACGACCTGTTGTGGATCGTCGAACGCCGCGCAATGTTCGATTTGACTGGCGAGCCGGCTGGCCGAGGCCGCCGTGCGGCTCGCCACCGCCGTGACGGGATAGCCGGCGCGGGAAAAGCTCAGCGCGAGACAGCGCGCGAGCCGTCCCGCTCCGATGAAGCCGAGGCGCGGCAGAGAGGACTGGGACATGGTTGCGTGCTCCAGACGGGACACTTGAACGGGAAAGCAGAAGTATCGCATCCGCCCGTCAGTGGCGCGTCTCGGGACCGGCATTCCTCTGATCAGTTCGCGCGCGATATGGCGCGTCCGGTCGGTTATCTGGTCGCACACGCCCTGCGGGTCCGAAAACTGCTCACAATTTCCTCATGAGCTGGTTTGGCAGTCGCTGTTCCGGGTTTTTCGTCTCGCAGTCAGATTCCGGAGGTAACGATGAATATTTTTTCTTACCGAAAGCACTTGCGGTTCTTGACGCATTCGCAGCGCCGTCGCTGGTGGGACCAGAAGAAGCGTTTGACGCCACGCGTACGTATCAGCGGCGCGTATGTCCCGCCCAACGTCTCCAGAGAATTCGCCTACGTGAAGGTAGGCTGAAAACACCGTTTGCTCACGAGTAAGAGATGCCCGGCGCAATTGCGCCGGGCATTTTTCATTTGGGCCGTCAGGATTGAAGCTAATTTGTAATCAAAGATTACTGACAAGTGAGTGCCTGAGCCCGCAGGACCCACAAAGCAGTGGATTTGTGTGCCCTCGCCCGCTGGCAAACCCTTGGTTCTCAGCCGGTTAGACCTTGTATCCGGCTGGCGTCGCATGGACGCAAATTCCGACCTATTGCCGCCAATTGCAATTTGCAACAAATGCGAACATCTATGCGCGGGCTTTTTCGATACATTGATTTCATAGCATGCAAGGCATGCAAAGTCGGCGACCTTAGTGGGCCGCGCCAGGAGAATAAAAGTGAAAAAGATCGTTCCGTTTGTTGTTGCCGCCGCACTCGGCGTGGGGTTCGCTACTGCTGCAGAGGCGCACGTTTCTGTCGGTATAGGTATTGGCATTCCGATCGCGCCGGCGTATCCGGTTTATGCTCCGCCGCCGCCGGTCTATTACGCACCGCCGCCGCCACCAGTGGTTTATGCGCCGGGCTATTACGCTCCGCCGGCAGTCGTGGTGGGTGGGTATTACGGTGGGTATGGCCGTCCTTATTACCATCACGGCTACTACGGTCGCGGTTACTATGGCCACGGCTACGGCCACGGTTACTACCGCCGCTAATCGCAAGAAAAGCGCAGACGTAGGTTGACGGCGTAATGCCGGCTTGATCGCCGGGTTACGCCGTTTGTATTTGTGCGGCGACGTACCAAAGCGTAGGCGAAGCTGGGAGAATGGCTATTTCGCCAACGCTTTTGGAGAGTCTCGCCGATGCAAGCGCTTCCCGCTCCCACTTTCGACGACGTACTCGACGCCGCTGCGCGTCTGGAAGGCATCGCTCACCGTACCCCCGTTCTAACCTCGAGCACGTTTAACGAGCGCACGGGCGCGTCGGTGTTCTTCAAGTGCGAAAATTTTCAGCGCATGGGTGCCTTCAAGTTTCGCGGCGCCTACAACGCGATTTCGCATTTCGACGCGGAGCAGGGCAAAGCGGGTGTGCTGACGTACTCGTCGGGTAATCATGCGCAAGCGATTGCGCTATCGGCGCGCCTTGCAGGGATTCACGCGACGATCATCATGCCGCACGACGCGCCCGCTGCCAAAGTTGCGGCGACCAAGGGTTATGGCGGCGAAGTGATCAGCTATGACCGCTACACCGAGAATCGCGAAGAGATCGGCCGGCGGCTCGCTGAGGAGCGCGGCATGACGCTGATTCCGCCGTACGACCATCCGCACGTGATCGCGGGGCAGGGTACAGCGGTTAAGGAATTGATAGAAGAAACCGGCCCGCTCGACATGCTGTTCGTTTGCCTCGGCGGTGGTGGACTGATCGGTGGCAGCGCATTGTCGGCGGCGGCATTGAGTCCGGCGTGCACCGTGATCGGCATTGAACCCGAAGCGGGCAACGACGGCCAGCAATCGCTCGCGCGCGGCGAGATCGTGCATATCGACGCGCCGCGAACGATTGCCGACGGCGCTGCATCCACGCATCTCGGTGACTACACGTTCGCGATCATTCAGAAGCTGGTTGCGCGGATCGAAACGGTTAGCGACGAGCAACTGATCGAGACGATGCGTTTCTTCGCGCAGCGCATGAAGATCGTGGTTGAGCCGACGGGTTGTCTCGCCGCGGCTGCCGTGCTCAACGGTATCGTGCCGGTGAAGGGCAAACGCGTGGGCGTCGTGGTAAGCGGTGGCAACGTCGATCTGGCGAAGCTGGCGCAGTATCTGGCCTGATTGGCTTCAAGTTGCGTGCACGTTGAAATCGACGGAAGTCGGCTCGCCAAGGCGAGCCGTTCCTTTTTTAGCTAGCAACCTGTTGTGCGGTCTGTACGATCAGATCGCGATACCCGTTCACGATCACGCTATACGAGAAGTACGCGAACAGCAGCGCGGACAACACGTGGCACACGCGTAGCAAACCGGTACCGGCGCGTTTGCGTCCGTGGCTGCCGAGCCCGCAGATAAAAATTGTCCAGCACAAGCCACCCAGGAAGAAGCCGCCGAGGAACACCGGCGCAGTCGTCACACTGGTCGCGCCGGCTTTCGCGATTAGCGCACCGCCCACGGCTGCGAACCACAGAATCGCCGAAGGCGATGACATTGCCAGCAAGACCCCGCGCAAGAAACCGCGCCACGGGGAAAGATGGGGTGCTTTGGCATCCGCTTCTCCTGCGACGGGAGGGGCCGACGCCGGGAACAGCGCTTCACGCGCCATCTTCCAGGTGAGAAACAGCAGGATCGCCGCGCCGCCGATCCACACCACCCAGCGCACCGATTCGAACTGCAGCAACGCCGCCATTCCCGCGAGCGCGAGCGCCGCGTAAACCAGATCGCCGAAACAGGAACCCAGGCCTAGCCAGAAGCCAGGTTTGAAGCCATGCGACAGCGTCAGCGAAATCATCGCGACGTTGACAAGGCCGATGTCCAGGCACAACGACAACGACAGAAAAAATCCATCCGACATCATTGAAAAGGCATGCATCCGCGCAACTGCTCCATCAGTTTTGTTATTCAGACTTGTTCGAGCGCGCGCGATCCGGCGGGTGACCGGATCGCTTCGATGCCGACAGAATCCTAAAAATTCAACCGTGTGATTCGAGGGCTGTTTTTACAGACCCAACTCATTCCACAAGGTGTCGATCCGCTGTTTGACCGCTTTGTCCATCTCGATCGGCCGGCCCCATTCGCGATCGGTTTCGCCCGGCCATTTGTTGGTCGCGTCGAGCCCCATCTTCGATCCGAGACCTGCCACCGGCGAAGCGAAATCCAGATAGTCGATCGGCGTGCGATCGACCAGCACGGTGTCGCGCGCAGGATCGATACGCGTGGTGATGGCCCAGATCACTTCCTTCCAGTCGCGGATATTCACGTCCTCGTCGACCACGACGATGAACTTCGTGTACATGAACTGCCGCAGGAAACTCCACACGCCGAACATCACGCGCTTGGCGTGACCCGGGTAGCTCTTCTTCATCTGGACGATCGCCATCCGGTAGCTGCATCCTTCGGGTGGCAGATAGAAGTCGGTGATCTCGGTGAACTGCTTCTGCAACAGCGGCACGAACACTTCGTTGAGCGCGACGCCGAGCACGGCGGGCTCATCGGGCGGTTTGCCGGTGTAGGTGGAGTGATAGATTGCGTCGCGCCGCATCGTGATGCGTTCGACCGTGAAGACGGGAAACCACTCCTGCTCGTTGTAGTAGCCGGTGTGGTCGCCATAGGGGCCTTCGAGCGCGTGTTCATAGCCAGCGGACGCCCCCTTCGTCGGACGCGGCGGTGCGCCTGCGGGAGCGGGCGAGGGCGTGCCTTCCTGCGGATAGATAAAGCCTTCCAGAACGATCTCCGCTCGCGCGGGCACCTGCAAGCCGTCGACGCCCGGCGTGATGCACTTCGCGAGTTCGGTCCGGCCGCCGCGCAGCAACCCGGCGAACTGGTATTCGGAGAGCGTGTCGGGCACCGGCGTGACCGCACCGAGGATGGTTGCCGGATCGGCACCCAGCACGACAGCCACGGGATACGGTTTGCCCGGATTCTGCAGCGCGAACTCGCGGAAATCGAGCGCACCGCCGCGATGCGCGAGCCATCGCATGATCAGTTTGTTGCGCCCGATCAGTTGCTGGCGATATATGCCTAAATTTTGTCGGCTCTTATTTGGACCTTTTGTGACGGTCAGGCCCCATGTGATCAGTGGTCCTGCATCGCCTGGCCAACAGGTCTGAATCGGCAGCTTTCCGAGGTCGACATCGTTGCCTTCCCAGACGATTTCCTGGCAGGGTGGCGCGCTTACCGTTTTGGGCGCCATGTCCCACACCGCCTTCGCGAGCGAGAATAGTTTGCCCGCGTCCTTGAGCCCCTTCGGCGGCTCTGGTTCCTTCAATGCGGAGAGCAGGCGGCCGACGTCACGCAGCGACTCAAGCGCTGCGCCATCGCCTTCACCTGCCTGCGCGTCGATACCCATGCCGAGCGCAACGCGGCGCGGTGTGCCGAACAGGTTGCCGAGGACCGGAAACGCATGCTGCTGCCGACTCTCGAACAATAACGCCGGACCGCCGGCGCGCAGCACGCGGTCGCACAGTTCGGTCATTTCCAGGATTGGCGAGACGTTTTGCGAGATACGGCGCAGTTCACCGATCGTTTCGAGACGGCCGACGAAATCGCGCAGGTCTTTGTATTTCATCTGGTGCGGTAAAGGGCCGCGCAAGCGGCAAAAAGGAGGGTGCCGCAGGTTTCGCGGTGCCAAAACGATTGTCGATTTTACCTGTGTTGGCAGGCGGACGTAGATTGGCCAAATGGCCTACATCGCAAGGAGTAATTGAGATAGCTCAAGAGGCGCGCACCGCGCGGTTCTGGACGGACTGAACACCGTTCATTATTACAATTAGTTATACATTTGCCTATCTATAGTGTTGACGATCTATAAAACCCTGCATAGAATCCGTCCACATTGGTTGCAGGGCGTGAACCTTTTTACCACTGCCCCCGGTCCCAGCAGACGCAACGCGTCACCGTTTACCGACCCCCTGCACGGTATTTGACGGTCTTACTGAAGACCTCGCCAGCGCCAATTGACGCTGGTTTTTCGCGTGGGAGCCTCCGCCCGCATGTTTTTTGGCATGCCGCGGGCCGCTTTCGAGACGGCTCCCCACAAACGGTATTTGCCGTTTTCCCGACGTCGCTGCTGCCCTTACCAGACAGAGCGCGCGATGTCTTGACTCTGCGAACGTGTGTTACCGCCTGTTCAACTGGCGGAGTTCGCGGATCATGCAACATGGGAGATCTGAATGAACGCCTGGTTATCGTGGCGTCCCGATGAACGTATTGCGCAAGTTGTGCGTGGTGCGTTGCGTCGCGGGACGCGAATGAGTCATCACCTGTTCAGCATCGTCGGCGGAATCGCTGTCGTGCTGGCAATGACACTGTGGTTGATGCCGGCCTGGCGCGGCCCACTTGCCGCCAAGCTGATGCCGGTCATTTCCGCCGCTGTGCAAGCCGGTCCCGCCCGTCTGCTGCAGGGCAACCCGCTGCCGGCTTTTGGACCGCCTGGCGCGTCCTCTGACGACTCGCTGTCCGCGAATTCGACCAGCAGCGACGCCGCTAGCGGCGCGAACAACGGCAACAATGACGTCACCGTCAGCAATACCAGCTATGACAGCGCCTTCGACGGCACCGGCACGTCCGGCATGGGCGTGGCGGCGCTGAACGGCCTCGACCCGCGCACCATGCAAAGCGTCTCGGCGCTGGCGCGGCTCATCCCGGCACAGCGCGTCTCGGCCGACGCACGCGACGATCGTGTGCTGGTCTCGACCCGCGAGCAGGACCTGGTCGCGTCGTACCTGGCGCGGCGCTATCGCGTCGCTCAGGAGCCCGTTAGCGAGCTCGTAAAGGCAGCATTCGACACCGGCCGCGAAGTCGGTCTCGACCCGCTTCTTCTGTTGTCCGTGATGGCAATCGAATCGGGCTTCAACCCGTACGCCGAGAGCGGCGTGGGCGCGCAGGGCCTGATGCAGGTGATGTCCAAGGTCCACTCGGACAAATTCCAGTATTTCGGCGGTCAGAGCGCGGCGCTCGAACCGGTTGCGAACATCAAGGTGGGTGCGCTGGTGCTGAAGGATTGCATCGCACGCGGCGGTTCGCTGCCGGGTGGCTTGCGTCTCTACGTCGGCTCGACCTCGCAGGACGACGGTGGCTATGGCGCCAAGGTGATGGCCGAGCGTGGCCGCCTGCGCGATGTGGCGCGTGGTCGCAAGGTGCCGATCAATGCACCGCAGGCTCCGGTTCTGACGGCGTCGAACACGGCTACGGCTGCTACGGCATCAGCTAACGGCAAGCGCGTGCAGGTGACGCTCGACGCCGGTCATCCGCTGAGCGCGGCAACGACGGTGAAGACGCCTGTGTCCGAGCAGGACGACGCCAGCTCCAATGCGCCCAAGCATGTGGCATCGGCTTCGGAGTTGGGCGCTTGAGGTTGTTGGCTGCGTAACCCCGTTGACGTGACGCGAGAGCGGCCGCAACAAAAAAGGACACCCGAGGGTGTCCTTTTTTTATGGCTGGCGCGCTTGTGCGATGGAGCGCGCGGCCGCGGGGTGCGTATCAGGCATGGCACCCGCCAAGGCCAGCGTAGGTCCCTTTGGAGCCAGCTCAAACCCCAGCGCAGCGCGCATGCCCGTTCGTTCAGTGCCGTCCGAAGAGCCTCGCCAGCCGCTCGACGGCTTCTTCCAGCTTCGGCAGGGCGGTTGCATACGACAGCCTGATGTAATCCTTCGGCGCGTGCGTGCCGAAGTCCATACCCGGTACCAACACCACGCCCGCTTCGTGCAGCATCTCTTTGGTGAGCGCCGCGCTGTCTCCGGCCGCCTGATGCGCAACCGTCCGGCAATCGGCGTACACGTAGAACGCGCCGTCGGGCATCACCGGCACCGAGAAGCCCAGCGATTCGAGCGCCGGGGCAATGAAGTCGCGGCGGCGCTTGAACTCGAGGCGGCGCGCTTCATAGATCGCGATTGTTTCCGGTTCGAAGCAGGCCAGCGCCGCATGCTGCGCGAGCGCCGACGCGCAGATGAACAGGTTCTGCGCGAGTTTTTCGAACGCGCCGACCATGCCGGGCGGTACCACCAGCCAGCCCAAACGCCAGCCGGTCATGTTGAAGTACTTTGAGAAGCTGTTGACCGTGATGACGTCATCGCCGAACGAGAGCGCCGAGACAGGCTTGGCGTCGTAGCTGAGGCCCTGGTAGATCTCGTCGACGATCGTAAAGCCGCCACGTGCCCGCACGGTCTTGACGATGCGTTCGAGCTCGGCCGGTTCGATCGACGTGCCGGTCGGGTTCGACGGCGACGCCAGCAGCACGCCGCGCGTGCGTTCGTTCCACAAGCGCTCGACGTCGGCGGCGGTCAGCTGAAAGCGTTCCGCCGGCCCGCTTGGTACCAGCACCGGCTTGCCTTCCGCGGCGATCACGAAGTGGCGGTTGCACGGGTAGCACGGGTCGGGCATCAACACTTCGTCATCGCGATCGACCAGCGCGGCGCAAGCCAGCAGCAGCGCGGCAGACGCGCCGGCGGTGACGACGATCCGCGCCGGATCGACGCTGACGCCGTAGAAGTCAGCGTAATGCGCCGAGATCGCCTCGCGCAGCGCGTGCAGGCCGAGCGCATTGGTGTATTGCGTGACGCCGCGGCGCAGGGCGCTCGCGGCCGCTTCGATGACCGGCTCGGGGGCGGTGAAATCGGGTTCGCCGATTCCCATGTGGATGATGTCGCGCCCATCGCGCTCGAGCAGCGCGGCTTCCTTTGCCAGTTCCATCACATAGAAAGGCTGGATGGCATCCACGCGGGCAGCAAGCCGCACCAAGGGTTCGGTCACGGAGTTCATACGATCAAATCCAGTTCATAGGCAAAAGCGGGACAGCGCCTTGCGCGCTCGTCCCGCCTTGCCCTCAAGGCTTGCGAGCCGCCTGCGTTTCGGCAGCGCGCAATTGCGCTGACAGCTTGTCCAGCACCCCGTTCACGTACTTGTAGCCGTCTGCACCGCCAAACGTCTTGGCGAGTTCGACCGCTTCATTGATGACCACGCGATAGGGAATATCGACATGATTCTTCAGTTCGAACGCGGCGACCAGCAGAACAGCGCGTTCGACCGGCGAAAGCTGGTCGATCGGGCGGTCGAGGCACGGTGCGATATCCGCGGAGAGCGCTTCAGAATCGCGGATCACGCCGTGCAGAATGGCGTCCAGGTGTTCGTGGTCGGCCTTGTCGAAGCCCTGCGCGCCGCGCAGCTGCGCGTCGATTTCACCGCTGGGCGAGCCCGACAGCAGCCACTGGTAAAGCCCCTGCGTGGCCAGTTCGCGGGAGCGTCGGCGTGCGCTCTTCATGCTTCTTCCTCTTCTTCGTCTTCTTCCTCGTCGTCACCGCCGAGTTGCTCGAGCGCGACCGCGAGGTTCGCCATTTCGACGGCCACGCGCGCTGCGTCACGACCCTTCTCGGTCATGCGTGCGACAGCTTGCTCGTCGTTTTCGGTGGTCAGCACGGCGTTCGCGACCGGAATGCCGAAGTCGAGACCGATACGCGTGATGCCCGCGCCGCTTTCGTTCGACACCAGTTCGAAGTGGTACGTCTCGCCGCGAATCACCGCGCCTAGCGCGATCAGTGCGTCGAATTGCGCGCTTTCGGCGAGCTTTTGCAGCGCCAGCGGGATTTCCAGCGCACCCGGTACGGTGACCAGCAGCACGTCTTCGCCGGTCACGCCGAGGCGTTCGAGTTCTTCGATGCACGAATCCGCGAGGCCGTTGCAGACGGGTTCGTTAAAACGCGCCTGGACGATGCCGATACGCAGTCCGTCGCCGTCGAGATTCGGTTGGTATTGTCCGATTTCCATGTGAATTCCGTAGTGTTTTGAGTTGGCGCTTAAGCGCGTGAATGGTCGGATCAGCCTTGTTGCGGAGCCTGTGCGGTGCTGCCCGGCATGGGTACGAAACCAGTGACTTCGAGGCCGTAACCCGACATGCTGCCCAGCTTGCGCGGGTTCGACAGCACCTGCATCTTCCCGACACCGAGCTCGCGAAGAATCTGCGCGCCGATACCGTACGTCTTGAAGTCGACCGGCCGGCGTTTGAGCGCCTCAGCCTTTTCTTTCGAGTCGAACGCCTTGAAAACGTCGACCAGATGATCCTTCGAATCGCCGCAGTTCAGCAGGACGATCACGCCGAGGTCGCGCTGGGCGATCTCTTTCATGGCCGCATCCAGCGTCCATGAGTGAGTCGACTTGCCGACTTCGAGCAGATCCAGCATCGACAGCGGCTCGTGCACGCGCACCGGCGTCTCGTGCTCCGGATTCGGTGTGCCACGCACCAGTGCGATATGCGGCTGGCCGCTCGGCTGGTCGAGATACATCACCGCGCGAAACGCGCCGTGCGCGGTTTGCATAGTCCGTTCGCAAATGCGCTCGACGATCGATTCGGTACGGCTGCGGTAGTGAATCAGATCCGCGATCGTACCGATTTTCAGATCGTGCTCTTTGGCGAATTCCATCAGGTCCGGCAGGCGCGCCATCGTGCCGTCGTCTTTGATGACTTCGCAAATCACCGCAGCGGGCATGAGGCCTGCCAGCGCGGTGAAGTCGCAGCCGGCCTCGGTGTGGCCGGCGCGCACCAGCACGCCGCCGGGCTGCGCCATGATCGGGAACACGTGCCCCGGCTGCACAATGTGCTCGGCCTTCGCATCAGGCGCGACCGCCGCGGCGATCGTGCGGGCGCGGTCGGCCGCCGAGATGCCCGTGGTCACGCCTTCGGCTGCTTCGATGCTGACCGTGAACGCTGTGCCGTACTGCGTGCCGTTGCGATAGGTCATCAGCGGCAGGTTCAGCAGTTTGCAGCGTTCCTGGGTGAGCGTCAGGCAGATCAGGCCGCGACCGTAGCGCGCCATGAAGTTGATCGCTTCCGGCGTGACGAATTCGGCGGCGATCACAAGGTCGCCCTCGTTTTCGCGGTCTTCTTCGTCGACGAGGATCACCATCCGGCCTGATTTCAGTTCGGCAATGATCTCTTGGGTGGAGGCGAGCGTCATGTTGGCGGGAGATTTTCGAAGAAAGCGCGTATTTTACGCCACGCGCGCCCCCAAGTCGCCTAGGCCGGGTGGCATAGGCCGTTTGGCCAGGCCGTTGGGCTGTCTGGCGGCGGTTTGACAGGGCGACGTTGCTATAATTCGTCGCGCCCGCGAAGGCCTCCTCCAGAATCCAGAAAACCAATCCCCGCTAACCCGTTCGAGAAAGATCATGCCGCACTATCGCTCACGCACATCGACTCATGGCCGCAATATGGCCGGCGCCCGCGCCTTGTGGCGCGCCACCGGAATGAAAGACGACGATTTCGGCAAGCCGATTATCGCCGTGGTGAACTCGTTCACCCAGTTCGTGCCGGGTCATGTGCATTTGCGCGATCTCGGCGCGCTGGTCGCGAAGGAAATCGAAGCGGCCGGCGGTGTGGCCAAGGAATTCAACACCATCGCGGTGGACGACGGCATTGCCATGGGTCACGGCGGCATGCTGTATTCGCTGCCCTCGCGCGAACTGATTGCCGACTCGGTGGAATACATGGTCAACGCGCATTGCGCCGACGCCATGGTCTGCATCTCCAATTGCGACAAGATCACCCCGGGCATGCTGATGGCCGCTATGCGCCTGAACATCCCCGTCGTGTTCGTTTCCGGCGGTCCGATGGAAGCGGGCAAGGTCAAATCGCCGACAGACGGCCAGGTGATCGCCAAGATCGACCTGATCGACGCCATGATCAAGGCGGGTGACTCCCGGGTCAGCGACGCGGAAGTGGCGGAAATCGAGCGCAGCGCTTGCCCGACGTGCGGTTCCTGCTCGGGCATGTTCACGGCGAACTCGATGAATTGCCTGACCGAGGCAATCGGTCTGGCGTTGCCCGGTAACGGCACGATCGTCGCCACGCATGCATGGCGCAAGGGCCTGTTCGAACAGGCCGGCCGTTTGGTGGTGGACCTGTGCCGCCGCTACTATCAGGAAGAAGACACCTCGGTTCTGCCGCGCAACATCGCCAGCAAGCAGGCATTCGAGAACGCCATGGCGCTTGATGTGGCCATGGGCGGTTCGACTAATACGGTCCTGCACCTGCTGGCAGCCGCGCAGGAAGGCGGCGTCGATTTCACGATGTCCGACATCGATCGCATCTCGCGCAAAGTGCCGTGTCTGTGCAAAGTGGCGCCCGCCACCGACAAATTCCATATCGAAGACGTGCACCGTGCCGGCGGCATCCCCGGCATTCTCGGCGAACTGGCGCGTGCGGAGCTGCTGGATCTGTCGTGCGGCAATGTGCATAGCGGCACACTGGGCAATGCCATCGCCAAGTGGGACGTCGCTGGCGGCGCGGGCGAAGAAGCGCAGAAACTCTTCCGCGCGGCGCCGGGCGGCATTCCGACCACCGTCGCATTCAGCCAGGAAGCCACCTTCACGTCGCTCGATACAGATCGCAAGACCGGCTGTATCCGCAGCAAGCAGAACGCGTATTCGAAAGACGGCGGCCTCGCCGTGCTGTACGGCAACCTTGCCGAGAAGGGCTGCATCGTCAAGACCGCGGGTGTCGACGAATCGCAGTGGGTCTTCTCCGGGCGCGCGCGCGTGTTCGAGAGCCAGGACGACGCCGTTGAAGCGATTCTGGGTGACAAGGTCGTGGCGGGCGATGTGGTCGTGATCCGTTACGAAGGCCCCAAGGGCGGCCCGGGCATGCAGGAAATGCTTTACCCCACGTCGTATCTGAAATCCAAGGGCCTGGGTAAGAACTGTGCGCTGTTTACCGATGGCCGATTCTCGGGCGGTTCGTCAGGCCTGGTGATCGGACATGCTTCGCCGGAAGCGGCCGAAGGCGGCACGATCGGTCTGGTGGAAGAAGGCGATGTGATCGAGATCGACATTCCTAATCGCAAGATGCATCTGGCGGTGTCGGACGAGCAATTGGCGCGCCGTCGCGAAGCCATGGAGGCACGCGGCGACAAGGCCTGGCTGCCGGTGGATCGTGAACGCGTGGTGTCGCAGGCGTTGCAGGCCTATGCGGCGCTGGCGACCTCCGCTGACCGTGGCGCCGTGCGGGACCTCTCGCAATTGAAGCGCAAGTGAGACGTAGTTGAAGCGTAACCGACCGGTTCGTTGATGCGGGAGCCGCGAGGCCGGGCGGCGTTCGCAATGAACGCCGCCCGTAGGTCACTCCAACAGTTGGATGTCCGTCAGCGGATCGGGTTCGGCGTTCAAGCTGCGACGGCAACGAACTAGCGGCTGCGTCCAGCTACGGCAGGCGACCAAAAAAACGCTTCCAGCCGACACCGCTGGACTGCGATGACGGGGAAGGCCCGTCAATCCGATTACTTCAACGGCTGTTGGCCGTCCTGCGATGCCGAGAGCATCCGCTCCACATACCGCGCAATCAGATCGATCTCCAGATTCACCTGCGAACCCTCGCGCAAATTCTTCAGCGACGTCACCTGCACCGTGTGCGGAATCAGATTGATCGAAAACTCACAGCCGTCTTCGCGATCTTTAACCGAGTTGACGGTCAAGCTCACGCCGTTAACCGTGATTGAGCCTTTGTAAGCCAGATAGCGGCCAATTTCGCGCGGCGCCAGCACGCGCAGTTCGTGCGACTCGCCGACCGGCGCGAAATGCGTGACGGTGCCGAGTCCGTCCACGTGGCCGGAGACGATATGGCCGCCGAGCCGGTCATGCGCGCGCAGCGCCTTCTCGAGATTGACCTCGCCCGGTTCGCCGAGACCGACCGTGCAGTTCAGACTTTCGCGCGACACGTCCACCTCGAACGAATGGGCGCCTTTTTCCACCACCGTCATGCAGGCGCCCTGGATGGTAATGCTGTCGCCGAGCTGGACGTCTTCGAGATCGAGCCCGCCGGCTTCGACGTTCAGACGCACGCCCGCGTCGCCGTCCGTGCCGAGGGGTTTGACTGATTCGATGCGGCCCACCGCCGCGACGATTCCTGTAAACATCGTACTAATCCTTGATCAATTCGGAGTTGGTTGTGGAGCGGGCTCGGTTCCGGTTCCGGCTTCGGGTGCCGGATCCGGCGCGGAGCGGGGCACAAAGCGCGCGAGAATTCGCAGATCGTCGCCGATGCGGTCGACTGTATGGAAGCTCAGTTGCGTGCGGCCATCGAGCGTTTCCGGCGCGTTCAGATTGAACATACTCATCGAATCCACGCCGAGCAGGCTAGGCGCGAGATAGACCAGCAGTTCGTCCACACAGCCTTCGCGCAGCAGCGAGCCATTCAGCTTGTAGCCCGCTTCGACGTGCAGTTCGTTGACGTTGCGCTCGCTGAGCACTTTCAGCATGGCGGGCAGGTCGACCTTGCCCGCCGCGTTCGCCAGTTGCACGATTTCCGCGCCACGATCACGCAGTACGCTGGCTCGCTCGGCATGGCGCTCGTCGAGATTGCCGCAGAAAATCAGCGTGGGTGCGCCGGCCAGAATCTGTGCTTCGGGCGGCACGTCGAGCTGACTGTCGATCAGCACACGTTGCGGCTGGCGCGGCGTGTCGACGGCGCGCACGGTCATGCGCGGATCGTCTTCTCTGACGGTGCCGATACCCGTCAGGATTGCCGACGCGCGGGCGCGCCATGCATGACCATCGGCGCGCGCCGCTTCGCCGGTAATCCATTGACTGACGCCCGACGGCAAGCCGGTGCGGCCGTCCAGCGACGCCGCCACTTTCATGCGGACCCAGGGGCGGCCGCGTGTCATGCGCGACACGAAGCCGATGTTCAGTTCGTGCGCTTCGTTGGCGAGCAGTCCACAGCGAACTTCAATGCCGGCGTCGCGCAGCATCGTGAGGCCACGCCCGGAAACTTGCGGATTGGGGTCTTCCATCGCCGCCACCACACGATCGACCTGCGCTTCGATCAGCGCATTCGCGCACGGCGGTGTGCGGCCGAAATGGCTGCATGGCTCAAGCGTCACGTAGGCTGTGGCGCCGCGCAGATCATGGCCGCGTGAACGCGCGTCCTTCAACGCCCGCACTTCGGCATGATCCTGGCCGGCCGGCTGCGTGAAACCTTCGCCGATCACTTCGCCGTTCTTGACCAGCACGCACCCGACGCGCGGATTCGGGTCGGTCGTGTACATGCCGCGCCTGGCCAGTGCGAGCGCGCGCTCCATATGGACGAAGTCGGTTTGCGAAAACATCGGGATCCGGTCGGGTACGGTGGCTAGGCTGGTTTCGGCGGGTTTTGCGTCTCGCCGGTTTCAGGCCGCGAGCGAGGCAAACGCGCCGCGCGCTGCGTCGATCGTCGCGTCGATGATCGCGTCGTCGTGCGCGATCGAAACGAAGCCCGCTTCATACGCCGATGGCGCGAAGTACACGCCTGCGTCGAGCATCTTGTGGAAGAACGCATTGAAGCGGGGCACGTCGCTCTTCGTGACTTCGGCGAAACTGGTCGGAACCGATTCGGTGAAGTACAGGCCGAACATGCCGCCGAGCGAATCGGCCGCGAACGGCACCTTCGCTTCGCGCGCGACGGTCGCGAGACCTTGCGCGAGACGCGCGGTGCGGGCGGCGAGCGTGTCGTAGAAGCCCGGCGCCTGGATCAGTTGCAGCGTCTTCAGGCCCGCCGCGACCGCGATCGGATTGCCCGACAGCGTGCCGGCCTGGTAGACGCCGCCGAGCGGCGCGAGGTGAGCCATGATGTCGCGCCGGCCGCCGAAAGCTGCCGCCGGCATGCCGCCGCCGATCACCTTGCCCAGACACGTCAGATCTGGCGTGATGCCGTAGACCTCTTGCGCGCCACCCAGAGCGACGCGGAAACCGCACATCACTTCGTCGAAAATCAGTACCGTGCCGTATTCGGTGCACAGGCGCCGCAAGGCTTGCAGGAATTCGGGCGTGGCGCGCACGAGGTTCATGTTGCCCGCCACCGGCTCGACGATCACCGAGGCGATCTCGTTGCCGAACGCCTTGAACGCTTCTTCGAGTTCCGCGACGTTGTTGTACTCGAGCACCGTGGTGTGCTTGGCGATATCGGCCGGCACGCCCGCCGAAGTCGGATTGCCGAACGTGAGCAGGCCCGAGCCGGCTTTGACCAGCAGGCTGTCCGCGTGGCCGTGATAGCAGCCTTCGAACTTGACGATGCGGCTGCGGTTCGTGAAGCCGCGCGCGAGACGCAGCGCGCTCATGGTCGCTTCGGTACCGCTTGACACCATGCGAACCTGTTCGATCGACGGCACCAGTTTGCAGATTTCTTCGGCGATTTCCACTTCCGCTTCGGTCGGCGCGCCGAACGAGAAGCCGTTGCCCAGCACGCGCTGGACCGCTTCCAGCACTTCCGGGTGGACGTGGCCGAGGATCATCGGGCCCCACGAACCGATATAGTCGGTATAGCGCTGACCGTCCGCGTCCCAGAAGTAGGGGCCTTGCGCGCGCTCGATGAAGCGCGGCGTTCCGCCTACCGAACGGAATGCGCGGACCGGCGAGTTCACGCCGCCGGGGATGGTGCGCTGCGCGCGCTCGAAGAGAGTCTGGTTTTTAGACATGGTGATGGCTGGAATTTGGGTTGCGCAGCGGCGCGGGGGCTGGTTTTTGCGCTCCGCGTGGCGCTGAGGGGTGATGGGGAAATTGTACCGGAGTCAGCGTGAAGAGGTTTTGGGTTGGGCAGTGTTGGGGCGGGTTGCTGTTTTCTGCGGCTTTTCTTGAATTCTTAGTGGTCTATTAGCGTTGCCCCTGTGCGGGGCGGCACTTACTTTCTTTGCCGCCGCAAAGAAAGATAAGCAAAGAAAGCGGCTCAACCGCTCATTCTTAAGCGGGTCCCCCGCGCAGTCGCGGTAGTGGTGCATCTGGAATCTGTGCCCTCGCACATTCAGCCTTGATGACAAGGGCGTCATTCTTCCGGCGGCGCTGCGCGCGCCGATGGGTACTTCATCAATCCTGGGGCGGTGGTTGGACCTTGGGCGGGCGTTTTGCCGCTGGCTTCGTCCTTGTGTGACCTTCTGCCGCGGGTTTTTCCGCTGCCGCCTTGTGAGCCGTTACTTTGCTGGAACGGATGAGGCCCCTCGGGGCGTCAAGCTTCGGTGGCTTGCGCTTGCCGGTGAGCTCCGCCCAGCGCTTTTCAAGCGCGCCTTCCGCGATCGGCTTGATAACTGTGCCCGAGCTCTGGGCGTCCCATGTCTGCACCGAAAACGGATGCGTGCGCAACGCCTCGCGCGGAATCACGACGCCCTCGTGGGCATCGACCACCCAGTCGTATACGAAGTCGATGCACAAGCGGTAGCCACGCTTCGTCGCGGAGTCAGGGACCTCGTACGGCGCGCGCGTCACGTAGCCAGAGCCGAAAATGCCCTTCGGCTCCTGTGCTACACGGTGCAGAAACACGCGATCGCCAGGCAGGATGCTGCGGGCAAATCCGCAGCCCCACACGTCAGCCACCGCTATGCCTGCGGCAACCCGCTTCGCCACGTCGGGCAATTCGGGCCGTGGCCATTTCTTGGGGCTCCAGATCAACAGGAAAGCAGTCATGTAAGGGTTGGGGCGGGCAGTGTGGAAGGGCGCAGCGGACCGGTTTGTGTGACGCCAGAAAGCGTTCTCGCGGCAGCTTAACCGATCGGCGGCGCGCTTGTCGCGGCGCATGGGCGGGCCGCCCCGCCATGCCTGGGCGCGGTGGATGGTTTAACCGTCGCGTACAATTGGGGTCGTCATTTGCTGTTTTCCCCGTTTCACCGCGTTTCGCTGCCGATGACGGCGCGGCGCTTCATCTGGATTCCCATGTCTCACGTCACCAGAAGCCGGCCCGATGGCCGGCTGATTCTGTTGCTCGGTGCGCTTGCCGCATGCGGGCCGATTTCCATCGATATGTACCTGCCGAGCCTGCCGACGATCGCGCAGGCATTCGCCATCAGCACCGGCGCCGCGCAAACCACGCTCACGAGCTTCATGTTCGGCTTTTCGATCGGGATGCTGCTTTACGGTCCGCTGTCGGATACCTATGGCCGCCGGCCCGTGTTGCTCGGCGGCATCATCATGTATGCGCTGGCCAGCGTGGCATGTGCGCTGTCGTTTTCGATCGGGTCGCTGGTGACGTTTCGTTTCGTGCAGGCGCTCGGCGCGGGCGCAGCCTCGGTACTGGCGCGCGCGATTGCCCGCGACGCGCACGGGCCGACCGATGCCGCGCGCGTGCTGTCGATGCTCGCCATCGTCACGTCAATCGGGCCGTTGCTCGCGCCGCTGATCGGTGGCCAGTTGCTGTTGCTTGGCGGCTGGCGCGTCGTCTTTATCGTGCTGACGCTATTCGGTACGGTGTGTGCGGTGACCGCGTTCCTCAAGGTGCCGGAAACGTGGCCGCGCGAAAAGCGTGCGCACTCGGCACTGCTGAAATCGTTCGGTGCTTATGGCAAGTTGCTGCGCGATCCGGTCGCGTGGGGGCACATGCTGTGCGGCGGCATGGCGTTCGCGTCGATGTTCGCTTACATCACCGCGACGCCGTTCGTGTACATCGAATATTTCCATGTATCGGCACAGCATTACGGCTTTCTGTTCGCGCTGAATATCGTCGGCATCATGTTCGGTAACTTCATGAATACGCGGCTCGTCGGCCGGCTCGGTTCGCTGCCGATCATTTCGTTTGCCGCGACCGTGAGTTGCATCGCGTCCTTGTTCGTCTGTCTCGTTTCGCTGACAGGGTGGGGCGGGCTGTGGTCAATCGTGTTCGGGTTGTTCTTCGTGGTCGGGGTGGTGGGGCTGTTGTCTGCTAACTGCACGACCGATCTTATGCATCGCTATCCGGTGAATGCCGGCGCCGCGGCCGCCGTGTTCGGCGCTGTGCAGCTTGCGCTCGGCGCGCTGTCGAGTCTTGCGGTTGGGCTCTGGCAGGATGGCTCGCCCAAGGGCATGGGCGTCGTTGTGGGTGTCGCGGGCGTGCTGTGTTACGCCGGCCGGATTCTGGTCGTCAAATGGCACGGAATGAAAGTGCCCGTCGCTGCCGCTTGAAGATGCACAAGGTGCGTGTTTGCCGCTGAATGGTGCATACGGTACGGTTGCCTGGCGTGCAAGCGCGCGGCACGCCGGCTTGCACGCTTCGCACTAACTCACTCACGCGACTACGGAAAACACCAGGTGTTGCGTGCGCGCGACCGTGCGTTTCAATTTGCATTGCTATGATGGAGTCACTGTTCCTCGGAGCGGCAATCATGGCGATCAGAGATTTGATGAACGGCGAGCGGCAACATGCAGCTTTCGCCGAAGCGCAGAAGCTGGCAGACAGCGGCGCCTATCACGATTACACAGACATCGAATACGTCTTGCGCTTTGATTACGGTTTGTCTGATGTATCAGCGCTGCTCGACAGCCAGTTGATGCATCGCGACCTGAATCGCCGTTGCGCCGACGCGCGCGAGAAGCTGGACGTGCTTAGCGTGTGACGGGTCTCAGGTGTGTGGCGGCAGGCAGCGTCATGTGCGTCGCGGGTGCGTCGCGGGTGCGTCGCGTGTGCGTCATCACCCGCCGCGAAGGCGCTATCCCCTTTGGAGTTTTACTCATGGCTGTTAGCCAGCACGACGCGCATCTGCCGCACATGGACAATCCCGCTGCTTTGGCAAAGCCGGGCGGCCATTACAGTCACGTCGCGATTGCGAATGGTTTTGTTTTCGTCTCGGGACAGTTGCCGATCAACGCGCAGGGCGAGAAGCTCGCTGAAGCCTCGTTCGAGGTCCAGGCAGAACAGGTGCTGGCCAATGTGCAGGCAGCGCTCGAAGGCGTTGGCAGCAACATTGCGCAACTGGTGCAGGTGCGCGTCTATATCGCCGATGTCGAACACTGGGCGAGTTTCAATCAGATCTACGCGCGTTGGGCAGGCGAAGCCCGGCCAGCGCGGGCCGTCGTGCCGGTTCCACATCTGCATTACGGCTTGAAGGTCGAGGTCGAGGTGACCGCGCTGATTTAAGTCGTTGCGGTATCGAGGCGTCGCCGGTTCAGTGAACCACGAGCCCGTTGAACTGCGCATTGCCCACGCCGGACGCGATATTCACGCCGACGTTGCCGCTCACTGCCGCCAGTGAGCCGGCACTGAGTTGTGCGGTGGCGCGGCCCGTCAACCGCGCGACGGTATGCAGATTCTGTTGCGAGACGATCGCAGCTTGCGATGTGGTGACGAGGGCAATCTGATTGGCCTGCGCGTTCAGCGCACCGGCTGAGAGGTTCACGCCGATGTTGCCGCTTGCGCCTCTCAGCGCGTTCGCTCCTACGATAGCGGCGGACGCGCCAGCTTTCGCGCTGCCGCCGACTTCCTGCAGATTGGACAACCTGGCTGAGCCGAACACCGCCGCGCTGTCATCGTCGGACAGCGCTGTCGACGTGCCGGCAAACGCGGACACTACGCCCGTGCTCGCGGCAACCCAGGTCAATGCAACGACTAAAGTGCGGACTTTCATGGACGACTCCCTGGCGTGTGCTGACAGCACAGATAGTCTTGATATCGGCCAGGGGAGCGAGATGTTGAGAGAGGGGTTCCCCTTAACGTGGGCGGCGCCAGGGGATTGACTGGTTAACGAATACCTGCGGATACCAGCGGGGTCCCGGCCTGGCCAGAACTTACCACCTGCCGCGGCCGCCGTAATAACCGCCGACGCCAACACCGACGCTGACGCTCGGGGCGGCGTAGTAGCCAGGGGCGTATCCGTATGCCGGTGCGTACCCATACGGTGGGGCGACGATACATCCGGAAAGGCCCAATCCGAAACCTATCGCAAGCAGTAATTTGAGCATGGTTCCTCCCCCTTTACGACTTGGAGGAGCCGGCAGCCGCATTCGTTCGGCCTGCCTTGTGACAGCAAATTACGAAGCCTCGGTCTAATCGGGCTTTATTTACAGTTGCTTACCCATTCGACATGTTTCGCATTCGCCGATTGGCGGGTTCTTTGATGGCCAGAAATGAAAAACGGGCCGAGAGGCCCGTATTCATTAATCGTCTGGCGGAGGCGGTGAGATTCGAACTCACGGAAGGATCACTCCTTCGCCGGTTTTCAAGACCGGTGCCTTAAACCGCTCGGCCACACCTCCAAGCCCTAAATTGTAACCTGAAAAATCCTCGTTGCGGCGCTCAGCGGGTCTGCAATCACTGCGGATCTTTCAGAAACAGCCCCTGCAGATCGTTCAGGAAGGCCTGGCCAAGCGGCGTCGGCGCGATCTTTTCGTGGTCGCGCGTAATCAGCTTGCGACGTTCCGCCTCCTGCAAAGCCGGCTCGATCGAGGTCATCGACATCCCCGTGCGCTCGATGAATCGATGCACTGGAAACCCTTCCACCAGTCGCAGCGCATTCAGCATGAATTCGAACGGCAGATCGCGCGGCCCGACCTCATTCTCTTCCTGCACCGCCGTGCCGGCCAACGCCCGCTCAATGAAGGTGGTTGGATGCTTGTAGCGCACCTGACGCAGCACGCGGTTCGGAAACGACAGCTTGGTATGCGCGCCCGCGCCGATACCGAGATAGTCGCCGAAGCGCCAGTAGTTCAGATTGTGCTTGCTCTGCCGATGCGGCTGCGCATACGCGGACACCTCGTAGCGTTCATAACCGGCGGCCATGGCGCGTTCGTGAATCCAGTCCTGCATGTCGGCGGACGCATCGTCGTCGGGGAGGGCAGGCGGGAATTTCGCAAACAGCGTGTTCGGTTCGAGCGTGAGGTGGTACAGCGACAAATGCGGTGGCGCGAATGACAACGCGGTCTCCACGTCAGCCTGACATTCCGCGAGCGTCTGTTGCGGCAGCGCGAACATCAGGTCGAGGTTGAAATTGTCGAAAGTGGTCGCGGCCACTTCGACCGCATGCCGTGCTTGCGCCGAGTCGTGAATCCGGCCGAGCGCCTTCAGATGCGCCTCATTGAAACTCTGGATACCCACTGACAGGCGATTCACGCCGCTCGCGCGAAACTGCGCGAACTTGTCGGCTTCGAAGGTGCCCGGGTTGGCTTCAAGTGTGATTTCCGCGTCGGCGTCGAGCGGCAGCAGCGCGCGCACGTCGGACAGCATCCGGTCGAGCCCCGCTGCCGACAGCAAACTGGGGGTGCCGCCGCCGATGAATACCGTATGGACCTGGCGGCCCCACACGAGCGGCAGCGCCAATTCGAGATCGGCGCGCAGCGCGTCGAGATACTCGGTTTCCGGGAACGTGTCGCCTTTCCATTCATGCGAGTTGAAGTCGCAATACGGGCACTTGCGCACGCACCACGGAAAGTGCACATACAACGCCAACGGCGGCAACGACGTCAGGCGAATGCTGCCTGGCGACGTGAATGCCTTGATGACGCCGTTGCCGATATCGACCGGCGCCGGTTTGATCGGAATCACGCTTCCTCCGTCAAACGCGCGAGCAGGTGGCGCAAGGCAATCGCGCGATGGCTGCTGGCGTTCTTCACCGCCGGTTCGAGTTGCGCGGCGCTTGCATTCAGCGAAGGCAGGAAGAAGTACGGGTCATAGCCGAAGCCATGTTTGCCGCGCGGCGCGTCGAGCATTTCGCCATGCCAGCGGCCTTCGGCGATCAGCGGTTCGGGATCGTCCGCATGACGCACGAGCGCCAGCACGCAGTAGTAATACGCGCGACGATCGGTTTCACCCTGCAAGGCTGAAACGAGCTTGGCGTTGTTCGCCGCGTCGCTCTTTTCGCCGCCGGCAAGCTGCGCGTAGCGCGCCGAATAGACACCAGGCGCACCGCGCAGCGCGCGCACGCACAAGCCGGAATCGTCGGCGAGCGCGGGCAGGCCGGTGAGCTTCGCCGCGTGCCGCGCCTTGGTCAGCGCGTTTTCGACGAAAGTCGGATGCGGCTCTTCCGCCTCCGGCACGTTGAGCTCGCCCTGCGGAATCAGGTCGATACCGGCCGCGCCGAGCAGTGCCGCGAACTCCCGCAGCTTGCCCGCGTTGTTCGACGCCAGCACGACTTTTTTCAACGGCGAACCGGACGCAACAGCCCTGTTGCCTTGACGAACCTCACTCACTCTTTTGCTCCAACGCTTCTTTCTGCTTCGCGATCAGCGTGTTGATGCCGTCGCTCGCGAGATCGAGCAGCGAATTCATTTCATCGCGCGAGAAAGGCACGCCTTCGGCGGTGCCCTGAATTTCGACGAAGCCGCCCGCGCCCGTCATCACCACATTCATGTCGGTGTCGCATTGGGAATCTTCGTCGTAGTCGAGATCCAGCACCGGAAGACCGTCGTACACGCCGACCGAAATCGCGGCGACGTAATCGCTGATCGGCGAGATTTCGATGCGGCCGGTAGCCAGCAGTTTGGCCACCGCGTCGTGGGCGGCCACGAACGCGCCGGTGATACTGGCCGTGCGCGTACCGCCGTCGGCCTGGATCACGTCGCAATCGATATGCAGCGTGCGCGCGCCGAGTTTCTCGAGATCGAACACCGAGCGCAGTGCGCGCCCGATCAGACGCTGGATTTCCTGGGTGCGGCCGGTTTGCTTGCCGCGCGCGGCTTCGCGGTCGCTGCGGGTATGCGTGGCGCGCGGCAGCATGCCGTATTCGGCGGTCAGCCAGCCCTGGCCGCGGTCGCGCAGGAACGACGGCACGCTCTCGGCGATGCTCGCTGTACAGATGACCTTGGTGTCGCCGAATTCGACCAGCACCGAGCCCTCCGCATGCTTCGTGTAGTGGCGCGTGATGCGCACGTCGCGCAGCTGATTGGCCGGGCGGCCGCTGGGGCGTTGGGTGTTGTTGGTCATGTTGGGATCGGTCTGGAAGAAAAGCGGGAGGGAAAGCGCGATTTTACCGCCGATCGCGTCAGGCGCGGGGCCGCCTGTCCGCCGGACGGCCGTCCGCCTGCGGCGGGGCCCTGCGCGGGATGACACTTCCCGGGCGGCGGCGGTCGTGCAATGCGGTCCAGTCGGTAAAAATGGGATAATGCGGATTCCCCGCTCCGCGTCTCGTACACGCCGGGCGATTCGACTCTCTGGCCATCGTCAAACGCATGGCTACAATCGCGAGAAATACGATGATCTACAGCATGACTGGCTATGCGAGCGCCACGCGCGAACTCGTCGCGGCCTCGGGCACAGGCGGCGTGAGCGTATCGGTCGAACTGCGCACGGTGAACTCGCGCTTTCTCGATCTGAATTTCCGGATGCCGGAAGACGTGCGCGTCTGCGAGCCGACCCTGCGCGAAATGCTGATGAACAAGCTCTCGCGCGGCAAGGTCGACATTCGTATCAACCTGCAGCGCAGTGAGCAGTCGGCTAACGCGGGCTCGGTCAATCGCGATGCGCTCGCGCAACTGGCCCTGCTCGAACGCACGGTACTCTCGACGTTCCCGGAAGCCGGGCGTCTTCGTACCGGCGAAATTCTGCGCTGGCCGGGCGTGCTGGCCGAAACCGGCGTGGCGCCGGAAGTGCTGCGCGACGCGGTGCTCGCATGCGGCAAGCAGGCGGTTATCGATCTGATTGACGTGCGCGGCCGCGAAGGCGCGCAACTCGCGACGATGCTGCTCGCCAACGTCACCGAGATGGAAGCGATCGTCACGAAGATCACGCCGCTCGTGCCGGAACTGATCGCCAAGCATCAGCAGAAAATCGTTGAGCGCTTGCAGGAAGCGCTCGGTATCGCCGCGCCGGATACGGCAGCGACGATTGTCTCGCGCGAAGAAATCAACGAACGGATTCGCCAGGAAGTGACGATGTACGGCATCCGCATCGACATCGCCGAAGAATTGTCGCGCCTCACGGCTCACCTGAACGAAACGCGTCATGTGATCGAGAAGGGCGGCAAGGTCGGCAAGCGTCTGGACTTCATGATGCAGGAATTGAATCGCGAAGCGAACACGCTCGGCTCGAAGGCGGCCGCGAAGGAACTGGCCGATTCGTCGATGACCCTGAAGCTGCTCATCGAACAGATGCGCGAGCAAGTACAGAATCTGGAGTAAGGCAGGAGCCTCGATAACATGACCGACCACACACGCGAAACCAGCGCACCGCGCAACCCCTACGCCGGTGCTTATCCCGGCAACCTGTTCATGGTGGTCGCGCCTTCGGGCGCGGGCAAGTCGACGCTCGTGAACGCGCTGCTCGCCGGCGACGACGCGATTCGTCTGTCGATTTCGTACACGACGCGCCCGCCGCGTCCGAAGGAGCAGGACGGCGAGCACTATCACTTCACGACGGTCGACGATTTCCTGACGCGTCACGCGGCTGGCGAGTTTCTGGAAAGCGCGGAAGTGCACGGCAACTACTACTCGACTTCGCGCGTGTGGATCGAGGAGCAGATGAAGAGCGGGCATGACGTGTTGCTCGAAATCGACTGGCAAGGCGCGCAACAGGTGAAGAAACAGTTTCACAACGCAGTTGAAATCTTCATTTTGCCGCCGTCTCTGGATGCGCTCGAAGAGCGTTTGAAAAAGCGCGGCCAGGACGAACCGAACGTGATTACGCGCCGTCTGCTGGCCGCCGGCAGCGAGATGGCGCACGCGGCCGAAGCGGAGTATGTCGTGATCAACGACAACTTCGAACGCGCGCTCGGTGAACTGCGCTGCCTCGTGGCCGCGACGCGTTCGCGCTTCGCCTCGCAATACGCGCGCCACACGCAGCTTTTCGTGCAGCTCGGCATTCACCTGCCACACGCGTGAGCGCGGCGGTGTGTCGAGCACATAAGGTAGAATAAGCAACATACTGAGAAGGAATCCAACATGGCCCGCATTACCGTCGAAGACTGTCTCAAACAGATCCCGAACCGTTTCGAACTCGCGCTTGCCGCAACCTATCGCGCGCGTCAGCTCGCGCAAGGCCACACGCCGAAGATCGAAAGCCGCGACAAGCCCACGGTTGTCGCGTTGCGTGAAATCGCAGCTGGCATGGTTGGCGTCGAAATGCTGAAGAAGGTGCCTGTTTAAGGCGCACTGCTCCGTTTTCGATTGCCCGCATTTGCCACACGTATTTGCCACATGTAATTGCATCAACGTGCAGACCGGTGTCCAACCCTAACCGCTACGGAGGCGAAATTGAGTGCTACACCGCCCACCGCCACGGAAGTGGAACACGACACCGACTCGCCCTCGTCTGCACGGAAGTACATCGACGCAGTCCTCGAACAGTCATTTCGCCATCTGTTCGGGCCGACCGCCACGCCGGAGCAACCGCGCCGGCATGACGTCGTTTCGATCGCCAAGCTGACATCCGTTCTGGCCGGCTACTTGCAGCCGGAAGAGATCAAGGACATCAAGGCGGCGTTCCATTTCAGCGACGAAGCCCACCTCGGCCAGTATCGTCAGAGCGGCGAGCCCTACATCACGCATCCAGTCGCCGTCGCGGAAATCTGCGCCGGCTGGAATCTCGACGCCCAGGCGATGATGGCGGCGCTGCTGCATGACGTGATGGAAGACCAGGGCGTGACCAAGGCCGAACTCGCCGAGCGATTCGGCGCGAAGGTCGCGGAACTGGTCGACGGGTTGTCGAAGCTGGACAAAATGGAGTTTCGCAATCGCGAAGAGGCGCAAGCGGAAAACTTCCGCAAGATGCTGCTTGCCATGGCGCGCGACGTCCGTGTGATTCTGGTGAAGCTCGCCGACCGGCTGCACAACATGCGCACGCTGGGTGCGGTGCCGCATGAGAAGCGCCGCCGCGTGGCGCGCGAAACGCTGGACATCTACGCGCCGATCGCGCACCGGCTCGGCCTGAACAATACCTATCGCGAACTGCAGGACCTGAGTTTCGCGAACTTCAACCCGCATCGCTACGCCACGCTCGAAAAAGCCGTCAAGGCCGCGCGCGGCAACCGGCGGGAAGTGGTCGGCAAGATTCTGGAGTCGGTGCAGCGCGCGATTGTCGACGCGAAGCTCGACGCCGAAGTCACCGGCCGTGAGAAAACCATCTTCAGTATCTACAAGAAGATGCGCGACAAGCAGTTGTCGTTCTCACAGGTGCTGGATGTCTACGGGTTCCGCGTGGTGGTCGAGAGCGCGCTGGAGTGCTACACCTGCATCGGCGCGCTGCACGCGCTCTACAAGCCGGTGCCAGGCAAGTTCAAGGATTACATCGCGATCCCGAAGGTCAACGGCTATCAGTCGCTGCACACCACGCTGGTCGGCCCGTTCGGTGCGCCGATCGAGTTCCAGGTGCGCACGCGCAAGATGCACGAGATCGCTGAAGCGGGCGTGGCCGCGCACTGGCTGTACAAGAACGGCGGCGCCGATCTGAACGACGTGCAGAAGCGCGCCCATCAATGGCTGAAGTCGCTGCTCGACATTCAGAGCGAAGCGGGCGATTCGAGCGAATTCCTTGAGCACGTCAAGATCGATCTGTTCCCGGATGCGGTCTACGTGTTTACGCCGAAGTCGAAAATCATGGCGTTGCCGCGCGGCGCCACTGCACTCGACTTCGCCTATTCGATCCACAGCGACCTGGGCAACCAGTGTGTCGCGGTGAAGATCAACAACGAGCTGCTGCCGCTGCGTACCGAGCTGAAGAGCGGCGATATCGTCGAAGTGATCACGGCGCCGTATTCGAAGCCGAATCCGGCCTGGCTCGGTTTCGTGCGTACCGGCAAGGCACGTTCGGCGATCCGCCACTATCTGAAGACGATGCGTTTGAACGAGTCTGTTCAGCTCGGCGAGCGCCTTGTCGACCAGGCGCTGAAGGGCTATGGGCTGGCGCTGTCCGACGTGACGCCGGAAGCGTGGGAAAAGCTCGTGCAATGGACGGGCAACAAGAACCGTCAGGAAATCTTCGCGGATATCGGTCTGGGCCGGCGTGTTGCCGCGGTCATGGCCAAGCGTATTGAAGTGTTGATGAGTGGGCGCGATGCCGACGACGACGGCTCGCGTGACGGCACAACGTCGCATGCGCCGCCGGTCGTCATCACCGGCACCGAAGGGATGTCGGTGCAGTTGTCCGCCTGCTGCCGTCCGATTCCGGGCGACGACATCATGGGCTACATCGGCATCGGCCTTGGCATGGCAATCCACACCACGGATTGCCGCGTCGCACAGCGTATCCACCGTCGCGATCCGGGCCGCTGGATCGATGTTGCCTGGGCGCCCCAGCCGGGGCGTCTGTTCGACGTCGCGGTGAAGGTGCTGGTCAAGAACACCAAGGGTGTATTCGCCCGCGTGGCCGCCGACATCACGTCGGCGGATGCGAACATCGTCCACATTGCGATGGACGAAGACCTGTCACAGGAATCCACGGTGCTGCGCTTCGTGATCCAGGTGAGTGATCGTGTCCATCTCGCCAATGTCATGCGCCGCGTGCGCACGAATCCGGACGTCATGCGCATTGCGCGTGAGCGGCCGAGCGAGGAAGGGCATCACCGTCACGACGGCGGGATGCGGATCGACCGCGAGCGGGCGGACTACTGATCCTGACGGGGCGCCTTGGCTTGTGGGCCCTCGGCGAGGATGTCTGGTCCCCGTAGGTGGTCTTCAGGGTGGTCTTCAGGCAGCCCTCGTTGGAAATCTGAACGCACCCGCCGCCAGCGAGTCCCACCTGAACTTCAGGGAGAACGCTTATGAACGTAGCTGATCTCACCGGCGTGGCGCTCGACTATTGGGTCGCCCGCAGCCTGCACGACTTCGTGCGCGAAATCCACTTTACCGACAGCGGCGAAACAGTCTCGATCCGCGGCAGCGACCGTGGTCGCCCGTGGGATGGCCGTTTTACGCCGTCCACGTCCTGGGACGCGGCAGCCGCGGTATTAGAGCGGGCGCAACGGCTGGAGGTGCGTGAGCGGACCGAGCGCGGTGCGGCACATTGCGTCGCGGAGTTCGAAGGCGGCCATCAAACCGTGGAAGGGCGAGGGGACTCGTTGCGGATCGCACTGCTGCGGGCGTTCGTCGAAAGTCGCTTCGGCGATAGCGTGGGCGATGTGTTGCGTGAGGCGCAGGCGGTGACTGGCGAGCACGCGAAGCCGATCGGCGAAGATTCGGTGGAAGGTTCGTTCGAGGATGTGCCGAGTCCCGACGGGCAAATCGGTGATATTCAGTCGGCACCGCGATAGGTACGGTGACGTTCGCCGGGCCGAGAGCCTGGTTCGGAGAGGCGGCCGCGCTGAAGCAAAACGGCGACGCAAAAACAAAGGGCCTTCCGATCGGAAGGCCCTCTATAGATGGTGCGGCTGGCAGGATTCGAACCCACGACCCCTTGGTTCGTAGCCAAGTACTCTATCCAACTGAGCTACAGCCGCACGCTAAACTTGTGACGCTAAATTCAATGAAACTGGGGTAAAACCCGGGGTAAAACATAAGGCCTCCCCGGAGGGAGGCCACTTGAATAAGTGGTGCGGCTGGCAGGATTCGAACCCACGACCCCTTGGTTCGTAGCCAAGTACTCTATCCAACTGAGCTACAGCCGCACGCAGAAACGAGATTATAGCAAAGGTTTCAAAAAAGGGAAGCGTGTAACTGCGATTTGTCTCATTGCCGTGATCGTGTACCCTTGATAGGCAGTCGATTGCTGCAGTTACCGGACCATCATGAACAAGGCCTTTGTCAAAGAGTCGAGTGAAGAGAATGACGACGATCTCGACGTCGCTCAGCCCGAAATCCCCCCGGGTACGAAAAACTACATCACGCCCGCCGGTTACCGGCGTATGCGCGATGAACTGCTGCATCTGATCGATGTCGATCGGCCGGAGGTCGTCAGACTGGTGTCATGGGCAGCCTCGAACGGCGACCGCTCGGAAAACGGCGATTACATCTACGGCAAACGCCGTCTGCGAGAAATCGACAGGCGGATCCGCTTTCTGACCAAGCGCCTCGACATCGCCGAAGTGGTCGACAGCAGCAAACAGGAAAACGTCGATCAGGTTTTCTTCGGCGCCGCCGTCGAATACGCAACGGAAGACGGCGAGGTGCATATCGTGACGATTGTCGGTGTCGATGAGGTCGATCTGGATGTCGGTCACGTCAGCTGGATCTCGCCGATCGCGCGGGCGCTGCTCAAAGCGAAAATCGGCGATACGGTGACGTTGTACACACCGGCCGGCCCGCAGTCGATCGATATACTGGACGTCAAATATCCGCTGCCTGATACAGGCGGCTAGGCCAATACATTGGCGTGTCGGATGCGGCGGACGAGGGTGCACGTTCAGGCCGTTTCGACACAATCGCCGGCGCCTCGATCGAACAGGTGCGTCTGGCGGGAAGTGATCTTTTTGATGCCTGTGTTCGAAAACAAGTGTCCGATTCGCTCCCATTCGGCGTCCGACAATCGGTCCATCTCGTTCTCCCTTGCAAAACGTGTTTTCGGTGCGGCATAAAAAAGGCGCCGCGAGCGGCGCCTTCGACACTGCGGGTATTGCCAACTGCTTTAGAAGCGGTGACGCAGACCTGCGGTCACAGCGATTTGCTTGTTGTTGTTCGAAGCGCCCAGACCGTTGATGTCGGCATCGACGATAGCGTTTTCGTTGACTTGCTGATATTCGCCTTGCAGATACACATCCGTACGCTTGGACAGCGCGTACGCCGTTTGCAAGTTGAACTGGTTCCAGTGCGGACGCGTACCGGCCAAGCTTGCGCGAGTGTACGTGTACGAACCGGCGATGCTCACTGCCGGCGTCAGAGCGTAGCGAGCGTTAGCTTCAATATTCTGGAAGTGAGCGCTGCCGCCGCCGAATGCGATACCGCCCGTTTGACCCGACGCGCCCGCGCCGATGCCAGCCAGACCTGACAGATTTGTTTGCGTGTACACGAGGCCGACGGTAGCCGGGCCGAACGCATAGTTAGCACCTGCGCCCCACGTTTGCTGGCGAGCAGCAAAGAACGTGTTGTCGCTCGACACCGCGCCGCCCGAATTGAACGCCGCAGCCGCGCCAGTTGCGCCGTTGCTGTTCAGTTGCAGGTAGCCCGCGCCGAGGTTCAGGCCGCCCCAGTTGTACGATGCGCCCGCGCTGTAAGCACGGTTGTTGGCGAAGCCGTCAGCCTGGTTCGAGAAGCCGTACATGCCGCCGAACTTGAAGCCGCCGTAGTTCACGCTCTGATACTTGACCGAGTTGTTGACGCGGAACGAGTTGTTCAGATTGTCGTTATCGAACGGGTGCGCGAACTGCGTGCCGCCGTATTGCGTGCCGGTGAGTGCCAGCGGACCCACGTAGTCGACCACGCTGTCGTATTGACGGCCGAGGGTCACGGCGCCGAACTGGTCGCTCGTCAGACCGACGAACGCCTGACGGCCGAATTCACGGCCACCTTGCTTCAGCGTGCCGTCATTGATACCGAAGCCGTTTTCCAACGTAAAGATAGCCTTAAGGCCGCCACCGAGGTCCTCAGAACCACGCAAGCCCCAACGGCTGCCGTTCACCGAACCGCTCGTTTCTTGCCAGTTGCTGTGGCCGTGCTGGTTGTTTGTATAGGTGATGCCGGCGTCGATCAAGCCATACAGCGTGACGCTGCTCTGGGCATGTGCTGCCGTTGCAAAAACGCCCGTGAGGGCCGCGACCATGAGAGTCTTTTTCATTTTGTAACTCCGAGAGCGAGAGTGGGTATTGAACCCAGGCTTAAGGAGACCTTCACGCGGGCGCTGCGAGAGGCGAAATCCGCATGAGAAGCGCGCTGTACTCCAGGCACGCTGGTTTCCGATTACGCAGAGTGTAGAGAGGCGCTCGCAAAGCGGATGTTCCGAATTGCGCAATAAAGTATTACTGGATGTGAAACGATAGGCGAATGCCGTCTAAGCCTTGCTGATAAAGGCTTGCGGCGTTTTTGCGAGGGAGCGAGAGAGGTGAGTCAACCGAATCGCGTTGCTCATTTGCTACAGTAATCGAGGCGAAAAAACAATGCGGCAAATCGTAAAAAAGGATTGTTGTTGTAACGGAAATAGATGATTGTCGATTGTGCAAATAATCAATATCGTCTAAACAGTTATACTGAAATCTCTGCTTTCCGAAGCGGACTTTTTCGTTGACGAAAAAGATCTCCAAACCTTTGTCGGCGCGACTCTCCAGTCGCGCTTTTTTTTGCCTGACGATTGCGGATTCGCGAACGTCAATTAGTGGTCAGTTAGTGCGCTGACGCAACACCGTCCACTTCGCTCCAATCGGTCGCCACCGAGACGCTCCAGTCCTCCATCACGTAGCGGCGCGCGTCCATGGGCGACGAGAGCAGATTTTGCCAGTGGTCTCCGTGCCACATAGGATCGAATTCGAAGGCCGAAGGTGACACGTCGACCGGTGCGGATTGAGCGGGAACCGTCTTTTTTACGTGAGACTGGGTGAGCCAAATCACAAGGCGGCGGAATTCATTGAACAGCATGGCAATCTCCTGACGCGTATTACTTTTCTCTACTGATTTCCATCATGCTGCGGTGGATGCGGCGCAACAACTCGGACAAACACTTACTAAAAACATCTTTTGTTACATATTCCGGCGACATGCTGAAATTTTTCCCGATATTGATCGCGCCTTAATTTTAATCAGTAATATTGACGTCAAGACTTATTCAGTTTTCACTGAAATATGACGTTATGGCTTCGATTCATTTGGCATCGGCTTATCGCGCCGCATACTAAGCGAATATGAAAAATTCGCTTGACGTCGATTCTTCGTTCCCCGTATAACGACAAGGCTGAATTTCAAACGCTGGGTCTGATGCGCAGGGCATTTAGAAAATGCTCGATCGCGAGAGAAATGGTCATGAAATACAGCATGAGGGCCATGCCCGCTTTTGATAAATCATCGAGGAAACTGGAATATGGAAACTGGTATCGTCAAATGGTTCAACGATGCTAAGGGCTTTGGCTTCATTACATCCGATTCGGGTGGCGAAGACCTGTTCGCGCACTTTTCGGAGATTCGCACCGAAGGGTTCAAGTCGCTGAAGGAAACCCAACGCGTCTCCTTCGAGGTCAAGGCCGGCCCGAAGGGCAAGCAGGCGGCGAATATTCAGCCGCTGTAAGTCGCACGGCGCTGCTCTGCGCGTGTCGCTGGGTAATCTGAGCGTCACAAAGCCTTCGCCAGATGCGAAGGCTTTTTTATTGCCATTTGTTATTAACGCTGTGCCTGACGTTATTAACTACCTGGTTCGGATTAATTCATGGAAAGGGTGGACGGCAAAACGACGCAGTTGGAATTTCAAATCGGTGTCGTAAAAAATATAATAATTCGCGGTTTTGCGAGCGACTCATGGGGCGTGCGGGAATTCACTCTTTGCGTCGCCGGTCGACAAACGCAAAGCGATGCTGGCTGGGTGCGCAGCGGCTAACTGGTGCATACTTGCCGCAAAGCCACGCGTCCAAAGTATCCCTTTCCATGTCTGAACAGTTTCTGCCGGAACCGGCCCTAGATGTGCCGATCGTCTTCGTCGACCTTGAAACCACCGGCGGCTCGACCAGTGAGCATCGCATCACCGAAGTCGGTGTGGTTGAAATAGGACCGGCCGGCGTGTCACGTTGGAGCAGCCTGGTCGACCCTCAGCAATCGATTCCTTCATTCATCCAGCAGCTCACCGGCATCACGAACGCGATGGTGCGAGGCGCGCCGACGTTCGATGCGATCGCGCCGGCCTTGTTCGAGCGTCTGAACGGCAAACTGTTCGTGGCCCACAACGCCAGTTTCGATCGTGGCTTTTTGCGCGGGGAGTTTCGCCGGGCCGGGATTGCGTTCGATCCGGACGTGCTGTGCACCGTGCGCCTGTCACGCGCGTTGTTTCCGGCGGAAAAGCGCCATGGGCTCGACGCGTTGGTCGAACGTCATGGTCTTGTCCCGTCCGATCGTCACCGCGCGCTCGCCGACGCTGATCTGATCTGGCAGTTCTGGCAACGTCTGCATGGCGGTCTCGTGCCGCTGGACGTGTTGCAGGCGCAGATTGAGCGCACCACCCGGCGCTACCGGCTTGCCGGCGACATCACCGAGGATCTGCTCGACACCGCGCCAGCCGGATGCGGCGTCTATGCTTTTTACGGAGAAGACGATTTGCCGCTGTATGTCGGACGAAGCGTGCGTGTGCGTCAGCGCTTGCGTTCCCATTTGACTGGGGAGCGGCGTTCGTCGAAGGATATGCGGCTCGCGCAGCAAGTGCGGCGTGTCGAGTGGCGTGCGACCGGTGGCGAGCTGGGCGCTATGCTCGCGGAGGCACAGTGGATCGCGACGCTGCGCCCCGGCCATAACCGGGTGCCGCGCGTCACGAAGAGCGATCCCGTGGATGCGCCCTGGCCGTTCGACGGTCCGATCGTATTTGAGGAGCGCGAAGAAGCGTCGCACGCGCGCGCTTTTCATGTCGTCGACCGGTGGCGTTACCTCGGGCACGCGCCTTCGCTCGCGCAGGCAGCGGCGCTGCATGTTTCGAGCGCGGCCGGGCCATTCGAGCTGTCGACGTATCGGCTTCTGCAGAGCCATCTTGCGCGCGGCTTGCGCGTGATGCCATTAAGCGTCTCAAGCGGCACGCCGGTGCCGAGCCTGGCTTAACAGGTTCTACGCAGCCAGCGGCCGGCTGCTCGTGTGGGTTCAATCCACACCTGAGCGCGGCGGGCCGAGGGGCGCTCAGGGCCGGCGACTCGACCGCCGAGACCGCCCAGACCAATCAACCCGTTGCACCGACTCCACCCGCTTCGCACACGTGGCCGAGGGCGCGTGTCAACGCGCTCGAGCGGGTCGAGTCGTAGCGCGTCAGCGATTTCCAGTTAGCAAGCGATTGCGCCACACGCGACGGACAATCCTGCGCCGTGCGCAGCGGTTGCACGCGCGCAAGTGCGGCCACAAGCGACTGCGTCAGCCGGTCCAACTGCGGCCTCGTGCTGGTGGCCAGGTCGGGCGCAGGGCCCTCGGGCGGACGCGTGCTGCGCCAGGCGGCAAACAGCGCGTTTTGCACATCCTTGCTGGCGTCGATCTGATCCTGGAAGAAGGCGTGCGCAAACGCCGGATCGACGTTCGCGGCGACGGCGCGCTTTTCGACATCGGCGAGCAATGCGTTCTCGCGCGGCGTATCCGTAATCGCCTGGTGGTTTGCCCACTTCCAGCGTGCAACGGGCTCCGCCAGGGCGAGGCGCTGCGAGGCCAGTGCTATCAGATTGGTCAGAGCGGTGTCGTCGCCGTCCGCGATGGCAGCGGTGGGCGCGAGCGCAAGCGCAAGCGCGGTGAACAACGCGAGCGCGCATGACGCTCCAAAGCGATACGAGCGATTCATGGGGGACGGAAGTGGTCGGTTGGCCGTGGAAGAAAAACCAGAAGAATAGACGATGTGCGGATCAAGCGGGCGCGTTGACCGATCGGAAAACAAACTACTGGGGGATATTTAGACGTCTGTCAGAGACGTGCGCCATCAATGCGCGGGGCCATATGACCCGTGCGCTGCGATCAGGCAGGCGTAACCCGCGCCCCGAAATCGGCAAAAGACAATCGTAGGGGCGAGAGAAAACATGCGCCGCGCGCCGGACGCGCGGACGCCGATGCTGCATCGCGCCACTGCACAATTACTTCGAGTCGCACGACTTGCGTTGTTCGTCGAAAAATGCGCGAACATGCTCAGGCAGTTCGGCACCCAGAAACTCGACGCCAGCGGGTTCCGGATCCGGGCTAAAAACTTTATCCGGGGTCGGAATCTTCGGTGGTTTGGCATCCATGATCTCTCTCCTTTACAAACCGATTATCTGCCTCGGTCCCCGTTTTACACCAGTGTCTGATGCGGCTCACATGTTGTTTGTTGCTTTAACGGTACAGGCCGACATTGGAACAGAATGTTTGAATAGAATTTGTCGGTTGACTGTGCACAATTGAATGCGTCGCAGCCAATCAAAACAGTCCCATATCCCCGTCGTTCCCTTCCCAGCCTTGCCCCGCATACCTCTGCCGATTATCTCCGTTGCATCGCAGTACCGCCTGCTCATTGGTGCTGATATGAACAAATCATTGCGATATTTTGTGCACTGCCGCATCGGCAGGATTTTCTCAGCGTTAGACCGAACGTTCGTTAATTACCGATTGGTTCAGTGCGTTCATTCGGCCCCTCAATTATTTGTAAACGAACGATTGCCCCACTTCGTTGACGAACGAGAATATTTTTCTGGATATTTTTCGCAGATAAAAACACGCCGCGCTCTGGACGAATCGCGGCGCTTTCAGGCGACGATTTTTACGCGTTCGGCGCCGGAATTCTCACGGGCGCGGAATAGGCCGCGGGTTTGTCGGCGACGTCCACTTGCCCGTGAATCCGCGCCTGATGACCATCGGCAAACATGTAGTACGGGAACGGGCGGGCAGGTTCCGAGGCGGCGTCGAGTCGTGCGATCAACTCCGGCGCGAGCGTGAAATCGAGCGAGCCGAGCGACTCCTGTAACTGCTCCGGCCGGGTTGCGCCGACAATGATGCTCGACACGCCGCGCTTCTGATGCAACCAGTTCAGCGCGACTTGCGCCATCGGCCGCCCTGCCAGATTTGCAACAGCTTCCAGTTCCGCGACGATCCGAAAGTTGCGCTCGGTCAGCTTGTCGAATCCCGGCGGCGGGGCACTGGCCACGCTCGCGAGGCGCCCGTCGCCGGAAATAGGGCCCGCCGCTCCGCCTTGCGAAGGGCGGTATTTGCCCGACAACACCCCCATGCCCAGCGGACTCCAGGGCACGAGGCCCATGCCCAGATTGGCGGCGAGGTCGGCGAACTCGTTCTCGGCGTTGCGCTCGATCATCGAGTATTCGAGTTGCATCGCCGCGACCGGTTCGAAGCCGCGCCAGTCGGCAAGTGTCTGTGCGCGGCCCGCGAACCACGCGGGCGTATCCGACAGGCCGACGTAGCGGATCTTGCCCGCGCGCACCGCGTCGTCCATCGCGCGCATCACCTCGTCCACCGGCGTGACGCGATCCCACGTGTGCAGGTAATACAGGTCGATGTAGTCGGTGCCCAGACGTTTGAGCGAGCCGTCGAGCGCACGCAGCAAATTCTTGCGATGGTTGCCGCCCGCGTTCGGGTTGCCCGTCTCGGCGTTGTAACCGTACTTGGTGGCGATCACGATCCGGTCGCGCAGACCGCGCGCCGCAACGAATTTGCCGAGCCATTTTTCGCTGGTGCCTTCTGTGTACAGATCGGCGGTATCGATAAAGTTGCCGCCGGCATCCACGTACAGATCGAACAGACGCTGCGCCGATTGTTCGTCGGCACCCCAGCCCCATTCGGTGCCGAAGGTCATCGTGCCGAGTGCGATCGGGCTCACGCGAAGGCCTGAGCGGCCGAGCAGAGTGTAGCGGTCCATCGCCATATCAGTCTCCTTGAATGTCAGGCAGGAAGAATTGAATCGATGGAGTTATCGTGCGCCGATTTTTTACTTGGAAAAATGCGATTTGTCTGCAAGGATTATGAAGTGAAGCTTAATAATGGGGATCGCAATGGACCCAGCCCAGTTGCCGGCGTTGATGGCGTTCGCATCCGTGGCGCGCCACGGCAGCTTCACACACGCGGCCGCTGAAAACGGCGTGACTGCATCGGCGCTCTCGCAAAGCATTCGCTCGCTCGAGACGCAACTGAACGTGCGTTTGTTCAACAGGACCACCCGTCGTGTTGCCCTGACGGAGGCTGGCGCGCAGTTTCTCGCACGCGTGCTGCCTGCGCTGGGTGATCTGGAGGCGGCCTTCGAGGCACTCGATGAAACCCGCGACCAGCCCGCCGGCACGCTGCGCATCAATTTACCGAGGGTCGCGAGCGAGTTGCTGGTGCTGCCGCATCTGGCCGAGTTCACACGCCGCTATCCGCAGATTCGTCTCGACCTGACACTCGACGATGGTTTCGCCGATGTGGTCGGTGAAGGTTTCGACGCGGGCATCCGGCTCGTCGAGCGGGTAGCGCAAGATATGGTCGCGGTGCCGCTGGGTGGGGAGATCCGCATTGTCGTAGCCGGCTCTCCGGCATATTTCGAACGCTATCCAGCACCGGCGACGCCGGCCGATCTCGCTGCTCACGACTGCCTGCGCTACCGTTTCTCAACTAGCGGTGGGATCTATCGATGGGAGTTCGCACCACCCGACGATCCGTCGCGCGTGTTCGAAGTCGAGACACGCGGGAGTCTCGTCACCAACGATTTGCGCACGATGGTACGGGCGGCGGAGCAGGGCGTGGGTCTGCTGCACGTAATCGACGATTACGTGAACGAACAACTCGAAGACGGCCGATTGGTGCGTGTGCTGGACGCGTGGTGCCCGAGCTTTCCGGGTTTTTATCTGTACACGACGAGCCGCGCACAGATGCCGTTCAAGTTGCGCGCGTTAATCGATTTCCTGAAGGAGAAGCGTGGGAGCCAGTAGGCCCACGCGTTGCATCGGCTTCATGCTGCAAGCTATTGCTTCAGATAGGTCGTTGCGCGGCGCTGGTTGGTGCGCGCAACTTCAGCCGGCGGACCGCACACCAGAGCAGAGCGAGTGCGGAAGGCGTCCATGTCGTCGAACCGTACTCATCTGCTCACGCCAAAACATCGTCACCTGATGCCAGGCCGGTCAACGTGCGAGCCGCCGCCTATCATTGAAGAAGCTATCTGCGGCGCACGGTGCGGTGGATAACGGACGCGCCAGGTCTGCCGCGGAAGATGGCTGTCTTAGCCCTTCTGAGAGTTCGCCATGGAAAACGCTGTCTATTGGAAAGGACGCCAGGTCGGAATCGAGTGTGCCGGCAGGATCCTGTGGTTTGCGTCTGCGCCGCAGGAAGCGGTATTGGCGTATGGGATGAAGCCGGCTGAGAACGTGATCGTTGAAGATACTGTGGTTGTTCGCAACCTGAGCGTGACCGCGCGATCCGATCGATTGGATTTCGGCGATTGAGATAGAGCCGCCGTGGTCAGTGTCGGCAGCCGACGTTTAAGTAACGGCAGTCGCGGTGACCGGGACGGAGGTAAGTTGGACCTCCGCGGATTTCAGAAAGCAGGTGCGGGGACTAGCAGAAGCAGGTAGCGTAGAAAGCAAAAAGCCCAGTCCGAGGACTGGGCTTTTTGCTTGAATCTTGTGGTGCCGGAAAGAAGTGTCGACCATCGAACTCTCCCCTCTACCAGTGGCGGCGCGTGTGGGCCTGAGTCCCAAGCGTACCAAGGGTTAGCGCCCGATGGCAAGGGGTAGCGCGGTCTCGAGTCCCCCCGAGTCCAAGAGGCCGTGTGGTAACTCAGGGGCGGGGTCCTGTGGTAACTGTTAATAGGGCATGAGCAACTTCCCCAGATAGGCCGCGCCCCTCCCGGGGCGACCTTTTTGGCAACATAGCCCCCCTGCTTCCTGAGGACCCCCCCGGGGGCTAGGGTGTACTTATCGCTACCTTGCGCGGCCCCTCTGAAAATTTCCAGCAGCGGTCTCCCACTCACAAGGCTCAACAACAACAACGGCGGTCGAGCTTTAACGGAATCTTTGAAGAGAAGTTTTGCAAACAAGTACCTGGTCTATTTCCCCGCGCGATTTGCAAAACCGAAATGAAAAACCGAAAACGCGAATGCGCAACTAGCCGCCAAGACCTCCGGCAAATCCGGTCGGAGGATAAAAGGCACTGGAAACCGAATTACAGCGCCTCGGATACTCCTCCTGCCTTCCTCGTTGTCGTCCCCTTCGACTTCGAGGGGGTTGTCTGTCGTCCCTTGGGCTTGCTGGCAATCGAGGCGCTTGGCACCCCCTGTGGCCCACTGGAATGCGGCGAAGCGCTGGCAGACTCGCTTTCACTTTGTGGGGTGTCGTGTGACCTCGCGACTTGCTCAGGCTCTTTGGCGAGCAATAGCGTTCGCTCCATGAATGCAAGGAACTCTTGCCCGCGACTTGACACGCTGCTGCGACGGTAACGGACGCCAGCGACCTTTTCATTCACCATTAGGCCGTGGACCTGAAGCTTTGGACAAATCGAATGATAAAGCCACGACTCAGCGTCCGAGACCTGCGCGGCGTTAGTTACACCATTAACGAACGTTTCCTTGTTGCTATGGAACAGATCGACAAGGGTTATCTTGAAATCTTCTTTTCCGGAGGCCTTTGCCGGAACAGTAATTTCGATTGCACGTAATATCTTCGCCAGTTGCTCGAACTCCGCCGCTTTCGCATCCACTGCCCCCTGAGCCGCAGTTTTCTTCTCGAGTCGCGCGAGCGCCTCTTTCAGTGAGCGATTCTCGTCGGAAAGCCTCTTGATTTCCTCAACCAATGTTCTCGTATCGGTAACTTCATCAGCCGAGACCCATCCTTTGAGGTCGCGACTAGCCGCAAAGTCTGCGAGGCTTTCATGAACACAAAGTTTTATGTCTTTGGGGTCTTCGAAGAACGAAGAGATGTTACTGAGAACCTTCTCCCTAAATAGCTCGAGTTCCTTTGGGTGCTCTCGCTCTATAAACGCTGTGCCGCCCTCTCGTACCCTCGCCTCAAGAGCTGACTCCTTAATGACGACCGCGAAGATCGGTTTCCCTTGCTGTACCGCGTAGTCGTACTCAAGCTCGGTGTAGCTCAAGCCAGACGTCTTTTCAACAGAACCATATCTGCCGCCGAGAATGAGCATGTAGACGTCTGACTCGTCGATCCACTGCCGGATAGTCACCATCTGAGAACGATCACCTGCCGTGAACAGTTCCATCCCTGCAGGAATGTGCCCGGCCTTGAGCACCGCGCCTACGGCTGCCTGTCTATCTGGGACAAGGTCCGTGAACGTGCTCGAGATAAAAATTTGTAGCTTTCGCTTCAACATTGACTCCTTGAATCTCAGTTTTGTACCAGTGGCCTCTAACCGGAACCCACCGTCGCATGAAACCCGGGAGTGCCTTGCTGCCGCGGGGGCTCGTGCCTTACAGGCATGCCTGCTTGTATAAGGGTTCGATGATACACCGGGCCTACCGCAGTAAGGCGTCCCGAGCAGGAACGAAGGGGCGGTGCATGCAGCACATGCGGCTCACAAGGTATACCAATAGAGCTAGCCCATTCATAGCGAAATGCATTAGCTCAAAAGGTTGACTGTGTTTTGAGCTATGCGTACTATTGAGCTATTAAAGTTTTGAGCCAGGCAAGGACCGACACCATGAACGCAACCAAGACCATCGCGCTGTACTACGGTCGTATCTCCACCACCGATGGTCAGACGTCAGCCAGCCAGTATGACGACGCAGCCAAGCAAGGCGTAAGCGCCAAGCACGTCCACATTGATGAAGGCGTGAGCGGCTACCACGTAGCGCCGATGGACCGCAAAGAGTGGAAAAGGGTGATGGACAAACTGAGTGAAGGTGGCGTGCTGCATGTGCGCTGGCTCGACCGAATCAGCCGCCAGTATGACGAACTGCACCGGACCATGCGCCAATTGATGGACATGGGCGTGAAGGTGGTCTGCACCCTCAACGGCATGGTGTTCGATGGCACGGCTACGGATGCAATCTCCAAGGCCACCCGAGACGCTGTGCTGGCGTTCATGGCCGCTCAAGGCGAAGCGGACTACCTCAATCGTCGTGAGATGCAGAAGCGAGGCATCGAGGCCGCTAAGGCCGCTGGTGAACACATGGGACGCCCTAAGGCCGCTGACGCATCCGTAGTGGTCGCATGGCGTGCCGAGCACGGCGCAAGCATCGCAGTGACTGCAGAACACTTTGAGATTTCCCCGGCCACGGTCAAGCGCTACTGCGCAGCCAAGTAAACCCAAGGGGCGGCGCAAGCCGCTCATCACCACCACGCAACACCAACGAAACGGAGTAGGCAGCAATGCAAGACCTGATTTACGTGATCGAAGACAACGAGCAGACGGAAGACCTCGCATACGTGATCGACAGCGGCAACGAGGCGGAGTGGGGAGACGGTGTCGCCTACGTGATCAGATGACGGGCTAGGGCGTAGGCAGGGAGGGGCGGCAATCCGCTGCCCCATGTGGCCGAACTGTTGGGAACAAATAGTAGCCGTCGTTTCTGCGCAACACTTTTCGACGAGGAGACAGGCTTTCCTTGACTTATCCCAGGGGTCGCCAGGTTGCCGCACTAGATAAAACCTCTAATGCGACCGGTTACGAATCAATGGCGCGGGACCCAAAAGGGAACACCGGATTACCCTGGACGCACAACCTCACCCCTACTGCAACAGCAGTCCACAGAAAAATAACCCGCCGTTTTCTATTCCTCTACAGTGGTTCGCAACGTATCGTTCAGTCTTGGCGGGACGGCGGCGCTATCCGCAACCCCTTGTTTTTTTAGAAAGTAATCAGACCATGACCATCGATACAAAAGCAAAGAAACCGTTAAGGACAACCAGGGGATTTGGCGGGGCATCGACAGGGAAGCCCAACGAACAGAAAAGCAAATCGGACTCGGCCCGCGAAGCTATAGAGCGCGGCGAGAGCCGTTTCAACTGGACTTGCGAGCGCCACGGCGAGGCCGATCACTACAGTAAGCAAGGGGCATGCGTGAAGTGTTGTTCGGACAGGAACAGGCGAGCGCATGCGCAACGCGTGGCGACTCCGGAAGGCCGGAAGGCTCGCAACGATTACCAGCAAGAACGCAGAAGCATCCCCGAAGTACGTGAAGCGATCAACGCGTACCACCGCAGATACGACGAAAGCCGAAAGGCTCTGGATCCTTCGTATGCAGCACACATGCGGGCCAAGGCCGTCAATGCCAATGCGATCCGACGTATGCGCGAGCTAGAGCCGCCGCGCCCGGAGACCGCTATGCCGAGCAAGGAGACCCTAAGGGAATGCGCCGAGCTCGTGAAGCATTTCCCTGCTGATGCGGAGGTGGACCACGCAATCCCGCTCAGGGGGTTTCTCCCGGGCACCAAGGAATGGGTGGTTTCTGGACTCCACGTCCCATACAACCTGGAGCCGATGGAAGCACGGTCGAATACCCTGACGCCGCACCTCGTACTGCTGAGCGCCAGCGGAGCTTAGCATTTAGTAGGAGAAAGTCTGGCAAATAGTGGACTGGCGGGGTCCCGTAGCTTGC
This sequence comes from Paraburkholderia sediminicola, assembly GCF_046030555.1. Classification (GTDB taxonomy): domain Bacteria; phylum Pseudomonadota; class Gammaproteobacteria; order Burkholderiales; family Burkholderiaceae; genus Paraburkholderia; species Paraburkholderia sediminicola_E. The sequence continues at coordinate 445,531 of NZ_JAQQCH010000001.1, read as the reverse complement.
CGGGCATCAGCGTCAGATTTCAGAGATTCGACGTCTGGCACTCCTTCAACGGTTGTCTATGATGATGCTTGTCGTGCTCGTGGCTTTCATCGGCGAAAGAGCACTGATCGAGCGGATACACGACCCGCGTTACCTGCCGGTCATGGGCCACGGGGAGGCGGTGTGCTGAGCGAAAACCGCACCATAATTATGATTATTGGTCGTTTGACGGCGGTCGATTCTTGAGAGGCACGCTGAAAAACCTTAACCGCGAGTAAAACCATAGGTGGGCACGGTATGCTCCAGTCGAAATGTATGTTTTTCGTAGACGGCGAGAATTTAACCCTGCGTTTCCAAGCCATGGTGGCGGCTGGTGGCAGCCCAAGGCCAGGCGTCGGGCATGAAACCGACACGTATGTTTGGGCAAACGACATTGCTATGTACAGCTCTTGGTATTTGATGAGGGTGTCCTACTACACAAGTGTTTTTGGTGATGATCCCAAGCTTCGCTCTATCGAGGAGCAATTGAAGAAAATCCAATACCATTACCACGGCGGATCCGGATTTATCAATCCGCACGTATTCAAAAAGCAGAAGCGCGGAGATAAAACAAAAAGCGTTGATATCAATTTGGTTACCGATCTCTTGCGACACGCATACAACGGATCGGTCGACGAGGTGTGTATTCTCAGCGGGGATGGCGACTATTTGCCGACCGTCCGTGAGGTTATGCGCAAGGGAGTGCGGGTGCACGTAGGCGCTTTTAGCTCGGGACTGGACAGCCGGTTGCGCACTCAGTGTGATGAGTTCATCGACCTCGATCCTATATTTTTTTGAGGTTGCTAGCAGTTCTCCTTAGGGTGCCGCCAGCATCTCGAGCCGATAGCCTTGCTGTAACTGGCTGCGCCCCCCAAGCGTCGCAGGTGTAGCAGGGAAAAACGGGCAAATAGCCGTCAGCGAGCCGCAGCGCTGCCTGTACCGCCTCCTGTGCCTTGGGTGTCAGCGGGACCTTTCGCGTAGAAGTGTCCGTTTCGATCGACCACCACGGATGTTCCCGAATGTCTAGATACGGCACGGTGGCGCGTAGATGCACGTCATTGCCCGCGAGGAATGGCAGCAGGAGACCGGCGGCGCGGTCGAGGCGGTACGAGCGCAGGCGGCAACGGTAGCGCGGCACATGCAGGACGTGCAGACCCGAGCGACCATCGCTAATTTCCTGTTCGATGCCTCACTGTACGCGGGTAGCGTGGGCGAGCTTAGGGCAGCGGCAGCGCTCGCGTGAGCCACTCAGCCCGCATGTCGAGCGGGTAGCCCTGCCCATAGCCTGCACCCACCCCCGGCGTGACGTGACCGAGTATCTGGTCCGAGATTTCCGAGGGACACTGTACGGCCCGCAACAGGTCTTTTATCGTATGCCGCAGGCAGTGGTTCGTCAGTCCCGAAGCCTTGAGCCCCTCCCTACCACCTATCCACTTGTTCAAGGCCGCAGAGACCGCGCCAGCCGCACAGGCCTCCAGTGTGGTGTATCCGGGGAATGCGAGCGGTGACCCGTTGGCGAGCTTGTGGGCCTCCTTGAGCGCCACCATGGCCCGAGGGGTCAGTGGCACCTTGCGAGTGCTGGCCGAGGTCTTCAGGGAGCGCCAGGGGTGCGGCTTGACGTCAATGTGCGGGACACCAGCATGTAGGTGGATGTCAGCAGCGGCGAGGCCCGCGACCTCCGCGAGGCGACAGCCGGTCTCAGCCAACACCACGACGATACAGCGCAGCGGGTCCCATCCCTTGGTAGCGACCCAGGCATCCACACCACGGTGCAGCGCCAGCAACTGGTCAGCCGTGAACGGGAGCCGTTCCTTGGCGTCCTTACCGGCCTCTGGTATCTCGACCCTGGCGAACACGCTTTCAATGCCTAGCTCGTTCTCCCGTATGGCTCGACCGAAAGCAGCCTTGAGCGCGTTGAGGTAGCGGGAGACGGTGGTGGTGGCGATTGCTTGCCCCTCCGCGTTATGACCACCGGTGAGGAGCCAAGACACGAAGCCATTGACGTCAGACCGGCGCACCTTGCGAATGTCCCTGTCGGCCCCCAGGAACCCTGTGAGATACCCGAAGGCTATCCGCGCGGTCTTCTCACCATTGGGACGCGCTGCTATGTACTGGTCGAGGCAATCCGCCAGCGTGAACTCCCGGCGGTCCTGGGTCAACTGCAGCGCGGCGCGGTGGGCTGGTGACAGGTGCCGGTCAAGCTGGTGACCGTGCCGAATGTTCTCGTCTTCTCTGACCGATTGCGGTAACTGGTCGTCAAGGTAGTCGTGAAAGTAATCCAGGGCCTCCGGGGTCCCCTTGGGGTCCGAGGGATCCACACCATGCTGGAGCAGTAGCTGGCGGGCCTGTGTCCGTACATCCCCCCGAGTCGGATTGCGCAACTGTTCCCACTCCTCCGAGGTCTGCTTTACGAGCTTGGAAATCAGGGGCGCGGCAATGCGCGGGTCCGAGGTCTGAAGCGATACGACAATGTGAGATTTCCCGGCATGGGGAGACCGAGCGGCAACGAGCAGGGGGCGTATGTCGTCAGGGACTCGACGGCGGAAGTAGAGCAGCGAGCTACCCGGCTTTTGCCATACGTGCTTGAGCTTGATCGACATGATTGGAGATAGGCGGAGGAGGGGCATGTGTTACCGCTGAATGTTACCGATTATGGTAACCACACGCGCCCTGGAACCCTTGCCAGTCAAGCCAGAGAAGGCTTTGACAGATGTTCTGTGGTGCCGGAAAGAGGAATCGAACCCCCGACCTTCGCATTACGAATGCGCTGCTCTACCGTCTGAGCTATTCCGGCATCAGGAGAAACGAGATTATAGGGACTTTTTTAGGAACTTGGCAAGCCCCTGCAATTACTTTTTTGTTTCGAGATGGTAGCGGGTGACGCGGTCAACTTCGTTCTTCGAACCGAGGAATACTGCCACACGCTCGTGCAGGCTCTTCGGCTGGATGTCCAGAATACGCTTCTCGCCATTGGTCGCGGCGCCGCCTGCCTGCTCAACGATGAACGCCATCGGGTTCGCCTCGTACATCAGACGGAGCTTGCCCGGCTTGTCCGGCGTGCGCTTGTCGGCCGGATACATGAAGACGCCGCCGCGGTTCAAAATGCGGTGCACGTCGGCCACCATCGACGCGATCCAGCGCATGTTGAAGTCGCTCTGGCGCGAACCGTCCTTGCCGGCCTTCAGCTCGCCGATGTATTTCTCGACCGGCGGATACCAGTGCCGCTCGTTCGAAGCGTTGATCGCGTATTCACGCGTTTCGACTGGAATGCGCATATCGCTTTGCGTGAGCACCCAGGAACCCAGTTCGCGGTCGAGCGTGAAGCAGTTCACGCCGTTGCCGGTGGTCAGCACCAGCACGGTTTGCGGACCGTACACCGCGTAACCTGCCGCGACCTGCTGCGTGCCGGGTTGCAGGAACGATTGTTCGGTGGGCTGCTGGCCGTCCGGGCAGCGCAGCACCGAGAAGATCGTACCGATCGACACATTGACGTCGATGTTCGACGAGCCGTCGAGCGGATCGAATACCAGCAGGTATTCGCCCTTCGGGTAGTTGGCCGGGATCGGGAAGAACTGCTCCATTTCCTCGGACGCCATGCCCGCCAGGTTGCCACCCCATTCATTTGCTTCGAGCAGGATTTCGTTCGACAGGATGTCGAGCTTCTTCTGCACTTCGCCCTGGACATTCTCGCTGCCCGCCGTGCCGAGCGCGTCGCCCAGCGCGCCCTTGCTGACGTGGTAGCTGATCGCCTTGCACGCGCGCGCGACAACTTCGATCAAAAGGCGCAGGTCGGCCGGCAGGTTGTTGGTTTCGCGCTGCTGCTCGATCAGGTACTTCGTGAGAGTGGTACGACGTTGCAAAGCCATTGCTGTACTCCGGGGGCTTGAGGAATATCTCGATTTTAACCGCTCGCTGTGTCGGTTCCGCGCTTTTGAGATGGAAGGGCGTGCGTTCGTGTTGCTGAGCGCTGTAAAGGCCCGTGAAATTCAGGCTTTGCGGCGAGCCTTGATGGCCGTGACATTGCCGGTGAGGCGGGCGGCAAGCGCTGCGGCGCGGGCGTGTTCGGCTGGGACTTTCGGCATTTTCGGCCGGTTCGCCTTGGGCATCGGCTCGATCTCGCGTTCGATCTGTTCGCCGGCGGCCGCGGTGGCGACGCGCAGGTCGTAGGCGATCTGCAGATTCAGCCAGAACGGCGCGCTCGCGCCAAAGTAGCGTGCGAGCCGCAGCGCGGTGTCAGCCGAGATGGCGCGCTTGCCACGCACGATGTCGTTGATGCGTGGCGCCGGCACGCGCAGCGCAAGTGCGAGCGCATTGACGGACATGCCGAGCGGCTCGAGGAACTCGTATCGCAGAATCTCTCCCGGATGGATCTCCGGGATGCTTTCGCCCGTGTCGATGTCGGTGAAATCGATGCTGTCCAGATCGGAGCGTTTGATGACCATGTCGGTCTCCCAATAATCAGTGATAGTCGACAATTTCGACATTCAGCGCTTCTCCGTCGACAAAATGAAAACAGATGCGCCACTGGGCGTTGATTCGAATGCTCCACTGCCCGCTGCGCTGACCTTGCAAGGCTTCGAGCCGGTTGCCCGGCGGTGCATGCAAGTTGCGGATGGATCCAGCGGCATCGATCATGAACAGCTTGCGGCGGGCGAGCGCCTGCACGCGAAGCGGCAGTGAATGCACGAACTTGCCCTGAAAGATTGCCGCTGTAGCCTTGTCGCCGAATGTCGTGATCATGGAATGATATAACGCGTCGCGTTAAACGTAAACCGTTAAATGAGTACGTTTACTTTCATCCTGTCGAGCCGATACGAACAGTCGTCCAGTCGGCTAACGTTGACGTCAGCACGTCGCCTCATGGCGAAACTGATGGCGGAATTCAGGACGAAAAAAAGCCGGCAACACGTGCCGGCTTTTCGATGCGAAGCGCTTTCAGATGAGCATCACGCCAACGCCTTCTCCACGATCTCGCGCACGTCGCGCGATTTCACCTGCGACGCCACTTTCTCCAGCGCCGCGCGCATACCCTCGCGCAGCGTCGGCGTAAAGCGGCGCCACAATTCCAGCGAGCGGGCGAGGCGGGCGGCCACTTGCGGATTGATGGCGTCGAGCGCGATCACCTGGTCAGCCCAGAACGCGTAGCCCGAGCCATCTTCAGCATGGAACTGCGCGGGGTTCGCCGCACAGAAACTGAAGATCAGCGAGCGTGCGCGGTTCGGATTCTTCAGATTGAACGCCGGGTGCGCCATCAGCTTGCGCACGATCTCAATCACTGGACGCTGCGCGCTGCCGCGTTGCGTGGCTTGCAAGGCAAACCACTTGTCGATGACGAGCGGTTCCTTGTCGAAGCGCCGATAGAAGTCGTCCAGCGCCTGCTGCGCCTCGGCACTGCCGCCATTCGCCGCGGACGCATTGAGCAACGCCGAGAGTGCTGCCGAGCGGTCGGTCATGTTGTTGGCAGAGTCGTATTGCGCGGACGCGAGGCGCACGGCTTCAGCCGGATCGTCCAGTTCCGCGAGGTACGACAACGCGAGGTTCTTCAACGCGCGATGACCGGATGCCTCCGGCGTCGCCTCATAGGCACCCGGCGTGCGGTGCTTTTCGTACACGGCGAGCCAGTCTTTCCTGAGCGCGTTCGCGAGGCGCTTGCGCACGAACTGCCGTGCGGTATGTACAGCAGCGGGATTCGATTCGACCATCTGTTCAGCTAGATACGCTTCCGACGGCAGCATCAACGCCAGCTCGCGGAACGCGGGCGAGAGCGTTTCGTCGGTCAGCACGCGGGCGAACGCGGCGACCACTGAGTCGTCGAGCTGCAGCGGCACGCCCGTGGCGGCGCGCCCGGCGAGCGTCAGCAGCTCGCGCGTGGCGAGCCGCTGGCCGGCTTCCCAGCGGTTGAACGGGTCGCTGTCGTGCGCGAGCAGGAACGCGAGCTGTTCGACTGGGTAGTCGTATTCGACGATCACCGGCGCGGAGAAATTGCGCAGCAGCGAGGGCAGCGGTTCCTGCGCGACGTTGACGAACGTGAAGGTCTGTTCGGTCTGCGTGAATTCCAGCACGCGCGTGGTGGAGTCCGAAGCCCTGGTTTCGCCTTCCAGTTGCAGCGGCAGATCGCGGCCATCCTTGCCGATCAGACCGATCGCGAACGGAATCAGCAACGGGCCCTTTTGCGTTTCGCGCGCGGCTGGTGCGCCTTCGCCATAACCCTGCGTGAGCGTCACGCTGTAGCGTTGCTGCGCGGCGTCGTACTTCGTGCGTACCGAGACGCGCGGCGTGCCGGCCTGGCTGTACCAGCGCTCGAATTGCGCGAGGTCGCGGCCGTTCGCATCAGCCAGCGCGTGACGGAAATCGTCGCAGGTCACGGCCTGACCATCATGCCGCTTGAAGTACAGGTCCATGCCCTTGCGGAAGCCGTCGCGGCCGAACAGCGTTTGATACATCCGCACGACTTCCGAGCCTTTCTCGTAGACGGTCATCGTGTAGAAATTGTTGATCTCGACGTAGCTTTCCGGGCGTACAGGATGCGCCATCGGCCCCGCGTCTTCCGCGAACTGCATCTGGCGCAGCACGCGCACGTCTTCGATCCGCTTGGTGGCGCGCGCGGCTTCGTCAGTTGCGCCGCCTGCCATGTCGGCCGAGAACTCCTGGTCGCGGAACACTGTCAGGCCTTCTTTCAGGCTCAACTGGAACCAGTCGCGGCACGTGACGCGATTGCCGGTCCAGTTGTGGAAGTACTCGTGACCGACCACCGCCTCGATGTTCGCGAAGTCGGTGTCCGTTGCCGTTTCGGGGTTCGCCAGCACGTACTTCGTGTTGAAGATGTTGAGCCCTTTGTTCTCCATCGCGCCCATGTTGAAGTCGCTCACCGCGACGATCATGAAGCGGTCCAGATCCAGTTCCAGCCCGAAGCGTTCCTCGTCCCAGCGGATCGAATGCTTCAGCGAATCCATCGCATGCTGCGTCTTGTCGAGATCGTGTGGTTCGACCCATACCTGCAGCAGCTTTTCCTTGCCCGAACCGCTCTTCACGCGCTCTTCGAGTGCCACGAGCTTGCCCGCGACCAGCGCGAACAGATAGCTCGGCTTCCTGAACGGATCTTCCCAGCGGGCGAAATGGCGGCCATCGGGCAGATCGCCTTCTTCGAGCAGGTTGCCGTTCGACAGAAGCACCGGGTAATCGGCCTTGTTAGCGCGCAGCGTGACCGTGAAGGTCGCCATCACGTCGGGGCGGTCGAGGAAATAGGTGATTCGGCGGAAGCCCTCGGCCTCGCACTGCGTGAAGAAGTTGCCGCCCGACACATACAGTCCGGATAGCGTGGTGTTTTCCGCCGGATTGCAGATACTGGTAAGCGTGAGCTCGAAGTTGTCCGGCACGTTGTCGAGCGTGAGGCCGTGTTCGTGCGCATGCGCGTTAGTGAAGGGCGCGCCGTCGATCGTGGCGCTGACGAACTCGAGTTGCTCGCCCATCAGTTCGAAATTCGAAGCTCGGGAGGCGTCCGGATTGCGGCGCACACGCATCGTGTTCCTGACGACGGTGCGGTCGGGGACCAGATCGAACTCCAGTGCGACGGTGTCGATCAGGAAGGCGGGCGGCGCGTAATCGGCGCGGCGGATCACATTGGGCGTTGCGGTATCGGCCATGGCGTTCTGTAGTGATGGGACTCGAGCCGTCACGCGTGCTTATGGCGCGCGAGCCGGGCTTGTCGAGCCATTGTACAAAGGCTCGACGGATCGTGCGGAGCGAACTTTTTACCGAATTGCCTGGTCAGCGTATTATCGGGCGCGCCGCGCGCAGCAGAGCATGCGTGCAAACCAACCCGGTCAAGACTGGCGATAACAGGCAACACGAGGTAGACCATGAAATTCGATCGATGGACCCGCCGCGCCACGCTGCTGCTGGCCACGCTGACAGCGCTGCTGTCAGGCTGCACGACGTACGTGACCACTCAGGTCACGGCGTTCTCCGACTGGAGCGGCAATGATGCCACCCGTACCTATGCTTTCACGCGGGCAGCGGATCAGCAGAACAATCTTGAACTCACCACCTACGAGCGGCTGGTCGGCAACGAACTAGCCACGCACGCGTTCCGTCCGGTCGACGCTTCCCAGGCGCGTTATCTGGTCGGGCTGTCGTACGGGATTCGCTCGGACATGGTGACGGTCGCGCAGCCTGTGTATTACAACCCCTGGCCGGCGCCGTACTGGGGCCGGTCGTTCGATCCGTGGGGGCCATGGGGTCCGTATCCGACCACGTACGTGAATCAGAGCTACCCGATTTTCACGCACCTGCTCGGCGTGCGGATTACCGAGCGTGCTAGTGGCAAAGAGGTCTACAACGTGACGGCGCGCAACTCGGGCGGCGAGTCGTCGTTGGTCAGGGCTATGCCGTATCTGGCGCGCAGCGCGCTGGCCGATTTTCCGCTCGGCAACGGCGTGGTCCATACCGTGAAGATCCCCGTCGACAAGAACGGCGGAGCGTCGAACGAAGTTGCCACGTCGGGCGCCGCCCCTGCGGCAGCGCCGGCATCAGCGTCGAGCGCGAAGGCCGTGCAGTAAGCGAGCGGTGCGTTCAACGGCATCCGTTGCGGCGCAACAAAAAGCGGCCCGGCAGGATATTCCTGCCGGGCCGTTTTCATCCGCGAGCATGAGGTCAAAAGTCGCGCTGTTGTAAGTGCCCGTAAGTTGTGCGTGAGATTTGAGCGACGCGCGGCGAATCACTCGGCAAATAGCGTCTGGCGTATTGAAGTGTTCCGAAACGAAACACTTTCTTCGAAAGTTAAATGAAAGTATCGGTGCGTATTGAGGGAAGCCCTGCACGTCCAGCCGGGCTGCGAAGCTCGCCACAAGTAGCTTTGCGGGCCGGTCACGCGCTACGCAAGGGCCGCTGGGCCTGCTTTCCGGTGTTGTCCAGTCAGCCGTCGTGCGAGCGATACGGATACAGATGGATACGTCTTTTGTGGCTGATTTAATCCACAATATTCAGTATGATTCCGGCGTCCACAGGGCGCCTGAGACAATCCATCAGACCATTTGGCAAAGGCGCCTAAATAATCGGGGCCAAGTGCCGTTAAATCGCTGAACCCATATAAGAAGATTGGATTGACCCCCCGGCTGGAGATTGCCGTTCCGCGCGGCGCGTATGCTGTGACAGCAACGTATTCCGTCAGGCGCTCTCAGCCTCTCCTCGCTTCTACGCGCGAACACCGATATGCCCGATCTGCACTGGACCATTCCGGTCGCTCGCTGGTCGAGCTGGCCTGCCGCGGCAACTGCCGCACCCGATATCGGCTTCATCGAGCCGATCGTGCGGCGTCGCCTGAGCACTTTGTCGAGAGTGGCCCTGAAGGTCGCGCATGATTGCGTGGCGCAAGACGAGGTTCGGGTCGTGTTCGCTTCACGCCACGGCGAATTGCGGCGCACTACAGACATCTTGCGCACCATCAGCGCGGGCGAGCCGGTCTCACCGACCGCCTTCAGCCTGTCGGTACTGAACGCAATGACCGGCGTGTTCGGCATCGCGCGTGGCGACCGTTCCGCTGCCAGCGCGATCTCGGCCGGTGCTGAGACGCTCGGTTACGCGCTCCTGGAAGCGTACGCGCAATACGCCGCGCAGCCCGGCTCGCCGGTGTTGCTGGTATACGCTGATGAACCGGCCGAACCGGCGTATGGCACGATTGAAGACGAAGTGCAGGGCGGCGCGATCGCGATCCTGCTAAACGGCGAAGCGAACGCGGGGCAATTGGTTTGCACGTTGTCACGCGCAGGTGAGCCGGAGACTGCAGAGGCAGCGCAGGGCGCAAGCCACACAGGCGAGGACAACGAGTCAGGCACGGAGGAAAGTTTTGCGAGCCAGAGCCAGGCATTGCTGCACTGTCTGGAAACGGGCCAGCCCGCCGCCTGGCAAAGCGCTGGCGCCGCCTGGCATTGGAGGCTGCATGAACGCGCGATTTAATTACCTCTGGCGATTCTGCGCGACGGGCATGGCCTTCGTGGTGTTCGGCATTTGCGGCGTGCTGTTTTCGGTGCTGGTGTTCCCGTTTGCCTGGCTGTGGCCGCATCCGGCATCGCGCCAGCGCGTGGTGACGACTGTGATTCACTGGTTTTTCCGCGCGCTGGTCGCGGTGTTGCAGCGCATCGGCGTGATGGAGCTCGAAGTGTCAGGCGCGCAGGCATTGCGCGCTGGCGGCCCGGCGATCGTGGTCGCCAATCACCCGACGTACCTGGACGTGATGGTGCTGTTGTCGCTCACGCCGCGTGCCTGTTGCGTGGTGAAAAACGCGCACTGGAGCAACCCGTGTTTCTGGGGAATCGTGCGCTCGGCGGAATACGTGAGTAATGCCGATCCCTCGGCGCTCGTCGAAGCCGGCGCGCGGCAGCTCGCAGCAGGCTACACAATGATTATTTTCCCCGAAGGCACGCGCAGCCCTGCGCCGAACCGGCTGCACGCCTTTTCGCGCGGCTTCGCCCACATGGCATTGAAGGTCGGCGCGCCGATCGTGCCGGTATTGATGGATTGCGATCCGCCGGCGTTCACCAAGCAGATGCGCTGGTACGACGTGCCGGCGCGCGCTTTCCGGATACGCGTGAACGTACTCGAGCCGCTTGGCGTCGAGCAACTCGCGGACCACGCGATTACACCGTCTCTCGCGGCGCGCAGCGTGACTAGCGCCATCGAAGCACACATTACTCAGCACCTGTTCGATTATGGATTCTTTAAAACTGGAAATTAAACAGCTTCTGATCGAAGCCCTCGATCTGGAAGACCTGAGTCCCGCCGATATCGACGACGACGCACCGTTGTTCGAGACCGACGGCATCGGTCTCGACTCGATCGACGCGCTCGAGATCGGCATCGTGCTGCGCAAACAATACCAACTGACCATCGCAGCGAACGACGAACGTACCCGCGAACATTTCCGCTCGATCAGCACGCTGGCCGCACTGGTCGCGAGTCAACGCGAAACGGCGCATGCTGTGAACGAAACCACAAAAAAAGGGGATTAATCGTGTCCGAGGCAGAGATTCTTGAACGCATTCGCGCCATCTTCAAAGAGAACTTCGCGATTGAGCCGGAGCGCGTGACGCCCGACGCGCATCTCTTCGAAGACCTCGATCTCGACAGCATCGACGCCGTCGACCTCGCGATCAAATTGCAGGAAATGACCGGCCGCCGCATCAAGCCGGAAGAATTCAAGTCGGTGCGCACGGTCGGCGATGTGATCGGTGCGGTCGAATCCCTGCTGGCGGCACAAGGCTGATGCCATCCGTGCGCTCGCGAATGCAAGCGGCGGCGAGCTCGCCCGCCGGGGCATCGTCCGGCGTTGAGCGCCATTGGGCCAAAACGGTGGTGCAGGTTCTGCTGAAACTCGCGTATCCCGCGTTGATTCTATGTGCCTGGCGTTGGGACACGCCGCGCTACGTCGGTTGCATGCTGTTTGCGATTCTGTGGCTGCAACGCTGGGCCGGCAGCGGTCCGGTCGCGACCTCGCTGCGCCGGCTTTCCTCGATCGATTGGACTGTGGTCGGCCTGCTGAGCTGCGCCTCGGCCGCGATCGTGTTCACCAACAGCGAGCTGCTGTTGCGCCTCTATCCGTCACTCGTCAATCTGGGCCTGTTGATCGCATTCGGCGCGACGCTCGTGCGCGGCCCGTCGATGATCGAAAAATTCGCCCGGCTGGGCAATCCGAATCTGCCGCCCGGCGCCGTGCGCCATACGTGGCGCGTGACCCAGGTGTGGTGCGTATTCTTCGCGCTGAACGGCGCGTTCTCCGCTTATACGGCGCTGTACTGGAGCCGCGCAAGCTGGTCGCTCTATAACGGCGCGATCGCCTATGGGTTGATCGGCGTGCTGCTGGTGGCCGAGGTCATCTGGCGTTACCTGGTGGTGCTGCCGCGAGCCGCGCGTTCGGAGGCGGCATGATCGCGTTGCATGATCTGCTGTCGGCGGGCCATGAGGCTGCTGTCGTGAATGCGCCGGTATGCCGCGACGGCGCGACGGTGCTCGATCGCGCTGCGTTTCGCGCGCGTGTTTCGACACTGGTCTCACTGATGCAACCGCAAGCCGCGCACCGCTACGCATTATGTATCGACGATCCCTTCGATTTCGCCTGCGCGCTGTTTGCGTTGTTCGCGTGCGGCAAGGAACCGGTGATTCCGGCCAATGCGACACCGGGTTATCTCGCCGATCTTGCCGACGCGTACGACGCCGTGCTGACCGACGCCGACCTGCCGCAGGTTGTGCGAGATGCCGATGCCGATATCGATGTCGCAGACGCGTCGGGCGCTTCATACGCGATCGATCCGCAAGCCCAGTTGACGCTCTACACCTCGGGCAGCAGCGGCACCCCGAAGCCGATCCGCAAGAGCCTCGCGCAATTCAACGCCGAAGTGCACACGCTCGAAAAGCAATGGGGCGCGCTGGTCGGTGATGCGACGATGCTGGCGAGCGTGCCGCATCATCACATCTACGGTCTGCTGTTTCGCGTGTTGTGGCCGCTCGCCGCAGGCCGCGCGTTCGACCGCGCGATCAGCATCGAACCTTTGCATCTGCAAACGCAAATCGAGCAATGCGGCGCGACGGTGGTCGTCTCGACGCCCGCGCAATTGTCGCGTTGGCCCGCGTTGCCTGGATTCGCCGCGCTGCAGCCGGCGCCGCGCGCATTCTTTTCTTCAGGCGGTCCGCTTGCCCTGGAAGCCGCGCGGGAATACGCCGCTGCTTATGGCGCCGCGCCGCTCGAAATTTACGGCAGCACGGAAACCGGCGGCATCGCGTGGCGGCGCCAGGACCAGACCGATGCGTGGCAACCGGTGGGCGGCATCGAAGTCCGCCGCGACGAAGAGGGCGCACTGAACGTGCGCTCGCCGCATCTCGACCACACCGGCTGGCATCGCACCGACGACAAAATCGCCTTCGACGCCGACGGCCGCTTCCGCTTGCAAGGCCGCCTCGATCGCGTGCTCAAGCTGGACGGCAAGCGCGTGTCGCTGCCGGAACTCGAAACGCGTCTCGCGTTGCATCCGTATGTCGCGCAAGCGGCGATCGTGCCGCTGGAAGGTGCGTCGCGCGACCGCGTCGGCGCTGTGGTCGCGCTGACCGAAGTGGGCAGCGAGGCATTGCGTGAGGAAGGCCGCGTGCGACTCGCACAAACCCTGCGCCGTCATCTCGCTGCGTATTTCGACGTAGTGGTGCTACCGCGTCATTGGCGTTTCCGCCTTACGTTGCCGTTCGACGCGCGCGGCAAACTGCCGGTGGCCGCCGTGGCGGCGGCTTTCGAGCCGCGCGCGGACGGCGTGGAAGTGCTCGCCGAAGCGCGCAACGCCGATACGCTGCACTACGAACTGCGCGTTCCGCCGACGCTTGTGCATTTCGCCGGCCACTTTCCCGGGTTGCCGATTCTGCCGGGCGTCATTCAGGTGCACTGGGCAATGCGTCTGGCCGCCGAACACGTGCCAGCCGTGCGCGCGCTGGCATCGGTCGACCGGCTCAAGTTCATGGCGCCGGTATCGCCAGGTGCAGTGCTGAATCTCACGCTCGCGCATGACGCCGCGCGTGGGCGAGTGCAGTTCGCGTACCGGCTGAGCGGGCGGGAATGCGCATCCGGCGTGATCGTGTATCGGGAGCCCGCGTGATGAGCTTCGTCCCGTGCATCCTCATTCCGATTTACAACCACAAGGACGCGATCGGCGCGACCGTCGCCCATCTCGCGGTGCACGGCTTGCCGATCTTTGTTGTCGACGACGGCAGCGATGAGGCGACCCAGCAGGTGCTCGCCGCGCTGGCGCAACAGTACGCCGCTCAACTCGAGCTGCTGCGTTTGCCGGTCAACGGTGGCAAAGGCGCGGCCGTGATGGCAGGGCTGCGCGCCGCGCGCGCTGCGGGTTACACGCACGCATTGCAGATCGACGCGGACGGCCAGCACGACACGACGGACGTGCCGCGTTTCATCGAAGCGGCGCGAGCCGAACCGGGCGCGGTGATCCTCGGCCGCCCGGTCTACGACGAGAGCGTGCCGAAATCGCGCCTCTATGGCCGTTATCTGACGCATGTGTGGGTATGGATCGAAACGCTCTCGCTGACGATTCGCGATTCGATGTGCGGCTTCCGTCTTTATCCGCTTGCGCTGGCGTGCGAGCTGATCGATAGCGTGCAACTGCCGACACGTATGGACTTCGATATCGAAATTCTCGTGCGTCTGCACTGGCGGCGCGCGGCGTTCCGTTCGATTCCGACGCGCGTCACTTATGCAGCGGATGGCGTGTCGCATTTCGACGTGCTGTGGGACAACGTGCGCATTAGCCGCAGTCATACCCGGCTCGTGTTCGGCATGTTGTGGCGGCTGCCGATGCTGCTCGCGCATAAGGTGTTGCCGCGCCGCTCGGCTCCCGCAAGCGCACTGAACAAGCAGCCGACGCGAGACGAACAGGACGAACCGGGCAAGCCGAACGAACCGGGCAAGCAGGCGGAACGAAGCATCCAAAGCCCGCAGGACTGGTGGCGGATCGCCGAACGCGGCAGCCATCTGGGCATGTCTTTGCTCGCGCTCAGTTGCAAGCTGTTCGGCCGCCGTTTCACCGCGCTCTGGCTGCATCCGATCGTCGCGTATTTTCTGCTGACGGGCCGCACCGCGCGCGAGGCGTCGAGCAACTACTTCACGCATCTCGGTGAAGCCGCGCCGCACGGCGATACGCCGCGTCCGGGTTGGCTGTCCGCCTATCGTCACATGCTGGCGTTCGCACAATCGGGCTTCGATAAGCTCGCGGCATGGTCCGGTCGCGTCAATAACGCCGACGTCAAATTCGAAGATCCTTCGGCATTCCAGGCGTTGGTGGCGAGCGGCAAAGGTGCGCTCGTGATCGGCGCGCATCTCGGCAATCTGGAAATGACCCGCGCGCTTGCCGCGCAAGGCGCTTACGCGAAAGTCACTGCCGTGGTCTACACCGAACACGCACGGCGCTTCAATAGCGTGCTGGCGTCGGCCAATAGCCAGTTCGCGCGGCATCTGCTCGAAGTCAGCGACTTTGGACCCGAGACCGCGATGATGATGCAGGAGCGCGTCGATGCGGGCGAGCTGCTGGTGATCGTCGGTGACCGCGTGCCGGCACACGAAGCAGGCCGTACGACCGAAGCCCAATTTCTCGGTTCGACAGCGCCATTCGCACAAGGCCCTTACGTGCTGGCTCATGCGTTGGGCTGCCCGGTCTATCTGTTCTTCTGTCTGAAAGAGCACGATGGGTATCGTCTGTATTTCGAGCCCTTTGCCGATCGCATCGAGTTGCCGCGCCGCGAGCGAGCGCAGCATCTTGCCGCGTGGGCGCAGCGTTACGCGGCGCGGCTCGAACACTATTGCCGCAAGGCCCCTTATCAATGGTTCAATTTCTTCGATTTCTGGGCCAGCCCCAAGCGAGGCGCAAATGGCCGAACATGATCTGATCGACACGCCGAACGTCAGCGTGAAAGACAACACCAGCGCAAGCGCGGCGGCGGTGACGATCGGCGGGCGCAAGCTGACGATTGAAGAGGTCGTCGCGATCGCGCATCATCGCGTGCCGGTTGCGTTGAGCGCCGATCCAGCGTGGCGCGCGCGCATCCAGCGCGGCGCGGATTTTCTGCGCCGGCACCTGGCGTCGGGCGCGACTGTGTACGGCGTCAACACCGGCTATGGCGACGCGTGCGTGGTCGACGTGCCGATGGAACTCGTCGAAGCCTTGCCATTGCAACTGACGCGTTACCACGGCTGCGGCATGGGCCAGCATCTCGACGACGCACAAACACTCGCCGTGATCGCCGCGCGACTCAACTCGCTGGCCTATGGTTTTTCCGGTGTGCGCCCCGTGCTGCTCGAACGTCTTGCCGACCTGATCAATCATCGCGTGTTGCCGCGCATTCCGTCGGAAGGCTCGGTTGGCGCGAGCGGCGATCTGACGCCGCTCTCATACGTGGCCGCCGCGCTTGCCGGCGAACGCGATGTGATGTTCGGCGGCGCCCTGCGCAACGTCCGTGAGGTCTGGACCGAACTCGGTCACGCGCCATTGACGCTGGCACCGAAAGAAGGCCTCGCGCTGATGAACGGCACCGCGGTGATGACGGGCCTCGCCTGTCTCGCGTTTGCGCGTGCCGATCATCTCACGCGCCTCACCGCACGCCTCACGGCGCTTTCTACCGTGGCACTCGACGGCCGCGCCGCGCACTTCGACGCGATGCTATTCGAAGTGAAACCGCACGCAGGCCAGGCAGAAGCAGCAGCGTGGATTCGCGACGATCTGAGCGGGCGCGAGGATACGCCGGGGCATCGACTGCAGGATCGCTATTCGATTCGCTGTGCGCCACATGTCATCGGCGTTGCGCGCGATGCCTTGTCGTGGGTGCGCCGCGATGTCGAGAACGAACTGAACAGCGCGAACGACAACCCGTTGATCGATCCCGACAACGAGCGCGTGCTGCACGGCGGCAACTTCTACGGCGGGCATATTGCGTTCGCAATGGACTCGCTGAAGGTCGCGGTCGCCAATCTCGCCGATCTGATGGACCGGCAGCTCGCGCTGCTGGTCGACGTGAATTTCAACAATGGTTTGCCGCGCAATCTGTCGGGCGCCGCCCCCGCGCGTGCCGCGATCAATCACGGCTTCAAGGCCGTGCAGATTTCATCGTCTGCATGGACAGCGGAAGCGTTGAAGAACACGATGCCGGCCAGCGTTTTCTCGCGTTCGACCGAGGCGCACAATCAGGACAAGGTCAGCATGGGCACGATCGCCGCGCGCGACTGTTTGCGCGTGTTGGAGTTGACCGAGCAGGTTGCCGCCGCGCATACGCTGGCGACGGTGCAAGCCGCGCATTTACGCTTGAAGATCGACAGCGCCACGCCGGTTCCCGCGCCGCTGCAAGCCTTCATCGACAGTGTGAGCGCGCAGTCGCCGTTGGTCGACGAAGACCGTGCGCTGGAAAGCGACCTGCGTGCGCTGACCGCGCGCATCGCCGCGTGCAATTTGCTGGACGACTATCGCGGAGGCTTGAACGCATGACCGGCTCCCCTAAAGTGCTGACGGCCAGCGCGACGGTCGAAGTGCCGTTTCACGACGTCGACGCGATGAACGTGTGCTGGCATGGCAACTACCTGAAGTACTTCGAGATCGGCCGCGCGGCGCTCCTGCGCACCTTCGATTACGACTACCGCGAGATGCAGGCCTCGGGTTACCTGTGGCCGATTGTCGAGGCGCATCTGAAGTATGTGCGTGCGGCCACCTACGGTCAGGCGCTCGAAGTCCGCGCGCAACTGCTCGAACATGAAAACCGCCTGAAAATAGGCTATGAGATCGTCGATTGCGCAACTGGCACGCGGCTGACGAAGGGCTACACGATCCAGGTCGCCATCGATGCCGCGACCCAGGAACTGCAGTTCGTGTCGCCGCCGGTCGTATTCGAAAAGCTGGAGCGTGTATGGGGACAATGAACTTGCGCGGTATGTCAGCGCGCGCGTTGTTCGCGCTAGGTACGGTAAGCGTAATAAGCGCCTTGAGCGTTTCAGGCGTGGCAGCGTGGCCGATGACAGCGTCTGCGGCAGAAGCCGCGCAGTCTGCCGGAAATCCGGCACTGGTCTCGCAGATCGCCTCGCACCTCGCACAAGCCAGGGGCGTCCGCGCGCAGTTCACGCAAACGCAAACGCTCGCCGCGATGAAGCAGCCGCTCGTCAGCACGGGTTCGCTGCTGTTCTTCCGCGATCGTGGCGTGATCTGGCAGATCGACACGCCGTACAAAGCCACCTACGTCATCACCGACGCGGGCGTCACCGAAGTCAACGCCAACGGCCAGCGCGTGACGGCTCACAGTGCCCAGGGCACGCGCGGCGTCGCGCAGGTCTCGAAGATGATGCGCGCGATGCTCAGCGGCGATCTGTCGGCGCTGTACTCGCAATTCGACGTCGAGGCCGAAGGCAGCGCCGCGCAGTGGCGCATGCAACTCACGCCGAACCAGCCGCAGATCGCGCAGTCGATCAAAGGTTTGCAGATGAATGGCGGCGACTATCTGCAAAGCTTGCGCATCACGCTCGCGAACGGCGACATCACGAAGCTCGACTTCGCGAAGAGCGCGGCCGTGACCGAACCGACGCCGGCTGAGCGCAGCCTGCTCGGAGCGCCGTAATGCAGGTGCTGCAACAGCGGTCCGCGAAACAGGCGTGGGGCATGCGCGCCGCGTGGCTGCTGCTCGCGCTCGCTGCGGCGCTGTATTGCGGCTGGCGTTTCGCGGGACCGTCGCCGCTGCAAACCAATCTGCTGGCGTTGCTCCCCGCGACCGAAGCGGATCCGGTCGCCGAAAAGGCGGTCGATACGCTGGCGAGCGCGCTGGGCGACCGCACCGTTTTTCTCGTCACCAGCAACGATGATGCGCACGCCAAGGCGGCGGCGAAACAACTCGGCGCGTCATTGCAGAAGAGTGGTGCTTTCGGCTCGGTGACGGCGGAATTGCCGCCGTTCGATCTGTCGCAGATCGCGGCGCTGTACATGCCCTATCGCTTCGGTTTGCTGGCGCCTGCTGACCGTGCGACGCTCGCGCAGCGCGATGCTTCAGGCGCGACCTTGCATGACGCGCTCGCGCAGCGCATCTACAGCCCATTGCGCGGCGGCCTAAGCACGCCGCTCGCCGACGATCCGTTCGGTTGGCTCGAACACTGGCTTGGCGGTTTGCCGCTCGCCACGTCGAATCTCGAACTCGAAGACAACATGCTGGTGTCGCATCGCGGTACCGCGACTAGCGTGCTGATCGTCGCCACGCTGCCGGGCTCGGCCTACGAATCGAAGACGCAGCAGGCCGTGCTCGCCGCGCTCGCACAAGGCGAAAGCGCGTTGAAGCAGGCGTTCCCCGACGTGTCGGTGGCGAGAACCGGCGCGGTGTTCTACGCGGAGTCGGCGCGCAGCGCATCGGAACACGAGGTGCATCTGATTGGCGTCGCGTCGCTGTGCGGGATCGCGTTGTTGATGATGTGGGTGTTTCGCTCGCCGCGTCTTTTGCTGCTCGGTTTCGTTTCGACGGCGCTCGGCATCGTCTGCGCGCTCGCGGTGACCATGCTGGTGTTCGGCCAATTGCATCTATTGACGCTGGTGTTCGGCGCCAGTCTGATCGGCGAAGCAGTCGATTATTCGATCCAGTATTTCGTGGTGTATCTCGGCGCGGGTCGCGATTGGGACTCGCGTCGTGGTGCGCGCGCGGTACGTCCTGCCTTGACGGTTGCGCTTGCCACCAGCCTGCTCGGCTACGCGATCCTCACATGGGTGCCGTTCCCAGCGCTCAAACAGATTGCGTGCTTCGCGATTGCCGGCATTACGACGGCGTTTGCCTCCGTGCTGTGGTTGTTGCCCGCATTGCTCACGCGCGCACCGAAGCGCAGCCCGCAACGCGTATTCGCCGGGGCGGCGCGTGTGCTGACGGTCTGGCATCGCACGATCGGCGGCAAGCGCGCATGGTTGGTCGCGGCGCTGTTGCTGATCGTGGCGATTCCCGGTTGGTTGCGTCTGACGAGCGACGACGATATCCATCTGCTGATCCAGCGTGATCCTTCGCTGGTCGCGCAGGAAGACAAGGTGCGCGCGGCTGTCGGCGTGGATAACAGCACGCAGTTTTTTGTGGTGCGTGGCGAGACGCCGGAGATCGTCTTGCAACGCGCTGAAGCATTGGGCGTGAAACTGGATGGGTTGAACGGGACGGCGAACAAGGTCGGCAGCTATCAATCGGTGGCGCAATTCGTGCCGTCCGCAAAACAGCAGAACGAAGATCGTGCATTGCTGGCACAGCACGTGTTCAACGATCCCTCGGCATTGCGCGCCACCCTGCTGCAGGCGGGCTTTAAGGACGAAGTCGCCGACGCCTGGCTTGCCGCGTACGCGAAACCGCAGCCGCCGCTTACGGTCGACACCTGGCTCGCCGCGCCGTGGTCGCAGCCGTACAAACATCTGTGGCTGGGTGTTGTCGATTCGACGGCCAAAGCCTACGCAGCAGTGGTGATTCCGCAGGGCGTGACGTCGCAGAACGAACTCGCGCTGATCGCCACCGCGCGGGCGCTGCCCGGCGTCGTCTTCGTCGACAAGGCGGCGAGCGTCTCGAAGCTGTTCGGTGCGTATCGCGTAGATAGCGGCTGGTGGCTCGGCGGTGCGCTGGCGCTCGTGCTCGTGCTGCTGATGCTGCGCTACCGCGTGCGCGGCGGCATCGCCGTGACGCTGCCGGTGCTGCTCGCGGTCGGCGTCACGCTTGCCGTGTTCGGCTACGTTCACGTACCCCTCAATCTTTTCAACTGGCTCGCGCTGATGCTGGTGCTCGGCGTTGGCGCAAACTATGCGGTATTTCTGCGCGAAGGCTGCTTGCGCGCGGACGCCGATCTCGGCGCGGTGTGGACCGGCGTGCTGCTGTCGGCGGCCACCACGCTGCTGTCGTTCGGCATGCTCGGCATGAGTGCAATGCCTGCGCTGAAGAGTTTCGGCGCCACGCTCGCACTCGGCATTGCGGTTTCGGTGCTGCTCGCGCCGATCGGCATGCCATCGGAATCAAGGAGGGCCGCATGAAGGCGCCATCAGTTTATTTGCACGCGCTCGGCATGATCAATGCGCTCGGCGGCGACCTCGATGCAATCGTCCCGGCGCTTGCCGCCGGTCACGCACCCGGTATGGCAAACGCGCATACCGGCATTGGCGAGGCGTTTGTGGGCAGTGTGCTCGCGCCGCTGGATCTGGCGCCGGCCGCCGCGCTCGCGCGTTACGACTGCCGCAACAACCGCTTGCTGCTGGCCGCGCTGGCGCAGATCGCGCCAGCGGTTGAAGCGGCGCGTGAGCGTTACGGCGCGCATCGGATCGGCGTGGTGCTCGGCACCAGCACGTCGGGAATCGAAGCGGCCGAAGCCGCGTTCGTCTACCAGGCGCAAGCGGGCGACTTGCCCGCCAGCTTCAATTACCGGCAGATGGAGATCGGTACCGTCGCGCCGTTTGCCGCCGCCGCGCTCGGCGTGCAGGGCCCGGCGTTCACGATCTCGACGGCTTGCACCTCGAGTGCCAAGGCTTTTGCTTCGGCGCGCCGGCTGCTGCAATTGCGATTGTGCGATGCGGTGGTGGTGGGTGGCGTCGATTCGCTGTGCGAGTTGACGGTGCAGGGTTTCGCCTCGCTCGAATCGACCAGTGGCGTGCGCACCAATCCCATGAGCCGCAATCGCTGCGGGATCAACGTCGGCGAAGGCGCAGCCGTGTTCCTGATGAGCCGCGATGAAGCGGCGGTGAGACTCGCGGGTGTCGGTGAATCGAGCGATGCGCATCATATTTCCTCGCCCGACCCGCTCGGTGTCGGCGGCGAACTCGCCCTGGAAGCGGCGTTGGCCGATGCGGGCATCGCATCGGCGGCGATCGGCTATGTGAATCTGCACGCCACCGCCACGCGCAAGAACGACGACATGGAAGCGAAGCTGATGGCGCGCGTGTTCCCCGACGGCGTGGCGACGAGCGGCACCAAACCGCTGACCGGGCATCAGCTCGGCGCGGCGGGCGCCACCGAACTCGCCTTCGCCTGGCTGACGCTGGCGCGCGAAAACATGCCGCTGCCGCGTCATCTGTGGGACGGCGAGGCCGATCCCGCGTTGCCGGTGCTGGATCTGGTCGAAAGTGAACGTTTTCTGCGGCGCGGCGCGGGGCCGCAGTACGTGATGAGTAATTCGTTTGCATTCGGCGGCAGCAATGTCAGCCTGATCCTCGGACGGTGACGCGCGTGATGACCCAGACGCCCTCCATCCAGGAACTCGTCCTGCAACCGATCGAAGCGATCATCCCGCATCGTGGCACGATGCTGCTGATCGATGCCGTGAACACCTTTAGCGAAGACGCACTGAGCGCGCGAGCAACCGTGCACGCGGACGCATGGTATGCCGACGCCGACGGCGCGATGCCCGCATGGATCGGCATCGAGTTGATGGCACAGGCCATCGCCGCGCATGTCGCGCTGCTGGCCATGCGCGGCGGCGGAAGAGCGCGCCCCGGCGTGCTGCTCGGCTCGCGCAGCTACAAAGCTTTGCATCCGTCGTTCGCAAGCGGCGCCCAGTTGCTGATCCATGCAACGGAATTACTGCGCAGCGAAGAAGGCCACGGCGCCTACGAATGTACGATCCACCACGGCGACGTATGTTGCGCAGAGGCGGTCATCAAGGTCTTTCAGCCGCGCGATTTTCAGTCATTCATCGAAGGGAGTTTCAGTTCATGAGCCGGCGTGTTCTCGTTACCGGCGCAAGCCGCGGCATCGGCCGTGCGATTGCGTACAAGTTGGCCGCCGACGGTTTCGCGGTGTCCGTGCATTGCCGCACGGGCCGCGCCGAAGCCGAAGCAGTCGCAACGGGCATCGCCGCGCAAGGCGGCACGGCGCGCGTGCTGCAATTCGACGTGCGTGAGCGCGCCGTGTGCCGCGAGGTGCTCGAAGCGGACGTTGCCGCGAACGGCCCGTACTACGGCATTGTGTGCAGTGCGGGCGTGACCCGCGACGCCGCGTTCCCCGCGCTCACCGAAGAAGACTGGGACATCGTGATCGAAACCGGTCTCGACTCGTTCTACAACGTCGTCCATCCGTTGACCATGCCGATGGTGCGCGCGCGCAAGGGCGGGCGCATCGTCACGATCGCGTCGGTCTCCGGCGTGATCGGCAATCGCGGCCAGGTCAACTACAGCGCGGCGAAGGCGGGCCTGATCGGCGCGACCAAGGCGCTCGCCGTCGAACTGGCGACGCGCAATATCACCGTCAATTGCGTGGCGCCGGGTTTGATCGAAACCGGCATGCTCGACGACATGCCGCTCGAGCAGATATTGAAGACGGTGCCGATGAACCGCGTCGGCCAGCCTGCCGAAGTGGCGTCCGTGGTCAGCTTCCTGATGTCGGATGCGGCTTCGTATGTCACGCGTCAGGTGATTGGCGTCAATGGTGGGATGGTGTGATGAAACGCGTCGTCATTACCGGCATGGGGGGCGTCACGGCGTTCGGCGATAGCTGGGACATCATCGAAACGCGCCTGAAGAGCGGCGTGAACGCGGTGCGCCGGATGCCCGAGTGGGATTACTTCGAATCGCTGCATACGCGGCTCGCCTGTCCGTTGCCGGGCTTTACGATGCCCGCGCATTATCCGCGCAAGAAAACCCGTTCGATGGGGCCGGTGTCGATGTATTCGGTACGGGCAAGCGAACTGGCGCTCGCCGACGCGGGCCTCACCGACGACGTAACCATCAAGGACGGCCGCATGGGCGTCGCCTACGGTTCGTCGTCGGGCTCGGTACAACCGATTCGTGCATTCGGCACGATGCTCGAAACCGGCTCGATGAGCGACGTCACGTCGAACAGCTACGTGCAGATGATGCCGCACACCACGGCCGTCAATGTCAGTCTGTTCTGGGATCTGAAAGGACGGATCATTCCGACCTCGTGTGCGTGCGCATCTGGCAGTCAGGCGATCGGCTACGCGTATGAAGCGATCCAGGCCGGCAAGCAGACGCTGATGCTGGCGGGCGGCGCGGAAGAAATGTCGGGTCCCGCGGTCGCCGTGTTCGACACGCTGTACGCGACCAGCACGCGTAACGACGAGCCGCATCTGACGCCACGTCCGTTCGATGCCGCGCGCGACGGCCTCGTGGTCGGCGAAGGCGCGGCCACGCTGGTGCTCGAAGAGTATGAACACGCAGTGGCGCGCGGTGCGCGAATCCATGCGGAGATCGTCGGGTTCGGTTGTAACTCGGACGGCGCGCACATGACGCAGCCGACCGCCGAAACGATGGCGTTTGCCATGCAGCTCGCGCTGCAGGATGCGCAACTGCTGCCTGAAGCGATCGCCTACGTGAACGCGCACGGCACGTCGACGGACCGTGGCGACATCGCCGAAAGCCATGCGACCGCGCAGACCTTCGGCGCGCGCATGCCGATCAGTTCGCTCAAGAGCTATGTCGGCCACACGCTCGGCGCGTGCGGTGCGCTGGAAGCGTGGTGGACCATCGAGATGATGAAGCGCAACTGGTATGCGCCGACCTTGAACCTGGAGAACGTCGATCCGGCCTGCGCGCCACTCGATTACATCGTCGGCAACGGTCGTGAGATCGACGCTGAACATGTGATGAGCAACAACTTTGCATTCGGCGGCATCAACACGTCGCTGATTTTCAGGCGCGTTCGATGAGCGCGGCGCTGCAACGCGTGGTCGTCACCGGCATGGGGATCGTGTCGTGCCTCGGCAATACGCTCGACGACGTGTCGGCCGCGCTGCGCACGGGCCGCTCGCGTATCGAGCGGATTGACGCGTGGCGTGAGCGTGGTTTCAGTTCGCAGGTAGCCGGCGTCGCGTCGGTCGCGCAGGAGCTGCCGTTCGAGCGCAAGCTCGAGCGATTCATGGGCGATACCGCGCGCTTTGCGTGCCACGCCGCGCGCAAAGCCATCGACGACGCCGGGCTCGACCCCGCCGCGTTGCGCTCGCCACGCGTGGGTGCTGTGATCGGCTCGGGTGTCGGCGCGCTGTCGAGTTACGACTTGGCCGTGTCGATCGCGAATGCCCGCGGCGTCGACAAAGTGCCGCCCTACGCGGTTCCGCAAGCAATGAGCAGTACCGCGTCGGCCAACGTTGCGCAGGTGTTCGGACTTGAAGGCGTGAGCTATTCGCCGTCGTCGGCGTGCACGACGTCGGCGCTCGCCATCGGTCAGGCGATGCAGCTGATCCAGACCGGCCGCCAGCAGATCGTGCTGGCCGGCGGCAGCGAGTCGCTGCACGACAACATGACGATGATGTTCGACTCGATGGGGGCGTTGTCGCGCAACTTTAACGACACGCCGCAGCACGCTTCGCGTCCTTACGATACGGCGCGCGATGGCTTCGTGATTGCTTCCGGCAGCGGTGTGCTGGTGCTTGAATCGCTCGATCACGCGTTGGCGCGCGGCGCCCGCATTTACGCGGAACTGACCGGCTTCGGCGACTGCACGGATAGCGCGGGCATGGTCTCGCCGCACGCGGCCGGCATCGCGCGAGCGATGCGCGGCGCGCTAGGCGACGCGGGCAAGCGTCCGGACTATATCAACACGCACGCACCGTCGACACCGCTTGGCGATGTCGAAGAATTGCGCGCATTGAGCGACGTATTCGGCAGCGAAGTACCCGCGTTCTCGTCGACTAAAGGTATGACCGGGCATCCGCTCGGCGCATGCGGCGCGCACGAGGCGATCTACATGTTGCTGATGATGCGCGACGGTTTCATCGCGGGGACGATGGGCATCGAGACGCCGGAACCGGGCGTCGACGACATGCCGCTCGTGCGTGCAACGCGCGACGCACGCATCGGCACGGCGATGTCGATTTCATTCGGGTTCGGCGGCAGTTGCGCAAGCCTGATGTTTGAAGGGTGGCAGGGCGGTTGAACCGGCCGCGATTGTTAACGAAACGAGGGCGATAAAAATGAAAAAACGTTTTGTAGTAGGCGCGCTGGCAGTAGTCGTGCTGACGCAGGCTGGATGTGCCACGGACGTGAAGTCGCTGCCGCTCTCCGCCGCCGGCGGCCAGTCGCGTGGCGGCGTGCCGGTGTATTTCGGCCAGCAGAACCATCCTGCGGTGAAGAGTCAGTTGGGCGGCGTGTCCTATTCCGTGCGGATCGCGCGCAAGGTGTTGAGCCCCGACGAAGCATGTCATGAGGCGCTTGCCGAAGCCGTGGAGAAGCTGCGCGCGGCAGCCCGCGAGCGCAATGCCAACGCCGTGATCGATGTGTCGACGCGCTTTCATAGCACCGAGACCAATTCGTCGACCGACTTCACGTGCGGCGTGAGCCCCAGCGCTGCCGCCATTGCGGTGAGCGGCCAGCTTGTTGTGCTGGACGCGAACTAGGTCGAACCGAATATAGAACTCACTAGAGCAACAAAAACCACCAAGGAGTCTCAATGAAACGCAATGTGCTGTTTGCCGCGCTGTTCGCTTCGCTCGCCACGTTGAGCGCTACTCGGGCTTTCGCCCGCGACACGGTCGCCAACTATCCGGTCGCGCCGGCGCTGCAGAGCGAACCGGGCAAGGTCGGTGACGACATCGCGCTGTATTTCGCGGGTCAGCCGCATCCGCCTGTCACGAAGACGGTGGGTGAATTCGCGACTAACAAGAAGACCAACGCCTTCGGCAAGAGCGATCTGGACGCGTGCCAGCACGTGTTTCTTTCGGCCGTGATCGAATTGCAGGAGCGTGCGCGCAAGGAAGGCGGCAATGCGGTGATTAACATCAAGAGCAACTACAAGAACGAAGTACGCGAGAGCGCGACGGAGTTCACGTGTGGTGCGGGTGCGGTGATTGCGGGCGTGGCGCTGAAGGGTGATGTGGTGACGCTGCGCAAGTAGTCATACAAATGAGCGCGCGGTGATGTGCGTAAAGGCGGTGGCATGCCACCGTTTTTACGAGTTTCAATCTGTCTTGACCGCCGCGACATTGACCAGCGTTTCACGACGCTTGCCAGGTTGCGGATGGTAGAGGCCGAGACGCTCGAGCAGGCCGAAGTCTTTCGCGCGGCTCCACCACAGATACGGCAGCGAGACGTTGCGCGGCTCGAAGCGGAAGCCGCCGCGGCGGATCATGTCGAGGTAGCCGTCGGCGCTTTTCTGCACATGCATTGGATGGCGGAACAGCAAGCGGATCAGCCACGATTTGATGTACGCGTCGGTGGATTCGGCGAACAGGAGGATGCCGCCTGGTTTGAGCACGCGGCGGAATTCGGCAAGCGCGCGGTCCTGCTCGACGAGATGATGGAAGGTTTGATGGCAGAACACGATGTCGGCGCCGGCATCGGGCAACGGCAATTGCGCGCAGTCGCCGTGCAGCAGTTCGATATCGGCGAGCGTGTCGTGGCAGGTGTTGGCCGAATTGGCGGCGAGCGCCAGCGACGGCTCGTGAAAATCGATGCCGACAATGCGGCGCGGCTTGAACGCGTCGGCGAGCAGGCGAAACGAAATGCCT
Source organism: Paraburkholderia sediminicola (assembly GCF_046030555.1). GTDB lineage: Bacteria > Pseudomonadota > Gammaproteobacteria > Burkholderiales > Burkholderiaceae > Paraburkholderia > Paraburkholderia sediminicola_E. Next base: position 418,545 of record NZ_JAQQCH010000001.1, on the reverse strand, counting down.
TGCCCGCAACCGACGTCGACGATCACCGGCGCGGTGGGCAAGGGCGCGTCGATCAGGCGTTTGAGGTCGTTGATCGCGACCCGCAAAACATGATGTTCCCACGTATAGGTACGCAGGAACCAGATCCCGAAGGCCGTTTCCGGCACGAAAGGCACACTGGATGTTTCGGATGGCGACACGCTGGGCTCCCAGACGAAATATTGTTCTTGCCGTGACGGGCAATTGTAACGAAAAGTAAGGATGCAGCGTAATGCTGTTCAGAGCAAGCAAACGATCGAGGCAACCTTGAGTACAGAATCGTCAAAGCGCATAAATGTCGACGTAGCGATCATCGGCGCGGGTCCGGCGGGCGCGGTCGCGGCGGCGCTATTGCGCCGGGCGGGCCGCTCGGTGCTCGTGCTGGAGCGCCAGCATTTTCCGCGCTTCTCGATTGGCGAAAGTCTGCTGCCGCAAAGCATGGCGTACCTTGAAGAGGCCGGCATGCTGCAGGCGGTGGTGGAAGCCGGTTTCCAGTACAAGAACGGCGCGCATTTCGTTTACCGTGGCCAGTCGTCGGCATTCGACTTCCGCGACAAACATTCGCCGGGGTGGGGCACGACGTACCAGGTCGAACGCGCGGTGTTCGACGATATTCTGATTCGCTGCGCGGCAGAGCAGGGCGCAGACGTGCGTTTCGGCCATACGGTCCGCGCGCTGCAAACCACTGAAAATGGCAACAAGCCGGTGCTCGACGTCATCGACGAAACGAACAACGCGTATGAAGTCGAAGCGCGCTTCGTGTTCGACGCAAGCGGCTTCGGCCGCGTGCTGCCGCGCTTGCTGAATCTGGAAGCGCCTACGCGCATGCCGACCCGTGCCGCGATCTTCACGCATGTGCAGGACGGCATTCCGGCCGGCGTGACCGACCGCAACAAGATCTGCGTGGCGACGCACCCGGAGCGCCGCGACGTGTGGTTCTGGATGATTCCGCTGGCGGGCGGCCGCTCCTCGGTGGGTTGCGTCGCCGAGGCCAGTTTCCTCGATGTGCCGGAGGCCGGGCGCGACGCGAAACTGCGTGCGCTGATCCGGCAGGAATCGACACTCGGGCCGCTGATCGGCAACGCGCCGTTCCTGATGCCGGTGCGTCACATCGGCGGCTACGCGGCGAACGTCGAGCGTTTGCATGGGCCGGGCTATGCGTTGCTCGGCAATGCGGGCGAATTTCTCGATCCGGTGTTCTCGTCCGGCGTGACGATTGCACTGCGTTCCGCGCATCTTGCGGTGCAGACGTTGAACCGGCAACTGGATGGCGAGCAGGTCGACTGGTCGGCCGCTTACGACGTGCCGTTGCGCAAGGGGATCGACACGTTCCGCGCGTTTGTTGAGCGCTGGTACACGGGCGAACTGCAGGACATCATTTTCTATCCGGACCAGACGCCGTCGATCCGTCGCATGATCAGCGCGGTGCTGGCGGGTTATGCGTGGGATGAGTCGAATCCCTATGTCGCGGATCCAGTGCGGCGTTTGAATGCGCTGCACGATGTGTGCACGCAGCCCTGATCGGGCTGCACGATAGGGTACGGGCCAACAAAAACGGCGCTTCCTTCAAGAAGCGCCGTTCTCCATTCAACCGCCTGAATCAGATCAGGACTCAGCTCAGAAATCCCGTCAGGCCGCGATTTTTGCCGCACGTGGCGCGTGTTGACGCACGTCGTCGCGACGATGCACGCGCTTGCCGGCCGCATACGTTTCGTAGATCGCGCGGTCGTCGCCCAGCAGCGCGAACGCGAACAGCAGTTCTTCGAGTGATTCAGTGCGTGCGGTACGGCGCGCGAGCAGCGGCGTGGCTTGCGGATCGAGCACGACGAAGTCGGCTTCCGACTTCGGCTTCAATGTGCCGACCTTGTCGGCCAGATCGAGGGCCTCGGCCGCACCCGCCGTGGCGAGATAGAACATCCGCGTGGCCGTCAGATGATGGCCCGTCAGACGCGCGACCTTGTGTGCTTCGTTCATCGTTTGCAGCATCGAGAACGAGGTGCCGCCGCCGACGTCCGTCGCCAGTGCGATCGGCATGCCAGCTTCGTCGGCCTTGTCGAAGTCGAACAGGCCGCTGCCGAGGAACAGGTTCGAGGTCGGGCAGTGCGAGGCGACCGTGCCGGTTTGCGCCATGCGCTTGCGGTCTTCCTCGTCGAGGTAGATGCAATGGCCGTACACGGCGCGGCGGCGCAGCAGGCCGTAGTGATCGTAAATGTCCAGATAGCTGCGGTGGCCCGGGAACAGCTCGGCAACCCATTTCACTTCGTCGGTATTCTCGGCGACGTGGCTCTGGATGAAGATGTCCGGATGCTTGCCCGCCAGCACGCCGCAGGCTTCGAGTTGCGCTTCGGTCGAAGTCGGCGCGAAACGTGGCGTGAGCGCGTACATCTGGCGGCCACGGTTGTGCCAGCGGCCGATCAGCTCGGCGCTGTCGTCATAGCCCGATTGCGCGGTGTCGCGCAGAAACTCGGGGCAGTTGCGGTCCATCAGCACCTTGCCGGCTACCATGCGCAGATTGCGCGCCTCGCTCTCCGTGAAGAGGGCGTTGGCCGATTCCTTGTGGACCGTGCAATACACGAGCGCGGTGGTCGTGCCGCAAGCCAGCAGTTCCTCGACGAAGAAGCTTGCGGTGTCGCGCGCATACGCCGGATCGGCGAAGCGGCGCTCGGTCGGGAACGTGTACTCGTTGAGCCACGGCAACAAACCCGGCGCCGGCGAGGCGATCATATCGGTCTGCGGATAGTGAATGTGCGTATCGATGAAACCCGGCACGATCAGCTTGTCGCGCATCTCCTGCACCTGGGTGCCCGGCGCGAGTTGCGACGCGAGCGCTGCATATGCGCCCGCTGCGACGACATGGCCGTCTTCGACGATCAGCAAGCCGTCCTCGTTGAAGACCGCCGCGTTGGACGATTGCGCGGGATCGCCGTTGAAGGTCAGCAGTTGTGCGCGGTAAGCCGATTGAGTCATGGGAAAAACTGTCTCCGTATTGTGAGGAGCTAAACAGCGCAGACGGCGGCTTGATTCTGGTTCGGGTACGGCAAGGAACCTGTGCCGCCGCCGGCTGCTTTTCATTGGCCCGTCAATGCGGGCCGCTTGGGTGCCAGTACGCGTCGAGCTTCGCGATCAGTTCGCTGCGTTGCTCGAGCGTGACGAACGACGCTTCGAAGCTGTTGCGGATGATCGTGTAGACCTCGGCATCGCTCAACTTCAACGCGTCGATGGTGGCGAAATAGTTGGCGTTCACGTAGCCGCCGAAATAGGCCGGATCGTCGGAATTCACCGTGACGGCGACGCCGCGGTCGAGCAGGTCCTTCAGCGTGTGTTTGGTCATGTCGTCGAACACGCAGAGCTTGAGGTTCGACAGCGGGCACACGGTCAGCGCGACGCGCGAATCGGCGAGGCGCGTAACGAGCGCGGGATCTTCGATGCTGCGCACGCCGTGGTCGACGCGATCCACTTTCAGCAGGTCGAGAGCTTCGTAGATATACGACGGCGGGCCTTCTTCGCCCGCATGCGCGACCAGCTTCAGACCGAGTGCGCGTGCCTTGGCGAATACGCGCTCGAACTTCGACGGCGGATGGCCGCGCTCGGACGAATCGAGACCCACGCCGATCAGGCGATGCTTGTACTGCTCGAACAGCGGCCGTGCCTCTTCAAACGTGGCGAGCGCATCTTCTTCAGAAAGATGGCGCAGGAAACACAGAATCAGTTTGCTCGACATGCCGCGCTTTTCTGCATCGGCCAACGCGCGATCAATGCCGGCGACGACAGTTGCGATTGGCACGCCACGTTCCGTGTGCGTCTGCGGATCGAAGAAGATTTCGCTATGAATCACGTTATCGGCGAGGCAGCGTTCGACGTATGCCGTCGTCATGTCGTAGAAGTCCTGCTCGTGCAGCAGCACGCTCGCGCCTGCGTAATAGATGTCGAGGAACGATTGCAGATCGGTGAACGCATACGCGGCGCGTAAGGCTTCGATCGAGTCGTACGCGAGCTTCACGCCGTTGCGTTCGGCAAGCGCGAAGATCAGCTCGGGTTCGAGCGAGCCTTCGATGTGGATATGCAGCTCGGCCTTCGGCGCGCGAGCGGTTTTCTCGACAATTGATGTAGGGCTAACGGTCGTTGTATTCATGGTCGGTCAGGAGTTCGTTGGAGTCGGTTCGCGCCGGATGCGTGATGCAGGACAGGATGCGCGCGGTGGGGCGGCAGGTCGATTGTGCGGCAAATCAGACCGTCTGCGCCGCGCGCGCGCCCGCATTCGCCTCCACTGCCTGCAACACCTGGGCGGCCGCCGAGATCGCAATGATCTCCGGCGACTTGTCGACGATACCGTCAACGCCGAGTGGGCACTTCATCCGCGCAATCTGCGACGGATCGATGCCACGGGCGGCCAGCCGATGTTCGAACTGCTTGCGCTTGCTGTGCGAGCCGATCATGCCGAAGAACGCGAAATCGCCGCGTCGCAGAATGCGCTCGGCCAACTCGAGATCGAGCGCATGGTTGTGCGTCATCACGATGAAGTACGTGTGCGGCGCGGCCTGGTCGATGGCTTCATCAGGCGCGTCGTTCGGATCGATCTTCACGTTCGGCGCATGCAAGGTTTCCGCGGGCGGAAACTGCGCGTCGCGCTCGTCGACCCAGCGCACTGTACAAGGCAGCGTGGCGAACACGCGAACCAGCGCGGCGCCCACGTGACCAGCGCCGAACAGCACGACCTGGAAGTCGCCTGGTGCGATGGTTTCGGTGAGCAGCGCGCCGCTGTCGTCGAAACCGGCGCCGTCCCACAGCAGGCAGTCGGAGGCGTCGACACCCGGCTCGGGGTCGGACAGCATCACCGCATCCGGTGCGGGGCCGAATGATACGCTACGCACCGTCGAATGGCCGGCGGCCACGCGCTTCGCGAGCGAGGTGATCCAGCCGAGGTCGCCGATATCGAGGCGCTCAAAGGCGAGAATCACGGCGCCGCCGCAGCATTGGCCGAGACTGGGGCCAAGCGCGAAGCGTTCGAGGCGGCGCATATGCGGCGAGCGCATGCCGTCGCGCAGCACCTGGCGCGCGGTCTCGATGGCTTTCCATTCGAGGTGTCCGCCACCAATCGTGTGCTTGGCCGAATCACGCGTGACGATCATCTTGGTGCCGGCCTCACGCGGCGCCGAACCTTCGACGCGCGCGACCGTCACCAGCACGGCGGCGTCGCCGTGCGCGAGCAGTTGTTGCAGGTCAGGTAGCCAGGCTTGCATCCGGCGGTTCTCCATACGTGGCCGCGCGGGGTATCCGTGCGACCGGTTGAGCGTGGCGGGACGCGTTCGTGTCGCGTCGGGCCCGGGCTTTAAGTTGCTTAAGGTCGTTCAACGATTCATCAAGTTGCTAAACCGGCGTGGTGGCGGTTGTGGCTACGGCCGCCGCTGCCGTTGCCTGTTCCGCCGGTTGTCCTGTCGTGGGTTCCGTCGTCGTTCCGGGCGATTGCAACGCGTCCAGCGCATCGAGAATCGCTTCGGGTGTCGCCGGCGCGCGCAACTGTGGCGCATTTTCCGCGCCCGGCACTGCAGCCGCGATCGCGTCGCGAATCGCGAGGAACACCGAAAACGGCAGCAGCAGAGGCGGCTCGCCCACTGCCTTCGAATGAAATACGGTCGGCTCGGCGTTCTGATTCTGATAAAGCTGCACGTTGAACGCCGCGGGCGTATCGCTGACGGCGGGAATCTTGTACGTCGACGGCGCGTGCGTCATCAGACGGCCGTCGCGGTTCCACCACAATTCTTCCGTGGTGAGCCAGCCCATGCCCTGGATAAAGCCGCCTTCCACCTGGCCGATATCGATTGCAGGATTGATCGACTGGCCGGCGTCGTGCAACACGTCCGCGCGCACCAGTTTCCATTCGCCGGTCAGCGTGTCGATCACGACTTCCGACACCGCCGCACCGTACGCGAAGTAATAAAACGGGTGACCGGTCAGCGTTTTCGCATCCCAGTGCACTTTCGGCGTCGTATAAAAGCCGTCCGACCACAACTGCACGCGCGCCAGATACGCGGCGCCGACCAGTTGCTCGAACGGCATCGCACCGCCGTTCACCGACACTTCACCGTTGGCGAATTCCACCGCGTCGGCGGTGCCGCCGAGCTGTTTCGCGGCGAGCTCGGCGAGCCTTGTGCGGATGGTCCGGGCGGCGGTTTCGGCGGCTTTGCCGTTCAGGTCGCTGCCGGTGGAGGCGGCGGTCGCCGAGGTGTTGGCGATCTTCGACGTATCGGTCGCCGTTACGCGCACGCGCGAAAGCGGCAAGCCGAGCTGGTTCGCGACGACTTGCGCGACCTTCGTATTGAGTCCTTGGCCCATTTCGGTGCCGCCGTGATTGACGAGTACCGAACCGTCTTTGTACACGTGCACCAGCGCGCCGGCCTGATTCAGAAACGGCACGTTGAACGAAATGCCGAACTTCACCGGCGAGAATGCGAGGCCGCGCTTGAGCACCGGGCTTTTTGCATTGAAGGCGGCGATTGCTTCGCGGCGTGCGCGGTAGTCGCTGGTTTCAAGCAATTCGTCGGTCAGCGGCGCGATGATGTTGTCTTCGACGCGTTGTCCGTACGGCGTCGTGTCGCGCTCGCCGATACCGTAGTAGTTGGCGAGCCGCACATCGAGCGGGTCGCACTTCAATTGGCGCGCGATGCTGTCGAGCATCACTTCCATCACCAGCGCGCCTTGCGGGCCGCCGAAGCCGCGAAACGCGGTGTTCGACTGAGTATTCGTCTTGCAGCACAGCGCGACGATGTCGACGTCGGACAGGTAGTACGCGTTGTCGAAGTGACAGACGGCGCGTGTCGCAACCGCGCCCGACAGGTCCGCGGAATAGCCCGCTCGCAAGGCAATTTCCACCCGCGCGCCGAGAATGCGGCCGCTATCGTCGAAGCCCGCTTCGTACGCATAGACCGCGTCGTGGCGCTTGCCGGTGATCATGAAATCATCGTCACGATCGGCGCGCAGTTTGACCGGGCGGCGCAGCAGTTTCGCCGCCAGCGCCGCCACGCACGCGAACACCGCCGATTGCGATTCCTTGCCGCCGAAGCCGCCACCCATGCGCCGGCATTCGCACACGACGTTGTGCGCCGGCCAGCCGAGCATATGCGCGACGACCTGCTGCATTTCGCTCGGATGCTGTGTCGAACTGTAGACGAGCATGCCGTCCATTTCCTTCGGCACGGCGTACGCGATCTGGCCTTCGAGATAAAACTGTTCCTGGCCGCCCACTTCGAACGTACCGGTGATTCTATGCGGTGCGGCGGCGATCTTCGCGTCGGGCTCGCCGCGTTTCAGATGCAGCGGCGGCAGGACGAACTGCTTCTTGGCTTTCGCTTCAGCGGGCGTGAGGATGACCTCGAGTGGTTCATATCGCACGACGTCATCGCTCTTTGCCAGCGCTGCGGCGCGGCGCGCGAGTTCATGAGTTTCGGCGATTACCGCGAACACCGGTTGGCCGAGATACAGCACTTCGTCTACGGCGAGAATCGGGTCGTCGTGCAGCACCGGGCCGCAATTGTTCTCGCCGGGGATGTCTTCAGCGGTCAATACGGCGATCACGCCAGGCGCTTTCCTCACTGCGTCCAGATCGAGCGACACGATCCGCGCGTGGGCATGCCGCGAGAGCCCAAGAGCCGCATGCAGCGTGCCATGCAATTCGGGAACGTCGTCGGTGTAGGTGGCTTCACCGCTCACATGCAGTGCGGCCGATTCATGCGGCAAGGAGACGCCGATCGCCGTCTCGCTCTCCTGAACGGCGGGGTGCTTTTCAGCATGTTCGACGAAAGCATCGATCCGGTTCATCACGACGACTCCTTCACAACGACTTCGTCCGGCGCGTCGGCTTCGTACGCGAACGCATTCACGTCGAAAAGGGCGAGCGGCGCGTCATTACGCGTTTCGAGGTGGAAGCGCCACAGCAGGTTGCGCGCCACCTTCAGCCGATAAGCGCTCGAGGCGCGCATGTCGGTGAGCGGCTGGTAATCGGCGACGAGCGCGTTCATGGCTTGCCGCGCGGTGCTTTCGTCCCATATTGCGCCATTTAGCGCGGCTTCGGTTTGTGCGGCGCGTTTAGGCGTCGCGGCCATGCCGCCGAACGCGATGCGGGCCTCCCTGATCGCGCCGTTTTCGCCGATATGCAGCGCGAACGCGGCGCATACCGCGGAGATGTCCTGATCGTAGCGCTTCGATACCTTGTAGGTGCGAAACCGTAGATCGCGCGCCGGACGCGGCACGCGCAGCGCGGCGACGAATTCGCCGGGCGCGAGCGCGGTCTTCTGATAGCCGAGGTAGAAGGCATCGAGCGTCAGAGTGCGGGTTTTGGCGCCTTGGCGCAGCACGACTTCGGCGCCAAGTGCGAGCAGCGCCGGCATCGAATCGCCAATCGGCGAGCCGTTCGCGACGTTGCCGCCGAGCGTGCCGGCATTGCGGATCGGCAGCGACGCGAAGCGCGTCCACAGTTCGGCCAGTTCGGGGTAGTCGGCGGCGAGTGCCGCGTAGGCGTCTTCGAGCGTGACGGCGGCGCCGATCGTCAGCGTCTGCGCGTCGCGCTCGATCGTCTTCAATTCGGCCACGTTACCGATGTACAGGATGTCGCCGAGGTCGCGGAACTGCTTGGTAACCCACAGGCCGACGTCGGTGCTGCCGGCCAGCAGGCGTGCCTGCGGATGCTCCGCGCGCAGTTTGGCGAACGCATCGAGCTTGACCGGCGCACGGAAGGTGGGCGTGCCAAACGCGCCGCCGCGGGTATCGGGCGCGCTGTATTCGAAGGTGTCGCGGCGTTGGATCTCGCGCAATATGCCGGCGACCGCCTTGCGGTCCAGCGTCACACGCGGGTATTGCGGGTAGTCGAACATCTTCTGCGATGCGTCGACGATCGGCCGGTAGCCGGTGCAGCGGCACAGATTGCCGGACAGCGCGGCGTTGATTTCATCGCGGGTGGGCAGGCCGGCGGCGGCCGGCTGGTTTTCGTACAACGCCCACATCGACATCACAAAGCCGGGCGTGCAGAAACCGCACTGTGAACCGTGGCAATCGACCATGGCCTGTTGTACGGGGTGCAGGGCGCCGTCGGCGGCGCGCAGGTCTTCGACGGTGAAAAGAGCTTTGCCGTCCAGCGTCGGCAGGAACTGGATACAGGCGTTGACCGCTTTCAGCGCGACGCCGCCGTGCACATCCAGTTCGCCGATGACCACGGTGCAGGCGCCGCAGTCGCCTTCCGCGCAGCCTTCCTTGGTGCCCGTGCAATGCAGATCCTCGCGCAGGTGCTGAAGCACGGTGCGCGACGCCGGGATGCCCGCGACCTCACGGACGGACCCCTGGTGATAAAAGCGGATGGTTTGCGTTGTCATGGCGAATCCGAAAGACAGTGCGGACCGGGCGCGCGTTACGCATGGGGTCGCGCCAAAGCCGGCCTCGCGCACGTAGATCGCCATCCAGGTCCGAGGTTAGCACTCCCTCGTCTCGAAAATATTTCCCAACCCGCATGAAGCTTATTCGGAAGCGGTCATGAGATAAGTACGATTCGCGCCACGGCGGGAAGTTGCGTGGGGCTGGATGAGCGGCGCAAAGCCTTGAGGGACGGGGCGCAGCGAGAAAAGGGGGCGGAGCGGACGTGAAAACGCCGGCCTTCGACCCGTCAGAGAAGACGGATCAAAGGCCGGCGTCGATTCAGTTAGATTGACCGGCCGCGCCAGATCAGGCGAACCGGCGGCGATTCTTGGCGAGGCTCAGCGCCAGGGGGACGAAAGCCACCACGAAAGCAACCAGCGACCAGGTGGGCAGCGATAGGCCCAGAATCGGCGGATAGGCCGTTTCGCAGAGGCCGGCGACCTTGAAGACGCCCGGCAGCCACTGCGCGGGCGGCAAGCTGTCGACTACCGGCTGCAGCGCGTCGAAACCACAACTGAAGCCCGGATTGGCCTGGACATACACGTGCCGTGCGGCGGTCACGATGCCGCCCAGTGCCGACAGGGCCGCCAGCACTTCCAGCAGCCGCACGCCGCGCCAACTATTGAAGCGCGCGCCGAGGAACGCAAAAATCGCGATCAGCAGGAAGAAATAGCGCTGAATGATGCACAGTGGGCACGGGTCTTCGTGCAGCCCGTATTGCAGATATAGCGCGCCGGCGACGAGGCCGACGCAGATCAGGCCAAGCAGAACCAGCAGGGAGCGCTCACGGCGCAGCATCGCATTGTCGTTATTCATGGATCGTGTGGCTGTCTGGAAACGGAAAGGGCGGGTGCCCGCGATTCTAGCGCGAACCCCCGCCCTGGCGCTTATCGCGCTTTTAAGTCGCAATCCCGCTTAGTGTCCACTCGGTGTCCACCCCGGTTCCGGTCAGCGGATCGCGTTGAGCACCGCTTCGGCGCCGCGGCCGATTGCCAGCAAGGCGTCGTCAGCGTGCGGCGCGGCCGCCAGCATCAGGCCGACCGGCGCGTCGCCACGCAGATGGCAGGGCAGCGACAGCGCGCAGGCATGGAGGAAGTTGAACACGCTCGGGTTGCGCAGAATCAGCGCGTTGGTGCGGCCAAATGCTTCATCGTCGTTGATCAGATCGGCCACGCGCGGCGGCACCACCGGCACGGTCGGAGCGACGACAGCGTCGAAACGCTGCCACAGTGTGCGCGCGGCTTCGTCGAGCATGGCCTGGCGCTCGGCGAGCAGGTCCAGATAGTCGACGGCGCTGGCCGGCTGGCCTTTCAGGATGCGCACCAGCACGCGCGGATCATATTGATCGCGGTGCTTTTCCAGCAGCGGACGATGCCATGCGTACGCTTCGATCGGCGAAAAGCCGAAGCGGTTGATCTCGGGCAGACGGTCGAGCGGCGCAAAGCGCACTTCGCTGACGATCGCGCCGGCTGCTTCCAGATGCTTGAGCGCCGTGTCGATCGCGGCGGCGACCGCCGGTTCGACGCCGTCCGTCACGAAATTGGTCAATACGCCGAGGCGTACGCCTTCGAGCGGCCGGGCCGCCGGGATGCGCGGCTCGAGTCCGGCCAGCATCCGGTCGACCAGCGCGCAGCACGCCACCGAGACGCCGATCGGCCCGAACGAATCGAGCGTCGACGAGAGCGGCACGCCGCCTTGCTTCGGAATGCGATCAGCGGTCGGCTTGAAGCCCGTCAGACCGCATAGCGCAGCCGGAATGCGGATCGAACCGCCCGTGTCGGTGCCGAGCGCGACGGCCGCCATGCCGTCCGCGACCGACGCGGCCGCCCCCGAGGACGAGCCGCCTGAAATCCGCTCGTCGCCCTTCACGCCGCGCCGATATGGCGATAGCGGATGCCCGTAGTGTGGGTTCAAGCCGAGTCCGGAAAACGCGAACTCGCTCATGTTGGTGCGTCCGACAATCACCGCGCCGGCCCGTTTCAGGCGCGCGACCGCAACGGCGTCCGCCTTGGCGGCAGGCGCATCGGCCAGCACCACGGAACCGGCGCGAGTCGGCTGGCCTTCGATATCGAACAGATCTTTGACCGACACCGGAATCCCGGCGAGCGGCGAGAGGACGGTGCCGGCGGCGCGCAGGCGGTCGTGTGCGTCGGCGGCGGCGCGGGCGCTGTCGGCGTCGACGTGCATGAAGGCGACGGCGCCCTGACCGGCCGGATCGGCGATCCGTTCGAGCGCGGTTTCAACGAGCGCGCGGCTGCTGGTGCGGCCGGCGGCGAGGTCGGCGGCAAGCTGGGCTAGCGGCGGGAAGGGCGTGAATTCAGTGGCCATGGTGTCGGGAAGCATCCGGTTGAACCGAGTGAAGCCGGTTGAGGTCGCGGTTGAGGTGGATTAGTGCGATCGATTAATACGTTCAGTTAATACGGTCAATGCATGCGTTCAATTAACGGCATCCGATCAGGCTTCGGTCAGATGCGGTTGAAGAGCGTCGCGCGGAACGCTTCGATATGTTTTTGCACCGATTGCCGGGCACCTTCGGCATCGCGTTCGCGCAGCAGGCGAAACAGTTCCAGATGCTCTTCATGGACGTCTTCGAGATGATGTGGCTCGGACAGCGAAATGAACCAGAAGCGCAGCGAGCGTTCATGCAGCCCGCGCAGAATGTCGGCCAGCACCGGATTGCGCGATGCCGCCGAAATCGCCAGATGAAACTCGCGGTCGATATCCATCATGCCTTCGATATCGTGTGCGGCGACGCAAATCTCCGAGCGCTCGAGCAAGGCTTGCATCGCGTCGAAATCGTGTTGCTGCGCGTGGCGCGCGGCCAGTTCGACGCAGTAGCTTTCATTAACGAGCCGCACGTCGATGATCGCCAGCACATCGTCGAGCGAAACCGGGCGGACCATGATGCCCTTTCTCGGCATGATGGTGAGCATGCCTTCGTGCACCAGCCGGTGCAGCGCCTGATGAACCGGTGTTCTGCCGATGCCGGTCAGCACCATCAATTCCGCTTCGTTGAGCACCTCGCTCGGCCGCAAGCGCATCGTGATGATCTCGCGTTTGACGAAGGCATAGGCCTGCTCGGCGAGACTTGCTGTCGCGGTCTCGCGAGGGGCACTGGAACGGCGGGCAGTCTGCAAAAGCGTCATGTGAAGAGGGAGGCGGGCGATGTCGTCCGCATTGTAGAGCAAGGTTTTGCGAGGACGGCGCCTGGTGGGCGGATGCTCACCGGCGCTGTCCGCGCATGGCGCGCCGGCCGTGCGTCACGGCAATAACAGAAAGCGCCGGGATTGCAGCGATTGCCGGAATCTTCGCAAGCACGGCAAGCACGGCAAGCACGGCAATCGCCGCAATGACAGCCTATCAGGCGCTCCGCGGGGTCACCGCCGCGGCGTGCTGCACCTTGACACGCGGCATCATCAACGTGACCAACCCGCCGACGATCAACGCCCCCGCGATCAGCACCAGCCCGAAGGTCACGCTACGCGTCGCGTCCTTGACGATGCCGAGCACGTACGGGCTGACATAGCCGGCCAGATTCGCAATCGAGTTGATCACGGCGATGCCGGCCACGGCCGCGGTGCCTTGCAGGAACGTGGTGGACATCGACCAGAAGATGCCGAAGCCCGCCAGAATGCCGATATAGGCGATCGACAGACCGGTGACGGCGAGCGGAATCGAATTGGTCACCGAGGCGCTGCCGAGCAGGCCGGCCGCGCCGATGAAGCAGCACACGGCGTAGTGCCAGCGTCGTTCGCCCGTGATATCCGACGAGCGGCCGATCAGGATCATGCCGATGCCCGCCGCGAGATAAGGAATCGCGGTGACGAAGCCGTTCGTGACGAGGTTGGTCACGCCGAGGTCCTTGACGATCTGCGGCAACCAGAACGAGAAACCCGCATTGCCGGTGACGAGGCAAAAGTAGATCAGCGTCAGCAGCCAGAAGCGGCCCGAGCGCAAGGCAACGGCCAGGCTCTGTTCGGCGCCGGCTGCTGCGGCAGCGGTGTTTTCGCGCGAGAGACGGCCGAGAATCACGCGCTTTTCGTCGTCGGTGAGCCAGGCGGCTTCGGCGGGCGTGTTGCGCAGCACGGCAAGCGCCCAGAAGCCGGCGAGGATCGACGGAATGCCTTCGATCAGGAACATCCACTGCCAGCCGCGCAAGCCGTGCGCTTCATGCAGCGCCGACATCAAAAAGCCCGACAACGGTGCGCCGATGATGCCCGCCACGGGAATCGCCGCCATGAACACGGCGACCATCCGTGCGCGCCGATCGGACGGAAACCAGAAGGTCAGATACAACACCACGCCCGGCACCAGACCGGCCTCGGCGACGCCGAGAAAAAAGCGCAGCACGTAGAACATCGTTTCCGAGTGCACGAACATCATCAGACACGACAGCAGCCCCCACAGCATCGTGATGCGGGCGATGGTGGCGCGCGCGCCGAATTTCTTCAGCAGCAGATTGCTCGGCACTTCGAACACGAAATAGCCGAAGAAAAAGATCCCCGCGCCGAGTCCGTACGCCGCGTTCGAAAGGCCGAGGTCGCCGGTGAACTGCAGCTTCGCGTAGCCGATGTTGACGCGATCCAGGTACGACAACACGTAGACGAGAAACAGGAACGGCATGATGCGCCAGGTGATCTTGCGCAGGGCGGCGGCTTCGAGCCACGCGTCGGAAGACGCGTCGGCGTTGGCGGATAGCGGAGGGGAGCTCATGGGTGCCTCATTCGACGATAGGTAGCGCGTGCACGCGGTAGGCGTGGCGCAGCGTGCGGTTCAGGATGGGGTCATGCAGTTCGAGTTCCAGCGCGTCACCATCGGCCATCCCGACGATGCCGCCTTGCACGGCCAGCGTGCCGCAGAACATCGCGGCACCTTCTGCCACGGGCGCGCGTTCCAGCAGATCGGCGGCCGGCAGCAGTGAGGCAACGCTGCCTTGCTGATAGACGCGCCGCTCGCCGTTGTTTGTCACCGCGAAAGCGCGCAGTTCAAGCTGGTCCCAGTGGCCGGCCACGTCGTCGAAACGCCAGGCGTCGCGTGCGACCGGTTTTGGGCAGATCTGTTTCGATACGGTGACGCCGTAGGCCTCGACTTCGCGGTCGGTATGGTCGGAGCCGACGGTGACGAGCAAGCCTGCCTTCGAGCGCACCAGCACGCACTCGGCTTCACCGCTGGACTTCACGCCGACCACGTCGATCTGGCCAGCCTGCGTCAGCAACTCGGCGCCGAGGCGGTAGAAGCAGGGCGTGGTGGACGGCCGCTTCACGCCGAGTTCGGCCAGTTCGGCGATGTGATGCTCGATCGCCGCCTGATCGCGCCCGGCCCAGCCGGCGATCGTCAGACGATTCACTTCGACGATATCGGCGCGACTGTCGCCGGAACGATCTACCACATTGAAGGACACCTGCTGCATCACTCGACTCCCAAGGAAATATGCGGCAAATATTATTGTGATATTTCACTGGCGTCCAGTGTGTCAAAAAAGTTTCGGCTGGAGCGGCCTGCTTCGCGCCTTGTGGCCCGGCCAATCCCAAGCCCTTTCGACGTTTGCGCGATTCGGCGCGTCACCCGGGTGCGTTACACTGCGTTTTTGAGACATTACTTTTTGTAAGGGACGCATCTATGCATCATGGCATCGGCTTCATTCAGGATCTGGCGGTCGTGATGGCGCTCGCCGGCGTCGTCACCGTGCTGTTCCATCGCCTGAAACAGCCGGTGGTGCTGGGTTACATCGCTGCGGGCGTGATCATCGGACCGTACACGCCGCCGTTCCAGCTAATCCACGACGAACAGACCATCCAGACGCTCGGCGAACTCGGCGTGGTGTTCCTGATGTTTTCGCTCGGGCTCGAATTCAGCCTGCGCAAGCTCTTCAAGGTCGGCGCGACGGCGATCGTCGCAGCGCTTTCCGAAATCGTGCTGATGCTGTGGATTGGTTACGAGATCGGCAGTGCGTTTGGCTGGAGTTCGATGGACTCTTTGTTTCTCGGCGCGATTCTGGCGATCTCGTCGACCACCATCATCGTCAAGGCGCTTTCCGAATTGGGTCTGAAGCGCGAGAGCTTCGCGCAACTGGTGTTCGGAATTTTGATCGTCGAGGACATTCTCGCCATTGCGATGCTGGTGTTGCTTTCTGGCATTGCGCAGACGGGGCAGTTGAGCGCGGGTATCGCCGTTGTGACGCTCGGCAAGCTGCTGCTTTTCATGACGGTGTCGCTGGTGGTCGGCATTCTGGTTGTGCCGCGCGCGTTGAATTACGTAGCACGTGCGAAAAGCGACGAGATGCTGCTGGTGTCGGTGCTGGGCTTCTGTTTCGGCTTCTGTCTGCTGGTGGTGAAGCTCGATTACAGCATTGCGCTCGGCGCGTTCCTGATCGGCGCGATCATGGCCGAATCGCGTCATCTGCATCGGATCGAGCACCTGATCGCGCCGCTGCGCGACGCCTTCTCCGCGATCTTCTTCGTCACTATCGGCCTGATGCTGAACCCGGCCGTGCTGGTCGACTACGCATGGCCGATCGCGGTAATTACGGTGGCCGTGATCATCGGGAAGATCGTTTCGTGCGGGCTGGGTACCTTTCTCGCCGGCAAGGATGGGCGCACGGCGATGCGAGTCGGCATGACCGTCTCGCAGATCGGTGAGTTCTCGTTCATCATCGCGTCGCTCGGTTTGACCTTGAAGGTCACGAGCGCGTTTCTGTATCCGATCGCGGTCGCTGTCTCCGCCTTGACCACGCTTTTCACGCCTTATCTGATTCGCGCCGCCGATCCGCTGACACAACGCCTCGGCCACGCGATGCCGCGCACGCTGGCCAACGTGTTCAGCATGTACGGGCAGTGGCTGCGTAGTTTGAACACCGGAACTGGCGAGCCGACGCTGTTCAGCATGACGCGGCGGATCATTTTGCAGATCGCTGTCAATCTTGCCCTGGTCGCGGCGATCTTCCTGATCGTCTCGTATAGCGCGCCTTACACCAGCACTTTGCTCGCACACTGGATGAATTCCGAGCCGATGCAGCGCGTGGTGCTGTGGAGCATCGCGCTGGTGCTGTCGATGCCGTTCCTCGTAGCGGTTTATCGCAAGACCAAGTCGCTCGCGCTGCTGCTCGCCGAGGTGAGTGTGCAGCCGGCGACGGCCGGGCGCTTCACCAGCGCGATTCGTTATGCGATCTCCGACCTGGTGCCGGTGGTCTCGATGGTCGGCGTGTTTTTGCTGGTCGCGGCGCTTTCCAGCAGCATTTTGCCGCCGACGGGGCTCCTGACCGTGGTGCTGGTTTGCGCCGCGTTGCTGCTCGCGCTGGTCTGGCGCTGGTGCGTGAAAATCCACGCGGCGATGCAGATCGCCTTACGCGAAACTTTCGAGGAACAGCCGGATCCATAAGTTAAATGGCCCTGCGCCTTGACCCGCAACAATGTGAGCAATTGTGTGCGGGTTTGCGGGGCTTGCCGCGCTAGCGGATAATCAGGGCATATTCATTCGTTCGCGTGGAAGGCGCCTGTCTGACAGTTATGAGCGAAAACAAACCTGAAAACGCCGGTCGGCCCGGCAGCCCATCGTCGCCTTCGGCGACGCCAACGTCTTCAACGCCCTCAACGACGTCAAGCGCAACGCCTGGCGCGTCGAAGCCCGACATCACGCCGCCTGAGCCAGCGGCCTCGCTGCCGCAGTCCCACGAAGATTCCGTCCAGTCCCCGATCAAGGAGACGGCGACGCCGGCTGCGGCTTCGACAGCCTCGCCGGCTGCCGAGGAGGCTGCCGTGAGGTCGTCGACCGACAACCCAGAGAGCGCGTCTACCGTCACTCCCGCCGATCCGCAAACGGCGCGTCAACGCGATGCGGCCGAAGCACGCAGTTCGGCGGCTGCGTCGACCGCGCAGCAGGAGGCCGCAGTCCGCGAGCACGCGGCACGCAAGGCGGGATCTGCCGGCAAGAGTCCAGCTTCACGTCCGGCTACGCTCGAAAGCAGCGAACCGCTTGCCGGCGAATTGAGCACATCGGCTGACGAAGCGGCGCTAACGGAACAAGCGGAAAAGCCGGCAGAAGCGGCCGCAGCAGCTCGCCCGGCCGGCTCGCCGCCGCCGGGTTTTGGCGCCGCGCCGGACTTCACTGCATCGAACCCGCCGCCGCCGAATGCGCTGCCGCCGTCGCCGCCGCGCTATCTGAAACAAAGCGATTCGGCATGGACCGTGTTCGGCCGCATCATCGCGGCGCGCGCGCGTCAGCTGTTCGATCGCGCCGGCCAGCGGATCACGCAGCGCACATTGCGCATCGGCGTGTCGGCGCGCATCTTCCATCCGGAGCCGGGCGCGAAGGGGCTACGGGGCAAGACGCTGCAATACCTCGAGGAATCGATTGCGCACTGGGTGATGTCGCGCGACGTGCTGGTATTCATGATTCCGACCGTCGGCCATCAGGGCATGCTGCACCCGAGCAATATCCGTTTGCGCGATTACGCGAAGCATCTCGACGGTCTGCTGCTGCAGGGCGGCGCGGACGTCTCGCCGCAGTCGTACGCGGAACAGGCGACGAGTCCAGAGTGGCCGGGCGACCGCGTGCGCGACATGTACGAACTTGAACTGCTGCATGAGTTCATCGAATCGGGCAAACCGGTGCTCGGCGTGTGCCGTGGTTGCCAACTGATCAACGTGGCGTTCGGCGGCACCTTGTACCAGGACATCGCCACCGACGTGCCGACTGCCGGTGCGCACGTCAACGAGAACTACGATCAGCATCGGCACAGCATTCATTTCCCGGACGGTTCGACGCTGGCCAATATGTTCCCGGGCCGTCGCGAAGCGATCGTCAACTCGATTCATCATCAGGCGGTCAAGACGCTCGGCCGCGATCTGAATATCGAGGCGGTGTCGGCGTCGGACGGCATCATTGAGGCCGTCCGCTATCGGCGTGCGCCGTTCGTGGTGGGGGTGCAGTGGCATCCGGAGTTTCATCGCGCGGGGGGGCCGGAGTTGCTTGATTGCACACCGTTGCTCGACACCTTCCTGCGGGTGGCGCGCGAAACGCGGTTCTGAGGCCGCGCAAGTCGCCCGGGCATTCGCCGGGCGATATTTTCCATGTACCTGACGCAGTCCCCACGTCATTGAGCTGCAGCGAGATGGCTAACGGGGCAGGTTGAGCGATCTATCTATCTGCCTATCTCCATTTTGCCGCTCTACCTGATGTTGGATTCTCGTGAACGCCATGCAGATTGGGAAACGTCCGCATGAGTCAAATTGTTGCGTTTTTGTCTTATCTGAAATCTTTTATTCGCGACTGGTGCGTCCGTCTGGCCAAATCATTCGTTATCGATTTATCTCGATTTAAAGTCCGTCAGTGCGACACCTGAATGCTTCGCTTAACGGCTAATCCGCGCGATAATCTGCGGCTGTTTTGGATTTGCATGGAGCATGCACGTATGAAGTACCCCTTAATTGTACGGCGCGCCATGCTGCTCGCGGCCTCGTGTGCGCTGTTGCAGCATGGTGGTTTCGTGCTGGCAGCACAAGGCGACGAGGCCGCACCGCTGGTCGGCACGCGGCCGGCCCTGAACACCCTAACGCCGCAACCGGTCGCCGCCGCGCTGCGCAGTGCGGCATCAAGCACGCCGGTTACCACCGGCGACGCGCAAGGTAACGTCGCCGAACTGATGCAGATGATTCACGACGCAAAGCTGAGCGAATTGCGCACTACGTATAACGGCAGTTACGGTGCGAGTCTGTTCTTTTATCCGCAGGAGATGACGTACTACGTCGCGCTCTTTCAGGACAAGCATTTCTGGCGCGTGATCAAGTCGGAGGACGTAGGCCGGGCTGAAGCGGTCTATGCCGGCTTTGTCCAGCAGACTGCGCAACTGGCGGACGTCGAGATTCGCCGCACGCAGTTGCAGGCGCAGAAGGCGTATATCGAAGACATCATCGCGTTGTCGGAAGATCGCGCGAAGCGGTTGCAGGCCGATCTCGACGTTGCGCGTACGCAGCAGGCCAAGGTCAACGATTACCAGCGGCAGACGCAAGGCGAGGCGGTAGCGCTGCACGCGGAGAAGGAAAAGGCGCAGGCACAGTTGCGTCAGGTGCAGGGCGAAGTGATGCAGTTGCAGCGGCAAACCGAGTTCGGATTGCCAACGCAGAAGTAAGTGTATGAGCGCAAAAAAGCCCGGCCATTTATGGCCGGGCTTTTTTGCGCCCCGAGTTTTTCGCCCTGATTTGCGAAAACGAGGTGCTTACTTCGCGAACTGATTGGGAACGTCGGTCACGCGACGTTGCGACATGTGATCGATCCATTCTGTGCCGCCGCTTCCAGGCAGATTAAGCGACGAAGCGGGGCGCGATGGCTGCGCAATATTGCGCAGGTGTGTGCCGGCAGACATGGTCGTCGACGCGTATTCGTCGGTGCCGAGCTGCAATGACGCGCGTGGCGAATAAGACCCCGCCGACGATGGTTTCGGTGACGTTTGCTGTGCCTCGTGGTTCATTGGCGACATGTGTGGCAACCGCGTCGCGATGACGGTCTGCGAACGGCGGCCACTTTTTTTGTGCAGGCTCGCGGCGTCTTTGCGTTGCTTGTCCCGACGGCGCGATACGTTCTTGCCGGCTGTAGTGAGCGCTGACGTTGCCTTGACAGGTGCGGCGATTTCCGTGGCGGCACTCGCCGTGAAATCGTGTAACGGAACCGCGGCAAGCGCGTTCGGGGAAATCTCAGACGATGCGGGTACAGATTTGCGTGCGAATCCAGACGCGCCTGCCACGTGCACCGACGACGACGCGGCGCTCGGCGCCACCCCTGCTGCCAGACTGTTAGCGGTTGCGTGCGGATGAACAGCGGCATCAGGCGAGAGGCGATCCGCCAACTGCGCCTCCTGGCGAAGCGGGATCTTGCCCGCTGGTTTGACATCGGTAATCGTGTGACGCTGCGCCAGATGACCAAGCGCAATCCAGGCAAGCAGCGCGGCGCCGCCGAGTGCACAGGCGCCGCCCGCCAGCGCGCCCCAATGCATCGAGCCGCCGCGCGGCGATGCCGGCGCGGCCGGGATGCTCACCGGCGAGAAACGCGCGGTTTCGGCGGACGCTTGCAAAGGTTCGTCGACCGGTGCGTCGAACGTGGTTGGCGAGGTGGCAGGCGGGATGAAACCCGAGGACGCAGCCGGCGGCTTGCTCGACGATTCCCACTGGCACAGCGCGCGGATGGCTTCCTCATCCAGACAGAAGGTACGCAACACGGCCGCATAGAGCGCCTTGAGTTCCGCCCGCAAACTAGGCCGAGGCGGCAGCAGCGCCCAATCGCGGCCGAATGGCGCGGGCAGCAGACGATGGCGCGGCGACAGGCTCGGCAGTGCCATGGCGCCTTCGATCAGGGTGAGGGGAATCGTGGTCGACATCGGGTTCTTCGCAGCGCCTCGTAAAGGTGCCGCGGACTGGCGGCTCAGGGGGCTCTGGCTTCTGAGCGATGCGCATGAAACGCGGGACACAACGCCATGTGAAAACGGCTTACTCAGGTCGAGCACGCCGCCGCATGAGCGGTCACTGTGAAGCCATCGGGGGTGCGGAAGATGATGCCTGGATGTGGCTGAACTAACGATCGGATTGTTCCGAAAAACAGGCGCCGTTCGGTCCTGAGCCGGATCCGCTTTGGACGGCGATCAAACCGGGCACGCCTGTTTCATCGATCCAGCCGGTACACATAACGCAATGCAGTAATATCCACGCCGCCCATATGATCCGGTTCGGCGCCGACGAACTGCCAGCCCTGCTTTTCATAAAAACCGATCGCCGGTGTGTTGCCTTCGAGCACGTAGAGATACAGCTGCGTCTCTCCTTGGGCGCGAGCCCAGTCTTCGGCTGCCCGCATCAACAGCTTGCCTGCGCCAATGCCCTGGTGCGCGGGCAGCGCATGCAGGTTGTCGAGCAGCACACCCCATGCGGACTCCGGTTGCCGTTCGACGCAGACGAAACCGACGGGCTCGCCCGCGAGTTCGGCGATCAGAATGATGCGGCGCTCGCCACCCGGTGCGCGCAGGCGCGCTTCCCAATAGGCGGCGCGCTCCCGCGTCACTTCGCCGTCGAGGAACGCGTCGGGCAACAGGCCACGATAGGTGGCCTGCCAGCTGGTGCTATGGATCGAGGCGATCAGCGCTGCGTCCGCGAGGGCCGCAGGGCGCAGCGAAAGTACGCGGGAGGTTTGCATCGGGATGGTGTTCAACGGGAATTGCCTGTCTGCAAAAAAGTTTACCGCAAGGGTGCGCGGGCGTTGTCTGTAATGAAACTGTATGGAATGCACGACAGTGCCGTGAACGGTAACATTACGTGTTGTGGCTTACGGGTGTTTCACAACGTTTACCCTGATACCGCATGAATGTGTTCAGCATGAAAATGCAGCGCCCCCGGCGCGTTCCAAATTAAGCTGCCTGTGGCATCCGCTTGCCAAACACAGTGGATCGTTTCAACTGCCTGAGCGCCGCCTGTCTACGTGGCGACGGGCTTACAGAGAATGTCATGTCTACTGCGTCACACGCCACTTCCTCATCCCAGGAATCCAAGGTCAAGACAGTTTTTCGCGTCGTCAGCGGCAACTTTCTTGAGATGTACGACTTCATGGTCTACGGCTATTACGCGTCCGCGATTGCCAAGACCTATTTCCCAAGTGGCAACGAATTTGCGTCGCTGATGCTGTCTCTGTCGGTATTCGGCGCGGGCTTCCTGATGCGGCCGCTTGGCGCAATCGTGCTGGGTGCCTACATCGACCATCACGGCCGGCGCAAAGGCCTGATCCTCACCCTCGGCCTGATGGCGCTCGGCACGCTCACGGTCGCCGCGATTCCAGGCTACGCGACCATCGGTGTGCTTGCCCCGGCGCTCGTGCTGTTCGGCCGGCTGCTGCAAGGCTTCTCCGCAGGGGTCGAACTGGGCGGCGTGTCGGTCTATCTGTCGGAGATCGCCACCAAGGGCAACAAGGGCTTCTATTGCGCGTGGCAGTCGGGCAGCCAGCAGGTTGCGGTGGTGTTCGCCGCGCTGATCGGCGTGTTCCTGAACAAGGTGTTGCCGGCTGACCAGATGACGGCCTGGGGTTGGCGCGTGCCGTTCCTGATCGGCTGCCTGATCGTCCCGTTCCTGTTCATGATCCGCCGGTCGTTGCAGGAAACCGAAGAATTCAAGGCGCGCAAGCATCGTCCGAGCATGGGCGAGATCATGAAGACGATGGCCGCGAACTGGGGCATCGTGCTGGGCGGTATGGGCATGGTCATCATGACCACTGTGTCGTTCTACATGATCACGGCCTACACGCCGACCTTCGGCAAGGAAGTACTGAAGCTGTCGTCGATCGATACGCTCGTCGTCACCGTCTGTATCGGTTTGTCGAACCTGGTCTGGCTGCCGCTCGCGGGCGCGTTGTCGGATCGCATCGGTCGTCGTCCGGTGCTGCTGGTCTTTACGATCCTGACGATCATCACCGCGTACCCGGCGCTGCAATGGCTGGTCGCCGAGCCGTCGTTCATTCGCCTTCTGGCGGTCGAACTGTGGTTGTCATTCCTGTACGGCAGCTACAACGGTGCGATGGTGGTGGCGCTGACCGAAGTGATGCCGGTCGAAGTGCGGACCGCGGGTTTCTCGCTGGCCTACAGCCTTGCTACGACGATCGGCGGCTTCACGCCGGCCATCTCGACGCTGCTGATTCACACCACGGGCAACAAGGCCGCGCCTGGCCTGTTCCTGGGCGTGGCGGCGATCTGCGGGTTGATCGCGACGCTGGTGTTGTATCGCACGCCGGAGGCGCGCGATCAGTATCGAACGGCTTAAGGGTAAAGTTAAGGTTCACCGTTCATCCGGATAAACCATCCGGGCAAATGAAAACCCCGCGTTCTCACGAGCGTGGGGTTTTTTGTTGGGTGTTGCATCGGCAACGGATTTCGCTGGGTCTGGCCCAGTTAGCCGCGGCGCAATTCGTTCGCCACCGCCTCCACCACATCGCCCCACGCGCCGGGTTGCGGCTGGCGCAGCAAGGTTACGCCCGGATACCACGGACTGCGCGTCTCACCGACAAACCAGCGCCAATCCGCGGCGAACGGCAGCATCAACCACAGCGGTTTTTTCAGTGCGCCGGCGAGGTGGGCGATCGACGTGTCGATCGACACAACCGCGTCGAGCCGCTCGATGATCGCTGCGGTATCCGCAAAATCGCCGATCCGCTTACCCATGCGATGAATCGACGCCGCGCGCGGATGCGCGTCGAGCGCCGCGTGTTCCTCGGCGCTCAGTTCAGGCTGCAACACGATCCAGTCGATCCCTTCAAGTGCGAACAGCGGAGCGAGCGCAGCGAGCGGCATCGAACGGGTTTCGTTCTGCTGGATACGTCCTGACCACGCAATGCCGATCTTGCGCTTCGCGTGACCGCCGAGCGAACCGCGCCATTTGCGGCCGTAAGCCGGCGGCGCGCTGAGGTAGGGCGTGCGGGCGGGAATCGTGTCGTAGGTTGTGCCGAGCGCGAGCGGCAAGCTTAGCAGCGGGCATTGCAGATCCGCCGCCGGACGCGGGGCGCCCTGGGCGATCAGCGTCACGCGCCAGGCCTGCGCGGCCGGTGCAAGCAGCGGCAGCAGTTGCGGCTGCACTTCAAGTACCACGCGCGCCGCACGCTGCGCGGCCAGTGGCACGAAGCGCACGAATTGCAACGTGTCGCCGAAACCCTGCTCGGCATGGACGAGCAGGGTGCGTTGTTCGATGGGTTCGCCGTGCCAGCGCGGCAATGTCTGGATGACCGGCTGCGCGGTGATCTGCATCCGCCATTCGTATTCCGGCAGCCCACGCGCGAAATCGCGCAACGCAAGCCATGCAAGCGCGCGGTTCAAATGCGCGGACGCGAGATCGGGGCGCAAGCGCAACGCCTGATCGAATGCCCGCACAGCGGCGGCGTGCGCGTTCAGTGCCTGGTGTGCCGTGCCGAGACTCAGCCAGGCGAGCGCGAATTGCGGATCGAGGCCGACCGCGCGCTCGAGATACGGCAGCGCTTGCGCATGGCGTCCCATCGCCGCGAGCGCGTTGCCGAGCCCAAAAATGGTTGGCGGCAGGTTCGGCTGCAAGGCAAACGCAGCCTGGAACGAGGCGACCGCTTCTTCGTGATGGCCAGTGGCGTCGAGCGTGTTGGCGAGGTTGAAGTGCGCGGCGACGAAACGTGGTTCAGCTGCCAGCGCCGCCTGAAAGCACGGGATCGCCTCGTCCGCGCGGTCAAGCGCGTTCAGCGACATGCCCATGTTGTTGAGCGCGCCCGCATGCCCGGGGCGCAATTCGAGTGCGCGCTGGAACGACGCGATCGCATCTGTATGACGGCCGAGCGCGTGCAATGCGTTGCCGAGATTGTTGTGCGACGAGGCGTCGTTCGGTTGCAGGCGCAACGATCTCTCGAAGGCGTCGGCGGCGTCTTCGTGGCGGCCCACCGACGCGTACGCATTGCCCAGGTTGTAGTGCGCCATCGGGAAGGACGGCGCAAGCGTAAGCGCATTGCGGAACTGTTCGATGGCGTCGTCGATCTTGCCCAGTGCCTTCAGCGCGTTGCCGAGGTTCAGTTGCAGGGCGGCGTCTTCCGGGCGCAGGTTCACCGCGCGCCGCACAAGTTCGGCGGCTTCGGCGTGCTGGCCCTGCTGGTGGCGCAGGACGCCCAGCAGGTGCAACGCATCGACGTGCACGGGATTGCCGTCGAGCGTCGCGCGGTAGCCGCGTTCGGCGTCGTCGAGGCGGCCGTCACGATGCGCCGCGAAAGCGCGGTCAAATACTTGTTGCATGACGGAGGGAAGGCATTTCGGGTGGGGCGGACGCCGCATTTTCCCACACTCGCCGGGTCGTCCTCAGATTTGACCTGTTGTTTCGATATCTATAACATGTGAATATCTGTTCACATGTATGCCAATGATACCGCTTGCCATGGATTCCACGCCATCGCCTGTCAGTTTTGAGGACCGCCCGGTGGAGACGATCGTCCCGCTGGCCGACCTGTTTCGCCTGCTCGGCGATCCGACGCGCTTGCGCATCGTGCTCGCGTGCGTCGACGAGCGGCACGCGGTCGGCGCGATTGCCCAGGGGCTGGGCTTGTCGTCGTCACTGGTGAGCCACCATCTGCGGCTGTTGCGCGCGGCGCGGATCGTGCGCGCGGAGCGGCAAGGCAAGCAGGTGTTCTATCTTGCCGCCGACCGCCACATCAGCGCGATGCTGGCTGGCATGCTCGAGCATGTGGCCGAGCCGGCCGGCGAATTTCCTCTGGACCCGTCATGAAGAAACCCACCATGCCAAACCGGCCCGCCGAAGAACGCGAGGACGACCACGCGCCAGTCTGGCTCGATGGGGAATTCGCCGGGATCGATGGCGAAGATGCGCAGGTCGAAGGGAGCGCGCGCGGGGCTGACGGTCAAGACGGGCATCGCCACGAGGTAGCTCGTCCCGATTCTGGTGATGCGTATGAGAGCGGTGCGCAGGACCATGGCGCGGGCGGGCGCGGTTCACACGAGGGCGATGCGGGCCATGGTCACGACCATGACCACGATCACGACCACGATCGCCACGACGACCACGACCACGACCACGACCACGACCACGACCACGAAAGCCACAACGCCGATAGCCGCACCGGCCACACCCACAGCACCCATAGCCACGCCGGCCACGCCGGCCATCACCACGCGCACGCACCCGCTGCAGGCCACGGCCGCGCTTTCGCACTCGCCGTCGCACTGAACGCAGCGATCGTGCTGGTTCAAGCCGTCTACGGCGTGATCGCGCATTCCACCGCGCTGCTCGCCGACGCGGGCCACAATCTCTCCGACGTGCTCGGCTTGCTGCTCGCCTGGGGCGCAACCTGGCTCGCCACGCGCCGTCCGTCGGCACGCTATACATTCGGTTACGGCAGTTCGTCGATCCTGGCGTCGCTTGCCAACGCGGGGCTGTTGCTCTTCGCGTGCGGCGTGATCGTCGCCGAGGCAATCGGACGTTTGATGAACCCGGCGCCGGTCGCGGGACTCGTGGTGTTCGTCGTCGCGACGGTCGGCGTGGTCGTGAACGGTTTCTCGGCGTGGCTCTTCATGCGCGGCCAGAAGGAAGACCTGAACATACGCGGCGCATTCCTGCATATGGCCGCGGACGCCGGTATTTCGGCCGCGGTCGCGATCAGCGGCCTCGTGATTCTCTATACCAACTGGACGTGGCTCGACCCGGTAATGAGCCTGCTCGTGGTCGCGGTGGTGGTGGTTGGCACGTGGGGCCTGCTGCGCGATTCGGTGCGCATGGCGCTCGACGCCGTGCCGCCTGGCGTCGACCTGCAGCATATCCGCAACTATCTCGCCGGACAGCCCGGCGTCACCGACGTGCACGACCTGCACGTCTGGGCATTGTCGACCACCGGCAATGCGCTCAGCGCGCATCTGGTGATGCCGGCAGGCCATCCTGGCGACGAGTCGATCGACAGCATCGTCATCACACTGCGCGAACGTTTTTCGATGCAGCACGCCACGCTGCAAGTCGACCTTGGCACCACGGTGCATCAATGCGCGATGGATCATCTGCACGATTGATGCGGCGCACCGTTGAGCGGACTATCGGCAGCGTACACTAGAACGTACTGTGGTCTCCGGAGTTCCGCATGGACGCTGCCGCACACGATGCGTCGCCGGTGCTGATCGTTGGGGCGGGTCCGACCGGACTCGCCGCGGCAATGAGTCTGGCGCGTGCCCACATCCCCGTGCGTCTGATCGACAAAGCGCTGCAACCGAACCCGTATTCGCGGGCCATCGGCATTCAGGCACGCACACTCGAACTGTTTGAACAGCACCGGCTGATCGAGCCGTTTCTCGAACTCGGTCATCGCGCGCGCATCGCCAATCTTTTTTCCAATGGCATGCGTCTCGCGCGCCTCGATTTCGATCCGCTGCATACGCGCTATCCGTATCTGCTGTTTCTCGATCAATCCGTGACCGAACGTTTGCTGACGGAGCATCTCGCGACGCTCGGCGTGACGGTCGAACGCGGTGTTGAACTGGCGATGTTCTCGCAAGGCTCCGCGAGCATTCAGGCAACGTTGCGTCGCGCGGATGGCCATATCGAGACGCTGCGCCCGTCGTACATGATTGCCGCCGACGGTGCCCATAGCACGATCCGTCACCGGCTCGGCCTGAGCTTTGTGGGCAACACCTTCGAGCAGACGTTCCTGCTTGCCGATCTGCATGCCGAAACCGATTGGCCCGAAGACGAATTCCATATCTTTGCTTCAGGCGAGGGTCTCGTCGCGCTGTTTCCGATGGGCCATGGCCGTCATCGTCTGATCGCGGATCATCCAGTTGCACCGACCACGGTTCCGGAGGCGGCCACGCCGGCCGTGCTCGGTGAGCCGTCGCTCAACCAGGTTTCGCCGCCGTCGCTGGCTGAATGCAAGGCGCTGATTGCACAGCGCGTGCGGGAACGCGTTGAGGTATCGGACCTGGCATGGTCGTCGTATTTTCATCTGAACAGCAGAATGGTGGAGAGGCTGCGCGTCGGCCGCATCTTCCTCGCGGGCGATGCCGCTCACGTCCACAGTCCTGCCGGCGCGCAAGGGATGAACACGGGAATTCAGGAAGCATTCAATCTCGGCTGGAAGCTCGCCCGCGTTTTGAACGGCGCCGCGCCTGACCGCCTGCTCGATACGTACCATCAGGAACGGCATCCGATCGAGCGCGACGTATTGCGGCAAACCGGTTTCATCACGCACATGGCCGAGGCCAATCATGGGCCGCTGAAGCTGCTGCGCGAGCGCGTGATGCCGGTGCTGGCCGCGCTCGGTCCATTGCGCGATGCGGCGCGTATGACTATCAGCGAGTTGTCGATCCAGTATCGACGCAGTCCGCTGACGCTCGAGCGCGTTCTCGACGGCGGCCCGCGTGCCGGCGAGCGGGCGCCGGATGCGCTGGTGCATGTGGTGGATGGGCCGCTCGGCCGCGCGCCGGGCGTCGGTTGTATTTTCGACCTGCACGATCCGGCGTTCTTTTCGTTGTTCCTGCTAGTCCAGCCGCTGCCCGCCGACGAAACGCCGCTCGATCCTGCCGCGAAGCACGCGCTGCCCCCGGACCCGGAACTGGAGCGCCTGGCTGCGGAAGTCGAGAAGTTGCTGCCGGGCGCGGTGCGCGTCTGGCGCGTGACCGATACGAGCGGCGAGGGTGCCCCGGCGCTGTCCGAATCGTACGGACGCACACGGCCGTCGTTCTATCTGGTGCGGCCGGACGGCTACATCAGCGCGCGCGGGCGCACGGGGTCCGATCTGCATGGCTTGCTGCGGCATTGCGAAGCGTGGTTCGCGGTGGGTGGGGTGATACCGGAGCAGGCGGCGCTGTGAGGTGAGTCTGAGAAATTGTGTGTAGCGTGGCCTGTCCGGGCGCCCGCGAGTTTGCCGATGGGAATGGCCGGCTGGTGAACCCGTGAGGCGACCGTGCGAGGCGGTCCGCGATATGAGCCGCCTCTTGCATGTCCGGCGCAGGAAGAACCGCACCCTCTACGCTGTAGAAAGCGCAGCCGGCGTCAGCCCGTCACGATGCTTGACGAGCGCTTCCTTGACGATGCCCGACATTTCGATGCCGCTCGCATCCGGCTCATCGAGCGCCGCCAGCAAAGCGCGCCGCATACGCGGCTCCCAGAAGCGGCGGATATGATCGGCGATGCCGGCGAGCGCTTCTTCGCGGTCCGGCATCGAATCGAAAAAGTCGCCGATCCGGTTCGCCATGTCGATCAGATTCTGATTGTCCATGGTTCGCCTCACTTACCCGAGGTTGCGCTGGCCAGCTCGCGCTGCTTCAGCAGATCGAGTTGCTCCGTGTTGAAACGCGAATAGTCCTGCTGCCATTGCGACGGTTGTTCGACCGGCATCACCTGCACCGCGGTCACCTTGTACTCAGGACAGTTGGTAGCCCAGTCCGAGCTATCGGTGGTGATCACGTTCGCGCCCGATTCGGGGAAGTGGAATGTCGTATAGACGACGCCCGGTTGCATCCGCTCGGTCACTTTCGCCCGCAACACGGTTTGTCCCGCGCGCGATTCGATGCCGACCCAATCATCGGTCTTGATGCCGCGTTCTTCCGCATCATGCGGATGCAGTTCCAGCCGGTCTTCATCATGCCAGCGCGAATTCTCGGTGCGGCGCGTTTGCGCGCCGACGTTGTATTGCGACAGAATGCGGCCAGTCGTGAGCAGGAG
Organism: Paraburkholderia sediminicola; assembly: GCF_046030555.1. Lineage (GTDB taxonomy): Bacteria > Pseudomonadota > Gammaproteobacteria > Burkholderiales > Burkholderiaceae > Paraburkholderia > Paraburkholderia sediminicola_E. The sequence continues at coordinate 388,939 of NZ_JAQQCH010000001.1, read as the reverse complement.
CGGGAATTTGCGCGTGACTTTTTCAGGCGTCGCGATGAACTTTGTAATCACGAATTTGCCCTTGCCGCGCACGAAGGTGTCGATGTGCATGGTCGGCGTGCCGTCGGGCGCGTTCTCGTTGCAAGGCCACTGGATGCTGCCGAGCTCGTCGATCTTCTTATACGAAACGCCGTGAAAAGTCGGCGTGAGGCGCGCGATCTCGTCCATGATCTGCGACGGATGCGTGTAGTCCATCTCATAGCCAAGCGCGCGAGAGAGCAGGATCGTGGCTTCCCAGTCGGCATAGCCGGCGAGCGGGGGCATCACTTTGCGCACGCGCGAGATGCGGCGCTCGGCGTTCGTGAAGGTGCCGTCCTTTTCGAGGAACGTTGAGCCCGGCAACAACACGTGTGCGTACTTTGCCGTCTCGTTCAGGAAAATGTCCTGTACGACGATACATTCCATCGCCGACAGCGCCGCCGCCACATGGTGCGTGTTGGGATCGGACTGCACGATGTCTTCACCCTGGCAGTAAAGGCCCATGAAGGTGCCGTGTACAGCGGCGTCGAACATGTTCGGAATGCGCAGCCCCGGCTCGGGCTGCAACGTGACGTTCCATGCTTCTTCAAACAACGCGCGCGTGATCGAATCGCTGATATGACGATAGCCCGGCAGCTCGTGCGGGAATGAACCCATGTCGCACGAACCCTGCACGTTGTTCTGACCGCGCAGCGGGTTCACGCCGACCCCTTCGCGGCCGATGTTGCCGGTCGCCATCGCCAGATTCGCGATGCCCATCACCATTGTCGAACCTTGTGCGTGTTCGGTGACGCCGAGGCCGTAGTAGATCGCGGCGTTGCCGCCGGTGGCATAGATGCGGGCGGCTTCGCGGATGGACACGGCGGGTACGCCGGTGAGTTCCTCGGTCGCTTCCGGCGCATTCTCGGGCAGGGCGACGAACGCACGCCATTGTTCGAACGCGCGCGTTTCGCAGCGCTCGGCGATGAACGCTTCGTTCAGCAGCCCTTCGGTCACGATCACGTGCGCGAGCGCATTGACCACCGCGACGTTGGTGCCCGGACGCAATTGCAAATGATGCGACGCCTTCACGTGCGGCGTATCGACGATATCGATGCGGCGCGGATCGACGACGATCAGCTTCGCCCCTTCGCGGATACGGCGTTTCATGCGTGAGCCGAACACCGGGTGGCCATCGGTCGGATTCGCGCCGATCACCATGATCACGTCGGCCTTATCGACCGATGCGAAGGTCTGCGTGCCGGCCGATTCGCCGAGTGTGGTCTTCAGGCCATAGCCGGTCGGCGAGTGGCACACGCGCGCGCAGGTGTCGACATTGTTGTTGCCGAACGCGGCACGCACGAGCTTCTGTACGAGATACGTTTCTTCGTTCGTGCAGCGCGACGACGTAATGCCGCCGATCGAATCGCGGCCGTGCTTCGCCTGAATGCGGCGGAATTCCGACGCCGCGTAACTGATTGCTTCTTCCCAGCTGACTTCGCGCCACGGATCGGTAATTTTCGCGCGGATCATCGGCTTGGTGATGCGGTCCTTGTGTGTCGCGTAGCCCCAGGCGAAGCGGCCCTTCACGCACGCGTGGCCCTCGTTGGCCTGGCCGTTCTTGTGCGGCACCATTCGCACGACCTGATTGCCCTTCATCTCGGCCTTGAACGAGCAGCCCACGCCGCAATAGGCGCACGTGGTCACGACCGAATGCTCGGCCTGGCCGAGCATGACGACGGTCTTCTCCTGCAAGGTTGCGGTCGGGCAGGCGGCGACGCACGCGCCGCACGACACGCATTCCGATTCCATGAACGGCTGGTTTTCGCTCGCGGCGACGCGCGATTCGAAACCGCGTCCGGTGATCGTCAGCGCAAACGTGCCCTGGGTTTCTTCGCATGCGCGCACGCAGCGATTGCAGACGATGCACTTCGACGGGTCGTACGTGAAGTACGGATTCGATTCATCCTTCTTGTCTTTCAGGTGGTTTGCACCGTCGAATCCGTAGCGCACTTCGCGCAGGCCAGTGACGCCCGCCATGTCCTGCAATTCGCAGTCGCCGTTGGCGGGGCAGGTCAGACAGTCGAGCGGGTGATCGGAGATGTACAGCTCCATCACGTTACGGCGCAGCGATTGCAGACGATCCGTTTGCGTGCGGACTTTCATGCCGGCTTCGACGGGCGTCGTGCACGAGGCGGGGTAGCCCCGCTTGCCTTCGATCTCGACCAGGCACAAGCGGCATGAGCCGAACGGTTCGAGCGAATCGGTCGCGCAGAGCTTCGGCACATTGACGCCGGCTTCGGCAGCGGCGCGCATCACGGAAGTGCCGGCCGGAACCGTCACCGCCTGGCCGTCGATTTCCAGCGTAACGTCGACGTCGGCATGGCGCAGCGGCGTGCCGTAGTCGGTATCGTCAAAGGGTGAGCGTGCGGCGCGTTGTTGCGCTTGCGATTTGCACGCGCAGTTGCCGGAGCCGCAGCCACCGGCAGGGGAGTTGAGCATGTCGGACATGTGAGGCTCCTGGGTCAGGCCGCTGCCGCTTTGGGCGCGTGGTCGTGCACGTTAGCGAGACCGAAGTCTTCGGGAAAATGGTCGAGCGCGGACAGCACCGGGAACGGTGTCATGCCGCCCATCGCGCAGAGCGAGCCGGACACCATCGTGTCGCACAGATCGCGCAGCAACTGCACTTGCCGCGTGGACGTGTCGCCGTTGCGGATCCGTCCGATCACTTCGACGCCGCGCGTCGAGCCGATCCGGCATGGCGTGCATTTGCCGCACGATTCGAGCGCGCAGAAGTGCATCGCGTACTGCGCGAGTTCGGCGAGATTCGAGGTGTCGTCATGCACGACGATGCCGCCGTGGCCCACCACCGCGCCGACGGCTGCGTACGCTTCGTAGTCCATCGGGATGTCCCACTGGCTTTCCGGCAGATAGGTGCCGAGCGGGCCGCCGACCTGCACTGCGCGCGCCGGGCGTCCGCTTGCCGTACCGCCGCCGTAGTCGTAAAGCAGTTCACGCAACGTGACGCCGAATGCCAGCTCGACCAGGCCGCCTTGCTTCACATTGCCGGCGAGCTGGAACGGCAGCGTGCCGCGCGAACGGCCCATGCCGAAGTCTTTGTAGAAAGCAGCACCGCGCGCGAAGATGATGGGCACCGTGGCGAGCGTGATGACGTTGTTGATCACAGTCGGCTGACCGTGGAGGCCGACTAGCGCCGGCACGGGCGGCTTTGCACGCACGATGCCGCGTTTGCCTTCGAGCGATTCGAGCAGCGCGGTTTCCTCGCCGCAGACATAAGCGCCTGCGCCTTTCGCCACGAACAGGTCGAAGCGATGCGCCGCCGAGCCGAGCACGCTGTCGCCGAGCCAACCGGCGGCGCGTGCTTTGGCGATCGCGGCTTCGAGCGTCGCGATCGAGTGTGGATATTCGCTGCGCACGTAGATATAGCCGACCGTCGCGCCGGTCACGATGCCCGCGATGATCATCCCTTCGATCAGCACGTACGGGTCGCTTTCCATCACGAGGCGGTCGGAGAAGGTGCCGGAGTCGCCTTCGTCCGCATTGCAGACGATGTACTTCTGCGCTGCTTTGGCGCCGCGTACCGTGCGCCATTTGATGCCGGCGGGGAAGGCTGCACCACCGCGGCCGCGCAGGCCGGATTCGATCAGCGCTTCACAGGCAGCGTCGCCGTCTGTTTGCAACGCCTGCTTGAGACCGTCGAGACCGCCGTGGGCAATGTAATCGTCGATGGAAAGCGGATCGGTAATGCCGATGCGTGCGAAGGTCAGGCGCTGCTGCTTCTTCAGATACGGTATTTCATCGACCACACCGACACGGTGCGCGTGCTCACCGCCTGCGATAAAGCCGGCGTCGAACAGCGCCGCAACGTCGCTCTCTTCGACGTTCGCATAGCCGATGCGGCCTTCGGCCGTTGCTACTTCGACGAGCGGTTCTAGCCAAAGCAAACCGCGTGAACCGTTGCGGACCAGTTCGATTTCAATGCCGCGGCGTGCAGCCTCAGCTTCGATCGCTTGAGCCAGTGCATTCGCGCCAAGCGCCAATGCTGACGAATCGCAGGGAACGTAGATGCGCGTCATGCCGCGACCTCCACGCATTTGCGGGCTGCCGCGAACAACGCGTCGAACTTTTGCGGCGTGACTTTGGCGTGCAAGGTGCCGTTGACCATCATCGCCGGTGACAGGGCGCATTGGCCGAGGCAATACACCGATTCCAGTTCGACCGTCGCGCCGTGCCGATGCTCCGCATCGAAACGGCAGCCGGTGTGCGTCTCGATATGCTGCGCGAGCGTCTCGGTGCCCATGCTCCGGCATGCCTCGGCGCGGCACAGTTGCACCGTGACAGGCGCCGCGGGCTGCGTGCGGAAGTGGTGGTAATAGGTGATGACGCCGTGCACTTCCGCGCGCGACAGGTTCATGGCACGCGCGAGAGGCGCAACCGTCTCAGGCGGCACATAGCCGAGCTCGTCCTGAATGGCATGCAGTACCGCTAGCAGCGACATGCCCGGTTGCGCGTGACGCTGCACGAGCTGATCCGGTGCGATGGCGATGAAATCGTCCAAGTGGGGCTCCTCCAAAGTCATATATGCACTTGTTATTCATAATGCGTGCACCTATGCTTCGTATATTCGATATGGGATAGCCGAACAATAGGCGGGTGATACGCCTCGTGCAATAGGAAAGAGTTGAGCATATATGATCAGAATCGAGTGCCAGGCGGAGCTGGTCGTGAAGGGCCCGGATGGCCGCGAGGCAAGCCTGTCGGACGTGGTGCCGCTGCTCGCGCTGGTGGACGAATCCGGCAGCATCGCGCAGGCGGCGACGCTTAAGGGTTTGTCCTACCGTCATGCGTGGGGTCTGTTGCGCAGCATTGAGGAGCGTTTGGGCGGCCCGCTGATCGCGAAAGAGCGTGGGCGCGGCTCGGTGCTATCCGAACTTGGTCAAGCCGTGTTGCGCGCGCAGCGTTTGTGCGGTGAGCGGCTCGACGGCAATATGCAGGCGCTCGCGAGCGAAGTCGCAAGCGATCTGAACCGCTGGCTCGCTCCACCCGCCGACGACGTGCGGATCTACGCATCGCACGGGTACGCCGTGGCGGCGTTGGTGACGGCGCTGGTCGCGAACGATCAGCCGGTCGACATCAAATACCGTGACAGTGCGGACGCCGTTAGCGCGCTCGCCCGTGGCGAATGTGATCTCGCCGGTTTCCACTTGCCGCTAGGCGAGTTTCGCGCGGCGTGCGCCGATACATATCGGCGCTGGCTCGATCCGCAGCGTCACGTGCTCGTGCATCTGACCCGACGCAAGCAGGGCCTTTTTCTTGGCAAGGGCAATCCAAAAGGAATCGGCGGCTTGAGTGACCTCGCGCGCGACGACATTCGCTTCGTCAATCGCCAGCCCGGTTCCGGCACGCGCATGCTGCTCGATCTCGCGCTACGGAAAGTCGGGGTCGATCCGGACCGGGTCAACGGTTATGCGTCGACGGAACTCACGCATTCGGCGATTGCGGCGTTCGTGGCGAGCGGCATGGCGGATGTGGGTTTCGGCGTGGAGCCCGCGGCGCATCACTTCGGGCTCGACTTCATTCCGATCGTCGAGGAAGACTATTACTTCGCCTGCGACCGCGCCCGGCTGGAGCGCGCGCCGCTTGCAATGGTGATCGGCTTGCTGCGCGGCGCTGCGTTCCGGCACAACGTCGATCAGCTCGAAGGTTACGATCCGCGCGACTGCGGCAAGCTGCTCGATCTTGATGTGGGGCTTGGCTCAATGACCGTGTAAGCGACTGTAAACAAAATGCTGCCTTCGCCGCTGCATGGGGCGTTTGTTTGGGATAATCTCTAACCTTCCGCTTACGCCTTAACCGCGCGCTGTGCCGCGCTGGATCGATATGAAAGCTCTTCTTCACGCATGTGCTGCGGCAGCAACGGCCGGTGTACTTCTCGCCACTGTCTCGGTTGCCTTCGCGCAGAATTCACCGGGTGTGCCGGGCGGTATCCTGCAAGATCAGTTCCGTCTTGCCGAACATCCCCAGATGCCGTTTGCGGCGTCGGCGCCCTCGGACAAATTCCAGTCCAACAAGAAGTCAGCCATGCGCAAGCGCGGCGACAACGGCGATCCGAACGGTTGTAACCTGCAGTGTCCGAAAGACGAATAAGCGCTTTTCGTTTTTGTTCGTTGGACGCCGGCATGTTGCCGGCGTTTTTGTTTGGTGCTTTTGTTTGTGCCTTTGCTTGTGCTTCTTATCGCGCCTGTCGGCTTTGGCCCCGTCGTTCAGCGGCAATCGGTTATGGCTTCGCCGTGTGCCACATGTCCTTGAAGCCGTCTCCCTTCATTTCTCCCGCTTGTTTGTCTGCTGCGTAGCGATACAGCGGATGGCCTTTGTATGCCCATTGTTGTTTGCCGTCCGCGGAGGGGATCAGCGTCCAGTCGCCTGACGGCTTGTCCGATGAGTTCGCCATGGCCGCCGGCCAGTTGCTCATGCAACCGCCGGTGCAGGCGCTCACGCCGGGCGTGGTGTCTTTGTCGAAGGTATAGAGCGTCATGCCGTCCGCGGCGACGAAGCGGCCGTCGACGATCTTCGGGGTTTCGGCAAATGCGGTCTGTTGTAGTGCGAGGACAGTCAGCGTGGAGAGGCAGAAGAGAATCTTGCGCATGATGTCGGCTCCGGATTTTGGTGTTGGTCTCGCGCGGAATGCGGCATGTGGGCGCGCGTGGTGAATGAACGCTTAAACGGGTGCGTTTATTCCCCGTGTCTTCGCGGCTTTGGTGCCCGCCAGCAAAAAGGCCCGCTCGATGAGCGGGCCCTCTGTTTAGTAGTAGCCAACAAAAAACCCGCAAGCGGCAGGCCGCTTACGGGTTTTTTGTGAGTCTTGATGGTGCAACTTGAAACGGTGTTCTGGTGGAGGCGGCGGGAATCGAACCCGCGTCCAGAAGCACTCTACGACTAGTTCTACATACTTAGTTCTGTCATTTGATTTAACCACCACGACGCGGACGAACACGCTGCATGACGGCGATTCACTAGTTTTTCGACCCGGGCGTCGTGACGCCGCCAAGGCTTAACTGACGTATATGACCTCTGTCGGTATTGCTACCGGTCTTGCGACTCTAGCCCGTCAGTGAACTAGGCAGAGGACGGCGGCCCTTAGGCTGCCAGTGCGAACGTTTCGTCGTTTGCAGTTACGTTTTTCCCATTGATTAACGAGGTGACGGGTCCTCGGTATGCCCTAGCCGCTTCGCAACCCCTGTCGAAACCAGGTCGCCCCCGCGGTTCGTTGCCCAAAATATCTGGGCCAGACTGAGATTTTACAATAGTTTGACGGCCACGTCCTGGCTGATTGCCTTGCCGTCTTGCTGCGCGGTCGCGGTGGAGCGCCGGGCAGCGGCATATGTTGCTTGCGCCGTATTTGCCGTGTTCGCTGTATGTGTTCAGCCGATATCGCGCAGCAGCCTCTGCAATTCAGCGGGCGACTGCACGACATGCTGCGCGTGCCATTGCGCCGGTGGAATGTCGTTGCCACAGTAGCCGTAGGCGGCCGCTATGGTCTTCATGCCGGCCGCGAAACCCGCCTGCACGTCGCGCAGGTCATCGCCGACGTAGACGATACGCTCCGGCAACAGGTCCAGCTCGCGCGCGGCATGTAACAAGGGTGCGGGATGCGGCTTTGAATGCGGAGTCGTGTCGCCGCTCACCACGCAGCCCGCGCGCTCTTCAAGGCCGAGTTGTGTGACCAGAGGCTCGGTGAGCCTTGCCACCTTGTTCGTCACGATGCCCCAGCGCACGCCCCGTGCGTCGAGATCGTCGAGCAATTCGGCAATGCCGGGAAACAGCGTGGTCTCGATGCACAAATCTGCTTCGTAGTTGGCGAGAAACTCCTCGCGCATCGACGCAAACTCGTGATGGTCGGGGCCAATGCCGAAAGCCCCGCCGATCAGGCCGCGCGCGCCCGCGGACGCGAGCGGCCGCAGGTCTTCGAGCGGCACCATATCGAGGCTTCGATCATGGCGCATTTTGTTGACGGCGGCCGCCAGGTCGGGCGCGGTGTCAGCCAGCGTGCCGTCGAGGTCGAACAGGACAGCCTGGCAAAGACCGAGTGCATCGTCATTGTCTTCGCGCTGCGGCAGGGGCGTGGGATCGCTCATTGATTGAATGGGTCCGGGCAGGTCGGGTCAGATCAGACGTCGCGGCGGCAGGCGAGCATGTAGTTCACGCTCGTGTCGGCGGACAGCGCGAAATGCTTGCTGAGCGGGTTATAAACGATGCCTTTGATGTCGACCGTGTGCAGTTCGGCGGCGCGCACGAAGCCCGCCAATTCCGACGGACGGATGAAGCGTGCGTAGTCGTGCGTACCCTTGGGCAGCATCCGCGCGATATATTCCGCGCCGATCACTGCGAACAAGTACGACTTCACGTTGCGGTTGAGTGTGGAGAAAAACACCCAGCCGCCCGGTTTCACCAGTGTCTTGCAGGCCGCGACGATGGCGGCCGGTTCGGGCACGTGCTCGAGCATTTCCATGCAGGTGACGACGTCGTAAGTACCCGGCTCGCGGGCGGCGAGCGCTTCAGCGGCGATTTCTTCGTAATTAACGGTTACACCGCTTTCAAGGCTGTGAAGATCCGCCACGCCGAGCGCCTGGCTCGACAGGTCGATGCCCTTCACGTGCGCGCCCAATCCTGCCATTGACTCCGACAGAATGCCGCCGCCGCAGCCGATGTCCAGTACGGTTTTGCCGGCAAGATGCACGTGCGCGTCGATCCAGTTCAGGCGAATCGGGTTGAGTTCATGCAGCGGTTTGAATTCGGCGTTCGGGTCCCACCAACGATGCGCGAGGTCGCTAAATTTCTGCAGTTCGTGGGGATCGGCGTTGGTCATAGCGGAAGCTGCCTCGATGAGAGCGTTGAGCGGGCGCTCGAGGATAAACCCTGAGTATATAGGCCGAGAGACAGGGCGGCAAAATGCCGCACAACGGCTGGCTAATCCTGTTCTGTCAGGCGCGCGGATGATTGCCCGGAGGAGAGGGCGAGCGGCATCCGCCGCGTTGACATAAAAAAAGCCCCGCCGAAGCGGGGCTTTGATACTGCCGTAACTTGTAGCTTACTGCTTCGAAGTACCGACAACTTCGACTTCCACGCGACGATCCGGTGCGAGGCAGGCGATGAGTTGCTTGTGGTTCTTCTGGTTGCAACCGGTCGTGACCGGGTTGCGCTTGCCCTTGCCTTCCGTATAGATACGGTTGGATTCGATGCCCTTGCTGACCAGGTATGCCTTCACAGCTTGAGCACGACGCAGCGACAGACGGTCGTTGTACTTGTCCGAACCGATACGGTCCGTATAACCCGTTGCGACGACGACTTCCAGGTTCAGCGCGCCGATCTTCGATGCCAGATCGTCCAGCTTTTCCTTGCCAGCCGGCTTCAGGATAGCCTTGTCGAAGTCAAACAGAGCGTCAGCTTGATACGTAATCTTTTGGCTCGTGATAGCCGGTGCAGGTGCGACCGGAGCCGGCGGGGTCGGAGCCTGGGCAACCAGGGCGCCATCGCACTTAGCGTTGGCCGTTGCCGGCGTCCAGAATGCATCGCGCCAGCAAAGCTCGTTCGTGCCGTTCATCCACACGTACTCGCCGGTACCATTCACCCAGTTGTCGTTCGTGGCTTGTCGCGACGCCGGCACCGATTGCGCCATGGCGGATGCAGCCATAACTGCGGTAGCTGCAATGAACGCGAGCTTTGAAAGTTTATTCATATTTCTCCTCTCGAAATTGAGATTACCGCAGGTTTACTGCGAGCCTGTTGACGAAGACAAGTCATACATTGCTCGAAGTATAACATCGGTGTAGAACAAAAAACGTGCTGTGTAGACTTCGAGCCGTGTCTAACTCTTTGTGCGTTGGCATTTTGCCATATCGTTCCCTTCCAACGATAAAAAAATCTGCCCCCGATCAAATCGCCCGCCAATTGTGGTGCATGCGCAACAGAAGCAATCCGCTGTAGGCACCGCCAGTCATGGCTGAGCGGCGGATTGCCCCACGCACAAATCGAGCCTGCCCCGGTTCGGCAATGGGGCACTCAGGCGCCGTTCCCGCTCGCCTGCTAATAGGTATACGTACCCCGGCCGGGGCGGATGCGCGGCATGTTAGAATCGCGTGATGCGTTGCGCCTGCAATGCTTACGCGAAGGCGTGGTGTTCCCGTCGCCTTGGCACGTAAAAGATACGGATAAATGGATCAATTCGCCAAAGAGACTCTGCCAATCTCCCTAGAGGAGGAAATGCGCCGTTCGTATCTCGATTACGCGATGAGCGTGATCGTGGGGCGTGCGCTTCCCGATGTTCGCGATGGCCTGAAGCCGGTTCACCGGCGCGTGCTGTACGCGATGCACGAACTGAACAACGACTGGAACCGGGCTTACAAGAAGTCGGCGCGTATTGTCGGCGATGTCATCGGTAAATATCACCCGCACGGCGACACGGCTGTCTACGACACCATCGTCCGGATGGCGCAGAATTTCTCACTGCGCTACATGCTGGTGGATGGTCAGGGCAACTTCGGTTCGGTCGACGGCGACAACGCCGCGGCGATGCGGTACACCGAAATCCGCATGGCAAAGATCGGCCACGAACTGCTGGCCGACATCGACAAGGAAACGGTCGACTTCACGCCGAACTACGACGGCAGCGAAAACGAGCCGGCCATCTTGCCGGCGCGTATTCCCAATCTGCTGATCAATGGCTCGTCCGGTATTGCGGTCGGCATGGCCACCAATATCCCGCCGCACAACCTCAATGAGGTTGTCGACGCATGTCAGCACTTGCTGAAAAACCCGGAAGCCACGATCGACGAGTTGATCGAGATCATCCCGGCACCTGATTTCCCCACCGCCGGCATCATCTACGGCGTGGCCGGCGTGCGCGACGGCTATCGCACCGGTCGCGGCCGCGTGTTGATGCGCGCGCTGACGCACTTTGAGGAAATCGACCGCGGTCAGCGCATGTCGATCATCGTCGACGAATTGCCGTACCAGGTGAACAAGCGTTCACTTCTGGAGCGCATCGCCGAACTGGTCAACGAGAAGAAGCTCGAAGGCATCTCCGACATCCGCGATGAATCCGACAAGAGCGGCATGCGCGTCGTGATCGAACTGAAGCGCGGCGAAGTGCCGGAAGTGGTGCTCAACAATCTGTACAAGGCGACCCAGCTTCAGGACACCTTCGGCATGAACATGGTCGCGCTGGTCGACGGCCAGCCGAAGCTGCTGAACCTGAAGGAAATGCTGTCGTGCTTCCTGTCGCATCGCCGGGAAGTCCTGACGCGGCGCACGGTGTACGAACTGCGCAAGGCGCGCGAACGCGGTCACGTGCTCGAAGGCCTGGCCGTCGCGCTCGCCAACATCGACGATTTCATCGCGATCATCAAGGCCGCGCCTACGCCGCCGATCGCCAAGCAGGAGTTGATGGCGCGTCCGTGGGATTCGTCGCTGGTGCGCGAAATGTTGTCGCGCGCAGAGGCGGAAAACGCATCGGCCGGCGGCCGTGAGGCTTATCGTCCGGAGGGTTTGAATCCGTCCTTCGGCATGCAGTCCGACGGTCTCTACCGCTTATCCGACACCCAGGCTCAAGAAATCTTGCAGATGCGTCTGCAACGCCTGACGGGTCTGGAGCAGGACAAGATCATCGGCGAGTACCGTGAAGTGATGGCGCAAATCGCCGATCTGCTGGACATTCTCGCTCGCCCGGAACGCATTACGGCGATCATCGTCGACGAACTGACATCGATCAAGGCCGAATTCGGCGACGCGCGTCGCTCGAAGATCGAGCTGAACGCAACCGAGCTGAACACTGAAGACCTGATCACGCCGCAAGAGATGGTCGTGACCATGTCGCACGCCGGCTACGTGAAATCGCAGCCGTTGTCCGAATATAGTGCGCAGAAGCGGGGTGGTCGCGGCAAGCAGGCCACGGCGATGAAAGAAGACGACTGGATCGACACGCTGTTCATCGCGAACACGCACGATCACATTCTGTGCTTCTCGAATCGTGGTCGTGTCTACAGCGTGAAGGTCTACGAAGTGCCGCAAGGTTCGCGGAACTCGCGCGGCCGTCCGATCGTCAATATCTTCCCACTTCAGGACGGCGAGAAGATTACGGTTGTCTTGCCGGTAAAGGAATTCTCGGCTGACAAATTCGTCTTTATGGGCACCGCGTTAGGGACCGTAAAAAAGACGCCGTTGGAAGCCTTTGGCCGCGTGTTGCGCAAAGGTATTATTGCGGTCGGTCTTGACGAAGGCGACTACCTGATCGGCGCGGCCATCACGGACGGCCAGCACGACGTGATGCTGTTCTCGGATTCTGGCAAGGCAGTGCGTTTCGACGAAAACGACGTCCGTCCGATGGGTCGTGAGGCGCGTGGTGTGCGCGGCATGCAACTTGAAGACGGTCAGAGTGTGATCGCCTTGCTGGTGGCTGGCGACGAACAGCAGTCAGTGCTGACCGCGACCGAAAACGGCTACGGCAAGCGCACGCCGATCACCGAGTACACGCGCCACGGGCGCGGTACGAAGGGGATGATCGCGATCCAGACGTCGGAGCGGAACGGCAAGGTCGTCGCCGCCACGCTGGTGGATCAGGAAGCGCAGATCATGCTGATCACCAATACAGGCGTGCTGATTCGTACGCGCGTATCGGAAATTCGAGAAATGGGACGCGCAACCCAAGGTGTTACACTCATCAGCCTTGACGAAGGGACCAAGCTTTCAGGTCTGCAACAGGTTGCTGAGGCGGAAGCGGATGTAGATGTGGAAGGCGACACCGAAGGTCCTGCCGAAGGCGACAACGGCGGTGAAGACGGTGGTGCGGCCTGATTCGCGTCGGCAGCTTTCAGTCTCAGTTATTGGTTGGAAGCTGCGCAGGGAACAATGGCGTGTCGGGCCGATACGCATCCCGCGCAGCTCGCAGTTCAAGTTAATTTCTCTTAGGGAGTAATGATGCAAAAACGATTCAAACAACTGATGTTGCTGGCTGCTCTCGTGCCGACCTTCGCTATGGCTCAAGCGCTTCAGAGCCAGGCCCCGGCGGCTCCGGCTGCTGCCGCTGCACCGGTTGATCCGGCCAAGCAGGCTGCAATCAAGGACCTGCTGGACGCAATCGATGCACAGAAGCTCGTCGGCGCAATCGGCAACAGCGCCCAGATGCAAGCCAAGCAACTGGTCCCGGCTATCCTGTCGGACGCCCTGAGCGAAAACAAGACGATGACGGACAAGCAGAAGCAGGCTTCCGTCCCGACGCTGCAAAAGAACGCAGTGCCGAAGCTGGTTGACGGCGCAGGCCAGGTGTTTGCAACGGATTCCTTCCGTCAAGACGCCATGCAAGCTCAGTACGACGCTTACGCGAAGTACTACAGCACGTCGGAAATCAAGGATTTGACCGCGTTCTACAAGAGCCCGACCGGCCGCAAGTTCATCCAGGTCCAGGACCAGGTTGGCCGCGACGTTGTGAACGGCTTGATGCAAAAGTACATGCCGCAATCGATCAAGGCAACGCGTGACCAGGCTGACAAGGAAGTCGCTTCGGTCAAGCCGGCTAAGTAAGCCAGCTAGTTAAGCCAAAAGGTCGAAAGGCTGCGCTGACATCGCGCTAGCCGCCGCTCGGCAAGCTATACGGCGTGCCTGGTTTGGCGGGTTGGCGGCGACAATGCGATAATGGCCGTTTGCGCACACGCGCAGACGGCCATTTTCTTTTTTGGGCGCGAAATTGTTGTCAAACGCGCGTCGTTAACTTTGTAGCGGCTGCCGTTGCTGCGGCTGCCAACTTCGCCGATTTTTGCGCGATCTGTTCGTTTTTCGCGCCAGCTTCCAGGATTTCACGATGCGCGTTTTTAATTTCTCCGCCGGCCCAGCTGCCATGCCCGAAGAAGTGCTGCGTCAGGCAGCCGACGAGATGCTCGATTGGCAGGGCAGTGGCATGAGCGTGATGGAAATGAGCCATCGCGGCAAAGAATTCATGTCGATCCACGAGGAAGCGCTCGTCGATCTGCGCGAATTGCTCCAGGTGCCTGCCAGCCATCGCATCCTGTTTCTGCAAGGCGGTGGCCTGGGCGAAAACGCAATCGTGCCGATGAATCTGATGGGCGCGAAACCGCGCGCGGATTTCGTCGTGACGGGTTCGTGGTCGCAAAAGTCGCTCAAGGAAGCGCAAAAATACGGTGCCGTGCACCTGGCGGCGAGCGGCCAGACGGCAGAGGGTTTCACCCGTGCGCCGGCGCGCTCTGAATGGCAACTGTCGGACGATCCGGCTTACGTGCATCTGTGCACCAACGAGACCATTCACGGCGTCGAGACATTCGAGATTCCCGACCTCGGTGATATTCCGCTAGTGGTGGACGCTTCGTCGCACATCCTGTCGCGCCCGATGGACATCGCCAAATACAGCGTGCTGTTCGGCGGCGCGCAGAAGAACATTGGTATGGCGGGCGTGACGGTTGTGATCGTGCGTGAAGACATGCTGGGTCGCGCGCAAGCGATCTGCCCGTCGGCATTCGAATGGAAAACCGTTGCCGAGAACAATTCGATGTACAACACGCCGCCCACGTACGCGATTTACGTCGCCGGGCTGGTGTTCAAGTGGTTGAAGAAGCAGGGCGGCCTTACCGCGATGGAAGCGCGTAACCTCGAAAAATCGAAGCTGTTGTACGACGCGATCGATTCGAGCAGCTTCTATCTGAACAAGGTCGAGCGTGGCTCGCGTTCGCGGATGAACGTACCGTTTTTCCTCGCTGACGAGTCGCGCAACGATGATTTCCTGGCCGGCGCGAAAGCGCGGGGAATGGTGCAGCTAAAGGGCCACAAGTCCGTCGGCGGCATGCGGGCGTCGATTTATAACGCCGTCCCGCTCGAAGGCGTCAAAGCGCTTGTCGAATACATGAAGGAATTCGAACAGCGCAGCGCCTGATCGTCTTAGATATTCAGGCGCGCGCATCCTTTCCAGCACGCATTTGTGCAGCAGCTACCGGCAGGGCCGTTTTCACGCATGGACGACGAACTCAATACCCGACTCAAACCCCTTCGCGAACGCATCGACGCGCTCGACGCGCAACTCATCGCGCTCCTCAATCAGCGTGCCGCAGTGGCGCTCGAAGTGGGTGAGGTCAAGAAGCATTTCAACGCGCCGGTGTTCCGCCCGGAGCGCGAGCAGCAGGTGATCGCGCGCTTGCAGGATATGAGCGATGGCCCATTGGCCAGCGAGCATATCAGCGCAATCTGGCGCGAGATCATGGCCGCGAGCCGCGCGCTCGAAAAGACCATCAAGGCCGCATATCTCGGCCCGGTCGGCACGTATAGCGAACAGGCTATGCACGAGTACTTCGGTCAGTCGATCGAAGGTCTGCCGTGCCCGTCGATCGACGAAGTATTTCGCTCGGTCGAAGCAGGCGCAGCCGAATTCGGCGTTGTGCCGGTCGAGAATTCGACCGAAGGCGCGGTGTCGCGCACGCTCGATCTGCTGCTGCAAACCCAGCTGACGATCGGCGGCGAACTGGCCTTGCCGATTCACCACAATCTCCTGACGCTGAACGGCGGCCTCACCGGCGTGACGCGGGTGTGTGCGCACGCGCAGGCGCTCGCCCAGTGCCAGCGCTGGCTCGCGACGAACGCGCCGCATCTCGAGCGTCAGGCGGTGTCGAGCAATGCCGAAGCCGCGCGTATGGCGGCAGAAGATCCGACTGTCGCAGCGATCGCTGGCGATCGTGCCGCGACCCATTACGGTCTGCAAGTCGCCTACGCCCTGATCCAGGACGATCCGCACAATCGTACGCGTTTCGTGATGATCGGCAAGGAGCGCACCGGCGTCAGCGGGCACGACCAGACGTCGTTGATCGTGTCGGTGGCGAACGAGCCGGGCGCTGTGTTCAAGTTGCTGGAGCCTTTGGCGCGCCACAGCGTGTCGATGACCCGTTTCGAATCGCGCCCGGCGCGCGTCGGTACGTGGGAGTACTACTTCTACATCGACGTCGAAGGCCATCGCGACGAGCCGGCGGTCGCCGCCGCACTCACCGAACTCGGCCAGAAGGCCGCGTTCCTGAAGATACTTGGCTCGTATCCGCGCGCCCGTTGATGTCGGCTAAGGCGCCCGCATCGCTTGCGCGCGTCTGCTGCATGTTCACCTACTACTAATTAGTCGTTCGGAGATTTTCATGACAACGTCCTTCGGTCCTTCCTACGTGCGCGCGATTGCGCCTTACATCGCCGGCAAGCCGATTTCGGAAGTGGCCCGCGAGTTTGGCCTCGACGAAGCGACGATCGTGAAGCTCGCGTCGAACGAAAATCCGCTCGGCATGCCGGAATCGGCGCAACGCGCCATGGCGCAAGCGGCCAGCGAACTTGGCCGCTATCCGGACGCAAACGCATTCGAACTGAAGGCGGCGCTGAGCGAGCGTTACGGCGTGCCGGCCGACTGGGTGACGCTTGGCAACGGCAGTAACGACATTCTCGAAATCGCCGCGCACGCGTTGGTCGAAAGGGGTCAATCGATCGTCTACGCCCAATACTCGTTCGCGGTCTACGCGCTCGCCACGCAAGGCGTGGGTGCGCGTGCGATCGTCGTGCCCGCCGTCAAGTACGGGCACGATCTCGACGCGATGCTGGCCGCGATCACGGACGACACGCGGCTGATCTTCGTTGCGAACCCGAACAACCCGACCGGTACCTTTATCGAAGGCGCGAAGATCGAGGCGTTTCTCGACAAGGTGCCGCGCAACGTGGTCGTCGTACTTGACGAGGCGTACACGGAATATCTGCCGGAAGAAAAGCGTTACGACTCGATCGCGTGGGTGCGCCGTTATCCGAATCTGCTGGTGTCGCGCACGTTCTCGAAGGCGTTTGGACTCGCTGGTTTGCGGGTCGGCTTTGCAATCGCCCAGCCCGAGTTGACCGATCTGTTGAACCGTCTGCGTCAACCGTTCAACGTGAACACGTTGGCGCAAGCTGCGGCGATCGCGGCGCTGAACGACACGGCGTTTCTGGAAAAGAGCGCCGCGTTGAACGCGCAAGGCTATCGCCTTTTGACCGAAACGTTCGACAAACTCGGCCTCGAGTATGTGCCGTCGGATGGCAACTTCGTGCTGGTGCGCGTCGGCAACGACGACGCAGCCGGTAACCGCGTCAACCTCGCGTTGCTGAAGCAGGGCGTGATCGTTCGCCCGGTTGGCAACTACGGTTTGCCGCAATGGCTGCGCATCACGATCGGTCTGCCGGAAGAAAATGAAGCGTTCCTCGCGGCGCTCGAAAAGACGCTCGCCACCGCGTAAGCGGTTGACCTTGACCCGTGCGCCTCACTTCATGAATGGCGTGCTTTTTTTGTGACCGACGTGGCTGCGTTCTCTTTTAATAAGCTGGTGATTTTCGGTGTCGGCCTGATCGGCGGATCGCTCGCGCGCGCATTGCGCGAGCGGGGCGAGGCGGCGGGCGCGCGAACGGTGATTGGTGTCGGGCGTTCGTCCGCGTCGACGGCGCGCGCGTTGGAATTGGGCGTGATCGACGCAGCCGTGGCGTTGAACGACGACGTCGCATTGCGTGACGCGTTGTCCGGCGCCGATTTCGTGCTGCTCGCAACCCCCGTCGCGCAGACGCAACCGCTGCTCGAACGCATTGCGCCGTTTCTCGACGCAAGCACGATCGTCACCGATGCCGGCAGCACCAAGTCCGACGTGGTTGCAGCAGCACGCGCAGCGCTCGGTGCGCGCATCGCCCAGTTCGTGCCGGGGCATCCAATTGCCGGGCGTGAGGCGAGCGGCCCGGATGCGGCGTTGCCCGATCTGTATGTGAATCGCAATGTCGTGTTGTGCCCGCTGCCGGAGAACGCGCCGGAAGCGATCGAGCGTGTTGCCGCGATGTGGCTCGCCACTGGCGCTTGCGTGCGAGACATGACACCCGAGCAGCATGACCGCGTGCTTGCGTCGGTCAGCCATTTGCCGCACGTTTTGTCTTTCGCGCTGGTCGAGCAGATTCTCAATTCGCCCGACGCCGCGCTGAAATTCTCATTCGCTGCCGGCGGTTTCCGCGACTTCACGCGGATCGCCGCGTCGAGCCCGGAGATGTGGCGCGACGTGTGCGTGGCGAATCGCGTCGCATTGCTTGAGGAGATCGATGCATACACCGCGGTGCTCGCACGCCTGCGCGCGGCGATTGAAGCCGCCGACGGCGCCGCGCTCGAAGCCGTGTTCGCGCGCTCGCGCGTCGCGCGTAGCGAATGGCAGGAACAGCGTACAGCGGGGGCCGCCCTCGGCGACGCCTCGAAATAACCGGAACTGGACTCAATCATGGAATTCCTCGATCTCGGACCATTTTCTCGTGCGTCCGGCACGGTTCGCTTGCCGGGTTCGAAAAGCATTTCGAATCGTGTGCTGCTGCTCGCGGCGCTCGCCGAAGGCGAAACGACAATCACGAACCTGCTCGACTCCGACGACACCCGCGTAATGCTCGACGCGCTCGAAAAGCTCGGCGTGCGTCTGAAGCGCGAGGGCGACACCTGTGTCGTGACCGGTACGCGCGGCGCGTTTACTGCGCGCAAAGCCGATCTGTTCCTCGGTAATGCCGGCACGGCGGTGCGCCCGCTGACTGCGGCGCTCGCGGTGAATGGCGGCGACTATCGCATTCACGGCGTGCCGCGCATGCACGAGCGGCCGATCGGCGATCTGGTCGACGGCTTGCGGCAGATCGGCGCGAAGATCGACTACGAAGAGAATGACGGCTATCCGCCCCTGCGGATTCGCCCGGCGCAGATTCTGGCCGACGCACCGATTCGCGTGCGTGGCGACGTGTCGAGCCAGTTCCTGACCTCGCTGCTGATGACGCTGCCGCTGTTGCGCACGCAAAGCGGCGTGACGACCGTCCAGGTGGACGGCGAGCTGATCTCGAAGCCCTACATTGAGATCACGATCAAGCTGATGGAGCGCTTCGGCATCAAGGTCGAGCGCCATGAATGGCACCGGTTCATTGTGCCGGCGGGGCAGCGCTATCAATCGCCGGGCATCATCATGGTGGAAGGCGACGCGTCGTCGGCGTCGTATTTCCTCGCGGCCGGTGCGCTTGGCGGTGGGCCATTGCGGGTGGAAGGCGTGGGCCGGTCCAGCATCCAGGGCGACATCGGTTTTGCCGATGCGCTCATCAAGATGGGCGCAAATCTGCAGATGGGCGAGGACTGGATCGAAGTGCGCGGCGTCGGCAACGACAACGGCAAGCTCGATCCGATCGACATGGACTTCAACCTGATTCCCGACGCCGCGATGACGATCGCCATCGCCGCGCTGTTCGCGGACGGCACGACCACGCTGCGCAACATCGCCAGCTGGCGCGTGAAGGAAACCGACCGGATCGCGGCAATGGCGACCGAGCTGCGCAAGGTCGGTGCGAAGGTGCAGGAGGGCGAGGATTTTCTCGTCGTCACGCCGCCTGAAAAACTGATTCCGAACGCCTCGATCGACACTTACGACGATCACCGCATGGCGATGTGCTTCTCGCTCGTGAGCCTGGGCGGCGTGCCGGTGCGGATCAACGACCCGAAGTGCGTCGGCAAGACATTCCCTGATTATTTCGAGCGCTTCACTGCGCTCGCTCAACCCTGATTCGGCCCCGAATCGACTGACGTGCGACTTTTTCGATGAAACCGACCCGTCCCTTTCACCAGACGCCCGTCATTACGATCGACGGCCCGAGCGCCTCCGGCAAAGGCACCGTGGCCGCGCTGGTCGCCGCGAGCCTCGGCTTTCACCTGCTGGATAGCGGCGCGCTGTACCGGCTCGCCGCGCTGGCCAGCATTCGCTATAAGGTCGCCGCGGATGATGCGGACGCGCTTGTAAAACTGATCGACGATCTGCACATCACCTTTCGCGAGGGACTGGCGCAGCTCGACGGCGCCGACGTATCGGCCGACATTCGCGCGGAGGAAGTCGGTAGCCGCGCCTCGGCGATCGCCGTGCACGTGCCGGTGCGAACCGCGCTGGTGGCCCGTCAGCGGGCTTTCCGCAAGGAACCGGGGCTGGTCGCCGATGGTCGCGACATGGGCACCGTAATCTTCCAGGATGCCGTGCTGAAGGTGTTCATGACCGCCAGCGTCGAGGCCCGTGCGGCGCGCCGGCATAAGCAATTGATCCAAAAAGGATTTTCTGCTAATATAGATGACTTGCTCCGGGATTTGCGTGAGCGCGACGAGCGTGACAGTCAGCGCGCGGCCGCGCCGCTCAAGCCCGCGGCGGATGCAAAGCTGCTTGATACCTCCGCATTGTCCATCGACCAGGCGGTCGAACAGGTGGTGCAGTGGTTTGAAGCATGGGTCCCGCATGCCTGATGTCCGGGCAGTGTTTGAGTAGCGGGCGCAGTAGAGAGAAGTACCGTTGTCAGTAGGTGCTCCGCGTGTGTCGTGGAGCGTGTATTAACCCCTTAACCCCGCGTGGCATTCGCAACTAGCCGAAATTGCTGACCGTCCCGGCCAGCCGGGCACCGCGAGAACCATGCAAATTTTGATTTTTATGTCCGACCTGCAAACTTCCAACCCGAATACCGAATCTTTTGCGGCTCTGTTCGAAGAGTCGCTGACCAAGCAAGACATGCGCGCTGGCGAGGTGATCTCCGCCGAAGTCGTGCGTGTTGACCACAATTTCGTGGTCGTCAACGCTGGTCTCAAGTCCGAAGCCTACATCCCGCTCGAAGAGTTCCTGAACGACGCGGGCGAGGTAGAAGTGCAGGCGGGCGACTTCGTTTCCGTCGCGATCGACGCGCTGGAAAACGGCTATGGCGACACGATCCTGTCGCGCGACAAGGCGAAGCGTCTGGCTTCGTGGCTGTCGCTGGAAAAGGCTCTCGACAACAACGAACTCGTGACCGGCACGATCACGGGTAAGGTCAAGGGCGGCATGACCGTCATGGTCAACGGCATCCGCGCATTCCTGCCGGGTTCGCTGGTTGACACGCGTCCGGTCAAGGACACGACCCCGTACGAAGGCAAGACGCTGGAATTCCGCGTCATCAAGCTCGACCGCAAGCGTAACAACGTCGTGCTGTCGCGCCGTGCTGTGATCGAAGCGACTCAAGGCGAAGAGCGCGCAAAGCTGCTCGAAACGCTGAAGGAAGGCGCGATCGTGGAAGGCGTGGTGAAGAACATCACGGATTACGGCGCGTTCGTGGACCTCGGCGGTATCGACGGCCTGCTGCACATCACCGACATCGCATGGCGTCGTGTGCGTCACCCGAGCGAAGTTCTGTCGGTTGGCCAGGAAGTGACCGCGAAGATCCTCAAGTTCGATCAAGAGAAGAACCGCGTTTCGCTGGGTATCAAGCAACTGGGCGACGATCCGTGGGAAGGCATTTCGCGCCGTTACCCGTCGGGCACGCGCCTGTTCGGTAAGGTCACCAACATCACCGACTACGGCGCATTCGTCGAGGTGGAATCGGGCATCGAAGGCCTGGTTCACGTGTCGGAAATGGACTGGACGAACAAGAACGTGGCACCGTCGAAGGTTGTTCAGCTGGGCGACGAAGTCGAAGTCATGGTTCTCGAAATCGACGAAGACCGCCGCCGTATCAGCCTCGGCATGAAGCAATGCAAGCCGAACCCGTGGGACGACTTCAGCCGCAACTTCAAGAAGGGCGACAAGCTGCAAGGCGCAATCAAGTCGATCACCGACTTCGGCGTCTTCATCGGTCTGCCGGGCGGCATCGACGGTCTGGTTCACCTGTCGGACCTGTCGTGGAGCGAAACGGGCGAAGAAGCAGTTCGCAAGTACAAGAAGGGCGACGAAGTGGAAGCGATTGTTCTCGGCATCGACGTCGAGAAGGAACGCATTTCGCTGGGCATCAAGCAGCTCGAAGGCGACCCGTTCAGCAACTTCGTTGCAATGAACGACAAGGGTTCGATCGTCGACGGCGTGGTCAAGACGGTAGATGCGAAGGGTGCAGTGGTTCAGTTGTCGGCGGAAGTCGAAGGCTACCTGCGTGCTTCGGAGCTGTCGCAAGACCGCGTGGAAGATGCCCGCAACGTGCTGAAGGACGGCGACAAGGTCAACGTGATGATCATCAACATCGATCGCAAGTCGCGTGGTATCAACCTGTCGATCAAGGCCAAGGATTCGGCTGAGCAACAGGAAGCGATCCGCGGCCTGGCTTCGTCGGATTCGAACTCGGCTGCTACCGGCACGACGAACCTCGGCGCGTTGCTGAAGGCCAAGCTCGACGGTCAGAACCAGTAATTGAGGAACGCCCCCAAACCTGGCGCTTCGCGTCCGGCCCCCCGCAAGGGGGAATCCCCCGAGGGAAATTCCTTCGGGGCGCAAAATATGGGGGCGGCCCGGCGTTTTCTTGAGAGGTCTGCTGCAGTATGACCAAATCGGAATTGGTCGCCCAGCTGGCTACGCGATTTCCGCAGCTCGTACTTAAAGATGCGGATTTCGCGGTGAAGACGATGCTTGATGCGATGTCGGAGGCGCTTGCCAACGGCCATCGCATCGAAATTCGTGGCTTCGGCAGCTTCGGCCTTAATCGTCGTCCGTCCCGCGTAGGGCGTAATCCGAAGTCGGGCGAGAAGGTGCTGGTACCTGAGAAGTACGTACCGCATTTCAAGCCGGGCAAGGAATTGCGCGAGCGGGTAGATCGACGTTCGGGCGAGCCGCTCAAGGCCGATGAGCCGGATGACGACGACCTGTAAATGCTTCGCTGTGCTGTTCGCGGCATGGCATTGGTAGCGTCAGCGGCCAGAGCCAGACGGCAAAAGACCAGAAAAAGCGCCTTCGGGCGCTTTTTTTTCGTCTGCAGTCCTCGTCTGTAATCTTCGTTTATAGTCGTTGTCACGGGTTTTTCACCGCGGGCACGAGGCGGCAGCGTGGTTATACGACCGGCGCATCCCCAAAATTCAACATACCTTGCCCACACATCCTCTTGCGGCAAGATAAACCTCACGTAAGTCCTCTATCAGCCAGTTCCTGCCCAGCCGCGAGGGCTTCAATTACAATACGGGTCACTTCGGCGCGGGCAACACCGTGGCGCGACGCGTCATCAAGCCGGCGTCACCCCGCAACTGCCGTCAAGAGACCTATTCATGAAATTTATCGTCTGGCTGATCCGTGTGCTGGTGTTCGTGCTCCTGCTGGTGCTCGCGCTTTCCAATACACAACCCGCTACGCTGAATTTCCTCGCTGGCTATGCGTGGTCGGCGCCTTTGATTCTGATCGGCCTCGCGTTCTTCGTGGTGGGGCTGCTGGCCGGACTGGTGTCGTCGATGCCGGCCATGGTGCGCTTGCGCATGGAGAATGGCCGGCTCAAGCGCGAGCTGCGTGTGGCGCGTGAAGCCCCGGTGGTGGTCGAACAACCGCCCATGCCGCCGCTGATCTAAGTTGTCTTCTGCCGCGCTTCCGAAGCGCGGCCTTCCGTTTCCGCTGTTCCGCACATTTGCATTAATCGCATGGATCTAGACTTCTGGTGGCTGCTTGTCATACCCGTCGCGTTTGCGTTCGGCTGGATGGCCGCGCGTTACGACCTCAAGACGCTGCTGTCCGAAAGCGCCAACCTGCCGCGGTCGTACTTCCGCGGCCTGAATTTCCTGCTCAACGAGCAGCCGGACCAGGCGATCGATGCGTTTATCGAAGTCGTCAAACTCGACCCGGAAACGATCGAGTTGCACTTCGCACTGGGGAATCTGTTCCGCCGTCGCGGAGAGACCGACCGCGCGATTCGCGTGCATCAGAACCTGCTGAGCCGCACCGATCTGCCCGTTACCGAGCGCGATCACGCGCTGTACGAACTGGGCCAGGATTTCCTGAAGGCCGGTTTGCTCGATCGCGCCGAAGAGACCTTCCGCTCGCTCGAAACCGGCAATTACGCGCTGGGTGCGCAGCGTGCGCTGCTGACCATCTACCAGATTGAGAAAGACTGGGTTAAATCGATCGACACCGCGCGTCACCTGGAAACAATGGGCGCCGAGTCGCTCGACAAGGAAATTGCGCAGTTCCATTGCGAGCTTGCCCAGGAAGCGCTTCAGCAGAAAAATGCGGATGAGGCGCGCCGTCAGCTAGGTTTTGCATTGAAGGCGAACCCGACCAACGTACGCGCCACGATCCTGTTCGGCGACGTTGATGCGACTGCCGGTGAGCAGGAGGCGGCCATCGTCCAATGGCGGCGCGTCGAGGAACAGAATCCCGCCTATCTGCCGCTCGTCGCGGAAAAGCTGATGAAGGCCTATGAGGCGCTCGGCCGTCCGCAGGATGGCGCCGATCTGCTCATCACGTGGGTGGACCGCTATCCGTCGAACGATCTGCTCGACGTGACTTATCAGCACATTGCGGCGGTACGTGGGCCCGATGCCGCGCATGCGCTGGCGCGCTCGCAGATGCAGAAATCGCCGAATCTGGCGGGCATGACGCGTCTTCTGGAAGCCCAGGAAGCCGTTGCGGAAGAGCCGCGGAAGAGCGAGCTTGAACTGATGCGTACGCTGATTCGTCAGCGCACCAAAAATCTGCCACGGTATACGTGCCAGAATTGTGGTTTCAGGGCGCGGCTGTTTTACTGGCAGTGTCCGGGTTGCAGCGGTTGGGAAACCTATGCGCCGCGTCGCGTCGAACCGATTACGGCGTCGAACTGATCGCGAATGCAATCGTGTAGCCGCGCCGCAACGACGGCGGTCCGTCGGGCGGATTAAGCCGGGCGGGATCATGACGGCCTTGTTCACTACGAGAAACCCTCACCGGAACCCTCTACCGGAAAGCGTATGAAAATCACCATTATCGGCACGGGTTATGTTGGCCTCGTCACCGGCGCGTGCCTCGCCGAAATCGGCCACGACGTCTTCTGTCTCGACGTCGATCCGCGCAAGATCGAAATCCTCAACAACGGCGGCGTGCCGATCCACGAGCCGGGCTTGCTGGAAATCATCGCCCGCACGCGCAAGGCGCGCCGCATCACGTTTTCGACGGATATCGAAGCGAGCGTGGCGCACGGCGAGGTGCAGTTCATCGCCGTCGGTACGCCGCCAGATGAAGACGGCTCGGCCGATCTGCAATATGTGCTCGAGGCGGCGCGCAACATCGGCCGCACGATGAATGGCTTCAAGGTGATCGTCGACAAATCGACGGTGCCGGTCGGCACCGCGCAACGCGTGCGCGCCGTGGTCGAAGAGGAGCTGGCCAAGCGCGGGCTCGCCAATAGTGAGCAGCACCGTTTCTCGGTGGTGTCCAACCCGGAGTTTCTGAAGGAAGGCGCGGCGGTCGACGACTTTATGCGCCCCGACCGCATCGTGCTCGGCAGCGACGAAGACGAAGCCGGCATGCGCGCGCGCGAACTGATGAAGCGTCTGTACGCGCCGTTCAACCGCAATCACGACCGCACGCTATACATGGACGTGCGCTCGGCTGAATTCACAAAATACGCAGCCAATGCGATGCTCGCCACGCGCATCTCGTTCATGAACGAGATGTCGAATCTGGCGGATCGGGTCGGCGCGGATATCGAAGCGGTGCGCCGCGGTATCGGCTCGGACCCACGCATCGGCTATCACTTCCTGTATGCCGGTTGCGGCTACGGCGGCTCGTGCTTCCCGAAGGACGTGCAGGCGCTGATCCGCACCGCCAGCGAAAGCGGCCACAATCTGCGCATTCTCGAAGCGGTCGAGGAAGTGAATGACAAGCAGAAAGACGTGCTGGTGCAAAAAATCACGGGCAAGCTCGGTGAAGACCTGAGCGGCCGCACGTTCGCCGTGTGGGGCCTCGCGTTCAAGCCGAATACCGACGACATGCGCGAGGCGCCGAGCCGTCGCGTGATCGCTGAATTGCTGGCGCGTGGCGCTCAGGTTCGTGCGTACGATCCGGTCGCGGTGGCCGAAGCGCGCCGCGTGTTCGCCATGGATCTGCACGATGCGCCGGAGCAGCAGGCGCGTCTCACGTTCACGAGCACCCAGGACGAAACGCTTACCGGCGCCGACGCGCTGGTGGTCGTTACCGAATGGAAGGAATTCAAGAGCCCGGATTTCGTGCACCTGAAATCAGTGCTGAAATCACCGCTGATTTTCGACGGCCGTAATCTGTACGAGCCGGACGCGATGACCGAGCTCGGCATCGACTATCACTCGATCGGACGACCTTATGCCCAGTCCTCTGAATTTCAGGCCGGTGGCTCCCGCAATGCCTGACGCTGCTCAGTCCACGCCCGTGGCGGCCCTTACCGTGGTGCCGCGCGAACGCCTCGGCGCGGCGCGCGTGCTGGTGGTCGGCGACGTGATGCTCGATCGCTACTGGTTCGGTGACGTGAACCGGATTTCGCCGGAAGCGCCGGTGCCGGTCGTGCATGTGCAGCGACAGGAAGACCGTCTCGGCGGCGCCGCGAACGTCGCGCGCAATGCGGTTGCGCTCGGCGCGCAAGCGGGGTTGTTGTGCGTGGTCGGTCATGACGAGCCTGGCGAGCGCATCGTGCAACTGCTCGGCGAAAGCGGTGTGGTGCCGCATCTGGAACGCGATCCGGATTTGCTTACCACCATCAAACTACGCGTGCTGTCGCGTCAGCAGCAGTTGCTGCGCGTCGATTTCGAAAACTCGCCGGCCCACGAAGTGCTACTCGCGGGTCTCGCGCGTTTCGACGACCTGTTGCCGTCGCACGACGTGATCCTGATGTCGGATTACGCGAAGGGTGGTCTCACGCACGTCACGCAGATGATCGCAAAGGCGCATGCGGCGGGCAAACCGGTGCTGGTCGATCCGAAGGGCGACGACTGGGAGCGCTATCGCGGCGCCACGCTGATCACGCCGAATCGCGCGGAGTTGCGCGAGGTGGTCGGTCAGTGGAAATCCGAAGAAGATCTGATCGCGCGCGTGACCAAACTTCGCGCCGATCTCGAGTTCAAGGCGTTGCTGCTGACGCGTTCGGAAGAGGGCATGACGCTCTTCTCCGACGACGGCATCCTGTACGCTTCGGCCGTTGCGCGTGAAGTGTATGATGTGTCGGGCGCAGGCGACACCGTGATCGCCACGCTCGCCGCCATGCTCGGCGCGGGTCTTACGCTGGTCGAGGCGGTCGGGCTCGCGAATCGCGCGGCCGGCATCGTGGTCGGCAAGCTCGGCACTGCCACCGTCAACTACGACGAACTCTTTCATTGATGCGGGCTGCCGGACCTCCTGTTTTGCGCCCTTCGGCGGCGCGAGGCAGCGGAAACCGCCGGGAAACGCAGCGCATCAACTGAACTCATTACCGCAGGATCATCATGACCCTCATCGTGACCGGCGCGGCCGGTTTTATCGGCAGCAATCTCGTGAAGGCGCTCAACGAGCGCGGTGAACAACGTATCATCGCGGTCGACAATCTCACGCGCGCGGACAAGTTCAAGAATCTCGTCGACTGCGAGATCGACGACTATCTCGACAAGACCGAATTTGTCGAGCGCTTCAAGCGCGGTGACTTCGGCAAAGTACGTGCGATTTTCCACGAAGGCGCCTGTTCGGACACGATGGAAACCGACGGCCGCTACATGATGGAGAACAACTTCCGTTATAGCCGCGACGTGCTCGATGTCTGCCTCGCGCAGA
This sequence comes from Paraburkholderia sediminicola, assembly GCF_046030555.1. Lineage (GTDB taxonomy): Bacteria > Pseudomonadota > Gammaproteobacteria > Burkholderiales > Burkholderiaceae > Paraburkholderia > Paraburkholderia sediminicola_E. Next base: position 361,385 of record NZ_JAQQCH010000001.1, on the reverse strand, counting down.
ACATCCAGTTTCTGTACGCATCTTCGGCGGCAACCTATGGTGGCTCGAGCCGCTTCGTGGAAGAGCGTGAGGTTGAGCAGCCGCTGAACGTGTACGGCTATTCGAAATTCCTGTTCGACCAGGTGGTTCGCCGCGTGCTGCCCACCGCGAAAAGCCAGATTGCCGGTTTCCGTTATTTCAACGTATATGGGCCGCGCGAGACGCACAAGGCGCGCATGGCGTCGGTGGCGTTTCACAACTTCAACCAGTTCCGGGCAGAAGGCAAGGTCAAGCTGTTCGGCGAATACAACGGCTATGCAGCCGGCGAGCAGACGCGCGATTTCGTTTCGGTCGAAGACGTGACGAAGGTCAATCTGCACTTCTTCGATCATCCCGAGAAATCGGGCATCTTCAATCTCGGCAGCGGCCGTGCACAGCCGTTCAACGACATTGCGACCACCGTGGTCAACACGTTGCGCGCGCTGAACAATGAACCACCGCTTTCGCTTGCCGAGCAGGTGCAGCGCGGGCTGATTGAATACATTCCGTTCCCTGACGCGTTGCGTGGCAAGTACCAGTGCTTCACGCAAGCGGATCAGTCGAAGCTGCGTGCTGCCGGCTACGACGCGCCGTTCCTGAGCGTTCAGGAAGGTGTCGATCGCTACGTACGTTGGCTATTCGGCCAGGTGTAAATCTTTCGGATACCTCTTTAAACTGGAATCTCCCGGTTGGTGATGGTCGCCAACCGGTTGTACGAGGGAGATTCCATATGTTTCGAAAAATTCTGGTTACCGCGGCTATGCTCGCCGCTTTCGGTCACGCGTATGCGGCGGTCGACGTCAACACGGCTAACGAAGATGCGCTGCGTGGCATCAAGGGCATCGGTCCTGCCAAAGCGAAAGCCATTCTCGAAGAGCGTACAGCGCATGGTCCGTTCAAGGACCCGTCCGATCTCGGCAAGCGCGTCAAAGGCATGGGCGGGCATACCGTCGAGCGCCTGCAGGCGGAGGGTCTCGCTGTCGGTCCGGCTGGCGCGGCTGCTAACACGCAGACTGCGGCGTCTGCACAGAGCAAGGGCGCGCCCGCTGCGGGCAATGGCACCAATGCGGCCAACTCATCCAGTGCTGCAGCGACCCAAAAGAGCAACGCCACAGTGGCGGTGAAGAAATAGCCTGACGCGGGCCGTGCGCGCGAGGCGGGTCACCTCTGCGCGTCCGGTCCGTTGCCGTTTCCCCTTCATGGTCGGAGTGGGTAAGAACACTCCTTCAGCTGTCATGCAGATGACTGGCTCCCGCGGTTCTCGGCCGCGGGCTTTTTGCGTTGAGTCGCGGTAATGCGTGCCTGCATCCATGCGGGCAGAAGGGCCGCACGGCAGCCGCGCGCACGGTGGTTTAGAATCGACGGATTAAAGACTCCGCGCATCGACAGCTCCAGAACCGATATGGCTTACAAAACGATTGAAGACACGATCGGCAATACGCCGCTCGTGCAACTTGTGCGGCTCCCTGATGACGAGATCCGCAGTCGCAATAACGTGATCCTTGCGAAGCTCGAGGGCAACAATCCTGCGGGTTCGGTGAAGGACCGCCCGGCGCTGTCGATGATCAAGAAAGCGGAAGCGCGCGGGCGCATCAAGCCGGGCGATACGCTGATCGAATCGACCAGCGGCAACACCGGCATCGCGTTGGCGATGGCGGCGGCGATCCGCGGCTACAAGATGGTGCTGATCATGCCGGAGGATCTGTCGGTGGAACGTCGTCAGAGCATGGCAGCCTATGGCGCGCAGATCGTGCTGACACCGGTGACGGGCGGCATGGAATACGCGCGCGATCTGGCCGAACAGATGCAGCGCGAAGGCAAGGGCATCATCCTCGACCAGTTTGCGAATCCGGACAATCCGGCCGCGCACGTCGAGACGACTGGCCCGGAAATCTGGCGCGATACCGAAGGGCGCATCACGCACTTCGTCTCGTCAATGGGCACGACCGGCACAATCATGGGCGTGTCCGCCTATCTGAAGGAGCAGAATCAGGCGATCGAGATCATCGGCGCGCAGCCGGAAGAAGGTTCGCGCATTCCCGGCATCCGCAAATGGCCGGAAGCTTATCTGCCGAAGATTTTCGATCGCAGCCGCGTGGACCGTGTCGAGAACGTGAGCCAGGCCGCAGCCGAAGCCATGGCGCGGCGCATGGCCTCGGTTGAAGGGATCTTCGCCGGCATCTCGTCGGGCGGGGCCTGTGAAGTGGCGCTGCGCGTCGCGCGCCAGGTCGAGAATGCGACGATTGTGTTTATCGTCTGCGATCGGGGTGACCGGTATCTGTCTACGGGTGTGTTCCCGGCTTGATTGCGCCGCGGCGTATTGAGCGGCGCTCGATCTGAGTTAGCCAATAAAAAAGCGCCGGTTTAGCCGGCGCTTTTTTTGTGTCGCGTGCTACCCGTTCGTGACGCGGCGAGTGCCTGACAGCCGCCGCTTAGCCTATTGCGAGGCAGCGCTCGGCGCCGCCGGATTGCTGCTGGCATTCGCCGCGTCGCTTGCTTCCATCTGCGCTTTGACCCGCTGGCCCAATTGATAAACCGCGAGTGCGTAGAAGAAACTGCGGTTATAGCGCGTCAGCACGTAGAAGTTCTTCAAGCCGAGCATGTACTCGGTACCACGCCCCGGCGACGGCAGATCGACCACGGTCACCGGCGTGCCGGCTTCCGAAGCGATATCGATTCCCGGCTCGTTCAGCAGCAGTCCGGCACGGAGCAATTGGTCCAGCGGCCAATGCGGCTCCGGCTTCCCGTCGGCGGCCGCTTGCGCTACGCCCAGGCTGCCAGCGTCCGTGCCGATCTTCCACACCACCGGCCGGCCATTTTCCCAGCCGTTCTGGCGCAGATAATTCGCCACGCTGCCGATTGCATCCGCCTGACTCGTGCGCAGATCGATCTGCTTGTTGCCGTCATAGCTCACCGCGTATTGCACGATGCTGCTCGGCAGGAACTGCGGAATCCCGATCGCACCGGTGTAGGAGCCCAGCACGGTGGTCGGATCGATTTGCGAATCGCGCGTCCACACCAGGTAGTCTTCGAGATTCTTGCGGAAGGTCGCCTGGCGATCCCCGCGATTGGCGGTATTCGGATAGTCGAAACTGAGCGTGGTCAGCGCGTCAAGTACGCGGAAGTTGCCCATGAAGCGCCCGTAAATCGTCTCCACGCCAATGATGCCGACGATCACTTCCGGCGGCACGCCGAACTCTTCGTAGGCGCGTTGCAGCGTGTCCTGGTTGGCGCGCCAGAAGCGCACACCGGCGTTGATGCGCACCTGGTCGAGAAAGCGCGACTGATACACGCGCCAGTTCTTGATCGACGGCGAGGGCGACGGCGTGACGAGCTTGACCGCCGTGGCCGAATAGCTCACGCGTGCGAACAGGGCGTGCAGTGCGGCTTCGTCGAAGTCGTAGCGCGCCGACATGTCGTTGATGAACGCGTCGACATTCGGGTTATTCGCGTAGCGTTGCGGAATGATCTCTTCTTCGAAGGTTTGCCCTTGCGGCACCGCCGCTTGCGGTTGGCTTTGCGCGAGCAGCAGCGGTGGCTGCTTCCCGGCGCTTTGCGCCATCGCCGGGCGGGTTGCCATGAACATGCACGATGCGACGGACAGTGCGGTGGCCACGGTCTTCATGCGTAGCCGGTTTCGTGCAGACAGAGCAAGCTTGACGGTCATAGTGAGCTAGGGGCGCAGTGCGAAAGAGACAGGGGGAAAACCGATCGGGGCAGTATACCCGACGCTTTCTGCAAAACTGTGCCTGCGACGTCACAGCCGCATCGTGTGGTAACTTGGCAAATGTTGGCGCGCCCAGTGCGCGCGCCCCTGGACGGAGACACGCCGCGCGCGCTTTGAAAGCGCCGCGCCGCAGACGAGAATCATGGCAACAGGCTTTTATTCCCACGCTGATTGTTTGCTGCACGATATGGGGCAGTGGCATCCCGAATGCCCGGCGCGCCTGCAGGCAATCGAAGATCAATTGATCGCGAGCCGCATCGACTCGCTGATCGAGCGCGAGTCGCCGCCGCTCGCCGATGACGCCGCGCTATTGCGCGTGCATACGCAAGCCCACGTCGATTACATCCGCAGCCGTTCGCCCGCGCAGGGCCTCGCCGAAATTGACCCCGACACGTCGATGAACCCGCATACCTTGCAGGCCGCGTTGCGCGCGGCCGGCGCCGCGGTGGCCGCGACCGACGCCGTGATCGAGGGCCGCTACGACAACGCGTTCTGCAGCGTGCGCCCGCCAGGCCACCACGCGGAGCCGGCGCGTGCGATGGGCTTCTGCTTCTTCAATAACGTCGCGATCGCCGCGCGCCATGCGCTCGACGCGCACGGCATGCAGCGCGTGGCGATCATCGACTTCGACGTTCATCACGGCAACGGCACGGAAGCGGCTTTTTCGGGCGATTCGCGTGTGCTGATGTGCAGCATCTTCCAGCACCCGTTCTATCCGTTTACCGGCGCCGACAACCAGGCGCCCAACATGTGCAATGTGCCAATGCCGGCACGCTCGAAAGGCATGGCGGTGCGCGAGGTGGTCGATATGCTGTGGCTGCCGCGATTGCATGAATTCAAGCCGGAGATGATCTTCATCTCGGCCGGCTTCGACGCGCATCGCGAGGACGATCTCGGCAACATGGGTCTCGTCGAAGATGACTACGCATGGATCACCGACCAGGTAGGCGAGATTGCGACGCGTTATGCGCGCGGGCGGATCGTCAGCTGTCTCGAAGGCGGGTACAACCTGTCGGCGCTTGGGCGCAGCGTGGTCGCGCATGTGCGCGCGCTGGCCGGGATCTGAGCTGCCACGCCGCAAGAATTGCGCGGACGTCGCATGCGCGAACGCTGCGAACCGCATGAAATCTACGAGGACCGAGCCATGAATGCCGATGTGCGCAGCGCTTCACTGGTCGAGATCGAACACGACGCCTATGACGTGCCCGGCGTCGTCCGATTGACGATGAATCGACCCGATGCCTTCAACGCGCTCTCCGAAGCCCTGCTCGACGAGTTGCAGTCGGCGCTGACGACGCTGGCGGCGTCCGATGCGCGGGTGGTGGTCATCGCGGGCGCCGGCCGCGCGTTCTGTGCGGGGCACGATCTGAAGGAAATGCGCGCGGCGCCGTCGCTGGCTTACTACCAGGCGTTGTTCGCGCGCTGCACGAAACTGATGTTGACGATCCAGCGTTTGCCGCAGCCGGTGATCGCGCGCGTGCAAGGCATCGCCACGGCGGCCGGCTGTCAGCTGGTCGCGATGTGCGATCTGGCGGTCGCTGCCGACACCGCGCGTTTTGCCGTTTCGGGCGTCAACCTGGGCCTCTTCTGCGCGACGCCTGCGGTGCCGCTGTCGCGCAATCTATCGCGTAAGGCTGCGCTCGAAATGCTGCTGACCGGCGATTTTATCGACGCCGTGCAAGCGCGGCAGCAAGGCCTCGTGAATCGCATCGCTCCGGCAGACGCGCTTGACGCAGAGGTCGCGCGGCTCGCGAAAAGCATCTGTGCGAAGCCCGTCGAAGCGGTGAGCGCCGGCAAAGGTCTTTTCTATCGTCAGCTCGAAATGGGCATCGAAGCGGCGTATCAGCTCGCCGGCCAGACCATGGCCTGCAACATGATGGACGACTCCGCGCTCGAAGGCGTGCAGGCCTTCATCGACAAACGCCCGCCCGACTGGAAGCACTAGCCGGACTGAACCGTTCTTGTCGGGGCCTACTCCCGCACCGACTTGTCCGGACGCCTGAACTTCTGAATGCCCTCCGATGCTGAACCGTGGGGCGTCCGCGCATCAACTCACTCAACTCCGTGCATTCAACTCCGTGCTTATGTCGAAACGCTGTCCGGCGCTCAGGCTTTGGGCAAGTGCGCCTCGATCCATTCAATCAGCGCGGCGATCACCCGATCGCGGTCGAGGTCGTTCATCGTCTCGTGATAACTGTCTTCGTGCATTGTGAGCGTCTTGTCCGGCGAGCCCGCGTGTGCGCCGAAATCGCGGCTGCCATTGGGTTCGGTGAGCTTGTCGGCCGTGCCGTGATACACCAGCAGCGGCACACGTAAAGCCGCACGACCGCGTTCGATGCGCGCCATCGCCAGCAACAACTCCGCGCCCGTCCGCGCCGGAATCGCGCCGTGATGAACCAGCGGATCGTTGCGATTGGCGTTCACCACGGGCTGAAGCCGCGACAGCAAGGCTGCGTCGATCTTCATCGCCGGAAAGGTCGGCCAGATACGGCTGATCACCTGACTCACCTTGAGCATCCAGCGCGGCACATCGCGGCCCGGCGCAAGCGCAGGGCTCGACAGGATCAGGCCGCTCAGCCGGCGACCGCTTGCCTCCAGCCGCTCGATTGCGTAGAGCGCCGCGACCGCGCCGCCCATGCTGTGGCCCATCAGAAATAACGGTGCGCAGCTGGTTGCCGCTTCATCGAGCAAGGCTTGGGCGTCGAGCAAATAGTCGTCGAAGCGGTTCACCCACACGCGTTTGCCGGGCGCATGCCCGTGTCCGCGCAAATCGATGGCGATGAGTTCAAAGCCGGCCGGGTTCAGCCGATCCGCCAGCGCCGCGTAACGCCCGGCGTGCTCCGCGAGCCCGTGCACCAGCGCGACCGTACCGCGCAATGGTGCCGTGGCGGGCCAGCGATACAACGGCAGTTCGATGCCGTCGCTTGTCGTAACCGTCGAGCGCCACGCGGCGCCGCCTTTTGGCGCACCCGCAGCGGGGCGCACATTGCCGGGTCGAATTGTTTCCATAGCGGCCATTTATCCTGAGCGTGTCCTGATTCTGGTTCGCCCGATCATAGTCGCAGCAGGCGCGCAGGCGTGAGCCTCTCGTGCCGGGCGCACCTCTAATGCCTTATGGTTATGAAAAGATCGTAATTGATTATTAAAGCGAATGACGACGCTGCGGTAGAATTGCGGGCTCAAATCCCAATAAAAGTAACGGCGGCCGCTTGTCGGGAGCGCACAGCGCTCGTTGGCAAACTCCGCCGTTTCGTTTTTCCATGATCGAAATAAGCAATATCTCCCAGCGCTTTGCAGGACCCCGGGGCTGGGTCGAGGCGCTGCACAACGTCAATCTGTCGATCCCGGCAGGTGAGGTGTTCGGCATCATCGGCCGAAGCGGCGCGGGCAAGAGTACGCTCGTGCGCACCATCAACCTGCTGACGCGCCCAAGCGAAGGCAACATCGTCGTCAACGGCCGCGATCTGACGACGCTGCCCGCCGCGCAATTGCGCGAGGCGCGTCGCGAAATCGGCATGATTTTCCAGCACTTCAACCTGCTGTCGTCGCGCACCGTGTACGAGAACGTGGCGTTGCCGCTCGAACTCGCCGGCATGAAGCGCGATGAGATCGAGGCGAACGTGCTGCCGCTACTCGAACTGGTCGGGCTGTCGGCGCAGAAGGACCGTTATCCGGCGCAGATCAGCGGTGGGCAGAAGCAACGCGTTGGCATCGCGCGTGCGCTGGCGAGCAAGCCGAAGGTGCTGCTCTCCGACGAAGCGACTTCTGCGCTCGATCCCGAAACTACGCGCTCGATTCTCGACCTCCTCAAGCGCATCAATCGAGAACTGAACCTGACGATCGTGCTGATCACGCACCAGATGGACGTGATCAAGCAGGTCTGCGACCGCGTCGCGGTGCTGGATGCGGGCCGTGTGGTCGAAGAGGGCAAGGTCATCGATGTGTTCCTGCAGCCGCATCATGAAGTGACGCGTGCGCTGATCGGCGACGTGATTGCTCAAGAACTGCCGCCCGCGATGAAGGCGCGGGTGGCCGAACGTCTGAAGACCGGCAGCGGGCACCTGCTGCGGCTCGCGTTCACCGGCTCGGGTGTCGATCAGCCGATCCTGTCGGAAACGATTCGCCGCTACGAACTCGACTTCAACATCCTGCACGGCCAGATCGACGAGATCCAGGGGCAGGCGTTCGGCTCGCTCGCGGTGCTCGCGGGCGGCGAACCGGCGAAGGTCGCACAGGCGCTGACGTATCTGCGCGAACAGGGTGTGGTGGTAGAGGAGCTGTCGTATGTTGAGTGAAATGTTCGATATGTTCGTCCAGTCTTTCTGGGAAACGCTCGTGATGGTGGGCATCTCCGGACTGGTCGGCGCTGCAGTTGGTCTGCCGCTCGGCGTGCTGCTGTATCTGACGGACCGTCAGGGCGTCTTGCAGAACATCGCCGTGAATCGCGTGATGGGCGTGATCGTCAACGCAGTGCGCTCGACGCCGTTCATCATTTTGCTGGTCGCGGTGATTCCGTTTACGCGCCTCGTGGTGGGTTCGTCGATTGGCACGGCTGCGGCCGTGGTGCCACTCACGATCGCCGCAGCGCCGTTTATCGCGCGCCTGGTTGAGACGGCTTTGCGTGAAGTCGATCGCGGTCTGATCGAAGCGGCGCAGGCGATGGGCGCGACCACCAGCCAGATCGTCTTCAAGGTGCTGTTGCCGGAGTCGCTGCCGGGCGTGGTCGCCGGGTTGACGATTACCTTCGTGTCGCTGGTCGGCTATTCGGCGATGGCCGGTGCCATCGGCGGCGGCGGGCTCGGGGATCTGGGCATTCGTTATGGGTATCAGCGTTTCCTGCCGGAAGTGATGGTGACGGTCGTGGTGATTCTGATCGTCTTCGTGCAACTGGTGCAGTCGTTCGGGGATTGGCTCGTGCGTCGTTTGAGCCATAAGTAAACAACAGAATAAATAGATTCGGAAAAGGTCATCATGCAACGTCGTTTCATTCTCAAGCTGGCCGCCACGCTCGGCGCCGCGTCGCTGTTCGCTGCCGCCACGGCGGCTCACGCTGAAGACACGATCAAGGTCGGCGTCACCGGCGGTCCGCACGCGCAGATCATGGAAGTCGTGAAGACGGTCGCGGCAAAGAACGGTCTGAACATCAAGATCGTCGAATTCTCCGACTACGTGCAGCCGAACGCGGCACTCGCCGGCGGCGACCTGGACGCGAACAGCTACCAGCATGATCCGTACTTGCAGGCGCAAGTGAAGGACCGCGGCTACAAACTGATCCGGATCGCCGATACCGTCACGTACCCGATGGGCATCTATTCGAAGAAAGTGAAGACGCTGGCTGAATTGCAGCCGGGCGCGAAGATCGCGGTACCGAACGATCCGACCAATGGCGGCCGGGCACTCCTGTTGCTGCAAAAGCAGGGTCTGCTGAAGCTGCGCGCGGACGCCGGCCTCAAGGCAACGCCGCTCGACATCGTCGACAACCCGAGGAAGCTGAAGATCGTCGAACTCGACGCGGCGCAAATTCCGCGCTCGCTGAATGACGTGGACGCCGCCGCGATCAATACGAACTTCGCGATGGAAGCCGGTCTGAAGCCGAAGCAGGACGCGATCGCCATCGAAGACCCGAAAGGTCCATACGTGAATATCATCGCAATTCGCGAAGCTGACAGGAACAAGCCGTGGGTCGCCAAGCTGGTCGCGGCTTATCATTCGCCAGAAGTGAAGCAGTTCGTCGAGGGCAAGTTCGGTGGGGCGGTGACCACCGCCTGGTGATTTGACGGCCGGTTTTTCGACCGGTTTTCCCGATTGTTGGCACCACAAGATACGACGGCAATGCAAATTAGAGTCGTAAGTCTTAACCCGGGGTTGTCGCCCGGGTTTTTTCGAGATTAAAATAGTACGATCGTTCGATATTGCCGTCACGCCGCTGAGGAGCGATATCCTCCTGCTAGAGCGCCCGCGACACGGCTGCTGCGACAGGGCAGTCGTTATAATGTTCGTTGGGTTGACGTATTCGTAACTTTGGAGCGTGTGCATGAAAATCCTGGTGCCAGTCAAGAGAGTGGTCGATTACAACGTGAAAGTTCGAGTCAAATCGGACGGCACGGGCGTCGACATCGCGAACGTGAAGATGTCGATGAATCCGTTCGACGAAATCGCAGTTGAAGAAGCCGTTCGTCTGCGTGAAGCGGGCGTGGCGACCGAAGTGATCGCCGTGTCGGCAGGCGTAACGCAAGCGCAGGAAACGCTGCGTACGGCGCTCGCGATCGGTGCGGACCGCGCGATCCTGATCGAGTCGAACGAAGAGCTGCAGCCTCTGGCGGTTGCCAAGCTGTTGAAGGCGCTGGTCGACAAGGAACAGCCTGGGCTGGTCATCCTGGGCAAGCAGGCCATCGACGACGATTCGAACCAGACCGGCCAGATGCTGGCTGCGCTGGCGAATCTGCCGCAAGCCACGTTCGCCTCGAAGGTGGTTGTGGCCGACGGTAAGGCTACGGTTTCGCGTGAAGTGGACGGTGGTGCTGAAACGCTGTCGCTGAGCTTGCCGGCTGTGATCACGACCGATCTGCGCCTGAACGAGCCGCGCTACGTGACGCTGCCGAACATCATGAAGGCGAAGAAGAAGCCGCTGGAAATCGTCAAGCCGGAAGACCTGGGTGTCGACGTGACGCCGCGCCTGAAGACGCTGAAGGTTGTCGAGCCGCCGAAGCGCTCTGCCGGTGTGAAGGTGCCGGATGTGAAGACGCTGGTCGAGAAGCTGAAGACCGAAGCCAAGGTGCTGTGAGGAGACGGACGAAATGACGAATCTGGTAATTGCAGAACACGATAACGCGTCGATCAAGGCCGCGACGCTGAATACGATTGCAGCGGCGCAGAAGATCGGTGGCGATATTCACGTGCTGGTGGCAGGTCACAACGCGCAAGCCGCGGCCGATGCCGCAGCGAAGATCGCGGGTGTTTCGAAGGTGTTGCTGGCCGACGCGCCGCAACTCGAAGCAGGCCTGGCCGAAAACGTCGAAGCGACGGTGCTGAACATCGCGAAGGACTATTCGCACATCCTCACGCCGGCGACCGCTTACGGCAAGAACATCGCGCCGCGTATCGCTGCGAAGCTCGACGTTGCACAGATCAGCGACATCACCGCTGTAGACAGCGCCGACACGTTCGAGCGTCCGATCTACGCAGGCAACGCTATTGCAACGGTTCAATCCCAAGATCCGATCAAGGTCATCACGGTCCGCACGACCGGCTTCGACCCGGTGGCGGCCGAAGGCGGCAGCGCAACGGTCGAGAAGATCGAAGCGGCAGCCGACAGCGGCCTGTTGCAGTTCGTCAGCCGTGAAGTGACGAAGCTGGACCGTCCGGAACTGACCTCGGCGAAGATCATCGTCTCGGGTGGGCGGGGTCTCGGCAACGGCGAGAACTACACGAAGGTTCTCGAGCCGCTGGCCGACAAGCTGAACGCAGCGCTCGGCGCATCGCGTGCAGCGGTCGATGCGGGCTTCGTGCCGAACGATTATCAGGTCGGCCAGACCGGCAAGATCGTCGCGCCGCAACTGTATGTGGCCGTCGGCATCTCGGGTGCGATCCAGCATCTGGCCGGCATGAAGGACTCGAAGGTCATCGTCGCGATCAACAAGGACCCGGAAGCGCCGATTTTCAGCGTCGCCGATTATGGTCTGGTGGGCGACCTGTTCACGCTCGTGCCGGAACTCGTTAGCGAGCTTGGCTAAGCGCCGCAGCGCCGGTTAAAAGGCGTCTGGCAGCACACGAAAGGGCGCGCGACCTATCAAGTCCGGCGCCCTTTTTATATCGAAAGACAGGAGGAGAACCAAAATGAGCTATACGGCGCCCATCAAGGACATGCTGTTCGTGATGAAAGAACTGGCCGGCCTCGAACACATCGCGACGCTGCCGGGCTTCGAAGACGCGAATCTCGAGACAGCACAGGCGGTGCTCGAAGAGTCGGCGAAACTGTGCGGCGAAGTGCTGGCGCCTTTGAATGTGGAAGGTGATCGCAATCCGAGTAGCTGGAAGGATGGCGTGGTCACCGCAACGCCCGGTTTCAAGGACGCATTTCGCCAGTTCGGCGAAGGCGGCTGGCAAGGCGTGCAACATCCGGTCGACTACGAAGGCCAAGGCCTGCCCAAGCTGATCGCCACAGCCTGTATCGAGATGCTGAACGCGTCGAACCTGTCGTTCGCGCTTTGCCCGCTTCTCACGGATGGCGCCATCGAGGCGTTGCTCACGGCGGGTAGCGAAGAGCAGAAGCAAACCTACGTGCCCAAGCTGATTTCCGGCGAGTGGACTGGCACGATGAACCTGACCGAGCCGCAGGCCGGCTCCGATCTCGCGCTGGTGCGCACGCGCGCCGTGCCGGAGGGCGATGGTTCGTTCAAGCTGTTCGGCACCAAGATTTTCATCACGTGGGGTGAGCACGACATGGCGAAAAACATCGCCCATCTCGTGCTGGCGCGCACGCCAGATGCACCTGAAGGCGTGAAGGGCATTTCGCTCTTCATCGTGCCGAAGTTTCTCGTCAACGAAGACGGCTCGCTCGGTGCACGTAACGACGTGCATTGCGTGTCGATCGAGCACAAGCTCGGCATCAAGGCGAGCCCAACCGCGGTGCTGCAATTCGGCGACCACGGCGGCGCGATCGGTCACCTGATCGGCGAAGAAAATCGCGGCCTCGAGTACATGTTCATCATGATGAACGCGGCGCGTTTCGCGGTGGGGATGCAGGGCGTCGGCGTGTCGGATCGCGCGTATCAGAAGGCTGTGGCGTATGCGAAGGATCGCGTGCAAAGCCGGCCTGTGGATGGTTCCGCGAAGCAGTCGGTGGCGATCATTCAGCATCCTGATGTGCGCCGCATGCTCGCGACGATGCGTGGCCTTACCGAAGCCTCGCGCGCATTGGCCTATGTCGCCGCGGCTCACTGCGATATCGCCCATCGTCATGCTGATGAAGCCAAACGCGCTGAGCATCAGGCGATCTACGAATACCTCGTGCCGATCGTGAAGGGCTGGAGCACGGAGCTGTCGATCGACGTGACGAGCCTCGGCGTGCAGGTGCACGGCGGTATGGGCTTCATCGAAGAAACCGGCGCCGCGCAGTATTACCGCGACGCGCGCATCCTGCCGATTTACGAAGGGACGACCGCGATCCAGGCCAACGACCTGATCGGCCGCAAGACCGTGCGTGATGGCGGCAAGGTGGCGAAGTCGCTACTCGCTGAAGTGACGGAAACGATCGACGCGCTCGGCGCGCAACAGGGCGCCGCGTTCGACTCGATGAAGAAGTATCTGGCGCAGGGTCATCGCTCGCTGAGTTCGGCGGTCGATTTCGTTGTCGCCAACACGAGGAGCGATCCGAACGCAGTGTTTGCGGGCAGCGTGCCGTATCTGAAGCTGGCCGGCATTGTCCTGGGTGGCTGGCAGATGGCGCGTGCGTTGCTCGTGGCGGCAGAAAAGCGCGACGAAGATCCGTCGTTCTACGGCGCGAAAATCGCGACGGCGCAGTTCTACGCGGAGCATGTGTTGCCGTTGGCGTCGGCGCTGGAAGCGTCGATCATTAGCGCGAAGGGTGGGGAGAGTGTGCTGGCGTTGTCGGACGATCAGTTCTGATGCCGCGCTTCTCTCGAGCTAAGTAGCGGAAAGCTCGTAGATAAAAACAAACGGCGCCCTGTTTTGGGCGCCGTTTGCTTTTGTCAGGCCGGTTTCTCAGCGATCAAAAAACTGGCTCAACCGCTCGCGAAGCGTTAATCGTTTAAACCCTGATCCCTCAATCTTGGTCCCTAAGCCTCAGGCATAAGCCGGACGATGCGCGCCGCCAGTCTCGCCGAGATAGCGATGCACCGACAGATCGTCCGCCTTGATCACCGGCTGCTTGCCCGACATCACGTCGGCCAGCAATTGGCCCGAGCCGCACGACATCGTCCACCCCAACGTGCCGTGACCCGTGTTCAGGAACAGGTTCGGCACCGGGGTGCGGCCGACGATCGGCGTGCCGTCCGGCGTCATCGGACGCAGACCGGTCCAGAACGTAGCCTTCGACGTATCGCCGCCGCCCGGGAACAGATCGTTCACGCACAGTTCCAGCGTTTCGCGGCGCGCCTGGCGCAGCGATTTGTCGAAGCCGACGATCTCGGCCATGCCGCCGACGCGAATCCGGTCGTTGAAACGCGTGATCGCGATCTTGTACGTCTCGTCGAGCACAGTCGAAATTGGTGCGGACGCTTTGTTGACGATCGGCGCGGTGATCGAATAACCCTTGAGCGGGTAGACCGGAATCTTCACGAGACCGGACAGGAATTTGGTCGAGTATGAGCCGAGTGCCACGACGAATGAATCCGCGCGCACCAGTTCATCGCCGCATTGCACGCCGGCGATGCGGTCGCCCGCCATGGCGAGTGCGTCGATCGGGGTGTTGTAGCGGAACTTGACGCCCAGTTGTTCGGCCAGCGCAGCGAGGCGCGTGGTGAACATCTGGCAATCGCCGGTTTCGTCGCCCGGCAGGCGCAGACCGCCCGTCAGCTTGTGCGAGACCGCGGCGAGCGCCGGTTCGGCTTGCGCGAGTTCTGTCGGCGACAGCAGTTCATACGGCACGTTGGCTTCCTGCAGCACGGCGATGTCTTTCGCGGCGCCGTCGAACTGCTGTTGCGTGCGGAATACCTGCAGCGTGCCGCCGGTGCGGCCTTCGTACTGGATGCCGGTTTCGGCGCGCAGCGCTTGCAGGCAATCGCGGCTGTATTCGGCGAGGCGGACCATGCGCCCCTTGTTCACCGCATAACGCGACGAAGTGCAGTTTTGCAGCATCTGCCACATCCATTGCAGCTGGAATTGCGTGCCGTCGAGGCGGATCGCCAGCGGCGCATGCTTCTGGAACATCCACTTGACAGCCTTTAGCGGTACACCCGGTGCTGCCCACGGCGACGCGTAGCCCGGTGAGATCTGACCGGCATTGGCAAAGCTGGTTTCGAGCGCTGGGCCGGCCTCGCGATCGATGACGGTCACTTCATGACCGGCGCGCGCCAGGTAATAAGCACTCGTCACTCCGACAACGCCACTGCCCAAAACGACGACTCGCATAGCTGCTCCAGGATATCCAATAAGAGTTCTGAGGGCGGTATGCTCGTCGGTTCGTTTGAATTCGTCCGATTAACGAGGTGTAACGAGGATCGCCCAGTGTTAACCGCTATACTATTAACAGTCAGGTAGGTTTTGTTATTGTATTTTCAAGATTTTCAGTAAAAACCCTATGCGTACACAGCGCCAGCCGGTTCGATCCCTCGACAAGCTCGATCACAAGATCCTGCGGCTCCTGCAACAGGACGGCCGAATGGCGATGAAAGACCTCGCCGAACAGGTTGGGCTGTCGGTCACGCCTTGTATCGAGCGCGTCAAGCGGATGGAGCGCGACGGCGTGATCACCGGCTATCACGCACGTGTGAACCCGGCTGAGCTGGGCGCGGCGCTCCTGGTGTTTGTCGAGATCACGCTCGATCACAAAAGCGGCAACATGTTCGACCAGTTCCGCCGCGAGGTGCAGAAGATCCCCGAAGTGCTGGAGTGCCATCTCGTTTCGGGCGACTTCGACTATCTGATCAAGGCGCGTATCGGCGAAATGGCCGACTATCGCAAGCTGCTGGGGGACATCCTGCTGCAACTGCCCGGTGCGGTGCAGTCGAAGAGCTACGTGGTGATGGAAGAGATCAAGGAAACGCTGACGATCGCGGTTGGCGATTAGCTCGTGCGGTAGCTGCGCAGCAGGACTCGACAAACGGCGTAAACACTGTATATTTATACAGGTGTTTTACGCCGTTTTTGTTTTGTGTGATCCAGCCGTGACCGATTCCGACTCCCACTCCGTCAACGAATTTCCGATCGCTCCGCCGGCGCCTCGCAAGGGGCGCGGTGCGGTGACGAACCTGCAAGGCCGCTATGAAGTCGACCAGCGCGAAGTGGTGGACGACGGCTGGCTTTCGTCGCCGGAGGAAGACGGCGAGCCGAAGGTGCTACGCACGCAGGTTTTCGAAGAACGGGCCAAAACCATTCTCACGCGCAATGCGTCGCCAGATATTCCGTTTGGCGTATCGCTGAACCCGTATCGGGGCTGCGAACATGGTTGTATCTACTGCTTCGCGCGGCCTACACATAGTTATCTGGGGTTGTCGCCGGGGCTCGACTTCGAAAGCCGCATCTACGCGAAGATCAATGCGCCGGAATTGCTCGAGCGCGAGTTGTCGAAGAAGTCCTATGTGCCCGAGCCGATCGCGCTGGGCGTCAATACGGACGCCTGGCAACCTGTTGAGCGTGATTTGCGGCTTACGCGGCGGATAATCGAAGTGCTCAGCGAGCGGGGCCATCCGTTCGCGGCAATCACGAAATCGTCGCTGATCGAGCGCGATCTCGATCTGCTCGCGCCCATGGCGGCGCGCGGGCAGTTCATGGCGGCCATCACCATCACCACGCTGGATGCGGATATCGCGCGCACGCTCGAGCCGCGCGCGGCTACGCCGTCGCGTCGACTGCGCACGATCCGTACGTTGAGCGAGGCGGGCATTCCTGTTGGTGTCAGCATTGCGCCGGTGATTCCGTTCGTTACCGAGCCGGACATGGAGCGCGTGCTGGAGGCCTGTGCGGAGGCCGGCGCATGTAATGCGAGCTATATCGTGCTGCGCTTGCCGTGGGAAGTTGCGCCGCTATTCAAGGATTGGCTCGCGGCGCATTTTCCTGATCGTGCTGACCGGGTGATGAGCCGCGTACGCGATATGCGAGGCGGGAAGGACTACGACTCGAACTTCTCCACTCGAATGAAGGGGGAAGGCTTGTGGGCGGATCTGCTAAAGCAGCGATTCCAGAAAGCCACGCGCCGTTTGGGGCTGAACCGGCGTGATCGCGGGATTCTGGATATGTCGCACTTTCGCCGCGGCGAGCCCTCGCGTGCCGAAGCGCCGGCGCGCGACAATCCTCAAATGAACCTCTTTTAGCGTAAAGCGCAGGCGGTTATTGCGACAGCGCTTTGGCGGCTTGCACCTGGCCTTCGAAGTAAGTCTGGAATGAGATCGCGAGCCCCGTCATCAGCAGGAACGCGCCGATCAACAACGAAAAGATCACGATGAAAATGACGGTCCAGCCGGAGCGGCTTTTGCGCTGGGTTTGTGCGTTGAACTGCGCATCCCATTTTTCATCGGGACGCAGGCCGTAGACGATCGCGGCCAGAAAAGCGGAGAGCAGCGAAACGGCGCCGAAAAAAGCGAGCGCCCAGCCGAGCATCGAAGCCCGCTCGCTTGCCACTACCAGCATGACGCCCGGAATCCCGATCAGCGTGCCGAGCAGATGAGCCCAGCCGTAAATGTCGCGCATGCCGTGCAGATAGAAGCGGTGTGCGCCAAGGCTGCCGAAGAAGAACGCCAGCGCGGCGGTAATCGTCTTGGATCTGAAATGCGAGGAAGTCGAAGCAAGAGTGGACATGTAGGCCAGAGCTGAGTGACAGGCGGTCGAAAGGAGCGGGGCGCCGGTGGGCGCGGACCGACGCGCATTCTACGCCACGCCGCGTGGCGCCGGCCGAGCGGCGTGCGATCGCGCTTGGCAGCGCGAGTGACTGAGGGCGCCGCGAGTTTGGTGGGGTGGCCGGCGGAGCGCGCGACTGCTCAATGGTTACAGCGAAGGCGCCGAGTAGGTCACGCGGTAGACCGCGCCAGCATAGTCGTCGCTGATCAGGAGCGAACCGTCCGGCATCGGTTGGACGTCGGCTGGGCGGCCCCACACCGCTTCGCCCTGCTGGAGCCAGCCTTCGGCAAAGACTTGCTGATGCGCGTTGCTGCCGTCCGGGTTGGTGATCACCCGCACGACCCGGTAGCCGACCTTCTTGCTGCGATTCCACGAGCCATGTTCGGCGATAAAAATAGTGTCTCGATACGCGGCTGGAAACATCGAACCGCTGTAAAAGCGCATGCCGAGCGAAGCGACATGCGCACCGAGTTTGACAACCGGCGGCGTGAAAGCGCTGCACGGATGGTCTTTGCCGAATTCGGGGTCGGGCGTATCGCCGCCATGGCAGTACGGAAATCCGAAGTCCATGCCGGCCCGCGGCGCGCGGTTGAGCTTGTCGTCGGGTACGTCGTCGCCCATCAGGTCGCGGCCGTTGTCGGTGAACCATAGCTCGTGCGTCACTGGATGCCACGCGAAGCCGACCGTGTTACGAATGCCGCGCGCCACGACTTCATAATGGCTGCCGTCCGGATCCATGCGGGCCAACAGCCCAAAGCGGTCGCGATCTTTCAGGCAGACGTTGCAGGGCGCGCCTTGTGGTATGTATAGTTTGCCGTCCGGCCCGAAGGCGATGAATTTCCAGCCATGATGCGTTTCTGTCGGCAGGTTGTCGGTGACAACGACGGGCTTGGGCGGGTCGTTCAGATGGGCGTCGATCGCGTCGAAGCGTAGAATTCTCGACACCGCGGACACATACAGTGCGCCATCCCGCCACGCCACGCCTGCCGGCGTTTCCAGTCCGGAAGCGAGCACGTGACGGGCCGCCACGCGCCCATTCTGTAGTTCGAGTGCGTAAACGTGGCCGTCGAGGCTGCCTATATAAAGAATGCCCTTCGGCGAAAGCGCCATGGCCCGCGCGCTCGGCACCGCGTCCGACAACACCTCAATATGGAAGCCCGGCGGCAGTTTGATGCGCTCGACCGGCAGCGCGGCTAGCGCCGGCAGGGCCGTGGCGGCAAGCAACAGCGCCGCGCCGGTTCGTCGCGCCTGAACACGGGCGGCGCGCGAAAAGCCGGCAAGCAGCGAAGACCCGACAACTTGCCGAAAGACGGCGAGCGAGGCGAAGAAAAACGCAGGCGGAGGCAGGAGTTTCACGGGCGTTCCATCAGGTAATTCGGGCGTTTCGGCGTGATCCGGAGGACCCGCCTGCATGGCCGGCGCAACCCCGTTGCTCAGTTTATCCCGGTAAGTGTTTGTTATGGCGTCGGTTTCCCGCTATAATCGCGTGTTTCAGTCGTTCCGAACCCCGGTTTTCAAGGATTCTAGTATGGTCATCATCCGCTTGGCTCGTGGCGGCTCCAAGAAGCGCCCGTTCTACAACATCGTCGCAACCGATTCGCGTAACCGTCGTGACGGCCGCTTCATCGAACGCGTTGGTTTCTACAACCCGGTCGCTACGAAGGGTGAATCGCTGCGTATCGCTCAAGACCGCCTGACGTACTGGCAAGGCGTTGGCGCACAACTGTCGCCGACCGTCGAGCGTCTCGTGAAAGAAGCGCAAAAGGCGCAGCCGGCTGCTTAATGGTAGCTAGCATGCGTATCGTCGTCGGTTCGGCCGGCGGCTCGCGCAGCTTGCGTGAGCAGTCCGATGCGCGAGTTTTGCTGAAACAGACGTCGAAGTTGGCAGCGAGGGTCTCTTATGTCTGTGCGTGATTCCAGCAGTTCAGGTCGCGTGAAGGCAAAAGCGGCGGCCCCGCGCGCGAAGACGTCTGGTCAGGCGCCGTTCGGTGCATTCGTCCGCAAGCCGGTCGAAGGGGCCGAAGGCAAGGCGAAAGCCAAAGTTGCAAGCACCGGTTCCAGCGCAGAAGAAATGCGAGCGGAAACGGTGGGAAGCTGGCCGGCCGATGCGGTCGAGGTCGGTGCAATCGTCGACGCTTACGGCCTCAAAGGCTGGGTCAAGGTGGCCGCGCATGCGGACGCCGGGCACGGCGGAGACGCGTTGCTAAGCGCGAAGCGCTGGTGGTTGCTGAAAGGCCAGGAGCGCAAGTCGGCGCCGTCATTACACGCAAAAACGCATAGCGACAGTATCGTTGCCCATCTGGGCGGTGTAACTGACCGCGATGTGGCGCTGGCACTGCGCGGCACGCGCGTTTATATCAGCCGCAGTGAGTTTCCGGCCCTCGAAGCCGATGAATTCTACTGGGTCGACCTGCTCGGCCTGGATGTGGTGAACGTTGCCGGGGTCA
Organism: Paraburkholderia sediminicola; assembly: GCF_046030555.1. Lineage (GTDB taxonomy): Bacteria > Pseudomonadota > Gammaproteobacteria > Burkholderiales > Burkholderiaceae > Paraburkholderia > Paraburkholderia sediminicola_E. The sequence goes on along the minus strand of NZ_JAQQCH010000001.1, from coordinate 341,678 downwards.
ACCTCGGCAAGGTTGCGGACATGATCGACAACGGTGCGCACTCGGTGTTGCGCATCGAATACCCGGATACCGACAAAAGCGGTAAGCCGGTCACCGGCGAACGTTTGATCCCGTTCGTCGGCGTCTTTGTCAAAACGGTGGATCAGGCGGCGAAGCAGATCATCGTCGACTGGGATGCCGATTACTAAATAACTCGCTGAATGGAGAGAGCGATGCAGTTCGATGTCGTGACGCTCTTTCCTGACATGTTTCGTGCGCTGACCGACTGGGGTATTACCAGCCGTGCGGCGAAGCAGGAGCGCTACGGGTTGCGCACGTGGAATCCACGCGATTTCACGACCGACAACTACCGCACAATCGACGATCGCCCGTACGGCGGCGGCCCCGGCATGGTGATGCTGGCCAAGCCCCTGGAAGACGCGATCGGCGCGGCGAAAGCGGCGCAGGCGGAGCAGGGCATCGGCGCGTCGCGCGTCGTGATGATGTCGCCGCAAGGTGCTACGCTGAATCACGACCGTGTCATGCAGTTTGCTGCCGAGCCCGGCCTGATCCTGTTGTGCGGGCGCTACGAAGCGATCGATCAGCGTTTGCTCGACCGTGTCGTCGACGAAGAAGTCAGTCTTGGCGACTTCGTGCTGTCCGGCGGTGAATTGCCGGCCATGGCGTTGATGGATGCCATGGTGCGTCAGTTGCCTGGCGTGCTGAACGACTCGCAATCTGCGGTGCAAGACAGTTTCGTCGACGTGCTGCTGGATTGTCCGCATTACACGCGTCCGGAGGAATACGACGGTGTGCGTGTGCCTGATGTACTGCTTGGCGGCCATCATGCGGAAATCGAAGCATGGCGTCGGCGTGAAGCGTTGCGCAACACGTTGAACAAACGGCCCGATCTGATTCAGAAGGCCAGAAAGAACAAGATGTTGAGCCGTGCCGACGAGGCATGGCTTACGAGTCTCGCGAAGGAAGTGTCGAAGGCGTAAAGCCTTGGGCTTTCGAGCGGACATAGGCGGCGCCGCACATGCGTGTACGGTGCCAGATGTGAACCCATCCTCTATCGGGGCCGTAGCCGCGCGCAATAGGCAAACCCTACGCGAGGCAGGTACGAACGCCGACAAGATGGACTTAGGAGTCAGTGATGAATCTGATTGCAATACTCGAGCAGGAAGAAATCGGCCGCGCTCTCGGCGAGAAGACCATCCCCGAATTCGCCCCCGGCGATACGGTGATCGTTAGCGTGAACGTGGTTGAAGGTACGCGTAAGCGTGTTCAGGCTTACGAAGGCGTCGTGATCGCCAAGCGTAACCGTGGTCTGAATTCGTCGTTCATCGTCCGCAAGATTTCGTCGGGCGAAGGCGTCGAGCGTACGTTCCAGACGTACTCGCCGCTGCTGGCAAGCATCGTCGTGAAGCGTCGTGGCGATGTGCGTCGTGCGAAGCTGTACTACCTGCGCGACCGTTCGGGCAAGTCGGCTCGGATCAAGGAAAAGCTGGTCGCAAAGAAAGACCGCGCTGCTCCGGAAGCGTAAAAGCTGTAAGAAAAAGCACCCCTCGCGGGTGCTTTTTTGTTTGCCAGGTCAAAATAGCGGAATGTCCCCTATCCGCTCATTCCGAGAGACCCGTTGATCCGCCCCGCCTTTGAGCCTGAAACTCTACCTGTCGAAGCGACGGGTGCCGATCTGCCACCGGTGGTTGCCGGGCGCCTGACGCCCGACGGTCTGCGTGCGCGTTTCGAGCAGCGTCTGAGTTGGACGCCCGAGCCGATTATCGAAGCGCCCTGGCGCAATCAGCACGTCGATCCGCGCGTTGCCGCCGTGTTGGTACCTCTGGTCGTGCGCGATAACGGCCTCGCCGTGCTGCTGACCCAGCGTGCCGACCATCTGAACGACCACGCTGGCCAGGTGAGTTTTCCCGGCGGCCGCCACGAACCGTTCGACGCCGATGCGACCGCCACGGCCCTGCGCGAGGCGCAGGAAGAAGTCGGCCTCGATCCGTCGCGCGTGGAAATTCTGGGCGCGTTGCCCGACTATCTGACGGGCACCGGGTTTCGTGTGACGCCTGTGATCGGCCTCGTGCACCCGCCATTCACGTTGAAAGCCGATGCACTCGAAGTAGCCGACGTCTTCGAAGTGCCGCTCGCCTTTTTAATGGATCCCGCGCACCACGAGGAGCGGGTGTTTCGTTACGAAGGCGGCGAGCGCCGTTTCTTCGCCATGCCCTATCCGCGGGCCGCGTCGGCGGAAGCTGAAGATCGCGAGCGCCAGGTGGGCGGCCACTATTTCATCTGGGGCGCGACGGCGGCGATGCTGCGCAACTTCTATCGCTTTCTCGCGGCGTGAGCGACGTCGGTCTGTGCAGTTGTCGAGTGTTTGTCAATGTCTGGGCTCAGTCGCATCCGACCCTGTGCTATCGTTATAAAACAATCGTAAAAACTCAAAAAGCACGGCGCATCGCATGACTTTTTTCTCCGTATTACTGGCTCTGATTATTGAACAGGTGCGCGCGCTGTCGCTGAACAATCCGGTGGCGGCATTGCTTCAATACCATGCGGAGTCGGCGGCGCACGGATTCGATGCCGGCAAGCCCAAACACGGCGTGCTCGCGTGGCTCGTGGTGGTGGTGCCCTGGACGCTAGCCGTCGCGCTCGTCTACTACGTGCTGTATCACATTCACTTCACGCTGGCCTTCCTGTGGAACGTCGCGGTGCTGTACTTCACGCTCGGCTTCCGGCAGTTCAGCCATTACTTCACCGACATTCACCTCGCGTTGAACAACGACGATGTGCCGCGCGCGCGTGAAATCCTGAATGAATGGACCGGGCTCGACACGGTCGACATGCCCGTTAGCGAGATCGTGCGCCATACGCTGATTCACGCGGTGGTTGCTTCGCACCGGCACGTGTTTGGCGTGTTTTTCTGGTTCCTGATTCCGGTCGGGCCCGCCGGCGCGGTGCTATATCGGATTGCCGAGTATCTGGCGCGCACGTGGGCGCGGCCGGTCGACGATCGCACCGCTGCGTTTTCGAGTTTTGCGCAGCGTGCCTTCTTCGTGATCGACTGGGTGCCGGCGCGGCTCACGTCGCTGGGCTTCGCGATCGTCGGTAATTTCGAAGACGCGATTTATGCGTGGCGAAACCACGCGCGTCAGTGGCCGGATGCGAACGACGGCGTGTTGCTGGCCGCGGGCAGTGGGGCGTTGGGTGCGCGTCTGAGTGGGCCGCTCGCCGAGCAGTCGAGCCTTGACGCGCTGGCTACCGGCGACGGCGGACCGATGCAGGTCGGCGACGACTGCACGCCGCGCACGCTGCAATCGGCGGTGGGTCTGGTGTGGCGCGCGGTGGTGCTGTGGATGATTTTGCTGCTAATGCTGACGATCGCGGTGTGGTTGGCGTGATGCAGCTCGCTTGATTCAGCGCGTGACTCACGCAACGCAGAGAAAAGCCGGGTAGCACCCGGCTTTTTTATTGCTCACGCCACAGTGACTTTACCGCGTGGTACCTGAGTCCGAGCCGCTTCTCCGTCTATCGGCCACACCCAACCGCTTCACCCATCCAACGGATCACGCGCCGTCCCGCACTGCCAGCACACCGTGAACTGCGCTTCGAGCGTTTCTCCGCACTGCCGGCATCGCCAGGACGGCGAGCCCGCAGCCGGTCCATGTGAAGCCACGTCGATCAGGCGTCGCGCCATCGCCTCATCGCGTTCATCGACGAGCCACAGTTCCGGCGCGCACTGATCCGCCGGAATATCGCCGAGCGCGCCGTTCAGATAACGGTTGTGCAACTCGCAAGCAATGCCCGCCGTCTCGAGCACATTGACCCAATGCTGTCCGATGATCAGATTCGGCGCGCGCATCAGTTTCATCGTGGATCCATGGGTTGACAGCGACGCGCCTCAGCGCACGATCTGGCTGGCTTCGTGCACCAGTTGCGCATACAGAGCGTGCCGTTCGCGCCGGATGTGACCATCGGCAACCGCTTCGAGAATCGCACAGCCCGGCTCCTGCAAGTGATGGCAGTTGTAGAAGCGGCAGTTCGGCAGCAACGGCCGGAACTCGGGAAACGCGCGTTCGAGCCGGCCTTCGGTCAGATGATGCAGACCGAATTCCTGGAAGCCCGGCGAATCGATCAACGCACCACCGTCACCACCGTCACCACCGGGCAAAGGGTAGAGCCGCGTGAACGTAGTGGTATGCCGCCCGCTGTTCAGCGCGGTCGAGATCTCACGTGTGGCGACTTCGGCATTCGGAATCAGCAGATTCACCAACGTCGATTTGCCCATGCCCGACTGGCCGAGCAGCAGCGTCGAGTGACCTTGCAGATGCTCGATCAAAACGCTACGCGCGGCGTCAGGCTGCGTCTTGATCGACACTTCGAGCACGGTGTAGCCGAGTGCGCGATACGATTCGAGCCGCTTGCGCGCGCCTTCCAGCGCGCCAGTCACGTCGGTCTTGTTCAGCACGATCAGTGGCTTCAGCTCGTGTGCCTCTGCGGCAACCAACGCGCGCCCGAGCAGGTCCTCGCTGAAGTGCGGCTCGGTCGCGAGCACGACCAGCAACTGATCGAGGTTCGCGGCAAAGAGTTTCGACTTGTACTGATCCGAGCGATACAGCAGATTACGCCGCTCGCCGATCTCGACGATCACGCCCTGATCCGCCGAAGTGGGTTCGTAAATCACGCGATCGCCGACCGCCACTTCGCTGCGCTTGCCGCGCGGGAAGCACTGGAGCATCGGGCTGCCGTCTTCCGGCGCGACCATGTAGTGGCGCCCATGAGCCGCAATCACGAGCCCGCCTACGCGCGTGCTGGACGGCGCGCGCGGCGCTTTCGGGGAGCGGCCGCTCATGCGTGCCGCAGCAGGCGGTCGATCCGCTGCGACGCTGGTGGATGCGAGTAATAGAACGCGGTGTAGAGCGGATCGGGTGTCAAGGTCGACGCGTTGTCCTCATACAGCTTGACGAGCGCGTTGACGAGGTCTTGCGCATCGGTTTGTGTGGCGGCGAAGGCGTCGGCTTCGAACTCGTGCTTGCGCGAGCTCAGGCTGCCGAGCGGCGTGACGAAGAACAGGAAGACCGGCAGCGCGAGGAAGAACAACACCAGCGCGAGGCCGCTATTGCCGCCGATCAGCGACGGCCGCACCCCCAGTCCTTCATAGAACCACACGCATTGCGTCAGCCAGCCGAGCAGGGCGAGCATCACGAGGCTGATCGCGAACGTGACGATCATCCGCTTGATCACGTGACGGCGCTTGAAGTGGCCGAGTTCGTGCGCGAGCACCGCCTCGATCTCGTTGCCCGACAGGCGCGCGAGCAGCGTATCGAAAAACACGATCCGCTTGGCGGCGCCGAAGCCGGTGAAATACGCATTGCCGTGCGCCGAACGGCGGCTGCCGTCCATCACGAACAGGCCTTTGGCCGCGAAGCCGCAGCGCTGCATCAGCGCTTCGATGCGGCTTTTCAGCGCGTCGTCCTTGAGCGGCTCAAACTTGTTGAAGAGCGGCGCGATAAACGACGGATACAGCACGAGCACGAGCATCTGGAACGCGACCCACACGATCCATGTCCACAGCCACCACAGGCTGCCCGCCTGGTTCATCAGCCACAGCACGACGAACAGCAGCGGCAGGCCGAACGCGGCGCCGAGCAGGACGCCCTTGAGGCGGTCGAGGAAGAAAATACCCTTGCTCATCCGGTTGAAGCCGAAGCGCTGTTCGACCACGAATTGCCGGTAGTACTCGAACGGCAGGTCGATCACGCTGGTGATCGCGATCACCGCCGCGACCAGCGCGATCTGGCCGGCGTAGCCGCGGCCCAGCCAGTCGGAAATCGCCCGATCGAGTGCCTGGACGCCGCCGAGCAGCGTCAGCCCGATCAACACAGCCGCACTGACGACGATTTCGATCATCGTCAGCCGGGTGCGTTCGACGGTGTAGTCCGCGGCGCGCTGATGCGCGGTGAGCGCGATGGTGCCGGCAAACTGGCTCGGCACCTGCTCGCGATGGCCGGCCACGAAGCGGATCTGCCGCGACGCGAGCCACAGTTTGGTGCCGACCATCGCCACCACGGCGACGACGAACAGAACAGTGAAGTACAGGGTAGGCATCCGGGGATTCCGTGGTATCTATGCGAGAATTATATGTTTCTTCCCGCCTGGCGGCGGGGGCGATAAGTCCAAACCGGCCCAAACCGGCTCAAACCAATCTCATACGAACAATTGCTGAGGCAAGCGTGCTTCCAGTAAGCCGTCTGCCCGGCCATCAGGGTTGCCTTCATGACTGACATCCTCTCATCCACCGAACAGCCGCCGCTCGTGCGCAGCGACATGAATCTCGTCTGGCTGGACATGGAAATGACCGGGCTCGAGCCGGACACCGACCGCATCATCGAAATCGCGGTGGTGGTGACGAATTCGACGCTCGACAGGTTGGTCGAAGGGCCGGTGCTGGCGATTCATCAGAGCGACGAAACGCTCGCCAAAATGGATCAGTGGAACCAGAACACGCATGGCCGCTCGGGTCTGATCGATCGCGTGAAGGCGTCGACCGTGAGCGAAGCTGACGCCACGGAGCAGATTCGCGACTTTCTTGGCGCTTATGTGCCGCCTGGCAAATCGCCGATGTGCGGCAACTCGATCTGCCAGGACCGCCGCTTCATGGCGCGCTGGATGCCGGATCTGGAGCGTTTCTTTCATTACCGCAATCTCGACGTCAGCACGCTGAAGGAGCTGTGCCGCCGCTGGCAGCCGGTGATTTACAAGGGTTTCCAGAAACGCGCCTTGCACACGGCGCTGGCGGACATCCATGAATCGATCGATGAGCTGAAGTACTACCGCGAGCATTTCCTGATTCCGGGGGCTTCTGAATCGCCGGCTGCGGAGTAACACAGCCACCGGTTCGGAGCCGCCGGCCGGGCAGACATGCCGTCGCGGCTTCGGCCTCAATCCTGCCGAGGCGCGCGCACTGCGTTCTTCGGCCGGAACGCCTTCACCACGTCGGCGTTGGTTTCCATATACGGCCCGCCGATCAGGTCGATGCAATAGGGCACCGCGGCGAAAATCCCCGGCACCTTGACCGCGCCGCCTGCTTCGGCGTCACGCAGGCCCTCGAGCGTTTCCTTGATCGACTTCGGCTGACCCGGCAGATTGACGATCAGCGCGGCATGCCCGGCCGTTTCGCGGATCACCGCCACCTGGCGCGACAGAATCGCCGTCGGCACGAAATTCAGGCTGATCTGCCGCATCTGCTCGCCAAAACCCGGCATTTCCTTCGTGGCCACCGCCAAAGTCGCTTCCGGCGTCACATCGCGGCGCGACGGGCCGGTGCCGCCGGTGGTCAGCACCAGATCGCAGCCGAGTTCGTCGACCAGTTCGATCAGCGTGGTGGAAATAATGGGCGCTTCGTCCTGAATCAGGCGGGTGATCACCTGAAATGGCGAGTTCAGGGCAAGCCCGAGCCATTCCTGCAGCGCCGGGATGCCTTTATCTTCATACACGCCGGTGGACGCGCGGTCGCTGATCGACACAAGGCCGATCACGATTTCGTCGGGATGCTGACGCGTCGGCTTAGGCGTCGCGGTCGTCATCGTCGTCTTCAAGAGCGTCTTCCGCGTCGGAATCTGCTTCTGCAGACGGGCCGTCGGCGTTTTTGATCCACTGGAACAGTTCGCGGAAGTAGCGTGGCGGCTTGCTTTGCTGCGCTTCCTTACGGGCGTTGCGGATCAGCGTGCGGCCCTGCTGCGGGTCGGCATTCGGGTGCTGGCGGATGAATTCCGTCAGCGCGGCGTCGTCGGCGAGCAGTTTCTCGCGGGTGCGCTCGATCCAGTGCAGCTTGGCCGTTTCCGCCTTGTTGACGCCGTTATAGGTATCGAGCGCGGTGCGCAGCGCGGCGGTTTCCTCGTCCAGCAGCGAGCGCATCACGCGCCCGACGTACTGCACCTGGCGGCGCTTGCCTTCGTGATCGGTGATGCGGCGTGCTTCACGCACGGCGTCGTCGAGCTTTTCGGGCATTGGCATGCGCTTGAGCGCGTCTTTGGGCAGCGCGATCAGCGCCGAGCCCAACTCCTGCAGCTCATGCATGTCGCGCTTGAGCTGGGACTTGCTGGGACGGTCGTAGCCGTTCTCGTCGACTTCCGGCTCGGCGGACTCGATGGGTTGAATGCGGGTTTTGCGTGTCATACCGATATTGTAGCGTGCCGCGCCCTCCGAACCTGCCGTGCTGCTGCGCACAAAGCCTTGCGCGCCGGTTTTTGCGAGCATGGCCAACCCGGCGAGCCGCGGTGAGGGCAAGCGCGCCTGTTTCTGGCGCACGAGCGAGGCGAATGGATTTGGCGAATGCGCACCGCGAATGCCAGGTACAGCTTCGCGGACCTTGCTATGATCGCGGGATGCGTAACCACGTACATACGCACGCACATACGCACGCCAATGTGTCTGCACGTGCGTGACATGGGCGAACACACAGGGCCGCGCGGCCCCGAACAGGACGGCAACGACAATGGCAGCAGACATGGACGTCAAGCAGCGCTTTTTTCCGCACACCCAGGATGAACTGAAGGAAATCGCCTCGGACATCCTTCGTCACGCGAAGTCGCTCGGCGGTACCGACGCGGCGACCGAGATTTCCGAAGGCGACGGCCTGTCCGTCTCCGTGCGGCGCGGCGAAGTCGAGACGATCGAACATAACCGCGACAAGATGGTCGGCGTGACGGTGTTCATCGGCAACAAGCGCGGCAACGCGAGCACCTCGGACTTTTCATCGCAGGCTTTGAAGGATACGGTCGCGGCGGCATACAACATCGCCCGCTTCACCGCTGAAGACGACTGCGCGGGCCTCGCCGAAGCAGACTTGCTCGAAACCGCACCGCGCGATCTCGATCTGTATCACCCGTGGAATCTGTCGGCCGACGAGGCGGTGGAAATCGCCCGGCGCTCGGAAGACGCAGCGTTCGCGACCGATCCGCAGATCAAGAATTCGGAAGGCGCGAGCGTCTCGGCACAGCACTCGCAATTCGTGCTGGCGACCTCGCGCGGTTTCCTCGCCGGCTATCCGTACTCGCGTCACTACATCGCGTGCGCGCCGATTGCCGGCAGCGCGCGCAATATGCAGCGTGACGACTGGTACACGTCGACCCGTAGCGCGGGCGACCTTGCCGATCCGGAGGCGGTGGGCCGTTACGCAGCGCAACGGGCGCTGTCGCGCATCGGCGCGCGCGGGCTTGATACGCGCAAGGTGCCGGTGCTGTTCGAAGCGCCGCTTGCCGCCGGCATTCTCGGCGCGTTCGTTCAGGCAACGAGCGGCGGCGCGCTGTACCGCAAGACCTCGTTCCTCGTCGACAGCCTCGGCAAGCCGGTGTTCGCGCCGCACGTCCAGGTGGTCGAAGATCCGCACGTCGCGCGTGCGATGGGCAGCGCGCCGTTCGACGAAGAGGGCGTGCGAACCAAACAGCGCTCGGTGGTGAAGGACGGCGTGGTGGAAGGCTACTTCCTGTCCACTTACTCGGCGCGCAAACTCGGCATGCAGACCACCGGCAACGCGGGCGGCTCGCACAATCTGTCGCTGCGCAGCTCGAAGACGCGTCCGGAAGACGATTTCGAAGAAATGCTGAAGAAGCTCGGCACGGGCCTGCTGCTGACCGAATTGATGGGGCAGGGCGTGAACTATGTGACGGGCGATTATTCGCGCGGCGCGTCGGGTTTCTGGGTCGAAAACGGCAAGATCCAGTATCCGGTCGAGGAAATCACGGTGGCGAGTACCTTGCAGGAGATGTTCCGCCATATCGTCGCGATCGGCGCGGATACGATCACGCGCGGCACCAAGGAAACGGGCTCGGTGCTGATCGAACGGATGACGATTGCCGGGCAGTAAGCGGTTCGATTAACGCGGCTGCAGACCGGCGCAGTCCGGTCGCACAAGAAGGCCGAAAAAAAACGCCACGCAAGCCATTGCGTGGCGTTTTTTTATGCGCGCATTGAGGCTGGTGGCAAATGCTCGACGCCTGAAGCCCGATCTGCCAGGTTCAACGCAAATCCTCAAGCACCCTTACGCTTATAAGTCACGAACGCATAGTCGAAATCGTTCGGCGCGTCCGCGCGATGCGTTTCGTGCGCGACTTCTTCCCACTCGCTTTCATCGAGTTCCGGGAACGTGGCGTCGCCTTCGAAGTCGGCGGAAATCTCGGTGATGATCAGCTTGTCCGCCTGACGCAAACCTTCTGCATACAACTGCGCGCCGCCGATCAGAAATGCTTCCGGCGCCTGGTCCTGCGCGGCGAGCTTCAGCGCTTCCTCGAGGGTGGTGGCCGCGTCGCAGCCCTGGAAGCGCCGCGCGGCATCCCGTGTCACGACAATGTTGCGGCGTCCCGGCAACGGCCGGCCGATCGATTCATGCGTCTTGCGGCCCATGATGATCGGCGCACCCATCGTGGTGCGCTTGAAGAACGCGAGGTCTTCGGGAAGTCGCCAGGGCAACTGGTTGTTGCGGCCGATCACGCCATTATTGGCGCGAGCGACGATCAGGGTGAGCGTCGTCATCGAATGGAAAGGGGAACGTAACCAGGCTGATTCTACCTGAGGCGCAAGCCGGCACTACGATGCAAGCCGGCTCGGAGCCCGGACGGGCACCTACGCCGGCGCCAGCCTGACCGGCTTACGACTTCCGCCATGGCGGGGCATTGAAGCACTGGCCGGGCAGTCAGTGCTTCCACCGAGGCAGGCTGAAAAGCGCCTGCCGGGCAAGCAGTATCCCAACCTGGCAGGTCCGTCACGCACGCGGGCCGCGCAAGCGAACCCAGCCGGCGCCGCGCGTCACGGTGCCGGATACCGTGCCTGACGTCCCGTCATTCGTGCGAAGGCTCATCGGCGGCGAACGTTTCCAACGATGCCTTCTCGTCGGCCGCACTCAGCTCCCGCAGTCCGTGCTGGCCCATTAGCCTGTACAGCGTCACGCGCGAAATATTCAGGTCCACCGCCGCCTCGTTCAGGCGGTGACGATGGCGCAGCAGCGCCGCTTCGATCGCGCGCTTCTCGGCGGCTTCGCGCGCTTGTGAGAGGCTCATGGTCTGCTGCTCGGTGAACTGCCCGAGGTCGAGGTCGTCGGCGGAAATCAGCTTGTTCTCGGCCATCACGATTGCGCGGCGCACCCGGTTGATCAGCTCGCGGACATTGCCGGGCCAGTTGTAGTTGTACAGCGCCTCGATCGCCGACGGCGTGAAGCCGCGAATATTGCGGGCGCTATCGATCTTGAACTTGTGCAGGATGTGATGCGCGAGGATTTCGATGTCTTTGCCACGCGCCCGCAACGGCGGTTCATCCACTCGCAACACACACAGCCGGTGAAACAGGTCGGCACGGAACTGCCCTTCGCGCATTGCACTTTCGAGGTCGACGTGGGTAGCCGAAATAATTCGCACGTCAATCGGAATCGATTCGCGACCGCCGAGGCGTTCGATCTTGCCTTCCTGCAGAAAACGCAGCAGGCTCGCCTGACTTTCGAGTGGCAGATCGCCGATTTCGTCGAGCAGCAGCGTGCCGCCATCGGCTGCTTCGACACGGCCAATCTTGCGCTGATTCGCACCGGTGAATGCGCCACGCTCGTAGCCGAATAGTTCGGATTGCAACAGATGATGCGGAATCGCGCCGCAATTGATCGCGATGAACGGCGCCTTGCGGCGCGGCGAGCGTTCGTGAATCGCGAGCGCGGTGAGTTCCTTGCCGGTGCCCGACTCGCCGGAGATAAACACGCTCGCATCCGTGTTGGCCACCTTGCGAATGGTGCGAAAGAGGTTCTGCATTGCCTCGCAGGTGCCGACCATTTCCTCGTCACCTGAGTCGCTCACAGGCGGGGCGAGTTCTGGTTCGCACAGCGTCACCATGCCGAAGGCGTGGCCGACCAGATAGTCGACCGTTGCGTTTGCCACCGGCATCTTCACGTAGTCGAAGCAGTAGTGGCGCACGAGTCGACGCACCAGCGGATCGCCAAGCCTTTCGTTGGTGGCGAGCGCGATCCAGCCGACCTGCTGCTGGCGCAAGCTCGCTTCGAGCCCGCCCAGATCGCGCGGCGGGAAGCTTGCTAGATCGACAATGCCGGCGCAGGCCACGTCGGGCTTCACGAGCTTGCCGAGTTCATGCGCCGAGCGCGCCACCGCGACGGTCCAGCCGCGGCTTTTCAGATGCGCGACGAGCGTCTCGTCCGGCGTACGCGCCACGTACAGCACTGTGCGTTCGGCGTGCGCATGGGTGGCTGGCGTACCCATCGAAGCCACCGAAGCCACCGCCGCCACTGCAGGACGGTTCGTCACGGCTTCGAGCGAGCGGCCCGCAGGGATCTCCTTCGGCAGCGCAAGCGTCATATGCGATCCCGCGCCCGCCACCGAAGTAACACTGGTTAGATGAGGTGATTCACGCACGTTCGACCTCGTTTTGTTGACACGTCAGAAGGTGTAGGGAAACCGCACGCCGACCACGAAGTTCGGCGCATCCGGGGTCAAGCCGACGGAGACCGAGCCGTTGATGGTCAGGTGTTTGTTCACGACGTGGTTCAGGCCGAAATTCAGCGCCGCAGCCGTAGTTTCACTGCCTGGCACCTTGGAATAAGAGCCACCCGGCGCACGCGTTTGCGACTCGGGTTCGAGCGCCATGGTGTAGGAGATGCTGGCGGAGTCCTTATCGGAGAACGCCAGCGCCACGCCACCGCCGAACTGCACGATGTCACCGAGCTTGACCGTCGCCGGCTCGGTTTGTCCTTGCACCGACGAGATGTCCGCGAACGAGCGCGCAATGTTATAGGTGTACGAAAGACTGCCGAACAGCACCACCGGGTCATACGTCTTCAACAGCGAAACGCCGGCGGTGATGTTCCAGAAACCCGTGCCGGTGGGCAGCTTGCTGGGCGCCACCAGGTTGGTGTTGTCGTTGTCCACCTGCACCAGTTTTTCGCCAAACGGCGACGAGCCGGTCGGCGCTTTGATACGCAGACTGCCGACGATGTCCGGCAGACTATTGGTCTCTTTCAGGAACTGGTAGTAGATCCCGAAATTGACGTCGCCGATATCGCTGCCGTTCACGGATGCATCGGACAGCGTACTCGCCGCGCCGCCGGCGCCGCCGACGATGAAGTTGCTATGCCGGTAGATGTACGGCACGTCGACGTCGATACTCATGCGGTCGGTCAAGCCGTAGCGCGTATCGAGATCGGCCATCACCTGGTGCGACTTGGTCTCGCCCAGGTTGATGTTGCCGAGGAAAATCGCGTCGAGCGCGAGGAAGCCCGACAGCTGCAACTGGCGGCGATCGTAGTAGGTATCGCTGATGCCCCAGTCCAGCGTCAGCTTGTGATCGAAGAGCGGCGCATGCTCGCGCTGTACGACGGCTTCTTCGGCTTGCGTACGCACCGGTTCGGCGGCTCTCTGGGTCGTGCCGATCGCGCCGCTGCCGTCGGTGGCGGCAGGCAAACCGCCTGCGTTGCTGCCATCGGGCGGCGGCGGATTGACCGGCACGCCGGTCGCCGTGCCCGTGTTACCGCCCGGCGCGGGCGTGCCGGGGTTGAGCTGCGCGAGTGGCGGCAGTGGTACCGGCAGGCCGTCGGCGCCGGGCTGCTCGGCCACGGCTTCGCTACCTGCCGGCGCACCGTAGCCCGGCACGCCGCGGCCGCGCTCCGCCATTTCCAGATTGGTGACCTGCTGCTCAAGTGAGTGGATCTGCCGCTGCTGCTCGTCGACCACCCGCATCAACGTGTTAAGACGATCGTCGATCGATTGTCCGGCGAGCGCTTGCGCGCTCGCTCCTTGCGAAAGTGCGAATAGCATCACGGCGGCGGGAATAGCCGCCAGTGCCATGCGCGGCACCTTTGTCGATGAAAAATTGTTCATTTTGTGTTCCCCCGGTGTTCCGGCGGCGCGCCACCTGTCTCCTGGCGACGCGCTGCCGTATCAGTACTGCATGTGCTGCTATAGGCGGGTGGCGGCCCGCATGGTCATCTCCTGTTTTGCAGAGCTTGTAGTACGCCTAGCTGACGGATCATTGCGGCCGACATCTGCTGCGTCTGCAGATGCAACTGCAATGCGTTGGCGACTTGCTGGTTATTGCCTGCAATCTGCAGCAACTGGGCGATTTGCCCGTTGCCTGGCGTGATGGTCTGGGTGGCGAACCCGGCCGGAGTCTGCAGCGCGACGCTGATACCGTTGCTGCCGAACGAAATGCCGGCTTTGATTGAGCCGGTCGAATTACTGGCCGCTGCTGACGGTGCATTGGCGGTCCCCGTCAGCGTCACGGCACTATTATTGAAATCAATGATTGCGGAGTTCGAGCCGGCATTTCGATCGCCCGCCACTTGCGTGACTTGGGAAACGCCGTTGACCGAAATGCTCTGCCCACCGTTTGCCTGCGCGTTGGGATTGGCGCCGGAATTGCCGGATCCGCCGCCGGTCACGCTGGCAAGCGTGTTGACGGCCGTGCTCACTTGACCCGCTGCGTTCTGCACGGCGGAGAGCGTGCCTTGGGCGAGGGCGGTCACGCCGTTGGGCAACTGCCATTGCGAAAGGACACTCAGAACGAAGCCTGAAATCATCGTGGCGCCGGCATATTTGCCGGTCTGATTGGCGAGGACATCGTCGTCCACCATCTGCACCTTGATGGCGGCGGAGTCGATGTCGTGAGCAGCAAGAAACTCGGGCACCGGTGGCGAGCCGGCGGCTTCTGATGCAAAGGCGTTGCTGGTCAGGCTGCACATCGTGGTGCAGATTGCGAGGCCTAACTGTGAAAGGTGGCGCTTCATGGTTGGGTCAGAACAGGTCTGCCTTGATCAAGCCGTACTCGACAAAGGGAGTCGCCGCAGTGCCGTTAGCCAGCGCGTTGGCGCGAAGCTTGAGCGCGAGCGACTCGTTGTCCTGCAATAGCGGTGAATCCTCCCTGAAGGGTTTGCCGAGAACCGCGAACACGAGGCCGTTCCAGGTCTTGGCGAAGTCTTCTTTGAGCACGATGCGATTGCCGAGCGCGGGGTCCGCAATGAAGATGCGGCCCTCCTGTGCATGCTTGACGATCACGAAGTGCTCATACCCGTCGATGTTCATCAGAACCATCACGGGGATCTGTAAGTGCTCAAGCGCGTCGGCGCTGACGCGGAAGCCGCGGCCGCGCAGGCCGACGGTCTCGACGAACTTCTTCATGTCGAGCATTGAGAAGCCATTTTTGACAACGACTTCGGGCGTCGAGAAAACCATCATCCGGCGAATCAGTTCGGTCTCCGGAATGTCGATGCCATAGCCGTATTTGAGGAGGGTGGCGAGCGCCGCCGCACCGCAGCTGTAATCGAACTGCTGATTGACGATGTGGTTGTAGCGGATGTCCCGCATCGAACGAACCGTCTTGGTCAACGGAACGCCCACGAAGGTGGACGTGTCGATGCGCGCCTGTGCATAGCTGCTGACGCACAAAGTGCACCCTGCCAGCGCTACAACGAACTGTAGCGCCGGGAACCCCTTGAACCCGGACATGCTGGTCTCCTGCTTTTACACGCGCCGACCGCTCTCATGGCGGTCGGCGCGTGCCTCCCTTCTTTTAGGCTTCTTCTACCTGTCCGACACTTACTTGCCGCTGTTCAGCGCAGCGATCGCGAGACCGTTGTGCTGGAGGTTGCCCGCGCCACCGGCGATATTCACACCGATGTTGCCGGATGCATTGGCAAGTGCGCCTGCACCCAACATCGCGGTACCCTGGAATTGACCCACGACCGTCATACCGGCGGTTTGCGAGTTGTCATCCGTGGCGATCATCGCGGTGGTTTGCGCGTTGCCCGGCGTTGTCGTCGTCACTGCACCGGCGAGGCTGTTGTTCTGCACGTTGCCGATACCCGAGGCCACGTTCACCCCGACATTGCCCGTCACGCCCGACAGCGAGCCGTCCCCGATCGACGCATTCAGATTGAAATTGTTGATCTTGGCGTAGCCACCCGAGGACTGGTTGTTGAAGATCTGCGCGTTGCCGAACACGTTGCCGATGTCGACCGAAGCGAGCGAGACATCGTTGCTTTGGGCATTGCTGATGCCTTCCGCGATGTTGATGCCAAGGTTGCCCGACACACCGTTAGCGGCATTGGCGCCCGTCGTTGCAGTCAGCGTTCCTGCCGCTTGCGTGTTGATGTGCTGCGTCACCGAACCCTTGACCGTCACGTCAGTCGTCGCAAGGCTCGCGTCGATTCCCCAGGCTGCGCCATAAGCGTCCGTGGAGGACGACTTGCTGTTCGAGTAGCCGGACGATTGCTCGCCGACCGCCACGAAGCCCGAACCTTGATTGGCTTTGTAGCCCCAGACACTGCCTTGTCCGGAAGCTTGCGATGCTTCGAAACCACCCGCTAGGCCCGAGGTGTTGGCGTAGCTCGATTCGTTATATCCGGCCTGGAAGCCGCCGCTTGCATGGGCCGAGCCTTCGCCGAAGAACGGTGTGTTGAAGCCCTGATAGTTGTAACTGCCGCCGATCGAACCGCCGGCTGCGATATGGCCGCCGGAATTCTGACTGGTATGGGTGAAGCCGCCTTCAATGCCGGATGCCTGCTGGCTGGTTTGATAGCCACCACCCGCCACCGAGCTGCTTTGATTGCCGTACGCATAACCAGCCGAGGCCTGGTAGCCTTGCGAGCCGGACGACGACGACGAGTGGCTTTGCGATGTCACAGCGAAGGCCGTACCGCTAGCATTGATCGACGAAGAGTTGTTGTTGACGGAAGTCGTCACGTGACCGGTCGTGTAGCTCTGTGCTTGCGGATTGAGCGTCGCATTCACGGTGACCGACTGATTGTTGTTGATGACTGCGCCCGCCGTGCTTGACACATGCACGCAACCATACAGGCCCACCAGACCTTCGACGCCTACTGCTTCGCCGACTAGCGTGGCGTTGAACAGGTAGGCCTTTTGCGGTGCGGCGAACGCGCTGCTGGATGCGGCGACGAGAACGGCTGCAGCAATAAGAGTGCGCTTCATGATTCGCTCCGATACTTTAAGTGTGGTCAGTTAAAAAAAGTGCCCGCCGGGGGACGGAGCACAAAACTGTTTGCCGTGGCATTACCGGCGCCGGCTGTCTGGTTGATCTGCACGATCCCGCTGACGTTCCTGAAGGCATCGCTGGATATGTTTGCCTCACGCACGCTATGAACCCCGATTGATTGACCCAGACCTCCATTTTTCGGGGCCGTCGCGGATAGCTCCCCATCCGAGACGGTCTCGACTCCGAGTGCAGCAGTACCCAACTGAGTGCTGTTGCGCTGCAGATTCCCTGCTCCGGCGGACTGGTTCACCAGCACCGCACCGGATGTATTCGAAAAAGCATTGGCTTCGATCGAGGCCCGCGCATTCGTGACCTTCGCGGCCGCCGTCGCGCTTTGCACGCTGGCGTTGTCGTTGCCGACTACGCCGCCGTTCGAAACCGTGACCTGATTGAGTTGCGCGTTATTGATGCCGGCCGTTTCATTGACCGTGAACGCGCCGGTGACGCCAGCGCCGGCACCGTTGCCGATCGTCGCGTCGGCGCCGACCTTGGGCACTGCTTGCGCATGGGCATGGCTCGCCACAAGGACCGAGCCGCTCATGCAGACAAACAGCGCCACATGCAGTGGCCGGACTTTGAGCGCGCTCATTTCAGACCTCCGAGCGAGCCGGAGAGGGCGCTTGACAGCGGCGCCAGCGCACCCGTCACCGACGAGGTGATGGTTCCGCCGATGCCCGGGCCCGGCATGCCGATGCCCCCGGCGTTCAGCGCGATGTTGTTGCCGGTCGTCTTGCCGCTCAGGATTTGCGTAACCGCCTGCATGCCGGTGCCACCGAGCACGCCGCCGTCGGCGACACCGCTCGATCCGTGCGCATTCGTCAGGTCGGTATCGCCGACAAGCTGGGCGATGGCCGGATTGAAGCTATTGGCCGGGAACGTGGTGGCACGCACCGCGACCGGGTCCTGGTCTCGCGGCACCGACACGAAGGCATCGCGTGGCGTGACCGTGCGCTCGACAATGATGTCGCCCGGGTTGACGGTCTGTTGCGCGGCGGCGCCGACGGCGAAACACGTGGCGAGCAAGGCGACGATGGTTGCCAGCGCTGCCGGCAACGGGGTGGACGATGCCGCCGGCGACCTGTGTGCACGCGGCGTCCGGGTTGAAGTGGTCATGTCTCGGTCCTTGTTCTTGTCCTGTTAGCGCGTGGTGTGTTGGGTACGCCACAGCCGCCGATTTGCATCGCTAATTTGTTCGGGCTACTTTCTTTGGTAATTGACGACATTGCCTTGTGCAGCGCGCGCGGCGTCGATCGGAATCGGCAACGGCGAGGGCGGGGCGATCTCATCCCACAGCGTGACGTTGCCGCCGCCGCCGTTGCCGCCCATCAGTTGCGGCGTCGCGGCCACCATCAACATGCCGACCGCGCCGCCGCGTTGACGCGACAGCATCTGGTCGTCGAGCGAAAAGTAGTTCACGGATGCAGCATCGGCCGGAATGCTCAGTACGTCGCCGGCGAGCTGGCTATCAGGGGCCGTCGTGTCCGGTGAGGCCACCACTGCGAGCGTCGTGCTCGTGAGGGTGGCGGAACCGGCATCGGCGGTTTCGGCCATCGTGACTGATTGAGACGGGGCGAATTCCTGTGCATTGACGCCAGTGGACAGCACGGTCAAGGCCACTGCGGCAGCGCATAGTGCGCTGCAAGGTGCAATGCTGTTCAGGTCGATGCGGAAAGCGAGTCGCATGATGTGTCTCCTTGGTGCACAGCATTTAGCGAAACGTGTGCCATGAGTCGCAATCCATTGGTGCGTCTGGATGTGACCTGTATGCCTCGGAGTAACAACTAGGAAATCGGTCAAAAACGTTTCAGCGCTGAAACGGTAGGCAGAAAATACCTGTAATTCGTTAAATCTGAAGGTATGAACTACCTTGGGGTGAACGCTAGGAAAAGCGCTTCCACAATGGTTTTATTCATAAGCTGAATAAGTAGTGATCGGCCGCTTGGCCTTGCTGGGCAACGGGTCCCCGATTAAATTCGCATAATTGTTTTCCAAGTGACGCGCGTATAGTAAGCTCTCGAAAACAGCTTCAGATTTAAAAAAGCCCGCTAACGGGCCGTCTCAAACACACACGCCGCTTTCTTGGGGATCAGCTGTCCGCACGGAATGGAATGGCCGTTCGGGTTTTGCTATTTCGCGAATCCCGAACGAGTCAGCGTGTCTGAACTCCGGTTCAGGTGCGTGCGTCATCCTTAACGTTCGTTGACGAGAGGATCTGAATAATGGAACCCGCAACGCGGCAACTGATTTACGTTTCACGCGATCCGAGCGCGGAGCTGAATACCCGCTTCCATCAGCGTGGCTGGCATGTCGAAGTCGTGGGGTCGGCGCGCGACGTGCGCCGTGCTGTTCGCGCCGGAATGGCGGCGGGCGGCTTGCTCGATCTGTCTAGCGATTTTCAGCCACACGAAATTGCCGCCTTCGAGTCCTGCCTGACCATGCCGAACGTCGGCTGGGTCGCAGCCACCACGCCCGGACAATTGCAGGACGCGGCCTTGCGCCGGCTCGTGCGTGACTATTGTTTCGACTATGTAACGGTGCCTTACTCGGGCGACAGGATCGTCGACTCGGTTGGTCATGCATACGGCATGATCTCGCTTGGCGAGCCGGCATCGAACGATGCATCGCAGGGCGCCGAAGGCGAAATGGTCGGTTCGTGCGACGCGATGCTCGCGCTGTTCCGTTCAATCCGCAAAGTGGCGATGACCGACGCGCCGGTGTTTATTTCAGGCGAATCGGGCACCGGCAAGGAGTTGACCGCGGTCGCGATCCACGAACGCTCGGCGCGCCGCAATGCGCCTTTTGTGCCGATCAACTGCGGCGCGATTCCGCCGCATCTGTTGCAATCCGAACTATTTGGGTATGAGCGCGGCGCGTTCACTGGCGCCAATCAGCGCAAAATCGGCCGCGTGGAAGCGGCCAACGGCGGCACGCTGTTTCTCGATGAAATCGGCGATCTGCCGCTCGAAAGCCAGGCGAGCCTGCTGCGCTTCCTGCAGGAACGCAAAGTGGAGCGGCTGGGCGGCCACGGTTCGATCGACGTCGACGTGCGCATTATCTCGGCAACCCACGTGGATATGACGTCCGCGATGATCGAAGGGCGCTTCCGCTCCGACCTGTATCACCGCCTGTGCGTGCTGCAAATCGACGAACCGCCGTTGCGCGCACGTGGTAAGGATATCGAACTGCTTGCGCGGCACATGCTGGAACGTTTCAAGAAAGATGCAAGCCGCCGCTTGCGCGGCTTCGCGCCCGACGCCATCGCGGCGCTGCATAACTACGGCTGGCCGGGCAATGTGCGCGAGTTGATCAATCGCGTGCGGCGCGCCATCGTGATGTCGGAAGGGCGTGCGATTACGGCGCGCGACCTCGAGCTCGCCGAGTATGTCGAGATCGTGCCGGTGTCGCTCGCGCAGGCGCGCGAGGCGGCCGAACGTCAGGCAATCGAGCTCGCCCTCCTGCGCCATCGCGGCCGTCTCGGCGACGCCGCGCAGGAACTTGGTATTTCGCGCGTGACGCTGTACCGCCTGTTGTGCTCGCACGGCATGCGCCATATGGAAGGCGAACCGCTGAGCGCACCGCACAGCGACTTGCCGGCTTCCGTGCCGCATCTCTGACGCGCTTTCCTGCCGATATTTTCTCCGTCGCGCGCCTCGACCGGGCGCCGTCCGGCTGCGCTTGTTAAAATCGGGTTTTCCGCTCAATCTCCGTGGCGCCAGTTCCTGATCAGGGGCGCGCTTCGTCGAAGGAACCCGCATGAAACAATACCTCGACCTCGTCCGCACGATTCTCGACACCGGCACGTGGCAGGAGAACCGCACCGGCATCCGCACCATCAGCATGCCTGGCGCCATGTTGCGCTTCGACCTCCAGCAGGGCTTTCCCGCGGTTACCACGAAAAAACTGGCGTTCAAATCGGCCGTGGGTGAACTGGTCGGGTTTCTACGCGCCTCGCGCAGCGCCGCGGATTTTCGCGATCTGGGCTGTAAGGTGTGGGACGCGAATGCCAACCAGAATCCGCAATGGCTTGCCAATCCGTATCGCCAGGGCGCGGACGATCTCGGCGACGTATATGGCGTGCAGTGGCGCCAGTGGCCGGCCTACAAGGTGCTGGACGCGAGCGCCAGCGCGCAACTGGCCGACGCCACTGCCCGTGGCTTCCAGGTGGTGACGGAATTCGAGGAAGACGGCAGCCCCAAGGTACTGCTGTACAAGGCGATCGACCAGTTGCGGCAATGTCTCGACACGATCATGCAGAACCCCGCCGACCGGCGAATTTTGTTTCATGCCTGGAACCCCGCCGTGCTGGACCAGATCGCGCTGCCGGCTTGCCACCTGCTTTATCAGTTCCTGCCGAACGTCGCGCGCCGTGAAATTTCGCTGTGTTTGTACATTCGCAGCAACGATGTCGGCCTCGGCACGCCGTTCAATCTGACCGAAGGCGCGGCATTGCTGCATCTGGTCGGTCGCCTGACGGGTTATACGCCGCGCTGGTTTACCTACTTCATCGGCGACGCGCACCTTTTTGTGGAACCTAAAAAGGCATCAACCTACCACTGACAAAGGCTTAGACCCGGTTCTCCCTCTGGTATTTCTTCAGAAAGTACCAACGCTGTAGCTTTCCCCCTGCGCATTGCCGCTAAGCCAGAATCTCAACGCCTTCCAAATTGACCCGTCTCTTCGACGATGGCGACGTCGCGCGTCTTACGTTCGCTACCGCGACGAATGTCGCGTGCAAACAACAGTACCCGTGAAGAGTCGACGTGAGAGCGCGGCCGTACTGGCCACGTTTGCGCAGGGCAGCCTCATGCGTCGCCACATCAGGACGATGACTGACTACCCGAGTTGAGATTTTCGTGGAGTGCTTCTGCCTTGGGTGCCTCTGCTTGCGGTATGTCCGCGGCCACAGATTGACCATTACGACGAGCGGAGAAGTGCGACCGGGTCGACGTCAAGGCCATAGGCCAACTTTTGCAAGTTGTCGAGGGAGATGTTGGTTGCCGACCGCTCGACCTGACTGACGTACGTCCGATGGAAGCCACACATATCGCTGAGTTTTTCTTGTGACAGGCCTCGTTCAGTGCGCAGCTTCCAGACGTTTTCTGCAACGCGTCGGCGCAGGTACGGGTCGAATTCGTTCAGCTCAGTGTCAGTCATGGACGGGAATTTCGCCCACCACCAGTTTTTCGTCTACCGGCTATACGTCTACCGTTTATACATCTACTGTGTATACATCTCATTCGAACGTGTTTATCATGAACGAAAGGTCGACAAGCGATGCTTTGCCGTACCTTCAAACGCGCGCTCCGACAGCGATAGGGCAATGCCAAAGCCAAAGACAGCCTGCTCAGTTCGAATTTCATGGCATACGAAGTTGATACGGCGCGTAGGCGCTGGTAGTCGTGTGTGGTGTTTCTCAAGCGGCTCAGCAGCCCTGCACGCTGGATAGCCTCTCGCCGCGACGTCGACTGGTGCACCCGTGAGTGGGCACAACGTTGATGTTGTCGTGACTTTTATCGGCGACCTCCCGAGCCAGCTTTGCATGACGGACGAATGGCACCGCACCGCAGCCGTTTTGGCGCCAGCAAAGTGGCGCGCGTAAGCAACCAAGGAGATTTTGATGGCCCGTCAGCCCGTTCCTCAGACCACGGTCGAGCCCGATGTCTATCTTTCGCGTTGGAGAATCTTCGAAACCGATGACGGTCTGCAGCGGCTTGTCGGCTTCGACTCCGTTGACCTTGGGCGCGTGAGTTCTGCTCTCGTCACGTTCAACCCTAAAACGATGCACGTGCAATCAAGCGATGGCCTTACCTACCGACTCCTTGGCGAGCCCGGAAACTTTTGGGATGTAATTGAAACGTGGGACAGCTGGTTTCACACCATCACCCACGGACAGGGCGGGGCCGTTAAAGATGTGACAGACAAGATGCGCGGAAGTGCTATGGGTAACGGCGATACCCAGCGTCCACATATATCTGGCGCGCGGCGCAGGTCATAAGACGCACGGGGCTGAGATGCCATAGCGATTCGAATCTGCGCAAAAGGTTATAGATTCGCTTAAGTAAGGAATGACCATGCCGCCTCGGTCTACGCGTGAGACGAAGAACGACACATCGCTCAAAGAAGAATGGATACAACACATCCTACGTCGCGCCGTCGTCGCAGCCATCTTGTGCGACCCGAAAGTCATTGAAACCCTGCTGCAAATCCCAGATGCGGCGCTCGGCCGCATGTTCAAGAATCATCTCTGTGCAGCCATGGGTATAGCTACGATATACGGAATTGACCTTCCTGCCCTTCGAGAGGACGAAGAGAATCTTCGCAAGCGGGTCAGACGTGCGTCGAAGTCGACACCCGAAGATGAGCCTTTGTCCGGAGCCAACAAAGCGAACGCTGAGCGTTACCCGCTTGTGCACCAAGGAAAAGTACTTCGAACCCACGACTTCTGCGATGCGGCCGGCATCACAGAAAAGATGCTGGATAAGTATGTCGCCTCGAATCGGATGTTCCGCGTCTACTTTGGGCCGGACGCTTATATCCCAGCGTTTTTTCTCACGCCCATGATTTTCCGCGATGACTTCAGAAAAGTCATACGTCGTCTGGGCAAAATTGACTCGTGGACAATGTTCGACTTCTTCACGACACCGGTCAATACGCTGGACGGTGATACGCCGCTGCAGCGACTATCGGTCGAAGATGTTAAGTCGGTTGTGAAAGAAGCCGCGACCTTTGCGCAACAATATGTGCAGCTTTTCCCATAGGCACGAAACCTCAGGTTCTAACGTCTGCCGGTCATGACAGAACTGCTGACCTTCGCCGTCAATAGCTCCGCACTTTTGGTCGTGCCGGCAGTCGCGTTCGTACTCAGCTTGGTCATGCTGCACATCAAAAGGAGATACGTGAAAGAGGGGATTTTGTTCGGGTGCAAGGCCTCGGAACACGACCGCCGCGCATCAAAAGAGGGAAATGAAATGAACTCGGGTAGCGATATTGACCTTGAGATTGCGCTTCGCAAGTTCCATGAATTGGGCTTGGCGGACGGGGACTTGGGATATGCCTATTGGTATAAAGTCGGGCAGCTACTCAAACGAGCGGCTGGCCTGCAAGCGCAAATCGACGCGCTCAGCAAAGAGTTGGAACAGTTGCGCGCCACGCGACAGAAAAGGAATTGAAACTGATGCTTGGTTCTGGTCCTAGTTTGGGACACTCCCGCGGATGCACATCTACATGAACATGAACGCCGACGAGCATCTGACGACAGACCACGTCGCAGTTAGCAGACTTCTTTCGAAGATTTTGCGACATGAACCCGAGATGATTGGCATCCGGCTCGACAGTCAGGGCTGGGTATCTGTCGACGAACTGATACGCGCAATCGAACGCGCTGCGCGTACTGCGGGTGCGTCAAAGCGGTTTAGAACGATGCCAGCAGTTACGAGAGACGTCATTCTGGCGGTCGTCGCGACGAGCGACAAACAGCGCTTCTCACTATCCGCAGACGGCGAGCGAATACGCGCGGCGCAAGGTCACTCGATAGAGGTGAACCTAGGCTATGCCGCAATAGAGCCCCCGGCCATTCTGTATCACGGCACCGCGTGGAGCAACTGGGCGAGTATCACTGTTGAAGGATTGATACCTCGAACCAGGCACGCCGTCCATCTGAGCACGGACATCGACACGGCAACTCGAGTAGGTGCTCGCCACGGGTCACCATTGGTTCTCGTTGTGGACGCTTCGCAGATGTACGTCGATGGGCACACCTTCTCTTGCTCGGATAACGGCGTTTGGCTTACTTCGGTAGTCCAGACTATATACCTGTCTCAATTAAAACACGGTGAGCGCGGGCAGAAGTGATGGAAGTGTGTGCTCAGCGAGACCCAAGACATTCTTCGCAACCGACTTGAAATGAACGAGCAATCGCGTCTTGAAGAGCTGCTATTGAGTAGGTCCGAGCGCCCCTCGGAAGACTTCAGTCGGAGCTGGCAGATGAGGAAATCCCCTAGCTGCGGCATCATCCGCTCGGGACCTACAACGGGCAAGTGGTGCATTTTCGCGCCTTCATCCGATGTCGACCAGGCATGGGCGAAAATCAAATGCGCCGTTGAAGGCGACAACCTATTGTTTGCGAAGGTATCGACGGCTCTGCGCAGCATGGGTCGTGATGGTCACGTCATTTGCGTGTACACGCAAGATTGGACAGACAAACAAGACCTCTTGCACGTACGTGAAGTGTTACGGTCGCTGGGCTTTATCGGCGAGCTCGGGTACAAGCGTGACATCGACACCCTGAAGAGAATTTACGGCCCTGACGAATGGTATCTACGCGCGTAGCAGCAGTTGAACTCGCGTGGCGACGTGGCGTTGCTGGCCCCGCGCGCACCGTCGACTTTGTATCGGGCCACACTCTCTTGCACAATGACGCTTACACAGATGACTGATTTGCGAGATGGAAAGCTGGAGAAAGCAGCCGGCTGGCTGCGGGACGCCGACGGACTTCTCATCACTGCTGGTGCCGGCATGGGTGTCGACTCCGGCCTTCCTGACTTTCGCGGTCGAGATGGCTTCTGGCGCGCTTACCCAGCGCTTCGACACCGTGGTCTTTCGTTCGAAGATATGGCAAACCCCGCGATGTTCGCGGGGCATCCGAAACTGGCTTGGGGCTTCTATGGACACCGCTTGAAGCTTTACCGTGACACCGTACCGCACGAGGGCTTCGCGATATTGCGCAGGTGGGCAGACCGCATGAGTCATCGCGCGTTCGTGTTCACGAGCAACGTCGATGGACAGCTCCAAAAGGCCGGGTTCCCGGAACACCGTGTGCACGAATGCCATGGGTCGATTCACACACTCCAATGCCTGGGGACCTGTACGGACGATACGTGGTCGGCGATAGGTTTTCATCCGCTCGTAAATGAAACAACTTCGGAGTTGGAGAGCCCGATGCCCCGTTGCCCTCGTTGTGGCGCTCTCGCGCGTCCGAATATCCTCATGTTCGGAGACTGGGCTTGGGTCGGCCTTCCCTATGAGAAACAGCAGCAGCGACTCGCAGCCTGCATTTCTTCCGTGTCGAAGCTTGTTGTTGTGGAAGTGGGCGCCGGGAAAGCCCTACCGACGGTACGACGCTTCAGCGAACGATTCTCGGCGCAGAGGCTCATTCGAATTAACCTTCGGGAGTCGGACACGAAACCGTCGCATCAAGTTGGCTTAGAGGGCACCGCCGATGCGACGCTCAAAATGCTTGACGCCCAGTTATGAGCTTTCGCAAATCACACTCAACTGCGGATACACCTTGGCAGCCAGGTGTTTGCGCTGCGCTGAGCGAAATCGCGCGCGGGGCGACGACATGCGAGGCGTGTCCGGTGGTCACGCCGACTCGGCAGTTGCCACAGCTATAGAGAACGAGATGACAGACCCACGTGTGCCTGATGATTTTCCGAGATACCCGGACCTAGGTTCTGTAACCGGGGTTCAACCAAAACTTCTCGTTCGCGAAGTCGATGGACGTTATCAAAGCGGTCTCACGGACGAGCAACTGTGGGTACGCTACGACGCGTGCGAGGACCTCGCTGTCCAGCTTTCCGAGTATGCAACAAAAAAGATTTCGACCTCCGGCATGTCCCGTGATATGGCATTGAGGAGAGTCGAGAAGGGCGTGAGATTGAAGGTCGACTCGGGTACGTGGGACTTTTCGCAAGCAGAAGTGGCTTGGGTCATGAAGCGCACGCAGCAGTTGCTACTCGCTGCGAACGACGACTAGCGTGAACACTCATTCTGACAACCGCCACAGCATTCTGCCCCGAAGAACCGGACCCACCCACTCTAAGCCTCCATCAGTAACAGACACTACTCGTACGAACGCCGGCTTATCCCCGACGATGGGCACACTGATAGGTGCCGAACTCATCCGCGATTTCCGAGCAAAGTTTCCCCGCGTCGCACTGCATATCCGTGAAGGACAAAGCAGCTCCCTACAGGAATGGGTAATGGACCGGCGGGTCGATATGGCCGTGGTCTACAACCAGCCGCCGCTCGACACCTTCAACGTACGTCCTTTGTACAGTGAGCCGATGATTCTGATAGCTCCCCCGGGGACGAAGATGCCACAAAAGGGTTTCCAAATTCGTGACCTCGCCATTCTCCCGTTGATTCTGCCAGGCTTGCCTCACAGCAATCGCCGCGTCATCGAGCACGCCGTGGTCCAGCACGGGATTAGGCTGAGAGTGGAGCTCGAGGTCGATAGCGTTGCTCTCACAAAACAACTCGTCAAATCCGGCGTCGGTTATTCGATACTCACGTCCATCGCAATCCGCGACGAAGTAGCGAGGGGCCTTTGCACCCGTGAGGCAATAAGGAAGCAAGTTACAGCAGGAGAAACCGCCTCGGTTATGCAATCAATCTATATCGGTTATGCAGGATTCCAAGAGTCAAGCAGCTCGCATTCTCAGCTTCAACAACATGTCGGGGTTAAGCATCCTCGCCTCGTGGGCCGCGAGTATGCGAGAGCGGCCCTTCGAGGCATCGCAGTCTCGGAACGTCGCTTGCTACGTGGTTGTTCTCCACCATTTAAAGGGGAAGGACAATGGCAGGCGACAGCTCATACAAGCCGGGCGAAATAGTAAAAGTTTCGGGTATCTATTCGGTGGTGCATGATGATGGGAAAGACACGTTCGAGGTCACTTGCGTCGAAGGCGAGCACTTTCCGCCGACACATAGCGGCAAAGGTGTGCATTTCGAGCTGAAGTACGCAGCGACGCATTCACACAAGCATGATGAACTAAAGGGAGCTGAGGGCCGCAGCTAGACCGTGTGCGGAAAGCGGCGCATCGCGAAGTGGTACCTTGACGGTGCGCCGATTTCCTCTGAGCCATCGGAGGTTTGGCATTGCCATCACAACTTGGGTGACCGGCTTATGGCCGGCGTGAACCTGCCTACTGTTGGGCTTTCTTCGGGCCAAACCTATGGTCACGAGCCGCAGAGTTGCATCTCCCTCTCTCAACCGCTACGAGAGGATGCGGGATTTCGGCGCAACGCCTGAGCCTGCCCCATCAGCCAACGCCACAAGCGGGTCAGCGGACCTTGGTTTCGTCGTTCAGAAGCACTGGGCCAGTCGCCTTCATTATGATTTCCGCCTTGAGCTGGATGGCGTGCTGGTTTCCTGGGCTTTGCCTAAAGGGCTCTGCTACGACCCAAAGGAAAAAAGAATCGCCATCCATGTCGAGGACCATCCCCTCGAGTACGCGACGTTCGAAGGAACGATTCCTCCGAAACAATACGGCGCTGGTAGCGTAATCGTGTGGGACCGCGGGACGTGGGAACCGGTTGGCGACCCGAGAAAGGCATTGGTTGCCGGCAAGCTGATGTTTCAACTCCATGGCGAGAAACTGGCGGGCTTATGGGAACTGGTTCGCATAACCAAGCAAGACGACAAACAAGACCAGTGGATGCTTTTCAAAAAGCGCGATGAATGGGCACAACCGCTGGCCAAATACGATGTCATCAAGGCGCTTCCGGACAGCGTCACCGCGAAGCCGCTGGGGTTGCTCGAAGAGCGGGAGCCGAAAGTCGCGCGGCCAGCGCGCAATAGCAACCAGGAACTAGACCTGTCTGCCGCCACGAGCGCGCCGCTCCCCGCCAAACTCGAACCGCAGCGCGCGACGCTGGCTTCGTCGCTACCAACGAGCGGTGATTGGATAACGGAAAGCAAACTTGATGGCTACAGAATGCTCGCCCGCGTCGACAAAGGTCGCGTGCGGCTGTTCACAAGCGGCGGCCACGACTGGACTAAGAAGCTCGCGAGTCTGGCAACGCAGGTGGCGAAGTTGCCTGTCTCGAGTGGATGGCTGGACGGTGAAATCGTCGTGCTGAGCAACGGGCTGCCAGATTTCGGCGCTCTCCAAAATGCTATAGATGGCGCGAAGAATCAGGAAATCATCTATTTTCTGTTCGACCTCCCGTACTTCGATGGCATGGACCTCAGGGAGGTCCCGCTGTGGGCGCGCCGCGCGCTGCTTTCAAAAATGCTCAGCGATGAAGGCGACCGAATCCGGTTCAGTCAGGACTTCGATGCTCCGGTGGCCCAGATATTCGAGGCGGCTGCTGGTTTAGGTCTCGAAGGCTTGATGTTGAAACGTCGCGACGCGACATACGAGTCAGGAAGGACCCAGACATGGCTGAAGGCAAAGTGCCGGCTTCGGCAGGAGCTTGTGGTCTGTGGTTTCACCGCTCGGGGCGGCAAGGACGGCGAAGTTGGCAGCCTCCTGCTTGGATACTACGTCGGCAACCAGCTTCATGACGCCGGCAGCGTCGGCACCGGTTGGAACGCCCGCACTGGCCGAGACCTATGGGTCCGCCTGACGTCGCTCGAGCTGGAGGCCGCTCCCTTTGACATCGTTGTATCGAAGCCCGGCCGCTGGTCGAGGCGTGCAGCGGGCAGCGAGCGCTGGGTTCGGCCTGAGCTCGTTGCCGAGGTCGAGTTTGCCGAATGGACTGCGGAAGGTGTCGTGCGCCAGGCGTCGTTCAAGGGTCTGCGTGTCGACAAGCCCGCGCGCCTCGTCGTCCGGGAAGCCGCTGAGACTCTGACGCCAGCGCCCACTTCTCAGGTGAAAGTCACCCACCCTGAGCGTATCGTCGACCCGACAAGCGGCGTTACAAAGCTGGACCTGGTTCGGTATTACGAAAGCGTCGCCCAATGGATACTTCCGCACCTGAAGGAACGCCCGCTGGCGATGGTCCGCGCGCCCACCGGCATTTCAGGTGAGCTGTTTTTCCAGAAGCACGCCGAAAAGACTTCGATGCCGGGGCTGAAAGCCCATGACCGCGATTTGTGGCTGAATCACCCGCCGGTGTTGACCATCGATACCGTTGACGCATTGATGTCGGCGGCCCAGATGAATGTCGTGGAGTTTCACACCTGGAATTCAACGGTCCTGCAAATCGACAAGCCTGACCGGGTCATCTTTGACTTGGACCCGGGCGAAGGGGTCAAGTGGAAGCAGATTCAGGAAGCGGCAGTGCTTGTGCATGCATTGTTGACAGAGCTGGACCTGAAGGCCTGGCTAAAGACAAGTGGAGGTAAGGGCCTGCATGTTGTCGTGCCGCTGACGCCCAAGCTGGACTACAAATCGGTGAAGGCGTTTTCGCAGGCGTTCGTCCGGCATCTGGCAAAAACCATCCCCGAGCGCTTTTCGGCAACGTCGGGCGCAGCCAACAGAATTGGCAAAATCTATGTTGATTACCTGCGCAACGGGAAGGCGCAGACGACAGCCACCGCATTTTCTGCGCGTGCACGGCCGGGAATGGGTGTGTCAATGCCGGTATCGTGGGAACAACTGTCCGACTTGAAAAGCGGCGCGCACTGGACGGTGCAAGCAGCGAGAGAGTATCTTAGCTTCCAGGCGCTCGACCCGTGGGAGGCATATTGGTCAACGCGCCAATCGTTAGCGTCAGCCGTGAAGCGCCTGCGCTAGGAGTCTGTCGGGCTGCAGCATCGTCCCGGCACAGCACGACGAGCGGCCGCCAGCAACGGGCACAGCTCATGCTGTGCGACGCTATTTTCGTACTCCAGCGGCAAATGCGTTACCGGCAAAACCTTCAATACGGCTACGCCGCCGTCTTCAGCACGACCTTCGTCCATCCTTCATCTCTAGCGTCGAAATGGGCGTAACCCTCCGCCGCCTTTTCGAGCGGTAGCTGGTGAGAGATGATTTCAGATGGCTTCGCTTTGCCTGCGGCTATGAGGTCGCGCAGCTTCCGGTTATACGCCTTCACGTTCGCCTGGCCCGTCGCGATATGTTGGCCTTTCATCCAAAGCTGGCCGAAGTCGAGCGCGAGCTGGCCCTTCTTGGCGAGTGCGTCTTCAGCTTTCGGGTCCTCGGCGACAAAAACGCCGACGACGCCGATACCTCCAGTCGGCCGCACCGCCTTGATGAGGTTGTTCATTGTCGCGTTGGGCACTTCGTGGCCTTTGCAACTGCACTGGTATCCGACGCATTCGCAGCCTCGGTCTGCGCCTTCGCCACCGGTTAGCTCCATCACCTGGTCAGCCGATGAGCCATCGCTGTCATCAATCGGAATGGCTCCGAGCTTTTCCGCGAGCGCCAGCCGGTCCGCATGCGTATCGACCACCATGACCTTACTTGCGCCTTTTATTGACGCAGAAAGAGCGGCCATCAGTCCGACCGGCCCTGCACCGTAGATGACTACACTGTCGCCGGGCTCGACACCAGCTAGAACTGTGGCGTGATAGCCGGTGGGAAAAATATCCGACAACATTACGTAGTCGTTCTCTTTTTCTTCGGCATCTGGCGGCAAGACGAGGCAATTAAAGTCGCCGAACGGAACACGGAGATATTCCGCCTGCCCTCCGCTATATGGACCCATGCCCGCGAACCCGTACGCCGCACCCGCGACCCCAGGGTTTGCGGTCAAACAGAATCCGGTCAGTCCTCTCTCGCAGTTCTTGCAAAACCCGCAGCCAATATTGAAGGGAAGGCATACCCGGTCACCCACCTTGATGCGCTCGACGCCTTTTCCGACCTCGGCGACAACGCCAAGATTCTCGTGGCCGAGGATGCGTCCGGTTTCCATGTTCGTGCGACCTTCGTACATGTGCAGGTCTGAACCGCAGATGTTGGTGGTCGTGATTTTCACAAGGACGTCGGTCGGCTTCTCAATTTTAGCGTCGGGCATTTCCTTCACGACGACTTTGCGTGGCCCCTCATAAACAAGTGCTTTCATTTTCCTATCTCCATTGAAATTGGCGGCACTGCCGTTCGGACAGCGTGGCAACAAGTCAGCATCTCCCGTGCCTCAAGGTGTCGGCATGGTTGGCCGTCGACTGGTCCAGCAATTGCTCAATGGTCAAAATCAGCACGCGCCGGATATTCAAGCGCCAAGGAGAACACGATGTCGGCAAACAATGGGGAGGACCCAAAAAAGCGCACCACGGAACAGAAGATTGAGGTTCGAAAGGGTCAGGTAACAGAGAAGATGTCACGCGAGGCCTTCAGGCAGCGATTCATGGCCAGATTTTATGACCCTGCGTTTCGTGGCGAAGACGCATCGCTTGGACGGCTCGAAGAAATCGCATGGGACGCGTATGCGGAAGGACGGAAGTCCCCCATCACGGCCAAGGCCGGACCGGGATTCACTGACCCAGACTACGATTTATCTGTCGAATGGCGTGATGCCAGTGAGCGAATCAAGGCTGCACAGCGCAAGCAGGCCGACCCATCATCGACGAGTCGCATTCTCCTTGTGAACGCGTCATCTCGCAACGACTATTCATGTCCGGGCGAGATGTCGAAAAGCTTCCGTATGTCGAAGCTTGTCCAGACCACGCTCGAATCGAACAGCATCGAAGTGGACTTGCTGGACCTGTCTCGCCTCACGTCGGACCGCGATTTACACATCCACCCCTGCAAGGGTTGTGTCTCAACGGCTATGCCTCTTTGTCACTGGCCGTGTAGCTGCTATCCCAATCATTCGCTCGGGATGGTGAACGACTGGATGAACGAGATATACGAGCGCTTTGTGGCGGCCCACGCCGTTATCTTCATCACACCGGTGTATTGGTATCAGGTGAGCAGCCCGCTCAAGCTCCTGATGGATAGGCTTGTATGTGCTGATGGTGGAAATCCCGACCCGACGAGCACGCACGGGAAAAAGGCGGAAGAGGCGAAAAAGCTGGAGCTTGCTGGGTGGGACTATCCGAAGCACCTCGCAGGCCGTGCCTACGGACTGGTCGTCCACGGCGACGTCGCGGGCATCGAAGGTTCTCGCCGTGCGCTGACTGACTGGCTGGACTGGATGGGCTTCGTTGAAGCGGGAGGCAAATCTCGTCTCGACCGGTTTATCGGCTATTACGAACCCTATGCAACGAGTCATGCCACCCTGGATGCAGACGACGATATGCAAAAGGAAGTGGTGAATGTCGCGCTTGCCATTGCGAACGCCGTCACCGCCATCAGAGCGGGCAAGCTCGAAGAACCCGACGCGAACCTGGAAGCGCCACGGTCAAAATAAAGCACGGTTCAGTTGGACCCGATTCGGCAAGCGAGATAGCTGTGCTTAGCCAGGCCGAGCCATTGCATTGAACCGC
The DNA here is from genome assembly GCF_046030555.1 of Paraburkholderia sediminicola. Taxonomy (GTDB): domain Bacteria; phylum Pseudomonadota; class Gammaproteobacteria; order Burkholderiales; family Burkholderiaceae; genus Paraburkholderia; species Paraburkholderia sediminicola_E. The sequence goes on along the minus strand of NZ_JAQQCH010000001.1, from coordinate 308,557 downwards.
CCTCACGGAGGCGCTAACCTGCAACAGAAGCAGTCCGACACTGGCTTGCGAAGCTGGTGTCGTCGCGTATCAGATAGCGACAGAAGAGGCGCAGTCACGTTCACGGCTTCGTCCGGTTTAGGGCCGCGGGAGCAGGTATCGAATGTTCAGTGCTCGCACGTGTATTCATGCACTTCCGGGTGCGGTTCGTCCAGAAGGTTATGAATCAGCTTTATCAGCTGACCTATGGGGGCTGGCTTCAACCAAAGCGCATCCCATAGCTGTTCACTCGGATGAGGCGGCAACGCGGCCGACAACATCACCACTGGAATGCCGGCCATCGCAACGTCGGCCTTCAATCGTCGACACAATTCAACGCCCTCAATGCGAGGCATCATCCAGTCGGTCACAATGAGATTTGGGCTCTCGATAGCAGCGGCAGCGAGCGCCGCCTGCCCGTCTAGCGCCGTGAGCACGCGAAATCCTTCCCGTTCCAGCAGCCATCGAAGGGGGCGCAGAATGTTTGGGGCATCGTCAACAAGAGGTATCGTCGCCAACTTACGGGCCACTTTCGCATCGACAGGTTAACGTATTGAGGCCGCAATAAACGTTCCTTGCCCTGCCGCCGCTGTGGACGGCCGTGCTACCGCGATTGGTCTTTGTGGCGCAGCGACTACAATTCATCCAGCGCGGCAATCTTTTCCGCTCTTCGGTGGTGCAAGTTACAACTTGGAGACCATATGGCCGGACCGTCTGCCCCCTCCGCAGCGGACCGCGCACGCTGCGCGGGCACCCTTGCCACAACAGCGCTTGGCACGCGCCCCAATCGACCGCCCGATTTCGCTGCTGAAAGCGAATCGATGCATCGTCTGGCGCGGGCGCTGACCTCGTCGGATGGCGCTATGCTCCAGACGCTCTCGGACATGGCACTTAATTTGTGTGAGGCGGGTAGCGCGGGCATTGCGTTGCTGGAACGCGACACTGACGGCCCCCCGGTCTTCCGCTGGGCCGCGGTTTCGGGCGAATGCGTCGCCGCTGTAGGTACTACGCCTCCGGTGGAAGACAGCCCGAGCGGCATTGCGCTCGATTTAGCTACGGGGCAACTGTTCTCGTTTCCCCAAAACCACTTCGCGTGTCTGCAGCACGTTGTCCCCGAGATTATCGAAGAATTGGTCGTACCGATTCCTGGCGAACCGGAGCCATGGGGCACTGTTTGGGTGATGTCTCACGACAGGGAGCGCCTGTTTGACTCCGAGGACCTCAGAATCCTTACCAGCCTCGCGAACTTCACCTGCGCTGCGCTCACCATAATGCGGGCAAAGGCTGATGCTGAAGCCCGCGCGGCTGAAGCGGAGGCAGCGAGGAATGCACTGGCTCTGGCTGAAGCACGCAAGGACGATTTCATTGCGACCCTGAGCCATGAGTTGCGCAATCCCATTGCCCCGATTGACAGCGCCCTGACTGCAGCGCGGAAGCTCGCTTCTGACAATTCCGCCGTGTTGTCGGCTTTGGGTATCGCCGACAGGCAGATTCGGCTATTGAAACGTCTCGTGAGCGACCTGCTCGACGCGTCCCGGATACGGCACGGCAAACTTTCCGTCCGTCCATCCTACGGGTTACTTCAGGACATCGTGGGAGACGCGGTGACGGCGATGAAAGCTGACGCCAACAACGGTCAGCATCGACTGCATATCATTGCTCCGCCGTATCCGGTGACCGTCCACGCGGACGCCGCCCGTCTCACGCAGGTCGTGTCGAATCTGCTGTCGAACGCGGTGAAATACACCCCCCCCGGCGGCGACATCACTCTATTGGTAGAGGCACCAGACCTCAGCACCGGGTCGATACACGATTCATCGCCCCGCACTGCGGTCATCACGGTGAGGGACAACGGCGCTGGCATTTCATCTTCATTGCTGCCACACGTCTTCGACATGTTTGCCCAGTCGGCTTCGGCGCGCCGACATGTAGAAGGCGGACTCGGAATTGGACTGGCCGTCGTGAAGCATCTGGTGACGGCACACAACGGCACCGTCACAATTGCGAGCGCTGGCGAAGGCCAAGGGACGGAAGTCAGCCTGCAGCTCCCCATCGTCTGCGAGAGCACGGGCGAGGTCACCATACTCGCGAGGCGCACGATGGCGCCGATGCGCATCCTCCTTGTAGACGACAGCGCAGACGCGACGGAGGCAGTAGGCACATTGCTGGAACTGGAGGGGCACGAAGTGAAGCGCGCGCAGAGCGGGGCCGACGCGCTCTCGATAGTGGAGTCATTTACTCCGGATGTTGCCCTGATTGACATCACAATGCCTGGCATGGACGGCCTTGAGCTTGCGCAACTGCTTCGTCTGCGGGCGCAGTGCTGCCTGACGAAACTGGTGGCATTGACTGGCTACACCAACGCTGCCGGCAGGCTCCAGACTGACGAACGGATATTTGACGGTCATCTGACCAAGCCGCTGTCGCTCGATGACCTCGCAGAGGTTCTACGAGCTTCGTAGGGTTGAGTAACCCCGATGAAAAAACGAGGGAAGACGGGTTTCACAGGGCAGCCGCAATGGATATGTGCGCTCCGCTGAACGGCACAAAACAGCGTGCGAAATCGTGTTCCATCACGGCGCGCTTTTGCAGCACCAGCGCCGCGTTTCTGAGGCCACCTCTTGCCATTGGCATTTCCACGAAGCGTCTGTGGGAGAAGATGCGCAAGCATGCGATTGCGGCCGGGCCGCTTCATGGACCGTCCCCGCAGGTGCATCGACCTGTAACTGGAGTACGCGCATGGAATCTCACGATAAGGACGAACCGCTTGAGACCCGACTGGTTCAGGTCCGTGGCCAGGTGCAAGGCGTGGGCTATCGGGAGGCCTGCGTACGTCGGGCGAGGGAACTGGGCGTCACCGGCTGGGTCCGCAACCGAATGGATGGTTCGGTAGAGGCGATGCTGCAGGGCTCGCCAGAGCAACTGGCGGAGATGTGCGCCTGGCTCAGCGAGGGCATGTCCGCAGCGCTTGTCGACGCGCTTGAGGTAACCGAGGTGCCGCCACCGTTTGCCCGCTTTGACAACTTCGAGCGTTTGCCCACGCTGTAAAGGCAAGCAAACCGCTCCGATGAAAGAAGGCGTCTTTCCGCATTCACGCGGTGCCGTCTTCGCAACTGAAAGCGGCTGAGTCAGTCACGACGACCGTTGATACCAGTTACGAGACGAGTTGACGACCTTGACTACGACCAGCATGACCGGCACTTCGATGAGCACGCCGACCACCGTTGCAAGTGCAGCACCGGACTTCAGACCGAACAGGCTGATGGCCGTTGCAACAGCAAGTTCAAAGAAGTTGGACGCGCCAATCAGGCAGGACGGTGCAGCAACGTCGTGCGATACGCCCAGTTGCCGGTTCGCCACATAGGCGAGCGACGAGTTGATAATCACCTGAATCAGGATAGGCACCGCGAGAAGCAGGATGACGAGAGGCTGAGCAATGATTTGCTCACCCTGGAACGCGAAGAGCAGCACAAGTGTCAGCAGCAGCGCAGCGATGGAGAACGGGCCAATCTTCGAGAGCGCTTTCTGGAAGGCCTGCTCGCCCTGACGTAGGAGAGTCTTGCGAATAAGCTGCGCAATGATGACGGGGATGACGATGTAGAGCACCACCGAGGTCAGCAATGTATCCCAAGGCACCGCAATGTTCGAGATGCCTAGCAGCAGACCCACGACCGGGGCAAACGCGAACACCATAATCAGGTCGTTCAACGCGACCTGAGACAGTGTGAAGTACGGGTCACCTTTCGTCAGTTGACTCCAGACGAAGACCATCGCTGTGCAAGGCGCTGCAGCCAGAAGAATCAGGCCGGCCACGTAGCTGTCGAGCTGGTCAGCGGGCAGCAGCGACGCGAATACGTGCCGCACGAAGACCCATGCCAGAAACGCCATCGTGAACGGCTTGACCGCCCAGTTGATGACCAGCGTCACGCCAATGCCTTTCAGCTGGGTGCGAACCTTGCCGAGCGATGCGAAGTCAATGCGCAACAGCATCGGAATAATCATGACCCAAATCAGAATCCCGACGGGGATGTTGACGTGGGCGAACTCCAGCGTAGATACGGTGTGGACAGCGCCGGGCAACATCTTGCCGAGAACGATGCCGACCACAATGCATAGCGCGACCCACACGGACAGATAGCGCTCGAAAAAACCGATGCCGCTCGGCGCCCGCCGAGCGGCCTTCGCGACTGTTTGACTGCCTGCCATCCTTACTCTCCCTTCTCACGCAGCGACGTGCCGATGTTCTGCATTTCCTGCTGGACCGCAACGCGGTCCAGCTTTTCGAGCGGCAGATTCGCGAAGAGCTCGATGCGCTTCTTCATCTGCACGTAGGCCTGCAGAAATGCCTTGCGCTTGGCGTCGTCAGAGCCCTCGGCCGTCGAGGGGTCAGGTACGCCCCAGTGTGCTTTCGCAGGGTGACCGGGCCAAATCGGGCATACCTCGCCGGCTGCGTTGTCGCAGACAGTAAAAATGAAATCGATTTGCGGTGCGCCGTCTTCAGCGAATTCGTCCCAGCTCTTGCTGCGTAGCCCTTCGGTCGAAATCCCCTGTGAACGCAGCAGGTCAAGCGCAAAAGGGTTCGGAGCAGTGCCAGGGTGACTGCCGGCGCTGTACCCCACGAAGCGGTCGCTCGCGAGTTCATTCAATGCCGCTTCCGCCAGAATGGAGCGTGCGGAGTTGTGGGTACAGAGGAATAAGACATTGTATTTTCGGTGTTCTGTCACAGACTTCTCCTGACGACGCCTAGTCGCGGTGGAATGGTTAACTCTATATCTCCAATATAATGGAAACGTTGTGACGCAGCAAGCGCGGGCGCAATGTGCGTTCGTCACATGCAGCCGTGACATTCGTGGGGCTGCAGTTCCGCCCGACGCCGGCGGCGTCGCGTTAGAATCGGCACATAACCTTGAAGACAGAGCCTTATGAAGGAAAAAGACGCCATCAAAGCTTTGGCCGCGCTCGCACAGCCGACGCGCCTGGCTATTTTTCGCCTGCTCGTCACAGCCGGGCCGGAGGGTCTCAACGTCGGAGTCATCCAGGAGCATCTTGACCTGGCTAGCGCGACGCTCTCCTTCCATCTCAAGGAGCTGACGCATGCTGGCCTGGTAACGTCTCGCCAGGAAGGGCGCTTCGTATACTACGGGCCCGAAATCGAGCACATGAACGACCTGGTTGGCTTTCTGACCGAGAACTGCTGCCAGGGAGTGGACTCGGCTGCATGCAAGCCCGCCAAGAGAGTGAAGTGCAAGCCCGTGACCGCATGAACAGACGCTTAATGCGGTAAGTCGCGCAGAAACACACTTCCATCCTGCGCATCATCCAACTGCAACGGCCGCCTCGTAACCTTGGGCGGCCGTTTGTTTTTGTCGCCGCCAATCAGCAGCAGCCGACTTTTTTCTCAATCACAGCCGGAATCGAGGTAACCGGGGCACAGCAGGCCCCGCCCGCTTCAGGAGCGGCCGACTCCCGGCTGTCCGCTCCGAACATCGGGATGCCGCCGAGGGTGTGATACGTCTCCCACGGGACGCCAGCCGGGTCCTGCGTCCAGTACTTGTTCGAGCTGGCGTAGCAGCACTGGGCGCCAGGTTGGTCCTGTACCGCGACGCTACCGGCTACGACCTGTTCGCGAAGAGCAGCCAACTCTTCGTCACTGTCGACCTGAAAGCCGAGGTGATTGACGCCAGTCTCACCGCCACGCGCTGAAATGGCGAAGTTCATGCGGGGGTCCTCCAGCATCCACTTCGCGTAATCGTCCTTGAGTACCGACGGTTCCGCGCCGAACATGGTGCTATAGAAACGCACGCTTTCGTCAAGCGTCTGGACAACAACGTGCACGTGAAATCGCTTCATTTACGCCTCCGTTTCGTTGGTCGCGCAGCCGCATTGCTCTGCTTGCTCCGCCGCGCAGCAGTTTTCCATCAGGAAATCCATGAGCGTCTGCATGTGGTCATAGCTGGCGCAGTAGATGATGAACCGGCCCTGACTCTTGCCTTCAATGAGCTCCGCGTGGGCGAGCTCCTTCAGGTGAAATGACAGCGTGGGCGCCGGGAGCCCCAGCTTTTCGGCAAGTGCTCCTGGACTCATACCCGAGCGTCCAGCTGTCACCAGAAGACGGAAGACCGCGAGACGGGTTTCATGTGCGAGCGCTGCAAGCGCCTTGACTGCCAGCTTCGAATCCAGGGTTGCCATGACGTGCCTTTATTGGTTGCTCGTCTGCACTTCTTTGCGCGAATCAGCGATTGCCCGGGAGGCCAGGTCGGTCGCTGGGTCGAGCGGACGGTCTTCCTTCACACGTTCGCTGTACCGGTCGACAAGATAGTCGGCACGCCCGCGAAGTAGCAGCGTGAATTTGACGAGTTCCTCCATGACGTCCACCAAGCGGTCGTAGTACGGGGACGGCTTCATTCGGCCATCCTCTTCGAACTCCTCGAACGCCTTTGCGACAGAACTCTGGTTGGGAATGGTGAACATCCGCATCCACCTGCCGAGCTGACGCAGTTGATTAACCGAGTTGAAGGACTGGGAGCCGCCACTGACTTGCATGACGGCAAGCGTGCGCCCCTGCGTCGGACGGATGCCGCCGCTCACCAGCGGCAGATGGTCAATCTGCGTCTTTATCAGACCGGTGATAGTGCCGTGGCGCTCTGGGCTGCACCACACGTGCCCCTCTGACCACAGCGACAGCTCGAGCAGCTCCTTGACCTTGGGATGGTTCTTCACGTCGATGTCGTCCGCGTGTGGCAGACCGCGCGGGTCGAAAATCCGCGTTTCCGCACCGAACGTCTGCAACAGGCGAGCAGCTTCCTCGACGAGCAACCGCGAGTACGAGCGCTGACGCAGCGAACCGTAGAGCAGCAGAATCCTGACCGGTGGCTGCCCCTCCATGCCGAGGCGCTCTGCAATATCGGTGTCGAAAAAATCTGTCTTGGCGGCTGGGAAGGTCCGGTCGCCATTGATTGCGTGAACTGTCATCTCATTACCCTGCTATTTGACATTTCCAATTTTATGGAGGCGTTCCGTCGATTCAAGACTGCTTTGCGGCCCTGCCGAATACGGCCACGTTCTCACTCCGATACTTGCATTCTACGACATTTCCGGTATTCTGGAAATGTGAAATCTTCTGAGGCTGCCATGGACTACGACGACCAGGTTTTGACTGACTCGCTCCTACCGGTATCGGGAGGGTGGCATTGCCGCTCCATGCGGGGATTCCTCATGCTGATGGCACACGGGCGAACTGCTGACGCAGCGACACAATCTGCTGGCGGGCGCGCTACGACAAAATCATGGTGCGGGTCGCTCCCGGCGGATGTAGCACAGGCGTTTGAGTTGGAGACTGGATACGCGACATCAGCGATTGCATTAACAGCAGCGGTCGACGAGAAACTTGAGCTTGCGCGATTCCTGGCTGCAGACGGCTCGTCGGCGGCTGTCCTCGTCATGGATGCGGAAGTCCTGAGCCGTGTCTGGCCGCCGTGTGACTGGAAGACGCCGTTGCTGCGAGTCCGCAATCGTCTCGCCGACGAGGGCTCGAAGTTTTTTGTCGCATTGACCGCGCGTCATGAGAAAGGAGGCGTCACTGGGGCATCTGCACGCCTGAGAGAGCGGTTCGTCGCGCTACGCGTCCAGCGGTATTGCGAACGGGAAGGAATCGGCTTTCTCGGCGCCGTACAGACAACCCCGCCGATGGCTGTGACACGCAATAGTTGGCCCCTCCATGAGCGGGTCGGCACCATCATCGCCCACAGACTCGCTTCCACTACGTTCTTTTGCTGCGACGCATTCCGCACCGGCGGTGCCACCGTCAACACACTGAACCAGATGAGAGGCTGAAGAAATTGAGCACGATGTCAAGTCGGGATGAGAACGCGAGTGGTACCGCGCCAGCAGGCATCCAAGACCGGCTCGTTACGTGGGCCTTGGCGCTGGCACAGCTGGTGTCTTGGGGTTCCGTTTATTATTCTTTTTCCCTGCTGGTCGTTCCCATGGAGCAAACCATGGGCTGGAGTCGGACGGCGATGAACGCCGCGCTCTCCGTAGGGTTACTGGTTTCAGGGTTCGCGGCCTATCCCATCGGGCGCTGGATTGACCATGGACTGGGGCGTCGCATCATGGCTATCGGGTCGGTCGTCGCCGCGGCCATGCTGCTGCTCTGGGCAGGCGCGCATTCGCTGACGGTCCTCTTCGTTGTATGGATAGGCCTCGGGATTTCGATGGCTGCCACCTTCTACGACCCTGTCTTCGCCGTTGTAACGCACCGGTATCCACGAAGCTTCCGTAACAAAATCACGCTCATTACGCTGGTGGCCGGGTTCGCCAGTACGGTCTTTATTCCGTTGACCCAGTTCCTCGTTGGCTCAGTCGGGTGGCGCACGTCGCTTGTTGTCCTGGCTGCACTGAACCTCCTCGTCTGCCTTCCTATCCACGTGCTGGCAATCCGTTCGTCGAAGGCTGACGCGGGAGTACGGCCGACCAGTGGTGAGGTCAAACTGGCGAACGATGCGGCTACCCGCCGCGCGCTTCGTTCGCCAATTTTCTGGGCGCTCGCTGTCTGCTTCACTGCCTACTACGCGACGTTCGCGGCACTCACATTTCATCTGGTGCCGCTCATGGTCGAGCGCGGCGTGTCGAACGCCGTGCTGGTAACGACCATGGCGCTCATCGGACCCGCTCAGGTAGCCGCACGGGCCGTCTGGTTCACCTTCGGTCGCACGGTTCATGTTAGTACCGTGGGCATCATCATCGTGACGCTATTCCCGCTCTCGACCGTTATTCTGATAGGTGCCGGTCATTCGGCTGCAATGCTTTGGTTATTCGCGCTTTGCTACGGCGCTGCGAATGGCATGATGACCATCCTCCGCGGCACCATCGTGCAGGACCTGATGTGGACCGAAGGCTACGGCGCAGTTAGCGGCATGCTTTCGTTCCCGTCGAACGTCGCCAAGGGAATAGCGCCGATTGCCGCGGCCAGCATTTGGAGCTTCACTCGCGGTTATTTAGCTGTCGAGTGGACCGTGTTCCTTGTTTCGATAGTGTCAGCAATTGCGTTCTTCGTCGCTGTTCGAGTCAGCCGTCACACGGCAACTAGAGCCGCCTGATTTCGCTTCTAAATCGTAAGAGACAACTCCGACTATGAAGGTACGTTCCGCGCGAAGCGAAGACCTCGACGCCATTGCGGCATTGCTCGCAATGAATGAGTTGCCGGCTTCCGATGTCACACCCAACCTGTTACGCGATTTTGCCGTCGCAGAAGATGCCCACGGGTCAGTGGTCGGCAGCGTTGGCCTGGAGAGGTTTGGAGCTGACGCGCTACTGCGGTCATTGGCGGTTGCAGGGCCTGAGCGCAGGGCTGGATTGGGAAGCAAGCTGCTCGCACATGCAGAAGAGACGGCGCTCGCTTCGGGCATATCGGAGTTATGGTTGCTCACGACGACCGCGACCGACTTCTTTCGGCGGGCCGGCTACGCATTCGACGACCGCCCGAGCGCGCCAGCGGGGATTCAGACCAGCACGCAGTTCGCGCAGCTTTGTCCAAGTACTGCCGTCTGCATGAGAAAGAAGCTGAAATCCACTCGCGCGTAATACCCACGTCGTCGACAGGACGGCGAAGCACGTGTCGTGGTTATCCCCCCATGCGCGACGCCGGAAACGCCAACCAATCCCGCTTCTTCGTTAGTATGATTGTTTGCACTTTCCGGGGGCCTAAGCTATCCGTTCCACACCGAACGCGCCTCGTCGAAGTGCACCTGCACGTCACCGAAAGCTCTCTCTGTGAGCAGCTTTTTGCTATTCAGTTCGATTACGTGCGCGCCCATCTCATACGCCTTGAGAGCGGGAGACCGCGTCGCGCAAAGAATCAACTGAGTATCGTTCCGCACATACTTCATAATTGCCTTATGGATGACCTCGTAGTTCATCTGCGCCTGGTCCTGCTGGTTCGGGGTATCCAGTATCAATGCACTGACCACCTCGGTACCATGAATCTCAATGAGGTGATAAAGAGCCAACTGATATGCGAGATGCAAACGCGCACCTTCAGCGGCTCCGCCACTGTCGACGATACGACGGTAGTATCGCGACAAGACCGTTGTCGACTAAGTTGCTGCCCACGGGGCGGCGGTTCAGTGAGCGGAATGCAGCTCATAGGCTCATTCGGATTAATCTTCGGGAGCCAAACACGAGTCCGCAACATGGACTTGGATTTGAGGGCGCGGCGGCCGCGACACTCAAGTTGCTCGACGCGGCCGCGGAGTGAAGTGTCTACGAACCGCGGACGGGTCAGCTGTAGAAGGCCCAAGGGGGCGCGCCAAAATGCTTCTTGAACAACACCGCGAACGCACTTTAGTTGGCGTACCCGCTGTCTAAAGCAACATCAATGACTCGCTCTCCGTCTGCTATCCGACGAAGCGCGAAAAGAGCCTCGCCTGTTGGCGCCACTGGGCAAAAGACATCCCGGTGTCTTTTTGGAATACACGATGTATCGTCTTCGCTGTGGTGCGCACCTCAAATATCAGTCGCAAGTACATTAATTGGCGCGTCGCCTTCGTTTGACGAGTAGCCAAACGCGACGCTTGGGATGCGCGAAATTCGAAGCGAAGGTGCGTCTCGCCGCCTCCAAGGTTCTTCGACAGGACAGCCTCGCCTTGTACCCGAATCTCTTAAAGGCGACGATTATCCTAGTGGCTCCAATACGCAATCAAGGTCGCAATCTCGACCTTGGCTGGGTCAGTCCTTTGATGAGCGGGCTTCGAGTTGCTGAACCGAGGAGCTGGCGCAGGCCGTACGACGCCGCCGACATCGACGAATGTTTCTCTTGCCTTCAGGTGGTCGTTCTGGTGCGCTTCGTCCATGGACAAGACGGGGCTCACGCATGCATCGGTTCCATCGAAGATTGCGCTCCATTCTTCGCGCGTCTTCCCGACGAATGCATTCTCCAGCTTCTCTCGGATAGTTGGCCAGTTGCCCCTGTCCTTTCTCGACGGAAAACTTTCGGGAGCAAATCCCAACTTCGTGAGCATCAGCTGCCAGAACGGTTCTTCAATTGCGCCTACTGCGACCCACTTGTTGTCCGCCGTTTGATACGTGTCGTACCACGGCGCGCCACCGTCGAGTTCATTCGTGGCGCGCGGTCCCTGCCATTTCCCCTGCGCGCGAAGACGGTAGAACAGCGACATCAGGTAGCTCGCACCATCGACCATGGCGGCGTCAATCACTTGGCCTTGTCCGTTAGCGCGGGCATCTAACACCGCCGCCAGAATGCCGAAGGCGAGGAACATCGAGCCGCCGCCATAGTCGCCCACGAGGTTCAGGGGAGCAACCGGGCGTCCCTGCGTGCCTATAGCGTCGAGCGCGCCAGTGATGGCGATGTAGTTGATGTCGTGTCCGGCACTGGTTGCAAGCGGGCCATGTTGCCCCCATCCTGTCATCCGACCATAGACGAGTCGCGGATTACGTGCCATGCAAGTGTCCGGACCGAGGCCTAGCTTCTCCATCACGCCAGGGCGGTTACCCTCGACGACAACATCGGCGACCGAAATGAGGCGCAGCGCTTCGTCTCTGTTCTCCGGACTCTTGAGGTCGAGCGAAACGAAGCGGCGCCCACGTTGGGTGAAATCGCTCTGGCTGACGGTGGCCGTAGGGCGAGTGATTTGAATCACATCTGCGCCCATATCCGCGAGAAGCATCGCGCAGAAAGGTACCGGGCCAACAGCACCAAACTCGACTACCTTAAGTCCCTTCAGAGGTCCTACGTAGCTCATTGAGCATCCTTCTTAGCTTGTGTGGCGAGTCTCCGGCCGGCGAAAAGCACGCAGATGGAAGAGAGCAGGAACAGCGCTGCGACAACGACCATTCCAGTGGATAGGCTATGGGTTTGCTGCTGTATGCGGCCGATTAGCAACGGAGCGAGCCAGCCGCCTACGATTGCCCCGAATGAGCTGATGACTGCAATCACAGCGGGTCGAATCCGTTGGGGGAGATAGGTCTGCGGAATCGACCAGAAGATAGCAAGCGATGCGTAGACCCCGATGTTGGCGAGCATGAAGCCGATGAGCGCCGTCGAAAGGTTGCTGGAGATGGCAACCGTCGCGTATCCAATGGCGGCGATGAGCGTGCACGCGACTGTATGCCCGATTCGTTCCTTTAGGCGGTCGGAGCGACGGGACAGCATTGTCATTCCAACCATGCCGGCAAGCGGCGGAATCGCTGCTACCAGGCCAATGTGGGTTAACGGCACGCCGTAAAGATGAAGGATTTGGGGCAACCAAGCACCAACCGTCGCGTTGCCGCAGAAGATGCCAACGTATCCCAGAATGAGCACCCAGAGCACAGGCTGCCGGAGGGCTGCAAAGGTATTCAGTTCCGCAGTCGGCGATTTCTTCAAATTCGAGATTTCGAGTTCGTTGGCCAACCAGGCTTTCTCGTCTCTCGAGAGCCACTTCGCCTGATTCGGTCGGTCGGTGAGGTAGAAAATCCCGAACACCCCGAGCATTACAGCTGGCAAACCCTCCAGCAGAAACAGCCACTTCCAGCCGGGAAGCCCGAATGTTCCATTAAGCTGCAGGATGGCGCCGGACACCAACGACGCGAGAACGTACGCTGCCGGAACCGAGTACGTAAAGATTGCGTTGTATCGCGCGCGGTAGTCGTCGGGAATCCAGTAGCTCAAGTACAAGAACACACCCGGGGTCAGCCCCGCTTCGGCAATACCAAGCAGCGCGCGCACGGTATAGAAGCTGATTGGGCCAGTCACGAACGCCATACACATGGTCACCAATCCGAACAGCATGGCAATACGTGTCAACGTAATTCGCGCCCCGAATCGCGCCAGCGCAAGGTTGCTCGGCACCTCAAACAACGAGTAGCCCAGAAACAAGATGCCCAGCCCGATGCTGTACATCTGCGGAGTAAGCCCGAGCTCCTTGTTCATCGAAAACGAGGCAAAGCTCAGATTGCCGCGGTCGAGCACCGACACGACATAAAGGGCAATCAAGTACCACATCAGCCGCTGGCCGATGCGGGAAACCGTGCGCGCGCCGTCAATCCCAATCGCGGCTGCGGGGCGGCCGTCGTCGAGAGCCGCTTCGATGGTCGTTCTCTGTGGCAGGGACACGTGTTCTCCAAGTTTTATATGTGGATGGGCCAATCTGGTGGGTGCAAATATAAGATTTCGCAGAAATCCTACCAAGTCCGGGAAATCCCTATCGAGGAGGATTGAAGCCGTGTCGTGCGAGAAGTAAACGTATATAAATCAATAATTTGTGGCAAATTATGCCTATGGGCATCGATGCATTGATTCGTTCAGAAGCCAAGTTTTCCCCTCCTTGAGCAGTTGACCAACCCTGCGTCTTCACTTAAATTGGTCCCACCAATTTGAAAATGTGGAGTCCCACAATGCTTTCTCACGAAGACAACGAAGCGCTGGTTCGCGTCGGCGCAGGTACCCCCACCGGTCAGTTCATGCGCCTCTTCTGGCTGCCGTTTTTGCCGTCGTCGGACCTGGTCGCCGACGGCGAGTCGCAACGTGTGCGGCTGCTGGGTGAAGACTTGCTCGCGTTTCGCGATAGCGAGGGGCGAGTGGGTCTCATTGACCATGTCTGTCCTCACCGCGGCGCGCCGCTAGTCTTCGGTCGCAATGAGAAGTGCGGTCTGCGCTGCGTGTATCACGGCTGGCAGTTCGGCGTCGACGGTCGCGTGCTGGATACGCCGGCCGAGCCCGAAGAGAGCCGCCTGAAGGAGAAGGTCCGCATCAAGAACTATCCGTGTCAGGAGCGCAACGGCATCGTGTGGGCATACATGGGCGAAGCGCCGCGTGATGCACTGCCTCCACTGCCGGACCTCGAATGGAACATGGTTCCCATGGAGAACGTGCACTTCAGCTTCCGTGTCCAGGAATGCAACTGGCTGCAGGCTGTCGAGGGCGAAATCGATTCAGCCCATGCCCCGATTCTTCATGGCCGTATCGACGCGCAAGGTTCTATCAACGACTGGACCGCCAAGAAAGACTTGCGCCCGGTGTTCGAATGCCAACGGCGCGATTTCGGCATCAGCATCGCGTCTCGTCGTGCGCTCGACGAGAAGAACCACTACTGGCGTGTGAACCAGTTCCTATTCCCGTTCTACACGCTGGTGCCTCCGCAGTCGAAGTATCCCGAGCTCAGCGGCCACGCCTGGGTACCCATCGACGACGAGAACACGCTCTGCTTGATGTTCTCTTACACACCGGCCACGCCGCTGTACGAGAAGTCCCGCAAGGTGTTCAAGGAAGGCTACGGTGGTCGTGAGACCGGCCACGCCAGCAAGGACGCGTTCGAGCCCCGTCCGGTATCCCAGCCGTACGCGAAGTATTGGACCAAGTTCAATCTCGCGTCGGGATTTTTGTTTAATTACGACGCTCAGACCAAGACCTGGTTCTCGGGGTTGCCCGGCCTGTGGGTACAGGACGCCGCCTGCCAATCGGGCGTATCGCCCATCTATGACCGCCGCAAGGAAAACCTCGGCATAAGCGACACCGGCATTGCAATGACGCGCCGCATGCTGCTCGAGAACATCCGCAAGCTCGCATCTGAGCGGACATCTCCGGTCCCATTGGACAACCCAGACTTGTGGATGGTCCGCGCGGTCTCCCTCACGATGCCAGCTGGTTCATCCTGGACCGCAGATGGAGCGGAGTTCATGAAGGCTCGGCTCGGTACCGACTTCGGATACACGCCCTAATCGTCGAACGCTCATTGCCAGGTCACTATGTCCCAGCCTAACGCCGACCGAATCGACGTCCGCCTTACCCAAATTCGGCTTGAAGCGGATGACGTCGCATCCTATGAGTTCCGCCCGATTGATGCTCCTTTGCTTCCGGCATTCGAAGCAGGCGCACATATCGACCTTTATCTTCCCGAAAACCGGGTGCGGAGCTACTCACTCCTCAATGACCCACATGAACGACATCGCTATGTGATTGCGGTACAGCGTGAGGTTTCGGGACGCGGTGGCTCGGCGTGGATGCACATGACGCCGCGAGTAGGAGACCGGTTCACCATCTCTGCGCCGCTCAACAACTTCCCTCTGAACGAACAAGCTGAGAACTCCGTGTTGATTTGCGGCGGCATTGGCATCACGCCGGTGGTGTCGATGATTCGCCGGCTTGAGCGCCTGGGCGCGAGGTGGCAGCTGCATTTCGCTGCTCGCCATCGCGCTCGGGCGGCATATGCAGAAGAGCTCGCGCTGGTTCCCGAAGCAGACAACAGGGTCAAGCTACATCTTGAAAGCGAAGGCGCCCGCATAGACATTCGACGGCTCGTCTCTGAAGCCCCCGGTGGCACCCATTTTTATTGCTGCGGCCCGCGCGGAATGGTTGATGACTTCATCGCCTCGTGTACGTCGCTACCACAAGAGCAGGTTCACTTCGAGCGGTTCGCGGCCGCAAGTGAGTCCGCTACTGAAGGTGGCTTCGACGTTGTGCTGAAGAAAAGCGGCCAGCGTATCCCGGTTCAAGCAGGAAAAACCATCCTCGATGCATTGCTCGACCGAGGAGTGGACGTCCAATACGCCTGCTGCGCCGGGGTGTGCGGAACGTGTCGAACCGGTGTCATTGATGGTGTTCCTGACCATCGGGACGACTTCCTGAACGACGAAGAGAAGGCCAGCAACACGGTGGTCATGGTGTGCTGCTCTGGCGCGTCCTCGAAGACGTTGGTGTTGGACCTGTAAATTAAACGGCTGAGAAGCCGCGCGCTATAAGCAGCGCGAACTGGAATATTGGAGACTTCATGTCCTCGACGTTTGCCGAAGAGTTCCCCAAACATGAACCTCGGCCCAAAGATGCTCCCAGAGCGTTGGCTGGAATTCGGGTGGTGGACTTCACACACTTCATCGCCGGTCCGTTCGCCACAATGATGCTTGCGGACATGGGCGCTGACGTTATCAAAATCGAAGCGCCCATTCGTGGTGACGAGTTTCGATACTACCCGCCGGCTCATCCTCAGGATGAAAGCATCGGCGCGCCGTATCTCTGGTCGAATCGAAACAAGCGAAGTATCGCGCTCGATTTGAAGTCGGAAGAAGGACGTCGGATTGCTCAAGAGTTGATTGCCTTGGCGGACGTGGTCGCTGAGAACTTCTCGACCGGCGTCATGGAACGACTGGGCTTGGATTACAAGACGATTCGCGAGACTAACCCCGAGGTCATCTATTGCTCGGTCTCGGCCTATGGCCGCGAGGGTGCCTTCGCAGACCGGCTCGGCTTCGACCCCATCGCACAGGCAGAAAGCGGGTTCGTCTCAATGAACGGGTATCCCGACCGCCTTGGCGTTCGGGCGCTCTCACCTGTCATGGACATCAGTACGGCCATGATGGCGAGCAATGCGATGCTCGCAGCGCTCGTCGCTCGCGAACGCACTGGAAAGGGACAGGCAATAGAGGTTTCGTTGTTCGACAACGCAGTGCTGATGACGGGCTACGCAACGTTGCAGCACGTGTTCACTGGCGCAGAGCCGCAACGTCACGGCAACACGAGTCCCGACACCTGTCCGTCTGGCGTATTCAAAGCGTCCGACAAGGCGTTCTACATCAACTGCGGCAACAACAAGATTTTCCATCGCCTGGCAAATCAGGTGCTGGAAATGCCGGAGCTTGCCAATGACCCGGTGCTTGCCGACCGCAACGGGCGAATCGCGCGGCGCGCTGAACTTTTCAAGGTGCTAGATGAGGCCTTTGCGAAGTTCCCGTGGTCGCATTGGCAGCAGCGCATGCGTGCCGCCTCGATTCCATGCGGGGAAGTGCGGTCGGTCGGAGAAGCCATTCGGTCGGCGGAGGCACAGGAGCGCAAGCTGGTGACACGAGTGGAGCATCCTGACCTTGGCTGGTTGCCGAATGTAGCGCTGCCGTTCCGCTTCAGCGGAACGCCTGTCGAAGACCCGAGGCCTGCCCCGCGAATCGGCGAGCATAGCTTCAATGTATTGACCGAGGTGCTGGGATATGACGTCGAGGCGGCATCAGGGCTGCTTGAACGGGGCGCGGTCTACAGCTTTGCTGGCAAGGACATAACTGCGCCGACAAAACGTACCGAGGTTGAGACATGAGCCATGAGCGAACGCTTCGTGGCAGGGTCGCAGTCGTCGGGGTCGGCGAAAGCGAATACTTCAAGTTTGGCCGGTCGCCTCATCCTGAGTTCAAGCTCGTCCTGCAGGCAGTTCTGGCTGCCTGTCGTGACGCAGGCGTCGACCCATCGGACATCGATGGTTTCGCATCGTTTGGGGAGGACCGGAACGATGCGGTTCGCCTGGCCACGGCGCTTGGCGTAAAGCGCATGCGCTCAACCACCATGCAGTGGGGCGGCGGCGGCGGGGGCTGTGCCGCCGCCGTTGCCAACGGTGCGGCCGCCATTAACGCGGGAATGGCGCAATGTGTGGTTGTGTACCGCGGGCTCGCGCAGGGGCAGTTTGGTCGCTTTGGCCAGGCGGCGCCACGTACGACCGTCTCCGGTGACATGGCTTATCAAATGCCCTACGGTGTCATGGCTCCGCCTCAGAAGTTTGCGCTTCGTGTCCAACGTTTCTTGCATGAGCACAGGGTCGAACGCGAGGCGCTACGTGCCGTGGCGCTGGCGTCGAACCTACACGCTCAAGCCAATCCTCGTGCGGTGATGTACGCCAAACCGTTAACGGCCGAGGCGTACGACGACTCCCGCTGGATTGTCGAGCCCTTCCGTCTCTTCGACTGTTGCATGGAGAACGACGGAGCGGCAGCATTGATTCTGGTCGCCGCAGAAAAGGCCCAAGATTTTGCCTGCCCGCCGGTGTATCTCCTCGGTGCAGCCAGTGGAGCAGAGTGGCGCGCCGGCGCCGCTCCTCATAACGCACCCGTCTACGCATCCGCCAACTACAGTTCAATCGCGGACGACCTCTACGAGATGGCGCGGGTTGGGCCAGCCGAAGTCGGGTCGGTGCAGGCGTATGAGAATTTCACGGGTGGCGTCGTGATGTCACTATGCGAGCACGGATTTTTCAAGCCGGACGAAATCAACGACTTTATGACGCTCGAAAATCTTAGCGCTCCAGCTGGCAAGCTTCCATTGAATACAAGCGGCGGTAACCTGGGCGAGGTCTACTTGCAGGGATTCGAACTCGTCCTCGAAGCAGCAAGGCAGGTGCGTGGAGAGTCGACCAGCCAGGCGCGGAATAGTGATGTCGCATTAGTGACTGGCGGCCCAATGGTATCGCCCGCCAGCAGCCTGATTTTCGGTTCCGAGGCTACGCTATGAGCGACTCTTATCTTCCGGCCGGCCTGCCGGCACCAGTTCCTGAAGCAGACGGCGTCTCGGCACCTTACTGGGAAGGCTTGCGCGAAGAAAAGCTCCGGGTCCAGCGGTGCACACATTGTCAGACGTGGCAGTTCGGACCGGAGTGGATTTGCCACGCTTGCAGGAAGTTCGACCCCATTTGGGAGGAGATTGCTCCCCAAGGAAACATCTTCAGTTGGGAGCGTGTATGGCATCCGTCACATCCCTCTCTCGCGAACAATCTGCCGTATGTGGTGGTGCTTGTCGAGTTTCCTCAGGCTGGCAACGTCCGGATGCTAGGGAATCTCCTAGGTGACCCGACGCAGACCGTCTCGATAGGTGCGCCAGTTGTGGGTGTATTCGAACACCATCACGACTCTGCGCCCCCATACACCCTTTTAAACTGGAGGCTTACAACCTGATAAGCCGCCTAGCTACGATGCGGCGGCCTGTATAATTTCCAAACATTCATGGCACCTTCATCGGTAAGCAATATGGAACTTACGTCCGCCGCAACGCGTGAAGCCACCCCGCGCGCCGAGCTCGTCGGCAAGATGCTTGCCTTCTTCAAGGAGCGCGGTTTTGAGAGCGGAGAGCGTCTGCCATCTGAGCGGGCTCTAGCGGAGCGATTCGGCGTGGGCCGAAATGCGCTGCGCGAGGCGTTGTCCACGTTGAGTGCGCTTCGAGTGATTGAATCGCGGCCGAACTCTGGCATCTATCTGCGTCGGATGTCTACCGACAGCAGCTTCGAAACGATTGTGCTCCTGACCGAGATGGGCGCCGAGCCCTCGATGAAAGAAGTCAAGGAGACGCTCGAAGTTCGATGGGCATTGGAGCTTCGCGCTGTGCAGCTCGCTTGTGAGCGCCGAACCGAAGCTGACCTCGATGGCCTGGTATCCATCATTGACGCGACGAAGGCCGTGCTGGCCAACAAGGGAAACATCTCCGTGCAGGATACTGCGTTCCACATGGCGTTGGCCCGCTGCGCACACAATGAAGTCCTCGTGCGGCTGCTGAATTCGTTCTATCGGATTTCCGAAAGCCGCCGCTTTGCACTCTTCTCCGATTCGGCAAGAGGCGAAGTTTCGGCGGAGCATCATGCGAAGCTCTACGAAGCCGTAAAGAAGCGCGATACCAAAAAGGCAACTATCCTGATGGAAGGGCACTTCGGCAGCGCGGTCGACGCCTGGAACGAGATTCTCGGCGGCGAAGATGCGCCTTCTGCCAAGCCGACCAAGTCCCGAGCAAAGCGTGCGGCAGGCCAAACCGACTGACCTGCCGCAGCGTTTTGCATCGTTTAGAAGGTATGAACGATTCCCACCCGGATGAGCAGTTGCTTGTTGTTTGACGACGCGGTCAACTGTGTGATTGAGGCGACCGCAGGCTGCCCCAACGAGTCGGTTCCCGACGCTTTCTGGTAGATGGCGAACGCATAGAGCTGGGTCCGCTTCGAGAGCAAATATGATGCTGCCAGCGTGCCCTGGTTGTATGTCGCCTCGCCGAAAGAGCCAACGCTGGCCTTACGCGTGTAGCCGTAGGACGCGTTAACGCTAAAGGCAGGCGTAAAGATGTAGCTGACGTTGACTTCGCCATTGTTGATTATTGCCGTGCCCGAATATCTTGCAGGGTTCGGTCCGGCCGTCGTATCTCCCAGACCGTCATAGCTCGCGTGGGTGTACGTTCCACCGACCGTTAAACTGCCAAGCCGATATTTCGTACCTGCAATGAGAAGCTGCAGCGTATTGGCAGAGGCGAAGCCTGAGTAAATTGGATTCGTCTGTACTGATGTGGCCGTCGTCCCGATTGTCCCCATGTTGTCCGTATTACTGCCACCAGCGTTTCCGTTGGTCCCGAAATAGGACAGGTTCGGGTCTCGAGCATTTGTGTAACCTACGCCGGCTGAGAACGGCCCCATCGCGTATGTTGCTGCTAGAGACCAGATTTGATTTCGGCCTGGGGCTCCTGCTAACCCTCCAACCGAATACATCCCACCGAGTGTTACGCCGTGGAAATCGGTCGACCGGAACTTGATTGTATTGTTGAGCCGAAACGAGTGACCTAAGTCGTCGAAGTCACCTGGGTTTGCGCCCATGTGAGTGGGTATTTCTCCCGCCTCTGAAAACGGCGCCAGCATGTCGGCGACGATGCTGTACTGTCGACCGAAGGTGAGCCGACCTACCGGAGCCGCGAGGCCGACAAACGCTTGTCGGCCGAACATCAGCCCGCCTTGCGCGAGTCCGCCAGTATTGATGTTAAAACCATTTTCCAGCGTGAAGATGGCTTGATAGCCGCCGCCTAAGTCCTCAGTCCCTTTCAAGCCCCAGCGGCTGCCACCTATGCCTGCCGCGCCATCGGAGAGCGCGTATTGCTGCTTCCCCTTGAGCGCACCCCCTGTCCGACCAGTCTGCACGTTGCTGGTATATGCAAACCCTTGGTCAATCAATCCGTATAGAACAACAGATGTTTGCGCGTGCGCAGGCAATGCAGCAATGCCGGCGAGCGCGCTCGCCGCAATCATGAGCTTCCTCAACGTCTCCTCCATTTGATTTACGAACCTCGATTTTTAATTGGATGTAAACTGGCCCAACCAAATTGGCCCACCACAATTGGTGGGCCAATCGTAAAAGCGAGGAGACTGGTTGTCAAACTGAGGAGAACCCTGGCGCGCCAGCGACGACGACGCAACCCTTTCAGAAGTAACATCTAGCTGTAAGGTGGCGCTGCTGTTCAGTCGTTTCTTTCTGGCCGGCGACCGCCACGGAGGAGTGCAATGGAGATGGCAGCAAAAATTCAATCGGAGGCATGGACTGCCAACGCTATCGCGGCGATTGGCACCGATTCGTTTGGAACACACCTTGAGCGGTACTTGATGAGCGTTTGCAGGCTCGACTTCTTCGCCTGTTATCGGGTCCGGGATGATGCAGTTACAGCCATAACGTCAAGTGACCCCACGCGGTTTGGTTCAGCTGCTCGAATCACGCTCTACACCCGCCACTCGCTTTGGACGGCTGACCCTGCGCTCCGTCAGGCGACTATGCAATTGCGTCGGGGCAACTTTGCGCATTCGAGAATGAAGAAGGCCGACCTCCCGCAGGGGCAGTTGCTTGCGGAGGTCTATCCACAGCTCGTCGACCGCATGCTTTTATGCCAACAGGGTAGCGCGGGCACCTACGCGCTCAGCGCACTGCGGTGGAACGTCAGCTCCCCGTTTCAGCAACAGCAGATTGAGAGCTTGCTAGCGGCGTGTCCCATTGTTTTCGCGCTTATCGACCGCCATTACGCCACAAGCGCTGCGACGTTTTCCGTGGCGGACTGCCTTGGCTCCATCGACCTGATTCAGCGATGCCTGCGCGAATGCGTGGCGATGCCACAGCGTGAACGCGAGATGTGCGCTCACCTGTTGATGGGGCACACGATTGGAGAATCGGCACTGAAGTTGGAAATTGGAGCTGAGACGGCACGCAGCTACGTAAAGCGCGCCTACCAGCGGTTGCAAATCACCTCGCAAAGAGAGCTGATGGTTGCCTACCTTCGGCTCTGGCATGCCTGGCCCCAGAGAGGGAGGGTAATTACCGAGCCATAAGTTGGGTGTTTGTCCCCCGCAGGGGTGGCAGACGCCCAATATTTCGGCAGATACAGTGTCTTGACCTGAAAACCCGTGTGCTTTGTTTCGCGGCAGCCCCATGCCGCTGATTGCACACCCATCAGAAACAGGAGACGCGCTGTGTATCTACGAAATACCTGGTATGTCGCAGGTTGGAATGACGAATTCAAACCTGGCGTTTTGACTGCTCGTAAGCTGTTGGGAGAGGACCTAGTGTTCTATCGTCGCGCCGACGGGACACTCACCGCCCTGGAAGACCGATGCTGTCATCGGGCGGCGCCATTGTCGAAAGGCGAGCAGGAAGGTGACGCCGTTCGATGCATGTACCACGGTCTGCTTTTCGACTGCCACGGGCGGTGCATCGAAATTCCCGGGCAGGAGCGGGTATCGGACAAGATGCGCGTTCGCGCTTATCCGGTCGAGATACGCGACAACCTCGCGTGGGTCTGGATGGGCGAGCCTTCAGCAGCCAGGGCTGCTGAGATTCAGCGGCTGCACTGGGCGGGCAAGCAGGGATGGTCCGTCGAGGAAGGGCGCTACATGCACTACGCCTCGAGTGCTCAACTCATCACGGATAACCTGCTCGATTTCTCCCATCTTGGCTTTGTCCACGGAAAGTCCATAGGAACCCGCAAGCAAGGCAGCATTCGGCCCGAGACGGAGTTCTCCGACGAGGCAGTGCAGGTTCGATTCACCACGTTGAACTGCGGTGCGCCATCATTTGCGCGCGAGCTCGGCGACCTGCCGGAGACCGTCGACCGGTTCAATTATTACGTTTGGCGCATTCGAGGGAATCTGTTCGTCCAGGATTCCGTAATTGCTCCCGTTGGCGAGGGCTACGACAGCAGTGCGCCCACCACCATCAAGCTGCACACCTTCATCGCGGTTACGCCCGAGACGGAGAACACCGCCCACTATTTCTGGGCAACAGCCCACAACAACTTCCAGACAAGCGTTGCCGATTTGACCGGGAAACTCACGGCTCAGGTCGAAAACGCCTTTGACGAAGACCGTCAAATCATTGAAGCCCAGCAGAAGGTAATCGTCGGTGCGCCGGATGCACCCATGATTGCCATCGCAGCAGACGGCACGCTCCTGAGGATTCGACGAATGCTCGACGCATTGATTGCGAACGAGCGGCCGTCGGCTAGGGCTGCCCACGTCGCACACTGAGAAAAGCACATGCAAAGCTACGACATTACTGAGTGGGGTAAGCCGCTCCAGCTCGTTCGGCGCGACACGCTTACGCCAGTAGGACCGCAAGTTCGCGTGAAGGTTGAAGCCTGCGGCGTTTGCCACAGTGACCTGCATATTCAGCATGGTGCGCTGGACCTGGGCAACGGACAGAAGGTCTCGTTCGAAAGCGTCGGCGTCCAATTGCCGTTCACGATGGGACACGAAATCGTCGGCGTGGTCGATGCGGTCGGTGAAGACGCCACCATCGCCGTGGGAACGAAGTGCGTTGTCTACCCCTGGCACGGATGCGGCGAATGCTTCAATTGCCGCAACGGCCGCGAAGTCGACTGCGAGAGCGGCCGTGCACTCGGTACTCGAAGGCCTGGCGGGTACTCAGACTACGTGATGGTGCCCCACGGGCGATACCTGCTGGACTACGGGACGCTAAATCCTCTGTTTGCCGCGACGTGTGCATGCTCGGGGCTCACTGCGTTCAGCGCGTTGCTGAAGCTTCCGCCCTTGCTCGAAGATGACGCGCTTGTACTGGTTGGCGCCGGCGGCCTCGGCCTGGCTGCGGTAGCCATCGCGGGGATGTTGACCGACACAAAAATCATTGTCGCGGACATCGAAGACGCGAAGCTTGAGGAGGCAAAGCAGGCAGGTGCCGATGCAGTCCTGAATACGCGGTCTCCTGATGCCCTCACCGAGTTGCGTAAGCTCGCGCCCAACGGTATCCGCGCTGTCGTCGATTTCGTCGGCAACGGAACGACTGTCGAGATGTCCTTGAAGGCTGTATCGCGCGGGGGAACCGTCATTGTCGTTGGGCTATTCGGAGGAGCGCTCTCCATTTCGACGGCGCTGCTGCCGATGCGAAATGTCACGTTGCGCGGCTCCTACGTCGGTTCGTTGGAAGAGATGGGAGCGTTGCTCAAGCTTATGCAACGTAGCACGCCGCAACACCTCCCTGTCCGGCTGCATGCTCGCCCAATGTCGTCAATCAACGAAGCCTTGGGTGAGCTCTCAGCGGGACACGTGCTCGGTCGCGTTGTTGCAGTCAACGAAGCGTAGCGATATTCAACTTCGGGCAATCAACCTGGAAATAGACATGGTTTTGGACAGTCCCAGCGCAGTCATGACCCACTTGCAGTCAAATCCTCTGCGTTTGCTCATCGGTGGTGAGCTTGTCGAGGGTGGCCAATATGCGCCCGTCATTGACCCGGCCACGGCGACCGAATGTGCAATTGCGCCCATCGCGACAGCGACGCAACTCGAGCAGGCGATTTCTGCAGCCAACGCTGCATTCCCCGCGTGGGCTGCGACAGCGACAAAGGAAAGACGTCGCTGCCTTCGTGCCTTTGCAGAAGTGCTCGAATCGAACGTAGCTGAGCTCGCAGCGATTCTGACCTTGGAGCAAGGTCGCCCGCTCGCACTGACACGCGTCGAAATCGAGCGTGCGGCGATGTTGCTGAGAGCCATGCTGACCATCGACATCGAAGACGAAGTGTTACGAGACGACGAAGGCGGTCGCGTCGTCCTTCAGCATCGGCCTCTCGGCGTCGTGGGCGCAATCGCACCGTGGAATGTTCCCATTGGGCTCGCCGTGCCTAAGATTACGCATGCGCTCTACACCGGCAACACCATCGTCCTGAAGCCGTCGCCGTACACACCGCTCTCCACGCTCAAGCTCGCGGAACTGGCGAGGGATGTATTCCCCCGAGGCGTCTTCAATGTCATCAACGGTGGCAACGACGTGGGCGCGCAAATGAGCACGCATGCTGACGTCGCGAAAATTACGCTGACCGGTTCCATTGCGACCGGGAAGCGAGTCGTCGCCAGTTCAGCGAGCACATTGAAGAGGCTTACCCTCGAACTAGGTGGAAACGATGCGGCCATCGTCCGTAAGGACGTGAATCTGGAGCATGTTGCCCCTGCACTCTTTGGCGCTGCTTTCGTCAACAGCGGCCAAGTCTGCATGGCCATCAAGCGAATGTACGTGCATAGCGCGATACACGACGAACTGGTCGAGCGGATGGCCGCGATTGCCCGTGACACACCAATGGGCGGCGGCTTTACCCCGAATGTAAAGCTCGGCCCGGTTCAAAACCAGGCTCAGTTCGACTCGGTTCTATCCGTGCTCAAGGAAACGAAGGCTGACCCGAGGGCTCGCTTTGTAGTGGGCGGAAGCGCTGTAGATAAGCCGGGATATTTCATCGAGCCGACCATCGTCACCGGGCTTACACAGGGGGCGCGTCTTGTCGACGAAGAGACGTTTGGCCCCGTTTTGCCCGTCATGCGTTTCGAGGACGACGACGACGCAGTCGCACAAGCGAACGCCGGCAAGTATGGGCTCTGTGCATCTGTCTGGAGTTCGAACATCGCCGCGGCGCAGCAAGTGGCATCAGGTCTCGTCGCAGGAACGGTCTGGATAAACCGCCACGTTGGCGTTGACCCGCTGGTTCCGTTCGGCGGGATGAAAGAGTCGGGCTTGGGCCGACAGTTCGGCAAAGAGGGACTGCTGGCATTCACGGAGACGCGAGCCCTGTACTGCCCACCGGGGGCGTAGTGCCTCTTGGGTCACAGTCGCACACAAGAAGCGACGCGACGCTTCGTAAAAGCGAGAACACCAAAAATGGAGACTTGGAGATGAACTCAGTAACTGGCTCGGTGCACGATTCGGATGTCTCGGGCGTAAAACCACTCGACGGCAATGCGATTGTGCGGAAGGTCGGACGCCGCCTCATGTGGTTCCTCATCGCGCTGTATGTCATATCCGTGATTGACCGCGCGAACATCGGGTTCGCTTCATTCTCCATGAATCGGGAACTCGGGCTGACCGCTCAGATGTACAGCATCGGCCTGGGCATCCTATTCTTGGGCTACTCGCTGTTCGAGGTACCGAGCAACCTCATCCTCGCAAGGTTCGGCGCGCGGGTGACGCTCACCAGAATCGCGATAGCGTTCGGCCTGGTGACGACGGCCATGGCCTTCGTCAAGGGACCGACCAGCTTCTACGTTGTTCGCGGCCTGCTCGGCGTCGCAGAGGCCGGCTTGACGCCTGGCGTGTTCTTGTTCCTAAGCTTCTGGATTCCTCGGTCTCACCGCGCGCGATACAACGCGATGTTCACGTATTCCATTGCGCTGGCGTACATCCTTGTCTCGCTCGTATCGAGCAGCATCCTCAAGCTCGACGGTACGTTCGGGCTTCCAGGGTGGAAGTGGATGTTTATCCTCGAGGGGCTACCAGCGGTCGTGCTAGGCTTGTTCGGCATTGTCTATCTCACGGACCGCCCGCATCAAGCAAAATGGCTGGAAACGCACGAGCGGAACTGGCTTGAAGCGGAGCTCGCCACTGAGCGGAGCCAATCGGAATCGACGTCGTTGCATACCTTCGGAACCGTGTTGCGCACTCCGGCATTGTGGCTCATGTGCTTTGTCTATGTCGGCATCTTCTGCGGTAATGCTTGTCTCACTGCATGGCAGCCTCAGATTCTTCACGCGAATGGTGTCCCGCTGAATCGGATTGGATTGGTGGCTGCTATTCCTCCGCTCCTAGGCGTCATCGGCATGACGTTCGTTTGCAGGTCCTCGGACCGTCGTGACGAGCGCGTGATGCATGGTGCCTGTGCATGTCTGGTCGCCGCAATCGGATACGGGACCGTTGCGCTTTCCAGCAGTGCATTGGCCGCGACCGCGGGCTTTGTCGTGGCCACGATTGGGGTTTTTTCTTCTTTGGCCATCTTTTGGTCCATTCCTCAAACCTTCCTCCCCGAGCAAGTGAAGCCAGCTGCCATCGCCTTTATTGCCTCGTTTGGCGCGCTACTGGGTGGATTGTTGGCACCGATGGGAATTGGTCGAATTCAGACCTCGACAGGTAACCTGGCCATCGGCCTTATCGTCGTGGCGGTCCTCTTTGTTGTGTCTGCTTTGATGACGATGGTGGTTGGCAAAATTGTCGTCAATCGGACAAAAAATCCTGAGCTTTGAATTTCCGTCGGACCGACGCCGGCTCTACGCGAGCAGCATCTTTCGCGGCACACCGACGGTCGGTTAGGTCGGAACAAATACCACACCTTTTTCAACTTCCTCATTGCGAGGATGAAGCCCTACGCCTGTACAGCGCTTCCTGCCCATATCTCTCGAGCGGCGACGACCAGAGGTCTGTCGCACCGACTCGATTAACGATGCCGCAGTTTGGGCGGCCCACAGCAGTTATTGCGTCAGGCGCCGGGCGTCTATTCCAGCGGTGTTCAACGCAGCGTCAATCACCTGCAGTTCCTGGCCGAAATCAAGCGCCCATTCCTCGCCGTCGCATCGCACGGTCATGCCGTTGTGCATCGAAATAAGATGACGCGCCTTGTACAGGGCGTCGACAAGTTTTGATTCGCGTTCGGCCTCCCGAACCCATTCATCTGCTCGCATGATGGAACCTCCTCTGGACAACGGGAGCAGGATATGAAGCCGAGCTGGGGATGTCGCGCGGCCCCGTTCCCTAGAATAAAAGTGACAGTTCACGCCTACGAATTTGCGTGTAGGATACTGTATAAATATACAGGTTTTTCGATGCCACATGTCTAGCGCAACTGTCACGGCCGAAGAGATACATCCGTCCCTGTGGCGTGCGTCCCAGCTCGCGCGTGGCCGTGGCCGGGTGGTCGAGACCGGCTATCCGGCGCTGTCGGCGGAGCTTCCCGGCGGGGGCTGGCCGGTCGGCGCCCTTGTCGACCTGATGGTGCAGCAAGCCGGCGTGGGCGAATTGCGGCTGCTGCGCCCGGCGCTCAGCGCCGCTGGCAATCGACCGGTCGCCCTTGTGCAGCCCCCGCATACGCCGGACGGACTTGGACTCAGCTACATCGGACTTCCCATTGACCAGGTCTTGCGGGTCAAAGCGCAAAAGACTGCGGATGCGCTCTGGTCGGCGGAGCAGATTCTGCGGGCAGGCAGTTGCAGTGCGCTCATCTTCTGGACGCAATACGCGCAGGCCTCATCGCTAAGGCGCCTGCACCTAGCGGCGCAGTCATCCGAAACACTTTTTGTAATGGTCCGGCCTCTGGCAGCGGCACAGGACTCATCGCCCGCCCTGTTGCGGCTTGCGTTAAGACCATCAGCCGACGGTCTGACCGTCGACATCGTAAAACGACGAGGGCCAGCGCGCGCAGAGCCTCTGTCGATTCCCCTTCAACCCGCTCCTGTACTGCTTTCCCGACATGCGCGTCTTTCTCGCCGTCCACTTGCCGAAGTTGCCGCTCGAGGTGTTCCGACCGAAGTGGTCATCTGAGCCCGCGCACGGAAGTGCAGTACTGGAGAAAGACAAAGTGGTCATTACAGACAGCACGGCACGTGCAGCTGGCGTGCGCCTCGGTATGAAGCGCGGCGGAGTGCTGACACTGTCGCCGGAAACGGAGATGCATGAACGCGATGCCGCGAAGGAGGCAGCGGCACAGCGCGAGGTAGGTGTTGCCCTGATGCGCTTCTCACCGCAGGTCGCCTTGCTTGACGAAGCGACCGTCGTAGTTGAGGTTGGTGCAAGTCTTCGACTCTTTGGCGGGTTGCTCGCATTGTGTCGGGAAGCGAAGACTGTTCTCGGGACGCTTGGGCTTACTGCGCGAATCAGCGCTGCGCCCACCGGCCAGGGTGGATGGCTGCTCGCAAAGTCTGGGAACCGCCGTGTGCTCAAGCTCGCATCGCTCGAGCAACGACTGGCCGCTCTGCCGATGATGGCCGTTCCCGAAGTTCGTCCGTACGGAGACTGGTTCTCCGGGCTTGGCTGCGAGACCATTGCTGACGTTAGACGTCTGCCACGCGCCGGCCTGCAGCGTCGATGTGGTGAACATCTGCTCGACTCGCTCGACCGCGCATTCGGCACCGCACCCGAACTCTTTGACTGGCTCGAGCTGCCGCCCAGTTTCTCCGCACGTATAGAAATGCCGGACCGTCTCGAGCATGCTGACGGCGCAGTGTTCGGTGCGCATCGGCTCATCGTGCAATTGTGTGGCTGGCTTTGCGCCAAGCAACTGGCGGTTACGGCCATCAAGCTGCTGCTCGAACATGAACGTGGGCGCGACGCTATCGAGCCAACAAACATCGACATCGCGTTAGGCGAGCCGACCTGGAAAGAGGAGCATCTAGTCAGGTTACTGAAGGAGCGGTTGCACCGGATTGAGCTGGCTGCACCGGTCATCGCGCTGCGACTCGATGCGTCCAAAGTGGAACCTGCGGCACCGGCCTCCGACACGCTGTTCCCGGACCCGGGAGGTTCCAAGGAAGACCATGCACGTCTTCTTGAGTTACTTGTTGCGCGACTCGGAGAGGACAACGTTCTTCGCCCCGCGCCGACTGCTGACCATCGCCCTGAGGTTGCAAACCGTTGGGTGCCGGTGACATTTAAGTCGAAGCAGGAAGCACTTCCGCTCGGCCTTCCAAGACCGACCTGGATGCTGAACAGCCCGGTGAGATTGTTGATGCGTCAGCATCGTCCCTTCTACGGGTCTCCGCTGCGGATGGTGTCGCCCGGTGAGCGTATCGAAGCCGGCTGGTTTGATGGTGGGCTGGTGACACGCGACTATTTCGTGGCCCAGGCGGAAGACCAGAGCTGCTACTGGATATATCGCGAGCGTGTCAGCAGCCGCGACGCGGAGGAGGAGCAGCGATGGTTCCTTCACGGACTGTTCGGCTGATGCGCCATGGACACCACCTTCAACGTGCTGCTGGCGTATGCCGAGCTTTTCTGTCTCTCGAATTTCAGCTTCCTGCATGGTGCTTCCCATGCCGAGGAGCTGTCTGAGCGCGCGGCACAGCTCGGCTATTTGGCGCTCGCTGTCACCGACGAATGTTCGCTAGCTGGAGTTGTGCGTGCGCACGTCGCCGCGAAGGAAGCAAAGCTACCGTTTATCGTCGGCTCGTTCTTCCGATTGGTCAATGCCGACGGCTCGCCCGCATTCGGACTCATTCTGCTCGCCAGGAACCGCGAGGGGTACGGCAACCTGTCCGAACTGATTACGCTTGCGCGCACCCGGGCAACCAAGGGCGAATATCGCCTGACGCCACAGGACCTCTCGCGACCAGAGAAGGAATATTGGCACCTTCGCGGGATGCCGGACTGTCTCGCCATTCTTGTACCGGATTTCCCGGCAAACGAGGATGTCCTTGCCGCACAGGTCGAGTGGCTAGACGATACATTTACTGGCCGCGCCTGGGTAGGGTTGGTGCTTCATCAACGCGCCATGGACGACATCCACCGCGGCTCAGTCGAATTCGTCGCGCGTAGTCAGGACGTCCCCGTGGTGGCGCTGGGGCATGTCGTTATGCACGTCCGCTCGCGCAAGCCGCTGCAGGACACGATGACGGCTATCCGCGTGGGTCGGCCGGTGCACGAGTGCGGCTATGACCTTGCGCCTAACGCCGAGCAGCATCTGCGCTCGCGGCTGCGGCTCGCGAACCTGTATCCAGCCGACGCACTCGCAGCGACCGTCGACATTGCGAGCCGCTGTACGTTCTCGCTCGATGAGCTGCGCTATGAATATCCGGACGAACTCGTCCCCGCAGGAATCTCCCCGAAAGCCTATCTTCGACAGGAAACATACATTGGCGCGCAGCGACGCTTCCCGTCTGGCATCCCGCACAACATACAGGGGCAGATTGAGCACGAGCTTGAGCTCATAGCCGACCTCGAATACGAACCGTACTTTCTCACTGTGTACGACATCGTTCGCTTTGCACGCAGCCAGCACATCCTTTGCCAGGGGCGCGGCTCCGCCGCTAACTCTGCGGTGTGCTACTGCCTCGGCATTACCGAGGTCGACCCTGCGCGCGGCAACATGCTGTTCGAACGGTTCATCAGCAAGGAGCGCGGTGAACCTCCAGACATCGATGTCGACTTCGAACACCAGCGACGCGAAGAGGTCATCCAGTACATCTATCGCAAGTATGGTCGCGACCGCGCAGCAATCGCCGCCGCTGTTTCAACATACCGGCCTCGAGGCGCGTTGCGTGAGACGGGCAAAGCACTTGGCGTTGACCCACAGATTGTCGACCTGGTCGCGAAGAGTCATCACTGGTTCGACACGAGCCAGGACCTTCTGAAGCGGTTCGCCGAGTCCGGGCTCGACCCGGAGAAGCCACTCATCCAGGCGTGGGCCCGACTCGCTTCCCAGCTCCTCGGCTTTCCGCGACACCTGTCCCAGCACTCGGGCGGCTTCGTTATCAGTCGCGGCAAGCTCACGCGGCTTGTCCCTGTCGAGAACGCGGCGATGGCCGACCGCTCAGTCATCGAGTGGGACAAGGACGACCTCGAGGCGCTCGGCCTCCTGAAAATTGACGTGCTCGCCCTCGGCATGCTGTCTGCCATCCGTCGAGCGCTGGACATCGTGTCGGAGCAGCGCGGCGAGCGTTTCGAAATGCAGGACATTCCGCCGGAGGATTCCAAGACATACGAGATGATTTCCGCCGCAGACACTGTCGGTGTGTTTCAGATTGAATCGCGAGCGCAGATGAGCATGCTGCCTCGCATGAAGCCCCGCACGTTTTATGACCTGGTCATTGAGGTTGCCATTGTCAGGCCCGGACCGATTCAGGGTGGCGCGGTCCATCCTTACCTGCAACGTCGTCAGGGCTTCGAACCTGTGACGTATCCAAGTGAAGCGCTGAAGACGGCGCTTGGGCGGACGCTCGGGGTCCCGATTTTTCAGGAGCAGGTCATGCAGGTGGCCATCCTGGCTGCCGGCTTTACAGCTGGCGAGGCTGACCAGTTAAGACGGGCGATGGCCGCCTGGAAGCGGAAAGGTGGTCTTGAGAAATACTACGACCGTATCGTCAACGGGATGCAGGAGCGCGGTTACGACCAAGTTTTCGCGGAAGGCATCTTCGAGCAAATCAAGGGTTTCGGTGAGTACGGCTTCCCGGAAAGCCATGCCGCCAGTTTCGCGCTCCTGGTGTACGCGAGTAGCTGGCTCAAGTGCCATGAGCCAGAGGCATTCCTTGCGGCGATGCTCAACAGTCAGCCTATGGGATTCTATTCGCCGTCACAGCTTGTGCAGGATGCACAACGTCACGGCGTAAAGGTGCTGCCAGTAGACGTTGCGGTCAGTGGCTGGGATTCTGTCCTGGTGCCATTGCGCGACAATGACCGTCCAGCTGTGCGCCTCGGCATGTCGCTCCTGCGCGGCATGAAGGATGGCGCCGCGGAGCGCATTGAAAATGCCAGAGCTGTACGTCCGTTCGAGACCGTCGCTGACCTGGCCCGTAGAGCGCAGTTGGACCGAAAGGACCTTCATGTTCTTGCGGACGCCAACGCGCTCGAGTCGCTTGCCGGCAATCGCCGCGAGGCCCTCTGGCAGTCGGTCGCCGCCGTGCCTGACAAGGACATGCTTGCCGCAGCGGCGGTGCAGGATAAGACGCCCGAATTGGGCGCACCAACGGAAGCGAACGACATCGTCGCAGACTACAGGTCTGTCGGACTGACCTTAGGGCGGCATCCGCTGGAACTGCTTCGGCCGCAACTGCTCGCAAATCGGCTAATGCCAGCGTCGACGCTACGTACTTATCGTGACGGACGGCTCGCGCGTGGCTGCGGACTTGTGACTGTTCGGCAACGCCCCGGTACAGCCAAGGGGGTTATGTTCGTGACGCTTGAGGACGAGACCGGCAACGTGAACGTTATCGTCTGGCCAAGCCTTCTCGAGAAACAGCGCAAGGAAGCGCTTGGCGCATCTTTGCTTGCCGTGTATGGGACTTGGCAATGCCAAGGAGAAGTGCGACATCTTGTGGCACAGCGCTTGGTTGACATGTCACATCTGCTGGGCGGCTTAATCACGGCGAGTCGGGACTTTTGCTAATCGCGGCAAAAAAGTTGCGTATTATCGAAGCATTGAACGGAGGCACCCATGTGCTACTCAGCTCAGATTCAGGCTGACTACCGCAAGTTCGTGCGAATCTTCGGCGCCATCATGGACATAGGCGAATTCTCGCGCCTGTTTTTCGAGCGTGCCGAAGGTGTCAGCAGAGCGAAGATACCCAAAGCGATGGAGGATGCCTTCGCGGAACCGAAAACCGACGCAGAACGCGAAATCAAAGCCTCCATCGACCAATTCAATGCAGCTCAAAGTGCGAAGCTTGAGCAGGACCTGTTCAAACAGCGGAAGCGGCTGGCAGATGCCGAACGCACGCTTCAAACAAAAATCACCAAGGCGGCGACCGAGAGCCAGCGAATCGCTACGGACAAAATTGCCTGGACTCTTGGCAAGCTTGATGACATTCAACGCACTACAGCCAAACCACGCGATTCGCGCATATTCCCGGGACACTACGCACCCGTCCTAGTCATGGAAAATGGTCAACTCGTTGTCAAGCCTATGCGTTATCAGTGTCGCATTGCTGGCAAGCCCGCAAGCTATGACGTGAAATACCCAGGGACCTATAACGCCCGTCGCGACAATCTTGAGGGTTTCTGGAAGCCTTGCTTTGGGTACACCCATGGCGTGATGCTTGTCGACGTTTTCTATGAGAATGTCAGCAAGGCCAAGATGGAGGGGACCCTGTCAGAGACTCATGACCGAGCCGAAAACGTCGTCCTCGAATTTCGCCCAAGCAATCGGCAGTTGATGTTGGTCGCCTGCCTATGGTCGCGATGGTCAGCACCGGGCGAACCGGACTTGCTGTCGTTTGCGGCAATAACGGACGAGCCGCCAGAGGAGGTCGCGGCGGCCGGCCATGACCGGTGCATCATTCCCATCAAGGCTGAGAACATCGAAACGTGGCTGAACCCGGAAGCATCGAACCTGGACGCGATGTACGCCATCCTCGATGACAAGGACCGGCCGTACTACGAGCACAAGCTTGCCGCTTGAGACGACGTCTATCGGATTCCGTGCCGTGCGAGCGACTCTTCGACAAATTCAGGAGTCGGCGCTGCTCTGGCATTCACTTCGTAAGTGGTGTGATGTCCGACGCAACACGTTTGGCGACTGCGTACAGCCGAGACGCCACATGGGTTGCTGCCACAAAATGCTTCGTCTTGGCTGGCCCTTTGGAAGTATCAGCAGACCTTGAAAACTGCACAACGATTCCCAAGTTTGCGAGCTTTGGAGCAAACGGCCCGACGTCAGAAAACAGATTGACGGGTACATCGGCGTCAGTGAAGGAGTTTCTTGTTGCTTTCGCCGTAACGTGCTCAACAGCGACAACTCCTGGAAACGTAGGTAGTTGCAGGGTCGGATGCTTCGGCTTGTGTGTCAGTGCATGAGCGCGGTCGAACCATTCAATGAACTCGATGAAATCTCGGTCGTTCAAGCTCTCGGCAGCCATGAACATCTGTTCCTCTTCATCTGTCGCCCTAGAGTCTCGTTGCAATATGACAGCCGTAAGCACGCCGATGACCATCGGACCGATGTCCTTACTTGCGCACAAAGCAATTCGCCGATAGGCATCGAAAAGTAGCGACGTTTCGGCATCGCCACCAGCCAGCTTTTTAAGCAGGTCGTTTAGATTCGCAGATTCAAAATTTTCGTCTCCCTGCTTTCTCACCTCGTCGACCAGCTGAGCCAAGAATACCTCTGCTCGATGTTTGCTCCAGCGACCTATAACGTGCGCCTTGAACCTATCAATCAGCAGGTCAATACCAACATCCTTAGCTTTGTCGACCAGCAGTTTTCCTGTTGCGGAAGCGATTGCAACCGATGCTATGTCCATAATTTCTTGCTTGCCTGCTATCTGTGATGTTGAGCTAGAGTACAAGTCGCATACCGGCAAAGCCACGCGAAAAAGTCACCGTATATTCGACGGTCACCTCAGTTGCATCCTCCAACCAATACCCGGTGGTCGCTATCTCCTGGGGTAATCTTCCATCATCGTCCCATCGAAGAAGTTGCTATGCGCATTTTTCTCAATGACGCTGCAACCATCATTATAATTTGACGCTAATAATCCAGCATCACCAAACGTCTGTCGACCATGGCTGCCAACGTCAAAACCACCGCTATTCCCGCTGCAGGATACGTTTATCAAACGATGCAGGGTGTCAATGTGCTCTGCGACTGGCTCGACGCCCCGACTCGATATACGCGAGTTCGCTTCGAGTGTGACGCTGACGAGGTTGCTCCACAAGGTCTCGATGACCTGGTTGCTGAGCGCCCTGACGGGAAGGCCGACCTGTGGCAGGTGAAATTCACCCCCGCAGAAGAAAAGCATATGTTGGATTGGGAGTGGCTGCTGGAAAAACCTGGAAAGAAAGGGGGAAAATCCCGGTCAAATCTGAGGAAGTGGTTCGATGCGCTCAAGAAAATCGAGAGCAACCGCGTCGGCCACGTTCGCCTGCTGACAAACCGGATTCCCGATTCAAGTCTGGAAGCATGTCTTGGCGGAGGCAGTCGCATTGATTATACGAAGGCGCCAACGGAAATCCAGCTTAAGGTGATTGAGGAGCTGGGCGGCCCGTCCAACGCAAAGGAGCTTTTTGATGCGCTGGACGTTCGTCACAGCGACAAGGGTTTCGCAAGTATCGAGAGCCACGTCACGGCGAGGCTCAGACGCCATTCAACACCTCAGGGTGTTGAGGCGCTCAAGAACCGGGCCATCCATTGGTCCATTCAAAAAAATCAGCCTGCCCCGGACGGCTGGATTACGCTCGAACTGCTTCGCGCGACCCTGCTTGTAGAGGCTCCCGAACCGCTACCCGAGAACTTTGCCATCCCACCGGGATACCGCGTACCTGACACTGCGTTTTTTCTTTCGTTCATTAACGCCATTGAAGCTATTCCGACTGAACCGATTGTGCTGACTGGACCGCCTGGTCGCGGCAAGAGTACCTTCCTCAGCAAAGCATGCCAGCTATTGCAAAAGAAGGGCATACCGTTAGTGCGGCATCACTACTATCTCTCGTCAACGGACCGGTCGCACGACCGCCATACGAGCTTTGTCGTTGAAGAGTCTCTACTAGCTCAAATCCAGCATTTTCATCCCGACGTCCATGTGCCCGACCGAGCTTTAGGCTCCGCCCTCGCCGCATGCGCCGCTCACTACAAGAAACGCAATAAGCCATTCGTTCTCCTTCTTGATGGTCTCGACCATGTCTGGCGCAACCAAGGCCAAGATAAGCGCCCGCTAGATGAAATCTTCAATCAAGTGCTGCCGTTATTCGACAATTTGGTCGTTGTGGTAGGAACCCAACCCGTCGAAGACGCACAGCTGCCGAGTCGGTTGCTTGCCGGCACGCCTCGCAGTACCTGGAGAGAGCTCCCGGTCATGTCGGCGGACGCGGTCCTTCAATACGTACGGAAACAGGTCGAACAGGGTCGACTACAGATAGAACACAAGCGCCCGTACGCTGAAGAGGAAATCCAGTCAGCTGCGGCTGAAGTACGTGCGCGTACGAATGGTCACCCGCTGCACGTAATATACGCAATAGAAGAACTCATCCGCTCAGCCCGCCCACTCTCGAAATGGAGTGTTGAACAACTCCTTGGAGATATGAGCAAGGATGTAAAAACATACTATGCCTCACTATGGAATCTTCTTCCGGCTAGCCAGAAGGACGTGTTGAGGCTCGTCTGCGAATTCCCGTTTTTCTGGCCAACATCTGGTTTTGCTCAGATAGCTCGGATTGCCGCTGCGCCGCTACCCGAGGTTTCCGCAGTAATGCATTTGCTCTACAGTTCTCCAGCGGGGCTCAAACCATTTCACGAAAGCTTGGTCGTCTTTATCAAGCAGACCGATGACTATGCGCCTCGAGTCAAAGCGTTGATACCATCGGTGGAGCGCTGGCTTAGCCATGAGGCGCCAAATAGCTTGCGCGTCAACTGGTTGTGGTCTGTGAAATCAAAACAAGGCCATTCCGAGGACCTCATTGAAGGTCTACAAAGGGATTGGATAATCGACCGACTATGCGAGGGATACCCTACTGAGCTATTCGAGAGTCTTATGGCCGATGCAGAGGAACACGCTGTTTGCCGTGCGCGCTATGCAGATGCCTATCGCCTCCGTCATCTAAAAACGAGGTCGCTGAACAGCCTGTCCTACCAGCTTTCTGGAATCGATGCGGTGCGCCTCAAAGCTTGCACATGGACGCTCGCGCGAGACTCTAGCGTTATGGAGGAAGCCGTTGCATCACGACACGAAACATCTACCCTCGACGTGGCAGCACTAAGCCGCGCCCTTGCGACGCGCGGTGACTACGGTACCGCGCGAAAGAGCGCCACGGAGGCCCTGCATCGATTCAGAGGTGAAAGCCGTTTCGTAGGCCGACGTTGGGGCTACGAATCGCGGGCAGAGGAACTCTTCCTCGCGAGCACCTTCGTTGGCCTCGGAGTGGCTGGAAGTACGCCCGAACGAGCTGCCGAAATCGTCATGTCGAGCTCCCTTGAAATCGGGAAAAAAGTCGTCGGTGCTTACGTCGACGCTGACAATGTCAGCGGACTTGTTCAGATAGCGAGCCTACTTCCGCAGGGTGAGCAGAAAGCCATGGTATGCGATGCCGCGGTTCGAGCTGCGGCTTTAGCTGATGCCGAGCTCGTCTCGTGGAGTAATTTTCAAGACTTGTCTTGTGGCCTGTTAGCTGCGTGCATGGGCGCAATGAAGGGAAAAGACATTCTGGTCTTCCCCGGCGGCTCTGAGGTCGATTGGTCGCAAGCGCAGTACGACGATAGACAAGAAGCGTTGACGCAACTTGCGCGCTTTTGGTTCTTCGGCGCAGTACACCTGCACATGACAGTTGCTGGTGAAGATTTTTGCTTTATCAAGACACCGACGTTCAAGGACCGTGAGAATGTATCTGACTACCTCGAGAACCTCACGGCTGTTGCGGCGGACGTAGCAAAGCGCTGGTCAGCCGGGGAATCGGTCTCGTTCCTCTATGCCCATCGGTCGTTCGAATCTATCCCGGTGCCGGATTACAGCAACTATCAGCGTGGAGAAGGCGCGGCGATTTTTCGCCGAGCTCTAAATGCGCTTGCGGTTGACCTTCACCTACTAGATTCGCGGATAAGCGGCAACATCTTGGTCACCTCCAAAGAGGTAGATGAAGCATTGCGGCTTTCGTGGTTTGACGCCGACCATTTTCGTTCAGCCTATGTATCGGAACTCGTCAAGGTGCTCACCGACGACGCTGCAGAATTTTTTATTCTCCGGCAACGAGACGACCGCAATGCCGTGGTCGAAGAGGAAACTGGAGCCCGGATGCGCGCGTTCTTGGACCTCTGTGAGATGTCACTCCGGCACGGCCTCGCAAGCCTCGCGGGAGAACTCTGCCGGGTTACGTGGGAACTCGTGCTTGGTTACGGGCAACGAAAAGACCCCGCCCTCCCAGATGTGATGGATGCCATCAGCTACCTGACGTCCGTTGCTCCCGACGACGCTCGTCGACTGCTCTACGAGATTTCGTCTCAGATTGAAAACGTCTCCGTTTATACGGATGGCAAGGGAACCAGGCATATCGTTGCTGAGGCCAATGAGCTTCTAGCAAGGTTAAATCGAGAAGCACTGGCTGAAAAACACAGACAACACGTCGAGCTTGGACAATGGGATGAAGCAGAAAAAAGTCTTGCGACCTATATGACAACCGCAGAAGCCATATCCAGCACGCTCGCCGCGGTAGCGAGAACGGGTATGCAAGATGAAGCTGTCCGCGATTTGGAAGATGCCGCCAAGTTGGGGAACAATAACGCGTCGCAGCTTCGTGACTTGGCTAAGGAGCATATGGGTTGGGACATCGGCACGATAGCGAAGCCAGAATCAGGCGGCACATCAACTGAGTTCCCTCCGTTTGAAGGCGACGTAAGCACATACGCCGTCAACGAACTGAAAAGACTTCAGACAGACCTTGCTGAACACTATGGTGTTCGCCGTGAAGTTTTGAAGCAATGGTACGCTCATTGGGAATCGCAGGGTCTAGGCTCGGACCTTATCCAAAACTTAGAGCCTATGTTGCTGTCTGCTGACTGCCGCGATAACGACCTTGCGGGGCTTCTTGACGCTGCGTTTGCGACAAAGCTCAGGCTTGAAGGGCCAAGAGCGGCTTTCCCCTATATCGTTCAAGCGCAGCGCATGAACGGTGGGTGGCTGGGGCCGAGGTATTTTGAAAGCAGGAAAGAAACCGAGAGTCGACTTCGCATCGCGGCAACGAAGTATCGTAGTCGTGGCGATGAATTCTTCCTTAAGTCTGCGTTCGGTCTTTTCGGGCCAAAACCTGACCGAGTTATTCCAACCGACATCATGGTATTTTTCCTAGGGCAACTAGGCCGCACCGGCGAAGCAGTAGCGTTCGCAGAGGCAATGGTTCGCAGCGTCCAGGAGGATACGAGAACTCTCCGACTCGAGAGACCTGCGTGGGCCGGGCATTTGGTGAACGGAGCTTCAGCTTGAACTCTGACCTTGCGATGCTCATCGCGCGCTTTAGATGGCCTGTCGCATCAACTCGATGGTGGGCGATGCAAGAGCTTGCCACCCTCCTACTCGCACCTGAGATGCGTGAGGAGGTGACAACTTCCTTGCTTCAGGAGTTGAAGGGCTGCAAAGTGGAGGCGGAGACTGTCGAGCTCGTATGTATATTCTGGATGGCGACAAAGAGAGGTTTTATCCCGCCGCCAGAACTGGGTTCAAGTCTCGAACGGCCTTCCACGCTATCCTCTCTCTTAATCCGCGATTGTGGCCTTCCCTCGGAAGACGACTGCGAGCATCATTTGCAGGTTGCTCCTCCGGATTTTCAAGAATCGTCAAAGTTCTTCGAGATGCAAGGCGCTGACGTGCCGCGCTTTTTCCTGACCGCGATGCAGCGACTGGAACAACGTTCAAACTTACCGTTTGTTCGGCAGTGCAATTACGAATGGACATTGTCCGCAGACTCTTTTCCAGGCGCCCCTTACCAAGGCGACGTAGGACATTTTGTTCGTCCCATTGGGCCTAACACTACCGGAGCTTTCGCCAATCGAAATTTCCTTCGTATGGCGTCCGCCTATCAACGGACGCTTGCGGTCGCACGAAAGTTTTGGCGTATGCCCGCCGACTTGGTGAACCGCCTAGCACTGGATGTCCTTCCTCTTGACCCGACACTTGCGTTCATGCGACCGTCTCGCCCGTCGTGGCTTCCGGCGTTCGACCGCCATATCACCCGCGACGCCGCTTCGGTTGAGATGTATATTCAAAGCTTGGCCCGGTCGTTGCTGTCCGTAGCACAAGGGCGTGTGTTACTTTCGCTATCGACTCCGGGACAGGTTGACCCGCTTAGCGTTACCGAGCTGTCCATAGTTCGTTGGCGACAGTTTGGCGAAAGTTTAGTAGATGCGCAAAGTCTGCTTGAGCGCTTCTCCGAAATCCAACGAGGCGGGGGCTATGAAGGATGCCAGACGTCCGGTTTGCAATGCGTTACCTCCATACCGGTTTTGACACTCGGGGATGTATTGGATGGTGAGTCTAACGCTGCCCCGTTAGCTTCGACGTATGGCTTCAGTCGCCTCGGCTACCTGCAACGCGATTTGTATCCTTCGCGGCTCCATTATCCGGTCGTCACGGATGCGGAAGGTCCCATTTCCATTGAGCCTAACAACGGCTGCCTTAGCATCTCATGCACGAGCGGACCAATCGCGACACTAAGCTATTGGAATAGTGGATGGAACCCCGTTCACCCCACCGATATGAGCGGACTGTGCGGAACCGCGCTCGTTACTGAACTAGACCTGGAAACATTCGCCCCTTGCCAAAAGGCACATCGAGACTTCTACCTTTGGTGGGTCACTCGCAAATGCCGCGCTACCGCGTATGAGCCATTTGCATCTGAGCAAGGCTTCTGCGGCATACTTTTCACCGAATGAAGCCTTCCTGTGGCTGTCAGGAAGGACGGCACTTTTAACGGCGATGCAGCGGACGACGCGGCTCGAAATTACCGAGAGCCAACACAAAATATGCGTTCAGATAAATTCAACGAAATTGAACACGAGGCCATCGTACTTTTGGCGGCTTGGGAAATGCTTGGAGGCATGGTTAATTATGCATTTTTCAACAAACTCAAGCGAACCGACGACGTCCTTTTGATGTTCGACAACTCCAACGATAAGAGATTGTTCAACATCTTACTGGGTGATTTTCTATCTCAGCCTAACGAACGCGGTGCAAACGACAGCTTCCTTAATTTGAGGAAGCCGCCCAAGTCCGGTCGTCCCACCGACTACACGTTCCTTTTTTACTTGCGACAAATATGCGAAGCGCCAAAACTTGCGAGGAATCGCGACTGCATACAGAAGCCGCTTGACTCGCTCTCGACGTGGCTCGAGGCCGACTGCCTCGTTCCCGACGTCTGGTTCGGCGATATAGATGTCCAAGTAGACGTTCGCATAGAAAGGATTCGATACATCAAGATTTGTGGGGATATTGCCAAGCACAACTTTTCGCGCCTGCAGTCGAACGTAGAGAAAATTGTCCAGACACTTAAGCGAAGTGGTGTTGAGATTAGTGCCGAAGAAGGATTCAAAGCGCTACCTGGCTTCTACGAATGGTTCCACGAGAATATCTTTACATATCACTCAAGCTATATAGCTCAAATGCTGAACGAGTTGCTTTGGGGAATCAACGACTATTTGGCTGACGAATTCTTGGAATCGTACACACAAGAGCCTGGGGAGGAACATCGGTATCGTTATAAATATCCGGAGGATTGCAATCATTCATTCGCCCGGTCTGCGTACTGGAGCCTGATGAACCATGTACGTCATGGACCATATCTGCCGCGGTTCAAGGTGTCCCCGTCGCTCATCAGCGAGTATTGAGTAGTGGCCGATTTTTGCGGAGCAGCGGTGTTGTATAACACCGGCTCCCATGAAGTCTTCCGGGGTCGATACTTATTCAAACACGATGGTGCAAAATGACGGACACTTCAGTTGTAGCGCATTGGATACTTCGACAGCCTTACTACAAAAGAAATGCGGCAGAACACATGACGTACGCTAACGCGATTCGTCCAATCCGCAACCGGCTCCGAAAATTTTCCTACGTTAGTGTGTTAGCCGAACTGTCCCAGTTCATCGGGACCGAGTCGACGGCAGATGACGGGAAACCGCGGGCACCATGGCTCGCCGAGCGCGTCGCGGTCTGGGTATTGCGGGATGAGCCGCGGATGTACGGTTCTGAAGCAATCTCACGACAAGAGGTGCGGCGTTGTATTGACTTGGCTTGGAAGGTCGCTGACTTGGCCTTCACCGGATTCGGCCCAGGTCGCTCATTTCACCTCGCGCTTAGGTCGTGGATTCTCCCGCAAATTCCGCATCAACGAGAGCAGGAACTGGGACCCTTCGCGCGCCAGATTGACCTCATTAACCAACTGCAATCGAAGTCTAATCTCTATCGTCTGTTCGAAGAGAGTTTGGGCATGCGGCCGATGGACTTTCTCGGCCTCGCGACCCTGTTTCGCAAACACTCGCTCGAAGATATTTCGACCGTGATGGCTCCAAGATATAGAGTGGCTTTGCAGGGAATTTTTGGACGAGCACCCGTCGAAAAATTCTATCAAACGATGCTCATCCCCCGACCGGTGACTGCGGAGCAATTCGGCGAGGTCAGCTCCGACGAGTGGTTCCAGCCGAACCTGCTGTATCGGTCACCCTTCACGCGTCTGGACAACAACACTTGGTATTTCTGGGGGCGCTGCTGCCTCGACCGCAATCTCGGATACGCGTTGAGTGACATCGTTGGCCGCAGCGAAAGTCCCGGGATTCGACAGAGCTTCGAA
This sequence comes from Paraburkholderia sediminicola, assembly GCF_046030555.1. Classification (GTDB taxonomy): domain Bacteria; phylum Pseudomonadota; class Gammaproteobacteria; order Burkholderiales; family Burkholderiaceae; genus Paraburkholderia; species Paraburkholderia sediminicola_E. Next base: position 265,783 of record NZ_JAQQCH010000001.1, on the reverse strand, counting down.
AAGCTGTTCGAAGAGTACGTCGGGCGTAGCCTCAGTTTGACTGGCCTTGAGATTCTGAACGAAGAGCAAGTTCGGACCCGTTTTTCGGTCGGCGGCAAGTGCTGCGATTTCGCAGTTTTAGATGGGGCTGATGTGGTGTTGCTCGAAGTCAAGAACAAGGCCTTGACTCACACACTGCCTGCTGCAGGAACAGCACGTGATTACGCATCAAAGCTCAGTGCAACCGTGAAAAAGGCGGATGAACAACTGAGGAACGTCGAAGCTTTCGTCCAGAAGACCTATCCAAACGCGGCCGTGCACAAGGTCGTCATCACCTACGGTGACCTTTTTGCGGCAGAGACGGACCAGCTATTCACAGCAAGTGCAGACCACTTTGCGTCGGGAAACCCGGTCTACATTCTCAGCGTCGACCATGTCGACCGGCTTATCGAGGCTGTCCGGCTGAAAAAATGCGGATTCGCGATGTTCTTTGAAGACTACACGCGACGTCGAAGTATCCCGGAAAAGCGTCTCTTGCTGCTGTCCGACCTGCTGAACGAGGCCCCCTACCGGAGCCCAAAACTGCCGCCTCACCTTTTCAACGTCTACGCTCCGTTCTACGAGAGGTTGATGGAGAGAGCGAGACCGAATCAGATGGCGACAGCCATCTGAAGTTGGCAGCGAGGATGCCCGCAGGCACGACACATTTGGGAATATCGCAGGCTAAGGCGGTTACCGCGATGCCCTGCTCGCGTTCGGGCATGCCGCGAGTGGGTCGACTCTCACCGATGAAGGCTGATGTAAGATGCATCGGCGCATTACATGACACAACGTACACGGACCAGTCACAAGTGAATTTCGAGCTTCTCGAGAAGTACGAATCTGCAATCCGGGACTTCCGAGGCCCACAAGGCGACCCGCAATCTGCATCCCTTCGCATGCACGGCAACGGCGACCTGGAGGTGTACTACGCGCCGTTCGGGTGGGTGAACGCCACGGCGAAGCTCGTTCTCGTGGACGCCACGCCTTGGTAGGCGCAGGCCGACATTGCATTGACCGAGGCGAACCGTGCACTGTTTGAGGGTGCTCCCATGGGCGAGGTGCTACGTCGCGCCAGTCTCGCGGCCGCCTTTGCCGGGGTGACGCGGCAATGCGTCGTTGCGCTCCTCGACCATATTGGCGTGCATCAGTGGTTGGGTCTGAGCTCAAGTGCAGACCTGTTCGGCGACGCGGGCGACTTGTTGCAGTTGTCGTCCGTGCTTCAGTTTCCCGTGTTCAAAAACGGCGAGAACTTCAGGGCCGGGTGGCATCCCGAAAGAGACCCGATGCTGCGCCTGCAAATGCGAAGCCACTTCGGCAAGATGGCCAAAGCTATGCCAGACGCGGTATTCATCCCGGTGGGAGCGGCCGCATCGAGAGGCGTCGAGTGGCTGACCAAGGAAGGATTCTTGAACAAGGAACGCGTGCTTCATGGCGTCCCCCATCCACGCAAAGAGGAACCGAACCGCACGGCATATTTTCTGGGCGAGAAGGACCGCGCCGACCTAGACGAGAAAACACATCCCGACAAGATTGATGCGGCGCGTGATTACCTGCGGAGCGCGGTGGCGGCGCTGAAGTGAGACTACGGCAGCCAGGCGGAGCGTAATGCGGCTGGCGCGGTGGAATGAACTTAACCCTCGCAGTCTTTCGAGAATCCGAACATGCCTCGATACCTGGTTCCATCAACAGCATTTCAGCTTGCGCTCGACTTGGCGCGGGCGGTTGTCGCTGGCAGCTTGCAACTACCGCAGGCCGAACGAGCATTGCGCGATTCCTATCCTGATATGTCGCCTCGTGCCGCAAAGGGCTACATCGGAAGTTACGTTGCAATGCGCCGCGGCGCGAAAAGCTTCGCGACGACAATCGCGGCCAACGCTTGGAAGCTTTACCTCGAGGATATTGCACATGACGGCGCCGGCCCGCTCTCGGTCGCGCTGGACACGTTCTTGTCCCATATCGTCTATCTCCAGAGCAAAACGAAGGGTCCGGAAGCCGCACTGCATCAGGTGCACGATGAGTTCGTCGAGGCGCTGAAGCGGATGGCCGTTCACGAGACGGTCGTCGAGAATCTTGATGCCGCCGTTCAGAAGTCCCTGAAGTCTTCCGCGGATGAACGTCGAGAGCGTCTCGCCAATGCAAACAGGCGACCGGAGCAGGTCGTCGTGCTGACCCGCGCATTCAAGCGAAACCCGGACGTCATTGCGGAAGTCCTGTTGCGAGCGAATGGGACGTGCGGAGGATGCGGGCAATCGGCACCGTTTCAGCGCTCAGACGGGAGACCGTACCTTGAGGTTCATCATCGCAGACGTTTGGCAGACGGTGGGGAAGATACCGTTGAGAATGCGATGGCTTTGTGTCCGAACTGTCATCGAGAGCGGCACTACGGAATCAACTACGCGGATATTTGATTCCCGAGTGTCGGCCGCGAGTCTGACGGGAGGGCGGCGCGGGTGGTTGCGAGCACAAATGTGCGGTGCTTCGTCACTGGCCAATTTTCAAGCTATACGCTGGGGTGACCAAACCGAACACTCGCAACGAACATGATTGAACTCAACGAAGAACTTATAGCTGCTCGCGAGCTCCGCACCGCCGCATACCAATAAGCGGCTCATAAGACGGTCTACGAGCGCTTTGGCGGTGCCGGTGACGCGGTAGTCTGGAAGAACAATAGCGGGAACCCGGAGGAACGCGCCTGGTTGGGGCAATTTCGTCCTCGGACCTGTCCAGAGGCCATGCGCCGGGCCGCGGTGACGGCCGGAATTACCTTTTCGGACTTTCCGGCAAACTGGAGCTTCCTCCATGGCATGGCTGGCCTGGTAGCCGAGGAAATTTTGAATAGCGAGAAGGACGAGCCCGGCGTGATTGCCGACGCGATGCGATACAGAATCTCCAGCGACGAGGCGTCCGCAACCGACTTGGCTGCGATGGGTATTACTGCCATCGACGACTACCAACTAAGTGACGAAGACGTCGAAGAGTCAGTGTGGATATTGCAGGAGGGCAGGCCGGCCGTGAAGCAGGAGGCCGAGCATCTCCATTGAGGTCGCCGTTAGCGGGCTGGTGAACGATGAACGGTGAATAAACTCAACCCGCGCTGCGTGCGCCTTCAGTGCCAGAGAGCAAGCACTAACTGGGAACTGCCCGACTTGGTCAGGGGGGGCACTTTCGCGCCCATGATGATGTCGGTTGCAACGCTGGCAAGCGTGTACAGCCCGACGCTGTGGAGGCGACCGCATTCTGACGGCTGGCATACCCACGAGGTGACGATGCGATAACCTTCTTTGCGCAGTTCGACCACTCGCGCCCGAGGGTCAATGACGTCGAGGTAACGCGTTGCCTCCAGTGTCGTAATCCCCGCGCACAGCCGCATGGCATCGAGCAAGCGCGCACGCTGATGCTTGGCGGTGTTGTCCGGCCAGTTGGCGATGATGTGGTCGAAGGACTGGAAATTCTGCGGTTTGATGTGTTTTTGCATTCGATGCAGTGGGAGTTGTGACAGGACGTATTGTTCACCTGTCGGCTCGAAACACTGCTACCGAAATATCAAGCCAATTCAACCGCAAAAAATCCGGAGGAAATAGGCCGGAAAATGGGCCCAATTTCCGCAGTTTTTCACTGCTCGGTTGAATCTAGCTCTAACCCAAGTTCGGTGCCGGCGGCGCTGAGCGCGTCGTAAAGCACGATTGCCGCAGTCTCATCCGCGCACCCGCCCACGATTTCGAGAGCCTGAGCTAGCCGCTGAGCGTCGGTTCGCGTGTCCGCCGTGGGCGCCGCACGGTTACGCGGAACACTTGCGCGGCTCAGTGCCAGATGTGCTGTGTTCTCAACGTCGGCTTGGTTCCTGCGCTTCGCTTCGACGAGCGCTTGAATACTTACGCGTTCGACAGCGGTCAGCACATCGTAGACTTGGCGTTCCAGGGTTTCTTCCCAAGCGCGTGCGACGACCGCCGTAATGACCCGGATGGGAATTTCGTCACAAGCCTCGCAGATGGCGTGGGCGAGCCGGATAATCAGCGTTCGACGCTGCGTCATCGGCAAGCGGCCTCCAGTTCGGGGCGGCACAATCGACGGCATCGTCTGGAGCGTCCGCAGCGGCTCCTGGAAACCGCGCGTCCGGGCACCCGGAGCAAGCCAGGAAGGGCGCGCCGCAGTCAGCTTGGTTGCCAGGTCTGTGGCGCTCTTCATGATGTCGTTGACTTCAGACCCGGTAGGTGCCAAGTCCGGTTCGCCTTCCTCGATGCAGTCGACAATCGCGCGGGCAATCTGGGAAATCACCGTGACCTGCAAACTCGTGCCCTTCGCGAGCACCTTTTTCTTTTTGAAGAAGCTGCGGAAGTCCTTGTCGTCACGAAAGCTTCTGAACCAGTCTGACTGTGCACGAGCAGTTTGGTCGAGGTTCAGAAACGCGCCTGCCTGGTCATACATGAGGGCAAGATTCGAATTCGTGGTCAGAGTGGTCATGGGTAATAGCAAGGGCGATTCACGCAAGAGGTAGGCATATTGTAGCTGCGTGCTATAGGCCGCCCGAGCACGTAAAAGAATAATTCCGGGCCTGCAGGAGCGTTGTTGTTATCACGCGCGCGGCACGTCATCGGGCGCTATTGTCGCGGTCGCCCACCGGAAATCACCGTTGTATCCGCTCGATAAGCATCGACCACAGATGCTCAGCTGCCCCAGTGTCAGACAGTTTCTCGGATACGCCTCTCGCCATGCTCATCATCGGCTTCAGATAAAGCGTCTGGCTATCTTCCGTGAGCGTGAGCGCTTCGTTGTAGCTGTTCGTGTGCGAGGAAATCTGGTTCGAATATGCTATCTCGCGATTGCTGTGTCCACCGAAGGCTCCGCCGTGCGTAACGGTGCACTGCGACACGCTCTTCCCGTCCTTATAGATGCTCGCGGTGAACCGGCGCGCATCGATGCGCGAAAAGCGTCCTTGGAACTGGCCGTGTCGCTTCTCCAGTTCCTGTAGCGAACCCTCGAAAAAGCGTGCAATGAAGTCGAACGTCTCAGAAACGAACGTGTCCTTGTCGAGGTCTGAGAACTCATGCTTGACGCGAAGGTTGCTCGACCGCGGCAGTTGCGAGGCCGCGGAAGGTTCGATGGCTGCGGGCCGAGGCGGCATGCTTCTCGCTGCCGATGCCGCGTCCAGCTTGGGTGCGGACGACGAGGCTGTTGCGGCCACGGCTTTACGAATCGACTTCGCAATGTCGGCGAACGCCTCGTCCTGGTTGGACCAGGACGTCACCGGCCGACCGTCTGTCGGGACCGCATTCATTTTGCCGAACGGAGCACTGTGCCAGTCACATGCTCGCAGGACGACGGGGATGACGCGCGCCTCGCCGGCCTTATGCCGCTCCAGTGCACGCGTCATCTCGTTTGAAAAGCAGTATTCGGACGCAATGAAATTCGCGCTGACCAGCAGCAAAATGATGTCGGCCTTCTCGAGCTGCTCATTGATACTGTCGTCAAGGTTGTCGCCCGCGACGATGCGTCTGTCGTGCCATGCCGAAATCAGGCCCTCGCGCTTCATCAGCGAAAGGTGGATTTCGAGTTGGTCGCGCAGCGACTCGTCGATGTGCGTGTACGAGAAGAAAACCGATGCCATGCAGTCGTCCAGCAAGAGAATCAGGTGGTTGTTGTAGGCGGCTATGCCGTCGTCGCCATAACGTGGCGATTTGGCTTGAGCGAACGCGTGAAGCAGGACGGCCTACGTGTTGTCAGGCCGCGCGCCATCAGTAGCTGACCAGGTCGAGCTCGTGGATGCGAATCGCCATAGCGGTCGGCGACATGCCGAACTCCTCAGCGAGCGACTTGAAGTGGTTGCCGATACCAAATTTCCGCGCAGTCGCTACTGCGCGCGGAAACTCAAGCGAGCCAGTTTTTGACCGGAGAAGGTCCTGCGAGCCGTTGCCGGCGATGGCGAACGCTACGTTGTCATCGAGGTGGAGCATGTCGGTGCCAAATCGCTGCTTGTACGCGCGGCGCAATAGCTTCTCCGGCGCAAGGAAGCACGCGGCAAAGTAGTTGGCCTCCCGCTCGCGGCGGTCGAGGACCGGCGCGTCACCGAGCAGGGGGCGGTCGCGATGAAGCGAGAGCCCAGGATGCAACACAATATGGCCGAGTTCGTGCGCTCCTGTGAAGCGCTGAACCTCGTAGGGCAGGTTTCCGGCAATACGAATCGTTGAGCGCGGAACGTCGACCAACCCGGCTACCTGGTATTGGGTGTTACCGACCCCGTGCGCGCCCAGCGAGCCCGCGGTTACTTCGTACTCAATGTTATGCACCGAGGCCGCGTGGTCAGGGCGGAAGAGCTGAAGCAGATGCGGAATCGTGCTGTGCGTGGTCCCCGCGCGCTGCCAGATTTCAAACTGGAAGCGTCGCACCTCGGCCGCAATGGAAAGCTTGTCGATGTCGTGCATGTGGGAACCCCGAAATCGCATTTCGTTGTATAGCACCAGATGTGGTGCTTCACATGAAAATATATACAACTAATAGTGTGCTTGTCACGAATTTAATTAGAGTCGGACCCTTAATAAATTTAAGCTTCGATTTTTGCGTGCGCGGCCCGGTCGCATTCACGCTGGAGTTGCTCATCATGGATTGAAGCGGGAGTGTGTGGCTCGGTTGGCGAAGCCGGGAGATGCGAAGTAGCTGCGGAGAGGAGGGGCGGAGGATGAAGGTTGGCAGCTGCTGCCGCGGCCCTCTCATGGAGCGAAGAGGGCCGCGTGCGGTTCAACTGTGAGACAGCTCAGACCGCGATGGGAGCCGCGATGCTTGGATGCGGGTTGTAACCGACGATTTCGAAGTCCTCAAACTTGTAGTCGTAAATCGAATCGGGGCGGCGCTTGATATTCAGCTTAGGCAGCTCCCGTACGTCTCGGGTGAGCTGTGTCTGAATCTGCTCCATATGATTTGAGTACGCATGTAGGTCCCCGATGCTGACGATGATTTCATGCGGAATCAAATCGCACTGTTGCGCGACCATGTGCGTCAGAAGGGCCAGCGAAGCGATGTTGTACGGGAGACCAAGGAAGCTGTCCGAACTGCGGATGTACAGCAGAGCGGATAGCTTGCCTTCCGCGACGTAGAACTGGTAGAGCAGGTGACATGGCGGCAATGCCATGAGACCTTGCTTCGCGTTCTCTTGCGGGCTGATGGACTCGTTCGGGAGATACTCGGGGTTCCAGCCGTGAAACAAGATGCGCCGGCTGTTCGGCTTCTCCCGAAGCGTCTTAATGACGTAGTCAATCTGGTTGATGGTCCCGCCATCCTTGGTCGGCCAGGCGGTCCATTGCTTGCCATACACGGGGCCGAGCTCGTTGTCCTCCGTGGCCCACTCGTTCCAAATGGAGACGCCATTCTCTTTGAGCCAGCTAACGTTCGTGTTGCCGCTCAGGAACCAGATGAGCTCGTTCGCGATGCTCTTGAAATGAAGCTTCTTCGTCGTGAGGAGCGGGAAGCCCTTCGCCAGGTTGTGCCGAAATTGGCGGCCGAACACGGATGTCGTCCCCGTGCCTGTCCGGTCGCCTTTTTGAACACCGTTCTCCAAGATGTCTTCGAGGAGTTCGAGGTATTGCTTCATGTCATCGTCCAACTATTTGGGCACGCGCGCGGGAGGCTGTGCGAGTGATATTTTGCTTCGAGCTTTGAGCGCTTCAATCTCAATGTTTTGGTCCAAGATGACGCCCTTGAGGGCTTGGATTTCCTCGTACAGCAGAGCATTCTGGTCCAATATCAGTCTAATACGGTCTCGTAACATCCGAGGCGTAGGTTCACTCTCTTTCTCAGACAGGGCCGCGGCCACAGAGGCTTGATGGCTCTTGCGAGCGGCCTTGATGGCCCGCAGCTTAGTCAGAGCCCAATCGCGGCTTCGTATCGTGTTGCGAGACAGGCCGGTCATTTGCATGACAGTTGCCACAATTGCTTTGCGCTTCCCTGCCTTCGAAATATCCTCGAGCTCGATTAAAGCATCGGTAATGAGTCTATCATTTTTCTCCGACTCGGCTTCGACATGCCGTGCCAGCTCTGCGGGGCGACCGTCAGCCATGGGACCTCCTCGAATCTAGGCTTTTGATATGGGTGTCGAGCTGCTGAGCCATGCCAAGCCAGATAACTTTGTACGCAGGTTTCGCCTCAAGCTCAGCTTCATTGAGTGCGTATTCGCGCCTCATCTTGAGAGTGTCTGCGGACCGCTCCGTGATGACGTGACTCGAACAGTTCGGGTCACAATGATAGTCGCCATAGCAGGGGGGAAGCTCGTCCTCGGCTAGCTCAAGGAAGTTTTTGGCACAGTGCCCGATACTGGTAGGCATCAGTTTCACTCCTCGGCGTGCCATGTCGCGGATGTACTTGGCCCTTGCCTCACCGAACAAGCCAAGCCCAGAAAAAAACGAGTCGATGCGAGCTTTGTGCTCCTCGGCGCCGCCGCCGGCGAACCGGGCTTCCTCACCAAATATGTCATTCAAAGCGTCTTCTCTTGCCGTAGCGATGCGATTAGCAACGCTCGTCATGAGCTGTTTTCTGTACTGTCCATACCCTACTGTCACTTCGTTGGGCATAGAGTTGAATTGGCTATGAAAGTGTTTGAGTTGCATGCTGATGAACGGCAGCGAGACCTGTTGATTCGCCAGTTGGGCAGCAAGCGTTTCTCGTAATTGATGAATTGAAAACATCCAGTCTTCGAAAAATCCAATGGCATCAATTTTTTCAATCCATTTGGCGATTCGTCTGCCGATGGTCGACGGGCTGTAGGCCCTGTTGCTGCGAACCGTGAAGCCGCGGAAAGGGGTCGAGAAAAGGGAGTTGTTGCCCGTTCTCTTGGTGATGTACATCAAAATATCATAAGCATCTCTCGTCAAGTCGATTGCGAGCCAACCCTCCGAGATGGGCATATCTTTGGGTTTTCTTTTGACCTCTTTTGATTTCAAAAACCAGTATCCGTGCTCGAATACGAGACATTCTCTTTTAACGTAACGCACTTCAGTACGTCGCATTCCGCTGAGCAGTAGTATTATTGTCATCGCTGCCGCGTTTCCATCGTCAATGATTTTGTCTATCTGGCTAAGCGAGTAGCCAAAGTGTCTCTCGAAATCGCCCGTTCGAAACTGATTGTCTTCAAAATATGCGTCGATGGCACAGGCGGCCATTTCCTTATCGACCCATTCAGATGTTTGCTCCAGCGCTCGACACTCGGAATCATGAATCTTCATGCCAGTAGCGGCTTTGAATGTCGTAATTGCCAATTTGCACTCTTCCAGGAGAAACAGAAACTGGTCGTCTCGAAGAGTAGGGATGCCTTTGTAGTCAGGGCTAACGCGCCACGCGACAGACCTCGATTTCAAATCGTGAAAGGTCCATTGTAAAGGGGCGCTAAGGTTGCGTTGAATAATTGGGTCGGTTATTAGATTGAGAGCTCGCTTCAATGACGCCGAACGTCCTTTGAAGGTAGCTATAGCAGCTTTGAGCAAGGAGAATGAAATATCGCTGAGGTTTCTCACTGATATGTCATATTTCTCTTTACCGAGGATTATCACGTGGGAGAAAAACTTTGCCAGCTCCTCGGTGCGTGCTTGAACCGTTATCGGCTTCAGTTTTGCCGTTGATGCGCGAGAGTTTTTTACGACTTTCGGATGATGGCCGTGGATATACGCCGAAATTTTAAGGTCGTGCACAATTTGGGGAGTCAGGCAAAGTGCAAACCTGCTCATTTGTGTAGAGGCGGGATGTTGGTAAGTTGTCCCGCGTCCTTCCATGTAATCCCGCCAAACGAAGCTGCTGCTCGTAGGGCCAGCGTACTCTTCTGAAGATGAGTCTTCAAAAGGCCAAACGTCCGAGCCGAAAACTGCGCCGTACACTGGCATGTCAGGCCTGAATACTGCATTTCCGCTCTGGATGGCTGTCTCGTCCGGGATAGTCAACGTATTTTTCACGGCTAGATTCCCTGATAAATAAGATGGTCCGTAAGGATGTCGTCCATGGTGGCTGCCTGATATTCTGCCTGGCGGATGGTAGGAGCATCAAACACCACACCTTCCTCCAGGATTCCGTCAATGAGTTGGACCGTGTCTTCGAATAGCTCCCTTCTACTTCTGATTGCGGGCGAATGCGTTTCTAGGGCCGCGCCAACTCGCCGCCGGTAGACAAGCAGCTTCGGCAGCGAGCGCTCGGTCACGATTGCGCTGTCGCAGCGAATGCACATGTTCCAGAACTTGCAGACCGTGCCTTTCACGTACTTGGTCGCAGCGCGAACGTCAGCGCTGGGGTTGAATGGATTTGTGCATCCACAGCCCGAGAGCGTCTCGTAAAAGATGTCCTTCTCGTCCTCGGGGCCAAGCTTCGTGTCCAACTCAGCATCTTCTTCTGCTGTTTGCGAGGCCTCTCGAGAGCGCTCCGCGATTTTCGACAGGGCTTGCGACACCGTACTATTGAACGCCGGTTTCAGCTTCTGCTCGTCCAGGTATGTGGCCGTCGTCTTGATGCTGGCGTGGCCGAGCACGACCTGTACTTGAAACAGGGTGGCTCCTGCCAAGACGAGATTCGTCGCGAGCGTGGGGCGGCATCGAGAAATGGTAAAGCGAAACTTATCACCGAAAATTGCTGGGAACCCCTCGTCGACGCAGAACCTTTCATACCAAGTAGCGAGTTTTTTCTTCGGGTCAATCGCGACGACAGCTCGCTTTCCTTGCTCGTATGAAAGGTCTACGTCTTCGAAGATGAAGAGCCTGTTGGAGATAGCCTCCGGAGCATCTGCACGGATTCTTGCGGTCAGGGCAATCGTGAGGCCAAACAGCTTCTCGATTTTATCCGCCACATCTGCATCTAAGCTAAGTTCGTCAAGCACGGGTACGTGCAGTTCCCGTTCCAACGTTCTCTTGCCGCTCACAGCTCGACGCTTCTCGTAAATGAGCACCGGCTCGCCTGTCAGTCGATGTTGCCTCTGAAAGCTGTCCAGCCGAAGTTTCTTAAGCGCTTCGACGTTCAGGCCCGTAAGCATGCCGAGCTGGGCGGCCAATGGCACGATGATTCGGTCGTCGACGTACGGCCAGACACCCCATCGGACGAACAGGCTTCGTATGCGATATAGCCGACAACCGTAATGCGAGACTAGGTGCCATCCGTTACGAAAGATGTGTTCATACATCTTCGTTGCATCGCACTCAAATTCATTTTCGAACATCCACAGCAACGCCTGTTCGTCGCTGCGTTTAACCCAAAGGGGACTCAAGCCAACGCACTGCTCCGGAGAATACCCTTTACGAAGTCGAGTGTTGGCAGCTGATGCTGAGACCCCGTAATGCTTCGCTGCCGCCGAGACGCTTCTGAAGACCATCCCCTCAACCTCAAAAGGCTTCAACGTAGGCCGAGGAGCGGGTTCAACCCCGACTGCTTGAGCCGGAGTCATTCCCATCCGTAATCTCTCGGAAATCTGCCAGTACTCGACCCCAAATTGTTCAGCTGCTTCCTCCACCGTATAAGTTTTGTCGTTAATGACCATTGGAGGGAAGTGAAATTTCGAGGGGCGGAATGGGAGACCTTTCCCGGAAGGCCGATAGCCTGTGAGCATGCTGTTCGCTAGACCAACCCAGCGAGCAATACTTTCATTGATGACCTCTTCTTCATCTTCGGCGTATGCGGAGCGCTCTTTCGTCTCTGATACTCCCTTCGGCATCGAGGTGTGATACACCACGGCGTCGATAATTCTGAGGGCGTACGCCATACCCATTACCTGCCTGACAAGCTTGTAGTCGCTGTAACGGGTCTTACTCGAAATTTCCTGCTTGTTCAACCACTCACTGTATCGGTTTAATGCATCAGCCTCCCAATACTGGCTCAGGAAGAAGCGCTTGTCATTCTCAAGCTCAGGGTATGACGCATTGGTTTCGATGACGAACCGCATGTACTTGTTCGCGGCCCCCCGGATTTTTGCCGCGTAAGGTTCTTGGTGTTCGGATTCAAACTGGCCGAACATCCATTTTATTTGGGCGTGCGGGTCCGCCATTGTCGGCTGCGGAGCGTTGTAGAGGCGTGCCACGTTCTCAGCCATGGTGGCCTCGCTTCTCACGGTGCTGCAATGGTCCAAGGAATGTCTTTTCGCGGATGTCCTCGGCTTCATGCAGCCGGTTCATCTGCTGGCCTTTCTTGGTCAACTTCATTAGCAACGCAGGCGGAATGTGAGTGTAGATTTCCGTAGTGGTCAATGAAGCATGACCGAGCAACTGCTGAACGATGAGCATCCTCTCTTCGTACGTTTTCCCGATGTCAGAGCGAAGGACCGAAAACGCTGTGCCGTGTCGTAACCAATGCGTCGACATGTCTTCGCTGATGCCGCTTCTGAGCACCGCCTCTTTGAATTGCTTCGACGCGTTCCTCCGGCTCCATCTGAGTTGGTTGACGGTCAGAAAGACGGGTTTTTTCGGGTCTCTAATGTCCCAGTCCGGTGCGAGCTTATATTCAGGGCTGCTGTGATAGCGCTTGATGCGATTGAGCACTGCGCGCGAAATCAAAGTTGAATGCTTTGGAGTCTGGCCGCCTCGGCCCTTTGAGCGCCGGACCGAAAGAGGAATGAATTCGAACGCCGGGTTGTACATCGCCGGGTCGGGGAGTTGGCTAACAACCATGTCCGATACCTCGGAGATTCGAAGACCCATGTCGAACTGCGCATGGAACATGCACCTCTCGCACTCGTTGTGCATACCGCTTAGCACAGCAATGACATGCTCTGTAGCAATGAACTTTGGACTCAGAGGTACGGGCGATGCCGTGATATAGCGCAAATTGCCATCTCGACCGTATGGGGAGTTCTCTGGGTGTCTGAGATTGCCCGCTTCTTTCGTGGTGAGCCAGTCTAAAAACGTTCGAATGCACGCCTCACGCCCGTGCAGGGTCGAGTGGGCCAAGCCCCGGTTTTCTTTCATGTCGCTCAGCCACGACGTCAGGTTCTCGCGGCTCAGCCGAAGGATGGTCTCGTCGACGGTCAGGCGCGGGAACGGGCCTTTCGTTTCAATCCAGCGGACCAGATAAGAAAGGATGCGGCCATACACCAACACGGTGTTCATGCTGATAGACACGCCAGCGGCTGCAACAAGGCTGCTCAACCACATATGAGCAGTAGTCACGACAGCGGCGCGACTGTCGATGACGCTGAGAACGGGCTTGCTCCCGGTTCGGGACAGTTCGAGAGTCTCGCCGTTGGATGCCACGGTTACGACTCGTGGGGGTTCCTTAATGTGTACAAAGCGTGCACTGGAGTATGCAAAGTGCGCACTGAGGGGGTCATCGGCTGCCGTCACTTCATCGCTTCCTGTCACTCAAAGTTGAAAAGTACATCCGTTCGGTTCGCGCTTTCGAGCCAGAGTAGACAGTGAATTGATGAAAAAGTCAAAAAAACTTATCCGCATTATTTTGAGACTATTTCAGGTCGAGTCTGCTGAAGGTCCAACATCGGACGGGCTCCAGCGGATAGAGGAGAGGCGAAATATATTGATGAAAAGGCCAACAATTTTAGTTCCTATGGAAACTGCCGCCGCTGCCACGAAAACCCCTTAAAACAGGCAATACGTTCATAGATTGGCTGTTATTTTTAGGTTCCAGAAACATATCTACGAGAACCAGCTCGATATGCTGCAGCAACAGCTCACGCGTGAGCCGTACGAAAGCCCCGCCTTCGCGATTTCGGACCGTGTGCCGGACTATGCGAAAACTGGTGTGTATGAGCCGGAATGGCTTGAGAAAATCGAGCCATCGGACTTCTCGCTGGTCGGCTACCGGCATCACGAGCCGCTGACGGCGCCGATGGCGGTCTGAACATGATGTGAGCGTCTGCTCACAGACTGCGCAAAGAAAAACCCCCGCGATTCACGTCGCGGGGGTTTTTTCTTGTCGCCTTCCAGCCAGCGAGGTTTAAGCGCGCTTAGCTGCGCGCGTGGGCCTTAGCCTTTGTGATGCTCGTCACGGTTACCGCTGCTCGAATGCTGCTCTTCATGCTGCGGATGCGGTTGGGGATGCGGCTGCTGAGCCTGTTGCGGACGCGGCTCGGGGCGTGGCTGCTGTGCCTGCTGCGGACGCGGTTCAGGGCGCGGCTGCTGCGCCTGTTGCGGACGCGGTTCAGGGCGCGGCTGCTGCACCTGCTGCGGACGCGGTTCAGGACGTGGCTGCTGCACCTGTTGCGGACGAGATTCCTGACGCGGTTGCTGAGTCTCCTGCACCGGTTGCGGGCGGGGCTCCTGCGGTTGCGCGCGAGCTTCAGGCGTGCGTTGCGGTTGCGCTTCCGGTTGGCGCTGAGCCTGTTGCGGCTGCTCAGGACGAGCCTCCGGCTGGCGTGCCTGTTCCTGCGGGGCGCCATGTTGCTGCGCTTGCTGGGCCATCGGCGTATGCGGCTGCGTCCAGGCAGGCTCGCGCCGTCCTTCCGCGCCCGCTTGCTGACCGGCTTGCCCCCGTGCACCGTGCTGCTGTGCGAAAGCGTTCGGGTTGGCGCCATTCGCTTGCGGCGGATGCGGCACGCCATTGGACGGATGAGCTGCCTCGACGGGTTGCTGGTGCGCGTTGGCTACTTGCGGCGGCATGCCTGGCCGCGCTTGCGGCTCACCGCCACGCTGCGGCTGACCCGGCGCTTCGCCCGGCCGTTGACCGGCTTGTTGCATGCCATTAGGCGCACCCGGTGCCGCGCCCGGCGTCCGCCCGGCCATATGCGATTGCACGACCCGTACGTTCTGCGCCGGCATCGCCGCCGGACCACCCGCCATGTGAGCCGGCACCGAGGTTCGCACGATCGGCGCGCCCGCACCCGGTACCCGTCCGCCGCTCTGTGCAAAATTTTGCGCGAGCGTGTCGTGGTACGCGGCCGGCACGGCCGGCGTGCGCGTGGCGACAACCGGGCGCGTCATCACGCCGGCCGGCGGACGGTAGTTCGCGTTACGCAGGCCCGGTCCGAAGCTTTCCTTGACCGGCGCGATCCCCGGACCGCCCGGATTGATCTGCGCATTGCGCCATTGCTGCGGATCGACCTTCTGCGCGAAGCGGCCGACTGACTGTCCGTGCACGAAGGCCGTCGCCGGCACCGCGGTCACGCCACCCGGCACGCGATAGTTGATGTACGTGTTGTGAATGTTGGTCACATTCGTCACGTTGTGGTTGTAGTTGTTGACGACCGTCGTGTTGTTGATGCGGTTGTAGTAACCGGGGCTCCAGTGATCGTGACCGCCCCATTGCGGATGCCACGGCTCGCCCGGGCCGAGAGGGAACCACGCGACGCCGGCCGCGACCGCGCCGCCAATCGCCAGACTCACCCCCCAGTTGATTCCGCCGCCGCCACCGCCGCCCACGAAGGCGACCAGTGCTGGTGCGTAGACAGGCGGTTCACTGACCACGATCGGACCCGGCACCCACGCCCACGCGTCGTCGACCTGAGCCCAGCGGCCGTAGTGGTAGGGCGCGAAGCCCCACGGCTGGTCGTCGACCCAGGTCCAGCCCCACGGCGCTTGCCACACCCAGTGACCGTCGTGATAAGGCGCCCAGCCTACCGGGGTTGCACGCGGCACCCACACTTCGCCGTACTGCGGGCTGCTGCGCCACGTACCGTTGGCGTCGAGATCCTGATAACCGGGGACGTCGCGTGACACGTAGCGCGCCGACACCGAGCGGTCTTCCCCAGCGTCGCGGCTCGCCGCCCATTGATCGAAGCCGTCGAGGCCGGGCGCGCCATTGTCGGCGACCTGTTGCAGGTTGGTGCCGGCAAAGCGGATCTGCTGGCCGGCCGCGACCGGTACCTGGCCGCTGTCGCCATACACGGTCGCGCTGCCGCTGCGCACGGTGACGGTGGTGCTGCTGCCGTCCGGGGCGACGTCGACGCGATAGTCGCCAGGGCCATTCAGGCCGAGCGCCAGATTCGGCGTGTCGATTTCATAGGAGGCGCCGGGCGCCAGTTCGCGCACTCGCGCCGACAACGTACCTCGCGCGACTTTCAACTGCGCGCTGTTGTCGTCGAGATTGAGAATGTCGAGGCTGGTGGACTGGTCGAGGCGCACTGCGGTCGAGCCGATATGCAGTTCGGAGCGCGCGTTCTGATCGTTCCACAACTGATCGCCGGTGGTGAGGGGGCGATTGACTTGTGCATACGACCAGTCGGTTGCGCCAGCCGGTTCGGTGGTCACGGCGCCGGCCGTGTAGTTCAGACGCGCAACGCGTCCCGGCGGATCGCTAGCCTGTGAGGCAGCGCCCGGCGGTGCCTGTTCGGCTTCCTGCGCAAAGGTGGCTTGCGCCGCGAACAGGAAGGCCGCGGCGGCGATGAGCGTGTAGCCGGTGAGCCGGCGTTTCGAATGTTGGTGTGTGGTCACTGTTCTCATGATTTATCTCCGACGGACGCGGCATTGTGCCGCGTCCGTGAGAGCCACTCTACCCTCACGGTTTGTTTCAAGGCCCCCACTTTTGTAAGGGCCTCTGACGAGCGTGTAACAAAAGGTCTCGATAAGGCATTTCGTAAGCTGATTGCGCAAATTCTGTAATCGCGTCAATCAGTTAAACGTGGCTCAGGCGGCGAGAAGCGCGTCGAAATGGCGGTGGCCCGCCGGTGTGATCCGCAAGATTCGCGGACGCTCAGTGCGCTCGACCCAACCGTGAGCCGACCATGAATCGAGCAGCGCGGCGCCGAGCGCGCCGCCCAGATGCGGACGCCGTTCGCTCCAGTCGGGACAGGTGCAGGCAAAGCGGCGCCGGCGGCTCTTCTGGGCGGACATGTCGATGCCCCAATCGGCGAAGCGGGCGGCGCCGTCGGCGGTCGCTTCGAGCGATGAGCCGTGCAGCGTCAGCAGACCGCGCTCCACCAACCGCTCGAATACCCGCACCGACAATTCGCCCGCCATATGGTCGTAACAGGTGCGGGCGTAGCGCATGTCGACGGGCACGGTGCGCACCGGACGCGGCACGGTCCGTTGCGGCGCGCTGACCTGCGCGACGTTGGCGAGCGCTTCGATGGAAGCGGCGATATCCGGCGAGGCGATCCGGAAGTAGCGATGCCGGCCGCGCACTTCGAGCGCGAGCAGGCCGCCGTCGGTCAACCGCGCCAGATGGGCGCTGGCTGCCGACGGCGAGAGCCCGGCGATCATCGTCAGCTCACCGGCCGGACGGGCGCTGCCGTCCATGAGCGCCCACAGCATCGCGGCGCGGCCGGGGTCGGAGAGCAGCGCACCGATACGGCTCAGACCTGGGAAATGGTTGTGTTCGTCTGCGAGGTTGGCGGGCATCAGGCGTCTCCGGTTGGTGGCGCGGGCAGGGCACCATGCAGCCCACTGTATCTGGCTGCCGTATTCGATGTTTCAGCTTAGCGTGAATTGTCGAGTGCAGCGGCTACGAAAACCCGGCGGGCAGGGCAGGCTAGTGCGGGCTTTAGGGCTTTGGTGTGCCCAGTGCCTCGGCGCTTCGGTGTCGCTTTGGCGTCGCGCCGGGCCACCAGGCTAGAATCGAAGCCTGTCTTTGCGGGAACACGCTCTCATGAAATCTTTCCTTGTCGCCGCTGCCGCGGTTCTGCTGTTCAGTGCGTGCGCGCAGAGCGGTTCCGCTCCGAGCTCGGGTGCGGGCACGGGCAGCATCACGATGTACGGCACGATCGACGAGGGCATTTCGGTTCGCAAGTAAGCACGAATCAGGCGGCCGCTTTTCGGGCGGGTAAGCGTGGTGAGTGGCTGGAATTGATGCATCATTGGCATTCCTGCCATCACCGGCCATGTGACGATCTGGGCATCGCCACTTTCGCCGCCCGAGGCTTACCGATGCCGCCTTCCACCGCTACCTCTGCCGCTGCCTCCACAACTACTTCCGCGGCTTCCTCCGCTGTGTCGTCTTTTGCCACGGGTCAAACCGGTTCCGATCATTCCGATCCGCATGGCCGCCGCGCCGCGCGCGTGCTGGCGGTCTGCCAGGCGCTCTACACTTCATCTGTCTCGATCGATCTGACCTTGACCGGTCTGGTCGGCTACACGCTTGCCGACGACAAGGCGCTCGCGACGCTGCCGTTCTCGCTGATTACCGTCGCTGCTGCGCTGACTACCATCTTCGCGTCGTTCCTGATGGCGCGCATTGGCCGGCGCGCGGGTTTCGTGCTCGGCGCGGGCGTCGGCGCGCTGGGCGGGGCCATCTCGGTGTGGGCGATCTTTCATCACAGCTTCTGGGCGTTTTGCGCCGGCACGGCGACGGTCGGCGTGTTTCAGGCGTTCGCGCAGTACTACCGGCTGGCGGCCGCCGATGCCGTCGGAATCGAGGGCAAAAGCCGCGCGATTTCGACGGTGCTCACCGGCGGCGTAGTGGCAGCCGTTTGCGGGCCGCTTCTCGCCGCGTGGAGCAAGGACTGGCTCGCGCCGGTCGCGTTTGCCGGTTCCTACGCGCTTGTCACCGGGTTCGGACTCGTATCGATTGCCATGCTGGCGCTGTTGTATCGCGATGCGGTGCCATCCGTGCACGCGGCCGCGGCTCACGGACCGGCCCGGCCGCTTGGCGAAATCGTTCGGCAACCGATCTTTGCCGCAGCGCTCGCTAACAATGCGCTCGGCTACGCCGTGATGATGTTCGTGATGACGGCGACGCCCATCGCCGCGGTCGCGTGCGGCCATACGATTGGCGACGGCGCGGCGATCATTCAATGGCACCTGGTCGGCATGTTCGCCCCGTCGCTGTTTTCCGCGCGGCTGATCAGGCGCTTCGGCGTGCTGCCGGTGATTGGCGCGGGGATCGTGCTGTCGGCGTTGTGCGGTGTGCTGGCGTTGCGCTCAACCGATCTGCCGCACTTTTATGCGGCGCTCGCATGCCTGGGCGTCGGCTGGAATTTCATGTTCGTCGGCGGATCGACGCTGCTCGCGCAATCGTATCGGCCGTCCGAACGGGCCAAGACGCAGGCAACCAGCGAATTCACGACCTTTGCGTTTTCCGCGCTGGGCTCGCTGTTCGCCGGACAATTGCTGGCGCGCTTCGGCTGGGCGACGATCAATGCCGCGATCTTTCCGCCGCTCGGGATGGCGGCGTTGGCCACGCTTGCGTATGCGTGGTCAAGTAAGCGGCAATCCGCGGAGGTGATTTCCTGATGGCTGTACGTCATATCGTTTTCGCGGTGGCGCCTGACCTCGTGCTGCTCGATGCGTGTGGACCGCTCGAAGCGTTCTGGCGCGCTGAATTGACCATGGCGGCCGCGGCTGGCGTAGCGGGCCGTTCTGCTGCTTCTGATTGTGGCAGTGGATCGGCCGTTGCCGGTCGAGTTGAAGGGGCGGGCGGGTCGAGCGCACCGCGTGGACCGAGCGCACCAAGCGGATCAAACGCACCAGGCGGATCAGATGGACAAACTGGCTCAAACAGAAAAGTCCCAGAGCCGATCGCCTACCGCACGACCGTCGCGTCCATCGACGGCGGCGTATTGCAAACATTTCCGGGTCTGCCCGTCGTTACCGAACGGCTCGACTCGCTTGACGACCAGCCGATCGACACGCTGATCGTCCCTGGCGTCCCGATCGACGAACATTGCACGTTGCAACCAGAACTCGTCGCGTGGATCAGGCGGCGCGCGCCTCAGGCGCGGCGCGTGTGCTCGGTCTGCACGGGCGCGTTCTATCTGGCGGCGGCGGGCCTGCTCGACGGCCGCCGCGTGACCACCCATTGGCGGGAAGCCCCGCATCTTGCAAGCCGGTTCCCCGACGTTCGCGTCGACGCCGATCCGATCTTCATCCGCGACGCCGGCCACGGTGAAGGGGCGAGCGCCGTCTGGACATCGGCGGGCGTGACGGCTGGCATCGATCTGGCGCTGGCGCTGATCGAAGAAGATGTCGGCCACGCGGTCGCGATGCAGGCGGCGCGGCGCCTGGTCGTTTTCATGAAACGGCCTGGCGGGCAGTCGCAATTCAGCGCGGCGCTGGCAGCACAGGCTTCGGCGGGTGGACCGTTCGAGGCGCTGCATAGCTGGATGGCGACCCATTTGGGCAACGACCTGTCGGTCGAACGGCTGGCTGAGCGCGCGCAGATGAGCCCGCGGACTTTCGCACGACGCTACGTCGACGAAGTCGGCCGCACGCCCGCTAAAACCGTGTCGGCATTCCGTCTGGAGGCGGCCGCGCGCGTGCTGGCGGAGTCGCGCCGGCCGCTCAAGCGGATTGCGCTCGATTGCGGCTTCGGCAGCGAACAGAACTTGCGGCGCGCCTTTGTGCGTCGCTTCGGCGTGTTGCCGCTTGAGTATCGGGAGCGTTTTGAATCAGCGGTCGCGTCACGGCACGCGGCGGCCCCTGCGTCTGCGGACGCGAATTGATGAGCGAAAGCTCGTCGAAAGCATAGCGGCCACCCTGGCCGACATTCGGCAAGATAACCCGCCCGACCCGCGACCGGAGTCGATATTGCGCTCGTATAATCGCCTCCTTTAAATGCATCCGATTGACCGGAGTCAAGATGAGCACCCCTGCCTTAGCGCCGTTGGACCGTTCCGAAACCACCTTCCGCTTTCTCGCCGAGCCCAGCTCGGTCAACTTCGGCGGCAAGGTGCATGGGGGCGCATTGATGAAGTGGATCGACGAGACCGCGTATGCGTGCTCGGCGGTGTGGTCCGGGCGCTATTGCGTGACGGTCAGCGTGGGCAATATCCGCTTCCGCCGGCCGATCCTGGTCGGCAACCTGGTTGAACTGCGCGCGCGGGTCGTGGCGACCGGCCGCACCAGCATGCACATTCACGTGTCGGTGCAGGCGGGCGATCCGAAGGGCGGCGAGCTGCTGCAAACCACCGATTGCCTCGTCGTGATGGTCGCCGTCAACGAGAACGGCCACCCGGTGCCGGTGCCCGCGTTCGTGCCGGAAACGGAGGAGCAAAAGCGCCTCGCCAAGTACGCGATGGATGTGAAGGAAGCGCTCGATGCGATCGTTGAGTTGAAGCCGGACGAAGTGGCGCAGGGGAAGGTTTAAGCGACGCCTCGGCGGCATCGGTACGCCTTGCGGGGCGTGCCGCCGCTTGCCAGCGGCAACGCGCAACAGGGCACGCGATCATTGCGTCCGCGCGCCCTGCTATTTGCAATCACGTCAGCCAATCTGCCGGACCGGCCAGGCGCTAGCCGGTCCCAGTGGCAATCACCCCGCCGAATGCCCGACCATATCCTTCGGCCGCACCCATTCGTCGAACTGCTGCTCGGTGACATAGCCGAGCGCCAGCGCCGACGCTTTCAGCGTGGTGCCTTCCTTGTGCGCTTTCTTCGCAATCTGCGCGGCCTTGTCGTAGCCGATGTGCGGATTGAGCGCCGTCACCAGCATCAGCGATTCGTTGAGCAACGTATCGATGCGCTCGCTATTGGGCTCGATGCCCACCGCGCAGTTGTCGTTGAAACTGTGCGCGCCGTCGGCGAGCAGACGGATCGATTGCAGCACGTTGTGCGCGATCATCGGCCGGAACACGTTCAACTCGAAGTTGCCGCTCGCGCCGCCGATATTCACCGCGACGTCGTTGCCGAACACCTGTGAACACAGCATCGTTAAGGCTTCGGACTGCGTCGGATTGACCTTGCCTGGCATGATCGAGCTGCCCGGTTCGTTCTCCGGAATCGACAGTTCGCCGAGCCCGCAACGCGGGCCGCTCGCGAGCCAGCGAATGTCGTTGGCGATCTTGTTCAGGCTCACCGCCACAGTCTTCAACGCACCGTGCGCGAACACCAGCGCATCGGCTGCGGCCATCACTTCGAATTTGTTGGGCGCCGAGACGAACGGCAAGCCGGTTAGTTTGCCGATCGCCGCGGCCACCTTGTCGGCGAACTGCGGATGCGCATTCAAGCCGGTGCCGACCGCCGTGCCACCCTGTGCGAGTTCATATAGATGCGGCAGCGCCGATTCCACATGACGGATGCCGTGATCGAGTTGCGCGACGTAGCCTGAAAATTCCTGGCCAAGCGTCAGCGGCGTAGCGTCCTGCAGATGCGTACGGCCGATCTTGACGATGTCGGCGAAGGCTTTGGCCTTGCCGTCGAGCGTATCGCGCAGCGTCTTCAACGCGGGCAGCAGATGCTTGACGATCCCATAGGCGGCGGCGACGTGCATCGCTGTCGGAAACACGTCGTTCGACGACTGGCCGCGATTCACGTCGTCGTTCGGATGCACCTTGCGGGCCTCGCCACGCTCGCCGCCGAGCAACTCGCTCGCACGATTCGCGATCACCTCGTTGAGGTTCATATTGGTCTGCGTGCCGGAGCCGGTTTGCCAGACCGCGAGCGGAAATTCCTCGGGGTGCTTACCGTCGATAATCTCGTCGGCTGCCTGCATGATCGCCTTCGCCTTGTTCTCGTCGAGCACGCCCAGACCCTGGTTGACCTCGGCGGCGGCGCGTTTGATGACGGCCAGCGCGGTGATCAGTTCGGGCGATTGTTTTTCAGACGAAATACGGAAATTCTGCAGCGAGCGCTGCGTTTGCGCACCCCATAAACGAGCGTTCGGCACGGCGATCTCGCCGAACGTGTCGCGCTCCATTCGTACGTCTTCGGTCATGGTTCAACTCCGCTTCTCAAAGTTCTGCGTTGACAGGCAATAGGGAGAATAGACCCGTTAGCGCGTTCCGGTAAAAACCCGCTTGCGGGTCGAAGATATAGGTGCGGCGCGCGCCGTTTTCTACGTCGGTCCAGACGAGCGGCGAGAGGGGCGCGCCGATCGAGCGCAGATACGCGAGTTGCGCCGGATCGGCGAGCGTGACCCGGTAGCTTGCTTCGGGTGCGATAGCGCGTTCGAAGATCTGCGCGACCTGTTCGGCGAGTGGTGGGCTATGAATGACCAGGGTCTGCTCGGTGTTCAGGTTGGCCGAGCGCGGGTCGAGATTCATCGAGCCGATCACCAGAATCTTGCGGTCGATGACATAGGTTTTCGCGTGCAAGCTGGCTCGCGAGCGAGAGCCGGTGAAACCGACGCGTGGCGTATTCTGCTGCGGTTTGAATTCATACAGCTCCACACCCTGTTGCAGCAGCGGCACGCGGAACGGACTGTAGCCGGCTTGCACGGCCACTGCATCGGTCGCGGCGAGGGAGTTGGTCAGCACAGCGATGCGTACCCCGCGATGCGTCAGTTCGCCGGCTGCCTTGACGCCCGACTCGTGCGGTACGAAGTAGGGCGAAATGATCAGAAAATCTTTCTGCGCGTCGTGCATCAGCTCCGCCAATCGCTGCATCGGCGGACTGACGTAGTCCGGCGACGGATGGACGATTTTCTCCGGCAGGTCTGCCTTGAATTCGGCCGGCGCCCACGTCAGGCCGAGTTGATCCCCGGCAATCTGCACGGCGAGCGGTGTAGCGTTCAGCGGTTTCGCGTTGTATGGGTCGGCGTTGGTGCGCCAGTGCTGGCGTAAATCGTCACGCGTCTGGTCGAGCACTTTCGCGTCGAACTTCTGTTTGTTCAGCACCCGCAGCGGATAGGCGATGCTGCTGTTCCAGTAGTCGTCGAAACTGGCGGAGACATCGGCGACTATCGGACCGGCGGCCAGCACGTCGAGATCGCGGAACTGCAGTGTTTCGCTGGCGCTGAAATATTCGTCGCCGAGATTGCGGCCGCCGACGATCGCTAACTGGTTGTCGGTGATCATCGACTTGTTGTGCATGCGGCGCGTGAAATGGCCGATCTGCGTGAACACGTTCGTGGTGCGCTCGAACACGCCTTCCTGCGCGCTGCCGAACGGATTGAAGACGCGGATCTCGATGTTCTCGTGCGAGTTCAGCCCCGCCATCACCTGGTCGATGTCCTTGAAGTTCAGATCGTCGACCAGCATGCGCACTCTCACACCGTGGTCGGCCGCGTAGAGCGCGGCGCCGAGCAGCAGCTTGCCGGTGGTGTCCTCGTTGGCGATGTAGTACTGCATGTCGAGGGTTTTCGTCGCGGCACGCGCAAGCGCAATGCGCATCTGCAAGGCGTCGGTGCCGCTCGACAGTACCCGGAAGCCGGACTCGTCTGGATGGGCGGCTTCGGGCCGCGCGAGGGCCGTGTGAAGCGGTGTGATTTCAGTGGCGGGCAGTGCGTGGGTGACCTGGCGGTCGAACGCGGTGGCGGGAGGACGGCTCGCGCAAGCGGTCAAAAATGCCGTTGCGCAGCACAGCAGGAAGAAATGTCTCGTCGTCCGCCAATCCCACAATCGTCCTGGCCACCAGTCCTTCGAGGGGACTTTTTTCGAGGCGGCCGACTTGCTCAGGCGCGGCGGACGTCCTTCAAGGCGGCCGACTCTCTTCCGGGCGAGTGACGTCCTCCGAAGCGTGCTGAACGCGGATTTGCTGTGCAATGCGGTCTGATTTTGATTTTGGTTTTGATGCCACGACACGCTGTATCTCCCTGTTTGCAGACTTCTCATTGCGACAGCGCGTGTGGCGTGTTCGCCCTGTCGAGAAATGCATTCTAAGGGGAATCAGGCGTGTGAGCGTTTGTTCTCGCGTATGACAATGCCGAGGGACTTTGGCGTCGTTTGATTGCCTGCACGACGCTTTCTGTCCGCACGCTTCAAGCGTGCGGACAGATGCCGCGAGTCAAAGCAGGATGCGTTCGACCTGCGGCGCTTGATGACTGCTCGATGATGATTACCCGCGTTCGGCGTTCAATACACGCTCGCCATCCGGATGCGTGGATCCTTTCGCAGGACGTCCCGCCCAATACCCCGCGAGCAGCGAGCCGGAGAGGTTATGCCACACTGAAAACAACGCACCCGGCAACGCCGCGATCGGCGTGAAATACAGTTTGCCGAGCGTCGCCGCGAGTCCCGAGTTCTGCATGCCCACTTCGATCGCGAGCGTGCGGCAAACGGCTTCGTCGAAGCCGAGCAAACGGCCGCCCCAATAGCCGCCGAGCAAACCGATGCCGTTGTGCAGCACCACACCCAGCATCACCACGAGACCCACCGACGCGATGCTCTTCTGCGTGCCGCCCACCACCGCGCCGATGATCAGCAGAATCGCAACCATCGAGATCAGCGGCAAAATCGGCTCGACCTTGCGGACCGTCTTGTTGAACAACTGATTGACGATTAGGCCGACCACGATCGGCAATGCGACGATCTGCAGGATGCTCATCAGCATGCCGTGCACGTCGACAGCGATGGAGGCATCCACGTAAAGACGCGTGAGCAGCGGTGTCGCGAACACGCCGACGAGCGTCGACAACGCGCTGATCGTCACCGACAGCGCCACGTCGCCGCGCGCCAGATAGATCATGACATTCGATGCCGTGCCGCTTGCCACGCTACCCACCAGCACCATGCCGGCCGTCAGATCCGGCGGCATGCGCAGTGCTTTGGCGATGGCCCACGCTGCCAGCGGCATCACGAGGTAATGCAACACGATGCCGGCGATCACCGGCGCGGGCCGCGTGAAGACGCGCTGGAAGTCGGCCACCGACAGCGTGACGCCCATCGCCAGCATGATGATCGTCAGGAGCGTGGTGACGTGCGGGGCAATACTGGTGAACGAGGCGGGCGAGAAGTACGCGGCAATCGAAACGAGCACGGCCCAGAGCGGAAATAAACGGGTGACGCGGGCAAGCATGACGGGTGGTCCTTGTTTATGTTTTATAGCGAGAATTGAAGGTCGGTCGAGCAGCATGCCGCGATCAGCGGTGCATGCCCGGGGCGCCGCTCGCGAGGAGCGGCAGGCCCTGGCGACGGGTGTCGGGCCGTTGGGCGGCGCGGAC
The DNA here is from genome assembly GCF_046030555.1 of Paraburkholderia sediminicola. Lineage (GTDB taxonomy): Bacteria > Pseudomonadota > Gammaproteobacteria > Burkholderiales > Burkholderiaceae > Paraburkholderia > Paraburkholderia sediminicola_E. The sequence continues at coordinate 240,115 of NZ_JAQQCH010000001.1, read as the reverse complement.
CTTTGTGAGGTGCGCGAGTCGGCTCACGTGGGTGCGCGCGATTTGTGCCAAAGCGCGCATTTTACCGTTCACGGCGCGTTTGCAAGGGAACGTTGGTTGCGCGTGCAACCAGATGGCCTGACGAGGTTGAACCTGGCCGCTGCATTCAACCGTACTCGCGAAAGCGGCCGCACAAAAAAGAAACCCGCGCAGTGCGCGGGTTGAACCCTGTCAGAGGAGTGTCTGGAAGACACTGAATCCTGGCGCGTGGCCAGTGCTCGGCCAACCAGTCATCTGTGATTTGCTTAGCTCATGCCGATGGGGCAGGCGGCGCGCCGGGCGTGACCGGCACGCGCCGCAAGCTCAGTTTGTGAAAGCGCAGCGTCATTAGCAACGCGACGCTCGCGAGGCCGGCGGCGAGCCCCCACCACAGGCCGCGCGCGCCCAGCCCGAAATGAAATGCCAGCACGTAACCGGTCGGAAAGCCGATGACCCAGTACCCGAACGTGGCGGCAATCATCGGCACGCGCGTGTCTTTCAGACCGCGCAGGCAGCCTGAGCCGACGGTCTGCATGCCGTCGACGATCTGGAAGATCGCGGCCACGCCGAGCAGCGAACTCGCCAACGTCACCGTCGCTGTATTGGCCGGGTCGTCGAGATGCAGGTACAGGCCGACGATCCAGTGCGGCGCCGCGATCAGCACGATGCCCGACAGCGTCATGAAGCCGACACCGAGCGCCAGCGCGACGAAGCCCGCGTGGCGCGCGGCGAGCGGCTGGCCGGCGCCGGACCAGTAGCCGACCCGCACATTGGCTGCCTGGCCGATCGCGAGCGGCACCATGAAGGCCACCGAGGCGACGTTCAACGCGATCTGATGCGCGGCCAGTTGCGATTCGCCGAGCAGGCCGACCATCAGGCCGGTGGCGAGGAACAGGGTCGATTCGACGCCGTAGGTGATCGCGACCGGCCAGCCGATGCCGAACAACTCGCTCATCAACGGCACGTTCGGCCGCGTTGCGACGACGAAATGTTTATAGCGTGGCCGCAGATGCAACAAGGCCATCAGGACGAGCGCGCTCAGCCAGACAGTGAACGAGGTGGCCGCCGCCGAACCGAGAAAGCCGAGGCGGGGCAGTCCGTAGACGCCGTGAATCAGCCCGTAGTTGAGAAACCCGTTGACGAACACGCTAATCAACGACACCCACAGGAGCCGCTTGGCGGCGCCGATGGCGGGCAGGAACGAGCGCATCAGGCCGACACCGATCAGACTGCCGAGCGAACCCCAGCGCAACACCGCCGCGTATTCACCGACGTTGTGCGCGAGCAGGGCGGGTTCGCCGAAGGCCAGCAGGATTGGCGTGGCGAACGACAGCAGGAAGAAAGCCGGCACCGACAGCAGCACCGACAAGACCAGGCCGGTCCAGTAGATATGCGGTACCCGGCCTTCGTCCTGCGCGCCGCGCGCGTGCGACACGCTCACGCTGACGGAGGTGAGCACGCCTTGCAGCAGGGTGACCACAACGAAGAACAGGTTGGCGCCGAGCCCGCCGGCGGCAAGCGCGTCAGGGCCCAGCGAGCCGAGCAGGATCGTATCGGTGACGCCCATCGCCATTTGCGAAAGTTGCGCGATGGCGAGCGGCGCGGCGAGCCGGGCGGTGTCGGCGGCGTGGCGGGAAAGGGTCGGCGGCCGGGCGGCCACCCGGGTGAAGCCGGATTGAGTCATGGAGCGCTTGAAGCGGAAGGGGCGACAGCGTGGCGGCGGGCGCAAGCAGGACGACTCGCGAGGCTTGCGCGCTGCCGGTGGCGGAATGCGGGCGCACCGAAAGCGTAGGGCGGCTGTCAGCCGATTGTTTGTCTGTCGAAACTGACAGCTTATTGCTTAGGCGCCGCGATGTCGATGGAGGAAGCGCGATTTTGGTGCGTGCGGTCCTCCGAGTTTCCGGACTCAAAGAGGCCGCGCCTCAAGCCTCGTGCACCGCAATCCGCGTATCGCCGAGCAACACAACCTGGCCCGCGCGAATTTTGCAGGTTTTACGCGTTTCGACCCGGCCGTCGACGCTCACCGCGCCGTCCGCGACCATCATTTTTGCTGACCCGCCGCTGTCCGCAAGCCCCGTTATCTTCAGGAGATTGTGCAGTTCGACGTAGTCGCCGGTCAGGGTGAAATCGAGGTTGGGCATGGCGTTTGCACCTTGAAGCAAAGGGTTCGCATCATAAGCCAGAAGCTTGCCCCGAACGAAAGTCCCCGTGGCGCCGGACCGCGATCAGTCGATTGCAAGCAGATGTTATGTAGTTGTCAGAAAGTGAAACGTTCCGTAACACTGGTCGTCTATCAAGAACTTCACTCGTAAAGTGCGGGTCTGTAGGAAAGCCTGCTGGATTTTTCGGCGGTGAATAGACCGGACGAGGCGCGCATGACATACACCGCGCTGGATACGACGCCCGCGTCACAACAACTCTAGAGAGGAATTTAGCCATGACCCAGATTCGTACGCTTCTGATCGGTACCGCCCTGACTGCTTTTGCCGCTACTGCTGCTGTCGCTCAGACGGAGCAACCGGCCGCTGGTATGAACGGCCAGGCACAGGTCCAGACCCAAGGCGCCGATCTTGCGCCTGCCGCACCGGCCGCGCAGGGTGTGCAGCCGGTGACGCCTGCACCGACGCGTCTGACGGCGTCGGGCTCGACCGATCCGCTGGTTCAGAAACGCGACGCCAACGCGCAAGCCAATGCCGAATACAAGGCGTCGAAGAAGGCATCCAAGGCGGAGTTGGCGCAACAGAAAAAGGCCGCCAAGTCGCAGTACAAGGAGCAGGTGCGCGATGCCAAGATCAACCAGAAGGCTGACAAGCAGACTGCTAACAACGAAATGAAGATGAACATGCAGGGCCAGGCGGCCGACCAGGACAACGGTGCTGACGTCAAGCACTAAGCCTGAGTTCTAACGCGCCGGGCGTGACGGTGGCGTTGGCCGCAGTCCCGCCCTCGCTAACCGGGTGTCGTGCAAAGGCGCTGCGCCCGCAGCGACTGGCTTCAGCCGGCTCGCTTTAATCAACTTTGCCGTGCAGTAAACCGGGCGTCGTGCAGACTGCCCGATTTATCCGCATGCCGTTGTACGGAGGTATCGCATGACCATCACCACGTCTATGAAGAACCGGATTTACGCCGCGCTCATTGCCGGTTGCCTGTCGTCGGTCGCATTCGCGCAGGCGAGCGACCCGGCCGCCGCGCCAGCGACTCACGCTGACAAGAAGGCGGCCAAGCAGCAGTCGAAGGCCGACAAGAAGGCGTCGGTGGCGCAAGCCAAGGCCGACAAGAAGAAGACTGACGCCCAGGCCGATGCGGATAAGGCGAATGCCGACGCCAACGTGAAGGACGCGAAGAAGCAGTAAGAAGGCGTCAAGGGAGAGCAGGGCGTCGCGGACGCCTTGCTATGCCTCGTCGAAGAAAATGGCCCGGCGCGCGCGTGCGCCCGGGCCATTTTTTTGCGCTCGCTTTACGCCACGGCTGTGCCGGTGCCTGATGGCCACGCCAGAAAGAAGGGGCCTGACAGTGTCGCTCGACGAGCTCGGCAAAGCGCTGCGCCGATGATTCTGCAGGACCGCGACGCCGACAGCGGAGCACGAAAAAAAGGGTCGCTTGTCTCAGATAGTTGTATGGATATACAGTATGCGTCGCCGCGTCAACTCCACCTCAGGCCCGAATCCACTGTGCTCTCCGTCGCTGAATCTCCACCACCGTCCGATTCCGGTACTGATACCGCCGCTGCCTGGCTGGCAAAGCTCAACGACGCTCAACGCGAAGCAGTCGAATATGGCGCCGACAGTCCCCATGCGCCGCCGGGCGCGTTGCTGGTGATCGCGGGTGCCGGTTCCGGCAAGACCAATACCCTGGCGCACCGGGTTGCCAATCTGGTGGTGAAGGGCGCCGATCCGCGCCGTATCCTGCTGCTGACCTTTTCCCGCCGCGCCGCGCTCGAAATGACCCGCCGCGTCGCGCGCATCGCCGGTGCGGCGCTCGGTGCGCGGGCTGCGCTGGCGCAAGGGCTGACGTGGTCGGGCACCTTTCATAGCGTGGGCGCGCGGTTACTGCGTGAATATGCGGACCTGATCGGCCTCGCGCCCGCCTTCACGATCAACGACCGTGAGGATTCCGCCGACCTGATGAATCTCGTGCGCCACGAGCTGGGGCTGTCGGCGAAAGAGCGGCGCTTTCCGGCCAAGAGCACGTGCTTTGCGATTTACTCGCGCGTGGTGAACACCGGCGCGTCGCTCGCCGACGTGCTCAACAGTGCGTTCCCCTGGTGCCGCGAGTGGGAAGCCGATCTGCGCATGCTGTTCGCCGCGTACGTCGAAGCCAAGCAGAAGCAGAGCGTGCTCGACTACGACGACCTGCTGCTCTACTGGTCGCACATGGCTGCCGAGCCGGCGATCGCGGCCGATCTGTCAGCGCGTTTCGATCACGTCATGGTCGACGAATATCAGGACACCAACCGCTTGCAGGCGTCGATCCTGCTCGCGCTGAAACCCGACGGACGCGGCCTGACCGTGGTCGGCGACGACGCCCAGTCGATCTATTCGTTTCGCGGCGCGACCGTGCGCAACATTCTCGATTTTCCGGCGCACTTCAACCCGCCAGCCAAACAGGTCACGCTCGAGCGCAATTACCGCTCCACGGGGTCGATTCTGGCGGCGTCGAATGCGGTCATCGAGCTTGCGAGCGAGCGCTACACGAAGAATCTGTGGACCGACAAGGCTTCGGCGCAACGCCCGCGTCTGGTGACGGTCGCCGACGAGGCGGATCAGGCGCGCTACATCGTCGAACAGGTGCTCGAAGCGCGCGAGCAGGGCATGACGCTCAAGTCGCAGGCGGTGCTGTTTCGCGCAGCCCATCACAGCGCCGCGCTCGAGATTGAACTGGCCCGGCGCAACATTCCGTTCGTAAAGTTCGGCGGCCTGAAGTTTCTCGACTCGGTGCACGTCAAGGATGTGCTCGCCGTGCTGCGCTGGGCGGAGAATCCACGCGACCGTGTCGCTGGTTTTCGCGTCGTGCAATTGCTGCCAGGCGTAGGTCCCGCCACCGCCGCGAAGGTGCTGGACGACGTTGTGGCCCGGGCCGCCGCTGGCAATCCGGCCGATCTCACCGATAGCGCCGGTGGTGCGCTGGCCGCCTTTGCGCCACCCGCTCGCGCGCAGGAAGACTGGCATCCGTTCGTCAAGCTGATGTCGAGCGTGTACGGGCGCCAGACGCCGTGGCCGGCCGAGTTCGAAATGGTGCGGCGCTGGTACGAGCCGCATCTCGAGCGCAATCATGAGGACGCGGCAATCCGTCATGCAGACGTGCTGCAGATGGAAAGCATCGCGGGCACCTATGCCTCGCGCGAACGCTTCCTGACCGAGCTGACGCTCGATCCGCCCGACGCCACCAGCGACGAATCGGGCGTGCCCATGATCGACGAGGACTACCTGATTCTGTCCACGATTCATTCGGCGAAAGGGCAGGAGTGGCGCAACGTCTTCGTGCTGAATGGCGTCGACGGTTGCATTCCGTCCGATCTCGGCACCGGCAGCGAGGAGGAAATCGACGAGGAGCGGCGCCTGCTATACGTGGCGATGACGCGCGCGAAGGAAGACCTGCATATCGTGGTGCCGCAGCGTTTTTACGTGCACAACCAGACGCATATGGGCGACCGTCACGTGTGGGCATCGCGCACCCGATTCATTCCGGCGCATCTGATGCCCTTGTTCGACGCCTACGCCTGGCCGCGCGTGCCGGTGCCGAGCACCCCAACAGCGGCGGGGCTGGCCGCCGCGGCACAGGCGAAGATCGAGATTGGGGCCCGGCTCAGGAAGATGTGGGATTGAAGCGGCGGTTCTAGCGCGACCGCCGTTGTGGCTGTTGCTGCGGTTGCTGTTGCGGCGCCGGACGCGGCGGCACAAAGAAATTGCGCAACCATGCGGCGCACCGTGAGAACACGTCATAGGGTTCTTCGATGAAAATCTCCGGCTTCAGCAAGCGCAGGTACTCCATGATCTGCTGCGCTTCCTGCTTCTGGAACGAGCCGTGCGAAATACCCAGGCGCAACAGCCCGCGCAGTTCGCCGAGCTTTTCGCGCGCGGTGCTGCCCACGCCTGTTTCGCAGGCCACTTTGGCTTCGTAGACGCGCTGGCGCAGCGATTCCACCAGCCGCCAGGCCGGCGTCTGCATGATTTCTTCCAGCGCCTGAATGTCCTGCACCGCGCTCTTGATCTGCGCCGCGAGCGGATCGACTAGCACCGCGTCGCCTTCCGCTTCCTTGACGATGGTCGCCGCCCAGTCGTGACACTGCTTGGACAGCTCTTCCGGCGTCCATTCCGAGCGGGCCGCAAAGCCGAAACCGAATTCCCCTGCCTGCCGCATCAGAATCGCGACCACGTCCGGGAATTCCTTGTCCAGCGTGCGTTTCGCCCATGCGTACTGGCCACCTTGCAACATCCGCCGAACCGCATGTTCAGTCAGCGGCACCATGCTGTCGAGCAGCTTGGCGCGCAGAAAATCCTCAAACGATGGCGTCGCGAACTGCGGATCGAGCTTCAGCGAAACCCGCAGAAAAGCGTCGAAGTCCTTGCGCAGCGTCGCAATGGTTTCGTCTTTGAGTGTGAGGGTGATTTGACCCATCTGTTATCCCGTTTGATCCTGCCGCGCGCTCTCGTCTGTCATCCGGACGCACCGGACCCTGTGCGACGCAAGGCCAAGTGCCGGCGCGGATGATGCCTGCCTGTTGCCACGTAATCAGCGGGACGCATCCCGATTCGCGGACCTCGACTTCATATCGGCGGAATTGAGGGAAACTTAAGGGGCGGTGACGGATTGACGACCGGTTTGGAGGCCGGCGTCGGCGTCGCCTGGTTGAGCGCGATGCGCAAGCAACACGCTCGGCGCCGCTAGCGCGAGGGGGCGGCAGTGCGCAGGGCGTGGCGGTACCGGAGTGACGGCCGCCAGAAATGCGGCCATCCCGCGGGGCCGATACTGGCCGTTTCGCTTATTTAAGCACGACGCCTTGCCAGACAAAAAAGACCATCAGGCCGACCGCGATGGTCAGAAGCGGCCGCCGCGTCAGCGCGCTGACGGCGATGGCCGCCAGCGCCCCGACCAGTTGCGGATTGCGCCAGGTCAATTCGGCATGGGTGCCATGCGGCGAAACCGCCATCGGCACGATGATCGCGGTCAGCACGGTAACCGGCACGAAACCGAGCGCGGTGCGCACGAGCGGCGGAAACACCAGCCGATCGCCGAGCACGAAGACGGCGGCGCGGATTACCCACGTGATGGCTGCCATGCCGAGGATCAGAACGACGTAGTTCATCGCGATGCCTCCATAGTTTCCTTCGAGGTTTTCCGCGGGGCTTCCCGCAGGGGTCCTGGCGAGGTTTCGCGCGAAGCATCTCGCGAGGATTCGTGATTTCCCCGCGCGCCTCGCCCAAATCGCGGCGACGACAGCAAGACACCGATTGCCACGCCCGCGAACACGGCGCCGAGCAGGCCGAGCTTGTACGGCCACGCCTGCCAGAAGAAGGCCAGTGTGCCCGCGGTGACGGCCGCCGCGACATAGCGCAGTGCGACGAGCTGCGGCACGACGATCGCAATGAAGGTCGCGACCATCGCGAAATCGAGCCCGAGCGACTGCAGGCCCGGAAAGGCTGCGCCGAACAGCAGGCCGGCGACGGTCCAGAGTTGCCAGTTCAGGTACATGGCCAGACCCGCGCCGAAAAAGTAGTGCGGGCCGACCGTACCGGGCTCCCGATGCCGGTAATGTTCCCACGCGACTGCGAAGACTTCGTCGGTGAGCAGTGCGCCGAGCGCCCAGCGCCAGCGTGCTGGCAGATGCGCGACGTGCGGCGCGAGCGTCGCGCTGTACAGCACGTGACGCAGGTTGACGACGAGCGTGGTCGCCCAGATCACCGCGAAGCTCGCGTGGCCGGCGATCAGCCCGAGCGCGATGAATTGCGCGGAGCCGGCGAACACGACAAGCGACATCAGCTGCCCGTGCCATAGATGCAGCGGGCCGGACGCGACCAGGGTGCCGAAGATCACGCCGAAGGGCGCCGCGCCGACCATCATCGGGATGATGTCGCGCGCGCCGGCGGCGAATTCTTTTAAGTGGCCTGGGCTTGAGTGCTGGGCGGGGTTGGAATGGGTCAATCTTGCCTCCTTGATGCACAAAGGATAGCGGGCAAGGCTGAGCGGGGGCTTGTACGTTCTTGCGGTGGGTGGCAGCGAAGCTTGCCTCAGCTGCCCTGCCAGCGTCCTGGCGGCACGCCGAACATGCGACGGAAATGGCGCGTGAAATGACTCTGGTCTGTGAAACCACTGGCTGCGGCGACATCCGTCACGGAGGCACCCGCACGCAACGGTCCAAGCGAGCGTTGCAGGCGCACCTGGTTGCGCCACGCGTGTGGCGGCAGGCCGGTAGCCTGGTTGAAAAGGCGCGCGGCGTGAAAGGGCGACAGGCCCGCTGCCCGCGCGACTTCGGCCAGCGTGACAGGTTCGGCAAGATCACCGGTCAGGCGTTCCTGCATTGTTGCGACGCGGGCGTCGTCGGTGGCGAGCTGCGACGGTTCCGGCTGCGTTTGCGAATAGCGGACCAGCAAGGTGGACAAGGCGTCGAGCATGGCGGCCTCGGCGGCAAGCGGATCGTCGCCGGCCTCCAGCAGGCAGTGCGCGCGCGCCAGTCGCTGCGCCAGATCGGGATCGCGAATCACTCCCGGCGCGAACCACGGCAAGGCTTGCGGCTTGCCGGCGATCTCGCCGGCAAGCTCGTGGATGAACGCAACGGGCGCATACATCACGCGATATCGCCAGCCTGCTTCGACAGCCTTGGACCCCGTGTGCAACTCACCGGGATTGATGATCGGCACACTGCCCGCTTCGGCGACATAGTCCGAGCCGCGATACCGATAACCCTCAGCGCCCGCGACGATCACCGGGATCGTGTACGCGTCATGCCAATGCGGCGTGAACTCGTGATCGTGGTATTCGGCCGTGAGCAGGTCCGCGCCGGGCAAAAGCGGCGTGCGCCAGTAGCGGGCGGAATCCTGGAAGCGATGGGCGGGCATGGTGGAAGTCTGGCGTTTCGGCGTTTCGGCGGTCCGGCGAGGCGTGACCGGTCAGTGTAGCGCGCCGCGGCGGCTGCCGCTGCCGTTACTCATGGCCGGTGCTTCTTGCGCAGCGCGTTTACCATCGAACGGCGATCACTTGACCGGGATCGTCGTGCCGGCCGGCATCGGCACGGCGCTCACGCTGTTTTTCGCGCTGCCGCTGACGACCCTGTCGCTGTATGTCATGTAGACCAGCGTGTTGCGCTTCGCGTCGACCACTCGCACCACATGCAGCGATTTGAAGATAAGCGACATGCTCACGGAGAACACGTCGGCCTGCTGTTTCACTGGCCCCGTGAAATGAATCGCGCCGACCTGACGGCAGGCAATCGACGCTTCAGTCGGATCTTCGGCGATGCCGAGCGTGCCCTTGACGCCGCCGGTGCGCGCCCGCGACACGTAGCAGGTCACACCCTGGACCAACGGATCGTCATAGGCTTCGACGACCACGCGGTCAGAGCCCGTGATGCGGAAGTTGGTATTCACGCTGGCAACTTCTTCGCTGTGTGCCGAGGGCGGCAGCAGGGCGGTAGTGACGGCGAGCGTGATGCGCAACAAGGTCGAGTTCATGAGATGGCCGGGGAAAGTGTTTGGATTGGGCGTGCCAAAGAGTTGCGCCGATAAAACACCATCGTATAACGGCGTGTCCGCCAGAGGGGCAGTGCAAATGCTCTGGGTCATGCGCTACGTTCCGGCCGGAACAAATGGCCGCCCCCCGGCTCGGGCTCCCTGATTCGGCGTTGAAACAGGCCAAGTCAAAAGGTCAGGCCAAACGCAAGGCCAAAAACAAAAAGGCCCGCACGAATGCGGGCCTTCTAAATTTTTTTGGCTCCTCGACCTGGGCTCGAACCAGGGACCTACGGATTAACAGTCCGGCGCTCTACCAACTGAGCTATCGAGGAACAGCAATACAACTTGATCTACATAAAAAAGCCCGTATTGGTTAACGGGCTTTTGAAATTCTTGGCTCCTCGACCTGGGCTCGAACCAGGGACCTACGGATTAACAGTCCGGCGCTCTACCAACTGAGCTATCGAGGAACAGAACAACAAACAGCAGAGAAGCGAAATTGTAGAAGCAGCTTAAGCCCCTGTCAATACCCTGCGTTCATCTCGATTTGTGCCGGATTCGGCAAGGCGGGCGACAGGCCGCGCCGCTCAGCGCGCGAGCAGGGCCAGCTTTTCCTTCACGTCCTTGAATTCGTCGGCTTCCGGCAGCGGCGCCTTGGTCTTGGTGATGCTCGGCCAGTTCTTTGCCAGATCGGCATTCAGCTCGGTGAAGTGCTGCTGGTCGCCCGGCACGTCTTCTTCGGCATAAATGGCGTTCACCGGGCACTCGGCCACGCACACGGCGCAGTCGATGCATTCGTCGGGGTCAATCGCGAGGAAGTTGGGACCTTCGCGAAAGCAGTCCACCGGGCACACATCGACGCAGTCGGTATAGCGGCACTTGATGCAGCTTTCGGTCACAACGTGAGTCATTCAGGCAGCTCCTGCATGCGGAATCAGGGGAGGCGAAAACGCCAAAAGCGGTATTGTAGCGTAACGTCAAGAGGCGCATACGCCATCGGGCAATGCCTTTTATACGTTTTCGTGATTAGTTTATGGCGTCCGGCGAGAGCCGCCCGCCGGTGCGCTGAATCCGGGCGCATTCGGGTAACATGCATCAGGTCGGCGCGCACGGGGTGCGCCGCAAGCGCATGGGTTGACGCGTTTGGTCGAGCCAAGCCTTCCGTTTTTCCTGCAGTCCAGTTCGCGCCATCATGATTATTACTTCGCTGCTCGACACCGATCTGTACAAGTTCACGATGATGCAAGTGGTGTTGCATCACTTTCCCGCGGCGAATGTCGAGTACCGGTTTCGCTGCCGCACGCCGAATGTCGACCTTGTGCCGTACATCAGCGAAATTCGCGATGAAGTGCGCAAGCTGTGTGATCTGCGCTTCACCGACGACGAGCTTGACTACCTGCGGCGCATGCGCTTCATCAAGGGCGACTTCATCGAGTTTCTCGCGCTGTTCCATCTGAGCGAGAAATACATTTCGATTTTGCCGTCACCGAAGGGCAACGGCGAAATCGACATCGAGATCAAGGGGCCGTGGCTGCATACGATCCTGTTCGAGATCCCGATGCTCGCGATCGTCAACGAGGTCTACTTCCGCAATACCCAGCAAAAGCCGGACTACAGCGAAGGGCGCGGCCGTCTCGTCGAGAAGATCAAGCTGCTGGGCGCGCGCCCGGAATTCGCCGACTGCAAGATCGCCGACTACGGCACGCGCCGCCGCTTCTCGAAGCAATGGCACGAAGAAGTGATCCTCAAGCTGAAAGACGGTCTTGGCGAGCAATTCGCCGGCACCAGTAACGTCTTCTACGCGATGAAGCACAGCCTCACGCCGCTCGGCACGATGGCGCATGAATACCTGCAGGCGTGTCAGGCCCTCGGTCCGCGACTGCGCGATTCACAGATTTTCGGCTTCGAAATGTGGGCGAAGGAGTATCGCGGCGACCTGGGTATTGCACTGTCGGATGTGTACGGCATGGAGGCTTTCCTGCGCGACTTCGACATGTACTTCTGCAAGCTGTTCGACGGCGCGCGCCACGATTCCGGCGATCCGTTCGACTGGGGCGAGCGCCTGCTCAAGCACTATGAGGCGAACCGCTGCGACCCGCGTACCAAGATCCTCGTGTTTTCCGACGCGCTCGACATTCCGAAGGTGCTGCAACTGTACGAGCGTTTCCGCGGCCGCTGCAAGCTGGCATTCGGCGTAGGAACCAATCTGACAAACGACCTCGGCTATAACCCGTTGCAGATCGTCATCAAGATGGTTCGCTGCAACGGTCAGCCGGTGGCGAAGCTGTCGGATTCGCCGGGCAAGAATATGTGCGAAGACAAGGCCTATCTCGCGTATCTGCGTCAGGTGTTCGGCATTGCGCAGCCAGAGGAAAGCGCTGCGAAGTAATACGGCACACGCGCGGTTCGCATGCGACCCACGTGCTGATACCGCACGGAAATCGCGCTCACCGCGTGGGTGATACGCAGCCATAGGCCGTTCGGCCAGGGTGTTCGCGCCCAGGCTGGCCGGTATAATCCTCGTCACATCGCACGGCTGTCGACACGAGGATTTCGCATATGGACACATCGATTGCCCGCCGTAACATCCTGGCGCGTATCCGCGCGGCGCAGGGGCGCGAGCCTGAGCCGTCCGCTTCCGAGCGCGAGGCGGCTGCGGATTATCTGGCGCGCCATCCTGAAGGTCCGCGTCCGGAGATGCCGGCCGATCTGATCACGCGCTTCATCGAAGAAGCGCAGAAAATGGCGACCACTGTCGATACGGTTGGAGCACTGAGCGAAGTGCCTTCCGCCGCGCATCGCTACCTCACTGAACACGCTTTGCCGCTGCAGGCGATCGCGTGGCAAACCCTGCAAGATCTGCAATGGGCCGAAGCCGGCCTCAACGTCGAATTCCGCAAGCCTGAAGACGGCGACGTGGTCGGTCTCACCGGTTGCTTCTGCGCGACTGCGGAGACCGGCACACTCGTTCTGCTGTCCGGGCCGGAAACCTACGCATCGGCAGCTCTGTTGCCGGAAACGCACATTGCGATCGTGCCGGCTTCGCGCATCGTCTCAGGGCAAGAAGAGGCGTTCGGGTTGATCCGCCGCGAACGCGGTGAACTGCCGCGCGCGGTCAATTTTGTCTCCGGGCCCTCGCGCACAGGGGATATCGAGCAGACTATCGTGCTTGGCGCACATGGGCCTTATCGGGTGCATGTGATCGTCGTACGTGGTGCCTGAGCGCTGCGCGCGCCGTTGTCTCTTCGCGGCGCGCCCGCTCGCCTGCGGTAACAAGGACTTCAAAAATATGAAACGACATGCCGTAGGGTCAAGCGTGGTGCTTGCCGTTGCACTGATGCTGGCGGGGTGGCCTCAGCTGGCATCGGCGGCTACGCTCGACGGCGCGACTTTGTCGGCGCTATGGGGCTTGCCGTTTGCGGGCGTGTTGCTGTCGATCGCCGTGTTTCCGTTGGTTGCGCCGGCATTCTGGCATCACCATTTCGGCAAGATCGCGGCAGCGTGGGCGCTGCTGTTCCTGGTGCCGTTTGGGCTTACCTTCGGCACGGGTGTCGCATTCGGTACGCTGGTACATGCGGTGCTCGAAGAATACATTCCGTTCATCGTGCTGCTGACGGCGCTCTATACGGTCGCGGGCGGCATCTGCGTGCGCGGCAATCTGCACGGCACGCCGCGCCTGAATACTGCGATTCTCGCGCTGGGTACCTTATTGGCCAGTGTCATGGGTACGACCGGCGCGGCGATGCTGCTGATCCGCCCATTGCTGCGCGCCAACGACAACCGCAAGCACGTCGTTCATGTGGTGGTGTTCTTCATCTTTCTGGTCGCGAACGCGGGTGGCTCGTTATCGCCGCTCGGCGACCCGCCGCTCTTTCTCGGGTTTCTGCAGGGCGTCAGTTTTTTCTGGACCACCACGCATCTGGCGTTGCCGATGCTGTTTGTCTGCGTCGTCCTGCTGGTCGCGTTCTATGCACTCGACTCGTATTATTTTCATCGGCGTGAAGAAGAGCGCTCGCGCTTTCTCGATCCGACGCCGGATTCGCCGCCGCTGGGCATCGAGGGCAAGATCAACTTTGTGTTTCTCGCTGCCGTGATTGCGCTGGTTTTGATGAGCGGACTCTGGAAGTCGGACGTCGTGTTCGACGTGTTCGGTACGCATGTCGCGTTGCAAAATGCGGTGCGCGATGTCGCGCTGATCGGCGTCACGTTGCTCTCGCTGGTGTTGACGCCGCGTGCGGCACGCGCCGGTAACGACTTCAACTGGGCGCCGATCGAAGAAGTCGCCAAACTGTTCGCCGGCATCTTCGTGACGATCGCGCCGGTCATCACGATTCTGCGTGCCGGCGAGGCGGGCGCATTCGCCGGCATCGTCCATCTGGTCAATCCGGCCGGCCAGCCGCACGATCTGATGTACTTCTGGGCGACCGGCCTGCTATCGTCGTTTCTCGACAATGCGCCGACCTACCTGGTGTTCTTCAACCTGGCCGGCGGCGACGCGCAGACGCTGATGACCACCGGCGCCACCACGCTCGCGGCGATCTCGGCCGGGGCGGTGTTCATGGGCGCCAACACGTATATCGGCAACGCGCCGAACTTCATGGTGAAAGCGATCGCGGAATCACGGGGCATTCGCATGCCGGGTTTTTTCGCGTATTTCGGCTGGTCGGTTGTTGTGCTGATTCCGCTGTTTCTCGTCACCGGCTGGCTGTTTTTCTGACGCCTGACTTGATGTTTTCTTGACGCCGAGGCGATTGAACTCGACGCGCTATTCGGAGAATTGCAATGCAGAAGATCCTCGTCGCCCGTCCGATCTTTCCCGATGTGATCGAACGGCTCAAGCAGTATTTCGACGTCGACTGGCATCAGGGTGACGTATTGCCCGTCGCCGAATTGACGCGCCGTCTCGCGGACAAAGACGGCGCGTTGACCGCGGGCGATCCGGTCGGCGCGGCCGTGCTCGCAGCGGCGCCGCGTCTGCGCGTGGTCTCGAACATGGCGGTGGGCTACAACAACTTCGACATGGCCGCGTTCAACGCGGCGAATGTGCTTGGTACCAATACGCCGGACGTGCTGAACGAATCAACCGCCGATTTCGGCTGGGCGTTGATGATGGCCGCGGCACGCCGCATTGCCGAATCGGAGCACTGGCTACGCGCGGGCAAATGGCAGAAGTGGACCTATGACGGTTTTCTCGGCACGGACCTGTATGGCTCGACGCTCGGCGTGATCGGCATGGGTCGGATCGGACAAGCGCTCGCGCGTCGCGCCAAGGGTTTCAACATGCAGATGATCTATCACAACCGTTCGCGCGTCGCGCCGGAAATCGAGGCGGAGTTAAACGCGCAATACGTGTCGAAGCAGGAACTGCTGCAACGGGCCGACCACGTGGTCCTCGTCTTGCCGTACACGAAGGAAAACCATCACACGATCGGCGCGGCCGAACTCGCGCAAATGAAGCCGACCGCAACGCTCACCAACATTGCGCGCGGCGGCATCGTCGACGATGCCGCGCTGGTTGAAGCGCTACGTTCGAAACAGATCGCAGCTGCCGGGCTGGATGTTTACGAAGGCGAGCCGAATCTGAATCCGGCTCTGTTGACCGTGCCGAATGTCGTACTGACGCCGCACATCGCCAGCGCGACTGAAGCAACGCGCCGCGCCATGGCGAACCTTGCTGCGGACAATCTGATCGCGGCGCTGGGTGAAGGTCCACGCGCCGGCCGGCCGCCGAATCCGATCAACCCCGAGGTCATCGGCAAGGCGCGTTCATGACAATGATTCTGGTGGCGGCCGTTGCAGTGCTGGCGGTCGCATTGGTCATTGCGTTGGCTTTGCTGATGCGTGGCCATAGCCGCGCTGACGAAAGCGGGCAGTTCGAGATGCTCAGCGAGCGTATCGACGCGGCGGCAGATGCACAGTCGCATGCTTATGAGCGGCTTGAGCGGCAACTGCGCAATGACATCACCGAAACGGCGCGCGTGTCGCGTACCGAGCAGAGCAGTGGATTCGCGCACTTTCAGCAAACGCTTGCATCGCAATTCAGCAGTATGACGACGGTGCAGGGCGGCAAGATCGACGGCTTCGCGCAGCAACTAGACGCGGTGCGTCACAGCCTGCAGCAGCAGGCGCAGCAGGCGCGCGACGAGCAAGCGCGCACGCTCAAGCAGTTCGGCGACACGCTGACTTTGCAACTGGGCCAACTCACCGAGGCGAACGATCGCCGCTTCGCTGAAGTGCGTGCGACCATCGAGCAACGACTGAAAGACATCGAGGCAAACAACTCGGCCAAGCTCGAAGAGATGCGCCGCACCGTCGACGAAAAATTGCACGCCACGCTCGAACAACGCCTGGGCGAATCGTTCAAGCTGGTGTCCGACCGGCTGGAACAGGTGCATCGCGGTCTCGGTGAGATGCAGGCGCTGGCGGCGGGCGTCGGCGATCTGAAGAAAGTCCTGACCAACGTCAAAACGCGCGGCACGTGGGGTGAAGTGCAGCTCGAAGCGTTGCTCGAACAACTTCTCACCGCGGATCAATACGCGAAGAACGTTGCGACGGTGCCGAAGAGTGCAGATCGCGTCGAATTCGCGATCAAGCTGCCAGGCCGTGCGGAGA
The DNA here is from genome assembly GCF_046030555.1 of Paraburkholderia sediminicola. GTDB lineage: Bacteria > Pseudomonadota > Gammaproteobacteria > Burkholderiales > Burkholderiaceae > Paraburkholderia > Paraburkholderia sediminicola_E. The sequence goes on along the minus strand of NZ_JAQQCH010000001.1, from coordinate 223,817 downwards.
CGGGTAGTCCTGCCACGCCGGTCTGGTTGCCGATTGACGCCAAGTTCCCGCGCGAAGACTACGAGCGGCTGATCGAGGCTCAGGAGCGCGCCGATCCCGTTGCGGTGGAGGAGGCGTCGCGCGCGCTCGAAGCGCGGATACGCGCCGAGGCGCGCACGATTTCCGAGAAGTATGTGTCGCCACCGCACACGACGGATTTCGCGCTGTTGTTCTTGCCTACCGAAGGTCTGTACGCGGAAGTCCTGCGTCGGCCGGGGCTGACAGATATGCTGCAACGCGATTATCGCGTGACCATTGCCGGCCCGACCACGCTGACCGCGTTGCTTAATAGTTTGCAGATGGGATTCCGCACGCTTGCGATCGAAAAGCGGTCGAGCGAGGTGTGGCAAGTGCTCGGCGCGGTTAAAACGGAGTTCGGCAAATTCGGCGACGTGCTGGCAAAGACGAAGGCGCAGCTTGAAACCGTGACGCGTTCGATCGAAGCCGCGGAAACACGCACTCGTGTCATGAATCGCAAGCTGCGTGACGTCGAGGCATTGCCAGGCGAAGAAGCGAGCGGATTGCTCGGTGACGCGCTAACGGGTGTGGATCCCGACGAGCAATAGAGCCGGACTCTGAGCCGACTTAAACTCAGGAAGCGGCTCCCGCGGCCAATCGTTCAAGCGCTTCGCCCGTCAGGCGCACGACACGCCAATCCGGCATCACCGTCGCGCCCATCTTTTCGTAGAAATTAATGGCCTGCTTGTTCCAGTCGAGCACGGTCCATTCAAAGCGTGCGCATTGTCGATCGACTGCCAGCGCCGCCAATCGGGCGATCAACGCTGTGCCCAGACCGCTGCCGCGTTGGCTCGGTTGCACATAGACATCTTCGAGATATAACCCGCGCTTGCCGACGAAGCTCGAGTAATTGTGGAAGAACAGCGCATAGCCGACGATGCGTCCTTCGCTTTCCGCCACCAGCGCTTCGATCGAAGGCCGCGCGCCGAACAGGGCGTCATGCAAGCCGTTTTCGGTCGCGACGAATACGTGCGTGAGGCTTTCGAATTCGGCCAGCTCGTACGTCAACGCGAAGATTGCGCCCGTATCCGCAGGCGTCGCGGCGCGGATCGTCGCGGTCATTACGCTTCTTCCGGCGCGTCGGTCAGGTGGATTTCGATACCGCCAAAGCGCGACGCGACCCAGTTGTACGCGTGGCATGCAATCCACAGCAGGATGAAGCCGAGAATCGCGTTCAGCAGCAGCGCGCTGAACACCGTGCTCAGTTCGACCGAGCCGTAGCGGATGAACGCCACCAGCACGCCGAGCAGCACGATCGGCACCGAGAACGTCAGGTACACGAGGATAAGCGCTTTGGCCGTCTGTCCCGGTGCAATGAACGAGATCTGTTTTTTCATGTAAGTCAAACCCGTGTGTCGTAGTGGTAATGGGTAAAGCCGCAACGGAGGCGTCCAGTCAGGCGTCAAATGAGACCGTCGAACAGCATGATATCGACGTGCTCGCCCTCGGTAATATCGGCTTCATCGTGCCCGAGAACGATGAAGCAATTGGCTTCGCTCATCGAACTCAGTATGCCGGAGCCTTGCGAGCCAGTCGGCGTGACATGCCATTGGCCATGCGCATCCTGCTCGGCGACGCCGCGCTGGTACTCGGTACGGCCGGCGCGTTTGCGGATGATCTGGCGGCTGGCGGCGCGAAAGACCGGCAGAGCCTGCGGTGTTGCGCCGGACATCAGCAACAGCGCCTCGCGCACGATCTGGTAGAACGTCACCATTACGGCCACGGGATTGCCCGGCAAGCCGAAGAATAGCGCGGGCAGCCCGAGACCCGGATGGTCGCCGGACCAGACCCGGCCAAAAGCGAGCGGCCGCCCCGGGCGCATGGCGAGACTCCAGGAGGCCACGTCGCCGAACGTCTGCAGCAATTGTTTGGTGAAATCCGCCTCGCCGACCGAGACGCCGCCTGACGTCAACACCACGTCGGCACTGGCTGCGGCGCTGCGCAACGCGGCTTCGAGCGCGGCGGGTTCGTCGCGCACCACTCCGAGATCGAGCGTATCCATGTTCAGGCGCCGGAGCATTGCAAACAGCGTGTAGCGATTGCTGTCGTACACCGAACCCGGGTCGAGCGGCTCGCCGAGCGAGCGCAATTCGTCGCCAGTAGAGAAAAATGCGACGCGCAAACGCCGCCGCACGTTGACTTCGCCGATGCCGAGCGAAGCCAGCAAGCCGAGGTCCGACGCGCGCATGATGCGGCCGGCGCGGAGCGCAGCATGGCCGCGCGCAAGGTCTTCGCCAGCCAGGCGCCGGTTGGCGCCGGCCCGCACGGCATTGGCCGCAAAGCGGATCGACAGGGAATCGGCGCTGCTCTCGACAAACTCCTGGGGCACGACGGTGTCGCAGTCCGGCGGCATGCAGGCGCCCGTCATGACGCGTACGCATTGCGTCGTATCCACACGGCCCGCGAACGGATGACCGGCCAGCGCTTTGCCGACGATCGTCAAATCGACCGCAGACGCATTCGTGGCCAATGCCGCGCGGTTGAATGCGTAGCCGTCCATCGCCGAGTTGTCGTGCGAAGGGACGTCGATCGGCGAGACGATGTCGGCCGCCAGCACGCGGTCGAGCGCATCGCGCAAGGGCACGCGTTCGACCGCCGTGACGGGCGTTGCCCATTGACGGACGATCGCCTGGGCGGCCGAAACAGGTAGCGCGTGAGGATCGTACTGCGCGACGCAGCGGGAAAATTCGTTAAGCGTGGTCATGAAGGGCTGGACGTCGCGACCGGAGGCGGGCGCGGCTGCTGCCGTGCGGCCGGAGCGGGATTTCAACCGGGGCCTCAGCAACGCTCGAGGTCGGCGAGTTCTTGTAACGAATTGATATTGTAAAACGCGCGCTCGTCGGTAAAGGCGACTTCGACCGTCTTGTGGCGCGCGTACCACGCGCGGACCTTGCGCTCACCGGCTTCCAGAAAGGCGGCCAGGTCGTCTGCGAGACTCGTGCGCAGCAGCGCGAAGACGGGATGGAGCGAGACGTTGCCTGCGGCGTCGGTGGTTGTAACGGTGGCGATGTCGGCCTGATTCGAATCGAGCGCCTGCGTGAGACGGGCGGCGAGTTCGACGGACAGTCCGGGCGTGTCGCAGGGCGCGCTCAGTACGTACGCGGTGCCGGCCGCGCGCAGCCCGGCGAGCAGGCCCGCCAGCGGTCCGGGAAAGCCGGGCAGGGTATCGGCAAGCACCTTGGCGCCGAACGGCGTGCCGAGTGCGGTATAGACGTCAGGGTGACGATTGGCGCTGATCAGCAGGGCGCCAGTTTGCGGCGCGAGCCGCTTCAGCACGTGGGAGGCGAGCGGCTCGCCATGCAGTATCTGTAGCCCTTTGTCGACGCCGCCCATCCGCATGCCGCGTCCGCCCGCGAGGACCAGACCGGTGATGTGTTCACGTGTCGGGTTCATGGGCTCGGCCGCCTAGCCGCCGATATACGACATTTCCACACGGCGGCCATCCTGCTCGCGCGGCGCGGCTGCATTGCTGCCGCGCAGTTGCGAATAGCGGTCGCTGCGGTCTTGCCAGATTTCGGCGACGGCGGTGGCGATATCGGCGTCGCTCGCACCGTTACGCAGCAAGGCGCGCAGATCGTGACCGGACGACGCGAACAGGCACAGGTACAGCTTGCCCTCAGTCGACAGACGCGCGCGTGTACAACTGCTGCAAAACGCGCGTGTCACGCTCGAAATCACGCCGATCTCGCCGCTGCCATCCGCATAACCCCAGCGCTGGGCGGTTTCGGCTGTGCTGTGCGCTTCGAGCGGGACGAGCGGGAAATGCTCGGCGATGCGCGTTACGACGTCGGCGGAGGGCAGCACTTCGGTCATGTTCCAGCCGTTCGACGTGCCCACATCCATGTACTCGATAAAGCGCAGGACGGCGCCCGTGCCTTTGAAATGACGCGCCATTGGCACGATTTCGCTGTCATTGGTGCCGCGCTTGACGACCATATTGACCTTCACCGGCGCGAGCCCTGCCGCGTGGGCCGCGGCGATTCCGTCCAGGACGTCGGCGACCGCGAAGTCGGCGTCGTTCATGCGACGAAACATGGTGTCGTCGAGCGCGTCGAGACTTACCGTCACACGGGTCAGGCCGGCGTCTTTCAGACTGCGCGCTTTGCGCTCCAGCAACGATCCGTTGGTGGTCAGCGTCAGATCGAGTGGGCGGCCTTCCGGCGTCGTGAGTTGCGCGAGCCGTTCGATCAGGAATTCCAGATTTTTGCGTAGCAGCGGCTCGCCACCCGTAAGACGGATTTTTTCGACGCCATGTGCGACGAAGAGCCGCGCGAGCCGTTCGATTTCTTCGAAGCTGAGCAGTGCGCTATGCGGCAAGAACGCGTAATCCTTGTCGAATACCGCGCGCGGCATGCAGTAGACGCAGCGAAAATTGCAGCGATCCGTCACCGAGATGCGCAGATCGCGCAGCGGGCGCGCCAGCGTGTCGTGCAGCACGCCACTGGGCGCCTGCACCGGGCCGGAAATGACCGGCACCGCGCTGAGATCGGCAACAGGGATGATGCGTCGGGACATGAATTACTTCGCTTGATGCTGCGTTTTGGGCTGCTTGTTTTGGGCTGCTTAAGTGCCGCGATTGGAATCTATATCTTCATTCTAGCGGAAATGCATCTGCCGGCTGCCGGCCCCTGCCGCTGTCGGGGTATACGGGGAGTGGCATAAAGCACGCGATCAAACGGGCGTGATGGCGTCCATAAAACAAAAAGCCCGCCGGTGAGGGCGGGCTTTTTGCGAGGCGGCGGTTCGCTTATTGCGCGTGCTTACCGGTTTCCACCATTTGCATCGGCGCGGCTTCGGCCGGCGGCAATGCCTTACGCTCGCGACCCACACGAGCCGGCTTGGCCGCTTGTGCAGCAGCTTCCTGTGCGGCCCGCAGCTTGTCGGCGTCCGTGTTCACCCAGACGAGACCGGCTTGTTCCAGCACCGGCTTCAGGGCTTCCGCCGACACGCCGCCGTTACGCGGTGCCTGCGGCGCAGCTGCAACCGGCGTCGGCTCGACTGCTGCCGGCTCGACTACCGCCTCAACTGCCGGAGCGGCTGCTGCAACGACGGGTTGCGGTTCGACGATCTCGGCTTGCGGCGCCGGTTGGGCAGCCGGTGCTTCGACCACTGCCGCCGGGGCTGCGGTTTCTAGCGAAGCCGGTGCGGCTTGTGCTTCAACGACCGGAGCAACTGCCGGCGTTTCGACCCGCGCTTCAGCGGGGGCTTCAACCGCAGCTTCGACCGGGGTTTCAGCGTGCGCGGCCGGTTCGACCAGCGAAACTGTTTCGCTGGCCGCCGGCGCAGCTTCGACCGGCACGGCAGCGACATGCGCCACCGGCGCTTCCACTGCCTGTTCGATCGTAACCGATGCCACCGGCGCTTCCGCGACCGGCACAACCGTTTCCGTCTTCGCAGCCTTCTCGACTGCCAGGGCCGGCGTTTCAGTTGCAGCATGCAGTTCGCTGACCACCGCGGTTTCCGTCGCGACAGCTGCGACAACCACTTCTACCGGCTTAACGTCGTTCGCTTCGTTGACGTCGGCCTTGTGCTCAACCGGTTGATGCGCGGTGCGCACCGGTGCTTCGTCGGTCACATTGGCGTTGTCGCCTTCGGCTTCCGCGACGTCCGCAGCCAGATTGCCGTTCACGTCTTCTTCACGCTCACGACGGCCACCACGACGGCCGCGACGGCGGCGACGGCGCTCTTCACCTTCACGCGCAACCGCTTCCTGATCGACCGGTGCACCGTTTTCGCCCAAGGCAGTCTGGTTTTGCGCCAGTTCTTCCGCGGTTTGCGCGTCGTTTTGCGTCAGTGCATCTGCGGCTTCCGGCTGCTGCTTGCGGCGTTCGCCGCGTTCAGTACGCTCGCCACGTTCACGGCGTTCGCCACGTTCGGCGCGCGGTGCGCCCTCGACGGTTTCGGCACGGTCGCTGCCACGATTGTCGCGGTCACGGTTTTCGCGACCTTCACGCGGCTCACGAGCCTCGCGCGGTTCGCGGCCTTCGCGGGCCTCACGCGGCTCACGAGTGCCACGCGGCTCGCGCGATTCACGTGCTTCACGACCTTCGCGTGCTTCACGGCCCTCACGCGGTTCGCGTTCCTCGCGACGCTGCGACGGCTGCTGACCTTGAGCCTGACGGCCGCCGGTCGCGCCTTCGGCACGGCCCGCTGCATCACGGCCGCCAGCGCCGCCACGGCGATTGCGGTTGCGATCGCCGCCGCGTTCGCCGGTGCGCTCACCGCGCTCCGTGCGTTCGCCGCGTTGCGGACGCGTCTGCTTGTCGGTCGTAGGCGGCGCGACAGGCGCCGGTGCGGCCGGCTGCACGCCGAACAGATTCTTCAACCAGCCGATAAAGCCGCCGCCGGCCGGTGTGACTGCCACCGGAGCCGGGGTTGCCGCCGGACGGACCGGCGCGCTCGGGGCCGGCTTCTCAGGCGTGATGCCCTTGACCGCGGCTTCCTGCTTCGGCTTCACTTCTTCTGCGCGCTTGCTGTAACCGGTTTCCGATTCCAGTTCGCGGGCTGCTTCTTCGGCCATCTTCCACGAGGCGCGCGGCTCGTCGAGGCGCGCATCGTCGTGACGCAGGCGCTCGAGCTTGTAGTGCGGCGTGTCGAGATGCTTGTTCGGGATCAGAACGACGTTGACCTTGAAACGCGATTCGATCTTGTTGATTTCCGCGCGCTTTTCGTTCAACAGGAAGGCGGTCACTTCGACCGGCACCTGGCAATGGATCGCCGCGGTGTTTTCCTTCATCGCTTCTTCCTGAATGATCCGCAGCACTTGCAGTGCGGACGATTCGGTATCGCGGATGTGGCCCGTGCCGTTACAGCGCGGGCACGTCACATGGCTGCCTTCCGACAAAGCCGGACGCAGACGTTGACGCGACAGTTCCATCAGGCCGAAGCGCGAGATCTTGCCCATCTGGACGCGCGCACGGTCGTGCTTCAAAGCGTCTTTCAGGCGTTGCTCGACTTCACGCTGGCTCTTGGCCGATTCCATGTCGATGAAGTCGATCACGATCAGGCCGCCCAGATCGCGCAGGCGCAACTGGCGGGCCACTTCGTCGGCGGCTTCGAGGTTGGTGCGTGCAGCCGTTTCCTCGATGTCGGCGCCCTTGGTGGCACGCGCCGAGTTCACGTCGATCGCGACCAGGGCTTCCGTGTGATCGATCACGATGGCGCCGCCGGAGGGCAGCGGAACCGTGCGCGAGTACGCGGTTTCGATCTGGTGTTCGATCTGGAAGCGCGAGAACAGCGGCACATCGTCGTGATACCGCTTCACCTTGCTGACATTGTCAGGCATCACGATGTCCATGAAGGCGCGGGCCTGGTCATGGATTTCGGTGGTGTCGATCAGGATTTCGCCGATATCCGGCTGGAAATAGTCACGAATCGCGCGGATCACCAGGCTCGATTCGAGATAAATCAGCATCGGCTGACCGCTCGAACCGCTTTGCGACGCGGCTTCGATGGCGCGCCACAGTTGCATCAGGTAGTTCAGGTCCCACTGCAGCTCTTCGGCGCTGCGGCCAATACCGGCCGTGCGCGCGATGATGCTCATGCCTTCCGGCAATTGCAGTTGCGCCATGGTTTCGCGCAGTTCCTGGCGGTCGTCGCCTTCGATCCGGCGCGACACACCACCGCCGCGCGGGTTGTTCGGCATCAAAACGAGATACCGGCCGGCGAGCGAGATGAAGGTGGTCAGGGCTGCGCCCTTGTTGCCGCGCTCTTCCTTTTCGACCTGAACGATCAGTTCCTGGCCTTCACGGAGGGCGTCCTGGATGCGCGCGGAGCGCATGTCGACGCCGTCACGGAAATACTGGCGGGCGACTTCCTTGAACGGCAAAAAGCCGTGGCGGTCTTCGCCGTAGTTGACGAAACAGGCTTCGAGCGAGGGCTCGATGCGGGTAATGATGCCCTTGTAAATATTGCCTTTGCGCTGTTCGCGCCCGGCGGTTTCGATGTCGATATCGATGAGTTTTTGCCCATCGACGATGGCGACGCGCAGTTCTTCCTGCTGCGTCGCGTTAAACAACATTCGTTTCATTGAACGGCTCCAGGCGGCTTAGCTAGCCCTCAGCTGCGCGGTTGTCAGTCGCGAGAGCCAGGAGGGCAGCGGCATGCCGCGCCTTATTGTGTTTTCACAAGCACGCTGGAGCGGGAAAAATGGCGGGAGAATTGCCTGAGAGGGCCCGGCCCCATTAAAAAATGGGCACGGTGCCGCAGGGCACATGCGAACACGGCTTCAAATAATGACCCGACACGCCGCGGGTTCTGCCAGCAGACCTTCATAAGCCTTTTGTCCACTCGCGCCGGTGCGCCAACTGGGCGCGTGACCGGAGGGTCGAAGGCTGCGGTCATGCCGCAACGGGAAGTTCGCGCAGTCGGCGCGTCTTTTCTCGCTGGGGGTGTCTCGCCTCATTTTGACGTCGCCATGTCTTGTACTTTCTACAAGACGCCTCGGGCGCACGCCGTATTTTCGCAACTCGCAGCTTCGTATAGCAGGGCCTCAGACCGCGCGATGCCAAAGCTGAAAGTTAAATTCTTTTTTACCAAAATTCCGTTACCGTCGAAGCTGACCTTGACCGAACGCGCCTGTGGGCGCCGTCCCTGCCGGGCACTGACTTCGTGCGTGCAACATGTTGCATCTCATTTTCAGGGTGAGCAACCAGACCCCGGCGCAAGTAAAATAACGGTTTATCGCTTGCGCCTGCGCAATCCGCCCGAATTCCGGACACTGCGCCGGCCGCCGCAGACTGCTGGGCAAATTATATTCATAATGAAAGAGTTAGGCAAAATATCCCAGAAATCGGTCGCAAGCGACCAGGTCTCGATGATCGAGATCGACGACAGTGCGGCCGGACAGCGCATTGACAACTTCCTTTTGCGCGTCTGCAAAGGCGTGCCCAAAAGCCATATTTACCGCATCCTGCGTAGCGGGGAGGTGCGTGTAAATAAGGGTCGGATAGATGCGCGGTACCGCCTCGAGCTGGGGGATCTGGTGCGTGTGCCACCTATCCGCGTCGCTCAACCGAACGAGGCGATCGCCCAGGCGCCGGTGCCGAGCGCCGATTTCAAAATTATTTTTGAAGACGAGCACATGCTCGTGATCGACAAACCGGCCGGCGTCGCGGTCCACGGAGGCAGCGGCGTCGCGTTCGGTGTGATCGAACAAATGCGCGAAGCGCGGCCGCAGGCGAAATTCCTGGAATTGGTGCATCGGCTGGACCGCGAGACGTCTGGCATCCTGATGCTCGCCAAGAAGCGCTCCGCGCTGGTCAATCTGCACGAGCAGATCCGCGAGAACAGGATGGATAAGCGCTACTATGCGTGCGTCCATGGCGACTGGGCGAGCGACTGGGGCCGCCGCCGGGCGGTCAAGGAGCCGCTGCATAAGTATTTGACCGCGGACGGCGAGCGGCGCGTTCGCGTCCAGGCCGACGGCCTCGCGTCGCATACGGTCTTCAATCTGATCGACCGCTGGCCGGAATACGCGCTGCTCGAGGCGGAACTGAAGACCGGTCGCACGCATCAGATTCGCGTCCACTTGCAGCATCTGGAGCTGCCGATCGTCGGCGATGCCAAATACGGCGACTTTGCGCTGAATAAGGCGCTGGCTCGCGCCAACGCGAAGCCAGGCCTGAAGCGCATGTTCCTGCATGCATACCGTCTTAAGCTGACGCATCCTGCAACCGGCGCACCTGTGCAGTTCGAGGCGCCGCTGCCGGCCGAATGCCGCAGCTTCGTGGCGCAGCTCAATGAATTACGAGAATCACGAAATGGGTCAAACCCGGAGACGACACCGCATGGCTAGAGAGCAATTTGATCTGATCGTCTTCGACTGGGACGGGACGCTGATGGATTCGACCGCGCACATCACGCGCAGCATCCAGGCAGCGTGCCGCGATCTCGGTCTGCCGGTTCCCGCCGACGAGGCCGCCAGCTATGTGATTGGCCTTGGCCTGCGCGACGCGCTGCAAATCGCCGCGCCCACGCTCGATCCGTCTGATTACCCGCGTCTGGCGGAGCGCTACCGCTTCCATTATTTGGTGAAGGATCAGACCACCGAACTGTTTGTCGGCGTGCGCGAGATGTTGCAGGAATTGCGCGATCAAGGGTATTTGCTGGCAGTGGCGACCGGCAAGAGCCGCGTCGGGCTGAACCGCGCGCTCGATCAATCGCGGCTGACAAGCCTGTTCGACGGTACCCGCTGTGCGGACGAAACCTTCTCGAAGCCGCATCCGGCCATGCTGCACGAGCTGACGCGAGAACTGGGGCAGGATCCAGCGCGCACGGTGATGGTCGGCGATACGACGCACGATCTGCAAATGGCGATCAATGCGGGCGTTGCGGGCATCGGCGTCACATACGGGGCGCATCCTGCCGGGTCGTTGACGGCTTTGTCGCCGAAATTCGTTGCGTCGAGCATCGGCGACCTGTCCGGCTGGCTGCGAGAGAACGCATGAGTGCGGGTACGACCGAGGCCGTGGAGCAGGCCGTTCGCATTTGCGCATCCGAAGATCTGGTCGACGGCGGTGCGGGCGTGCGGCGCGCGGCCAGGCTCGGCGGTGGCGACGTCGTGGTATTTTTTGTTCGCTATGATGGCCATGCATACGGCTATCTGAATCGCTGCGCCCACGTGCCAATGGAGCTCGACTGGGCAGAAGGGCAGTTCTTCGAATCGTCCGGTTTATACTTGATGTGCGCTACACATGGTGCGATTTACGCGCCTGATACGGGCAAATGCGTCGGCGGCCCGTGCCGCGGCGGTCGCTTGCGTCCCGTCCAGGTTGACGAGCGGGATACGCCTGAAGGCCGCGCCGTGTTCTGGCTGCCCGACGGCGAACTGCGCCCGGCCACCCCCTGATTTTTCTCCTCTTCGACCTTTCCACTGCACCCGCATGTCCGACAATTTGACTCCTGAACCGAAGGAACCGTCCCTGACAGGCCGCCCCCGCACGCCTGCCGATGAGCCGGGCTGGGAGCGCGCCGCGCTCGAGCGCATTGCGCTTGCGGCAATCAATGAACAGCGCGCGGCACGGCGCTGGAAGATCTTTTTCCGCTTTGTGTTCCTGATCGTCGTGCTGGTGGCGATATGGGGCGCCTTCGATTTCTCCGGCGACAAGGTGTCGACCACGGGCCGGCATACAGCAATGGTGACGCTTGACGGCGAAATCTCCGCTGATACGAATGCCAACGCCGAAGATATCAACACTGCGCTGGAAAGTGCATTCGACGATGCGGGTACGGCAGGCGTGATCCTGCGCTGTAACAGCCCGGGCGGCAGCCCGGTGCAGGCGGGCATCATCTATAGCGAGATTCGCCGTCTGCGCGCCAAGTATCCGTCGATCCCCTTGTATGTCGTGGTCGGCGATATGTGTGCGTCGGGCGGCTATTACGCAGCCGCGGCAGCCGATAAGATTTACGTGGACAAGGCGAGCATCGTCGGTTCGATTGGCGTGCTGATGGACAGCTTCGGCTTCACTGGCTTGATGGACAAGCTGGGGATCCAGCGCCGCCTGCACACTTCGGGTGAGAACAAGGGCTTTTTCGACCCGTTCTCGCCGGAAACGCCGAAGATGGACGAACATGCGCAGGACATGCTTGACCAGATCCACGCGCAGTTCATCGACGCCGTGCGTGAGGGCCGCGGCAAGCGCCTGCACGAAACGCCGGACATGTTCTCGGGCCTCTTCTGGACAGGGCAGAAGAGCGTCGAACTGGGTCTTGCAGACGGTTTCGGCGACGCGGACTACGTTGCGCGCGACCTCTTCAAGGCACCGGATATCGTCGACTATACGGTCAAGGAGAGCATTACGGACCGCGTAGCACGCAAGTTCGGTGCGGCGGTCGGCAGTGGCGCCGTTCACGCGATGGCGCTCGGCGGGAAGATGAGCTTGCGGTGATTCAATACGGAAAAAGCCCCGTGCGATTGAATGTTGATCGCGCGGGGCTTTTTTTGTTTTTTGCCGTTAAACGGCGATCGGCGAGCTGATCGATTTGAGGCGCCGCAGCGATCAGACTGCGAGGATCAGGAAAATCGCCGGCCGCTTGTGCAGATCGAGCGCTGGTTTTTTCTTCCATTCGGCCACGGTGCGGCTGGCAATGGTTTCTGTCTCCAGGGTCAGATCGACGGCGACGCACACTAGTGTGGACGGCGCGCACGTCGCCAGCAACGTGTCGAGCAGCGCGCGATTCCGATACGGCGTTTCGATAAAAATCTGCGTTTGTTTGGCTTTGCGCGACTGCTGTTCCAGGTCGCGCAGGCGCTTGGCTCGTTCAGTGGCGTCGACCGGCAGATAGCCGTGGAACGCAAAGCTTTGACCATTCAGGCCTGAAGCCATCAACGCCAGCAGAATCGAGCTCGGTCCGACAAACGGCACGACCTTCACGCCGCGCTCGTGCGCACGGCGCACCAGCAGCGCGCCCGGATCGGCGACCGCCGGGCAGCCGGCTTCGGATACCAGGCCCGCGTCGGTGCCGGCCAACAGCGGCGCGAGCAGTTTGTCGATCTCGCCAGCCGGCGTGTTGACATTCAATTCGCGAATCTCGATTTCCTGGATAGGCTTTTCGGTGCCGACCTTCTTCAGGAAAGCGCGAGTGGTTTTCGCGTTTTCGCCGATGTAATAGTGCAAGGACGCCGCACGGGCGCGCACCGGCGCGGGCAGGACGGCATCGAGGGCGTCGGCGTCGCCTTCGCCGAGTGTGTTCGGGATCAGATATAAGGTGCCGCTCATTGCGCCCCCAGAAGTGGGTAACTCACTGCGAGCAGCATGCGCGACAGTGCGATCAACGGTAGGCCGACCAGTGCGGTCGGGTCGTCCGAGTGGATAGCTTCGAGCAATGCGATGCCGAGACCTTCGGATTTGGCGCTGCCCGCGACGTCGTAGGGTGTTTCAGCGCGCAGATAGGCATCCAGCGCGGCGTCCGACAAGTCGCGGAATTGCACGCGGGTGATGACGTCGACGGCTTGCGCCGCCCTGGAACGACTGTCGAACAGGCACAGCGCACTATGAAACAGTACTTCGCGGCCGCGCATTGCCTGCAACTGGGCGAGCGCCTTGTCATGCGTGCCGGGCTTGCCGATCTGCAGGCCGTCGTAGGTGGCAACCTGATCCGAGCCGATTACGAGTGCGGCTTCGCCAGCGCCGAGTTTGCCTGCCACCGCGCGGGCTTTCGCCTCGGCGAGGCGCAGGGAGGTTACTTCGGGCGTTTCGCCGGCAAGCGGCGTCTCGTCGATCGCCGGCACGACGACTTCGAACGGAATGTGCAGGCGCTCGAGCAGTTCGCGACGATACGGCGAACTCGACGCCAGAATCAGGCGTGGCGGGCGATTGAGGGAATCTGGCATGGTCAACCAACAGCTAGAGAGGCGGGGCGTACGAGGTTACGCGGAATTTGCGTATGTACGGGCTTAAGTGTTTGACTCGAAAAGACAAAACGGATATGATTTCGGGCTTTTCATCGGTATGCTATTGAGCAAGCGGGCCTTTTTCTGAAGTTCGCGGACTACTTTGCAAACCGATTTACCCTCGGCGAAATCCTTGCCGACGCAGGAGCGCACATGACTCAACATCCTGGCAGCCCTGCTGGTCTGCCCGACCCGCATGATCTCGATCTGTTCGAATTCGCGCGGAGTGGGCGCCAGGCCGCGGGTGTCGTGCGCGTCTCGCAACTGCCGCGCATGTTAAACGAAGTCCCGGTAGAAGCGCCAGACCGCGATACCGCGTTCACCTGGCAAGCCGAAGGGGCGACGCAGCCGGAATTGCAGGACAATGGCGCCGAAGGTCCGCAGCCTTATTTGAGGTTGGCGGTCCATGGTGCGGCATGGCTCGAATGCCAGCGGTGCATGACGCCGTATCTGCAGGCGTTCAATGTCGATGCAACTTACCGGATCGTCAACACTGAGGCGGAAGCCGAAGAGTTTCCGCTCGACGAGGATGAAGTCGAAGTGATCGTGGGCTCGCGCCAGTTCGATCTCATCGACTTGATCGAAGAAGAGTTGCTGCTTTCCTTGCCGCTCGTGCCCAAGCACGAGGTTTGTCCCGAAGTACACGAGAGCCTCGTCTCTGGTGTGGCTGGAGCAGAAGGCGAGGGCGATGAGGCTGCATCGGACGAAGCTGGCGAGGGCGGTGAGCCCGAACGGCCCAACCCGTTTGCGGTGCTCGAAAGTCTCAAGCGCGGTGAGCCGGGCGACAAGAAGCACTGAACAGTTGCATGGGAGCGCGAAGCGGGCGCATTGGCCATTCGGCCGATGGCGGACACCGGGTCGGGCTGTGTTAGAATTCGGAAAATTTTTAGGATTTTAGGAGTTAGTCATGGCAGTTCAACAAAATAAGAAGTCGCCGTCGAAGCGCGGCATGCACCGTTCGCACGATTTCCTGACGGCAGCGCCGCTGGCCGTGGAGCCGAGCACGGGCGAAGTGCATCTGCGTCACCACGTTAGCCCGAACGGCTACTATCGCGGCAAGAAAGTCGTCAAGACGAAGAACGACTAATCGTTCCATTGCGTTGCGCCCCTTGGCGTTTCGCGTGGCGATCGGCTCGCTTGACATTTTCCCGGCTCGGCAAAAAGGCGGCATTCAACTGCCGCTTTTTTGTGTCGATCGCAGTTGGTGCTTTCGCGCTTACTGCGATCCCATGCAGGGCGCCTGAAATTCGTCGCACTCCATGACCGTAAAGCTCACGATAGATTGCATGGGAGGCGACCACGGCCCGTCCGTGACCGTTCCCGCTGCCGTCAACTTCGTTCGTTCGCATCCCGATGCTGAGCTGTTGCTCGTCGGCATTGAAGGTGCGATTCGTGCGCAGCTGAAGAAGTTGAAGGCTCAGGACCTGCCGGCGCTGACCGTTGTGCCTGCTTCCGAAATCGTCGCTATGGACGATTCGGTCGAAGTCGCGCTGCGCAAGAAAAAAGACTCATCCATGCGCGTGGCGCTGAATCGCGTCAAGGAATGCGAGGCGCAAGCCTGCATTTCCGCCGGCAACACCGGCGCGCTGATGGCGGTCTCGCGTTATGTGCTGAAGACGCTGCCGGGCATCGAACGCCCGGCGATCGCGTCCGCGCTACCCAATCCCACTGGCTACACGATGATGCTCGACCTGGGCGCCAACGTCGATTGCGAGCCGCAGCATCTGCTGCAGTTCGCGGAGATGGGGCACGCGCTCGTGTCCGCGCTCGAAGGCCGCGAGCGGCCCACCATTGGGCTGCTCAACATCGGCGAAGAAGTCATCAAGGGTAACGACACCATCAAGCGTGCCGGCGAGCTGCTGCGCGCGAGTACACTTAACTTTCACGGCAACGTTGAAGGCAACGACATCTTCAAGGGCACGGTCGACGTAATCGTCTGCGACGGTTTTGTCGGCAATGTCGCGCTGAAAACGTCGGAAGGCCTCGCGCAGATGCTCTCCAACATCATCAAGGAAGAGTTCGGTCGCTCGTGGCTCACCAAGGTGATGGCGGTGCTCGCATTGCCGGTATTGATGCGTTTCAAGAAACGCGTCGATCATCGGCAATATAACGGGGCCGCATTGCTGGGCCTGCGTGGGCTGGTGATCAAAAGCCACGGCTCGGCGGATGCCTATGGGTTTGAGTGGGCTATCAAACGCGGGTATGATGCCGTCAAAAACGGCGTGCTGGAACGCCTTGCGCGGGCAATGGAAGAGAATGCGAGTTCTCTCGAACAGGCGGCGCGCGACGCGAGCGGTGCGGGTCAAGCAAGCCCGATCGCAGGCCAGCCGGCCGAGCCCTACGCTGCGCAATCCTCGAAGGCATAATGGCTCAATCGACAATTTATTCCCGCGTGCTGGGCACCGGCAGCTACCTGCCGCCCGGGCGCGTCACCAATCAGGATCTGGCTGAACGTCTCGCCAGGCAGGGCGTCGAGACGAGCGACGAATGGATCGTTGCCCGCACGGGCATCCACGCGCGCCACTTCGCCGAACCCGATGTCGCCACCAGCGATCTCGCGCTGATCGCCTCGCAGCGCGCGATCGAAGCGGCTGATATCGATCCGCAATCCATCGATCTGATCATCGTTGCAACCTCCACGCCTGACTTTGTGTTTCCGAGTACCGCGTGCCTGTTGCAGAACAAGCTCGGCATCAAGAACCACGGCGCGGCATTCGACGTGCAGGCCGTCTGTTCCGGCTTCGCCTATGCGGTTGCGATGGCAGACAGCCTGATTCGCGGCGGCCAGCATCGTACGGCGCTCGTGATCGGCGCAGAAACCTTCTCGCGCATTCTCGACTTCAAGGACCGTACCACCTGCGTGCTGTTCGGTGACGGTGCGGGCGCGGTGATTCTGCAGGCGTCCGAAGAACCGGGCGTGTTGGCGAGCGCTTTGCATGCCGACGGCAGTCATTCGAACATTCTCTGCACGCCGGGCAATGTGAACGGTGGTGTGATCGAGGGTAGCGCGTTCCTGCATATGGACGGGCAGGCTGTGTTCAAGCTCGCGGTCAATGTGCTCGAAAAGGTCGCGGTCGAGGCACTCGCAAAAGCGAATCTGTCGGCCGAGCAGATCGACTGGCTGATTCCGCATCAAGCCAATATCCGCATCATGCAAAGCACCTGCCGCAAGCTCGGCTTGCCGCAGGAACGCATGGTCGTCACGGTGGGCGAGCACGGCAATACGTCGGCTGCGTCCATTCCGCTCGCATTTGACGTCGCGGTGCGCGATGGCCGCATCAAGCGCGGCCAGAACGTGCTGATCGAAGGCGTCGGCGGCGGCTTCACATGGGGCGCGTCGGTTATCCGCTACTGATAGCGGCGACGTTATGGCGAGCGCTCTTCGTGGCGCTCGACTACGCTTGAGCGCGCTCGCCATCAACCGGGCGCGCCACCCACATCTGACAACATCGATTTTGGGGACGATATGAAATTTGCATTCGTTTTTCCTGGGCAAGGTTCTCAGGCGGTCGGTATGCTCAACGCATTTGCCGATCACGCGGTCGTGCGCGAGACGGTTCAGGAAGCGTCCGATGCGCTCAATCAGGACCTCGGCAAGCTGATCGCCGAAGGCCCCGTCGAAGATCTGAACCTCACCACCAATACCCAGCCGGTCATGCTGACCGCCGCATATGCGATTTATCGCGCGTGGCAGCAGGCGGGCGGCCCGAAGCCGGCCATCGTCGCCGGTCATAGCCTCGGCGAATACACCGCGCTGGTCGCGGCGGGCGCGATCGCGTTTCGCGATGCCGTGCCGCTCGTGCGTTTTCGCGCGCAAGCTATGCAAACGGCCGTACCGGTAGGGGTTGGCGGTATGGCCGCGATTCTCGGCCTCGATGACGACACGGTGCGCGCGGTTTGCGCCGAAGCGTCGGTCGCGGGCGTTGTCGAAGCAGTGAATTTTAATGCGCCCGCGCAAGTCGTGATCGCCGGTCACAAGGCTGCCGTCGAAAAGGCCTGCGAAGTCGCGAAGGCGAAGGGCGCAAAGCGGGCGTTGCCGCTGCCGGTATCGGCGCCGTTCCACTCGTCGCTGCTCAAACCCGCGTCGGATCAATTGCGCGAGTATCTCGCCAGCGTCGACGTGCAGGTGCCATCGATTCCGGTGATCAACAATGTTGACGTCGCGGTGGTCAACGAGCCGGCAAAGATCAAGGACGCGCTGGTGCGTCAGGCTGCAGGTCCGGTGCGTTGGGTCGAAAGCGTGCAGGCGATGGCGGCGCAAGGCGTCACACATGTGATCGAATGCGGTCCTGGCAAGGTCCTTGCGGGTTTGACGAAGCGCATCGACGGCAATCTGGTCGGCGCTTCGGTGTTCGATCCGGCTTCGCTCGAAGAAACGCTCAAGCTCGTGACGGCGGGCTGAACGCCGCGTCATCAGCGCCACGATCGACATCAGGAATCAATCAGCCCTCCGAAAGGGCATTCGGACTGACAGATGGAAAAGACTCTCGACAAGCAAATCGCAATCGTAACGGGTGCGTCGCGCGGCATTGGCCGAGCAATCGCGATGGAGCTGGCGCGCCAGGGCGCGACGGTGATCGGCACAGCGACTAGTGAAAGCGGTGCCGCCGCGATTACCGAAGCATTTGTTGCAGCCGGCGTGAACGGCCGCGGAGCGGTGCTGAACGTGAACGACGCTGCAGCAGCCGAAACGCTGATCGACGGCACCGTGAAGGAATTTGGCGCGCTGCACGTGCTGGTGAACAATGCCGGCATTACGCAAGACCAACTCGCGATGCGCATGAAAGACGACGACTGGGACGCGGTGATCGACACCAATCTCAAGTCGGTCTTCCGTCTGTCGCGCGCGGTGTTGCGTCCGATGATGAAGGCGAAGGGCGGCCGTATCATCAACATTACGTCGGTGGTCGGCTCGGCCGGCAACCCGGGGCAGGTCAACTATGCAGCCGCTAAAGCGGGTGTCGCGGGCATGACCCGGGCGCTTGCACGCGAGATCGGCAGCCGTGGTATCACTGTCAATTGCGTCGCGCCGGGCTTCATCGATACGGACATGACCAAGACCCTGCCGGAAGAGCAGCAAACCGCGCTGAAGACGCAGATTCCGCTCGGCCGCCTTGGTAGCCCGGACGATATCGCGCATGCCGTGGCGTTCCTCGCGTCGCCGCAAGCGGGCTATATCACCGGCACGACGCTGCATGTGAACGGCGGAATGTACATGTCGTAACAAAATTCGGTTACTATCCGCGCCTTGATGCGTTTGCAAAAGCGTAAGGCGCATGCCTTGACAGGAACCCGATGCGCCTCTTTTTTGCCGGGTCAAACCTGATAAAATGCGCGCACCTGTATTTTTGAACTTCTTTTCCCTTGGAGGGGTAATGGACAATATCGAACAGCGCGTCAAGAAGATCGTCGCAGAACAACTGGGCGTTGCAGAAGCTGAAATCAAGAACGAAGCTTCGTTCGTGAATGACCTCGGCGCCGACTCGCTCGACACCGTTGAACTCGTGATGGCCCTCGAAGACGAATTCGGCATGGAAATTCCGGATGAAGAAGCCGAGAAGATCACCACCGTTCAGCAAGCGATCGACTACGCTCGCGCGAACGTCAAGGCCTAAAGTCATTCGCGCCTGCGTTTCTGCGTTGGCGGCGTATGACGCCCTGCCGTGTCGGTTTCCGACACCAGCAGGGCTGGCGCTTTTTGCCGTGCAGGAGCCAGCGATGTTGACAGCGCAAGTTTCCGCGCGATTGCCGACTTTCAAGGAAACGCCGGGCCGCCCCGCGTTTTCCGCCCCGCAGGAAGTCCCCTTGGGGGATTGCCCCTTCGTGGGGACCTGGTGTGAAACATCGGGTGTGGGGGCGCTTAACAGCCACAGGGCACACAGGGCAGGTTCCTGTGGCCGCTGTGGCTTTTGCTTTTGTCATCTATGAAAAAGGGGTTACCGTGAGCCGCCGTCGTGTTGTTGTTACAGGCCTGGGGCTGATTTCGCCTGTTGGCAATAATGTTGCCGACGGCTGGGCCAATCTGGTCGCCGGCAAGTCGGGTATTGCCAATATCACGAAGTTCGATGCGTCGAACTTTTCGACTCGTTTCGCCGGCGAGGTGAAGGGCTTCAATATCGAGGACTACATCCCCGGTAAGGAAGCGCGCCACATGGATACGTTCATTCATTACGGCGTCGCAGCCGGCATCCAGGCGATGCAGGACAGCGGTCTCGAAGTTACCGACGAGAATTCGGAGCGCATCGGCGTGGTGGTCGGTTCGGGGATCGGCGGCTTGCCGATGATTGAAAACACGCAGACCGAATTGCTGAATCGCGGCCCGCGCCGTATTTCGCCGTTCTTCGTGCCCGCCTCGATCATCAACATGATCTCGGGCCACCTGTCGATCAAGTTCGGCATCAAGGGTCCGAACCTGGCGATCGTGACGGCATGTACCACGGGTCTGCACTGTATCGGTGAGGCTTCGCGCCTGATCGAATACGGCGACGCCGACGTGATGATCGCTGGCGGCGCCGAATCGACTGTGTCGCCGCTCGGTGTCGGCGGCTTTGCGGCGGCGCGTGCGCTGTCGCAACGCAATGACGATCCGGCAACGGCGAGCCGTCCGTGGGACAAGGATCGCGACGGTTTCGTGCTGGGCGAGGGTGCTGGCGTGATGGTGCTCGAAGAGTACGAACACGCGAAGGCGCGCGGTGCGAAGATTTACGCCGAAGTCAGCGGCTATGGGATGAGCGGCGACGCCTATCACATGACTGCGCCGCTGGAAGATGGCGACGGCGCGCGCCGCTGCATGCTGGCTGCCTTGAAGAACGCGGGTATCAACTCGGATCAGGTGAATTACCTGAACGCGCATGGCACGTCCACGCCGCTCGGCGATCTGGCTGAAACCACCGGCATCAAGCGTGCTTTTGGCGACCACGCCAAAGACATGGTCGTGAATTCGACCAAGTCGATGACGGGCCATCTGTTGGGCGGCGCCGGCGGTCTGGAATCTGTGTTCACCGTGCTGGCCGTGCATCATCAGGTGTCGCCGCCGACGATCAACATCTTCAATCAGGATCCGGCCTGCGATCTCGATTACTGCGCCAACACCGCGCGGGAGATGAAGATCGACGTCGCGCTGAAGAACTCGTTTGGGTTCGGCGGCACGAACGGCACGCTGGTCTTCAAGCGCACCTGATTGCCCGATCGTTTGGTGACACGCCAGTCGAAAACGCCGGCTTGTCCGGCGGTTTCCCTTGAATCGGCAACGCCCGACGGAGCGCCGCAACGGATTACGTTGCGGCGCTCCGTCGCCATACGCGTTGCTTTAGGGGTGTTCGTCCTGATGTCGACGTTGGCCGCCTATACCTGCTTCGCGTCGCATCTGGGCACGTGGCAGGCGGTTTCGTTGACGCTTTCCGTGTTGGCGCTACTGACGCTCCGTGCGGTAAAACATGAGCATGCGCAGCCTGTTGCGCTGAAAATCGGCCCGGACGGATTGTCAGCCTGGGATCGGGCCGGCAGTTTGCTCATGCAGGGCCGCATTGCTGGCTGCTCACAATGGAGTGGTCGCTTGCTCGTTCTGGCGCTGGTGCCAGACCATGGGCGCTCCCGCACGCTACTTTTTGCCGCTGACGCGCTTCCGGCGTCTGTCTTCCGGGAGCTGGCCGTGCTGGGCCGGCATGGCGCCGGAGCCTGACTGTAACGACTGTAACCGCTGTTACCTGAGTAACGTGCCGCGATGATGGGGACGCTACAATGGTCCCCCGCCATGCGCCCTATAGTTAACGGATTTATCAGGTGAGCGAAAAAGAAATTGATCAGTTGCTGGTCGAGCGCGTCCAGAAGGGCGACAAGGCCGCGTTCGAGCTTCTGGTCTCCAAATACCACCGTAAGATTCTCCGGCTGATCTCCCGTCTCGTGCGGGACCCGGCTGAAGTGGAAGACGTCGCCCAGGACGCCTTTATCAAGGCGTACCGGGCGTTGCCGCAGTTTCGCGGAGATTCGGCCTTTTATACGTGGTTGTACCGGATTGCAGTCAACACGGCAAAGAACTACCTTGCGACCCAAGGGCGGCGCGCACCGACTTCGACCGAAGCAGATGCTGAAGAAGCTGAAACTTTCTCGGACGCCGACCAACTAAGGGATATCAACACGCCTGAGTCGATGTTGATGAGCAAGCAGATCGCTGAGACGGTCAATGCTGCAATGGCGGTTTTACCGGAAGAGTTGCGCACCGCCATTACTCTTCGTGAAATTGAAGGTTTGAGCTACGAGGAAATCGCTGAGATGATGGGCTGCCCAATTGGCACAGTCAGATCACGAATTTTTCGCGCTCGCGAAGCCATTGCGGCAAAATTGCGTCCGTTGCTTGACACACCTGAAGGCAAGCGCTGGTAAACACCAGTCCGCCGGACGGGACGCGGGTGCAATATCTGGATTAGTGGTGTCACTACGGGGTATTTGTAAGATGGGGAGCATCATGGGGTCGGTCTCGATGCAATCGCAAGCCAGCTCGCGCGGCGAGCGTCTGTCCGCTTTTGTCGACGGTGAGTTGTTCGGCGAAGAGCATCTCAACACGTTTGTTTCCGGACTGGATGGCGCAGATCGTGCCGCCTGGTCGTGCTATCACCTGATCGGCGACGCTCTGCGTTCCGACGATCTGGCGGTTAGCCCAGCGGCGAGCAACGCGTTCCTGAGCGGTTTTGCCGCACGTCTCGACAATGAGCCGCACGTGCTCGCGCCTGCCGCAATGCCGGTTGCGCGTCGCTTGCTGGCGCTGCGTCGCCGGGTTGTGCCGGCCTTTGCTGTCGCCGCTGCCGCTGCCACGCTGACGTGGATCGTCGTGCCGCAACTGCAAGGTGTACCGGGTGGCCCGGGCGTGACGCAAGTCGCGTCCATCCAGTCACACGGCGATTCGCTGCAACGCGTGTCCATGGCGTCGGTGCCTGCCGCTACGGTCCAGCCGGTCGCGCAAGACGCCAACATCATTCGTGACGCAAGTCTCGATCAGTATCTGGAAGCTCACCAGCAATTCGCGCAACAACCGGTCATGCCGGGCTCGATGCCGCTGATTCGCGCTGCCGCAGTTTCTACGCAAGGCCAATAGTTTGATGCAGACTCCGCGGTTGAATAAAACGACTATCTGGGGGCGGCTGCCGGCATTTCTGTTCTGCGCAGCCGTATTGTTGTCCGCTACACCGCGGGTCTTTGCACAAACCGACGATCCACTCGTCGCCCGTCGCACGGCCGCGGAGCTGCTCGATCGAATCCATCAGGCCGCCCAGCAGCAGAACTACGAGGGCGCGTTCGTCTATCAACGCGGCAATTTCGTTCAGACGTCGCAAATCGCGCACTACGCAACCCGCACGGACGGCGAATTCGAGCAACTCGAAAGTCTCGACGGCAAGCCGCGCAAAATGCTTCGCCATAACGAAGATCTCTACACATTCGTGCCCGAGCGGCATCTGTGCGTGGTCGAGAAGCGCCAGAACAAAGATTCGTTTCCTGCTCTGCTCGCTGTAAACGGCGAGCAGGTGTTGTCTGTGTACGAGCCGAAGCTGCTCGGCGACGACCGCGTCGCGGGTATCGACAGTCAGGTGATCGAGCTCGATCCGAAAGACGTATACCGCTTTGCTTACAAGCTGTGGGCCGACAAGAAGACCGGTCTGCTGCTGCGTGCGCAGACGCTTGACCCGAATGGCCAGGTGCTCGAGCAGTTGTCGTTTTCGCAGATTCGCATCGGCGTGCCGGTCGACAAGACCGCGATCGTCAACGGAATTCGTAATCTGGCAGGTTGGACAGTCGTGCGTCCGCCGGTCGAGCCGGTCGATATGGCTGCGCAAGGGTGGCAGATCACGCCGACAGTGCCGGGCTTCCGCAAGATTCGCGAACTGCGCCGCCCAATGGCCGCGCGTGATGCGGGCCAGCCGACCATTCCGGTCGATCAGGCCGTGTTCTCCGACGGCCTCGCGGCCATTTCGGTGTTTGTCGAGCCGGTCGAGAACAACACTCGCAAGGAAGGCGCGGGTAGCAGTGGCGCCACCCACGTTCTGGTCAAGCGCCGCGGCGACTTCTGGATTACTCTGCTTGGTGAAGTGCCCCAGACCACATTGCAGCAATTTGCGTCTGCCATAGAATATAAAGCTCCGAAGTAATCCTCCGAATCACTCGAATCCCTCGGCTTGCTACGATATGACGACTTTCTCGGTGCGCAAATTCCTCGCGGCCGCGGTGGTAGCGGCGTGTTTGCCGCTCGTACCGCACACGGCGTCGGCGGCTCCCGCAGCCAATCTGCCCGACTTTACTGACCTCGTCGACAAGGTTGGTCCGGCGGTCGTCAACATTCGCACGACTACACGTGTGTCGAACAGCAGCGCCCGCGGCGGATTGCCGCCAGGTATGGACGACGGCGACATGTCGGAGTTTTTCCGCCGCTTCTTCGGTATCCCGTTGCCGCAGTCGCCACAATCACCGGGTTCGCCCGGTACGCCGCGCGGCGGCGATAACGGCGGAAGCGGTAGCGGCGGCAGCCAGGACTCGCCGGATAACAGCGATCCGGAACAGAACAGCGGCGTCGGCTCAGGCTTCATTCTGTCGGCAGACGGCTACGTGATGACCAATGCGCACGTCGTGGACGACGCGGACACCATTTATGTCACCCTCACCGACAAGCGCGAGTTCAAGGCCAAACTGATCGGTGTGGACGATCGGACCGATGTTGCCGTCGTGAAGATCAGTGCTGCCAACTTGCCGACCATTACGATTGGCGACTCGAACAAGGTGCGTGTGGGCGAGTGGGTGGTCGCGATCGGTTCGCCGTTCGGTCTCGAGAACACGGTAACGGCCGGTATTGTCAGCGCCAAGGGGCGCGACACGGGCGATTATCTGCCGTTCATCCAGACCGACGTGGCCGTCAATCCGGGCAATTCAGGCGGCCCGCTGATCAACATGCAGGGCGAAGTGATCGGCATCAATTCGCAGATCTATAGCCGTACTGGCGGCTTCATGGGTATCTCGTTCGCGATTCCGATCGACGAGGCGATGCGCGTAGCGGACCAGCTGAAAACCTCGGGTAAGGTTGTGCGCGGCCGGATCGCGGTGGCGATCGGTGAAGTGACGAAGGACGTAGCCGATTCGCTCGGCCTGCCGAAGGCGCAGGGCGCGCTGGTCAGCAGCGTCGAACCGGGTGGCCCGGCGGACAAGGCCGGCGTGCAGCCGGGCGACATCATCCTGAAGTTCAACGGCCATTCGGTCGACACAGCAACGGACTTACCACGCATGGTCGGCGATACGAAGCCGGGCACCAAGTCGACTGTTACGATCTGGCGCAAGGGCCAGACGCGTGATCTGCCGGTCACGATTGCCGAGATGCAGCCGGACAAGACAGCCAAGGCGGATCAGAAGAAGCCGCCAGTGCCGAAGCAGCGCGCCACCAACGTGCTGGGTCTCGCCGTTAGCGATATTCCGTCTGATCAACTGAAAGCGCTGAAACTGCACAACGGTGTGCAGATCGACGCAGTAGATGGCCCGGCTGTGCGCGTCGGGCTGCAAAAGGGCGACATCGTCCTGCGTGTGGGCGATACGGATATCACGAGCGCGAAGCAGTTCGACGACCTGACCTCGCACCTGGACCCGCAGAAGATGGTGGCGCTGTTGGTCCGTCGCGGCGAGAACACACAGTTCGTGCCGATTCGTCCGCGCAGCGCGCAGAAATGAAGAAAGTGGCACCGCTCACGCTCTATGGGCGCGCGTGGTGCCACTTATGCGACGACATGCGTGCCGCGCTCGAGCCTTTGCTGGCCGAATTCGGCGCGCAAGTCGTCGTGATCGACATTGACACCGATCCATTGCTGGAAGCCCGTTACAACGAGCTAGTGCCGGTTCTGCTCTGCGACGGTGTCGAACTGTGTCACTATCACCTTGACGCGGCGCGGGTTCGCGCCGCGCTCGCCGCACGCTTTGTGGCGGCGCATTCGGGATCCACACATTCGGGGTCCAATTAAGGGCCCAACCAGGCGCAAACCTGCGTCGTTGACCCCCGGTTTCACGTCTCTCCTGAGCCGTCTTTTCCGCTCGAGCCTCGCAAGATGCGCCGGGCGATAGCCTTTTCGGCTAAAATAGATAGGTTTTTCACCTACTTACAAGGCGTGCTCCGCTATTGTCCGGGCGCGCCTTTTTCGCTTGATCGGTACTGAATGGATCATATTCGTAACTTTTCGATCATTGCGCACATCGACCATGGCAAGTCGACGCTCGCCGATCGCATCATCCAGATCTGCGGTGGCTTGTCCGACCGCGAGATGGAATCTCAAGTGCTCGACTCGATGGATCTCGAGCGCGAGCGCGGCATCACCATCAAGGCACAAACCGCCGCACTGACCTATAAGGCCCGTGATGGGCAGATCTACAACCTGAACATGATCGACACGCCGGGCCACGTCGATTTCTCGTACGAAGTCAGCCGCTCGCTGTCCGCGTGTGAAGGCGCGTTGCTGGTCGTCGACGCGAGCCAGGGCGTGGAAGCGCAAACCGTCGCCAACTGCTATACGGCGATCGAGCTTGGCGTCGACGTGATTCCGGTGCTCAACAAGATCGACTTGCCGGCCGCGAACCCTGAGAACGCAATCGAAGAAATCGAAGACGTGATCGGTATCGACGCAACCGACGCTACGCGTTGCAGCGCGAAGACCGGCCTTGGCGTGGAGGACGTGATCGAAGCACTGATCGCCAAAGTGCCGCCGCCCAAGGGCGATCCGGAAGCGCCGTTGCAGGCGCTGATCATCGACTCATGGTTCGACAATTACGTCGGCGTCGTGATGCTGGTGCGTCTGATGAACGGCACGCTTCGTCCGAAAGACAAGATCCGCATGATGGCGACCGGCGCGCAGTACCCGGTTGAGCACGTCGGCGTGTTCACGCCGAAGTCGAAGAATCTCGAATCATTGTCCGCAGGGCAGGTGGGTTTCATCATCGCCGGCATCAAGGAATTGGCCGCAGCGAAGGTGGGCGACACCGTCACGCTGGTGAACCGTCCGGCTGCCGAGCCGCTGCCGGGCTTCAAGGAAGTGAAGCCGCAGGTGTTCGCCGGCCTCTATCCGGTTGAAGCCAACCAGTACGACGCGCTGCGTGATTCGCTGGAAAAGCTGAAGCTCAACGACGCCTCGCTGCAGTACGAGCCGGAAGTGTCGCAGGCGCTCGGCTTCGGTTTCCGTTGCGGCTTCCTCGGCCTGTTGCACATGGAGATCGTGCAGGAGCGTCTCGAGCGCGAGTTCGACATGGACTTGATCACCACGGCGCCGACCGTAGTGTACGAAGTCCTGCAGCGCGACGGCACGACCATCATGGTCGAAAATCCGGCCAAGATGCCGGAGCCGTCGAAGATCGAGGAAGTACGTGAGCCGATCGTCACGGTGAATCTGTACATGCCGCAAGAGTACGTTGGCGCGGTAATCACGCTGTGTACAAACAAGCGTGGCAACCAGATCAACATGCAGTATCGCGGCCGCCAGGTCCAGTTGACCTATGAAATCCCGATGGGCGAAGTCGTGCTCGATTTCTTCGATCGTCTGAAATCGATCTCGCGCGGCTACGCGTCGATGGATTACGAGTTCAAGGAATACCGCGCGGCAGACGTCGTGAAGGTCGACATGCTGATCAACGGCGACAAGGTGGATGCGTTGTCGGTGATCGTGCACCGTTCGCAAAGCCAGTATCGCGGCCGCGAAGTGGCGGCGAAGATGCGCGAACTGATTCCGCGCCAGATGTACGACGTCGCGATTCAGGCCACTATCGGTGCGAACATCATTGCGCGCGAAAACATTAAAGCGTTGCGTAAGAACGTGCTGGCAAAATGCTACGGCGGCGATATTTCCCGTAAGAAGAAACTGCTCGAGAAACAAAAGGCAGGCAAGAAGCGAATGAAGCAGGTGGGATCGGTCGAGATTCCGCAAGAGGCTTTCCTCGCGATCCTGCGTGTCGAAGACAAATAAGACGAACAACGGAACCCTATGAATTTTGCGCTGATTCTTTTTGTGCTCGTCATTTTGACGGGCGTCGCATGGGTCGCAGACAAACTGATTTTCGTGCCGCAGCGGCGGCGCGCGGCGGATGCGGTGGTCGCCGAGTTCGACCGCCAGCAGGCACGCGTCGGCGAGCGTTTCGCCGACGAAAACGCGGCGCAAACACGTGCCCGTCTGCGTGACGACAAGCTGCGCCAACCGTGGTGGCTCGAGTATTCGGCGAGCTTCTTCCCGGTAATTCTGGTGGTGTTTGTGGTGCGCTCCTTCGTGGTCGAGCCGTTCAAGATTCCTTCAGGCTCGATGGTGCCGACGCTGCTGGTAGGCGACTTCATCCTCGTCAATAAATTCGACTACGGCATCCGTCTGCCGATCACCAACACGAAGCTCACCGAAGGCCGTCCGCTCGAGCGCGGCGACGTCGTGGTGTTTCGCTACCCGAAAGACGAATCCGTCGACTACATCAAGCGCGTGATTGGCCTGCCGGGCGACACCGTTGCTTATCAGGACAAGCAACTCACGATCAACGGCAAGCCGGTGCCGGAAACGGCGCTGCCTGACTACCTCGACGAAGAGCGCCTCGGTTACGCGAAGCAATTCGAAGAAGATCTCGATGGCAGCAAGAACGCAATTCTGAACAACCCGGCTGTGCCGCCGTTCATCGTCGGCGCGGAAGATTATCCGTATCGCGATAACTGCACGTACAACGCACGCGGCGTGATCTGCAAAGTACCGCCGGGCAATTACTTCATGATGGGCGACAACCGCGATAACAGCGCTGATAGCCGCTACTGGGGTTTTGCGCCGGACAAGAATGTCGTCGGCCGCGCGTTTTTCATCTGGATGAACTTCAGCAATCTGAAACGCATCGGCTCATTCCACTGAGCGGGCATGCATTGATTGCACAACACGCCGCGGCGGTGGCCCACACCTAGGTCATTTCCGTCGCCGCGTGTTATCACGCTACTTTAAGAATCTGCGGTAACGTCGCTTCACTACGCTTTTTCCGCTGGCCGTCCCGCGTTTTCGCCGGGGCAGGCGCCCGCGTTATACTCTGCCCATGCCCCTATCTCCGTTGGAAAGCCGTCTGCGCTACGAATTTCGCAATGCGGAATTGTTGCGCCAGGCTTTAACGCACCGCAGTCATAGCGCCACGCATAACGAACGGCTCGAGTTCCTCGGCGACTCCGTTCTAAATTGCGCGGTGGCTGCGCTTTTGTTCCAACGTTTCGGCAAACTGGACGAAGGCGATCTGTCGCGCGTCCGCGCCAATCTGGTCAAACAGCAATCGCTTTACGAAATCGCTCAGGCCCTGAATATTTCTGAAGGGCTGCGTCTCGGTGAGGGCGAACTGCGTAGCGGTGGCTTCCGCCGTCCGTCGATCCTCGCTGACACGCTCGAAGCAGTGCTGGGCGCGGTGTTCCTCGACGGTGGTTTCGATGCCGCTCAGACGGTGGTCAAGCGCCTTTACGTGCCGATTCTCGATCACATCGACCCGCGCACGCTCGGCAAAGACGCCAAGACGCTGCTGCAGGAATACCTGCAGGGTCACAAGATCGCGTTGCCGACCTACACGGTCGTCGCGACGCATGGTGCGGCGCACAATCAACAATTTGAAGTCGAATGCACGGTGCCGAAGCTGGAGGTCAAAGTGTCCGGCTCCGGCGCGAGCCGTCGGGCTGCCGAGCAGGCTGCGGCCAAGAAGGCGCTCGACGAAGTGATGGCCGCCGCGCCCGCGGTGGTCGCCAAGCCCAAGCGTTCGAAAGGCGCCCGTGCGGCGAAGAATGCCGAGCCCGAGATTGTGCCCGGTGTGACCGGTGTGCAGGCCGCGCTCGATTTGCGCAGCCCGGATCGCAAAAGTGATCGCGGAACCGGGCGGGGTGAGGCCCGTACGGCGTCGGCAGCGGAGTCCGCAGCCGAACGGTCGACCCTGACCGCGACGTCTGCGCCGCTGGCCGTGATTCGCGCCGCGCACGTCGAATATAGCGGCCAGGACAAGTCAGAGCGCGCGGATAGGGCGGAAAGAGCCGATAAGGCAGCCTCCCATGCAAATGACAAGTCTGCCGACAAAGCGGCGACGGAGAAGCCAGCCGAAAAGCTGGATGCTAAATCAGCCGAAGTCCGATCCGAAGGCGCCAAGCCTGCGGACGTTAAGACCGCCGAAGCTAAGCCTGATGCTGCCGCCGTCCGTAGCGCCGACAAACACCGCAGCCGTGAAGCCGTTCCCACGCCTGGCGTGCCGGCACCTATCGAAGACGAACCCGGCGTAGTCGACGCGGTGCAAACCCGCGTCGCCGACGCGGGCCATTGATTGCCATCGGCGCGCCATTCCCCGCGCGTCGGTCTGAACTTGCCGTAGCCCGAATATGAACGCTCCCACTCCCCCTGGTTTTCGCTGCGGCATGGTCGCGATCGTCGGCCGCCCGAACGTCGGCAAGTCCACGCTGATGAACGCGCTGGTCGGCCAGAAAGTCAGTATCACGTCGCGCAAGGCGCAGACCACGCGCCACCGCATCACCGGCATTCATACGTTTGAAGACGCACAGTACATCTTCGTCGACACACCGGGTTTCCAGACCAAGCACAGCGGCGCGCTGAACCGTTCGCTCAACCGCGCGGTCACGTCCACGCTGAGTTCGGTCGACGCGATTCTGTTCGTGATCGAAGCTGGCCGCTTCGGCCCGGACGACCAGAAGGTGCTCGACCTGATTCCGCCGTCGGTGCCCACGCTGCTGATCGCGAACAAGCTCGATCGCGTGTCGGATAAGGATTCGCTGTATCCGTTCATGCAGCAAGTGAGTGCGCTGCGTCAGTTCAACGAGATCGTGCCGCTGTCGGCGAAGAATCCCGACGACATCAAGCGCTTGCTGGCAACGATCAAGCCATTCCTGCCGGAAGGCGCACCGATCTACGGTGAAGACGACCTGACCGATCGCAGCGAGCGTTTTCTTGCCGCCGAAATCCTGCGCGAAAAAGTATTCCGCTGGACCGGCGACGAACTGCCGTACACGAGCACCGTGCTGATCGACAAGTTCGAGACAGAAGGGCGTCTGCGGCGCATTTTTGCGACCATCATGGTGGAGCGCGATACGCAAAAAGCCATGATCATCGGCCAGAAGGGCGCCAAGCTGAAGCAGATCAGCACTGAAGCGCGCCTCGATATGGAAAAACTGTTCGACGGCCCGGTGTATCTGGAAACCTTCATCAAGGTGAAGAGCGGCTGGGCCGACAACGAAGCTGGACTCCGCGCGTATGGGTACGAATGACGCGCGGATGACGCTGAATTCCGACGCTGACCCGGACAACTCGGAGCCGGCAGCGCCGGCCCGCGAGCCATCCAAACCCGCTCGCAGTACCAAAAAATCCTCATCGAGTGCCAAAGGCGCTCAGGCTACTCAGGGCGCCGAAGCCGAGCCGCGCAAAGCGCCGACGCGCCGCGCGCCGCGTACGTCCGCTTCCGATTACCGGATCGCGGAGCAACCCGCTTTCGTCCTGCACAGCTATCCCTACCGTGAAACCAGTCTGATCATTGACGTGCTGTCGCGCGATCACGGCCGTCTCGCGCTCGTCGCGAAGGGCGCGAAACGTCCGCACTCCGCCTTGCGAGGCGTGCTGCAGACCTTCCAGCCGCTGGCGTTGTCGTGGTCCGGCAAATCGGAAGTGCGCACGCTGACCGGTGCCGAATGGGTCGGCGGCATGTTGCCTTTAGCGGGCGACGCGCTCCTCTGCGGTTTCTATGTCAACGAGCTGCTGGTTAAATTCTGCGCACGCGAAGACCCGCATCCGCAACTATTCCATCACTACGTCGTCACGATGACGCGCCTCGCGCATGACGAGCCGCCCGTGCAGGTGTTGCGTTCGTTCGAGCGTGTGCTGCTGCGCGAAACCGGTTATGCGATGGCGCTCGATCGGACCGTGTCGCGCAAAGCGGTGCAGGCTGAAGGCCGCTACGTGTTCGACCCGGAGCGCGGCGTGCGCGAAGCATCCGACGATCTGCCAGCGCAATGGCCGGTAATCTCCGGACAGACCTTGCTCGATATGGAAAAGGACGATTACCATCGAGCGCAGACGGTGGCGCAAAGCAAAACGCTGATGCGTTATCTGCTCAACACTTACCTTGGCGGCACGCCGCTCGCGACGCGCCAGATACTGATCGACTTGCAGAACCTATGAGCTTCTTTCTTACGTCGCCGAATGTGATTGACCTGGGCGTGAACATCGATCACGTCGCCACGCTGCGCAATGCGCGCGGCACGTCGTACCCCGATCCGATCCGCGCTGCGTTGATGGCCGAAGAGGCCGGCGCCGATGTGATTACGCTGCATCTGCGTGAAGACCGCCGCCATATCGTCGATGCCGACGTGCGCAAGCTGCGGCCGCTCTTGAAAACACGCATGAATCTGGAATGCGCGGTCACTCAGGAGATGCTCGATATCGCATGTGAAGTGCAGCCGCACGACGTTTGCCTCGTGCCGGAAAAGCGTCAGGAACTGACGACGGAAGGCGGCCTCGACGTCGCCGGCCAGTTCGAAGCCGTGCGCGCCGCATGCAAGCAACTCGCCGCAGCGAACTCGCGCGTGTCGCTCTTCATCGATCCGGACGAAACGCAGATCCGCGCGGCGCACGAAGCGGGCGCACCGGTGATCGAGCTGCACACCGGTCGCTATGCGGAAGCACACGATCCCGCCGAGCAGCAGCGCGAATATGAACGCGTGGTGCGTGCCGTCGAGTTCGGTGCAACGCTCGGCATCAAGGTCAATGCAGGTCACGGCCTGCACTACACCAATGTTCAGCAGATCGCCGCGATCGAAGGCATTGTCGAGTTGAATATCGGCCACGCGATTGTCGCGCACGCGATCTTCGCCGGTTGGGACAACGCTGTGCGCGAGATGAAGGCGATCATGGTCGCCGCTCGTCTCGGCGCAAGCGCTTAAGGCCGCGGCGGCGCCTATGACGATCTACGGCATTGGCACGGACATCGTTCAGGTCAGCCGTGTGGCCGCGGTGATGACACGCACCAACGGCCGCTTCGCCGAGAAGGTGCTCGGTCCGGACGAGCTGCGTGTTTATCACGCGCGCCACGCGCGTTCGGCGGTGCGTGGACTCGCATTTCTCGCCACGCGGTTCTCGGCCAAAGAAGCATTCTCGAAAGCGATCGGCCTCGGCATGCGCTGGCCGATGACCTGGCGTGCGTTGCAAACGCTCAATAAACCGAGCGGCGAGCCGATGGTGGTGGCCTCGGGTGAGCTGGCCGAATGGCTCGACGCGCGCGGCATCACGGCGCGCGTGACGATTAGCGACGAACACGACTACGCCGTGTCGTTCGTGATCGCTGAAACAGGGGATGGGGCACGAGGATCGGACGCTCCCCACGCGCCCGCCAGCGACGAATAAAAATATCTTGAACGCGGTGCACGTCGGCCGACGTCTCTCTTTGCTCCAGGCTTCTTTCTAGCGGAATTCGATGAAAAACACTCCCGGACCGGTCATGCTCGACGTGGTCGGCACAACGCTGAACGACGACGATAAACGCCGCCTTGCCCATCCGATGACCGGCGGCGTGATTCTGTTCGCACGCCATTACGAGAGCCGCGCGCAATTGATCGCGCTGACCGAGTCTATCCGCGCGATTCGCGACGATCTGCTGATTGCCGTCGATCACGAAGGCGGCCGCGTGCAGCGTTTTCGCACCGACGGTTTCACGGTGCTGCCGGCGATGGGCAAACTCGGCGCGCTGTGGGATAGCGACGTATTGCACGCCACCAAGGTGACGACCGCGGTCGGCTATATCCTCGCGGCTGAATTGCGCGCGTGCGGTATTGATATGAGTTTTACGCCGGTGCTCGATCTGAATTACGGTCAGTCGCAGGTGATTGGCGATCGCTCATTTCATCGCGATCCGCGCGTCGTCACCTTGCTGGCGAAGAGCCTCAACCACGGCCTCGCGTTGGCCGGCATGAGCAATTGCGGCAAGCATTTCCCAGGGCACGGCTACGCGCACGCGGACTCCCACGTGGCGATGCCGGTCGACGACCGTTCGCTCGACGAGATCCTGCGCGAGGACGTAACGCCGTACGACTGGCTTGGCGTGTCGCTCGGGGCCGTATTGCCCGCGCATGTGGTTTATCCCCAGGTCGACTCGAAGCCGGCTGGGTTTTCGCGTGTCTGGCTGCAGGACATCCTGCGCAAGAAATTGCGCTTCGAAGGCGCCGTCTTCAGCGACGATCTTTCGATGGAAGCCGCGCGCCAGGGCGGCACGCTGACGGAAGGCGCGAGCGCCGCGCTGGAGGCCGGTTGCGATATGGTGCTGATCTGCAATCAGCCGGACGAAGCGGAGAAGGTGCTGGACGCGCTGCGTTTCACGCCGTCGAAGGAGTCGCAGCAGCGGCTTAAACGCATGCGGCCGCGCGGCAAGGCGCTGAAGTGGAGCAAGCTTGTAGCCGAGCCACAGTATCTGCAAGCGCAGGCCTTGTTGCGCAGCGCGTTTGCATGAGCAAGAGCAAGAGCAAGAGCAAGAGCAAGAGCAAGAGCAAGAGCAAGAGCAAGAGCAAGAGCAAGAGCAAGAGCAAGCTGTAGGCAACTGATCAGCAACCAGATCGTATGTATCGAGCAAAAAAACGGCGCCTTTTTCGGGCGCCGTTTTCTATTCAAGCCTGGCCAGCCGCGAAGCCGGCCTCACGGGTCAGTTCAACCGCATCCGTTGCAGCTTGTTGTACAGCGTCTTCGGACTGATGCCCAGCAGCGACGCCGCGCGATGGCGCGTGCCGCCGACTGCATCCAGCGTTGCGCGGATCAGCATTTCCTCGACGTCCGCGAGGGGGGTGCCGACGGTGACCTGCACGCGGCTGCCGTTCAGATCGCGCCCGTTCATCGAGCCCGCTTCATCGGCGCGTAACGATTCCAGCACATCGCCCGACGCGTGATACGCCCGGCGTACGCGGTCCTGCAACTCGCGCACATTGCCCGGCCACTCGTACGAAAGGCACTCGCGCAGGAAATTCGGGCCGATCTGCTTGGTGACGTCCGCGGTGCCGCGCGCGATCGCTTCCTGATTCAAATCGTCGACGACCGCTTGCGCAATCAGCGCCGGATCTTCGCCGCGCTCGCGCAACGGCGGCAAGGTGATGGCGGCGGCTTCGAGACGCAGCGCGAGGTCTTCGTGCAGGCTGCCGTCGGCGACTGCCGCGCGTGGATTTTTGCGCGTCGAGGCGATCAGCCGGAAGTCGGTCACTACCTGATTCGTGCCACCGACCCGCATGAAGGTCTGCGAATCGAGCGCACGCAGTAGCGCTTCCTGTTGGGCGCGCGGCAGCTCGGCGATTTCGTCGATGAACAGCGTGCCGCCGCTCACCTGCTCGAACAGGCCGGACTCGCGTTGCTCGGCACCACCAAACGCGCCACGCTCGTGGCCGAACAGCAGGCTGTCGAGTGAGCGATGTGCCGCGATGCTGCCCGTCGTCCGGCAGTCGAACGTGACAAACGGCCCTTTGCGGCGCCGGCTCATGTCGTGCAGCGTGCGCGCGGCTAGCTGTTTGCCCGTGCCGGCTTCGCCGGAAATCAGCACGGCGGCTTCGGTTGGCGCGATATGTTCGATCGTGTCGTACACATGCTGGATCGCACCGCTGCGGCCCAGTAACGAGCCGAAACGACCGAGTTGACGCAGCGACGCGCGCAGCGTCTGGACTTCTTCGGTGAGCTCGTACGGACGCGGAATCCGGGCGAGCAGACTACGCAAACGCGGGATATTGACCGGTTTGAGCAGGTAGTCCCAGATGCCGTGCCGCAGACCCTCGATCGCGCTCTCCACTGTCGCGTTGCCAGTCATCACAATCACGGGCAGGGCGCCGCCTGGCGGATGCGCGGGCAGGTGCTGCAACACATCGAGCCCGCTGCCGTCCGGCAGATTCAAATCGACCAGCACGACATCGGGAATGAAGCGCGTCAATGCCGCCCGGGCCTCGGCGATGGTGGTCGCGGTGTCGACGGAGAAGCCGTCGGCAGCGAGGATGGCGGACAGGCCTGACAGGCTATTGGGATCGTCTTCAACAATCAGGGCGTGTGGCATGGCGAGCGCTATTTTTTAGATGGACGGGATGCCTGGTACGCCGCGCCGATACGCTGGCGCGCGACACGGGCGCGATGGCTGGCCGGTACTGCCGGTCGAATGCCATACCGCGCGGGCACCCTTTGCCACGGCGGCGGGATAGCCGCAACCCAATAGGCATGGGTGCGGCGCGGGGAGCGATTCGACTCAAGTAGTTCTGGTCCTTTACTTTCAATGGATGCCCGCCCTGACGCGATATGACGCGTGGGCGAGGCTCCTGTATTTCCTTCATTCGACCGGTCAGAAATCCCGGTTGCTGTCGAAGAAACGTCTTACCTCGAGTTCCGCTTGGTCGCGGGTCTTACCGTATCGCTCCTGGATCAGCCCAGTCAGTTTGTCGGCGCGGCCTTCTGCCTTGGTCAGCTCGTCGTCCGTCAATTCACCCCATGCTGTCTTGGCCTTACCGATCATTTGCTTCCACTTGCCTTCAGCGATGTCGTTATTCATGCCGCATCTCCGGAGTTGAGGGAATCAAGCCTTACGGCCCGTATCTCAGAGAAGCATGGACTGTGCCAAAGTTAATTACTTAAGCTTATCAATGGTTTGTTCGACGCAAGGCAGGAAGAAAAGGGTACGCGGGCAGGCATTTTTGAGAAAACCACCGGTAAAGTTTTCCTCAACCATACACGGCGGCGCAAAAAAGAAAAAGCGCCCAAGGTGGGCGCTTTTTCTTTTGCCATTTTTTCCCTGCGCCGGATTTGCTTCCGTGCAGGAGTCAGGCTGCAGGCGCTTTAGGCGCGGCTGCGGTACTCGTGGGTACGCGTGTCGATCTCGATCTTGTCGCCGATGCTGCAGAAGAGCGGCACTTGCAGTTCGAAACCGGTGGTCAGCTTGGCGTTCTTCAACACCTTGCCCGACGACGTATCGCCCTTGACTGCCGGTTCCGTGTAGATGATTTCACGGACCAGCGTGGTCGGCAGTTCGACCGAGATGGCTTTCTCGTTGTAGAACACAACTTCGCAAGCCATGCCGTCTTCGAGGTAATGGAGGGCGTCGCCCATCATTTCGCCTTCGACTTCGAACTGGTTGTAGTCGGCGTCCATGAACACGTACATCGGGTCAGCGAAGTACGAGTACGTGACTTCCTTGCGCTCCAGCACGACGACGTCGAACTTGTCGTCTGCCTTGTACACGCTTTCCATGCCTGCGCCGGTCAGCAGGTTCTTGAACTTCATCTTGACGACGGCGGAGTTGCGGCCCGATTTGTTGTATTCGGCCTTTTGCACGACCATCGCGTCTGCGCCGATCATTACTACGTTGCCGGTGCGGAGTTCCTGTGCGGTCTTCATAAAACTGTCCTGTACGAAATAAGTAGCGTCAACTTTTGCTCAACGGCATACGGCGCAAGCGGCTTCGCTGCTCCTTGCACTACGTACGGCGCGGCGCCGCCTTGGGAGCGGTGCCTGCCGGGAGCAGTGCGTGGCGCGTGGCCGGCTTGCCGCGGTGACTCGCGGCGAAGTTGCAAACCTGCAACCCCTGCAATCCGTTACCTGCTTTTTACCCTGTGCGGGCGTGTACACGAGTGGCACCGATCGACAGGATGCGTCCCTTTTTTGACGTTTGCCGAATGAATTCCCTAGGGCAACTCGCTGCGATCGGGCCGCGCTTGCGTCGTCGGCCGTTGGATAACCGCTTATTTTAACTGAGTTTTTGCGAACAAGGCCAGATTTCCAGCGAGGTCGCCCACCTTGGCCAGTTCGCCGGCCCATTCGGCCGCGCGTTGCTTCAAGGTCGCCCGGTGGCGCTGAAATTCCGCCCAGTCCGGCTGGCCCGCGCCGTTCCATGCGTGCCAGAAACGCGCGAGGGCGTCCCGCGCGTCGGCCGGCAGGGTGCGGCCATAGTGGGCGAGCGCTGCGTCGAGCTTCGGCAGATGGGCATCGTCGGCTTGGGGGTAGATGTGCCAGACAAAGGGTTTGGCGGCCCATTGGGCGCGCACGAACGAATCTTCGCCGCGCACGAAATTGATGTCGCTGGCCCACAGCAGCGTGTCGTAGCCGGGTTGCTCCGTAAAGGCGAGCGCGTGGACGCTGAGGCCGCCGCGTTCGGCGTGCGAACCGGCGTTAAACGAAGGCAGGTCGAAAAAGCGCGCCACCGCGCCCGAAATGCGGCCTTCCGGCACCAGTAGAACGACCGGCTCGGCGCTGTCGCGCCATTGCTCGAGCAGGCTTTCGACGGCAGGGTTTTCGTAGGCGAACAGCGAGACGACCGTGGCTGTGGCCGGTGGCGGCGCGAAGCCGGTGGTCGCCAGCCACCACGCTTCGCGCGCCGCTGGCGACGCCTCGAAAGCCGCGCGCGCGGCGTCGAGATGCCGTTCCTTCAGTACGCCGCCGGTGCCGGGGCCGAGTCCCGGGAAAAAGAAGGTCTTCGTCAGCGGATAGCGGGGATGCGGCGATGGCCGCAGGTGGAAATCCGCGACCCAGTCTTCGGCGCTCAGATATTCGAGGTTGAACCAGACCGGCGCGCGCTCGCGCCGCGCCATCGCGGCGACGTAGATCGGCGGCAACTCGCAGGCGAATGCCTCGATCACGACATCAGCCACCTCAAGCGTATCGCCCGCGTGGGCCGGTTCGTGCCAGTGTTCGATGACGATGCCGCCAACCGCCTGACGCGCGCGATCCAACGCCAGCGACGGGCACAACTTCTGGAACGCATGCAGGTCGTCGACGAACACACGCACCTGCCAGCCATGCTCGCTTGCCAGTTGCTGCGCGAGACGCCAGCACACGCCGATGTCGCCGAAATTGTCGATTACCGCGCAAAAGATATCGCAGGCGATTGCCGAGGGCGCGGTGGTGGGTTGTTCGGCAGGGGGCGTAGCGGAGGACATGGTGGCCTGAGTCGCAGAGTGGAACGGGTGGCGTGCTTGGGTTCTGCAGGGCCTTGCTGGCGGGCGATGCCATCAGGTGCAGGAGCCGCCTTGCACCGCTGCATCACGCCGCTCGACGCAGCAGGGTTCGAACGCGCGCGGAATGCTCTAAACTGGCGATTCTAAAGCACTCGTCCGCGGTTCCGCGCCTAAGTGGCCATTCAGCGCGCAGCACGCGGGCAGAGGCTTCGCGACACTGTCCCAGCCAACCGATTCTGCATGACCGAACCCGAAGCAACCGACGTTTTCGAGCCGAAAAAATTGCTCGCCCAATTGCCGCATCTGCCCGGCGTCTATCGCTATTACGATACGCAGGGCGCGGTGCTTTACGTGGGCAAGGCGCGCGATCTCAAGAAGCGCGTCTCGAGCTACTTCACGAAGACGCAACTGTCGCCGCGCATCGCGATGATGGTGACGCGCATCGCGCGCGTCGAGACCACCGTCACGCGCTCGGAGGCTGAAGCGCTGCTGCTCGAAAACAATCTGATCAAGGCGCTGGCGCCGCGTTACAACATTCTGTTTCGCGACGACAAGTCGTATCCCTATCTCAAGCTGACCGGTCACAAGTTTCCGCGCATGGCGTATTACCGCGGCTCGGTGGATCGCAAGAATCAGTACTTCGGTCCGTTCCCGAGTGCGTGGGCGGTGCGCGAGAGCATCCAGATCCTGCAGCGCGTGTTCCAGTTGCGCACCTGCGAAGACTCGGTGTTCAACAACCGCACGCGGCCGTGTCTGCTGCATCAGATCGGCCGCTGCACGGCGCCGTGTGTCGCGGCAATCAGCGAAGAGGATTACGCACGCGATGTCGCCAACGCGTCGCGCTTTCTGCTCGGCCGGCAGGGCGAAGTGATGAAGGAGCTCGAGCAGAAAATGCATGCATTTGCGAGCGAGCTGAAGTTCGAGCAGGCCGCGGCGGTGCGCAATCAGATGAGCTCGCTGTCGACCGTGCTGCATCAGCAGGCGATCGAAGTCGGCGGCGATAGTGACGTGGATATTCTCGCGGTCGTCGCACTCGGCGGGCGCGTGTGCGTGAATCTCGCGATGGTGCGCGGTGGCCGGCATCTGGGTGACAAGGCTTATTTCCCTGCGCATGTGGAAAGCGCGTTGACGGTCGGCGAGGGCGGCCTTGAAGAGGGCGACGGCGATGACCTGCTGGTCGATGCTGCGATCGGCCCAGGCTCGGTATCTGACGAAGCCGCAACCGAAGCCGTAACCGGCGCGAACGCATCGTCCGATGGTGCTGACGCGCTCGCGATCGCTGGGGAGATGCCGGTCGAAGAGGACGATGACGAGGCAGACGCTGCTGTCGAGACCGAAGCGGATGATGCGGCCGAGTCCGAGTCCGAGTCCGATCTCGAGCCCTCGGCGCCGCGCAAGGGCCGTGCAATCGCCGGCGGCATTGAGTCTGAAGTGCTGGAAGCGTTCATCGCGCAGCACTACATCGGCAATCGCGTGCCGCCGGTGCTGGTGGTCAGCCATGCGCCATCCACACGCGAGCTGGTCGATGTGTTGATCGAGCAGGCCGGCCACAAGGTGACGGTGCTGCGCCAGCCGCAAGGCCAACGGCGCGCATGGCTCGCCATGGCCGAGCAGAACGCGCGGCTCGCGCTCGCACGCCTGCTCTCGGAACAGGGCTCGCAGCAGGCCCGCACACGCGCGCTCACCGATACGCTCGGCATGGAGTGCGACGACCTCGCGCATCTGCGCATCGAGTGCTTCGACATCAGCCACACGATGGGCGAGGCGACGCAGGCGTCGTGCGTGGTGTATCACCATCACAAGATGCAGTCGTCCGAATACCGCCGCTACAACATCACCGGCATCACGCCGGGTGATGACTACGCGGCAATGCGCCAGGTACTCACGCGCCGCTACGAGAAGATGGTCGCGCAAGCGGCTGCGAACGCTGCGGACGAAGCCGCGGAATTGCAAACCGACGCGTCCGCGGACCCGTCACTCGCACCGGATGCCGCGGAGCCGGCGGCGGCGGGCGGCATTCTGCCGACCATCGTATTGATCGACGGCGGCAAGGGTCAGGTCGAAGTCGCACGCCAGGTGTTCACTGAACTGGGTCTCGATACCGGCATGCTGGTCGGTGTCGCGAAGGGCGAAGGACGCAAGGTCGGCCTCGAGACCTTGATTTTCGCCGACGGCCGCGCGGCGCTCGAACTCGGCAAGGAAAGCGCGGCGCTGATGCTGGTCGCGCAGATCCGTGACGAGGCACACCGTTTCGCCATCACCGGCATGCGCGCGAAGCGCGGCAAGACACGCCAGACCTCGCGGCTCGAAGAGCTCGAAGGGGTGGGCGCGAAGCGGCGTCAGCGGCTGTTGGCGCGCTTCGGCGGGCTGCGCGGGGTGGTCGCGGCAAGTGTCGAGGATCTGGCGAGCGTCGAAGGGATTTCGCAGGCGCTTGCCGAGCAGATCTACCGGCAGTTGCACTGATCGCGGTACGTCACGCTGCCTGACGGGCGGCAGGTGAGAGGCTGATAAGCGACCGCGAGGGCCCGATAGGCGGCGCATAAGCGGTGCTTGGCAGCGCGTGTGCCAGGCCCCGCGCGCCGCTTTGCTTGTGGCAGGCCTTGTGACACGGCACAATTGCATCTCCCTTGCCAGACGCTGCGCCTGCCCATGCCGTTTAATTTCCCGATTTTCCTGACCTGGCTGCGGATCGTCCTGATTCCGCTCGTCGTCGGCGTGTTTTATTTGCCTGACATGATGATGAGCCCGGCACACCGTAATCTCGCGGCCGCGACGATTTTCATTCTGGCCGCGCTCACCGACTGGTTCGACGGCTTTCTGGCCCGAAAATGGAATCAGACCTCGGCGTTCGGCGCGTTTCTCGATCCGGTTGCCGACAAGCTGATGGTGACGGCTGCGTTGCTGGTGCTCGTGCAACTCGCGCGGATCGATTCGGCGATTGCGCTGGTGATCGTCGGACGCGAGATTGCAATCTCGGCGCTGCGCGAATGGATGGCGCAGATCGGCGCATCGAAGAGCGTCGCGGTGAATTCGCTCGGCAAGTTCAAGACCGTGTGCCAGATGGTCGCGATTCCGATGCTGCTGTTCTACGGGCCGTTGCCGTTCGGCGGCGGTGTCTATGTCGATACGCGTGTTTGGGGCCTGTGGCTGATCTATCTGGCCGCGTTCCTCACGATCTGGTCGATGCTCTATTACATGAAACTCGCGTGGCCGCAGATCCGCGAGCGGGGCGGCGTTGCCTGATTGGAAAACGATCGAGGGACAACGCCGGACGGCCGAAGCGTGTCAGAGCATTTCCGAAGCATGAGTGAAATCTTTTCAGTTAAAGACATTCGCAAAAGGGGTTGACACGTTTCGGTCGATTCTCCATAATCTCGTTTCTCCGATGCACGCAGTTTGAGACGTCGGTGGCAGTAAGAGTGTAGTTGCGGTAACAAGGCAGTAGTTAGCAGGCAAAAGCAGCACAATGCGGGAGTAGCTCAGTTGGTAGAGCGCAACCTTGCCAAGGTTGAGGTCGCGAGTTCGAGCCTCGTCTCCCGCTCCAAATTTTGAAGCAACGCGTTGTTTGGCGAAGTAAAAGTGCAAGGCGTTGTGAAGTAGGGCAATGCGGGAGTAGCTCAGTTGGTAGAGCGCAACCTTGCCAAGGTTGAGGTCGCGAGTTCGAGCCTCGTCTCCCGCTCCATACATAAGGGGAAGCAACGCTTCCCTTTTTGTTTGGTGGGCCGGTCCTTACGGTTGCCCGCCAGACAAATCTGAGAATCTGCAGCTAGGTTCCAGTCCGCTTGCGGCGCGATAGCAAAGCGGTTATGCAGCGGCCTGCAAAGCCGTTTAGGCCGGTTCGACTCCGGCTCGCGCCTCCAGTAGTTGATGTGAAGAAAAGCCCCGACTTGTCGGGGCTTTTCTTTTTTGTGCGTCGTCGTGAAGCACGGAATGATCGGAATGCGTGCGATTAAACTGTCAGCTTTTGCTGAGTAAGAAAAAGCCCCTAACGCCGGGGCTTTTTTCTAATACCTGCTTACTGTGAAACTGGCCGGGCATGCATATTCCAAACCTCGAACGCCGCTCCTTCTACTTGTGCCTGATTTACGCGCTCTGCCTCTGCGGCGCCACCTGGACACATCTGCAGGTGGCTCTCGTCCACGGGCTGTGGTGGGACTACGGCGGCGCCGCGCCGCTGACGCGCATCTACTGGACGTCATTGCTCTTCATTGATCCGCTAACCGCTCTGCTACTGCTGTTGCGTCCGCGAGCAGGACTGATCCTCTGCGTCGCCGTCATTGCGACAGACGTGGTGCACAATTCATGGTTCGCGCTGCATCATCCGATCCGCCTGGACCTGTATCTTTCGCAGATTGTCTTCCTGCTGTTCGCCGCGTTCACGGTGCGGACCGCCTGGCGAGGTGCCGCGAGCCGGTCCGCCGCGCTGCGCACCGTCGATTGAATAGTCCGATTGCCTCTTTGCGCAATTGTCCGTCCCACGAGGCTGCATGTATCTACAACTCACCGGCACCAACATCCGCCTGCTCGGCTCAATGCATCTGTTTCCGGCGACAAGCCGCAGAACGCCGCCATGGATCGCCGAAGCGTACGACTGGGCTGAATCGCTGGTCTTCGAATCCGATCCGCCGACGATCCTGCCGTTTCTGAAGACTCACCCACTGGGCGGTGCCAACGCGTTGCAGCCCTTGCTCCCCGCCGACGCCTGGAACCAGCTGCAAGCTGCGTGGCCCGCGGAGGGTCCGTTGGCGCCGCTCGTCGATCTGCGTCCGTGGGCCGCGCTGATTGTCGCGCCGACCCTGTTCCAGCAGGTCGTCGAAGGCGTCGAGCCGCGCATGCTGCGCTCGGCGCTGACGCAAGCGAAACCGTACCAGTATCTTGAGACCGCGCAGGACGTGGCGGCATCGCTCGAGTCGATTCCGCTCGAAGCGGTCGGCACCGCGCTCGGCATGCTGATGTCCGATCTCGCCGAGCCGCAGCGTACGCTGGAGCGGATGCACGCCGCCTGGCTAAATGGTGATCTGCCGGCCGTGCATCAGATCGCCGTCGAATCGCCGATGTTCAACCTGCCCGGCATCCGCCACGCCATTCTCGATGCCCGCAATCGGGCGTGGGCGACGCGCCTGACGGCGTTGCTCGGCCGACCGGAACGGACATTGG
The DNA here is from genome assembly GCF_046030555.1 of Paraburkholderia sediminicola. GTDB lineage: Bacteria > Pseudomonadota > Gammaproteobacteria > Burkholderiales > Burkholderiaceae > Paraburkholderia > Paraburkholderia sediminicola_E. The sequence goes on along the minus strand of NZ_JAQQCH010000001.1, from coordinate 180,261 downwards.
TGGTGGTCGGCGCGCTCCATTTGTGCGGGCCCGGTAACCTGATCGAATGTCTCGCACAGCCTGTCGAGCCGGTATTTGACGCGCCGTAGCCTAAGGCCGCCACGCGCGGCATAATCCCGCATTGCCGCCGCCCCTTAAGGCGCGCCTCTTTTGAAGACTTTCCATGACTGATCCGCAGCAAACCGCCGCCACGCGACTGGCGCAACTCGAATGGCGCTGGAAAGCGTTCGACGACCTCACGACCGCCGAAGTCTATGCAATGCTGGCGGCTCGCAGCGCGGTGTTCGTCGTCGAGCAGAACTGCGTGTATGGCGATATCGACGGGCTTGATTCAGATGCCTGGCACCTGTTCGCCTTTGGTCCCGGCGAAGCATCCAGCAACAGGCGCCCACCGCTCGCGGGCTATCTGCGCGTGCTGCTGCCCGACGCTGACGACACCGATATCCGCATCGGCCGCGTACTGACAACAGTGGAATTCCGCGGTATCGGCCTTGGCAACGCGATGCTCGAGCGCTCGCTTGCGCATATCCGCTCGCAGTGGCCCGGTACGCCGATTCGTTTGCATGCGCAGGCGCATCTGCAAGGCTTCTACGGCGCATTCGGCTTTACGCCGGTGTCGGCGATACACGAAGAGGACGGCATCCCGCACGTGTGGATGCGTTCGGCCTAAGCCACGCTGCAACCAGGCTCGGCGCGTGCGCGCCGACCGGCTTCAAACGCAGCGACTTCAATCGATTCGAGATTTTCAGTGGTGGCTGCTCGCAGGCGCTGACGCGGTTTGCGCCACGCCTTGCGTCGCCTTTGCGCGCCGCTCGTTGCGCAGACGTCCGCGTGCCGACAGCCGCATCCAGTGACGCAATGCCACCAGCGCACCGATTACGCTCATCATCGAGCCCGGAATCCATAGCAACAGCCCACCGATCTGCTGATCGCGCATCGGGCTCAGCCATGTGAAGGCACGGCCGCAGATCGAGTAGATCGGATACAGCTCATGCGGCGTAAAGAAGATAAACGCGCCAAGGATAATCTGCGGCGGAATCGCGGCGATCACCACCAGCACGCGCTTGCCGGGCGACAAACGCGCCGGCGGCGCTGGCCGCGGATCGAGCACGAGCCACCAGAACAGCAGGCCGTCGATCACCATGCTCCAGTTCATCACGCGATAAAGCCGCCAGTCGAGCATCGCCACGAAATGGATCGGCGACATCAGCCAGAAGTAGATCAGCCCGACGAACAACGTGACGGCGACCACCGGATGCATCACCACGTCGAGCAGCTTGCGTATCACCGGGGTTTCCAGCGCAGGCCTGACGAAGCGCTGCCGCCAGCTGAAGGGAATGCCCGCGCGCAACGCGGCGCCCGGATAGGAGAGCGCGATAAAGAACGGCCCAAGATGATGCAGCACCAGATGCTGCGCGCGATGCATGAAGAACTCATGCTCGAAGAAATAATCGAGCCGCGTATGCAGTGCGACATACAACGCGACCAGCCCGAACCAGAAGGAAATGCGTCGGGGAATCGACACCTTCGCCTTGTGCGCGCCGCGCACGAAAAGGATCGCCGGCACCAGCAAGGCGATCACGACGGTCGGCGAAAACTCCCAGGGATCGAGCCAGTAGAGCAGGTTCATCGCAGGGCGTTACTTGGTCTGGGCGGGTGACTTGACGGCGAATGGCGTATCGAGCGTTTCGCCGTCGGAGAACTTCAGCGTGAGATGCACGGTGTCGCCCGGTGCGACCTTGTGCTTCGCGTCTTCGAGCATCACGTGATAGCCGCCTGGCGCAATCGCTACCTGGCCGTGCGCGGGTACCGTCAGCTTGTCGACCATCACCATCTTTTGCGTCGAACCGTTCGATACGGTCTGATGCAGCATTGCGTCGCCGTAGTCGTTGCTGGAAATATCGACGAGGTCGACCGGCTTGTCGCTCGCGTTCACCAGCGTCACGTAGCCGGCGGCGGGGAGGTTGTTCGGCAACCAGCGTACCCACGCGTCCTTGACGCTGATCGCCTGAGCGCCGGCGGCGTTCGCGATCGGGGCAAAACCGAACGAGAGGGCGACGGTGCAGCTCAGTGCGGCGAGAGTTTTGATCTTGATCGACATGGATGAACTCAGGAAAGGTCAGGAACGGTCATCAATGATACGGCGCAGGTCCTGTGCGATCGTATCGGGGGTATCGTGATCGGTGGCGAGCAGGCGCGCATGGCCTTGCGGGTCGAACACGTAGACGGCCGAGCTATGGGTGACTTCGTAGTTGCCGCTGGGGTCGCGCTTTTCCATCTGATAGGCAACCCGGTACCGCTTGGCGAGCGACTCGATCTGCCAGTTGGTGCCGGTCAGGCCTTCGGCGTGTTGCGAGTCGAAGGCGCCGACGTAGTCGTGCAGGGCTTTGGGCGTGTCGCGTGCAGGGTCGACGGTGATGAACAGGATGCGCACTTTTTGCGCATCCGGGCCGAGTTTGCCGAGTACCTGCATCAGACGGCCCATCGTTTCAGGGCAGACATCCGGACAATGTGTATAGCCAAAGTAGACGAGCGAGGTGCGGCCTTTAAACGAATCGCCGGTGACGGCGCGGCCGTCGTCGCCGGTCAGCGTGAAATCGAGGTCCGGCAGGTGACCGGTTACGTTGGTCAACTGGAACGGTTCGGCGCGATGCGTGCAGCCGGTCAGCGCCCCGAGCACGCCCACCACGACGGTCAGCGCGAACAGGCGCCCGGGCCACGAGCGTCGTGGCGTAACGAGGTTCAGCTGCTGATGGCGGGACGAGAGGACGGGGAACAAAGCAGGGTTCAATGACTCGATTGAATAGCGGCGCGTGACGCTGCCCGTGAATGGACGCAGCGTGGTTCGTGCAAAGCGCGCAGCCCGTCATAGTGTGCAAATATGGTCGTCACTGCAATGGTCTGCGTGGCTGCGACTGGACTGTATCGCAAAATGTCCGATGACGTCGTGCAGCGCCCGCGGGCGCGCGGTTTGCGAGGCAATTTGACGCAGGCGGCTGAAAGCTGGCTGAAGCCGGATTGTTCTCTTTTTGAACGCAATCGTGAGCGGCATCGGCCGGGTTGTCCGGCCAGGCTTGTGTCCTGGCTTACTTTCTCGAAAAATTGACGGATGCGCGGTAAGATGCGCACACTTTTCCGGCCGCAGAAGGCTGAAAGGCAAAATTAACCGATGCAAGCACTTCCGGCTGTTCTGTCTCCGAGCGAGACGGCATTTTTCTTCGACTTCGACGGTACGCTCGTCGAACTCGCGCCCACGCCGGACGGCGTGCTGGTGCAACCGCGCGTGAGCGCGTTACTGAGCGAGTTGCGCAGTCTCACGAACGGTGCGGTCGCGATCGTGTCGGGTCGCGGCATTGACAGCATCGACGGTTTTCTCGGCATGCCCGATCTGCCGATCGCCGGTCTGCACGGCGCCGAACGGCGCGACGCGAACGGCGACACGCAGCGCATCGGGTTTCACGACGAGCGCCTGTTGCGCATGGAGCAAGTGCTCGCGCAGGTCGTCAACGAACATCCCGGCATGCTGCTCGAGATCAAAGGCGCGGCGCTGGCGCTGCACTATCGCAACGCGCCCGACCGCGAGCCGGTGGCGCGCGAGGCGACCGAGCGGCTGGTTGCCGATTACCCCGGCTCGTATGTGTTGCAGCCGGGCAAGATGGTCTACGAAATCAAGCCGAAAGATGTCGACAAGGGTCGCGCGATGCGCGCGTTCCTGGAAGAGCCGCCGTTTGTCGGCCGTACGCCGGTGTTTGCGGGTGACGATCTGACTGACGAGAAAGGCTTTGCCATCGTCAATGAGCGCGGTGGCCTGTCGATCAAGGTGGGTGCGGGCGATACGATGGCGCATACCCGGGTCGACTCGGTAACGGCGCTGCTCGACTGGTTGGAATCGATTGTCGCGGCCGCGCGCGGCGCGTGATGGTCAGGCCGTATCGTTCAACGTACATGACTTACTGCATCGGGAACCGCGCTTCATGAGCCGACTGATCATCGTATCGAACCGGGTCGCACCTATTTCGGAAGGCGGTCCGGCCGCGGGCGGTCTGGCGGTTGGCGTGTACGACGCGCTGAAGGAAACCGGCGGCATGTGGTTCGGCTGGAGTGGCGACGTGCTCAGCTCGGGTCAGCCGCAAATCAAGGTCGAAGAGCGCGGGCCGGTGACCTTCGCGACCATCGCGCTGATGCGCCGCGACTACGACCAGTACTACCGCGGTTTCTCGAACGCCACACTGTGGCCCGCGTTCCACTATCGCGCCGATCTGCTGCAGTACGACCGGCATGACTTCGAAGGCTATTGCCGCGTCAATGCGTGGCTTGCCCAGCAACTCGTACCGCTACTACGCGAAGACGACGTGATCTGGGTCCACGACTATCACCTGATCCCATTCGCCGAGGCGTTACGCGCTGCCGGCGTGAAGAATCGCATCGGCTTCTTTCTGCATATTCCGTTTCCGGCTTCGCAGGTGTTGCTGGCGGTGCCGCCGCATCGTGAGCTGGTTAAAGCGCTGTGTTCGTTCGATCTGCTCGGTTTTCAGACCGCGCCGGATTTGCGGGCGTTCTGCGATTACATCGTCAACGAGGCCAACGGCACGGTCGACGTGTCGGCCCGCGGCCCGCTGAGCGTCCATGCATTCGGTCGCACCTTGCGCGCGGCGGCTTATCCGATCGGCGTTTATCCGGACGAAATCGCCGAGCTCGCGAAAGCGGGCGAGCGCGGCAAGCCGGTGCGCACCATGAAGACGGCGCTGCATTCGCGCAAGCTGATCATGAGCGTGGACCGCCTCGATTATTCGAAGGGGCTGGTCGAGCGTTTTCGTGCATTCGAGCGGTTGCTGGAACACTTCACCGCGCAACGCAACAAGGTGTCGTTCCTGCAAATCGCGCCACCAACGCGGGCCGACATGCACGCCTATCAGGACATCCGCCTGCAACTCGAAGGGGAGTCGGGGCGTATCAATGGCCGCTTCGCCGAGTTGGATTGGACGCCGATTCTCTACATCCACAAGCAGTACGAGCGTTCGGTGCTTGCCGCGCTGTTTCGTACGGCGCATGTCGGCTATGTCACGCCGTTGCGCGACGGTATGAACCTCGTCGCCAAGGAGTATGTGTCGGCGCAGGATCCGGACAATCCGGGCGTGCTCGTGCTGTCACGCTTTGCCGGCGCCGCGCAGGAACTGGATGGCGCATTGATCGTGAATCCGGTGGATATCGACGGTATGGCCGAGGCGCTTGCCAACGCGCTGGAAATGCCGCTTGCGGAGCGTCAGGCGCGTCATCGCGACATGATGGTGCAACTGCGCGAGAACAATGTGTCGGTGTGGCGCGATAACTTCATGCGCGATCTTCAGAGCGTCGATGGTGCGCGGAGCACCAGAACTGTGAAGGTGCGTGCTGGATCGGGCAAGAAAACTGCGCGCGAAACTTTGGCCGGATAGGCGGTGATTCAGGCCGATTACAAGTGCCCGGGAAAACAGAAAAGCCGCTGAAAAGCGGCTTTTCTGTTTGTTGCTGAAGTAGCGGAGGGCGTTGCTTAGACCACGTGCTGCTCGTCCACCTTCTTGCCGCCGACATGCAACGTCGTGCCTTTGCCGTACTGCTTCGAAAGCAGATCGCGATACAGGCCTGGGCGCTGGCGCAACTCTTCGGGACTGCCGTCGTCGATCACCTTGCCCTGGCTCATCACGATGATCCGGTCAAAGTTATTCAGCGTCGACAACCGGTGCGCGATTGCAATCACCGTGCGGCCTACCATCAGCCGGTCGAGCGCCTTCTGGATCGCTTCTTCCGATGCGCTGTCGAGCGCCGAAGTGGCTTCGTCGAGCAGCAGGATCGGCGCGTTCTTCAGGATCGCGCGCGCAATCGCGATCCGCTGGCGCTGTCCGCCGGACAGCTTGACCCCACGGTCGCCGACGATCGTGTCGAACCCTTCCGGCATGGCTTCGATGAAATCGCTGCAGCGGGCTTCGCGCGCGGCAGCGATCACTTCTTCCCGGCTCGCTTCAGGGCGGCCATAAGCGATGTTCTCGTACACCGTGCGATGGAACAGCGAGATATCCTGGGGCACCAGCGCAATTGTATGGCGCAGGCTGTCCTGGGTGATCGTGGCGATGTCCTGGCCGTCGATCTTGATTGCACCGCCCTGCGTCTCGTAGAAACGCTGCAGCAGCGCCAGCACGGTGGATTTGCCCGCGCCCGACTTGCCGATCAGGCCGACTCGCTGGCCCGGCTGGATATGCAGATCGAAGTGATCGAGAATCGGCCGGCGGCGTGGGTAGGCAAACGTCACCGCTTCAAAATCGACCCGACCGCCTTGCGGCACGAGTTCGGTGGCGCCGTCGCGGTCCGGCATGCCGTGCGGCTCGAGCAGGGTGCGAACGGCCTCCGCGAGCCGCGCGACGTGCTGCGTGACGTCGACCAGCGCCACCGCCAGATCGCGCGTGCCGTGCAGAATCGTGAAGCCGAGCGAGCTGACCAGCACGATGTCGCCAGAGGTCGCCTTGCCTTGATCCCACAGCCACAGCGCCCAGCCGAGCAAGCCCGCCGACAGCAGTGCGGTAATCACGGCATGCAGCAGGCGCAGCTTTTCCAGATAAAGCAGGCTCTGCTGGCGCGCTTCCATTTCCGCTTTGACGGTCGCGCCGAAACGCTGCTGTTCGCGAAACGTCATGCCGAAGGCGCGCACGAGGCCCATGTTGCTGATCACGTCGACCAGCTCGCCGTCCACCGACGCGGCTTTCGTGGCGAAATGGTGATGCCGCGCCGAGCCACGCCCGGCGAGTTTGTAGAGCACGACCGACAGAATGGCTGAGCACAGCATCAGGCCGCCCGCCATCAGCGGATTCACGGCGATGATCATGACAATGGCGCCGAGCACCGCGATACAAGGCGGCAACACGTTCCAGGCGGTGGTGTTTTCGGCGGTGTAAACCGCATTCGACGTTGCCGTGATGCGGCTCGCCAGCATGCCCGGCTGTTTCTCCGAATAGTAAGTCGGCGAGTGGCCGCTCAAATACTGGAACAGGTCGCGCCGCAAGTCGCCCGTGACAGCGACGAACGTATGCGCGGCAACCCAGCCGCCGACCCGCCAAAGCATGTTGTCGGCGGCGATCAGGCCGACCAGGATGGCGAACGCGCCCCACAGCGGACCGGGATGATGCCGGCCTTCGCCTAGCACGTCGATCAGATGCTTGATCGCGTATTGCGAAGCGAGCGCACAGCCCACGGCCGCAAACACGCTGCATAGGACGATCGCATGCGCGAGCGGATGGCGGCGGATAAAGCGGAAAAGAAACGCAAGTGGCCTATGCGCATAGCTCGCAAGCTTTGCGTTCTCGGCATTACGCTGGGCGATGGTTAAGTGTTCCAATTGATCGTGAGGTTTGGTGTGTTCAGGTTGTGCATGCAAGGCATGGGCCACAGCAAAAGCTTTCGCCGCGAAGCCGATGCTTCGCATTGTAAACATGCAAAAGCGATTGCGCCCTGTGTATCCGGGCAATGGCGCGACTGATTTCGCGATAGACGACCGCGACCTACTGTTGCTCGACCCGCCAATGAAGCGGTGGTTCACGCAGGTTGCGGAATATTTCGGGATATAATTACAAATTGCATTCAACTGCGGTGCGGCAATTCTTCAATGCCTGCCGGCAAAGTTGACACAGGAGCTTACAGCTGCCGCCTTCGGGTCAGCGTTGCAAGTCAGTTGCTACTGTAGAACTGTCTTATAAAACAAGGGTTTGTAAAGTGTTTCACCTTTGTAACAACGTAAAGACTTTGAAATGTTGTGGTGCAGCGAGATGCCCGGCACCGATAATGCATGCTTTGTTGGCCCACCGAAATTTCTGACAGTTTGTCAACGTAGGTGCCATGTGTGCGTTTACCGGCACATGCGCAGACAGCGAACAGCTGAACTGGGCTCACTACCCAAGCGATCCATCGCAGGATTTCTCGAAAGAATCAGGCCCGCGCCGGCATATCCGGCCAGACTGCCCTGGCGAGCAAGCGAGTCGCTTTTACCAAACGCAGTATTTTTGCCTGATTTTTTACGAGGAGTTCTTCATTATGCGAATCGCTCAAATCGCTCCCTTGCACGAGGCGGTTCCTCCCAAGCTTTACGGTGGTACGGAACGCGTAGTGTCCAACTTGACCGAAGCGCTGGTTGAGCAGGGCCATGACGTTACGCTTTTCGCAAGCGGCGATTCGCAAACCTCGGCGAAACTCGAAGCCTTCTGGCCGCAGGCGCTGCGCCTCGACCCGACCATCCGCGACGTGATGGCACCGCACATGCTGCTGCTCGAAGAAGTGCGCCGCCGCGCGGACGAATTCGACGTGCTGCATTTCCACATCGATTACTACCCGTTCTCGCTGTTCGCCCGCCAGCCGGTGCCGTTCCTGACCACGCTGCACGGCCGTCTCGATTTGCCGGAACTGCAACCGATCTTCAATACGTTCAGCGACGTGCCGGTGGTGTCGATTTCGGACAACCAGCGCATCCCGCTGCAACAGGCGAACTGGCTGCAAACCGTTTATCACGGTCTGCCGGAAAACGTGCTCACGCCGATCAAGGACGTCGAGCCGGGCTACCTCGCATTCCTCGGCCGCGTCTCGCCGGAGAAGGGTCTCGACCGCGCGATCCGCATCGCCGGCCAGGCAGGCATGAAGCTCAAGGTCGCCGCCAAGATCGACAAGGCCGACCGTGCCTATTACGAAGAAGTGATCAAGCCGCTGATGGCGCTCCCGCACGTCGAATACATTGGCGAAATCGGCGAAGCCGAAAAGCGTGAATTTCTCGGCAACGCGCATGCACTGGTGTTCCCGATCGACTGGCCGGAGCCCTTCGGTCTGGTGATGATCGAAGCCATGGCGTGCGGTACGCCGGTCGTCGCGTTCAATCGCGGTTCGGTGCCGGAAGTGATCGAAAACGGCGTGTCGGGTTTCGTCGTGGAAGACGAAATCAGCGCGGTTGCCGCTGTGAAGCGTCTGCACACGCTGCCGCGTGCCAAGGTGCGTGCGGCGTTTGAATCGCGTTTCTCGTCGAAGGTCATGGCGCAAAACTACGTCGCCACCTACGAAGAGCTGCTGCGTCAGAAGCATCGCACGGTGCTGCGCGAAGTCAACGCCAGCTAATGTGCGGTAAGTAAAGGCAGTCGGGTCAGCCTTGCTGGAGCGCTTTCGGCGCTTCCAGCTCGGCACCCCCAGCTCGGCGCCCCCAGCGATCAGATGGTCCGGCTGCGCCCCAGGAACGCCCCGCGTGCATGTTGCTCACGGGGCGTTGTTGCATGAGCGCCGCGTTTTGGCGCGTCAGCGGCAGAAAGAACGGTTTTGGGACCGGCAAGCATGAGCCTGTCTCCGTAATATCCCTATAATGGCCGTGCCGCAAATTGGCTGCGGCGCCGCCGACGACAGGAGGATGCCTTGGCGAGAACGAAAGAGACGCGTGCGACCGCGGCGCCCGGCGCCGGAACGATTTTCGCGCTGCGCGCTATCGGTCTCGTGCTCCTCGCTCGCTGGCTTTTTTCGATGGCGCAGATGGACCTGGGCTCGTCGCTGTCGGCGATGGCGTCCTCGCCGTGGGCGTGCGTCAACCTGGTGTTCCTATTCCTGCTGATCTTCCTGCCGGGCGCGCGTGCCGTGGCCGAGCGTCCGTTGCATCCGTTGCCGCAATGGCTGCGGCAAGCGCTGCGCCTGTTTGCTTTCCTCGGATTCCTGTTTGCGGTCTGGTCGGTCGGCGCGTTTGCGGCGAGCGCCGGTTGGCGGCGTGCCGCGCAGGCGGTGGCGGCCACCAACGGCTGGCTGTTGGCGGCACCGGCGTTGTACGCGGCAGTTGTGTGGATTTGCCGGCCGCGCGCACTGTGGCGAACCAATATCGCCGCGCGACGCTTTGCGATTGGCCGCTATGCGGTCGCGCTCGATCCGGCCACACGTACCGTGATCGTTTGGGCCGAGCGTCGCAAGGTGGGGCAGTACGATGCCCGCGAATTGTCCGTGCGATGGGCGGCGGGTCAAGGCGGGAGCGCGAGGCCGACACCGGCTCCCACGGTGGCGTTCGGTGTCGCCGGTGAGCCGGGTGGGCCCGCTGCGCCGCTCAGCTCGGCAGGCGCGCCTGCGCTGGCTCGCAGTGGTTTCGGCCGACGTCCGAAAATCGAATTGCTGTGGGATTCGCCGGCTGCGGCAGGCCACAATCGGCAGACCGTGTTTCGCACCGCACTGACTACCGAGGGCGATCGGGTCGCGGCGCGCGCGCTCGACACGTCGTTGCAGCAAGTCTGAATCTGCCGCATTGTTCAGTCGGACACGTGTGGCGGTTGAAGCCGGCGTCGGGTTGAAGCCGGCGTCGTAAAGTGAGCTGTAGTCGATAATAATGAGAAGAAGTGCCGCCCGGCGTTTCCAGTGGGCGAGTGGAACATACGTCGATCGTATTGCGTCGTTTGCAGGAGTCGCTATGCTGGTTCGCTGGTTGCTTGCCGCCCTTCATCTGCTAGCTTATGGCTTTGCCCTCGCGTCGATTCTCCGGCGCACCTGGGCGCTGCGGCGAGCCAGCGTGCCCGCTGCGTTGCGATCCGTATTTCGTGCCGACACGAGATGGGGTATTTCGGCGTTGGTGCTGATCGTCACCGGTCTGATGCGCGCCTTCGGCGGTTTCGAAAAGGGCGCCGACTATTACCTGCATGAGCCGCTCTTTCACGTCAAGATGACGTTGCTCGTGCTGATACTCATCCTCGAAGTTCCGTCAATGCTCGCGCTGATGCGTTGGCGCGCCTCAATCAGAAAAGGCGCCCCGCCCGATTTGCGAAAAGCGCGTTTGTATGCGCATCTCAGCGTAATCCAGACGGTGCTGCTGGTGTTGATGGTGTTCGCGGCTACCGGTATGGCGCGCGGTATCGGACTGCCTGCGGGCGTGGTCTAGTCGCGCGTTGAAACGCTGGGCGGTTCGATTGCGTTCGTCGTTGCATTGGACGGCGACGCGCCGAACACATGCAGTACCGTCAATTGGCTTGCGCGACGAACGTCGTGGGTGAACGAAGGAGGGCGTGCGTAACGCCAGCAGAAAACGCCTCTTACCGGCGGCTTCTGCGTGACGCTCCGCACGCTTGCAGCAATTTACTTCTCTACCACCAGGCTTGAATCATCGAGCCGATTCGCCTTCGCGCCGTCGGTCTTGTGCTTACCCTCCGAATCGCTCAAGCCCTTTATCAACTCCAGTGCCTGACGTTCGAACAACCGCCTGTACAGGCCGTTCTCGAGTCTGATCAACGCCTCGTGACTGCCTTCCTCGATGACTTTGCCTTTGTCCAGCACCAGCAGCCTGTCCAGCGCTCGCACGGTGGAAAGACGGTGCGCCACCACCAACGTCGTGCGGCCGACCATCAGTCGCTCCATGGCGTGCTGGATCAGCACTTCGCTTTCGCTGTCGAGGCTCGAGGTCGCTTCGTCCAGAATCAGGATCGGCGCGTCCGCGAGAAACGCCCGTGCGATAGCCACGCGCTGACGTTCGCCACCTGAGAGCTTGATGCCCCGTTCACCCACCAGCGTGTCGTAGCCTTGAGGCAGTGTCGCAATAAAGTCGTGCGCACTGGCGAGCCGTGCGGCGCGTTCGATCTCAGCGCGGCTCGCGCCGGGACGTGCATAGGCGATGTTCTCCGCCAGCGAGCGGTGAAACAGCACCGGCTCCTGCTGAACGATCGCGATCTGGCTGCGCAACGACGCCTGCCGCACACGGGAAATGTCCTGCCCGTCGATCGTGATCCGGCCTTCGGAAATGTCGTACAGCCGCTGGATCAGTTTGATGAAAGTGGTCTTCCCAGAACCCGAATGCCCGACTAGCCCAACGCGTTCTCCCGGCGCGATACGCACGGAGAAGTTGTCATAGAGCGGCGCGGCTTTCGTACCGTAGTGGAAGGTCACGTGCTCGAAGCGAATCTCGCCTTTGCCGATCGCGATCGGGCCCGCGCCGAGGCGGTCCTCGATACCTAACGGCTGGTTTTCCAGCGATACCAGTTCTTCCATGTCGTTGACCGAACGCTGCAGGTTGCGGATGTGCATACCTACATCGCGCAGATAACCTTGCAGCATGAAGAACATCGTCAGCGCGAACGTGATGTCGCCAACGCTCGCTTCACCGCGCACCCACAACAGCAACGCGACACTGAGAATGGAGGCCTGGATTGCCACCAGCATGCCACCTTGCAAGCCGCCGTTGATCGTGCCGCGTGTCCACGTGCGGCGCGTGCGATGACGCCATTTGCCGATCACGCGCTCGAGCAGCACTTCTTCGCGCTCTTCGGCGCCGAACGCCTTCACCACGCCGTTGCAGCTGACGGCGTCAGCGAGGGCGCCGCCCATGCGCGTGTCCCACGCGTTAGCGAGACGAGCGGCGGGGGCAACGACGCCGAGCGACATGGCCACGGTTACCGCGATATACAGCACCGAGCCGATACCGACGACCGTGCCCATCATCGGCCAGTGCCAGCCGAGCAGCACCGTTGCGCCGACCAGCATGGTCAGCGACGGCAACAGCGCGACCAGCAGCGTGTCGTTGAGCAGATCGAGCGCCCACATGCCGCGCGTGATCTTGCGCACGGTGGATCCGGCGAAGCTGTTGGCGTGCCAGTCCGTCGAAAAGCGTTGCACGCGATGAAACGCATTCGCAGCGATGTCGCTCATCATCTTGAGGGTCAGCCTGATGAGGTTGAAGAACACGCACTGGAGAAGCAGCGTGGCGCCGAGCCCAAGCGCGCCCAGCACGCAGAAGGCAGTAATCGCAGCGTGCCACGCGACGGCGTCGCCGGCCGAGCCGGATGCGATCGCGTCGACAAGCCGTCCGGCGAACATGGGCGTGAATATGTCCGCCAATGCCGAGAGCAGCGCCAGCGCGGCAATTGCGAAGATGCGCCGAGGCTGTTTGGCCCAGTGACGGAAGGTGAAGCCGAGGACATCCCTGAAGGCTTGTCCGCGAAAGTCGAGTTTTTTTCTAGTCATTTGCCACGACCCGGTGGCGCGCGAGCGCACCGAGGTTCCAGTCAGAAAGCGAAAGGAAGAGACAGCCAAGCAAGTCGGGATGTGTCGTCGACAACGATGCCGGCAACGAGACTACGGACTGTCTGGAATTTGCGCGGACCGCCTGTTCAGGCAGAACCGCGTGAGCGACGACGCGACGAACTTAAAGTCGCGAGAATGGTCGAGAGACCATCCCAGGGACGACGATATGCACTGCGAACATGTGACGCCTCCCTGTAGTCGAATGCGGTGGTGAAAGTAGACGGGGCGAGTGCCCGAGAACTGACTATATCAGCAGTATTTGGCGACTGCAATCGTACGAAAGTTCGGTGTTGACTTCGACGCGGGGCAGGCTCAAGCGCATTTCAGTGCACCCGTGCGCGATCAATCCGGCGCATGCCTGCGTGGATGCAAAATGAATGCAAAAACAAAAAGCCCTCGACTTACGTTCGAGGGCTTTCTCTTGCGGTTCTTCGGGAACCAGCGAATCTGGTGGGTGGTACAGGGATTGAACCTGTGACCCCTGCCGTGTGAAGGCAGTGCTCTACCGCTGAGCTAACCACCCGAAGAGAACCGAATTATGTCAGGGTTTTTTAAGCTCGTAAAGTACTTTTTAAGCGATTTGCTCATCCGCGGCCGGTGCGGGTTCGAGGCGCCACACGCTTGTGCCTTTGACTGCTTTGTCGAGGCCGTCGAGCACCGCCTGATGTTCGGCGACCTCGTCGTCGCTCGCGGCAACCACGACCAGATTCAGCGAATCGATCGCGATGCGCGGCGCGTGCGCATCGCCGCCACCATGCGAATCACCGAGCATGTCAATGACGAGACTTTCCTGGCCGCGTGTCATCGCCAGATAAACCTCGGCGAGCAATTCGGAGTCGAGCAGCGCGCCGTGCAGGGTGCGGTGCGCGTTGCTGATGCCGAAGCGATCGCACAGCGCGTCGAGTGAATTGCGCTTGCCAGGGAACATCTGCTTGGCGCGCGCGAGCGTATCGATGATCTCGCCGCAGTAGGTTTTCACCGGCGGCAAACCCAGCAGCGCAAATTCGGCATCGAGAAAGCCGATGTCGAACGGCGCGTTGTGAATGATCAGTTCCGCGTCCTGAATGAAGTCGCGAATCTGATCGGCGATCTCGGCGAACTTTGGCTTGTCGCTCAGGAATTCGGTGGTCAGCCCGTGGACCGCCAGTGCGCCCGGATCGCTCTCGCGTTCCGGGTTGATGTAGAAGTGCAGGTTGTTGCCCGTGAGCCGGCGGTTCACCATTTCGACGCAACCGAGTTCAAGGATCCGGTCGCCGGTTCGTGCATTCAGGCCGGTGGTTTCGGTATCGAGGATGAGTTGACGCATGTCGGATTAACCTGCTCTAAAAAAATCAGCAAAAAAGAAAGGCGCGCACGTTAGTGTCGCGGCGGGCAGCACAGCACGCATCATATTGCTGCGAGTGACGCGACACCGCGATTGGCCAGTTGATCCGCGCGTTCGTTTTCCGGGTGGCCGTTGTGACCGCGTACCCAGCGCCATTCGATTTCATGCTGCGCGACGAGCGCGTCGAGCCGCTTCCAGAGATCGGCGTTCTTCACCGGTTGCTTCGCCGCAGTGATCCAGCCTTTTTTCTTCCAGCCGTGAATCCACTCGCTGATGCCTTTCTGCACGTACTGCGAGTCGGTGTGCACGACGGCCTTGCAGGGGCGCTTGAGCGCCTCGAGCGCGGCGATCACGCCCATCAATTCCATGCGGTTGTTGGTGGTGTTGGGTTCACCGCCGAACAGTTCTTTTTCCTGGTCGCCGAAGCGCAGCAGCGCGCCCCAGCCGCCAGGGCCGGGATTGCCCTTGCAGGCGCCGTCGGTGTAAATATCGATGATGTCGGAAGTCATTGAGTGTGGTTGCGTGTATTCGGGGTGGCGGCGGGCGCGAGGCCCGCGGCGAGGACAGGTTTCTTCACTTTCAGCGGGCCGATGAGGCGCATGCCGGGCACGCGCTTGATCGCCTTGATCATGTACGTGGCGCCGAAAATCGGCCACCAGCGGTCGCCGGCGGCTTCCATGAAGCCATAGCGCGACAGCCATTGATCGCTGCCAAGCGGCGGACGATAGCAGCCGAAGCGCCCGCGTTCAAGGTCGAAACCCAGCAGCTTGATCCAGTCTTTCAGACGCGTGAAAGCGATCAGGTCGACTGCCGCGGGCACGAACGGCCGGCCGGTCATCTTGCCGACCGATTGGCGCGCGCCCCAGAGCGACAGTGAATTGAAGCCGAGAATGATCAGTTGGCCTTCGGGCATCAGCACACGCTCGGCTTCGCGCAGCAGCCGGTGCGGGTCGCTCGTGAATTCCAGCGTATGCGGCATCACGATGAGATCGACACTTTGTGCTTCGAACGGCAAGTCGAGCAGGTCGCACCAGACAGCGCTGCGTCCGGCCGGCGCCGACAAATCCGCGGGCCGACCATGGACGGCGCTGTTGCCCCAGCCATGCCCGGCACGCCCCAGGCCGCGCGGAAAAGTGTAGGGCGCGCTCGCGCCGCTCGCTGCGTCGAGCACGAGTCCGCGGCACGGCATGCGGTTTTCGCGCAGGGCGTCGAGCTGCGGCAGGCCGAGTTGCAGCGCATGGTAACCGAACACGTCCGACACCACGCGGTCGAGCTGGGTCTGTTCCCACTCGAGTACGTAGCGGCCGGGTGGCGAATCGGTCCAGGCAGGCCAGTCTATAATCGCTCGGTCAGTCATATCAGAGAATGCGTCGCCTATGAATGCGCTCGAGTACGTACCGGTCCCGGCGTTTGAAGACAATTACATCTGGGTCGTTTCCGACGGGCATCACGCGGTGGTCGTCGATCCGGGTGAAGCCGCTCCCGTGCACGCCTATCTGGCGAAACGGGGTTGGCGGCTGAGCGCTATTTTACTCACGCACCATCATCAAGACCATGTCGGTGGGGTGGCCGATCTGCTGAACGGCCAGGCCGTTCCCGTGTACGGCCCCGCCGGTGAAGCGATCCAGCACCTCACGCATCGTCTCAAAAACGGCGATCACGTGACGATTGCTGCGCCCGCACTCGAATTTGATGTGCTTGACGTGCCCGGTCACACGAGCGGTCATATCGCCTATTTTCAGGCGGCCGACCCGCGCGGTACGCCGCACGTGTTTTGTGGCGACACGCTGTTCGCGTGTGGCTGCGGCCGCCTGTTCGAAGGCACGCCCGCGCAGATGCTGGCGTCGCTGGATTCGCTTGCCGCGCTGCCCGGTGCGACCGAGGTTCACTGCGCGCACGAGTACACGTTGTCGAACATCCGCTTCGCGCTCGCCTGCGAGCCGGGCAACGTCGAACTGCAAGCCTGGCGTGACGCGGCGAGCGAATTGCGGGCGCGTCATGTGCCGACGCTGCCCACCACCATCGCCCACGAGCGCGCGGTGAATCCATTTTTGCGCGCGAGCAATCCAGCGATTCAAGCAACCCTGCAAGAGCAGCTGCACGAAAAAGTGCCTGATCGTTTAGCGGCATTTACGCTGATGCGCGAATGGAAAAACCGCTTCCGTTGACCCGTTCGGCATCAGGGTATTCCTCACGCGAAGAATCGCAAAAATTCGCCAAGCCTTAGATTTCCTTGATTTTTTTCGTAATTTTCCGATTGACGTAAACGTTGACGTTTCGTACTATCGGCTGCAAATTCCAGCCCTTGTGGAAACCGAGACGTTCATGAGATTTATCTTTAGTGCGTTGCTGGTCTTGACACTCGCCGCTTGCGCGAGTCAGGGACCGGCGACGAATAGCCCCACCACCGCCACAAACCCCGCCAGTCAGCAAGCCGTAGCCGACGCCCTTCGCAAGACAGCCACCGCCAAAGAGACGATTAACGTCGACCAAGGCTCGGTCGATCAACTGACGAGCGCGGACGCCGACCTTTGGGGTCGTATTCGCCGTGGTTTTCAAATGCCGGATCTGCAAACCGACCTCGTCGACATGCAGGTCAACTGGTATGCGCAACGCCCGGACTACGTGCAGCGCATGACCGAGCGCTCGCAGAAATACCTGTACCACATCGTCGAAGAGCTCGAAGCGCGCCATATGCCGACCGAGCTCGCCTTGCTGCCGTTCATCGAATCCGCGTACAGCCCGCAGGCGTTGTCGGTAGCGAAGGCCGCCGGCATGTGGCAGTTCATGCCGGGCACGGGCCGCACCTACAACCTCAAGCAGAACATGTGGCAGGACGAGCGCCGCGACGTGCTGGCCTCGACCAGCGCCGCGCTCGACTATCTGTCGCGTCTGCATGACATGTTCGGCGACTGGCAACTGGCGCTCGCCGCCTACAACTGGGGCGAGGGCAACGTGCAGCGCGCGATCGCGCGCAATGAAGCGGCGGGGCTGCCGACTGACTACCTCAGTCTGCGCATGCCGAACGAGACGCGCAACTACGTGCCCAAGCTGCAGGCGGTGAAGAACATCGTGATGAACCCGCAGATGTACGGGCTCACGCTGCCGTCGATTCCGAATCACCCGTACTTCGTGACGGTCACGACCTCGCACGATATCGACGTGGACATGGCGGCGAAACTCGCGAATCTCTCCACCGATGAATTCCGCTCGTTGAACCCCTCTTTCAGAAAGCCGGTGATTCTCGGCGCCACGCAGCCGCAGATCCTGCTGCCGTTCGACAACGCGAGCGCGTTCGAGCGCAATCTGAAGGCGTACTCCGGTTCGCTGTCGTCGTGGACCACGTACACGGTCACGGAGCGTGCTGCGCCGGCGGCGATCGCGCAGAAGATCGGTGTCGACGCCGACACGCTGATGGAAGTGAACAAGATTCCCGTCGGCATGCGTTTGAAACCAGGCTCGACGATCGTCGTGCCGCGTGGCTCGGACGACGACGAAGACATCAGCGCCGACGTCGCCGAAAGCGCGGTGCTGGCAATGGAGCCCGACGTCCCCGATACCCGCAAGATGCTGATCCGGGTGCGCCGCAATCAGTCAATGGCCGCGATCGCCGTGCGTTACGGTGTGTCGATCGGTCAGCTGAAGGCGTGGAATCGTACGCATCGCGATCAGGTTTCGCGCGGGCAGGTGATCGTGCTGCACGTGCCGGTCGGCAAGGCGATGCCGAGCGAACCCGGTCCGGAGCGCATCGCGACCGACGTGCAAGGCGGCGGTGTCGAGAAGATCGGGACCCGCGTCGCAGACACGAGGGGCGATTCGCGCTACGATAAGAAGAAGGGCCGTGGCCGCTCCGCCGTGGTGAAGGTGTCTGAGCCGGTGGGTAAAGCCAGTAAGCCGACAACGTCCGGCGCCAGCAAGGGCAAAGTGACGAAAGTGTCGGCTTCAACGTCCAGCAAGGCGTCGAAGGCCGCGGCAGATAGCCGCCAGAAGACCGCGGCCAACGCGAAGAAGGGTAAGTAGACCAAAAAGCGGCTCCACGGTAGTGACCACATGCGTTGCGGGGGCAGCGCGTGGATTGCGCTCCGATCACGCACCGTGTTATTCCAACGCCGTCACCTGTGGTGACGGCGTTTTTCATTCTGCAGATCAATTCAGGCGAATTTCGCGCTTTTCATTTATCTTTCGTGCTTTGGCTTTTTCAGCCGCTCATTTCAAAGCTTATGTCGCCGACCCAGTTGCGCGTTTTTCTGCTGTTTTCCGCTGGTTACTTCGTTTCGTACGTGTTTCGCGGCGTCAATCTCGGTTTTGCGCCTTTCATTACGCACGATCTCGGCCTCTCGGCCACGGATCTTGGCTTGCTGACCAGTCTGTATTTCCTCGGCTTTGCGGGCGCGCAGATTCCGGCTGGCGTGCTGCTCGATCATTACGGCGCACGCCGCGTGACGGCGGTCACCATGATGTTTGCGGCGCTCGGAATCTGGGTGTTCGGCGCGGCGCACAGCGTCGGCATGATGATGTTTGGGCGGTTGCTGATCGGCGTCGGCGTCTCGGTATGTCTTGGCGCTGCGTTCAAGGCGTTGGCGCAGCATTTCGAACCGGGGCGTCTGCCGCTGATGAACGGGTTGGTGATGGCGATCGGCGGCTTCGGCGGTGTGATGGTCGGCTCGCCGCTCACGTGGGTGCTGGGCTTCGCCAGTTGGCGTGCGGTCTGTATCGGTCTGGGCCTGCTGACGGTGGTCGTGGCGGTGACGCAGTGGACGCTCGCACCCGACGCCAGGGAAACTCACCGCCAGGCCGGCATCGGCGCTCAGTTCAAAGGCACCTTGCATATCTTGAGAAGCGGGGCGTTCTGGAAGATTGGGTCGTTTTCTATCGTCACGCAAGGCGTGTTCTACGCGATGCAGTCGCTGTGGGTCGGCGCCTGGCTGCGCGACGTGCAGGGTTTCGCGCCGCGTGAAGCCGCGTCGCTGGTGTCGATTCTCGGCTTTGCGATGATGGCCGGTTGCGTCGGCTTCGGCGCGGCGGCACGCGGCCTGGAGCGGCGCGGGATCTCGTTGTATGTGTTTTGCGGCATCGGCATGGCGCTTTACGTGCTGACCCAACTGCTGATCATGTTCAACGCGCCGCTGCCTGCGAGCCTGCTGTGGGCCGCATACGGGGTCTTCGGCGGTACTGGCATTCTGAGTTACGCGGTAATGGCGCGGCACTTTCCTGCGCAGATGATCGGCCGGGTGAATACCACGCTGACGCTGATCATCTTTCTGCTGATTTTCGGCTTCCAGATTGGCGTGGGCGCTGTGCTGTCGCGCTGGCCGGCCCATGACGGTCATTACCCGGCGGCCGCGCATCTGACCGCCTGGGGCATTCTGGTCGCGTTGCAGGTGTTGAGTGCGATCTGGTATGTGTTGCCCGGCCGCGCCCGGCTTCAGCCGGCGCACGTGTCTGCCAGACAGCAGGTTTAAGGTCGTCGCGCATGCTCCAGAGTGGCGTCATATTTACCGGTCTTATCCTGATTCCGACCGTGTAAATTTTGTCCATCGGCTTTAGAGTCAAGCGCAGCAAGGCTTCGGCTCGTTTCAGACTGTACCCGGCTACGCCGGCTCGCCATCTCGGATTTGGAGGGAAGGGTAGTTTCGCGCTATAATTCCAAGGTTTGAGCTTATCAACCCGCACCCTAGCGCCTACCTCTCCCATACCGTTCATCCGCCGCGCGCTTTTGACGCCCCGCACCCAGCCGATCTGTCCACACAATGGACCCATCGCGCCCCTTGCGACGTCACCAGCAGTACGCGAGCGAGTCTGCGCGCGCATCCTGTCGATGCGTTTCGCTGCGGCTCGCAGTCGGATAGACAGGTCGGCAACAGGGTGTTCCCCAAGGAGTCTCCCGTGTTGCCGTCATTTTCTCCCGCTTTGCTCGCACTCGCCGACGGCACGGTCTTTCGTGGTTACTCGATCGGCGCCCCCGGGCATACGATCGGCGAAGTCGTGTTCAACACTGCTATCACCGGCTATCAGGAAATCCTGACCGACCCGAGCTACGCGCGCCAGATCGTGACCCTCACGTATCCGCACATCGGTAACGTGGGCGTGAATGCCGAAGACGTCGAAGCTACGAAAGTCCATGCCGCCGGTCTGATCATCCGTGATCTGCCGGTTCTTGCGTCGAACTTCCGCATGGAGCGCACGCTCCCGCAATATCTGAAGGACGAAGGCGTGGTCGCCATCGCCGGTCTCGACACCCGTATGCTGACCCGCGTGCTGCGCGACAAGGGTGCGCAGAACGGCGCGATTCTCGCCGGCTCGGATGACGAAGCCAAGGCAATCGAACTCGCGCGTTCGTTCCCGGGTTTGTCGGGCATGGACCTGGCGAAGGTCGTGTCGACGAAGGAAAGCTACGAGTGGGCCCAGACCGAATGGCGTCTGGGCTCCGGCTACGGCACGCAGAACGCGCCGAAGTACCGTGTGGTCGCGTTCGATTATGGCGTTAAGTACAACATCCTGCGCATGCTGGCCGAACGCGGCTGCCACGTCACCGTGCTGCCGGCAGAAGCGTCCGCGGCTGATGCGCTCGCGCTCAATCCGGACGGCGTTTTCCTGTCGAACGGCCCCGGCGATCCGGAGCCGTGCGACTACGCGATTCGCGCCACCAAGGAGATGATCGAGCGCGGCATTCCGACCTTTGGCATCTGCCTTGGCCACCAGATCATGGGTCTCGCGCTCGGCGCCAAGACCCTCAAGATGAAGACAGGCCACCACGGCGCGAATCATCCGGTGAAGGATCTCGAAGATGGCCGCGTGGTCATCACGTCGCAGAACCATGGCTTCGCGGTCGACGCCGACACGCTGCCGGCCAATGCCCGAGTCACGCACATCTCGCTGTTCGACGGCACGCTGCAAGGTTTCGCGCTGACCGACAAGCCGGCGTTCTGCTTCCAGGGTCACCCGGAAGCATCGCCCGGTCCGCACGACATCGCCTATCTGTTCGATCGCTTCACGGCGTTGATGGACACGAAGAAGGGCGGCAAGTCCGCAGCGGCATAAGCAGCCAGGTGTAAAGCGCCCCGGCGGCGCGCGGCTCGCGACGCGATCGGCGCAACCGGCGCGGAGCAAGGCGAGCCGCACACAACAGAGCGCGCGCAACGGTGAAACGACGCGCGCCGACAGAAAGAATTCAGGAATACATTAGCGAGAGCGTTATGCCCAAGCGGACAGACATTAAAAGCATCCTCATCATCGGCGCGGGTCCGATCATCATCGGCCAGGCGTGCGAGTTCGACTACTCGGGCGCGCAGGCATGCAAGGCGCTGCGTGAGGAAGGCTACAAGGTCATTCTCGTCAACAGCAATCCGGCGACGATCATGACCGACCCGAACACGGCCGACGTGACCTACATCGAGCCGATCACGTGGGAAGTGGTAGAGCGCATCATCGCCAAGGAGCGCCCCGACGCGATCCTGCCGACAATGGGTGGCCAGACCGCGCTGAACTGCGCACTGGATCTCCACGCGCACGGCGTACTGGACAAGTACAAGGTCGAGCTGATCGGCGCCTCGCCGGAAGCGATCGACAAGGCGGAAGACCGCCAGAAGTTCAAGGACGCGATGACCAAGATCGGCCTCGGTTCGGCCAAATCGGGCACCGCGCATTCAATGGAAGAAGCGTTGCAGGTGCAGGCGGACATCGCTGTGCAAACGGGTAGCGGCGGTTATCCGGTCGTGATTCGTCCGTCGTTCACGTTGGGCGGTTCGGGCGGCGGCATCGCGTACAACCGCGACGAATTCGAAGAGATCTGCAAGCGCGGTCTCGATCTGTCGCCCACGCGCGAACTGCTGATCGAAGAATCGCTGCTCGGCTGGAAAGAGTACGAGATGGAAGTGGTCCGCGATAAAAAGGACAACTGCATCATCGTCTGCTCGATCGAAAATCTGGACCCGATGGGCATCCACACCGGCGACTCGATTACCGTCGCGCCGGCGCAAACGCTCACGGACAAGGAATATCAGATCCTGCGTAACGCATCGCTCGCCGTGCTGCGCGAAATCGGCGTGGACACGGGCGGGTCGAACGTGCAGTTCTCGATCAATCCGAAAGACGGCCGCATGGTCGTGATCGAAATGAATCCGCGCGTGTCGCGTTCGTCGGCATTGGCGTCGAAAGCCACGGGCTTCCCGATCGCCAAGATCGCGGCGAAGCTCGCGGTCGGCTACTCGCTCGACGAACTGAAGAACGAAATCACCGGCGGTCAGACCCCGGCGTCGTTCGAACCGACGATCGACTACGTTGTCACCAAGATCCCGCGTTTCGCGTTCGAAAAATTCCGCGAAGCCGATTCCCGCCTGACCACGCAAATGAAGTCGGTCGGCGAAGTGATGGCCATTGGCCGCACCTTCCAGGAATCATTCCAGAAGGCGCTGCGCGGTCTGGAAGTAGGCGTGGATGGTCTGGACGAAAAGACCGACAACCGCGACGAGATCATCCGCGAGATCGGCGAAGCCGGTCCGGATCGCATCTGGTATGTCGGCGACGCGTTCCGTGTCGGCATGACGGCCGAAGAGATTTTCGAAGAGACCTCGATCGACCCGTGGTTCCTCGCGCAGATCGAACAGATCATCCTGAAGGAAAAGGCGCTGGCTGGTCGTACGTTGGCAAGCCTGTCGAAGGAAGAACTCAAATATCTGAAGCAAAGCGGCTTCTCGGATCGCCGTTTGGCGAAGCTGCTCGGCGCGAAGCCAGCGGAAGTGCGCCAGCGCCGTATCGAGTTGAACGTGCGCCCGGTCTACAAGCGCGTCGACACGTGCGCGGCCGAGTTCGCCACGAAAACCGCCTACATGTACTCGACCTATGAGGAAGAGTGCGAAGCGAACCCGACGAACAACAAAAAGATCATGGTGCTGGGCGGCGGTCCGAACCGGATCGGCCAGGGTATCGAGTTCGACTACTGCTGCGTGCACGCCGCACTGGCCATGCGCGAAGACGGCTACGAAACGATCATGGTCAACTGCAACCCTGAAACCGTTTCGACCGACTACGACACGTCCGATCGTCTGTACTTCGAATCGCTAACGCTCGAAGACGTGCTCGAAATCGTCGACAAGGAAAAGCCGGTCGGCGTGATCGTGCAATACGGCGGTCAAACGCCGTTGAAGCTCGCGCTTGATCTCGAAGCGAACGGTGTGCCGATCATCGGCACGTCGCCGGACATGATCGACGCCGCGGAAGACCGCGAGCGTTTCCAGAAGCTGCTGCAGGACCTCGGCCTGCGTCAACCGCCGAACCGTACCGCGCGTGCTGAAGACGAAGCGCTGAAGCTCGCCGAGGAAATCGGCTATCCGTTGGTGGTGCGTCCTTCGTACGTGCTGGGCGGCCGCGCCATGGAAATCGTCCACGAGCCGCGTGATCTCGAGCGCTATATGCGCGAGGCCGTGAAGGTGTCGCACGATTCGCCGGTGCTGCTCGACCGCTTCCTGAACGACGCGATCGAATGCGACGTGGATTGCATCTCCGATGGCGAAGCCGTGTTCATTGGCGGCGTGATGGAGCACATCGAACAGGCGGGCGTCCACTCGGGCGACTCGGCTTGCTCGCTGCCGCCGTACTCGTTGTCGCAGGAAACCATTGCTGAGCTGAAGCGCCAGACCGGCGCAATGGCGAAGGCGCTGAACGTGATCGGCCTGATGAATGTGCAGTTCGCGATCCAGCAAGTGCCGCAGGCGGATGGTTCGAAAGCGGACGTGATTTACGTGCTCGAAGTGAATCCGCGTGCATCGCGTACCGTGCCGTACGTGTCGAAGGCGACCAGCCTGCCGCTCGCAAAGATCGCGGCGCGCGCGATGGTCGGCCAGACGCTCGCACAACAGGGCGTGACGAAGGAAATCAACCCACCGTACTTCAGCGTGAAGGAAGCCGTGTTCCCGTTCGTCAAGTTCCCGGCAGTCGATCCGGTGCTTGGACCGGAAATGCGTTCGACCGGTGAAGTGATGGGCGTGGGTCAGACGTTTGGCGAAGCGCTGTTCAAGTCGCAACTCGCGGCGGGTTCGCGTCTGCCGGAGTCGGGCACGGTGCTGTTGACCGTGATGGACGCCGATAAGCCGAAGGCCGTCGAAGTCGCGCGCATGCTGCACGAACTCGGTTATCCGATCGTCGCGACCAAGGGCACGGCTGCCGCGATCGAAGCGGCCGGCGTGCCGGTCAAGGTCGTCAACAAGGTGAAGGACGGCCGTCCGCACATTGTCGATATGATCAAGAACGGTGAAATCGCGCTGGTCTTCACCACCGTCGACGAAACCCGTGCTGCGATCGCCGACTCGCGTTCGATCCGCATGAGCGCACAGGCGAACAAGGTCACGTACTACACGACGATGTCCGGCGCACGCGCCGCAGTTGAAGGTTTGCGCTATTTGAAGAACCTGGAAGTCTATGATTTACAAGGCCTCCACGCTCGCCTAAACTAAGGCTTCGAATACCTGTCCAAGATGTAAGTGCCGCGGTTAAGCGGCGTTCCGCAGGTGCTGTGGCCCGGGTTTTGCCCGGAACGTCAGCCTCCGCGGGATGCACTTAACCGCGGTGATTTTTTTTACGGCTGTTTTTTGCATAGAGTTGTTTATGAGCACTGTTCCATTGACTAAGCGCGGCGCGGAAATGTTGCGCGATGAATTGCAGCGCCTGAAATCGGTTGAGCGTCCCTCCGTGATCAATTCGATCGCGGAAGCGCGTGCCCAGGGCGATCTGTCTGAAAACGCGGAATACGACGCGGCGAAGGAAAAGCAGGGCTTC
This sequence comes from Paraburkholderia sediminicola, assembly GCF_046030555.1. Taxonomy (GTDB): domain Bacteria; phylum Pseudomonadota; class Gammaproteobacteria; order Burkholderiales; family Burkholderiaceae; genus Paraburkholderia; species Paraburkholderia sediminicola_E. The sequence continues at coordinate 155,129 of NZ_JAQQCH010000001.1, read as the reverse complement.
GTCGAAGGCCGTATTGCCGAAATCGAATCGAAGCTGGCCGGCGCGCAGGTGATCGACCCGTCCAAGGTGGAGGCAGACGGCCGCGTGGTGTTCGGTGCGACGCTCGAACTCGAAGACCTCGATTCGGGTGCCAAGGTCAAATACCAGATCGTCGGCGACGACGAAGCGGACATCGACCACGGTCTGATCTCGATCAGCTCGCCGATCGCGCGCGCATTGATCGGCAAGTCGGAAGGCGACGTTGCATCGGTGCAGGCGCCAGGCGGCGTGCGCGAGTACGAAATCATCGCGGTTAGCTACGTTTGAAGGCCGCCCCGGTGTCCTTGATGCCGCATCGACTGTTCCGTCTGCTGACGGTGGTGTGGGTCGGTAGTCTGTTGACTATCGGCTATGCCGTCGCGCCGGTGTTGTTCACATCGCTCGACCGGGTGTCGGCGGGCGCGGTGGCGGCGCAGCTGTTTCGTATTGAGGGTGTGCTGGGCGGGGTGTGCAGCATTTTGCTGCTGGGTCTGGCAAACGTACTGGTTCGCCGCGGCAGCGACGTTTATCGTCGTTTGCGCTGGCTGATCGCCGGTATGCTGGTGTGCGTGCTGGTGGGTTATTTTGCGTTGCAGCCGTTCATGAATGCAATGCGCATTGCCGCGCTGGAAGCGGGCAGTGATGTCGGACATTCGGCCTATGCGACGCGGTTTGGCATTCTGCACGGCGTGTCGAGCCTGTTTTACCTGATCGAAAGTCTGCTGGGCGTGGCGCTGGTGTGGAAGCTGCCGGCGAGCGTCGGCGTGCAGACCGCGGAGCAGGGCGCTCGCAGTGCCGCGGGGAACGTGACCGGTTAAATGGTGCTGCTCCGGCTTGCTTAAGCGAGGTTTGCCTGTAGAGTGAGTCAGGTGACATTACCCAAGCGGTGTCACCCAGGCGGCCTGAGCAGTTCACACCAAGGTGCGGACACCGCCCGCACCCTTCATCATTCGCTTACTTCGACGACTGGTGCGCGCGCTTCGCGCTGGTCTGGCGCTTCTTGGCGCGCTTGACGTTGCCGCCTTGCGTAACGCGTTCATTGCCACGCACCACGACTGCTTTTGCCTTCGGCTTGCGCATCGGGATTTCGCTGGGCTTCACCACGGTGACCACGCGCGGGGCGCGGCCTTTACCCGGTTTGGCTTCGACAGCCGCTTCGCGGGCGCTCGGCAGGGCGCCGCGCTTGGCCTTCACGGCCGGTTGTGCTGCTGCTTCCGGCTTCCAGATCACCAGCAGCTTGCCGATATGCTGGATCGGCGCGGCGTTCAGCTTGTCGCAGATCTGTTCGTAGATGGCGATGCGCTCTTCGCGTTCGTCGCCGAATACGCGGATTTTGATCAGTTGATGGGCGCCAAGGTGGACCTTGATTTCCGACAGCACAGCGTCGGTCAAGCCTTCGGCGCCGACGAGCACGACCGGTTTGAGCGCATGTGCCTGGGAGCGCAACTCGGCGCGTTGGTCGGAAGAGACTTTAAGGGCTGGCATGGAAAGTGGGAGACTCGACTAAAATGGCGGCACCTGCAGCCCGGATAGATTCGGGCCATAGCGCAGGGCGGCGCGTCAGAACAACAGAATCGCGGATGACTGCCAGTTTTGGCGGTGGCCGCGCGAATTAACCGCGTATTATCCCCTAAAGCGCGACATCACGCAGCAAGAGTTCTACCTTTAATGGCAAAAAACAAGTTCAATACCGCGTGGCTGCACGATCACATCAACGACCCGTACGTAAAAATGGCGCAGCGGGAGGGTTACCGCGCTCGCGCTGCCTACAAGCTGAAGGAAATCGACGAGCAGGACAAACTGATCCGGCCAGGTCAAGTGATCGTCGACCTCGGCTCGGTGCCGGGCAGCTGGAGCCAGTACGCCCGTAACAAGCTTGCCAAGGGCTCGCAGCGCGACGCCGAGCGCGCGGGCGGCATCGACGGCACCATCATCGCGCTGGACATGCTGCCGATGGAGCCGATCGCCGACGTTCATTTCATCCAGGGCGACTTTCGCGAGGACTCGGTTCTCGCACAACTCGAAGAATTAGTCGGGGAACGCCAGGTTGACCTTGTAATTTCGGATATGGCGCCCAACCTGTCGGGAGTGGCGGTGGCGGATGCCGCGCGAATCGAGCATCTGTGCGATATCGCGATGGAATTCTCGCAAAACCACCTGAAGTCGGATGGCGCCCTTTTAGTCAAATGTTTTCATGGCAGCGGTTACAGCCAGATTGTCGAAAAGTTCAAGCGCCAGTTCAAGGTGGTGGCGGCCCGCAAGCCGAAAGCCTCGCGGGACAAATCGTCAGAAACGTTTATTTTGGGTAAGCATCTCAAGCGGCCCGCATAGGTTCGCTGCGGGACAGTTCCGCATCTGCCGTTAATGTGCCCGAGGCGCCGGAAATTGGCGCTCTGACGGCCCGCTGCGCTATTTATGTGGTAGCGAAACGTTATGGCAGGGGTCTGCGGACTGGATTAGAATGCTTTCGTGGTGCCGCAAGGCAAATGTAGGCGCCCGTCTAAGTGAAGGAGTGGTGCTTTGAACAACAATATGTTTTCGAAAGCAGCAGTGTGGCTGGTTATCGCACTGGTGCTGTTTACGGTGTTCAAGCAGTTCGACAAGCCCCGTGTCCAGGAAGGCGTTTCCTATTCGCAGTTCATGGACGACGCGAAGAACGGCAAAGTCAAGAACGTCATTGTCCAGGGGCGGAACCTCACGGTCACTCCAGCAGACGGCCAGAAGTACCAGATCGTGTCGCCGGGCGACATCTGGATGGTCGGCGATCTGATGAAGTATGGCGTTCAGGTGAGCGGCAAGGCTGATGACGAACCGAATGCGCTGGTGTCCGCGCTGTACTACCTCGGACCGACGATCCTGATCATCGGCTTCTGGTTCTACATGATGCGACAGATGCAGGGAGGCGGGAAAGGCGGTGCGTTCTCGTTCGGTAAATCCCGTGCACGTCTGATCGACGAAAACAATAACGCAATCAATTTCACCGACGTCGCCGGTTGCGACGAAGCCAAGGAAGAAGTCTCCGAACTGGTCGACTTCCTGCGCGATCCGCAGAAATTCCAGAAGCTGGGCGGGCGCATCCCGCGTGGCGTGCTGCTGGTCGGCCCACCGGGAACGGGTAAGACGTTGCTGGCGCGCGCTATTGCCGGCGAAGCGAAGGTGCCGTTCTTCAGTATCTCGGGTTCGGACTTCGTCGAAATGTTCGTGGGTGTCGGTGCGGCGCGTGTGCGCGATATGTTCGAGCAGGCCAAGAAGCATGCGCCGTGTATCGTGTTCATCGACGAAATCGACGCGGTCGGCCGTCATCGTGGTGCCGGCATGGGCGGCGGCAATGACGAACGCGAACAGACCTTGAACCAGATGCTGGTCGAGATGGACGGTTTCGAAGCGAACTCGGGCGTGATCGTGATCGCTGCCACGAACCGTTCGGACGTGCTCGACAAGGCGCTGCTGCGCCCGGGCCGTTTCGACCGTCAGGTGTACGTCGGTCTGCCGGACATCCGTGGTCGCGAGCACATCATGAAGGTTCACCTGCGCAAGGTGCCGATTTCGAACGACGTCGACGCGGCGGTGATCGCACGCGGCACGCCGGGCTTCTCAGGCGCCGATCTGGCGAACCTGGTCAACGAAGCAGCGCTGTTCGCGGCTCGCCGCGGCAAGCGCATCGTCGAAATGAACGACTTCGAAGACGCGAAAGACAAGATCTTCATGGGTCCGGAGCGCAAGTCGGCCGTGATTCGCGAAGAATCGAAGCGTGCTACGGCGTATCACGAGTCGGGTCACGCGGTCATCGCCAAGCTGTTGCCGAAGGCCGATCCGGTGCACAAGGTCACGATCATCCCGCGCGGCCGAGCGTTGGGCGTCACGTGGCAGTTGCCGGAACATGACAACGAAACGTATTCGAAGGACTACCTGCTGGACCGCCTCGCGATCCTGTTCGGTGGCCGTGTCGCGGAAGAGCTGTTCCTGAACCTGATCAGCACCGGCGCGTCGGACGACTTCAACAAGGCAACGGCTACGGCGCGTGCCATGGTGGCTCGCTTCGGCATGACGGACGCACTCGGACCGATGGTCTACGTCGACGACGAAAACGACGCGACACCGTTTGGCCGTGGTTTCACACGCACCATTTCGGAAGCGACGCAGCAGAAGGTCGACGCGGAAATCCGCCGCGTGCTGGACGAGCAGTACAACCTCGCCAAGCGCCTGCTCGACGAGAACCGCGACAAGGTTGAAGCGATGACTGCCGCACTGATGGAGTGGGAAACGATCGACGCCGATCAGATCAACGACATCATGGCAGGCCGTCCGCCGCGTTCGCCGAAGAGCTCGCCGCCGTCGGCAAGCGACGCCTCTTCGGGCGGCAGCCCGGGCACTGAGGTCAAGCCAGGCAGCGCGACTGCGCCGGCCTGATAGGCGACCAGTAGAAAGTGCGGGCCGGTGTGTTTCACACCGGCCCGTTTTTCATTTGTCCGTTTTACGTGATTGACCGCTACGTGTCGAAAGTCGAATTTCCTTTTCTTCCCATTCCCGAACCGCTGCAATGCGGCCGCTTCAAGCTGACCTTTGAACGCCCGTTGGTTATGGGCATCCTGAACGTCACGCCCGATTCTTTTTCCGACGGCGGCCAATACGCAATGCGTGGCGATGCGTTGCGCCAGGCCGAGCGCATGCTGCTCGATGGCGCGGACATCATCGATATCGGTGGCGAATCGACCCGCCCGGGCGCACCGCCGGTGCCGCTCGACGAAGAACTGGAGCGGGTGATTCCACTGGTCGAGCAGTTGCATGGTGCGAATGTGCCGCTGTCGATCGATACCTACAAGCCGGAAGTGATGCGCCATGCGCTGGCTGCGGGCGCCGACCTGATCAACGATATCTGGGGCTTCCGGATGCCCGGTGCGGTCGACGCCGTTCGCGACAGCGAATGCGGTCTGTGCGTGATGCACATGCTCGGCGAGCCGCAGACCATGCAACTCGGTGAGCCCGCCTATGACGATGTGGTAAGCGAGGTTCGGTGGTTTCTCGAAGAGCGGGTGGCCACCCTGAAGCAGGCGGGCATCGCCCGTGCGCGCATTAGCGTGGATCCGGGCTTTGGCTTCGGTAAGGCGGTGGTCGAACATAATTACGCGTTACTCGCGCATCTGCCGGAGACGGCGCCGCAGGCCGATCCGCCGTACCCCATTCTCGCCGGCATGTCGCGCAAGTCGATGGTCGGCGCGGTAGTCGGACGCCCGGCGCCGGAGCGCATCGCGGGTAGCATCGCCGCAGCGGTGTGTGCCGCCGAACGTGGCGCGGCAATTCTGCGCGTGCACGACGTCGCGCAAACAGTGGATGCATTGAAAGTATGGGCGGCCATGCGCGACGCGGCGAAGCATCGCCGCGCGCGCGGCTGAGCCCACAAGCCAAGGAGGAAGATAAAACATGGCACGTCGTTATTTCGGAACGGACGGGATTCGAGGCAAGGTTGGCGAAGGGCCGATCACGCCGGAGTTCGTATTGCGGCTCGGCTACGCTGCCGGCAAGGTGCTCGCCGGCGCGGACCGCTGGGCGAGGACGGGCGCACGGCCCACGGTGCTGATCGGTAAGGACACACGGGTGTCGGGCTATATGCTCGAAGCCGCGCTCGAGGCGGGCTTTTCCGCGGCCGGCGTCGACGTCATGCTGGCCGGCCCGATGCCGACCCCGGGCATCGCCTATCTGACGCGCGCACTGCGGCTGGCCGCGGGCGTGGTGATTAGCGCATCCCATAACCCGTACTACGACAACGGCATCAAATTCTTCTCCGCCGACGGCAACAAGCTGCCCGACGAAGTGGAATTGCAGATCGAAGAACAACTCGATCTGCCGCTGGCCTGCGCGGCGTCCGAGCAACTCGGCAAGGCGCGGCGCCTCGACGACGCAGCCGGCCGCTACATCGAATTTTGCAAGAGCACCTTCCCGGCGGCGTTCGACTTGCGCGGCCTGAAGCTGGTGGTCGACTGTGCGCACGGTGCCGCGTACGACGTCGCGCCGCATGTGTTCCACGAACTCGGCGCCGACGTGATTCCGATCGGCGTCGCACCGAACGGTTTCAACATCAATGACGGCGTGGGCGCGACTGCGCCGGACGCACTGGTGCGCGCGGTGCGCGCGAATCACGCGGATCTCGGCATCGCACTCGACGGCGACGCGGACCGGCTGCAGGTCGTGGACGCGGCAGGCCGCCTGTATAACGGCGACGAGCTGCTATACGTGCTCGTCAAGGACCGGATGGCGACCGACGGCAAAGTGGAAGGTGCGGTCGGCACCCTGATGACCAACATGGCGGTCGAAGTCGCGCTGCAGCGAGCCGGCGTGAAGTTCGTCCGCGCGGCGGTGGGCGACCGCTACGTGCTCGAGCAGTTGCGCGAGCACGGCTGGCAACTGGGTGCAGAGGGCTCCGGCCATATTCTCTCCCTTGACCGCCATTCGACCGGTGACGGCATCGTGTCGGCCCTGCTGGTGCTGGCCGCGATGAAGCGCAGCGACAAGACGCTCGCCGAACTGCTCGATGGCGTGACGCTGTTCCCGCAGAAGCTGATCAACGTGCGGATGCAGCCCGGCGCCGACTGGAAGGGCAGCGACGCGATCCGAAGCGCCATCAGCGAGGCCGAGGAAGCGCTGAACGGTCGCGGCCGTGTGCTCATTCGCGCCTCGGGCACCGAGCCCGTCCTACGCGTGATGGTCGAAGCAGAAAATGTCGACGACGCGATTCGTCATTCTGATGCGATTGCCAACGCGGTCAGGCAAGCTACGGCCTAACCCACACAGCTGGCCGGGAAGGGCGAGAAACGACAGCGTCAAAATGCCACCCCGCCGCTAATACGACAGCGGCGGGCGGCAAGCAACGCGTCCCGCCCAAGCTCGGGCAACGGCGGGCAACGGCCAGCGGTCCGGATTGTCCCGCCACCGTCTCGCAGATAAGGGACGTAATCCCTCCTCGCCCCGCCAACTGGCGAAACTGCCAGCGACCCATCAAAACTTCCCGCTGCACCCCTCTCCCCACACGCAAACGTTCGCGCCCCATCTTTTTCGCCTAATCTGTAGAGCGGCGTCCGCAACTCCGCTAAACCGGCAATTTGTCCGCACAAAACGCCTTTCACCTAGTAATCCTACTGTCACATCCGTTTCACGGTTAGTCACGTTACTGTCACAAAGAGACCCTAAGCTTCGCGGTGTTCGTGTTATTCGCTCACACCGCTCACACCATTGGAGGTCTCATGAAATTGATGCACACCGTGTTCGCTGGCGTCGCTGGCGCGCTTTTCGCGATCGCAGCGCAAGCCGCAGACATCACCGGCGCGGGCAGCACCTTCGCAGCACCGATTTACACGAAGTGGGCTGATGCCTACCAGAAGTCGGGCGGCGGCAAGGTTAACTATCAAGGTATCGGTTCGTCGGGCGGTATCAAGCAGATCGAAGCGAAGACTGTCGATTTCGCAGGCTCGGACGCTCCGCTGAAGGACGACGAACTCACGAAGGCAGGCCTGTTCCAGTTCCCGACGGTTGTCGGCGGCGTGGTTCCGGTTATCAACGTGCCAGGCGTGAAGGCCGGTGACGTGACGCTGTCGGGCGAAGTGCTTGGTGACATCTACCTGGGCAAGATCAAGAAGTGGAACGATCCGGCGATCGTTGCACTGAACCCGAAGGTCAAGCTGCCGGATACCGACATCGCCGTGGTTCGCCGCGCTGACGGTTCGGGCACGAGCTTCATCTGGACGAACTACCTGTCGAAGGTCAACGCAGACTGGAAGTCGAAGGTCGGTGAGGGCGCAACGGTCAGCTGGCCGACGGGTACGGGCGGCAAGGGTAACGACGGCGTCGCAGCCTTCGTGCAACGTCTGCCGGGCGCGATCGGCTACGTGGAATGGGCGTATGCGAAGCAGAACCACATGACGTACGTCGGCCTGAAGAACTCGACGGGCGCTGTGGTCGAGCCGAAGACGGAAACCTTCAAGGCAGCGGCTGCGGGTGCTGACTGGTCGAAGTCGTTCTACCAGATCCTGACGAATGAGCCGGGCAAGGACGCATGGCCGATCGTCGGCGCAACCTTCGTGCTGCTGCACACGGCACAGGACAAGCCGGCGCAAGGCACGGAAACGCTGAAGTTCTTCGACTGGGCGTTCAAGAACGGCACCCAGGCTGCAAACGATCTGGACTACATCTCGTTGCCGGAGTCAGTCACGGCGGAAATCCGTACGAAGTGGAAGTCGCAGGTGAAGGACGCTGCCGGCAAGCCGATCGCTGACTAAGCGTTGCAGTAAAGCATCCAGCAATACATTGGCCGTCCTCAGTCGAGGACGGCCAATGGCATTACCCCGGCATTAGCCCAGCATCATCCGCTGCACGACAAGTGTCGTACGGCAAACTGGAAACAGGTCCATCAGGCTCTCATGTCCGATATCCATTTAGCGCCTGGCGCGGCGGGGTCGACACCGCCCGGCAACGCGTCGCAGCAGAAAGCGCCCAGCCGCGCCGGCGACGTTATTTTTGGCGGTCTTGCCCGTCTCGCCGCCATCATCACCCTGTTGCTACTCGGCGGCATCATCGTTTCACTGGTCGTCGCCTCCATGCCGTCGATCAAACAGTTCGGCTTCGCGTTTCTGTGGACCGCCGACTGGGATCCACCTAGCAAGCAATTCGGCGCACTGGTGCCCATTTACGGCACGATCGCGACCTCGCTCATTGCACTCATCATCGCGGTGCCCGTCAGTTTCGGCATCGCGCTCTTCCTGACCGAACTCGCGCCCGCGTGGCTGCGCCGTCCGCTCGGTATCGCCATCGAACTGCTTGCCGCGATCCCGTCGATCGTCTACGGCATGTGGGGTCTACTGGTGTTCGCACCGATTTTCGCGGCGTGGTTCGAAAAGCCCCTCGGCGCCGTGTTGGGTGGCATCCCGTTCGTCGGCGCGCTGTTTCAGGGTGCGCCGATCGGCATCGGCATTCTGTGCGCGGGTGTGATTCTCGCGATCATGATCATTCCGTACATCGCCTCGGTGATGCGCGACGTGTTCGAAGTCACACCGGTCCTTCTGAAGGAATCGGCATATGGCATTGGCTGCACGACCTGGGAAGTGATGTGGAAGATCGTGCTGCCCTTCACCAAGAGCGGCGTGATCGGCGGCGTGATGCTCGGCCTCGGCCGCGCGCTCGGCGAGACGATGGCGGTGACTTTCGTGATCGGCAACACCAATCTGCTCGATAACGTGTCGCTGTTTTCGCCAGGCAACAGCATTACCTCGGCGCTCGCCAACGAATTCGCGGAAGCGGATCCGGGCCTGCATACGTCGGCGCTGATGGAGCTCGGCTTGATCCTGTTTGCGATTACTTTCGTCGTACTGGCGATCTCGAAGTTCATGCTGCTTCGCCTCGAAAAAGGGGAGGGCGCGAAATGAGCCAGTCCACCTTGAATATGCCGGGTTCGAACGACGCCGACGCGCTCGAAGCCATGCGCGTGCGTCTGCAAGGCCGCCGCCGCGCGAAGAATGCGCTTGCGCTAACCATGTCGCTTGCGGCCATGGCCTTCGGCCTGCTGTGGCTGGTGTGGATTCTTTATACGACGCTGCGGCTCGGCATCGGCGGCTTGTCGATCGAATTGTTCACGCAATCCACGCCGCCGCCGAATACCGATGGCGGCGGTCTCGCCAACGCGATTGTCGGCAGCGTGATGCTGGTTGCGCTCGCAACCTTCGTCGGCACGCCGATCGGCATTCTGGCGGGCGTCTATCTCGCCGAGTACGGTCAAAAGGGCTGGCTTGCGAGTCTCACGCGCTTCATCAACGACATCCTGTTGTCGGCGCCGTCGATCGTGGTGGGTCTGTTCGTGTACGCGCTGGTTGTCGCGAAGATGGGCCACTTCAGCGGTTGGGCGGGTGTGTTCGCGCTCGCGCTGTTGCAGATTCCGATCGTGATCCGTACCACCGAGAACATGCTGAAGCTGGTGCCGAACGCGCTGCGTGAAGCCGCCTTCGCACTCGGCACGCCGAAGTGGAAGATGGTGATGTCGATCACGCTGAAGGCGTCGATCGCGGGCATTATCACCGGCGTCCTGCTCGGCGTCGCGCGGATTGCCGGCGAAACCGCGCCGCTCCTGTTCACGGCGTTGTCGAATCAATTCTTCTCGATGGACATGAACCAGCCGGTCGCGAACCTGCCGGTCACGATTTACAAGTTCGCGATGAGCCCGTTTGCGCAATGGCAATCGCTCGCGTGGGCCGGCGTCTTCCTGATCACGCTCGCGGTGCTGGGATTGAACATCCTCGCGCGCACGATCTTTTCGAATAAGTAAGGGCGGAGTGTAATCCGATGAATATGGCAGAAACTCAACTCAATCCGGCCGTGCGTCCGACGGCGCCCGCCGGTTTCGATCCCGCCCAAAGCGGCCACGCGCAAGCGCCGTCGCGTCCGAAAATTGAAATCAACGACCTGAATTTCTTCTACGGCAAGTATCACGCGCTGAAGAACATCAATCTGCGGATTCCCGAAGGCAAGGTGACCGCGTTCATCGGCCCGTCAGGTTGCGGCAAGTCCACCTTGCTGCGCACGCTCAACAAGATGTACGCGCTCTATCCGGAGCAACGCGCCGAAGGCGAGATCCTGATGGACGGCGAAAACCTGTTGACCTCCAAGCGCGATATTTCGCTGCTGCGTGCGCGGATCGGCATGGTGTTCCAGAAGCCGACGCCGTTTCCGATGTCGATTTACGACAACATTGCTTTCGGCGTGAAGATGTTCGAAACGCTGCCGCGCTCGGAAATGGACGATCGCGTGGAATGGGCGCTGACCAAGGCCGCGCTGTGGAATGAAGTGAAGGACAAATTGGGCCAGAGCGGCTACGGTTTGTCAGGTGGCCAGCAGCAGCGTCTGTGTATCGCGCGCGGTATCGCGATCCGTCCCGAAGTGCTGCTGCTCGACGAACCGTGCTCCGCGCTCGACCCGATTTCCACGGGTCGCATCGAAGAATTGATCGCCGAATTGAAGAGCGATTACACGGTGGTGATCGTCACACACAACATGCAACAGGCCGCGCGCTGTTCGGACTACACTGCATATATGTACCTCGGTGAATTGATCGAATTCGGCGACACCGAAAAGATCTTCATCAAGCCGGTCCGCAAGGAAACCGAGGACTACATCACTGGCCGCTTCGGCTAAGCCGCCGCGCAAAACAACGGAGTACGACATGTCCGATAAGCATCTGTCCAGCCAGTTCGACGCCGACCTGAACCTCGTTTCTTCGAAGGTCCTCGAAATGGGCGGTCTGGTCGAGTCGCAGATCGTCAACGCGATGATCGCGCTGAACAACTTCGACCTCGATGTATGTGAACAGGTGATCGCGGCCGAAGAGCGCCTGAACACGATGGAAGTCGAGATCGACGAAGAGTGCAGCAACATCATCGCGCGCCGTCAACCGGCTGCGCGCGACTTGCGCCTCCTGATCGCGATTTCGAAGACCATTACGAATCTCGAGCGCGCCGGCGACGAAGCCGAAAAAATCGCCAAGCGCACCAAGCGTCTGATGGAAGACGGCGCCTCGCGCACCATCAATATCGCCGAGATCAAATTGTCGGGCGAAATGGCGGTGTCGATCCTGCGCCGCGCGCTGGACGCATTTGCGCGTCTCGACACGGTTGCCGCCGCGCAGATCGTGCGTGACGACAAGGCGATCGACGAGGAATTCCGTGCTTTCGTGCGCAAGCTGATTTCGTACATGACCGAAGATCCGCGTTCGATTTCGGTGGGCCTCGATTTTCTGTTCATCGCCAAGGCGATCGAGCGGATCGGCGACCACGCGAAGAACATCGCAGAATTCATCATCTACATCGTCAAGGGCACCGACGTGCGGCACAAGTCGCGCGACGCGCTCGAACGCGAAGCGCTCAGTTAATCCAGATATAAGGAACAGAGGTGCCGATGCCCAGCAGCATTCTCGTCATTGAAGATGAGCCCGCCATTTCCGAATTGATCTCGGTCAATCTTCAACACGCCGGGCACTGCCCGATTCGCGCGTACAACGCGGAGCAGGCACAGAACCTGATCAGCGACGTACTGCCCGACCTCGTGCTGCTCGACTGGATGTTGCCGGGCAAGTCAGGCATCGCGTTCGCCCGCGATCTGCGCAACAACGAACGCACCAAGCATATTCCGATCATCATGCTGACCGCACGTGGCGATGAACAGGACAAGGTGCTCGGCCTCGAAATCGGCGCCGACGACTACGTCACCAAACCGTTCTCGCCGAAGGAACTGATGGCGCGTATCAAGGCGGTGTTGCGCCGCCGCGCGCCGCAGTTGACGGAAGACCTGGTTGCGATCAACGGCCTCAAGCTCGACCCGGCGACTCATCGGGTGGCCGCGCACGCCGAAGGCAGCGAGATCAAGCTCGATCTCGGCCCGACCGAATTCCGCCTGCTGCACTTTTTCATGACGCACCCGGAGCGCGTGCACAGCCGCACGCAACTGCTCGATCAGGTGTGGGGCGACCACGTGTTCGTCGAAGAGCGCACGGTGGACGTGCATATCAAGCGTCTGCGCGCGGCGCTTAAGCCGGCAGGATGCGATGCTATGATCGAGACGGTACGCGGCAGCGGCTACCGGCTCGCGAAGAGCGCGTGACGTTGCGGTAGCACTTTTATCTTCGATCGCTGGATTCGCTAGAACATGAACATCATCTGGGCGCGCTCCATCGTGTCGGTCGTGCTGCTGGCTGTTCTGTGCGTGGTGGTCGGCGCACTCCTGAACGTCAAGGCAGGGCTGGTTCTCGCGATTGTTATGCTGCTCGTGCAGAGCTTCATCAGCACCTTTCACAAGCAGCGCCTGTGGCGCCTGCTTGACGCGCCGGTCTACGGCGAAGTGCCGAGCGCCCCCGGCATCTGGGGCGAAATCTATTACCGTCTGCATAAGCTTGCAAAGCGCTGGCATGCGCAGGTGCGTCAGGTCGAGCAGCAGCATTCGCGTTTCATTCAGGCAATTCAGGCCTCGCCGAACGGCGTTGCGATGCTCGACGATCACGATCAGATCGAGTGGTGCAACGCGATCTCCGAACTCCATTTCGGGCTCGATGCGAAACGCGATCTGCGCCAGCACATCACGCACCTCGTGCGTCAGCCTGATTTCGTGCGCTATCTGAATTCGCATCGCTACGAAGAGATGCTGATCATGCGGGGCATGGGCGAGAAACGCCAGAACGTGCTGTCGGTGCAGGTGTTTCCATACGGCGAAAATCGCAAGCTGGTGCTGTCGCAAGACATCACCGAGCTGGAGCGTACCGACGCGATGCGGCGCGACTTCGTCGCCAACGTGTCGCATGAACTGAAGACGCCGCTCACCGTGCTCTCCGGTTTCCTGGAGACGATGCGCGAGCTGCCGCTGGGCGAAGCCGAGCGTGCGCGCTACCTCGAACTGATGGAGCAGCAGGCCTCGCGCATGCGTCATATCGTCAACGACTTGCTGGTGCTCGCGAAGCTCGAGGGCGACAACAAGCCGCCGAGCGATCAGATGATCGACATGCGCGCGGTGTTGCGGCACTTGAAAGACGACGCGCAAAGCCTGTCGAGCGACCATCACAAGATCGTGTTCGATGCCGACGAAGGGCTTACTGTCACCGGCGTGGAAACGGAACTGCTCAGCGCGCTTGGCAACCTCGTAACCAACGCGATCCGCTACACGCCGGACGGTGGCGCGATCGCGGTGACCTGGCACGCCAACGGTGGCAGTGCGATTTTTTCGGTCACGGACAGCGGCCTGGGGATTCCGGCTGCGGACATTCCGCGGTTGACCGAGCGCTTCTATCGCGTCGACCGCAGCCGCTCGCGCGATACGGGCGGAACGGGCCTCGGCCTCGCCATCGTCAAGCACGTGCTGCAGCGGCACGACGCGCAGCTCGACGTGAAGAGCGAAGAGGGACGTGGCAGCACGTTCACCGTGCGCTTCCCGGTGTATCGCACGGCGCGTCGACAACCGGCGCCGGTCTAGGCATAGCGGCCTGAAAAAAAAGGCCGCCTGTAATACAGGCAGGCTTTTTTATGCGGACCGCCGCTTCAGCGGCGCGCAAACACAATCGCGAACTCACGATCTCACGAACAGAATTTCCCCAGCAGACTCATCTGCGCATTGCGCGAGGATTTTCCCGGTCGCCGGCGCCGATAGTGACCGTCGCTTTGCATCAGCCACGCGGACTGGTTGTCGCCGAGAAACGCCGACAGACCTTCGGCAATCACGCGCCGCTTCAGGCGACGGTTGTTGATCGGAAACGCCACTTCCACACGGCGGAAGAAGTTGCGGTCCATCCAGTCGGCGCTCGACAGATATACCTGTTCCTTGCCACCGTCGTAGAAGTAGAAGATACGATGATGTTCGAGGAATCGCCCAACAATCGAACGTACCGTGATGTTCTCGGACAAACCCGGCACACCCGGTTGCAACGAACATACGCCACGCACGATCAGATCGATCTTCACGCCGGCCTGCGACGCCTCGTACAACTCGGCAATCACGGTGGGTTCGAGCAACGCGTTCATCTTCGCGACGATGCGCGCCTTCTTGCCGGCGCGCGCGTGATCTGCTTCCGCGCGAATCGCATCGACCAGTTTCGGATGCAGCGTGAACGGCGACTGCCACAGTTCATGCAGCCTCAGTTCACCGCCGATGCCGGTCAGTTGCTGGAACACGTGATGCACGTCTTCGCAAATTTTCTGATCAGCGGTCATCAGCCCGAAGTCGGTATAAAGCCGTGCGGTCCGCGGATGATAGTTACCGGTGCCCAGGTGCACGTAACGCTTGAGCGTGGTCTTGCCGCCCGACGACACGCGCCGCACGATCAACATCATCTTCGCATGGCACTTGTGGCCCACCACGCCGTACACGACGTGCGCGCCCACGGCTTCAAGCTGTGACGCCCAGTTAATGTTGGTTTCCTCGTCGAAGCGCGCGAGCAGTTCAACCACCACCGTCACTTCCTTGCCGTTGCGGGCCGCCTGCATCAGCGCGTCCATCAGCGGGGAGTCGGTGCCGGTGCGATAGATGGTCTGTTTGATGGCCATCACGTTCGGGTCTTTCGCCGCCTGCAGCAGCAATTCGAGCACCGGTTGAAAGCTCTCGTAAGGATGATGCAGCAGCACGTCGCCCTGATCGATCACGTCGAACATGCTGGTGCTGTTGGCGATTTGCTGTGGAATCGCGGGAATATGCGGCACGAATTTAAGGTCGGGCCGGTCTACCATCTCCGGCAATTGCATCAGCCGCACCAGATTGACGGGGCCGTCGGCGAAATAACAATCCTTGGTGGTCAGGTTGCTTTCGTCCAGCAGGCGACGCACGACGTGCGCCGGCGTATCCGCCGACACTTCGAGCCGCACCGCATTGCCCAGATGCCGCGCCGGCAATTCGCCCTGCAATGCGACACGCAGATTGGTGATTTCATCTTCGTCGACGAACAGTTCGCTATTGCGCGTGATGCGGAACTGATTGCAGGTGCGCACCACCAGATTCGGGAACAGCTCGCCCACAAAGCGCTGCAGCAACGAGCTCAGCAGCACGAAACCATGTGGATAGCCGGACAGTTCTTGCGGCATGCGCACGAGCCGGGGCAATGCGCGCGGCGCCTGCACGATGCCCATCATTGCCTGACGGCCGAACGCATCCTTGCCTTCGAGTTCGACGACGAAGTTCAGGCTCTTGTTGAGCACACGCGGGAACGGGTGAGCCGGATCGAGGCCGATCGGCGTGAGCACCGGCAGCAGTTCGTCGAAGAAGTAGTTGCGCGCCCATTCGGTCTGCGCTTCGTTCCACGCTTCCGTGCCGTGAAAATAGATGCCCTCTGCTTCGAGCGCGGTGAGCACCGTGTCGTGCAGCATGGTGTACTGGCGATGCACGAGCCGCTGCGCGCGCTCGACGACGAGGTCGTACACGTGCTGGAGCGACATACCGTCCGGAGACAGCGCCCCCGGGTTGTCGCGCATCTGCTCCTGTAGTCCGGCCATGCGGACTTCGAAGAATTCGTCGAGATTGCTACTGGTGATACAGATGAAACGCAGGCGTTCGAGCAAAGGGACGGCCGGGTCGGCAGCTTGTGCCAACACACGCTCGTTGAAACCCAGAATGCCCAGCTCGCGATTCAATAAGGGGTAGCGGATGGACATCGGCAGCGAGAATGGAATTTCAGGGAGGGAGACGAAAAGACGCTCGGAAATTCTCACAGTATGATGACGTTGTTATGACATTCTCAATGTTATAAATTCTACGCCGTATTCGTTGCGTGTCGTAATTATGACGCAGTGCATATGGGACCATAGGGCACCCCCATCACTGCGAGGCGACATCGTGAGGTCCGGTACGCTTAGAATGGCGTCTTTGAATAGCGCGGCCGGCCATAGGGCACCCAAGGCATCCGGTGGGCATCCGGCACCTTCTGCGTCCAACGCCGCCGCGCATGCGCGCATGGAGTCCGCTTACCCGATGGTCAATACGCCACAACTCCTCGCTGCCGTCGACCTCGGCTCGAACAGCTTCCGGCTGATCGTGGGCCGGATCGAGGAAACCGACGCGGGCAGCCAGATCTATCAGGTCGACGCGTTGCGCGAGTCGGTGCGTCTTGCCGCGGGTCTGTCGCGCGACAAGATGCTGGACCGCGCCTCGCAGGTGCGCGGCTGGGACGCGCTCAAGCGCTTCGGCGAGCGGCTGCGCGACTTTCATCCCGACCACGTTCGCGCCGTTGCCACCAACACGCTGCGTATTGCCAAGAACGCGGGCGAGTTCCTCGGTGAGGCGCAAGCCGCGCTCGGCTTCCCGATCGAAGTGATCGCCGGGCGTGAAGAAGCGCGTCTGATTTATGCAGGGGCTGCCCATTCCGTGCCCGCGAGCGCGGGCAAGCGCCTCGTCGTGGATATCGGCGGCGGCTCGACGGAATTCATCATCGGGTCGCATTACACGCCGATCAAGATGGAGAGCCTGTACATCGGCTGCGTGAGCCATAGCCGTGCATTCTTCCCGGCGGGCAATGTCGACGAATACACGATGCGCCAGGCCGAACTCGCCGCGGGCCGTGAAATTCAGATCATTTCCGCCGAGTACAAGAAAACCGGTTGGGAACAGGCCATCGGCTCGTCCGGCACCGCCCGGGCGCTCGCCGAACTGGTCGAGGCAAACGGCTTCAACGATCCGGGCATCACGCACGGCATCTCGCGCGGCGGGCTGGAACGCCTCAAGCGCGCGCTGATCAAGGCGGAGAACGTCAATCGTCTGAAGCTGGTCGCGTTGAAGGGCGATCGCATTCCGGTGCTGGCCGGCGGGCTGTCGATCATGATCGCGGTGTTCGACGAGCTCGGCGTCGATTATGTCGATACAACAGACGGCGCGTTGCGCCTCGGCGTGCTGTACGACTTGCTGGGCCGTTCGCAGCACGAGGACATGCGCACGGTGACGGTGGAAGGCTTCATGCGCCGTTATGGCGTGGATCGCGCGCAGGCGGGGCGTATCGGCGAACTCGCAGTGCGCTTTTACGACCAGTTTGCCGAGCCGGATGAGGAACGTCGCGTCGAGAACCACATGTTTCTCGGCTGGGCGGCGGCTTTGCATGAAATCGGGCTGTCGATTTCCCACAGCGCCTATCACAAGCATTCGGCCTATATCGCCAGCAACGCCGACATGCCGGGGTTTTCGCGTACCGACCAGGCGCGGCTCGCCGCGCTGGTGCTCGGCCACGCGGGGAAGCTTGGCAAGCTGTCGCAAACGCGCGAAGTGGAATGGCCGTTGTTGTTCTGTCTGCGGCTCGCGGCGCTATTGTGCCGTCGGCGTACGGATGTCGGGCTGCCGGGTATCGCGGTCGCGCAGGTCAACGGCGGTTATGAAGTGCGTTTACCGAACGAGTGGGTAGCCAACAATCCCTTGACCGATTACAGCTTGATCCAGGAGGCTGCGGAGTGGGAGAAGGTTGGCATCCCTTATCGCGTGGTCTACACCGACGATTGAGCGTCATGCGTGCGTTGTAAATAAAAAGCCCGGCGAATTGCCGGGCTTTTTTTATGCGTATCAGTCGTCGACTGAACTAGCCGGGTGTTGTGTGCGCGAGCCGCGCCGCTTAGCGCGGCGATGCGTCGCCGAGGAAGTGCCGGGCGTAACGCGCGTTGATATCCGTCAGACGCAACAGCGTCAGAAAGTCCGCCGTATTGAAGTCAGGATCCCAGGCCGGCGCGCCGCAAATCTTCGCGCCGAGGCGCAGGTAGCCCTTGACCAGCGGCGGCGGTGCGACGTCGGCGCCGGTCTGCAATTCTTCGACAGGCAGCGGCGTGTGCGGAAACGCGCGATATTCCGGCATCGTCAGCGTGCTGTCGCGCAGCGAGCAGTAAAGATTCGCCGCGTAGTGGCCACCGTCGACCATCGCGACGCTCGCGCAGCCGAGCATCGTCTCGTAGCCGTTGTGCTTCATGTATGCGGCGAGTCCGGCCCACAGCGACATGATCACCGAGCCGCTGCGATAGTCCGGGTGCACGCACGAGCGGCCCACCTCGACCATCTTCGCGCGCAGATGCGTGAGGCGCGACACGTCGAATTCGCTTTCGGCATACAGGCGTCCGATACGGGCGGCCTGGTGCGGCGGCAGCGCGCGATAGGTGCCGACCACCTTCAGCGTGTCGAGATCGCGCACCAGCACGTGATCGCAGTATGAATCGAACGAATCGACGTCGAGGCCGGCCGGGCCCGTCAGACGAGCGCCCATTTCATCGGCAAATACACGGTAGCGCAGACGCTGGGCCTCGCGCAGTTCCTCGTCAGTGCGTGCCCACGTAACTTGCAGGCGATGCTGGGCGGTGACCGTCTCTTCGGCGCGCGGCAGGCGACGCGTTTCGAAGATCGAAGCCAGGGGCAGGGTGGGCGTCGGCAGTTCTCGCATGTGGCGTCCTGGTCGAAAAAAAGGGAGATTTCTTTTTTCGCCAATGTAGTAACGCCTGGTGACGCTCGCATGGCAAAGCCATGACGATTGGATGACGGCCCGTAAGCTGCGTGCGCGCGGCTTGTCATGTCGTGGGTTGCGCGGACCGTGTGTTGTTTCTGCGCGACCGGTGCGACTGGCGGGCCCGGCGATCGCGTTGCACGCCAGGGAAGGCAGCGCGACCGGTTCAGATCAGATCGGGGGTCATTGCCGCGCGCAGCACGGCCTGGTCGTCGCCATGGCGTTCACGGCTTTCAATCCACCATAGGCCGGCTTTCTTCAGCGGCCAACTCGCCTCGCTGTTGCCGAGCAGACGCGCCGCAACGTGGCCGAGTGTCGGTTGATGGCCGACGATCACAACGGTCTGTGCGATGCCTGCTGACCAGCCGGCGGCCTTGAGCACGTCGTCCGCGCTGGCGTTGGGCGCGAGTTCGCGCACCACGCGATACTGGTCGCTCAAGGTTTCGGCGGTCTGAATGGTGCGCACTGCGGGACTTGCGAGGATCACTGCGTCGGCGGGCAGACGGGTGCGCAGCCACTTGGCGACGTTTTGCGCCTGTTTGCGGCCTCGCGTGGTGAGTGCGCGGGCCAGATCGCTGGCGGCGAAATCTTCAGCTTCGGCGTGACGCCAGAGGATCAGATTCATGCGTGTCTCCTTGACTCTGGTTGCGGCGTGGACAGCAGCGCCGGTTTTTCAATCACTGTCGCATGCGGGCTCGTCAGGGCGCAAGGCGGCGGCGCAGACGGAATGTATAAGCATTGGCGTATGCCGGAACATGCCGGCATGTAGATTCGCGTATATGTCGAGGCGAAGCGTAGTGAACGCTCGCGCAATTTTCATGCGGTTTTCACGGAGCTTGCGCGGATTTTTCATTGAGCCAGCATGCGATCCGTATGAACCCATCGGGCCATAAGCCCGCGTTTACATCAGTCCGCAGGGACCGATGAGCGGCTGACGCCCAAAAAGCAAAAACCCGCGAAGCCGAAGGCGACGCGGGTTTCGTATTGCTTTTTCGTGGTCGGAGCGAAAGGATTCGAACCTTCGACCCTCTGATCCCAAATCAGATGCGCTACCAGGCTGCGCTACGCTCCGACGAATCCGAGATTCTACGTGGCATTGGGTGCCAGAGTCAATCACGAATTGCGTCGGAGTGAAAAAAGGTCTCGGACGTCGGCAGCGGGCAGTAAAAAGCGCGCGGCAGTGTCCGTTCGTTCTGGCTATGCGCAAGCGTACGGGCAGCCGCTTTACCCCTCAGTGCCGGCGACGCATCCAGTGCGGCATGTGCTGGTGAGTGACCCAGTGATGCAGCATGCCTTCGCCGTCGTGTTCCCGTCTGTAGGTTCTCGATTCGAAAATCGACAGGGCAAGCAGCACGAGCAGGCCTATAGCAAGTCCGATCAGACCTGCGATCGATTCAGCGTCCATGGCAGTCCTCCTATGACACGCAGCCATGCCTTTATAGTAGGTCACGCGGAAAAAAATGGGAGGAGGGAGACTGCGTGGCGCAACGTCGTCGAATACAAATTGCAGGTAGACTCTCGGCGCTTCGTTGCCGTTATTGTCATTCTGTTTCGAGAGTCTATGAACCGCGTTTTGTTGATTGCGTTGATGCTGGCTGCCGGACTCGCCGGCTGTGCCAACGATCCTTCCGGGCACCATGGCGGTCCGCCGCCGAAAGATCCCGTCGACTATCACGGCGTACCGACCGACGACCGGCCGCCGGTGATCGCGCCCACGCTCTGAGCACCTGCGGGAATGAAAGCGAAGCACTGGCGCGGGCACGCCGGTGCTTCTGACCCGCGCAGACTGTTTGCGCGGAAAGCGCGGGCTGCACGTATTCTAGGGCGATGTAGACGCGTGATATGTGTGCGCTTGTTTCAAGCCGTAACTGGATGCGGCGCTGCGGGGATGAGCGCATCGCGCGTCGTGCATTTGCGGCCTGGCGGGCGCGCACGTTCGTAAGACAAAAACACGCGGCACATGCACGCCAGGTGCCGAAACAAAGGCTAGGCGCCCGCGCCCGCCATGCCACGCACGAGGCCCGGCAAAAAGCGCGCGAGCGTGACGCCGCGAGCGGCCATGAAGATCAGCATCGCGGCCCACAAACCGTGATTGCCGTACAGCGCCAGCAAGGCCCACGAGGCCGCGATGAATACCGCAAACGACACCATCATCGACGTCATCAATTCATGCGTGCGGGTGGCGCCGATAAACACGCCGTCGAGCAAAAAACCCCACACGGATATCACCGGCAAGAGCGCGGCCCACGGCAGATAAGTTTCGGCCGTGGCGCGCACTGCGGCCTGATTGGTCAGGCCTTCGATGATCCACGAGCCCGCACCCCAGTAGACCAGCGAGAAGCCCAGCGCGCCGAGCGCGGACCACAGTGACGTCACTTTGATGGCCTGCGCGAAAGCGTGCCGGTCGCGTGCGCCGATTGCGGCACCCACCAGCGCTTCGGCAGCGTGCGCGAAACCGTCGAGTCCGTAAGCCATGAAGGTCTGAAAATTGAGCAACAGCGCGTTGGCGGCAAGCGTGGCGTCACCTTGCCTCGCGCCGAGATGCGCGAACCAGCCGAACGACGACAGCAGACAGAGCGTGCGCACGAAGATATCGCGATTCAGCACCACCAGACGCTTCAGCGCGGTTGCGTCGAAGAGGGCGGCGCGGTTCAGCGCAGGCAAACCGCGCGGCCTGCCGTGCCACAACAACGCGGCGCCGAGCACGAAGCCGAGTGCGTCGGCCGTTGCCGTGGCCGCGCCGATGCCGGCCACGCCCCAATCGAATACGTACACATACAGCAGCACCGCCGCGATGTTCACGCTGTTGATGAACACTTGTGAGAGCAGCGCGAGCCGCACCTTCTGCGTACCGAGCAGCCAGCCGAGCACCACGTAGTTGCCGAGCGCGAGCGGCGCGGCCCAGATGCGTGCGTGGCAGTAGATCTGCGCGTTGTGCTGTACCGCGTCGCTGCCGCCGATCGCGTATAACGCGTAGCCGATCAGCGGCACTTGCAGCAGAAGCACCGCTGCGCCGATCGCCGCCGCGAGCAATAGCGCGCGTACGACGTTGTTGCGCAGCTCCGCGTGATCCCCAGCGCCGTGCGCTTGCGCGACGAGGCCCGTGGTGCCCATGCGCAGGAAGCCGAAGCCCCAGAACACGAAATTGAAGAACAGGCCGCCGAGCGCCACGCCGCCGAGATAGGACGCGCCGTCCAGATGACCGGCGACCGCAGTGTCGACTGCGCCGAGAATCGGCTGTGTGAGGTTGGCGAGGACGATTGGAAACGCCAGCGTGAGCACCCGGCGGTGCCAGTGCACAGGAGCGGCCACCGCTGTCGCGGCCGTGCCGCCCCCTAAGGGGACGTCCTTCGGGGCGTCCGCGCTGCCGCTCAATTGCGTTCCTGCACGCACACCCATGGGGAGACGACTACCGCCCACAGATCCGGATCGCGCTCGGCGAAATCGGCGGCGGTTTCCGCCTGCACGCGTTCGACGAGGCCGGAGGACAGCCATTGTGTGACCTGCGTGGTGTCGTCGCCGGCGATGGCTTCGGCGACGCTCACCAGATCGATGTCGCGCGCGACGCGCAGCAAAATACCGCGAGCGAAAAAGCGTTCGAGTTCGGTCCAGCCGATTTTGGCGGTTTCGGCGAGCAGCTTGGTGTACAGCGGGCTATGAGTGGCGTCGTTGGAAGTCATCGTAAGCGGGTTCTGACGGGGCCGTTACTATAAACCATTGGCGCGGACCGCCAGGGCGGGGCGCGTTCCGGTACGCTTAGGGTCTTTCGAAATTCATTCTGAACCTTCATGTCACTGGATTCAACGGCGCCGGCTACCGGCGCGCAAGCTCATGGGGTAACGGGAGCCACGCTCACGCGCACCGACGTGGAGCGCCTCCTCGCGGCGAATGGTGTGGCAAACAAGGTCGCCGATGAGGCGGCAAACAAGGCGCGCTATAAAGAGCCGCTGTGCTTCACCGACTGCGATTTCGAAGGCGCCGATCTGTCGCGACTCGATCTGCGCGGCGCCGAATTTCATCGTTGCACGATCGTCGAGACCTCGTTTTTCGGCGCGACGCTGTCGCACACCCGCTGGGTCCGCTGTCGCGGTCGCGAGGCGGATTTCGCGTCGGCTGATCTGGTCGACGCGGCGTTTCAGTCGAGCGATCTGAACAACACCAGTTGGCGCCGCGCCAAGCTTGCTTCGGCGTCGTTTCACAGCTGCAAGCTGACTGGCGCCAATTTCGAAGCATGCACGTCGCTCGGGTTGAGCTTCGTCGAAACCTTGCTGGTGGGCGCGCATTTGCGCGGCCTGTCGTTTCGTAAGGCCACGCTCCAGCAACTCGATTTCTCTGACGCCGATCTGGCCGGCGTCGATTTCCGCGAGGCGATCTTCGATGGCGGCAGCCTGAAGGATGCCCATCTGAAAGGCGCGCGCTTTGACGGCGCGGACCTGCGCGAGGCTGATCTGAGCGGCGTGCGGCTCGTCGATGCGGCGCTTTTTAAAGGCGCGACGATTTCGCATCAGCAGGCTGCGGTGCTCGTGACCGAACTCGGGTTGCGAGTCATGTGATCGCGGTTTTTAACCGGCTGATTTTAGCCATTCGGCCAGCTTGAACGAATGGCTGCATCTGCTTATCATCCGATTTATCGATTAATTAAAAAACCGCCGATTTTCGACTTCGCAATTCGTCGGTTGATTTGAACATTTTTAATGTATTCGCCATTCGTGAATCTGTTGCGAGGAGCGCGTTGCCTATTCGCGTCGCTCATTATCTGCCAATGCGTCGATATGGTGCGTTGGCGCACTAAAGGTTCGCAATGCGTAAAGCGTCAAAATCATACCAGGCGCGGTTAGCGGAAATCGGCCAACGGGCTTTTGTCAGTCTTTTTCAGTGACGGACGGTAGATGTATGATTCATAAGGGCTTGTGAGCGACTCATGGGATTATGGGCGCGCTGTTTCCAGCGTGCGTCGTCCGGAGCAGATAAGGTAATTACCTCGTTTATCTCCGGTATTTACCTTCACATAATGCGGATTCCGTGCGCCGCGTCACATTATCTGCACAATTAATAGATTGCGCTTGTAAAAGCGGGTTGTTAGATTCAGTTCTGGCGCATGGTGAACCGGTCCTTTGCCGATATGCGCCGAACCCCCGTTAGCCCGGCCTCGTGCCGGGCTTTTTTTCTGCCCGGTCATTGCCCATTCAATCGCGATTCATTGCGGTTTCACACGCGGCGCGGATCATGAAAAGTTACTTTTTCTTACCGCCGGTCATGACCTGGTTGATCATTTTCCTCGGCATCTGGCCGATTGCGCTCCGCGTGCTGTTCGCCTTCGCCGCACGTGTCGATCCGCGCTCCGGACGCTGGCGCCGCCGCTAACTCGAGCGGCGCTGTGCCTTGCGTCGTTAGGTCACCTTCACTGCTTGCAGCGAACTACCATCGACCGGTTCTTTACATTCGCGCCGAAAATCCCACCGACCGAGCCGCCCGAGGTGGCGCCGTTGTCGACGTCCTTCGAAACGACGTCGTAGCCATAGTTGCCGCAGACTTCGCCGGCGCGCTTGTAGCACTCGGCCCAACTGGAGCTGGCGTCACTACCGCTGCAATTGATGGCAAAGCCCGTGTCGCCGCTCGGCAGGTAAGTCATCGTGGTGGTGCTCGAGCAGCCGCTGAGGCTGCCGAGCGTAAGCAGGCCGAGGCCGATCGCCGCGGCCGTCGCGACGGACGCAATTGCGCTCTTCATTGCAGATTCCTTACAGATGACGGGGGAAGACGTGGCGCGAGGCCACGTCATGCATAGGATTGAGCGTTTTATAGCACGCCCGGTTCCCTCGACTACCCTTGCAGGGCGCGTGCCTGACCGCCGGGAACGGACGCAGAAGCAACTGCCTTCGCACGCTCGACAGTCCCGCTAGCGCGGCGGCAGCGCCCGCGACGGGTCGATTGAGCGGCCCTGATAGCGCAGTTCAAAGTGCAGCATGACGCGATCGGTGTCGGTGTCGCCCATTTCGGCGATCTTTTCACCACGGCCGACCGACTGACCTTCTTTCACGAGCAGGGCGCGGTTGTGCGCGTAGGCAGTCAGGTAATCGGCATTGTGCTTGATGATCAGCAGGTTACCGTAACCGCGCAAGCCGTTACCCGCATAGACCACCGTGCCGGGTGCCGCGGCGATCACCGGAGTGCCCGCGGCCGCCGAAATATCGATGCCCTTCGAATTGGAGCCGTCGAAGCGGCGGATCACCGTGCCGTCAGCCGGCCACACCAGCGAGATCGTCGAAGCCGGCGCGGACGTCGGCGCGCTATCGGCCGGAGCCGAGCGCGGCGCGGCCGAAGCGCTCGCGCTTCCTGCGCCGCTGCTGCGTATTGCACCGCCTGAGGCGCCACTTGTGGACCCGCCCGGCGGCGCGACGCGCAGCACCTGCCCGACCTCGAGGCTATCCGGGTTGGTCAGATTGTTCCAGCGCACGATGCTTTGCACCGACTGCCGGTTGCTACGCGCGATCTTCGACAGCGTATCGCCCCGTTCGACGCGGTAAAAGCCTGGTCCCACCGGAGCGGACCCGCAGGCGGTGAGCACCGCCAGCAAAGACGCGCAGGCGAACCGTTTCATCATTCTTGTTGTGAGCATTGGACCTCGCAAAGCGCTGCCACGCGCCGATCCCGATCACGCGGCAGGTAGATGCAAAGCGTCCGATTCTAACGGTTTTGCGCTGCAGCATCCGAAAAACGGACGCAGAGGAGGACGCGCGCAGCGGGAACGCGGCGAAACGCCGCGAAACTCCGCGTAACCCAGCACGTCGCGATGAGCGGAAAATCTGCAATTAGCGCAGCTTGCTGACACCGATACGCAGTGCGGCCGTCTCGGTTTGCCCCGGTTCGAGCCAGCGCAGTCCCATGCCGTTATGAATCGCGTCCGGCAGACCCAGCCACGGCTCGACGCAGTAGAAGTCCGAGTCCGCCGCCTCGGTCCATGTCGTTACCGCGTACCAGGGCACCGAGTCCGGCCGTTGCAGATCGATCGTGATGAGCCGGTTAAGACCGGGCGCGACGAGGCGCACGGGTTGGTCCGGCGCACCGACGAGACAATGGAAGCGATCGTGAATGCGCGCCTCGTCGAGCGTGTAGCGCGCCGCGCCTGGCTCGGCTGCGCTGATCGAGCCGTCGTCCTGCTGATAGCAGCGTTCGGTGCGCGGCAGTTCCAGCGAGGTTTCGGCGCGCTGTGTGTGCGGCAGCGTGAAATAGAAGTGATGACCGGCGTAGTAAGGCAGCCGCGTGTCGCCCGTGTTGGTGGTGCTCAGCGTGACTTCCAGCGTATGCGTATCGACGAGCCGGTACGCTGCTTCGAAACGGAAGCCGAACGGATAGCCGACGCGTGTCGCGTCGCTGTCGGCGAGGGCCATGCGCAGACCCGCGCCGTGCACATCGGCGTGGGCGTCGAAGGGCAGGTCGCGCGCAAAACCATGCATCGGCAGTTCACGCACCGTGCCCTGTGCGTCACGCCAGTAGCCGATTTTGCCGTCGACGCGATGCCGGCCGAGAAACGGAAACAGCAGCGGGTTGCCGCCGCGGATCCTGGCGGGCTGGCTCCAGTCGGCGTTCTCGGGCCAATGAATCACCTCTTCGCCGTCGATGGTCCACGACAGAAGACGGCCACCGGCTTGTGGCGCGATACGGAGCACGGAGGAGTCCTCGGCGATCTCGAGAATGTCCTGTTGCGGGGAGAGGGGCATGGTCGATGGGCTGGTTGGTAAAGGAATGAATGTGAATTTGAATGTGACTTCGAGCGTGAGCGTGTGATTCAGATGCGGGCTAAGCGTGGGTGATGCGCGACTCGAACGCGGGTTGAGAACGGTTGAGCGCGCCGCACGGCAACTCGCGAGAGGACGATTTTGCGCTGCTTTGCGCTACGGGGAAACCCTTCTGGGGAAATTGCGGGTGTCGGAGAAGCACTATCTTTACCGATAATCCACGGACTGCCCGGTCACTTCAAAGACCGGGCGAGATCGGCTCAGGAGGCTTTATGGATCTCGCAATGGCAATGGGTGTGGCGCTGTTCGGCATGTTCGGGGTAAGCACGGTCTACTTCTTCTACAAGCTCGAGCGTTAATCCAGTCATCTGCTTCACCGTCTGCTCGGCCGTCAACGCGGACCTGGCATGGGCCTCGCGCTTCCAGCGCACCGAATCCTCAATCAGGATGGCAGGGCAGCCGCCGAAGGCGCTCTGTTTCTTTTTCTGCGGCGTAACAACGGTTTCCAGTTGTGACGCAGCGCATCAATATTTCCCCTAATGCGGTTCAAACGCTTGGCGCTGACTTTGCAGCCAGGCATAATCGGTGCGCTTTTGACGCGCCGTGTGTTTTCTATGGCGGCGCGCTGTTCCCCGACATTTTCCTTACAAGGACCGCCGCGTGAACCTGTCGTTTCTGATTTTCCTGAGTGTGCTGCAAGGCGTCACCGAATTGTTCCCGGTCAGCAGCCTTGGCCATACGCTGCTCGTGCCCGCGTTGTTCGGCATGCACATCGACAAGCATGCGCCGCAGTTGCTGCCGTTTCTCGTCGCGTTGCACCTCGGTACGGCGTTCGCGCTGCTGTGGTACTTCCGCAAGCGTTGGTGCGCGTTGGTGCGCGGCTTCTTCGCTTCGTTCGGCGGCCGTCCCAACGACGATGCGCACATGATGTGGGCGCTCATCATCGGTACGATTCCGGCGGGCCTCGTCGGGCTGATCCTCGAGAAGCGGCTTGAGCGAATTTTTCACGATCTGCGCATCGTCGCAATCGCGTTGATCGTGAACGGCGTGCTGCTGTGGTTCGGCGATCGTCTGCAACGTTCGCGCGCGCATCAACCGCCGGAGAAGCTGACCTTTCGCCAGGCTTTTTTCGTCGGCCTCGCGCAGATCGGCGCATTGATTCCGGGTTTTTCGCGTAGCGGTCTGACGATGATCGCCGGCAATGCAGCCGGTCTCACGACTGAGAAGGCCGCGGAGTTTTCGTTCCTGCTCGGCACGCCGATCATTTTCGCGGCTGGCGTGCTCGAATTGCCGAAACTGTTCCATGCGCCGGGCCAACTCGCCGATGCATTGCTCGGCGGCGTGCTGACCGCAATCGCCGCCTATCTCAGCGTACGCTTTCTGATGCGCTATTTCGAAGGCCGCGGACGTCTGGCTTCGTTCGGCGTGTACTGCGTGATCGCGGGAATCTTGTTCCTCGGCTGGTTTATGCTGCATCCGCAGCCGGTCTGATTGCGTTCGATATGCCCGCTACCGCCCGCTGAGTGCTGACGGGCGATGGCGGGCAAGAAGTGATCGGTTATAATCCGGGCCCGGCTCAACCTGTCGGGCCCGTTTTGTTTTGTGGTGGGGCGGATTGACTGCCGATCGGCGTTGCCGCGTGGCGGATCAGATTTCCAAGCCCCGGTCCGGTCAGTTAGAATTTCGGTATCCCACGAACCCTGTGGCAGCGATATTGCACAGGTTCCAATGCCCGATACGGGTTCTCATTGCGGGCGATGCACGTTGTACACGTTCGTGTAGCATCGCCTCACGTCAATACGGCAGTAGCTCAGCTGGATAGAGCATCGGCCTTCTAAGCCGAGGGTGGGGGGTTCGAGTCCCTCCTGCCGTACCAATAAAATCAATCACTTAGAGATCCTGTTTGACCGTGCGGCGAGCGCCAAGTATCTCGGCTCGATGCTGGTGCTGGACGAATCCGGCAATATCGTCATTGACTCGGGAAGCGACACACCCCGGCACGGCAATTTCGCCGACCGACCGTACTTCATCGTGCAGCGCGATCACCCGGATGCAGGTCTCTATATCAGCGATCCGTATGAATCGCGCCTGCGTGACGGGTCGCCGAGCATCGCGCTCACCAAGCGCCTATCTCATCCGGACGGCTCGTTCGCCGGCATTGTGCTGCTGGCGGTCAATCTCGAGTACTTCCACACCCTGTTTGCCGGCCTGTCGCTCGGCCCGCACGGCTCGATGTCGCTGATCGGCAGGGACGGTGTCATGATCATGCGGCAACCGTATGACCCCCGCATCATTGGGCGCAATATCAGCGGGGCCAGCACGTTTCGCCGTTTCATGTCTGCGCCGGAAGGGAGTTTCAGCGAAACGGCATCGATCGACGGCATCCGCCGCCTTTACTGGTTCCAGAATTTTCCCCACGCGCCGCTGATTCTCATGGTCGCGGCCGCGGAGCAGGATTTCTACGCGGCATGGTGGCGCCGCGCGTTGACAATCGGTTTGCTGATGTTCGCGTTTGGCGCCGCTTTCGTCGGACTCTCCGTGCTGCTCGGCGTGCAACTGCGCCGCCGCATGCGGGCGGAGTCCGAGTTGCAACTGCTGGCGCGCACCGACGGCCTGACCGGGCTGAACAACCGCCGCAGTCTCGGCGAGATCCTCGACCAGGAGTGGCGCCGCGCGAAGCGCACACGCAGCGCGATGTCGCTGCTGTTCGTCGATATCGACCGCTTCAAGGCCTATAACGACACCTACGGCCACCAGGCCGGTGACGACGCACTCGCGGCGGTGGCCCGCTGTATCAGCGCGAGCATCCGGCGTCCGGCGGACACCGCGGCGCGCTATGGCGGCGAGGAGTTCGTGGTGGTGCTGCCCGACACGGCCGCGTCCGGCGCGTCGGAGATCGCCGAAAGGATCCGCAACGCCATCTGCGAGTGTGCCATCGAGCACGCAGGCAGCGAGTACGGACGCGTGATTGCGAGCATCGGCGTGGTAAGCCGGGTGCCGCTGACAGACGACGACCTGACGGCGGCGATCAAAGCCGCCGACGAGGCGCTCTATAACGCGAAAGCGACCGGCCGGAACAGGGTGTCGCAATCCCAGCCGTCTTGAGTATCGCAACCTCGTCTCGGGTCGCAATCGCAATCGAGCACTGAGTGTACGTGGATCGGGGGTCTGCTTGAGCAGAGCCCAAGCCTGGCGGAATTCGTCCCGGAAGAACTACAGGACAGCTACGAGTCCGCCCGTCGGAACGCCACGTACGACATGCACATCGAGGAATCGACCTTCCCCGACACCTGCCCGTGGACACTCGACCAGATGATGGCGTTTGATATCCGCCTGTGAAAGGACAGCGACGGTACAGGGACCGGTGACGGTCGTCAATGACCTGACCGCGCAGGGCGTGAGCGTGCACGGCCACGAGCACACGGGCCGGTTGCAGCAAGACCGGGCCACCGGGCTGGTGCGCGCGATCAGCATAGCAACTTCGAGCCATATCTACCTCTTTCCAGGCAGCTCCTGACGCACGCGTTCGCAGGCGGCAAGCGTATCGGTCACCCTGTATAGCGCTTCGTCATCGGGTCCATCTTCGTAGACCACGTAGTCGATGCCGTCCGGATTCTCGTGGCGCCTCGTCGTGATCGTGGCTCCGCGGTCCAGCGTGAAGTAGGTGGAGATGAACATTTCCGGCGTTGCCACCATTGGAGCGCACGGCCAATTAGCGTGCCTCTGATCGAGCATGTAACCCAGTTGATGGACGACATGGCCAGTCGCGGAGCCTTGCTCCGGGTTCCCGAAACCTGCCTGGCGCACCTTGGCTATGGCTTTCGCCGCGCCCGCGCGATCCTTGAACGGACCGGCACGTAGCAGCACCTGGTCAGATCCGTCGTCCTGTTTCCTGTGTTAGAAATACGCGGGCACGCCCACCGTCTTGAGCTTCGAAACCCATTCCAGCGCGACCAGGTCGTCATCAAAGACACCGAGCTGCACAGCGAAACGGCTGCCCACCGGCGCGCTCGCCGAACTGCTCTCCGCAGTGGTGGCGGTATCCGCGTATGCGACATGGGCCGCAGCAGCCCATATGACCGCGATAGCGATTATGGTTTTCATGGTTCCCCTTCATTTACCGCTTCACCGGCCGGTCGACGCCACACGGTAGCGAGTGACCTGCTCGCGTGGTCCGGCAAACAGGCGGCGAAAAAGCTGCCGCCGCACCTAAGATGCAGCGGCATTCACAAGCCGCAAGCAACGGAGATCGCGTCGCTTACTGCGTCGATAACGGCAGGGGCGGCGAAAACCTGAACCCGACTGAACCCTACAGAAACAACCTGCCCGGGAAGTGCCCGGGCACGCCGAGCATGAAGGCCGTCAAGTCGTCGGCCAGATTCGGATTCGACAGGTCGTCCAGCAGATCCGTCCCGTCGGCGTCGTCTTCGTGCGCGCGGCCCGCCGCGTAGGCGAAGCGCACCGGCCACGCGAACACATCGGCTACCAGGGTGCCGTCAAGCTCCGGACTTTTTCGTACTCCACGCCCTAATGGGTCTGAATTACCTCGCGGGTTAAAATGCATCTCGCTCCGAACATCACGCGGTTAGAGCGGAGCTATGCCTGGACGTAAAGAACGGGGGCATGCGCCGCTGAATAAATGACGCCGCTCACAAAGCGAAAACACTACAGGAGACACGAGAATGGCGAAGATCACCGGCGGCTGCCTATGCGGCGCAGTGCGTTATGAGTCTGATGGCACACCACTGATGTCACTGCGCTGTCACTGTCGGGACTGTCAATACCTCTCGGGTGGCGAACCCGCCGATGCGCTTGTCGTACCCGCCGCGTCGCTTAAACGCATTAAGGGCGAGGAACGTGTCTACTGGACGGAGGCCAATTCAGGTACGCCGGTGTTCCGCTCGTTTTGCGAAGTGTGTGGCACGCCTCTTTATGCAGGGAACTCGGCGCATACAGACGCGATCGCGATCAAGCTCGGGTCGCTAGACGAGCCCGCCCTCTACCCACCGACTGGTCACATCTGGACCTCATCGGCGCAACTCTGGCATTACATCGACCCAGCGCAGGTCGCATTCGAGCGAAATCCGCCGGACTGAGCTTTTTTCACCGTGATCGGTTTGTCCTGACGGCACCCTGAACCCTACAAAAACAACCTGTCCTGGAAGTAGCCGGGCGTGCCGAGCAGGAAGCGGGTGAGGTCGTCGGCGAGGTTCGCCAGATCCTCCCGCAGGTCGTCCGGCTCCTCCTTCTCCGCATGCGCGCTGACCGCCTCGTAGGCAAAACGCACGGCCCATGCGAACACGTCGGCCGCCAGTGCCTCACGGTTCTCTTCCGGCTCCGGATAGATGTGATCGAGTTGCAGGTACATCCAGTCGACCATGCCGCCGCTGTTCCACTGCCCGACCGGCGCGTAATCCGGATCCCTGCCGAGAAAGATCGTCGCCATCGCGAGGCACGCGCGTGTATCGGCCATAGCCGCCACGCCCCGGTCCTCACGCCCCGCGCCGACCTCGGCCACACGATCGACCACGCTCGCCAGAAAGCCGCGCATCAAGCTGCCGACGACCTCGAGGTCGGCAAGCGATGGCCTGCTGGTCGCGATCAGATCCTGACTGTCGGAAAACAGCCTCAGCCGGCTGATCAAAATTGGCGCGTTTCCTTCACCCGTTCGCCTGTCCCAGCATTGCATCGGATTTCGTGACTCGGAAGTCGATCACTGGATCGCAACGCGCCCTCGCGTGAAGGAGATACCCGAATGAACCAGCACCCAAAAGCGCGGTTGTACGTGAAAAATCCCGAGCCGCAGATCTCGGCGTTCACGCCAACGCAGCTGAAGCGGGAAGTGCTTTCCAAAGCGCTGTCGGCGCTGTCCGCCGGGCACATCACAGGCACGGAAGCCACGAGGTTGGAGGCCGCATTGAGCATGGGCCTCGCGCCACAAAAGGAGCTTCTTCAGCCAGCGCATTTTCGGTGGCGAGCCGCTCTCGAAAGCACTGGGCGGCCAATGGCAGCGTGCCGTCGGCGCACGCGCGAGCCATCCGGCACCAGTCAGGACGTCGGGCGACTTCGGCAGCCAGAAACATCAAGGGGCGTTTGACCGGCTGGTTCGAGAGCTGGCAATGCGATCGCGGAGAAACCATTGAGAACCCGACTGGAAAAGGCACGGCAGCAACTGCATCGGGCGCTGGCGAGCGGTGCCGATACGACCACGCTGCGCGCCGAACTGCGTCAGTTCGAGGCCGAGGCCGCACGCATCGCAGTGGACGACGAGCGTGCGGCCCAGGCCGCCGCCGATGTCACCGCCGCGCGAATCAGTGCCGAGGCCGAGCGCATCGTTGGCGACGCCGATGAACGGCGGCGAACCCTGTTCGCCCGATTCGACATTGAGAACATTAAGGATATCTGATGACGATCAAGGAGCATGCACACTCGCCTCGCGAGTGCCCGCGCAGCCCTCGAAACCACAGAGGCATCAGCGGCAAAGGTTCGGGCCGAAGCTGACGCACTGGAGGCGCGACTGGCGGGCGCGCAGGCGAGACACGCTGCCGCGCTGGCCGACCTGTGCGCTGACACGCTTGACGAGAGCGTAGCGGGTGCCCGCATGACCGTGGCGGACGCCGACGCTGCAGATCTTCGCACGTTGATCGCAGTGGTTCAGCCGAGACTCGAGGAAGCAGAGCAGGTCCGTGATCGTGCCGCCCGGGCCGTACGGGATGCAGAGCACGCCGTCGCGCGTGCGGAGGAGGAAGTCACCATGGCCGAACTCGACGCGAGAATCCGGCACATCGAGGTAACGTTGTGCGCGGCGATCGCCGCGCGTTTCCGGCTTGGCTGCGCGCATGAGAACAGTCCGTATGGCCACACCCTGGCGCCCGACCGAACCGTTGCGCCGCGCCGTCGTCGAGCACGCGGTGCCGGACACCTCGCGCAAGCACAACCTTTCAAATTGATATGCGGTAAACCGCACACACGGTTGGCTTAAGCCTTTGTTTAAGGATGAACTGGGTGTTCTACTTTTCCTTGACGCCGGCTGCGGCACTTGTGGTAACGACTCAAACGGTTGTCTTCGAAGGTGCGGTTCAAACCGTGTCGGTATATCTTTCGGGCAACACCGGCGCAGGCATCTATGCCTATGACGTCTCTGGCAATCTGCTCGGGCAAGCACTTCTGTCGGCTGCGGCAGCCAATCAGCTGCTCTCTGTCACGTCGTCAGGCAACCCGATCACTAGTGTGACCATCCATGACGGTGGCTCTACTTTTGCGATCGATACTTTCACGTTTGAGGCTGGCGTGCCGTTCACGAAATTCGGCACCACGCTTTACGTGGCACCGAAGCTCTCCGCATTCGCGGCCATCGAAACCTTCACACAGGGCGCCACGAGCACGGGCATCAGTCCGCCGACCCAAGCCGTCACGCTGGTCTTCGGCGGCCTTAG
Organism: Paraburkholderia sediminicola; assembly: GCF_046030555.1. Classification (GTDB taxonomy): domain Bacteria; phylum Pseudomonadota; class Gammaproteobacteria; order Burkholderiales; family Burkholderiaceae; genus Paraburkholderia; species Paraburkholderia sediminicola_E. The sequence goes on along the minus strand of NZ_JAQQCH010000001.1, from coordinate 120,972 downwards.
CATCAACCTGCCGGCAGGGTCGTTTGTCGCCGACACGCAGCCTCGCATAACTTCGTATGTTTCGCGGCACTGTGAATGGCGTGAGTCTGTACGTGTCCATCAGCACCACGCCTTCGCCACACACCTACCTGCTGTTCGTCATCGGTTCCGGCTACGCCTTCCCGAGCACGACTGCTTCGGTGCCAGTGTCGCTCACCGTCGGGAACAATTTCGGGACCCAGAGTGTGAGGCCGATCGCCGTGAGGCAGCCCCCCGCTTCGCCCTGAAGCTCAGGCCAGCGGCGCGACGTCGACCTCACGCCCTACCTTGGGTGTCTCGAGATTCGGAAACTTGCACCCGTTAAAATGATGCCATCTTCGATGGTGCACAAAAACCTGTTGCTGTTGAAATTGGTCACACAACTGGCTTGCGCAACCCCGGTACAGAGCAAAAGGGCGGAGTTCGGCCACAATTCCGGACGTCCGGCTACAGCGCGCGGCCGCCTCTTGAAAAATCTAAAGCGGACGCCCGCAAATCGTTTATATGAAACTTCGCAGGCGGCACCACTAGATGTCGAGAATACCAGCCGCCAGGAATCCACCGTCGACCGCCACCATGTGACCGGTTATATAACCCGCGCGCTCCGAACACAGGAACGACACCGTCCCGGCGATATCGGAGGGCTCGCCATACCGCCGCATCGGCACGGTACGGTGATAGCCCTTGCGTGTTTCGGTCGAGTGATGGTCGCGCGTGAGTGGCGTTTCGATCGGCCCCGGCGCAATGGCGTTGACTGTGATCCCCGCTTCGGCGAGTTCGACGGCCATTTGTCTCGTGAGCCCGATCAAGGCAGCCTTGGATGTGCCGTACGCAGTGCGCCCCGCGCTCGCCCGAACGCCGCTAATGGACGCGATATTGACGATACGTCCCCAGCCGCGAATCGACATCAGGCGGGCAGCGCGCTGCCCGCACAGCATCGGTCCGGTGACGTTGGTGGCGAGCACGCGTGACCAGACGTCGAAGGGACAATCGAGAAACGAGGCCACGCCCGCAATGCCCGCGTTGTTGATCAGCACGTCGCACCGGCCGAATGTCTGCTCGATTTCAGCAAAAGCCGTGTCGACCGACGAGGGATCGGCAACGTCGAGATAAAGTACATACGCGCTGCCCTTTGCCGCATCAATAGCTGCCACGTGCGCGCGGGCCGCGTCGAGGTTGATGTCGGCAACGGCCACCATGAAGCCATCCGCCGCAAGTGCGCCGGCGATCGCGGCGCCAATGCCCGTCGCGCCACCCGTGACTAAGGCGACGGGTAGCGCCGAATCGTCACTTGTACTCCGTTGAGACGCGTGGGATGCATTCATTGCTGGCTCCCTGCGGGAAGGGTGTTCGCCGGAGTCTTCGAGTTCGTCCGGTTGACGAGCGCGGCCGGGACCACGAACACCAGCAGCACGCCAACTACTGCGGCAATGGCAAGCGCGTACATGCCCGATGCCGTGCTGCCGGTCGAGTCGGTTACTACACCAACCAGATACGGCGCAACGAAGCCCGATAGATTGCCGATCGACGTGATCAGCGCGAAGCCCGTCGCGGCCGTTGCCCCTTTCAGAAACGCCGTGGGCAAATTCCAGAACAACGGAATGGTCGTTACGATGCCTGCCATTGCAGCGATCAACGCGACGAACGACCACATCGGCGTGGCGCGCAGCAATACGCTGAGAACGAGGCAGACTGCGCCGATCAGCCCGGCTAACGCGAGATGCTTGCGGCGCTCGCCGGTGCGATCCGAGTTCCAGGCCAGCACGAGCATCGTCACGACGGCGGCTGCGTAGGGTAGCGCGGTCATCAGGCCGATCTGGCGGATGCCGGTGAAGCCCAGCGCCTTAACGAGCGTCGGCAGCCAGAAGCTGACACCATACAGCGCGGCTACGAAGGCAAAATAAATCACGCAAAGCAACCAGACTCGGGCATCGGACAAACCGCGTGCGAAGCTCCCCGAATGATGCGCGGTCACTCCGCCCACCTCGGCCTTGAGTGCCGCTTTCTCCGACGCGTCGAGCCACGTGGCGTCGTCGATGCGATCGGGCACGAGGAACCAGAATGCAATACCGCAGAGGATGGCGGGCAGGCCCTCGCACAGGAACATCCATTGCCAGCCGCGCAGCGCGGCGAAGTCCGGTGCCGAGGTCATCAGCCAGGCGGAAAGCGGGCTGCCGATCACGCCGGAGATCGGCAAGGCGGTCATGAAAATGGCGATGATCCGGCCGCGAGTGCGTGCCGGAAACCATTGACTGACATAAAGCATGATGCCCGGAGAGAAACCCGCTTCGGCAACGCCCAGCAGAAAGCGCACGACGTAGAACGACTTGGGCCCAACCACGAACATCGTGCAGGCGGACAAGACGCCCCATGTCAGCAAAATTCGTGTGATCCATACCCGCGCGCCGAGCCGATGCAGCAGCATGTTGCTCGGCACCTCGAACATGCAATAGCCGATGAAGAAGATTCCCGCACCCAGCCCGTACGCGGTATTCGACAGACCGATGTCCGGCGCCATCTGCAGCTTGGCGAAGGCGACGTTGACTTTGTCCAGTTGATTGACGATCAGGCTGATCAGGATCACCGGAATCAGGCGCCAGAATAGCTTCGCGTCGGTCGCCCGGTCCACCGGCGCAGGGAAAGTCGTCTCGAGGGTTCCACTCATCTTCGTCTCCATTGACACACCCGATCCTGTCGGCGTAAATTGTTATCAATTGATAATATATACCGCTCAGCGTGGCAACGAAAACGCTTATCGTGTCGGGATAATCCCTAACGCTGGGCCGGCCCGCAGAACCGATTTCTCAGGAGGCGACGTGGATTACAACGGCAAGACAGTGGCAATTACAGGCGCCGCGAGCGGCATTGGCTACGCAACTGCGCAGGCTGCAGCGCAGCAGGGCGCGCGAATCGTCGCGCTTGATCGCGATACGGGCGCGCTGGAAACCATGCAGGCGGAGTTTGCGGGCAAGGGTTGGACGATCACGCCGGTGGAGGTCGACATCGGGTCCGAAGCGTCGATTCGTGCCGCGGTGGAGCAAGGCATGGCGTCCGTCGAGCGCGTTGATCTGCTCGTCAATAGCGCGGGAATCGTCTCGCGCGGCATGTTCGAAACCACGACTGGCGACGAGTGGCAGCGCGTGCTTTCGATCAACCTGTCGGGCAGTTTCTTCTGTCTGCAGCAAATGGTGCCGCTGCTGAGAGCGGGGACGGGCCGCGCGGTGGTGAACGTCGCGTCGCTGGCGGCCAAACGCGTGTCCTACACGGGCGGAGTCAGCTATACGGCGGCAAAGGCCGGCATGCTCGGCCTGACGCGGCACGCCGCATTCGAGTTGGCCCACGAGGGCATTCGCGTGAACGCGGTGTGTCCTGGCCCGGTGCTGACCGCGATGACGCAGCGCGTCATCTCCGAGGAAGAACAGCGCAAAGTGGCCGAGATGGTGCCGCTAGGCGATTGGCTCAGCCCGCAGGACGTGGCCGCTTCGATTCTTTTCCTCGGCAGTTCTGCTGCGCGAATGATTACCGGAACGACGCTGGATATAGACGGCGGATTGTCGCTCGTGACCGGCGCGTCGTTCGAATCGTACCGGAACGCACGTCAGTAGTCCGACGCGGATGGCGTGGCGCCGCCTTCACGCGCTTTTGCGCTTGCCGCCAAACAACGCGAGCGAGAGGCGCTCGACGTCCTCCGACGAGTAAGCGGTGCTCGTAATCAGTCGGTCGAGCAGGCCATTGAGCGCGACCGTTTCAACCGCGCTCAAATCGCGTAGCGCAAAGGTTTGTACCTCGAGCACGATCTTCATGCCGGCTTCGTACGCGCTACGGCCGGGTTTCGTCAGCGTGTAACGGGTGGCGCGGCCATCGTTCGGATCGGGCACGGCAACGACGAGATTCAGGTCGCGCAATTTCAGCAGGCTGCGCCCGGTTTGCACCGGCGTGAGCAGCATGTCGCGGCCGATTTCCGTTGGGATGCTGCCGGGTGCATCCGCCAGTTTGACGAGTACGCGCCAGTCCAACACCCGAATCTCCAGATGTCGCGCGAACAGTTCCTCGGCCATGTCGAGAATGGATTCGGCGACCCGGCGAACCCGATAGGCAGGCAGTTGTTTGAATTGCATGGCGGTTTCAATGACAGTGCTGTGCGCACGATTCTATGCGAGTTGCCCGTGTGACCGAAAGAAGCGTTGACGGCAGGCACGAGCTACATCTATATTATATCAAATGATAATATCGTCGATGACTATTCCGGATAACATGGAGGCGGCAATGAATGCATCAGTTGAATTGAGTAGCGGCGCACGGGGTCAACGGGAGGCAGGCGTCTATGTTTTTGACGTCTCCGACAACCCATGGCAGGGAGTGGGCAAAAGCGGACTAGCGCAAAAGATCGTGCGCCGCGACGACCGAACGGGCCACTCGTTCGGCTTCATGTCGTTCGACACCTTGGCGCGCACAGGCGTGCATCAGCATCTTGGCACTGCGTTCAGCTATTTTCTGTCCGGCGCGCTGACGGACTATCAGGGCACCGCGTGCGCCGGACAACTCGGCGTCAACTTCGCGGGCTCGACACACGATGCGATTGCGTATCTGCCCACGCTAACCGTCGGACGCATGGAAGGGCCGGTCGCGTATGGCGCAGACGTGACGCACTCCCTGCACGCGGGCAATCGCCACACGAGCTTCGAAAACGAATTCCCCGAGCATTTGCCCGATTTGAGTATCGGGCTCGATATGGTGCAGGTGAGCGGCACGCGCGTCGCCGGATTGACGCGCCGACTCGTGTACGACTATGCGCATACGCGTCTCATGCGTCGGATGACGCAACTCATGCTTTTGCCGGGCACCAAGGTACCGGCGCATCGGCTCGGCGGGCTAGTCGACATGTTCGTTCTTGCCGGCGATGTTTCGTTCGTCGCGCGCGATGTAGGGTCGACGGCGAAAGCGGGCGACTTCGTTGTGATGGAACCGGACACGCAGGTGGCGTTTTCGTCGCGTTACGGCGCGAGCCTGCTCGTATGGGCCGACGGGCCGTCCGTCTGGGAGGACGGCCCGCTCAGTCCGGAACTTTATGGCTTCACGTCTGCACACGGCGATCCTTTACGGTTTGGAAATCGCGCGCCTTCAGACTTTAACTGCAACTGAGTCTTAAACTTGTCGGTCACGTTAGCGCGTTGTTTCCAGAGTCTGCATTGACGATGCGCTATAACGCGCCCAGTCGGGTGCTCCGATGGCTGTTGAGGATTCGATAGCTGTCGTTCGCAAAGACCGGGGCGATGGGCCGAAGTGGGTCGCGTGCGGCCGATCATCATCTGGCTGAGTGCGGCCAAAAGCAGCCATTCGCCTTGGCGCCTGTCAGGGCACGCGAAAGACCGGTCCGCATCGACTGCGGACCACCACCATTCGCCGACTTCGCGGCGATATCCGCTGCGTGGGGTGGTCTGACGCGCAATATCTCAATGCCGGATTCCGCCGCGGAAGTTTGCCTGTTTGTCATACGGCCCATGAGCGGTACGGGGGCCTGCGGTCAAGCTATCGGTGCAGCAGACCGGATCTGCGTCGCGTCGATGACAGTGGGCGCACCGCTCCCTACGAGTTGTTAGAACAGGTGCTTGATACCGACCCGGGACAGGAATTGCTCGTTGGATGACGATGTCCCCGCCAGCGCGATCGACGCCACAGTGCCGGTACCAAAGGCGCGCTGCGCTTGCAGGTCAAGGTAAATGTCTGTGCTCCTGGACAACAGATAGTCAATGCCGCCTGACCACGTCACCCAACGCGACGCGTCGAGCTTGTCATAGCTAAGCTTTGTAGCAAGCACGAGGTCCGGCAATGGACGGTATTCACCGCCGACGTGGAGTACCTGGTCCTGTGCCGTGTTGTTCCCAAGTTTAAGATGGGTATTGGTATAGAGCGCCGACGCGCGCCACGAGCCAAAAGCGTACGCCGCACCGGCGCCGAGGATACGCTGGTTATCAACGAGTAAGGTGGTGGAGGGAACGATCGGTCGCCCGAACATGGCTGGCGCCCCCGTTAAGCCCGCATAGACAGGCGCGCCGTTGATGTCGGTGTAGTAGGCGCCAGCGGAAAAGCCCTCTCTGGCATATTGCACTGTGGCACTGAACGCCCGACCGGCGTTGGTCGTGGTGTTACCGGTATTAGATGCGAAACTGTACTGCATGCCAGCCGACAGCCCGCCGAAGCTGCGTGTCATGAATTGCACGGTGTTATTCAGGCGCTCACCCGAAACGCGGTCGAGGTCGGCGTTCTCGACGCTGTAAATGCCACAGGACAAACACGGAAGGAAACGGAGCATGGTGATGCCGAAGTCGTACTGGCGCCCGAGCGTCAAATCCCCTATGGTCGCGTCGCTGAGTCCGATATAAGCCTGCTTGCCGAACAGCAGTCCACCTTGCCCCGCCATGCCGGTGTCCACCGAGTAGCCGTTTTCGAGCTTGAAGATGGCGCGCATTCCGCCGCCAAGGTCCTCAGTGCCCGAAAAGCCTAAGGAGTTGTTCTTGTTGATGCCGTCGGCCATGGCGACGGACGAATTTCCGCGAACGTTCGTCACGAATGTGACGCCGGCGTCGAGGCTGCCGAACATAGTCACACTCGACTGCGCGTACGCAGCGGTAGTCAGGCTGGCCAGCACGAGGCCGGCGATGGTCAAACGTTTCATGTCTCTCTCCGTCTGTTTTTGGTCGATGTTTTTGTACGCACGCGTCCCTGCCGGGCGCATGTGCGGCATGCAAGGAGCGTAGATTGGGAATTCGGCGGCGCACGCGGCGCCAGCGGCCGGACCTATTTCAATACGTCTACGTCGCGTGTTTCTGGAACCATCGCCATCGCGGCGAGGCTGAGCGCGCTGGCAGCAGCCAGGTACCAGGCCGGAGCCATCGGGCTTCCAGTCCAGGCGATGAGTGCGGTGACGGCAAACTGCGTGGTGCCACCGAACAGCGTGGTGCCAATCGCATAGACGAGGGATACGCCAGTGCTGCGGAAGGCGGTAGGGAGGAGTTCCGGTATAACCACCATCGCGGCCGTGGCGCTCATCGCAGTCAGTCCGGCCAGGGTGACGATCACCGTCAAGAAACGGCCTATGCCTGGCGCCGCGTCCAGCCAAAGGAACATCGGCACGATCAACAGCATCAGCAGCACGCACGGCACAACCAGCACGAGCTTGCGGCCACGCATGTCGGACAGCAAGCCGCCAAGCAACGCAAAAGCGAATGTCAACACGCCGCCGACCAGAGGAGCTGTCTGGGCGATCGTCGGAGGTAGTTTCAGCGTATGGATCGCATAGGTCGTCATGTAGTTACCAATCTGGGACGAAACCGCGCCCGACAACGTGATCAACACCCCCAGCACCAGGTAGCGCCGGTGTTTTCGAACTACGCCACCAACGATTTCGGAAGTGGTCCGCGCGTCGTTACCCTCCAGGGTCTCAGGCAGGCTGCGGCGGATATAGAGGGCAACCGGCACGAGCGCAAGGCTTACCAGGAACGGAATGCGCCAGCCCCACGCAGCCAGTTGGTCGGCGCTCAGTGACATCGATACCGCGACACCAAGCATTCCTCCCACGGCTACGGCGATGCCTTGGCTCGCCAGTTGCCAGCTCGCGTATAGCGCGCGCCGGTTGGGCGGCGCGGCTTCGATCAGGAGCGCCGTTGCAGGGCCGACTTCACCACCTAGCGCCAGCCCCTGTATTAGCCGACAGGCCACTACGATGGCCGGAGCAGCGATGCCGATGCTGGCATAGGCCGGTGTCACCGCCATACCTAGCGTACCGACCGTGATCAGTCCAACCGTCAGGATCATGGCGGGCTTGCGACCTGCACGATCCGCGAAAGCGCCAATCAGTACCGCGCCAAGAGGACGGGTGAAGAACCCCACGCCGAAGGTCGCCGCCGACAGCAGCAGGCTGCCGAACTGGCCGCTAACGGGGAAGAAAGTGCGCCCGATATAGACCGCAAAGTAGGCATAGATGACGAAGTCGTAGAATTCAAGCGCGTTTCCAGCGACGGCGGCAGCCACGGCTTTGCGGCTGATGGCCGCGCGGGCGGCACGGACCGGGTTGGTCCCTCCTGTGCCACAGGCGCCCGGCCGCACATTGGAGGGGTCGATGATGGTAGTGCGCATAGTGTCTCCGTGTTTATCGTTCTGCGGTTCTGTCGTAGCCGCTCAGACGGTCCGGGCCCGGGTGGTGTCGTCCTGCAAGCCGTCCACGGTCTGCAGAAAAACGTCGCGGCCTTGTTCCCAAATCGCGGACTGCCAGTTGTCGTCCTGCGGGTAGAACGCGTCCTTGAACGTCTGGCGAATCGCGGCTGCCTGGCGCGTGTCCGCGCTGCCGTGGCGATGCAGCCAGTGCTCGGCGCGCATGGCGGGCAGCACGACTGAAAGCGGGTGCGTGCCGAACTCCAGGCAGATATTTGTTTGCTCGGACTGCCCGCATTCCTCGAACTGACCGAACTGGATCGGCCCAGTCATCGGGATGCTGGTCGACGTACCGAGATTGACCGACGTGACACAGTCACCCCACCACCGCCTGGCGCGTGCGAGCGTCTGCGCCTCGTCGGGACAGGCGAAGATCCGTTCGCCGTAGGCATACGGGCCAAGGCCGGTATGCACATCGATCGAGCCGATCCGCCTGCACTGCTGAGCATATTTGCGCAGGATCTGGCGAAACGTGAGGTTGCTCCAGGCTGGCTCACGACCACCGTAGTGAATGCCATCCTCAAATGCGTACTGCCCAAGACCGACCGCTCGTTGATAGCCACGCATCCCCCACTGCCGGCGCAGGATGTCGAGTGTCGATTCGTTTTCGTCGGTTGGCGGCCACTCGGGAGGAAGCAGCAGGTCGTGGATGTCGGCGTACCGGTCATTAACCGGTAACGGTACGGAGAAGTCGACGAAGTTGCGGTTCAGGTCGATATTCTCCTGCGTCGCACGGCGCGAGTGCGAGAAGCCATACGGATTGATTGCGTGGATATGCAATACGGCGGTATCGGGTGCGGTGACCGGACCCAGACCCAGCACGCCGGTCTGGATCGCGGACCCGCAATATCCTTCGACCCCGTGCACACCACTGATCAGGATAACCAGGCGAGTGGCGTCACGCGGACCATCGAACACGACGTCCGTCGCGAGTGTTTCTCCAGAGGCACCGCTGAGGGGCAAAATGGTTGAATCGATCGCCAGCCCGCGCAGGGTGGCGGCGCGACAGAACTTTTCACGGGCTTCCGCATAGTCGCGGCTGAACAGAGTGCGGCTTTCGTTGATGAACATGGTGTGATGGGATTCTTTTAGCTGGCCGGCCGGATGGCCGCGCATCATGGGCGGATGGCTTGTTCGCGTTCGCGCTGGCGCATACGGCATGCATTGCCGAAGGCGGTAAAAATCGCGCGAGATAGCCGGCAGTCGTCAATCCTCATTTCCGGATGCCACTGGACCGCGAGGGTGAATTGAGGCGCGTCGGCAATCGAAAATGCCTCGACAAGGCCGTCGGGCGCCGTGGCTTCCGGACGCAAACCATCGCCAAGCCGGTCGATGCCTTGGTGATGCAATGAGTTCACCTGAATGACAGCCTCGCTAGCGAGACCTTCCAGCACGCCACCAGGGATAACCTGGATCGGGTGACTGTTGTCGTACCAGCGCTCGATCGGTCTGTCGTGATCGCCTTCGCGATGATCGAGACGCCCCGGTTGTTCGTGGACGGCGGCTTCGAGCGTGCCCTTGTGGATCACGTTGAGTTCCTGTAAGCCGCGGCAGATACCGAGTACGGGCAGACCGCCCCGGATCAGCGTGGGTAGCATTCCGAGCACAGCGGCGTCACGATACGTGTCCTGTCGCGTGGAAGCAGGCAGCGGAGGAGCACCGTAGCGCTCGGCGGCGACATTGGAGGGGCTGCCGGTCAGCACAATGCCGTCCAAAGTACCGAGCAACGTAGCGCCATCGAGTGCCTCGGCGGCGGCTGGAAGCATCACCGGCATGGCCCGTGCGATCTCGCTGACAGCGCGCACGTAGCCGTGGAGTACGGAATGGCCGCGATGCCCATGAAATTCGATGGAGTCGGCAATGATGCCGACAACTGGACGGCGCGGTGATCTGGTCTGAAAAACAGGCATGAAGTATCGGTTTCGTCTGAGTTTTGCGCGGGTCTGATTGCGCCCGGCCGTATCGCGAGGTGCCGACAGAGTCTAGGCAGACCGATAAGTTGTGTAAATTGCATTTGTTGATTAGATATAATGCGCATCCCGCAAGTGGACGCCTCCACATGAATATCCGTCAGATCCGGCACTTCCTCGCCATGCTCGACAACGGCTCGCTTAGTGCTGCGGCTGAAGTGGTACACCTGAGCCAGCCGGCGCTGTCGCGCAGCATTCGCGCATTGGAAGATGAGCTCGGGGTGCCGCTCTTCGATAGAAACGATCGCCGGCTGCGCCCAACGCTTTATGCGCGCGCCTACGAGCTGCGGGCACGCCGGATGGTGCTGGACGAGAAAGAAGGCGCGCGCTTGCTGGCGCTGATGCAATCGGGCGAGGCCGGATCGCTGGCGCTCGGGATGGGATCGTCGCTAGCGCCGGTGCTGCTTAGCCCGCTCGCGCTGGACCTGATGCAGAATGCGCCGCGCGTGCAGTTGCGCAGCGTGATCGAAACCTCTGAGCGCCTGGTGGCAGCCCTGCTTGCTGAGCGCCTGGATTTTTTTGTCGGCGATATCCGTGTGGCCCAGGACCATGCCGATCTGAGTGCGGAGGCGGTCTATCCATGCACCTTCGGGTGGTATGTCCGGCGTGGCCATCCGCTCGCTGCTCAGCGGCAAGTGACAATTGACGATATTCGTCCCTATCCACTGCTGGCGGCGGGATATTACGAGCCCTCGCTTGCGCGCCGTTTCGGTGAACTCTACGGATTGGCGGTACCGGTGATTGACCATTTCGCCTTTACGACGGATGACGTCGGTACCGTTCACTCGATTCTGGAAGGCAGTGATGCAGTAGTCCCCGCTACCGACCTTTCAATGATCGCGAAAGCAGAAAGCGGTGAGGTAGTGGCGCTCGATGTGAACCCACCATTGGTGATGGACATGACGCTGGGTATCGTGCATCACGCCGACCGCACGCTCGCTCCTGTAGCACAGCGGGCGTTCGAGATCGTTCGCGACTGCTTCGCCGCTGTGGAGGCAAGGATCGCGGCGCGCGCTTTGCAAGCCCGTCGGATCTGAGTTGTGTGCACGGAGCAAACGAAGGATTCACTGGCCGTTGCTCTCGCAGAAGCTGCCGCCCGGATAGCGAATCTGCGAATGACCGAAAGGGGTCGATCAGCGACAGTCAGACCCGTACGACGCGGACGCCTGACGTGCGTAGATTGCCCTCTCCTAAGTTGCCCCCTACCGGGACGAACCGGTGACGCGCCCTTGACCATGAGCACCCTTAAGCTGGTGGGGCATTGGCCGCGTTTGTTGCGCCGCCACGGGCTCTCGCGTGCATGTCGCTGTGGTGAAGCCCCGAACGATGTTTGGTTGCGGCCCCGTACGAAACCGAACGATTAAGTACCCTCGCCATAGGCATGTACGAAAAATAGTCTTTACTAAATTCGTACGCCGTTTATGCTGCGTACATCAATTCCGTACGCACGGTCCATAAACACCCACACGATCCAGAGGGGCCACCCAACATGTCCCGCACCTTTGCCTATTGCCGGGTCAGCACCGCCGATCAGGTCACCGAAAATCAGGTCCAGGAGATCGCCGCCGCGGGCTTCACGGTCGACAAAATGCGGATCGTTGCCGAAACCATTTCGGGATCAGTCGCAGCAAGCGAGCGCCCACAGTTCGCGAAGCTGCTCGACCGGCTGGAGAGCGACGATGTGCTGATCGTCACCAAGCTCGACCGGCTCGGGCGCAATGCAATGGACGTGCGTCAGACCGTCGAGCGGCTCGCAAAAATCGGCATTCGAGTGCACTGCCTAGCACTTGGCGGCGTTGACCTTTGCAGCGCGGCAGGCAGGCTAACGATGGGTGTGATCGCGGCGGTCGCAGAATTTGAGCGTGACCTTTTGATCGAACGCACCCAGGCGGGTCTCGCCCGCGCGCGGACCCAAGGGAAGAAGTTGGGTCGTCGCCCTGCGTTAACGCCGGCCGAGCAGGGCGAAGCCCTTCAGAAGCTCGCCGCAGGCATCACCATTGCGCAGCTTGCGCGTGATTACGGCACGACCCGCCAATCAATCATTCGCGCCCGGCAGCGTGCAACAGATGAAAATGCGGCATGACATGGAAAACAAAGCAGTGTTGCCGAGCGATGGGGCGCCGGAATCCGGCCAGCTGGAAAACGGGCGCATCTGGTTGAACACCGCGCCCGTGGTCGATCAGCTAATCCGTGATTTCACGATGGAGACGCTCGGGCTGATCGGCGGACCGGACTTCATGGCACGCCTCGACTTTGCGTGCCGGCGCATGAATAACTTGTTCCTGAATGTCGCGCCGAGCGACGATTATGAGCGCGGCCCGTGGAATGCACCCGCCCATTTAGGCGAACACGTGCTGATGGTGTTGCGCGTCGAAGGTGAGACGCGCCTTGCGGTGCGCGATGCCTTCATGGTGTACACGTCGGCGCTGCTGAACGTCGCCGATTCGGATGCCGAATTCGACAGTGCCGTCATCGAACCGCTGATCGCCAATTGGCGCAGTGCGCTGCTCGGGCTTGACGCGGTGCCGTTCCGGCAGCTAGGTAAATTCTGATCCACCCGAAAAGTCCGTCGTTTTCGACAACTGGCCCCATGCGGACGGCACTCGCTGCGGGGTATGTTCAATTCTGAGCACCCCCAATCCCCCCGCCACGCGGCGCAGACCCGCATTTTCCCCAGGCTCGGTGCCTCAGGGAGTGGTTCTTCCTCGTTGACAACGAATGGTGATTATTATCGGGTTATAGACAACAAATGAATCAGACAGCCGACAAGCACGATATCTCTGATTTTTCATGGGATTTCCGGCGGGGGGACGTCGACAAGCCGCCCCTGGACGGGGCAGTTACCGCCCGTCGCGGGGGACCAGAATTTTCAGTGGCAGATCGGCATGCATCCCACCGATAACTGGATCAACGCCGACAAATGGTATTTTGTTCGGCCTTCTAAGCCGAGGGTGGGGGGGCGAGTCCCTCCTGCCGTACTTCAAATGTCTGGTGCCGCGCATCGAAGCCTCACCGCTGCGATGCGCGCCTGGCCGTTTACTCTGCCGGCTGTACGTCGATGGAATCGACCCGGTTCGGATAGAACGCCAGATGCTGGGCGATCTCTTTCACGGCCGCATACGGCGACTCGTAGGTCCACACCGCATTCACGGTCCGCTCGCCGCCAATCGGAATGCTGTAGTACGCGCAATCACCCTTATACGGGCAGTAGGTCGCGTGATCGGTGCGTTCCAGCAGCGTCATCTCGACGTCATTGCGTGGAATGTAATACACCGGCGGATACGAAGCCTCACGCAGCACCAGCGCATTACGTGTATCCGCGATCACGCGGCCGGCGACCGTGACCACCACACGGGCGGTGTCCGGCTCGACCGTGATCGGATGATCGGGACCGGGAACCTTGATGATTTTTTCAGTCATGCTGTCGAACTCCTGGATGAGTGGGCAAGCCTGCAACACGTCGCTAAGGGTTTCGAGCCGCCATCGGCGGGAATGATCGCGCCCTGCGTTGAAGCATACGCCGCTCGTGAAAACGCAGTGTGTCGCGGCTCGGGTCTTTCACGCGCTTCGTGCATCGTCGGTTGGCGCGTGCGACGAACACGAAAAAGGGCAGCCGAAGCTGCCCGTCAAGGTCCCGCCATCAGGCGGACTGTTGCTTACTGACATTCCCGGTTCGCAGATCGATCGCGGACCGGGTAGCGTTGCGCGTCACTTGCTGAGCGTTCGTTACCGTCCGCTCATCGCTGAACTCAACACCTACCGCTTACTGCTTGATGTTCAGCGCAGCCGTCAGGTCGCCCATCGGCTTGCTGCCGTTGCTGACCAGCGCGGCATCACGCGTGGCGATGCCTGGCAACGTGGGCAGCGAGAAACGGTGCGTGATGAAGCGCAGAATCGAGGTCGTGTCGTATTGCGTGTGATCGACGAAACCCTTCTTCGCGTACGGCGAGATGATCAACGCGGGAATCCGCGTGCCCGGACCCCAACGGTCGGCCTTCGGCGGCGCCACGTGATCCCAGAAGCCGCCGTTTTCGTCGTACGTCACGACCACCAGCATGTTGTTCCACTGCGGGCTTTTTTGCAGGTGCGAGATCACGTCGGCAATGTGTTGGTCGCCTGAAGCGACATCGGTGTAACCCGCGTGCTCGTTCAGGTTGCCCTGCGGCTTGTAAAACGATACTTGCGGCAGCGTGCCGGTATCGATTGCCTTGATGAACTCGGAGCCTGCCAGACCGCCGTCGAGCAAATGCTGCGAACGGTTCGCGGAGCCTGGTGCGAGATCGGCGAAGTAATTGAACGGCTGGTGATGCGGCTGGAAGTTCGGCGCCGTCAGATTCGCGCCGTAGATCACGTTCGACGTGCCAGTTTGCGCTGCCGACACCGCCGCGCCCCACGCGCCACCGTACCACGCCCACGACACCTTCGCGTTGTTCAGCAGATCGCCGATGTGCTGTTGCGTCTGGGCCGGCAGCGTGGTGGCCTGGGTCGGATCGGCGAGATTCGCGTCGCCGCCTGAAGCTGCCTTGTTGCCGCTCGGCTGATAAGGCGGCTGCATCGTGTTGATCGCGTAGAAGTCAGGCGTCAGGTTGCCCGAGAGCACGTATTTCGGTGGCCCGCTCAATGCCGAAGCCGGCGAGTTGGTGGCCAGCTTCAGCGTGATGCCGTCGCTTTCAACCGACGAAATCGAGGCCGCTGCCGCGCTCTTATCCGCATTCGGATAGGTCGGCGTGCACGCGCAAACCAGCCACTGGTGATTCAGGAACGAGCCGCCGAAGGCGCCCATGAAGAAGTTGTCGGCAAGCGTGTATTGCTGGGCGATCTTCCACAACGGCAGCTTGTCGGCATTGAGCGTGTAGTGGCCCATGACGAGGCCGCCGGAATCCGCCCACGCGGCAAACTTGTCGTTCTTGCCGCCATTGATCTGCATCTGGTTTTCATAAAAGCGGTGATACAGGTCGCGCGTGGTGGCTGTGATCGGCGTGTTGAAACCCTTCGGGTCGTCGATGGCGAACGGGCCGTTCGGCAGGTTGGCCGTCATGGCTTGCGTTACCACCGGCGTCACGCCGGTTTGCGTCAGACCGTTCCACACCTGCGGCAGTGTTGCGAGCGCCGTGCCGTTGCGGTCGACCTGCGTGGCACTCGCCGCCGTCACATTCTGCAGACCGTTGGCGCCCGGGAAGTTGCCGTACAGATTGTCGAAGCTGCGATTCTCCGCGTAGATCACCACGACGGTCTTGATCGAGGTGATGTCCGGTTGCTGGGTGACATTGTCGCCTCCGCACGCGTACAGGCTCAACGCTGCTGCGATCGCGATAGGCGTCGCGCAGATCAGTTTTTTGTTCATTGGGTATGGGTTCTCTCTCTCGCGTTGGGGATGGGCCGCGTGCATTGATTACACGGATGGCCGCGAACGAAAGTTTGGAGAAGGAATTTGACAGAAAGATGTAATTAATTACGAATTGCTTTGATTTTGTTATTTCTGTCGGCTGTATGTCATTTATCGGACATGTCAATGAAATACGCTCGCGGACTTCAATATCGCAAACTCACATCATTCATATGCGGCTTGGTCTCACGGGGATTCTGAAAACGGCGGCTCGGCCGCAGGTGCGGCGGCGTGCCGGCTCGGCAGGCGTTGGCGCGGTGCTGCCAGTTGCGCTCGCGGCAATCACCATGGTCCTGGCAGCGTGCGATGCCGGCTCGCCGGCAGCGGGGAGCACGGCACAAGCGGGCGGCAAGGCAGGTGCAAGCGGGCAGGTGTCGGTGAATGCCAAAGCGGATATGAGTGCCGGTGGCGACGTGGGCGTCGAGTCTCAAGCGAATGCGCCGGCTGCATCCGGCCCTCTGGCGGCCTCGGCTGTTAAGGTGGCCGCCCATGAAACCGGCCAGACCCGTGCGCAAGTCTACGAATCCGTGCGGCAGATGACGGCGCTCGGCAAGCAGTTGTTCTTTGACGCGTCGCTGTCCGGCTCGGGCAAGCTGGCGTGCGCCTCGTGCCACAGTCCCGATCACGGCTTTTCGCCGGCGAATTCGCTGTCGGTACAACTGGGTGGCAACGACATGCACCGCACCGGCATGCGCGCCGCGCCGACGCTCAAGTATCTGCAATCGGTGCCGGCGTTTGCCGAGCACTATCATGAGTCGGACGACGAAGGCGACGAAAGCGTGGATGCCGGGCCGACCGGCGGTTTGACGTGGGACGGCCGGGTCGATCGCGGTTCGGACCAGGCGCGCATTCCGCTGCTGTCGTCGTTCGAAATGGGCAGCACGCCGGCGAAGGTCACGGCGGCGGTGAAGGCCGCGCCGTATGCCGACGCTTTCCGCGTGGCATTCGGCGAGCATATTTTCGACAGCGACGACACCACCTTCAAAGCCGTGCTGCAAGCTCTGGAAACCTTCGAACAGACCCCCGAGCTTTTCTATCCGTACACCAGCAAGTACGACGCGTATCTGGCGGGCAAAGCACAACTGACCCCGGCAGAGTTGCGTGGTCTGCAAGTTTTCAACGACGAAAAGAAGGGCAACTGCGCGAGTTGTCACATCAGCCAGCGCACCATGGACGGCGCGCCGCCGCAGTTCAGCGACTTCGGTCTGATCGCGATCGGCTTGCCGCGTAACCGCGCGCTGGCGGTGAATCACGATCCGCATTTCTATGACCTTGGCGCATGCGGGCCGGAGCGTACCGACCTGAAGGGCCGTGCCGAGTTTTGCGGCATCTTCCGCACGCCGACGCTGCGCAACGTCGCGTTGAAGAAAAGTTTCTTCCACAACGGCATTTATCATTCGTTGGATCAGGCGGTGCGTTTTTACGCGCAGCGCGACACGAATCCGGAAAAGTTCTATCCGGTCTCGAAGGGGAAAGTGCAGAAGTTCGACGACCTGCCGCAGCGTTACTGGGCAAATCTGAATACCGAGCCGCCGTTCGATCGCAAGCCGGGTGACAAGCCGGCACTCGACGAGGCTGAAATCAAGGACGTAGTGGCGTTTTTGAATACGCTCACGGATGGGTATAAAGCGGGAGATAAAGCGGTGAAAAGCGCGGCGGCGAATTGATCACGAGGCGATGGCCGCGCCGCCGGTGAGGCGGTGTATGTCGTCGTGAGCGTAGTTAGCTGCCTGCGCCGGCAAGGATGTAATAGCAGCCGACCAGCAACAGTGCGAACGACAGCAGGAGGCATCCAGCGCCGACGCGTGTCAGCAGATTCGGCCAGCGTGCGCGCGGGAGGCTGTCCATTTGTACGATGCGCCGCGCGAGACCGGGATCGCGACCGATGGCGAACGGCACGAGCGCGACGCAAAAGATCGCGAGCGCGACGGCAAAGGTTTCGAGGGCGAAGGAGATGTCCATAAGGAGGCGTTGGAAGCTTGATCAGCGCTGCGGCGCAAGAGACCTATCTTAAGAAGACGTTTCATCAGTAGATATGAGACGCGTCCTAAAATGATGTGTAGCCGCCGTGGCAGTTCGTTCCCGCCAGACGAGAATCGAACGCTGCAGGCTGCTACGAGCCGCTGAGGGGCCGCATCAAGGCGGTCACTTCGGGGGCGACATGCTATGCTTTTGGGGTCCAGATCACGAGCCGTCGCGAGCGCACTCGAGACCGCCAAACTACTCTTCGAGGAGAACCCTTCATGTCGATGCAAACCCGTGCCCTGTTTCATCTGACCGTCGGCGGCCTGCTGCTTGGCGGCGCCATCGGCGCGCAAGCGGCCAACCTCGGTTTTCTGAACGACACGCCGATCAGCTACATGAAACAGCGCGACGTCGATTCGATCAAGAATGCTGTCTTCACCGCCTTGAATGACAAGCAGGACGGCGAAAGCGCGAGCTGGGTCAACGAAGGTACCGGCAACAGCGTCAAGATCGACGCGACGATTACCCTCGCCAGTACCGCGAAGGACGGCGAGCGCACCTGCCGCGACGTCGGCGTCGTACTGAACGCGAAAGGCCAGTCGATGAGCCTGCGTCCGCAGTTCTGCAAACAGGGCAGCGGCAACTGGCAATTGCAGAAAAAACACTGAGCATGCGGGCCTGTATGACAACGGGCACCGGCTTGCCGTCTGTGCAGACCGAGGCCGTGCGCCCTTGCGGCGCGATGCGGCGATGAGCACGCGGGTCGTCTCGTGCGGTGTCGTACTGCTCGACCCGGACGGTCGAGTATTGCTCGCGCATGCCACAGAAACATCGCACTGGGATGTTCCAAAAGGGCACGGCGAAGAGGGCGAGGCGCCTCACGTCACGGCTTTGCGCGAGATGGTCGAGGAGACCGGCATCGTGATCGCGCCCGGGCGTTTGAAGGATCTCGGACTATTCGTCTACCGGCGCGACAAAGATCTGCACCTGTTCGCGGCGCGCGCAATGGCCGACGAACTCGATCTGACGGTGTGCACCTGCACGTCGCTGTTTCCGCGCCGCTCTGACGGTACGCTGATTCCCGAAATGGACGCATACCGCTGGGCCGCGCCGGACGAGGTCGAGCGCTACGCGAGCCGTAGTCTCACCCGGCTCTTTCAGACCACGCTTTCGCTCGCGGAACTGCATGGAACGCTATAGCGGCGGATTTGCCGTTTTCGCTGTTAAGCGCTGGCGGGACAGGTGCGGGCAACCCGCGCGGTTACATCACGCGCTCAGTCGAGCGCGCGATCGTTCGGATGCGCGAATAGCGCGCGGTTCTGCTCCGACAGCGGAAAATTCAAATTGATGCCTTGCGGCGGAATCGGCTGCGTGAACCACTGGTTATACAGACGTTCCGCGTCACCGGCAGTCTGGCCACGCGCGATCACGCCGTTCACGAGCGTTCGGAACGGCTCGTCGCCCTTGCGAAACATGCAGGCGTAAACCTCGTAGCCGAGCGGCGTGCCGGTCACCACGAAATCTTCGGGGCGTGGGTCGGTCGATTTGAAACCGTACACAATCGGCTCGTCCATCACGAAGGCCACCGCCCGGTCTTCCTTGAGCGCGGCGAATGCTTCCGGATGGTCGCGCGCGCTCGTGATACGCATGTTCAGATGTTTTTCTGTGTTCAGACGGCGCAGCAGGCGTTCGTCGGAGGTGCCTGCGGTTGTCACGACTGTCTTGCCGGCCAGATCCGGAAAATCTGTGATGCCGCTGTTTTTGCGGGCGAGCATGCGCACTGCATACTGGAAGAAGCTGTCCGAGAAGGCAGCCACGTTTTCGCGTTCCACCGTATGCGTGGTCGAGCCGCATTCGAGGTCGATCTGGTTGTTCAGCAACATCGGCGTGCGGTTCGACGAGGTCACGGTGATTTCGTGCACTTTCAGTTGTGGCAGACCGAGCGTTTTCTTGATTTCGTCGACGATCTGCAGCGCGATGGTCTGCGAGTAGCCAACCGTGTGCTTGCCGTCGAAGTACGAGAAGGGAATCGAAGCTTCACGCACGCCGAGCACGACCACCCCGTCATCGTGGATTTTCTTCAGCGTGCCGGAGAGTTCTTCCGCATAAGCGGGACAGGCGAGCGCCGCCGCCCCCCCCAACGTGACCAACGCCACGAGTGCGCAACGCACGCTTCGTGCGACGCGTGGGGCGTAGGTGATGTACGGAGCAGGAACAGTACACGCGTGGCGCGCACCTCGTGCTGAGACCCATGCACTGGCCCCGCGGCGGGCTGCAACTTTCATTGGGTCTCCTGGACTGGCGCGTGCACGTATGCCGCGCTGCCACATGTCGATGGAACATGATGCAACAAAAACGGCGTGCATCCCGCTCACGAAATGCACGCCGTATTCAACTTCAGATGCGCTTCGCGCTGTAGCCGCTCCAGCTTACGCCGGCTTGCCCCAACTGTCGCGCAAACTGACGATGCGATTGAACACGGGCTTACCCGGTTTCGAATCGACGCGGTCGGCGACAAAATAGCCGTGGCGCTCGAACTGATAGCGCTGTTCCGGCAACGCGTCGCGCGCACCCGGTTCCAGGTAGGCATTGACCACGCGCTTTGAATCCGGATTCAGCGCTTCGAGGAAGTCGCGGCCACCGGCGTCCGGTTGCGGTTCCTTGAACAGACGGTCGTAGATGCGCACTTCGGCCGGGCACGCGGTTGCCGCGCTGACCCAGTGAATGTTGCCCTTGACCTTATAGGTGTTCGCGCCTTCGGTGCCCGATTTGCTGTCCGGGAAGTAATTGCAGTGAACCGCGACGATGTTGCCGTTCTCGTCCTTGTCCGCGCCGATGCATTCGATCACATAGCCGTAGCGCAGGCGCACCTTGTTGCCCGGGAACAGGCGGAAATAGCCTTTCGGCGGCGTCTCGCTGTAGTCGTCGCGTTCGATCCACAGTTCGCGCGAGATCGGGAACTCGCGGACGCCCTGTTCCGGATGATGCGGGTGGACCGGAGCGCTGCACTGCTCTGTCACGCCTTCAGGGAAGTTGTCGATGATCAGCTTGATCGGATCGAGCACGGCCGCGGTGCGCGGCGCCTTATCGTCCAGGTCGTCACGCAGCGCGCCTTCGAACACGCTCATGTCGATCCACGAATCGACCTTGGTGACGCCAATACGCTCGCAGAACAACTGGATCGCTTCCGGCGTGAAACCGCGGCGGCGCACACCGACGATGGTCGGCATGCGCGGATCGTCCCAGCCCGCGACGTGGCCTTCGGTCACCAACTGCAGCAGTTTGCGCTTGCTGGTGATCGCATAGGTCAGATTCAGGCGCGAAAACTCGATCTGTTGCGGCAGCGGGCGCGTGAAGATTCCGGCTTCGGCCAGCTCGTTCAGAATCCAGTCGTACAGCGGGCGGTGGTCTTCGAACTCGAGCGTGCACAGTGAGTGCGTGATGTTTTCCAACGCGTCCGAGATGCAGTGCGTGTAGTCGTACATCGGATACACGCACCACGTGTCGCCGGTGCGGTAGTGGTGCGCAAAGCGGATCCGGTAGATCACCGGGTCGCGCATATTGAAGTTCGGCGACGACATGTCGATCTTCGCGCGCAGCACATGCTCACCTTCCTTGAACTCGCCGGCTTTCATACGGCGGAACAGGTCGAGGTTTTCCTGCACCGAACGGTCGCGGAAGCGCGACGGCGTGCCGACCTCGGAGGCCGAGCCGCGGTTCGCGCGCATTTCCTCGGCCGACTGGCTGTCCACATACGCTTTGCCGCGTTCGATCAGCAGTTCGGCGAATTCGTACAGCTTGTCGTAGTAGTCGCTAGCGAAGTAGAGCTGTTCCTTGCCGTCTTTGTCCCACTCGAAACCGAGCCAACGCACGGAGTCGATAATCGAGTCGACATACTCGACGCTTTCCTTTTCCGGATTCGTATCGTCGAAGCGCAAATGGCACACGCCGCCGTAGCTGCGCGCCACGCCGAAGTTCAGGCAGATGCTCTTGGCGTGGCCAATGTGCAGATAGCCGTTCGGCTCAGGCGGAAAGCGCGTTTCGACGCGCTGGCCCCACTTGCCGGTGCGGTTATCTTCGTCAATGATATTGCGGATGAAATTGGATGCCGCTGGCGCGTCGTTGCGTTCGGTATTCATGCGAGAAGGTGAAAGTCGGTCGGGGCGCGCAATGCGCCCACTTATGCGTCAATTCTACCTGACGAGTCCGCTCGCGGCAGGCGAGTGCGGCGCGCAGCCAACGTTTGAGCGGTTTCGGCTGTTTTTTGGGGACGGGCGGAATCCTGCAAGCAGCATTTAAGGTGCTGTAACAGGAGGTAAAACGGTTTGTTGGCGCATGCGCCGGCGACTTAGGATGCGAGCGGCGCACTCTCCACCCGCGCGCCGCCCGATCTTTTCCGGGGTAGCGCGGCCCACGCCCTGTCGCGCAGCGCGTGCTCGCGCAGCCGCAGTCCAGCCAGGACGCGCTTCCCTTGTCGTTTTGCACGAACCTATGCCATTCGTGCAACATGACGTCCTTAGTTCCCGGAGTTTCTCGGATGTCCGTTCCCTCGCCTGACGCGCCTCGCGCGCCTTTCGCCTCTTTGTCTCTCGCCCGGATCGTGACGGCCGCGGCCATGTTCGGCGCGCTCGCCGGGAGCCTGGTCGCGCCGGCCCCGGCGCTCGCGAAAACGCCGCCGCCCAAGGCCGTACTGGACGCGTCGGCGGTGGCCGTGCCGGATCGCTACAGCGCCGACACCGCGCAACAGATATTCGCCGCCGGCGGCAACGCGGTGGACGCCGCCGTGGCAATCGCTTTCACGTTGGCCGTGACCTGTCCGGATGCGGGGAATATCGGCGGCGGAGGGTTCATGACGGTGTTCATGGACGGCAAACCGTACTTTCTCGACTACCGCGAGCGCGCGCCGCAACAGGCGACCCGCGACATGTACCTCGACGATAAAGGCAACCTCGTACCGGGTATGAGCCTCGTCGGCCATCGTGCGGTGGGCGTGCCGGGCACTGTCGAGGGCATGTGGGAAGCGCAGCAGCGCTTCGGCAAGTTGAAGTGGAAACAGGTGCTGGCGCCCGCAATCCGTTACGCCACTGACGGCTTCCAGGTCGAGCCGTGGTTGCAGCAGCGCCGCGACGCGGTGGCGAAGAATTTCGCCGGCAAGACCAATTTCAATGCCTACTTCTCGAACCTGAAGGCGGGCACGATGTACCGCCAGCCCGAACTCGCGCAAACCCTCTCGCGCATTGCCAGCGATGGAGGCCGTGAGTTCTACGAGGGCCGCACCGCGGATCTGATTGCCCAGCAGATGTACGGCCACGGTCTGGTCACGAAGCAGGACCTGATTCAATACAAGGCCGTCTGGCGCCAGCCGCTCACCGCCGATTGGAGCGGCTACAAGATCGTGACCGCGCCGCCGCCGAGTTCGGGCGGTATCGGGCTGATCCAGATGCTGAAGATGAAAGCCGATCTGAAGCAGGCGTTCGATGGCCTCGAACTGAATTCGGTGCCGTATATCCATCTGATCGCGCAGATCGAAGACCACGTGTTCGCCGATCGCCAGCAGTACATCGGCGACCCCGATTCGTACAAGGTGCCGGTCGACAAACTGACCGACGACGCCTACCTCGCGCAACGCGCCGACGAAGTGAAACCCGACGAAGTACCGGGGGCCGTGCCTGTCAAAGGCGGTCTCGGCGACGTGGTGCCGGAAAAAGCGCAAACCACGCATTTTTCGGTGGTCGACAAGTGGGGCAACGCCGTGTCGAATACCTATACGCTGAACGGGCCGTTCGGTTCCGGTGTGGTGGTGGACGGCGGCGGCTTCGTGCTCAACGATGCAATGGACGACTTCGTCACCAAGCCGGTTGCCGTTGGCGCGCCGGGCGCGGCGACCGATGACCTGAACACGGTGGCGCCGGGACGTCGGCCGCTTTCCTCGATGACACCGACCATCCTGCTGAAGGACAACAAGGTGTCGCTCGTGATCGGCACGCCTGGCGGCTCGCGAATCCTCACGTCGATTTTCCAGGTGATGACCAATCTGTACGACTTCAATATGGCGCCCACCGACGCTTTGGCTGCGATGCGATTCCATCATCAGTTGCTGCCGCCGAAGACGATCTATTTTGAGCCGTATCATCCGATCACGGGTGAGCTGGCCGACCAGTTGAAAGCCAAGGGCTACACGCTGGAAGGGCAGTCGTTCAATGGCGACGTGCAGATGATCCGCGTCGAAGGCACGACGCCCGAGCCGGCGGCCGATCCACGTGGCGTGGGCGTGGGCCGCGTCATGCCGTGATTGCATTGACGCCGCGGTTTCTTCGGCCCGGCGAAGCACGTAAATGCAGAAGCAAATGCAGAAGCGGACTGCCGAAACATGCCGCTGAAGCGAACTGAGAAAATGCACCTGAAAAACGAACTGCGACGGGGAACGCGATGAGCGGACAAAAACTAAACGTACTCGTGCTGCCGGGCTACCAGAATTCTGGAGCGGGGCATTGGCAGACGCGCTGGGAGGCGCTCGATTCCGCTTTCATTCGCGTGCAGATGCCGGACTGGGACCTTGTGGCGCGCGACGTGTGGTGCCGCACGCTCGACGCCGCGGTGGCCGCAGCCGACTCGCCCGTGGTATTCGCCGCCCACAGCCTTGGCTGCCTGACGACCGCCTTCTGGGCGTCGCAGTACGCGAGCGCTGCCCAGCTCGCGAAGGTGGCGGGCGCGCTGCTGGTGGCCGTGCCCGATCCATCCGAGGCACATTTTCCGCAGGATGCCAGCGGTTTCGCGCCGGTGCCGCTTACGCGCTTGCCGTTTGCGAGCATCGTGGTTGCGAGTAGCGACGATCCGTACGGCAGCGTGCCGTTTTCGCAGACCTGTGCGAGCGCATGGGGTAGCCGCTGGATCGACATCGGTCCGCGTGGCCACATCAATGCCGACAGTGGGCTCGGCGATTGGGACGAGGGGCGGCGCTGGCTGGCCTCGTTGGGCGAGCGGCGGTGAACTCTTCATCACCCGCGCAGCCACACGGTGATTGAGCTGGCACCCTCGCCACGCTGAAAACCGGCGCAGTCCGGGCCTGCCTCAAATCACTGACTGTTCCCGCAGCGTGGCAATCCGAGCCTCGTCGTAACCCAGCACGTCGCGCAGGATGCTATCGGTGTGCTCGCCGAGCATGGGCGGATGGGACAGCGCCTCGGGCGGCGTGCCGGTCATGTTGATCGGATTGCGCACCAGTTTGACCGTGCCGCCCGACGGATGCGGCAGATCGACCCGCATGCCGCGCGCCACCACCTGCTCGTTCTCGAACACTTCGCCCAGATCGTTGATCGGCCCGCACGGCACACCGGCCGCTTCCAGGGCGGTAATCCATTGTTGCTTGCCCTGCAGACGCACCATGTCGGCAAGAATCGGTACGAGAACGTCGCGGTGGCGCACGCGCGCCGGATTGGTCGCGAATCGCTCGTCGTTGGCGAGTTCGGAGCGCCCGCCTGCCTCGACGAACTTGCGGAACTGCCCGTCGTTGCCGACCGCGACGATGATCCAGCCGTCGCTGGTCTGGAAGGTCTGGTAGGGCACGATGTTCGGATGCGCATTGCCCCAGCGCACCGGCGGCTGGCCGCTCGCCAGGTAATTCGAGTTCATGTTGGCCAGCATGGCCACCTGCACATCGAGCAACGCCATGTCGATGTATTGGCCTTCGCCCGTGCGGTCGCGATGCGTGAGCGCCGTGAGCACGGCGATGGTCGAATACATGCCGGTCATCAGGTCGGCAATCGCGACGCCGGCCTTTTGCGGGCCACCGCCCGGCTGGCCGTCGCGCTCGCCAGTGATGCTCATGAAGCCGCCGATGCCTTGTACGATGAAGTCATACCCGGCGCGCTGCGCATACGGCCCGGTTTGTCCGAAGCCGGTCACCGAGCAGTAGATCAGATCGGGCTTCACTTCCTTTAGCGACGCGTAGTCGAGGCCGTACTTCTTCAACTGCCCGACCTTGTAGTTCTCCAGCACCACGTCGCTTTGCGCGGCCAGTTCACGGATGATCCGCTGGCCTTCAGGCGAAGCGATGTCGACGGTGACTGAGCGCTTGTTTCGATTCGCGGCGAGGTAATAGGCGGCCTCGCGCGTGTCGGCGCCTTGCGGTGTTTTCAGGTACGGGGGGCCCCAGTGGCGGGTGTCGTCGCCCACTTCAGGCCGTTCAATCTTGATGACGTCGGCGCCGAAATCGGCGAGCGTCTGTGCGCACCAAGGCCCGGCGAGCACGCGTGTGAGATCCAGCACGCGGATATGACTGAGAGCGCCCATATTCTTCAATGTCTCCTTTATCGCTAAAGCGGCGCGCATGTCGCCGCGGATGTGGGCAATCTTAAGCGATTCCCGCGCGCCGGCGCAGTCAGCCGAACGGCATAGGACGCGCGTCGCGCCTTGCCGTGTCGCTCGCTAACGGGCCAACCGCGGCCAACCGCGGCCAAACCTGGCCAAATGGCTAGCGGGGCAGGGCCGCCGCCGCGCACGGGCGCCGATCCCGTATAATCAGTCGTTTAAGAAACAAACAGTTGGCGCATCCCCATGATGCCGCCGGTAACAGCCAGCGAACTGGCAAACCCGTCCCCCGCACGCTATGAAAGCCGCCGAAATCCGCGAGAAATTCCTCAAGTTCTTCGAATCGAAGGGCCATACGATCGTTCGCTCGTCGAGCCTTGTGCCCGGCAACGACCCGACACTGCTCTTCACCAATTCGGGAATGGTGCAGTTCAAAGATGTGTTCCTCGGCGCGGAATCGCGTCCGTATTCGCGCGCCACGACCGCGCAGCGCAGCGTGCGCGCCGGCGGCAAGCACAACGATCTGGAAAACGTCGGCTACACCGCGCGTCACCACACGTTCTTCGAAATGCTGGGCAATTTCTCGTTCGGCGACTACTTCAAGCGCGACGCGATCCACTACGCGTGGGAGTTGCTGACGGGCGTGTACCAGCTGCCGAAAGACAAGCTGTGGGTCACCGTCTATCATGAAGACGACGAAGCGCACGACATCTGGGCGAAGGAAGTGGGCGTGCCGGTCGAGCGGATCATCCGCATCGGCGACAACAAGGGCGCGCGCTACGCGTCGGACAACTTCTGGCAGATGGCCGACGTCGGGCCGTGCGGCCCGTGCTCGGAAATTTTCTACGACCACGGCCCTGAGGTCTGGGGCGGCCCGCCGGGATCGCCTGAGGAAGACGGCGACCGCTACATCGAGATCTGGAATCTCGTGTTCATGCAATTCAGCCGCGACGCCCAAGGCAACATGACGCCGCTGCCCAAGCAGTGCGTCGACACGGGCATGGGTCTCGAGCGTATCGCAGCGGTTCTGCAGCACGTACACAGCAACTACGAGATCGACCTGTTTCAGGCGCTTATCAAGGCCGCGGGCCGCGAAACCGGCGTGACCGATCTGACGAACAACTCGCTTAAGGTGATCGCCGATCACATTCGCGCGTGCTCGTTCCTGATCGTCGACGGCGTGATTCCGGGCAACGAAGGCCGCGGCTACGTGCTGCGCCGTATCGTGCGCCGCGCGATCCGCCACGGCTACAAGCTGGGCAAGAAGGGTTCGTTCTTCCACCGCATGGTGCCGGACCTTGTCGCGCAAATGGGCGGCGCCTATCCGGAACTGAAGGACGCGGAGCAACGCGTGACCGATGTGCTGCGTCAGGAAGAAGAACGCTTCTTCGAGACCATCGAGCACGGCATGTCGATTCTCGAAAGCGCGCTGGCCGATCTGGAAGCGAAGGGCGGCAAGACGCTCGACGGCGAACTCGCATTCAAGCTCCACGACACCTACGGTTTCCCGCTCGACCTGACGGCAGACGTGTGCCGCGAGCGCGAAGTGGCGGTCGACGAAGCCGCTTTCGACGAAGCCATGGCGCGTCAGCGCGAGCAGGCTCGCGCGGCGGGCAAGTTCAAGATGGCGCAAGGCCTCGAGTATTCGGGTGCGAAGACCACGTTCCACGGCTACGAAGAAATCGTCTTCGACGACGCGAAAGTGATCGCGCTGTATGTCGACGGCGCGTCAGTCAAAGAAGTGAGCAACGGCCAGCAGGCGATCGTCGTGCTCGATCACACGCCGTTCTACGCGGAATCGGGCGGCCAGGTCGGCGACCAGGGCGTGCTGGCTAACGCGAGCGTGCGTTTTGCTGTGGCCGATACGCTGAAGGTGCAGGCGGACGTGGTCGGCCATCACGGCACGCTCGAGCAGGGCACGTTGAAGGTCGGCGACGTCGTGAAGGCGGAAATTGATGCGGTGCGTCGTGCCCGCACCGAGCGCAATCACTCGGCCACCCACCTGATGCACAAGGCGCTGCGCGAAGTGCTCGGCTCGCACGTGCAGCAGAAGGGCTCGCTGGTCGATGCGGACAAGACCCGTTTCGACTTCGCGCACAACGCGCCGATGACCGACGAGCAGATCCGTCAGGTCGAAGCGATCGTCAACGCGGAAGTGCTGGCGAATGCGCCGGGCATCGTGCAGGTCATGCCGTTCGACGAAGCAGTGAAGGGCGGCGCGATGGCGCTGTTCGGCGAAAAATACGGCGACGAAGTGCGCGTGCTCGACCTCGGCTTCTCACGCGAGTTATGCGGCGGTACGCACGTGCGTCGTACGGGCGACATCGGTTTCTTCAAGATCGTGATGGAAGGCGGTGTGGCTGCCGGTATTCGTCGCGTGGAAGCAATCACGGGCGATAACGCCGTGCGCTTCGTCCAGGATCTCGATGCGCGGATCAATGCGGCTGCGGCCGCGTTGAAGGCGCAGCCGTCGGAGCTGACCCAGCGGATCGTGCAGGTGCAGGATCAGGTGAAATCGCTGGAGAAGGAACTGGGCGCACTGAAGTCGAAGATGGCTTCGAGCCAGGGCGACGAGCTTGCCGGACAGGCGATCGAAGTGGCAGGCGTGCATGTGTTGGCTGCCACCCTCGAGGGCGCGGACGTGAAAACGCTGCGCGAGACGGTCGACAAGCTGAAGGACAAGCTGAAGAGCGCGGCGATCGTGCTGGCCTCGGTCGAGGGCGGCAAGATAAGTTTGATCGCCGGCGTGACGGCGGACGCCAGCAAGAAGGTCAAGGCGGGCGAACTGGTCAACTTCGTTGCGCAGCAAGTCGGCGGCAAGGGCGGCGGGCGGCCGGACATGGCACAAGCTGGCGGTACCGAACCGGCGAATCTGCCGGCAGCGCTGGCAGGCGTGAAGGGTTGGGTCGAAGCCCAGCTTTGATTCGGATCTGATTGGGCCATGCGGGGCGCTGGTGGTTTTTGCGTCCCGCGTGGCCCAAGTTGTTTTTGTCCTGGTGCGTCTTGGCGTGCATCAATCCGGCCGGGCGGCGGCGCAACGGATTGTCCTTTGCGATGTCTGCCTTCCCCTGCAACGGTTGTAGGTGACCAGGGCAGCATTCGCGGCAAGCAGGCCGATTGCGGTAGCGGTGTTAGCGTTCTCCGCCACGCGGGCAAAACGTCAAGCCACGCCTACCGGTTCACCGGCAGGTAACTCCACCGCATCCTCTCCCGCCACAAGCGTTTGCCGCAGCGCATTGAGCGCGGACGAGAAATGCCCTCGTCGCCAGACGAGAAGCGTCTCGATCACGCCGATATCGGGAAGCTCATGAACGGCGATATTGCGCGTATCGGTTTGCAGATCGAGCACTGATCGCGGTGCCACGGCCACGCCCGCGCCGGCAGCGACACAAGCCACGATCGCATGGTACGAGCCGAGCTCCAGAACGCGAGCCGGCCTCACGCCATGCTCCAGATACCACTTCTCGATGTACGTCCGGTAAGCGCACCCGCGCTCGAACGCGATCAACGTCGATAAAGCAATATCCCGCACTTCGTGAATCGGCCGATGGCCTCGCGGCGACAGCATCACCAGTTCTTCGCGGAAAACCGGCACCGTCTCGAACAATTCACCGAGCGCGGCAGGATCCAGTGGCCTCGCCACCAACGCCGCATCCACTTCAAATTCGCGGACCCGCTCGATCAGCTTGCCGGTCGTACCGGTTTCGAGTTCCAGCGCGACATCCGGCCACTGCTGGTGGTAACGCGCGAGCAATCCGGGCAGACGCGTCGCCGCGACGCTTTCCATCGTACCCAAACGCAGGCGCCCACTCGGACGATCCTCGCGCACCGCATGACGCGCCTCGTCGGCGAGCGCGAGCAGACGCTCCGCGTAGGGCAGCAGCGTTTCGCCAGCCGGCGTCAAAACGAGGCGCCGGCCGTCGCGGATGAACAGGTCGGTGCCGAGTTGCTCCTCGAGTTGCTTGATGCGCGTCGTCACGTTCGATTGCACGCGATTGAGCTTGGCAGCGGCGCGCGTCACGCCGTTTTCCCGCACGACAGCCCGAAAAATGGTCAAGGCGGCCAGATCCATAGATCTCTCCTGGCGATGGTTGGTATTCTAATTATTCATTTTTCGTGATCGAAAGGTCAAGCTAATATGGATTCAAGATGCCGGTGACTGTCGGCCCGATTCCATTTCCGGTTTGCTCATGAACGATCTCGCTTCCAGCACGCACGAAACCCCTGCAGAACGTCATGCCGCCCGCCGGGCGGCGCTTGCCTGCATGGTGACCCTGGCCGTGGTGCTGGGTATCGGACGTTTTGCATTCACGCCGCTTTTGCCGCTGATGCTTCACGGCAGCAGCTTCGGTCAGCCGCAGATCGATATCCAGCACGGTGGCTGGCTTGCGTCGTTCAACTACGCGGGCTATTTCGTTGGTGCGGTCACCTGCGCGGCGCTGCGGGTCGAGCCAGCGCGCATGGTGCGCGCGGGGCTAGTTGCAACGGTCCTGCTGACGCTGGCAATGGGCGTAACCAGTCAGTTCTGGGTGTGGGCCGTCGTGCGCTTTGTCGCCGGCGCGGTTAGCGCCTGGACCTTCGTGTTCGTCTCGCAGTGGGGCTTGCGGCGGCTTGCCGAACTCGGCGCGCACGGCTGGAGCGGCGTCATCTATGCAGGCCCGGGCGTGGGCATCGTCGGGACGGGGTTGCTGGTCAGTGCTGCGGGCGGCTACGGCGCGACGGTGGGTTGGATTGGCTTCGGGCTCATTGCGGCGGCACTTACGATCATGGTTTGGTCTGTGTTCGGGACCGTGACCGATCGCACCCCGGGAGGCGCGGCGCCCGCCACGGACGGGGCAACCACCGCCGCTCATGCGAGTCAGCGCTCATCCGCAGGCCAACTTTCCCCCGCAACCCGCCCCGCGCACCGGGCCGACGCCTTCTGGCTGATCCTGCTCTACGGCGTGCCGGGCTTCGGCTACATCGTCACCGCGACGTTCCTGCCGGTGATCGCGCGTCACGCGCTGCCGGGCTCGTCCTGGCCCGATCTGTTCTGGCCGATGTTCGGCGCGGCCTTGATCGTCGGGGCATTGCTCGCGGCGCGTCTGCCGGTGCATTGGGACAACCGCATGCTGCTTGCCGGTTGTTACGTGCTGCAAGCCGCGGGTATTGCGCTCGGCATCGTCTGGCCCACGGCGGGCGGCTTCTCGCTCGGCAGCATCCTGATTGGTCTGCCATTTACCGCGATCACCCTGTTCGCGATGCGCGAGGCGCGGCATCTGCGGGGCGACAAGGCGGCCGGCCTGATGGGCTATGCGACCGCGGCGTACGGCGTCGGTCAGATCGTCGGCCCACTGGTGGCCGCGCCGATCGCCGAACACACCGGGTCCTTTTCGCCGGCTTTGTGGCTGGCAGCGGGGGCGTTGCTGCTGGGCGCGGCCGGTCTGGTCATCGTCGCACGCATGCCGCGTGGCCGCGGCCGCATGCCCGATTGCGGCTGCAATTAACGGGCTTTCCGGGCGACGCACGCTGACGCGTATTTGCGACGACCGGCACCCGCCACCCGCGAGGCAAATACCAAACCGAAAAACAAATAACCCCCCGGCGCACTAAAATGACCGCTTTCCCGTCATCTCAGTGCGCCTGTCGCCGGGCGCGCCGCCAGCCATGCAACATTTCGCGTCCGACAACTACGCCGGCATCTGTCCCGAAGCCCTCGCGGCGCTGATCACCGCCAACAGCAGCGGCCACGAACCCGCTTACGGCGACGACTCATGGACCAACCAGGTGTGCGACCGCCTGCGGGATCTGTTCCAGACCGATTGCGAAGTGTTTTTTGTGTTCAACGGCACGGCCGCCAATTCGCTGGCGCTGGCGTCGCTGTGCCAGTCGTATCACTCGGTGATCTGCCATGAACTCGCGCACATCGAAACCGATGAATGCGGCGGCCCGGAATTCTTCTCCGGCGGCTCGAAGCTGCTGACCGCGCCGGGCGTCGGCGGCAAACTCACGTCGGATGCGATCGAAGCGGTCGTCACGCGTCGCGCCGATATTCACTACCCAAAGCCGAAGGTCGTCACGCTGACCCAATCGACAGAAGTAGGCACCGTCTACACCGTCGAGGAAGTGCGCGCGATCGCGGCGATCGCCAAGCGGCGTCATCTGAAAGTGCACATGGACGGCGCGCGCTTCGCGAACGCGGTCGCGGCGCTCGACGTGCATCCGTCCGAGATCACGTGGCGCGCGGGCGTCGACGTGCTGTGCTTCGGCGGCACCAAGAACGGCTTGCCGGTCGGTGAGGCCGTGGTGTTCTTCGACCGCGCGCTCGCCGACGATTTCGCCTACCGGCTGAAGCAGGCCGGCCAGCTCGCCTCGAAAATGCGTTTCATCTCCGCGCCATGGCTCGGTCTGCTGGATAACGACGTCTGGTTGCGCAATGGGCGTCACGCGAATGCGATGGCGGAATTGCTGCAAACGCGGTTGCAGGAAATTCCCGGCGTGAGCATCATGTTTCCGAGAGAATCGAACGCGGTCTTTGCGCAGTTGCCCGCGCAAGCCGCCAAGGCAATGCGCGCACGCGGCTGGAAGTTCTACGAGTTCATCGGCGCGGGCGGTTGCCGCCTGATGTGCGCCTGGGACACACAACCGGAAACCGTCGAGCGTTTCGCCGCAGAGGTGCGCGACTTATGCATGGCCTGAAATCGCATCGACTGCGCGCCTGAACCAGCCTTGAACGGTGAACCTGAAGCTGAAAGCAGGCGTTGGAACAAGACGCACAAACAAGACTACGCACCACGCGCTGTGCCAGCCGCAGCACGACATTCAACACTGAGCAAAGTCACACACAAAACAGAAGAGACGACCCACTCGCCATGACCGAATACCAATTTTGCCCGCGCTGCGCCACGCCTTTGATCGAGCGCCCGGATGCCGAACACGAAGGCGGTCGGATCCGCCAGACCTGTCCCGATACGGAATGCGGCTACGTCCATTGGAACAATCCGCTGCCGGTGGTGGCCGCGATCGTCGAGTATGAAGGCAAGATCCTGCTCGCGCGTAACGCCGCATGGCCGGAAGGCATGTTCGCGCTGATCACCGGTTTTCTGGAAAACGGCGAGACCCCGGAAGAGGGCATTGCCCGCGAAGTGCTGGAAGAAACCTCGTTGCACGCGGAGACGGTCGAGTTGATCGGCGTGTACGAATTCATCCGCAAAAACGAACTGATCATCGCGTATCACGTGAAGGCGTACGGGACGATCGCGCTGTCGCCGGAATTGCTCGAATACCGGCTGATTGAACCGGCCAAACTGCGTCCATGGCGTGCGGGCACCGGCCAGGCGCTCGGCGAATGGATGCGGCGGCGCGGCTTGCCGTTCGAGTTTGTCGAAAAGCCAGGGCAGTAAGCTTGGCCAATGAACTGGCCCATGACCTTGCGCGCTGAGACGAGCGCGGCATGGCTTGAATCTTCTATCTGACCACTACGCCACGTCACGATGAACAAACCCGCACCCGCCACGCGCAGCGCCTATCCGCATTTTCTGCCGATCACCACACGCTGGATGGATAACGACGTCTACGGCCATGTCAACAACGTCGTCTATTACAGCTACTTCGACACGGTGGTGAACGAGTATCTGATCCGCGCGGGCGTACTCGACTTCGAGCACGGCGCGACGATCGGCCTCGTGGTTGAGACGCATTGCAATTACTTCGCGCCGCTAGTGTTTCCCGAGCGGATCGAAGCGGGTTTGCGAGTGGTGCGGCTCGGTACATCGAGCGTGCGTTATGAGGTGGGCCTCTTTAAGGAAGGTGAGGATCAACCCGCCGCTCAGGGCCATTTTGTGCACGTGTATGTGGATCGCGCCACGCGTCGTCCGGTGACGCTGCCCGCCGATTTGCGCGCGGCGCTTGAACCGCTCACTGTCGCTGTGCAGGCGGAATAGGCGCGTGCAGTCGTTCGTCATCAATCTGCTTAACGGTGTCAGTTACGGCCTGCTGCTGTTCATGCTGTCGGCGGGTTTGACGCTGATTTTCAGCATGCTCGGTGTGCTGAATTTCGCGCACGCGAGCTTCTATATGCTCGGCGCGTATGTCGGTTTTTCGGTGGCCGCGCACGCGGGTTTCTGGAGTGCGCTGGTGATCGCGCCACTCATTGTCGGCTCGATCGGCGCGGCGCTGGAGCGCTGGCTGCTGCGCCGCGTGCGTGTACACGGTCATCTCCCCGAGTTGCTGCTGACTTTCGGCGCGGCGTATCTGCTTGGCGAGCTGGTCAAGCTCGGCTGGGGTTTGAGCCCGCTTGGTGCAACTGTTCCTGCTGTGCTCGACGGTCCGCTGTTCACGGTCTATGGCGCGGCGTTTGCACGTTATCGGGCTTTCATGATGGCCGTGTCGCTGGCGATGCTGGCGGTGCTCTACGCGGTGCTGCGCGTGTCGAAGGCGGGATTGATCGTACGCGCCGCACTTACGCATGCGAGCGCTGTCGAGGCGCTCGGCCACAACGTACCGCGTGTGTTCACCGGCGTGTTCGCGGCGGGCACCGCGCTCGCCGCGCTGGCCGGCGTGATCGGCGCGCCGCTTTTCGTGATCGAACCGGCAATGGCCGAATCGCTCGGCTCGATCGTGTTCGTGGTGGTCGTGATCGGCGGCTTGGGTTCGTTGAGCGGGGCGCTGGCGGCGTCGCTGATCGTCGGGTGCGTGCAGACCTTCGCGGTGGCGAGCGACGTGTCACTAGGCGATATCACATCGGTATTCGGCGGGGCGTTGCCGGCCGAATGGGACGCGCTCACGCTTGCGCAACTCGCGCCGCTGATTCCCTATCTGCTGCTCGTCGCGATGCTGGCGCTGCGCCCGCGCGGACTGTTCGGACGGCGTGACGATCATGCGTGAGCCGCGCGAGAAGTCCACGGTTCCTGCAGCCACGATTCGCTCGATGTTGCGAATGTTCGCGCCGTGGCTCGCGCTCGTCCTGTTCCTCGCCGTGCCGCCCTTTGTCTGGTCGCAAAGCTGGCTGCTCGCCTATCTTGCGCAGACCGCGACGATGATCGTGTTTGCGCTCTCGTACAACCTGCTGCTTGGTGAAACAGGTTTGCTGTCCTTCGGTCATGCCGCTTATTCCGGCCTCGGTGCGCTCATCGCCGCGCAAGTGTTCAACCGCATCGGCGTGCCGCTGGTGCTGCTGCCGTTGATTGGCGGCATCGGCGGCGCGCTGTGCGGGGTGCTGTTCGGTTTCGTGTCGACGCGGCGCGCCGGGACGGCTTTCGCGATGATCACGCTCGGCATCGGTGAACTCGTCGCGGCGGCCACGTGGACGCTGCCCGACTGGTTCGGCGGCGAGGCCGGCGTGCCGATCGATCGCGCGAGTGGACCGATGCTCGCGGGCTGGGGTTTCGGCCCGGCGCGCGAAGCCTATGCGCTGATCGCGCTGTGGTGCGTGCTGGCGAGCGTGGCGATGTTCGCGTTGTCGCGTACACCGTTCATGCGGCTCGCCAATGCCGTGCGCGACAACCCGGCGCGCGCGGCGGCGATCGGCTGCTACCCACGCCGCATTCGCTATGCCGTGGTGGTGATGTCGGCGTTTTTTGCGGGCATTGCTGGCACGCTGGGGCTGATCAATGTCGAACTGGTGTCGACGGAAAGCGTCGGCATGATGCGCTCGGGCGCCGTGCTGATCGCGACGGTGATTGGCGGCACGGCGACGTTTTTTGGGCCGGTTGCGGGGGCGATTGTCCTGACGTTTTTCAGCGTCGCGGTGGCGAGCGTCACGCGGGCGTGGCTGTTCTACCTGGGACTGTTCTTCATCGTGGTCGTGGTCGCCTCGCCGGATGGATTGGCGGGCTTCATACAGCGGCACACGGCACGTGTCGCCGCTTACGGCTGGCGCGTGTGCGGCAAGGCTTATCTATGGGGCGCGGCCTCAGCGGTGCTATGGACGCTCGCCGTCGTGCTCGCGGTGCAGTGGGCTTACGCAGTGCAATTTGGCGCGGACGATGGCGCGGCATTCAAGCTCATCGGCGTGCCGTTTGAGACCGTCTCGCCGCATCTTTGGCTCGGCGTTGTGGTGTTCATGCTGGCGGTGCCTGGGGCACTTGCAGCGCACTACGCGGTGCGCGCGCAAGCACGTCTCGCCGTGCGCGCCAGCGCCACGCCGATCA
Organism: Paraburkholderia sediminicola; assembly: GCF_046030555.1. Classification (GTDB taxonomy): domain Bacteria; phylum Pseudomonadota; class Gammaproteobacteria; order Burkholderiales; family Burkholderiaceae; genus Paraburkholderia; species Paraburkholderia sediminicola_E. The sequence goes on along the minus strand of NZ_JAQQCH010000001.1, from coordinate 84,982 downwards.
CCGGAGATACGCGATGATTCCAGCCCTCGCGGTCTACGGTATCGAAAAACGCTTTGGCGCCGCGCAGATTCTGCGTGGCGTCGATCTTGCCATCGAGCCTGGCGAGCGCCATGCATTGATCGGCCCGAACGGCGCTGGCAAGTCGACGCTCTTCAATCTGATCGCCGGCGGCGCGCGTCCGAACGCCGGGCGCATCGATCTGTTCGGCGCGGAGATTACGCGTCTCGCGCCGGCCGCGATCACGCGCCGCGGCCTCGCGCGCAGCTTCCAGACAACCAGTGTGTTCGCTCGTCTCAGCGTGTTCGACAACCTGCGCTGTGCGGCCATGCTGGCCGAGCGCGACCGTACGCGTTGGTGGCAGCGTTTCAGCGGTTCACGCACGGTCGATGCGCGCGCCGAGCAGGTGCTCGAAGCAGTCGGGCTGAATGCGCGCCGGCATGTCCAGGCCGGCACACTGAGCTACGCCGAGCAGCGTGCGCTTGACCTTGGCCTCGCGCTCGCGGGTGGCGCGCACACCTTGCTGCTCGATGAGCCCACAGCCGGTATGAACCGCGCCGAAGCCGCACGCGCTATCGAGCTGATTCGCGCGACCACCGCGGGCCGCACGTTGCTGATGGTCGAGCACGACATGGACGCTGTGTTCGCGATCGCCGACCGCATCTCAGTGCTGGTGCAAGGCCGCATCATCGCGACCGGCACGCCGGCGGCGATTCGTGCGGATGCGGCAGTGCGTGCCGCTTATCTTGGCGACAGCTTCCGCACATGAGCACGACCGCCTTGCTCGACATTCGACAGCTGAGCGCCTGGTACGGCGCGAGTCAGGCCCTGCACGGCGTCACGTTGCAGATCGGAGCGGGCGAAGTCGTCGCGCTGGTCGGGCGCAACGGCTCCGGGCGCTCAACGCTGGCGCGCGCGATCATGGGCCTTGTGCGTAGCGAGGGTGAGTTGCGTTTTGCCGGTCATGCAATCGGCGGCCTTCGTCCATTCGAGATCGCCCGTCTGGGAATCGGTTACGTGCCAGAACATCGCGATGTCTTTCCGACGCTAAGCGTCCACGAGAATCTTCAACTCGGTGTGGCGCCGCGTGCTCGCGGGCGCACACCGCGCTTTGCCTTTGACGACGCGTACGAACTGTTCCCCGTCCTGCGCGAAAGAAAGCGCACGCGCGCCGGCGCGTTATCGGGTGGCGAACAGCAGATGCTGACGCTCGCCCGGGCATTGCTCGGCGACCCCGACCTGCTGGTTATCGACGAACCCGGCGAGGGCCTGGCCAGCCAGGTGATGGCGCAGGTCGCGCACTGTCTGCGAATGCTGCGCGATCGTGGTGTGGCGATGCTGCTGATCGAACAGCGGCTCGTGATTGCGCAAGACATCGCCAGCAGGGTTGCGGTGATGGGACATGGCGAAATTGTCTTCGACGGCGCGCTGGCGTCGTTTTTGAAGCGCCCGGACGTGATGCAGGAATGGCTCGGCGTGGGTTAGTCGAAATGTAGTGACGCCGCGCGCAACCGCTAGTTCACCGACTTCGCCGTGGGTACCACCGGAATCAACACGTCTAACTGAGGTATGCGCCAGGTAGGCCCGGGTACTTGCGGTGCTCAAACTCGGTTTCCCAAAGCCGAACAGCAGTGTCCCTGGCAGGGATTTCATCGCGTTTATTGCGGCGCCGCATTCGAATTTGCGACCATTTTGCTGTCCTGACGGGCTGTCAGGCAGCGCGCGATGTACGCGCCCCTCGCTTCGCACCGAAATTGCGCTCAAGATGCCGTTTGAATTCCGTTGCGCCTGGACCGCCTAAGCCCGATGCATGGGGCTTTCCAGTAACTTGTTGTAGTGATTCAAACGCTTGATCGTTTGGTGAGCGTCCTCCAGAAATCTTGTCGGCAGCGCGCCGACAAATACAGACAATCAGGTCAAAGGCGCGCAACGGCGGCACGGTGTTTAAAGCCGACGTATGTGCGACAGACCATGCCGTGCCGGACGCGCGCAAGACGCGCTGCGGCTTCAGGAGGAGACATCATGAAACAGACAGGCGCATTGCGCGAAAAATCGGCTGACGGCGTGCGGGCGGAGGTCTCGCTACGACCGCTTCACAGGATGCTGCCGCTTCCCATGTCGCCATCGTCGCTCGGTGAAACGTGGCGCGCACGTGCAGGTGCAGGTGCCGTGCTGGTGACGGCCGCGCTGTTGATGTCCGCATGCGCCGATGCCAGTTCGACGACGAGCGACGCGGCGTCCGCACCGTCGACACAAACGAACGCGGTGACCAACAACGACAGCTCGCCGACCGCAAAATCGCAGCCGGATGCAGGGCTTACCGCCAACAGCACGAACGGTGCTGCCGCCGCCACCGCGAGCGCCGCTCAACCCGCCTCCGCATCGCGCCCGGCACTCGAACTCGCCAAGGCCAAACAGCTCGCTGCCGAACAGAGCGTCGCCGGACGTGTGCCATCCGCGAGCGGCATGACCGAGAAACGCAGCCGTTCGTTGACGCTGCGCGATTCCGGCATTGACGGTTCGTTGATGTTCGCGCGCGATGTCGACTTTCGCGTGACCGGCGACATCGGCTTCATGATTCACGACATGGCGGCAACGCTGACCCCGGCGCATGCCGGTCAGCCGATCGTGTTCGACGATCCGACCAGCGTGACGATCAACGTCCACCGCGGCGACGTTACGCTCGACAGCGCCAAGCTCACCGCGATTTTCAATCGCTATCTGTTCCAGTACCAGGGCTCGCCGCTGCGCAATATGCGTGTCGTGCCGCAAGACGGCGGCACCTTGCGCATCACGGGTGAGATGCATCGCGACACGTGGGTGCCGATCGTGCTGGCCGGCGCGCTGTCGATGCGTAACGCCGACGATCTCGTGTTCCATGCCGATCATGTCGAAGTGGCCGGCGTCGGCGCCGACAAGCTGATGCAGGCCGCGCACGTGAAGATGGCTGACCTGCTGAAAGTGGACACGCCGATTGCGCGTCTCGACGGTGACGACGTTGTGATGCAGGTGGCCAAACTCACGCCGCCGCCCGCGTTGCGCATGACCATCACCCATATCGACACCAGCGCTGCGGGCGTGCGCTTTACGCTCGACGACCATACGGTGCAGAAGATCGACTGGCCCGCGACGATGCCGCCGCGCGGCATGCTAGTGCAGGGCGGCGACGTGAAGTTCATGCGTTCGATGCCGATGAACATCGACATGGCGCTAACGCCGCTTGATACGAACGCGCCGTTCGTGCTGGACCTGTATCACTATCGCGACCAGATGGCGGCCGGCTACTTTACCTTCGACGAAGCGGGTGCTTTGGACGTGCATCTACCGTCATATCCGACGCTAGCCAGCGCTGCGAAAGATGCGCCGACGCAGACGGGTAGCGCGAGCGCGCGCTTTAACGACAGCTTCATTCGCGCGCAGCAGGCGTCGCTCGCACAGGCGCGTCTTGTGTGGCAACACGTGCCACCGACTTTGCGGACGGCGTCGGTTGCACGCGCGATCCCGGTCGGCACACGCGCGGCGTTTTCCGGTCAGAGCATGGCGACGCCGGGCTCCGCGATCAGCGACGAGCGGCACTCGTCGGGGCCTGCGCCGTTGATTCACGTCGAGAATGTCGATTTCTACGTATCGGGCCGAATCGGCTTTCATGTCCGTTCGCTGGATGCGCAGATGGTGCCGAAGAAGCCGGGTCAACCGGTCGATCTCGACGATCCGGACCAGTACGACATCCGCATCATCGGCGGCGAAGTAGTGGAGCCGTGGCCGGCGATGGCGGCGTTGTTCAACGATTATCTGCTCGACTACGAGCCGCGTTCACTGAACGATTTGCAATTAAAGCCGGTGGATGGGAAGTTGGAGGTGACCGGCGGGATCAAGTTGTGGAATCACTTTCCAGGTGTGTGGCTGCCCACGACGATGAACGGCACGATCGTGGCCAAGGATGAGCGGCACCTTGTGTATGAACCTACTTCGGTGAAGGTGTTGGGGGTGCCGCAGGCGGGGTTATTGCGGGCGCTGGATATTCCGTTGGCGTCGTTGACGCCTTTTACGCGCAAGGGTGTTGCGTTGAAGGGTAACGAGTTGGTGTTCGATCAATATACGGTGTTTCCGCCGCCGGTTTTGCAGGGGCGACTGGCTAGTGCCACCGTGACGGATGAAGGATTGGTGTTGAAGTTCAAGCGCGATAGTTCTGTTGCTGCTGCGAGGCCGCCTGCCGGCGCTGGGAAGAGTTTTGTCTGGATCGAGTCCGGTGATGTGAAGATGTTTAATTCGTTGGTCACGAATGCCCGGACTTTTATTAAGGATAGTTCTAATCCTGGGGTGATGAAGTTTGACCTTTATGGGTATCGGAGGGATGTTGCCCGGGGGACTGTGAGGATGGGGGAAGATGGGGGATTGGATGTTGATTTGGCCGCCAGGAAATAGCGGAGGGTTTTTGCCTGCGCGGCGCGTTTTGATTGCCTGTGGCGGTGGGGTTTGTTGGTTTTGTTTGCCTTCGCGGCGCTTGGTGTCTGTGTTTTTATGGCGTTGGCCTTTCCTTGTTTTCTTATTGGTTTATTAGTGTCGCCCCTGTGCGGGGCGGGCACTTACTTCTCTTTGCCGGCCGGCCGCAAAGAGAAGTAAGCAAGAGAAAGCGGCTCACACCGCTAATTCTTAAGCGGGTCCCCCGCACAGTCGCGGTAGTGGCACATCTGGAATCTGTGCCCTCGCACATTCGACGTTCCTGACAAGGGCGCCATACTTCCGGCGGCGCTGCGCGCGCCGACGCGCACTCCTTAGAACCGATCGCCGCGTTTTCGCGCTCGCGCTCCATTCTGCCCCCGCCGAGGCGAAGCCGACGGTGCCCACTCCGCTCAAACGAAGCCCTTGGTTTCCCAGGGAGTGCCGCCGTCGCCGAGGCGAAGCCGATGGCCCCCACCACGCCGAGACGAAGCCCCTGGTTTCCCTGGCGGCCCCATCCGCGACGCACGCAGTGCGGAGTGGGAGCTGATGAGTACTTTGTCACTAACGCCGAATGTGCGAGGGCACGGATTCCAGATGCGCCACTACCGCAACTGTGCGGGGGACCCGCTTAAGAATTAGCGGTTTGAGCCGCTTTCTCTTGCTTACTTCTCTTTGCGGCCGGCAAAGAGAAGTAAGTGCCCGCCCCGCACAGGGGCGACGCTAATAAACCAATAACAATTCAAGGAAAGGCCAAAGAAGTAAGATCAAGAAAAGGCCAAAGAAGCAAGATCAAGGAAAGGCCACCGCCGCAGGCACACAACAACAAGCGCCGCGCAGGCAAACAATTTAAGAAAATCCCGCCACCGCAGGCAAAAAAACAAAAACCGCTCCGCAGGAAAAAACCTCACCCATCTTTATCAATAATCCACTCATGCGCTGGATCATTGCGAAAATGCCAGGTCCTCTTCCCCCCAGCCATAACATTCAAATAATAAGAATCATACCCATAAGGCACAACCACCGGATGATACCCACGCGGCACCATCACGATGTCGTGATTCTCAACCGCCATCGACTCATCGATATCGCGCATATCGGTATACACGCGCTGAAAAGCAAACCCCTGCGGCGGATCGAGCCGATGATAGTAAGTCTCTTCGAGCGAACTCTCATGAGGCACATTATCGGTATCGTGCTTATGCGGCGGATAGCTCGAAGCATGCCCACCCGGTGTGCGAACCTCAACCACAAGTAAAGACTCCGCAAGCTCAGTCTGCGGAAGAATATCGCATACGTATCGCGTATTGAGCCCTTTTCCACGCGTGGAGCGCTTCATCGTCGAAGGCTCAATCAACCTCGCCGGATGCGCACCCTTGGCAGGCGCACTCGCCACGCCGACCTCCGCATCGCGGCAAGCGCGAACAGTCACGCGAACGCCAGGCGGAAAATACACCGCATACGGCGCGGAATCCTCGAACACGCTATCGCGCGAACCCAGTGAACTCCATGTGGCATCGGCGGTTTCAATATCCACCGCGCCCGTGAGCACCACAATACAAACCTCCCGAGCCGGTTCAAACACATGAACGACTTCATTCGCGCCCAACCGGTAAGCAGCAAAGCCCACATACCGCCAGCACGCCGACTCAGGCGTCACCCGCGCGATTGTCTGGCCCTCGCGCTGTGCCTTCACCAATAAACTCATGCCGCCTCCTCCTGCACAGTCTTGCCACCCGCGTCGAGCGGTGCGTCGACCAGTGCTCGCAAAGTCTGAAATCCTTTCTGCGCGTATGCGTACGATGGCGCCACAATGGGATCCTGTTCCGCTTCAACCACCAGCCAGCCGCGGTAACCATGGCGCTTCAATCGGTCGATGATCGCCGGGAAGTTCACCGCACCGTCGCCCGGTACCGTGAATGCACCGTTGATCACGGCATCGAGAAAACTCCAGTTGCGATTGCGCGCCAGTTTCATCACCGCCGGTCGAACGTCCTTGCAGTGCACGTGACACACGCGTTCGATGTACTTGTCGAGTACCACCAGCGGATCGCCGCCGGCAAACGTGATGTGTCCGGCGTCGAATAGAAGACCGACAGCGTCGCTCGTGCGGGACATCAGCTGATCGACGTCAGCAGGCGTTTCGACGTATGCACCCATGTGATGGTGATACGCAAGCAGCACGCCGCGGCTTAGCGTATAGCGCGCGAATTCATCGACGCGCGCCGCATACGCCGCCCACTGCGCGTCGCTGAAAAAACGCGGGCGTTGATACAGCGGTTGCGGTGCGCCCTGAATCGAATCGGCGACTTCGCCGTACACCATGGCCGTCGCGCCGTTCTGCGCGAGCAGTTCGAGATGCGGGCCGACCGAGGCGATTTCCTCTTCCACGCTGCGTCGCGCGAGTCGTCCGGAGTACCAGCCGGATACCAAGGCCAGATCGTATTGGGCAAGCAGCGTCTTCAATGCCTGCGGCTCACGCGGAAATTTGTTGCCGAGCTCGAAACCCCGATAGCCGATCTGGCGTCCTTCGGTCAGTGCGACGTCAAGCGGCGTTTCGCCGCCCAGCGAAGGTAAGTCGTCGTTCATCCACGATAAGGGATTGATGCCGATACGTACGTCGAAAGCAGTCATGCGGGCGTCCTCATTCGTTGTCGATGTGGCCGGGGCGGTCGCTTGGGTCGGCGGGCGCAGCGCGTGCGGCGAGTTGCGCGTCGTATTGCGAACGCGCGGCACGCACGGTGTCGCGCGCGGATACTTCGGGCACGGCGACTTCCCACCACCAGCCGCCGTCGGCCGTGGTACGGGCGGGGTCGGTGTCGATACTGATCACGTAGGTGCGATCGGCGGCACGCGCACGTTGCAGTGCGTCCTCAAGTTCAGCGATGTTCGCGACGTGCTCGGCGTGCGCGCCCAGCGAGCGTGCATGGGCGGCGAAATCGATCTTGGGTGCGCCGAGCGGCCCCTGCATGCAGTCGTCGAGCAGGTTGTTGAACGGCGCGCCACCGCAGGCCTGCTGCAAACGGTTGATGCAACCGTAGCCGCGATTGTCGAGTACCACCACGATCAGCTTCGCGCCGATCATGACCGAAGTCGCGATCTCGCTGTTCATCATCAGATAGCTGCCGTCGCCGAGCATCACGATTACCTCACGCGCGGGGCGCGCGAGCTTGACGCCGAGGCCGCCGGCGATCTCGTAGCCCATGCATGAGTAGCCGTATTCGACGTGATATGCGCCCGGTTTTCCCGCACGCCATAGCTTGTGCAATTCGGCCGGCAAGGTTCCCGCTGCGCAAACGACGATGTCGTCTGTCGCGGACCGTGCGCTCGAACGCTGCACCGCGCCGATCACGTCGCCTTCATACGGCAAGACGGTGTCGCGTTGCGGCGCATGCGTGAGCGTACTCACGGTATCGCGCCAGCTTGCCGCGAGTTTGTGCGCGCGCGCGGTCCATGTGCGGTCCGCGTGCCAGCCTTGCAGGGGTTCGGCGAGCGCATCCAGCGCAAGACGCGCGTCGGTTTCGACCACCAGCGCGCGATGCTTGAGGCCGTCGAATGGATTCGCGTTGATGCCGATCACGTCGGCCTGCGTGAACAATGTGTTCGAACCGGTAGTGAAGTCCTGCAGGCGTGTGCCGATTGCGAGCACGCAGTCTGCATCGTGGGCGAGCGCATTGGCGGCAGGCGAGCCGGTCACGCCCAACGCGCCGGCGTTCAACGGATCGTTCCACGCGAGCGACCCTTTGCCTGCTTGCGTTTCCGCTACCGGAATGCCATGCGTGGTGGCGAAGCGGTGTAGTGCATCGGTTGCGCGTCCGTAGAGCACCCCGCCGCCCGCCACAATCAGCGGACGCTTTGCGCGGCGCAAACGGGCAACCATTGCGTCGATATCCTCGGCGCGCGGCGCGGGGGAGTGGAACCTGACGACGTGCGGCGCAAAGAAGTCGACAGGAAAATCCCATGCCTGTGCTTGCACGTCCTGTGGCAGCGCGAGTGTGACGGGACCGCACAACGCAGCGTCGGTGAGTACATGCAAGGCGCGCGGCAATGCAGTGAGCAACTGCGCCGGATGCACGATGCGATCGAAGTAGCGCGACACCGGTTTGAATGCATCGTTGGCGGAGACGCCGCCATCATGGAAATCTTCAACCTGCTGTAATACTGGATCGGGCGCGCGCGAGACGAACACGTCGCCGGGTAACAGCAGCACAGGCAGACGGTTCACATGCGCGAGCGCGGCCGCGGTGATCAGATTGGTCGCGCCAGGTCCGATCGACGTCGTGACGGCCATCATACGGCGGCGGAAATGTGCCTTCGCATAGGCGATCGCACTGTGCGCCATCGCCTGTTCGTTATGAGCTCGCAGCGTGGGCAACACGTCGCGGTGCTGGTACAGGGCTTCGCCCATTCCCGCTACATTGCCGTGCCCGAAGATCGCGAACACACCGCCAAAGAGTGGTTCGGTGCCGGTGCCGTCTTCGGTCGCAACGCGTTGCGCGGCGAGATAACGAACCAGTGCCTGGGCGGTCGTCAGGCGCACGGTACCACCCGAGGGCGCATGTGCCTGGGTGGCGTCGTTGGCGGACGCCGCATATTGATGCAACACGCGTTGGTTCATGCCGCCTGCTCCTGATGTGCGTGGCTCGCCGTGGTGGGCTGCGCGCTTGTCGCGCCGCGCGTCGCACGCCACGACGCGATCAGCGTTTCGAACGTGCGGCGCACCCGTGCGATCAGTTCGTTGTCGTCGATCTCACCGGCGAGCCATGCGTGGCTCGGTTCGTGAAAGATCGTGCGACCCACGGTAAAGCCTCGGCACGTCGCCGATTGCGCCGCCGCGCGAAAGCCCTCGTTCAATTGCTCGACACCGGCCGACAAACCGAGCAACACCACGCCCCGGCAGTACGGATCGCGTTCGGCGATCAGCGCGTCGACGGCTTGCCATTGGGCGGCGTCCATCGGTTCGAGCTTCCACCATTCCGGATAGATGCCGATGTTGTACAGCCGCTTCAACGCGCGATAGACGATGTCCGGTGCTTGCGGCAGATGCGCGTGTTTCGGCGGAATCACTTCGAGCAATAGCTCGTGGCCACTTGCTTGCGTCGCGTCGTAGAGCGCACGCAGCTGTGCTTCCTGTTCGAGGCGTTGCTCGACCGGTTCGTCGGGATGGAATTGAACGAGGCACTTGGCGATGTGTTCCTGCGGCCACGCAATCAGTGTCGTGCCGATTGAACGGCCGTGATCGAACACGAGCGGTACGGACCCCGGTAACTCAACCGGGCGGCCTATCCACCAGCCGCGGCCGGTGGCGGCGTTCAGTGCGTCCTGACCGTAGCGGTCGTCGCTCAATATGCCGATGCGGCCTTGCAACCCCAAGGCGGCTTCCGTCTGCGCAACGGCGTCGACGAACAAACCCTTCAGTTGCGCGATGCGTGCTTCGTCGGCGCCGGTCTGCTGGGCGAGTTCGAAAAACTGATTGCGGTGGTCAAACGCGAAACCGAGGACTTCGTCCCATTGTTTGCGGGCAGGGGAGACGCGATGCAGCCGCGCGAGCGTCGCGTCGCGGTCGGGGCGGCGCATGCGTTGAGGATCGGTCCTGGCTTCGCGCAGGAAGTAGTCGAGTTCGGCCGGTGTCGGCATCGCGGGCGCACAGCCGTGACGCGAGACGACAAGCGCGCCGCTGGCATTCGCCGCCCGCGCGCACGCTTCGAGCGGTTGATCGCGCAACCATCCGGAGAGAAAACCCGAGGCGAACGCATCGCCCGCGCCGAGCACGTTCAACACTTCCACCTCGACTCCGCCATGAATTGGTAAATCGTCGAGCGTGGCGGGCACGTTGCCGTCGATGATCTGGCAGCCCATCGGTCCGCGCTTCAGGACCAGCGTGGCCGGCGTCACGGCGCGTACCATCGCGAGTGCATCGATGAGCTCGGTTTTGCCGCCGGCGATGCGGAACTCCTCCTCGGTGCCGATCACCAGATCGAACAAAGGCAGAATGCGCTGCAGATGCGCGGTCACGCCTTCGCTCGCGACGAAGCGGGTTTCGCCATCCGCTTTGCCGGTGAGCCCCCACAACACCGGTCGATAATCGATGTCGAGCACGGTGCGCACGTTGTTACGTCGCGCGTAATCGAGTGCGCGGAGGCTCGTGCGGTTCACCTGTTCTGTCGAAAAGTGGGTGCCGGTAATCAGCAGCGCTTTCGACGACGCGATGTATGCCTCGTCGAAATCCGCTTCATCCACCGCCATATCCGCGCAGTTCTCACGATAGAAGATCAGTGGAAACGTATCGCGGTCTTTCAAACCGAGCAGAACGAGCGCGGTCAGCCTTTCCTGATCGATGCGCACATGACTGACGTCGCAGCCCTCTTTCGTCAGGGTCTCGGTGAGAAACCGGCCCATATGATCGTTACCGACACGCGCCAGCATCGCTGATAGAAGCCCGAGCCGGGCGCAACCGAACGCGATATTCGCCGACGAACCGCCGAGATACTTCGCGAAGCTCGATACGTCTTCGAGCCGCGCGCCGACCTGCTGTGCGTACAGATCAACGGCAAGACGGCCAAGACAGACGATGTCGCGGCTGCGGTCCGGTGCGAAACGGCTGGCCGTTGCCGCTGAGGCAGGTGTCTGCCCATTACCGTTCACGATCCCGGTCCCGCTGGATGTGCTGGAATGATTCATGAATATTCCTGAATAGCTGAACGCGGTGAACGGCGCGGCGAGCGCCGAAACCCCGCGCGAATGAATCAGATCGTCGCGCCTTCAAGTTCGCCGATCATCTTCTGCATCTCGGCGCCGCCGGCCATCATGTCGAGCACTTCATCCTTGCTGATGGTGTCCTTCGTGAACGTGCCGAGCGATTTGCCGCGATTGAGCAGGGTGAACGAATCGCCGATCGGATACGCGTGATGCACGTTGTGTGTGATGAAGATCACCGAGATGCCTTTCGCACGCGCCGTGTGGATCAGCTTCAGCACATTGAAGCTCTGCTTGACGCCGAGCGCGGCGGTCGGTTCGTCGAGGATCAGCACGCGCGCGCCGAAGTGAATCGCCCGCGCAATCGCCAGACATTGCTTCTCGCCACCGGACATCGTGCCGATCGGTTGATGCGGATCTCGCACGTTGATACCCATTTCGGCGAGCTTGTCGCGTGCGGTGGCAGCGCTGGTTTCGAGGTCCATCACGTTCAGAAAGCCGAACAGTTTCTTTTGCGGCTCGCGGCCCATGAAGAAATTGCGCGCGACCGAGAGCAAGGGCACCAACGCCAGGTCCTGATAGACGGTGGCGATGCCGAGATCGAGCGCGTCTTTCGGTGACTCGAACAGCACGGGTTTGCCGTCGACCAGATACTGGCCGGAAGAGGGTTGATGCACACCGGCCAACGTTTTGATCAACGTCGATTTGCCGGCGCCGTTGTCGCCGAGCAGGCAATGCACTTCGCCGCGCTTCAGGCGCAAAGTCACGCCGCTCAGCGCGATCACCTGGCCGAAGTACTTGCTGACGTCTTCGAGTGCGAGGATCACGTCGTCCTGCGGCTCAGCCGCGGTGTTCACCGTATTCGTATCGGACATGGTCATCTCCTCGTTACGACTGCGCGACGCGGCGGCGCACGTAGTGATTGAACAGCACGGCGATCAGCAGCATCACGCCGAGGAATACGCGGAACCAGTCGGAGTCGACATTCGTGTAGGTGATGCCGATTTGCACGACGCCGAAGATCAGCGCACCGAAGCAGGCGCCGATCACCGAACCGTAGCCGCCGGTCAACAGTGTGCCGCCGATCACCGCGGCGATGATGGCTTCAAATTCAGCCTGCAGCCCGCGGTCGGCCGCGGCCGATCCGATGTCGCACACTTGCAGCACGGCGAACAGGCACGCGCAAAAGGCAGTCAGCACGAACAGCGAGATCTTCACGCGCCGCACCGGCACGCCGACGTTCTTCGCCGCGTTGGCGTCGCCACCAACCGCGAAAATCCAGTTGCCAAAGCGGGTCTTGGCGAGGGTGAATGCGCAGACGGCGGCAAGCGCGAACCACCAGAGCAGGACTTTCGGAATGCCCGGCACGAGCGGATTGCCGTTATCGAGCAGCTTGACGACGCCTATCTGCCCGAGCCAGATGAACAGGCCCTTGAATGCGACGCCCTGGAACAAGGTATGGGCGAACCAGTCGTGAGCGGCAACGTCGCCCACGCCGGAGATGATCGTGCGGTCGGCGAACATGACCGACAGGGCCAGCGTGAGCCCCCGCAGAATGAACAGAAACGCCAGCGTCACGATGAATGACGGCAGCCGTGTGCGCATCACCAGATAGCCGTTGAGTGCGCCGAGCAGCATCGATCCGGCGAACGCAAACAGGATCGACAATGCGATCGGCCAGTGGAAGTACATGGTGGGCAGCGCGACCATCATGCCCGAGAAGCCGATCATCGATCCGATCGACAGATCGAATTCGCCGGCAATCATCAGGAGGCACGCACCGACCGCGATCAGGCCAAGATACGCGGCCACTTGCGACCAGTTCATCACGCCGTCGAGGTTGAACATGCCGGAGTTGCCGGCGGCAATCCCAAACACGAGGAACACCATCACGGTGCCGGCGAGGGCGGCGAATTCCGGACGGTTCAGCAGGTGCCGGAACCACGATTCCTGGCGCACGCGCTCATCGGCCGCCGCGGGCGCACCGTTGGACGTCGACGCAGACGCCGTCCCATTGCCGGAAGGGGGCTGCTTGCGGGGATGGGGATGGAAGGGTTTGGCTACGCCCATTGAAGCTCTCCTTGATGCGCCCGGCGAAAAGCAGTCGTAAGCGGACTGCAATCGGACCGCATGGCGCGTAGTGCACGTAAAGCGTGGTGAACGCAGGCGTGGGGCGGCCTGGCCAGTTGCGGCCGGCCGCATCCACTTACTTCATACCTGCCGGAACGGTTCTCCCGTGTCCGTACTTCCAGCGAAATGCGTTAGCGATACTGCCCGGCGTACTTGACCACCTTGTCGATATTGGCCTTGGTGATGAAGCCCGGGCCCGAGCCGATATTGCGCGGCCCATAGGCGGGTGCCAGGCCGTAGGTGGCGAGGCGTTGCTGGAACTTCGGATTGGCCTCCAGGATCTTGCGGATCTTCGCCGGATCAGTGGTGTGTTCCTTCTTCACGATGGCCAGTACAGCGACCGGGATATAGCCTTGCAGGTAGGGTTGCTGGTCGATCGCGAACTGGATCGTGCCGTCCTGGATGCCCTTCGCAATGTCACTGTCGAAATCGAATGTCGCAAACCAGATCCTGCCGGCGAGGCCCATCTGCTGAACCGCCTTGATCGTTGGCGCTGCCGACAGCGGACCGAGGGTGAGCACCGCCTGGGTGTTCGGGTGATTGCGCAGGTACGCGCTCACTTTCGATTGCACGCCGGTCGGGTCCTGGCCAGCGTCGAGCGTGGAGGACTTGAAGTCGACGCCGATTGCCTCGGCAAAGCCCCGGCAGCGTTCGAACGAAGCCGGGTTGGTCGCGTAATGGTTGACGCACAGGAACGATTTGATGCCCGCTGCCTTCGCCTTTTCACCGGCCGCCTTGCCCGCGGTGTATTCAGGCTGGCCGACGTGCATGATCGCGCCAAGCTGCGCGCTTTGCTCTTCGGTACCGGAGTTGATCGTGACGAGCGGGATGTGTTTCTCGGTGACCTTGGCGATTGAACTCTTGAGTACGTCGAAGTCGGCAATCGAGACGATCACGCCATCGTAGTTGCGCGCGGCCGCCTGCTCGACCAGACGTGCCATATCAGCGATGTCGCCGTTCGGCGGATTACGGTAGTCGGTTTCGACGTTGAAATCTTCGTCGGCCTGTTTGATGGCGTTCTTGATGGTGTTCCACCACGAATCCGAATCCGGCGCGTGGCTGATCAGCACGAAGTGAGCGTCAGCCGCGCGGGCGGCCGACGCCGCACCGAATCCCGTCGCCAACGTCAATGCCGCCACCAGAATCCTGAGCGTAGCCTTGCCCTTGCAAAGTCTCATTGTCTCCACCTTTCTCGGTCTGTCGTTATTGAAGGGAGCGTCTGGCGGGCAGCCTTTCAATTGCGTGCGTTGCGGCATGCGTCAGCCGATGCACCATCGCTCACGACCAAGATTAGGCCATCTTCCGAAGCGTTGCAATGAAAATTTCATGACAAATAAAAATAGAAAATACGTTCCATTTGACGATGTGCCTGCCTATAATCGGCAGCGTCAGGATGCTGTGTGGCGGCCGTTGCAAGCGCCTTCCGCACTGCAATAAAGCAACGAAGAGAGAGCCATGGCGGAAGAGAGCACAGAAGAATTGCCGAGCGTCGAAGAATTGATGCAGCGCATCGCGGAAAACTACGAAGCGTTGCCGCGTCAATTGAAGAATGTCGCGACGTATATCGAGCAGCATCGCTCGAGCGTGATGGTGGATCGCACCAGCGATATCGCGGCGAGTTGCGGTGTGCATCCGTCTGCCGTGGTGCGCTTCGCGCAGCGCTTCGGTTTTTCCGGCTTCTCCGATCTGCAGGCGGTGTTTCGTCAGGCGTATACGGGGCAGGGCACGTCCTCGCCGAGTTATCAGCAGCGGATTCGCAAGCTGATCGACGAGAAACCCGGGGCGTTGTCTGGCGGCTCAGTGGCGCGCGAATTCATCGCGGCCTCGCGCGGCGGTCTCGAAGAACTCGAAGCAGGCCTCGACGACCAGCAGTTCGACGCCGCCGTGAAGATGCTGCAGCAGGCCGACAACATCTACGTGATCGGCGTGCGGCGCTCGTTTCCGGTGGCGAGTTACATCGTCTACGCGTTGCAGCACACGCCGAAGCGCGTGCACCTGGTGTCCGGTTTCGGCGGTATGTATCGCGAGCAGATTCGCAGCGTGAAGAAGAACGACGTGGTGATCGCGATCAGCTTCGCGCCCTATGGCAAGGAAACGCAGTATTGCCTGCGCGTCGCACATCACCATCAGGCGAAGACACTGGTTATTACGGATAGCCAACTTTCTCCGCTGGCGCGTTACGCCACCACTCAACTGTATGTGAAAGAGGGCAGCGCGTTCGCATTCCGCTCCCTGACCAGCACGATCTGTTTGTGCCAGGCGTTGTTCATCGCGCTCGCGTACAAGCTCGAACTGAACGTGGAAGAATCCAAAGAGACTGGAGGATACGATGACTGAGGCGGTAAAGACGATCGACGTAGCGGTTTTCGGCGCGGGGCGTATCGGCAAGATTCATGCGGCGAATCTGGCCCGGCAGCCGGGCGTGCGGCTCAAGTATGTGGTCGATGTGAACCGCGAGGCGGCTGCGGCGCTCGCCGCTGAGCACGGCGCGCAGGTTGCGGATATCGATGGCGCGATGGGCGATGCGTCGATCGGCGCGACGGTGATCTGTTCGAGCACGGACACACACGCGGATCTGATCATGAAATCGGCCGCGCAGAAGAAACATGTGTTCTGTGAGAAGCCGGTTGACCTGACATTGGAGCGCGCGCGTGCCTGCGCCGCCGCCGTGGAGCGTGCGGGCGTGGTTTGCATGATTGGCTTTCAACGTCGCTTCGACCCGACCTTTTCCGCGTTGAAAGCACGCATCGATGCGGGAGAAATCGGCACGCCGGAAATGCTGGTGGTGACGAGCCGCGATCCGGGCGCACCGCCGGTCGAGTACATCAAGCATTCGGGCGGCATTTTCAAAGACATGTTGATTCACGACTTCGACATCTTCCGCTGGATTCTCGACGACGAAGCCGACACGCTGCATGCCACCGGCAGTTGTCTCTCAGACCCGGCGATTGCCGAAGCGGGTGATATCGATTCGACCGCGGTGACGATTCGCACGAAGCGCGGCCGTCTGTGCCAGATCAATACCGCGCGGCGCGCGGCTTATGGGTATGACCAGCGTTTCGAAGTGCTCGGCAGCACCGGCATGCTGCAGGCAGGTAATGTGCGTCCCACCGAGGTTACGGCCTATTCGAGAACCGAGGTGTCGAGCGATGTGCCCGAAGCGTTTTTCCTCGAACGTTATCGCGCGGCGTACGCATTGGAAATCGCACATTTCTTCGACGCGGTCACACACGGCAAGCCGGTGCGAACCACCGTCGCAGACGGCCTGAAAGCGCTCGAACTCGCCGACGCCGCGACACGCTCGTGGCGCGAGGGGCGCGCGGTGAAACTCGGCGAGGCATCGTGATGCAGGCGACTACGGGGCGGCTTCGTTTGGGCGTGGTCGGTTTGGGGCGTTTGGGCAAGCGGCACGCGGAAAATCTGGCGTATCGTGTGCCGGGTGCATCGCTCGTGGCCGCTTGCAGTCCACTGGAAGATGAGCGGGCATGGGCGCGCGAGACGTTGCCCGAACCGCGTCTCTATGATGACTATGCGGATCTGCTCGCCGATCGCGACGTGGACGCGGTGTGGCTTGTCACGCCGTCGTCGTTGCACGCGCAGCAGATCATCGATGCATTGCGTGCCGGCAAACATGTGTTCTGCGAGAAGCCGCTATCGCTGGATCTCGCCGAATGCGAACGCGTATTGGCCGAGGCCGCGCGCTATCCGCATTTGCAGGCGACTATCGGGTTCATGCGGCGTTTCGATCCGAGCTATAAGGATGCGTTCGACAAGATCGAAGCCGGCAAGATCGGCCGACCGTTTCTGGTGCGCTCGCAAACCACCGATCAGAACGACAACGACGGTTTCTTCGTGCGTTTTGCTGCGACCTCAGGCGGCATCTTTCTGGACTGTACGGTGCACGACATCGACGTCGCGCGCTGGCTGCTCGGCAAGCCGCGCGCCAAACGCGTGTTTGCGGCGGGCGCGGTCGCATTGCACGAGGGGCTGCGGGAGTTCGGCGACGTCGATAACGGCGTGGCGATCTGCGAATTCGAGGACGGCAAGCTCGCGATGTTCTACGCGTCACGCACGCAGGCTCACGGTAACGATACGCACAGCGAGGTGATCGGCACTGCCGGCGCGCTGGCGATTGGTCACAATCCGCGTGCGAATCGCGTCGAGATCTACGACGCGACGGGCGTTCGCAATGAATGCACGCCGACCTTCTTCGATCGGTTCGAGGATGCGTTTTTGCATGAGGCGCGTGCCTTCGTTGCAGCGGTGCAGGGCGGGCCGGCATCGAATGCGCAAGCAGGCGCTACGCTGGCCGATGCGCTCGAAGCGACGCGGATCGGCATGGCCTTGCGGCAGTCGCTACAGAGCGGAGAAGCTGTCACGTTGTAGCGCCAGAATGCCGCCGGATTGCGATAATCGACGTGACAGCGTCACGTCCGGCGGCTGAACGACGCCTGCTGTAGAATTTGACCCTCTGTCCGGCGTCGCGTACGACGCCTCATCCCGAAGGTCATCGTCGATGCAAATTCAGGTTCACAAGGAAGTCGATGCGCGCGGGCTGATGTGCCCGCTGCCCATTTTGCGCGCCAAGAAGGCGCTCGCCGACATGGAAAGCGGCCAGATTCTCAAGGTACTGGCTACCGATCCGGGCTCGCAGCGCGATTTCGCCGCGTTCGCGAAACAAACCGGCAACGAAATCGTCGAAAGCTCGGCGCATGACAAGGTTTTCACGTTTCTGATGAAGCGCCGCTAACCTGCGCGCCCCAGAGCAGGCGCGCTCACTCTCGCGCCCTGAGCCGCGTGCCCTGAGCCGCGTGCCCTAGGCCAAGCGCCCTCACAGGCCAAGCAGTTCCTTAGCCAGACGCCTCTACTCCGTAAGCCAGGCGCCCTAGGCGGCCTTCCTGAGTCGGCCCCAAAAAACAAAAGGCGCTGTGCCCGCGAATCGGGGCACAGCGCCTTTTTTACGTCTGACTGATGCTATCGAGAGGCTAACAGCGCAAAGAGATTCTGCGCGGCTGCCCCGTTGCTCAGCCTTCCAGCACCGGCGAACGGGTACGCAGATATTCTTCGAAATCGGCTGCCACTTCCGGGTGACGCAGCGCGAACTCGACCGTCGCCTTCAGATAACCGAGCTTGCTGCCGCAGTCGAAACGCGTGCCGTGGTACTTGTACGCCAGCACCTGTTCATCGGCCAGCAGCGATTGAATTGCGTCCGTCAGCTGCAACTCGCCGCCTGCGCCCGGCTTCAGCGCGCGCAGATGTTCGAAGATGCGTGGCTTCAGCACATAGCGGCCCACCACGCCGAGATTCGACGGCGCGACGTTCGGCTCCGGCTTTTCGACAATGCCCGACATCTTGATGATCGAGTCTTCCCACTCTTTACCGTCGACGATGCCGTACGACTTCGTCTCCGCGTGAGGGATCTCTTCGACGCCAATCACCGAGCTGTGATAGTGGTCGAACACTTCGATCATCTGTGTCATCACGGGCGGTGTGCCGTACAGCAAGTCGTCTGCGAGGATGACGGCGAACGGGTTGTCGCCCACCAGCTTTTCGGCGCACATCACCGCGTGGCCCAGACCTAGCGCTTCCGGTTGACGCACGTAGAAGCAGTCGACATGGCTCGGCTTGATGCTGCGCACCAGTTCCAGCAGCTTGTCCTTGCCGCGCGCCAGGAGTTCCGCCTCGATTTCGTATGACTTATCGAAATGGTCCTCGATCGCGCGCTTGCTGCGGCCCGTGACGAAGATCATTTCGGTGATGCCGGCCGCCATGGCTTCTTCCACCGCGTATTGAATCAGCGGCTTGTCGACGATCGGCAGCATCTCCTTCGGGCTGGCCTTCGTGGCAGGGAGGAACCGGGTGCCAAGACCTGCTACCGGAAATACCGCTTTTGTAACTTTTAGCATGTGATTACCCTGAATCCTCTGGTTTTGCTTTTGGTCCTTGCCCGCCCACGACGGGGCGGACACGGAGCGTCGATCAGGCCGGCAAACGCGCCAACTGGGCTTTCAGCTTACCAATCGTGGTTTCGAATTCTGCCAGCCTTTTCTGCTCCTGCTCAACGACTGCCGGCGGCGCCTTTGCAACAAAGCTTTCATTCTGCAATTTGGCATTGCACTTGGTGACTTCCGCGCTAAGCCGCGCAATCTCCTTCGACAGACGCTCACGCTCGACAGCCACGTCGATTTCCACCTTCAGCACGAGCTTGTCATTCCCTACGATAGCAATTGGCGCGCCATCTGCTTGCGCATCCAGGGTTGCCTCGTCGGCGATGATCTGCACTTCCGACAAACGGGCCAATGCCTGAGCGTACGGAGCGAAAGTGGAGAGGCGCTCCGCGTTGCCGGTAGCGAGCAACGGCACCTTGACCGCCGGCGACAGATTCATCTCGCCGCGCAGATTCCGGCACGCATCGATCACTGCTTTCAGGTCAGCTGCCCATTGCTCCGCGTCTTCGTCGATCTTCGACGGCTCTGCAACCGGGTACGGCTGCACCATGATGGACGCTTCGCCCTCGGCTTTGTCTTCGGGGTAGCGGGCCGCCAACGGTGCAACTTTTTGCCACAGCGCTTCGGTAATGAACGGAATCACCGGATGCGCGAGGCGCAACACTGTCTCGAGTACGCGCAGCAGCGTGCGGCGCGTTGCGCGCTGCTGGTTCGGCTGACCCGTCTGGATCTGAACCTTGGCGAGTTCGAGATACCAGTCACAGTATTCGTCCCATACGAACTTGTATAGGGCGTTGGCCACATTGTCAAAACGATAGTCCGCGAAGCCCTTGGCGATTTCCGCTTCCACACGCTGCAGGCGCGAGACGATCCAGCGGTCGGCCGCCGAGAAGTTCAGGTGTCCGTCCGGGCCGCATTCACCGCATTGCTCCGGCTTGCCGAAACCACAATCGTGGCCTTCGCAATTCATCAGCACAAAACGCGTGGCATTCCACAGCTTGTTGCAGAAGTTGCGATAGCCTTCGCAGCGCGCCAGGTCGAAGTTGACGTTGCGGCCGAGCGTGGCCATCGACGCCATCGTGAAGCGCAGCGCGTCCGTGCCGAACGCCGGAATGCCGTCCGGGAATTCCTTGCGGGTTTTCTTTTCGATCGACGCAGCCTGCTTCGGATTCATCAGGCCGGTGGTGCGCTTGGCCACCAGCGCGTCGAGTTCGATGCCGTCGACGATATCGATCGGGTCGAGCGTATTGCCCTTGCTCTTCGACATCTTCTGGCCTTCGGCGTCGCGCACGAGACCGTGCACGTAGACCGTGTCGAACGGCACCTTGCCCGTGAAGTGCGTGGTCATCATGACCATGCGCGCGACCCAGAAGAAGATGATGTCGAAGCCGGTGACCAGCACCGACGAGGGCATGAAGTGCTTCAGTTCCGGCGTCTCGGCAGGCCAGCCGAGCGATGAGAACGGCACCAGCGCCGACGAGAACCACGTGTCGAGCACGTCTTCGTCGCGCTTGAGCGAGCCCGTGTAACCGGCTTCGGTGGCCTTCTCGCGCGCGCCTTCTTCGGTCTTGGCGACGAAGATTTCGCCGTTTTCGCCGTACCACGCCGGGATCTGGTGGCCCCACCAGAGTTGGCGCGAGATACACCAGTCCTGGATGTTTTCGAGCCACTGATAGTACGTGGTGGACCAGTTTTCCGGCACGAACTTGATTTCGCCGCTGCGAACCACGTCCAACGCCGTTTCCGCGATCGACTTGCCCGGATTGAAGGTGCCTTCCGGCGCCGGCTTGCTCATGGCGACGAACCATTGGTCCGTCAGCATCGGTTCGATCACGACGCCCGTGCGGTCGCCGCGCGGCACCATCAGCTTGTGCGGCTTGACTGATTCGAGCGCGCCGAGGGCTTCGAGGTCGGCCACGACCTCTTTGCGAGCTGCGAAACGGTCCTGACCGCGATATTTTTCCGGTGCGTTCTCGTTGATCTTCGCGTCGAGCGTGAGGATTTCGATCATCGGCAGCTTGTGGCGCAAGCCGACCTGATAGTCGTTGAAATCGTGCGCGGGCGTGACCTTGACCACGCCGGTGCCGAATTCGCGGTCGACGTAGTCGTCCGCGATAATCGGGACTTCGCGGCCGGAGAGCGGCAGCGTGACCGTTTTGCCGATCAGGTGCGCATAGCGCTCGTCTTCCGGATGGACCATCACGGCGGTGTCGCCCAGCATGGTTTCCGGGCGCGTGGTGGCGACCGTCAGATGGCCCGAGCCGTCTGTGAGCGGGTACTGGATGTGCCAGAGGTGGCCGTTTTCTTCTTCGCTGACCACTTCGAGGTCGGACACGGCCGTCATCAGCACCGGATCCCAGTTCACGAGGCGTTTGCCGCGGTAGATCAGACCCTGTTCATACAGGCGTACGAACACGTCGCGCACGGCGGCCGACATTTTGTCGTCCATCGTGAAGTATTCGCGCGACCAGTCGATCGACGCGCCAAGGCGGCGCACCTGATTCGTGATGGTCGAGCCGGATTCCTGCTTCCATTCCCAGACGCGTTCGACGAACTTCTTACGGCCGAGGTCGTGACGGGAGACGCCTGTGGCATCCAGTTGCCGTTCGACGACGATTTGCGTGGCGATGCCCGCGTGGTCCGTGCCCGGCACCCAGAGGGTGTTTTCACCGAGCATGCGGTGATAGCGGGCGAGGCCGTCCATGATCGTCTGGTTGAAGGCGTGGCCCATGTGCAGGGTGCCCGTGACGTTCGGGGGCGGCAACTGGATCGAGAAGTCTTTTTTGTTCTCGTCGAAGGAGGGTGCCGCGTAGGCGCGCTTTTCCCATTCGGGGCCCCAGTGGGCTTCGATGGTGTGGGGCTCGAAGCTTTTGGCAAGCGTGGAGGTCGGGTCGCTCGGGGTCTCGCTCATTTCTGTCCGTCTGCTGGTGGATGCAAAGAATGCTCGATTATAAGCGGCGCTGCGGGAGGGGGGCTTTGCTTGGGTTTTTTGCCTGCGGGGCGCTGTGTGGCTGTTTGCCTATGGCGTTGGCCTTTCCTTGAGTTCTTATTGGTTTATTAGCGTTCGCCCCTGTGCGGGGCAGGCACTTACTTTCTTTGCCGCCGCAAAGAAAGATAAGCAAAGAAAGCGGCTCACCCCGCTAGCTCATAAGCTGGTCCCAAGGCTTGGAGTGGGCAGTGGTGCATCTGGAATCTGTTCCCTCGCGCATTCAACCCTGGTGACAAGGCTGTCATGCTTCCCGCCCCGCACAGGGGCAAACGCTAATAGACCACTAAGAATTCAAGAAAAGGCCACCGCCGTAGGCACACAGAAAAAAGCGCCGCGCAGGCAAAAAAAACAGCCAAAGCCCGTCACCGCAGGCAGACAAGCAGAAAGCACCGCAGGCAAAAAGACCCCCAAAAACACCAAAAAAACCCCAACCCCGGCGGGGCATATAATGTCGGACGCACTTGCCGTCCTCCCAAAAAATGCCCGATCTGCTAGCCAATCTAAACCCCGAACAACACGCCGCCGTCACGCTCCCCAACGAGCCAGCGCTCATCCTTGCCGGCGCGGGCAGCGGCAAAACCCGCGTCCTCATCACGCGCATCGCATGGCTCATCCAGCACGGTCTGGCGTCGCCCGCCACCATCCTGGCGGTGACCTTCACCAATAAAGCCGCCCGCGAAATGATGTCGCGTCTTTCGGCACTCTTGCCGATCGACACGCGTGGCATGTGGATCGGCACCTTCCACGGCCTGTGCAACCGCATGCTCCGCGCGCACCATCGCGACGCAGGCCTGCCCGCCACCTTCCAGATCCTCGATACCGCGGACCAGCTCTCCGCGATCAAGCGTCTGATGAAGGGCCTTAACATCGACGATGAAAAGTACCCAGCGAAAAATCTCCAGTACTTCATCAACAATTCGAAAGAACAAGGCCTGCGGCCGAAAGACGTCGACGCCACGGATAATTTCAACCGCAAATTCGTCGAACTTTACGAAGCCTACGATCAGCAATGCCAGCGCGAAGGCGTCGTCGATTTCCCGGAACTGCTGCTGCGCTGCTTTGAGTTGCTCGCGCACAATCCGCCGCTGCGCGCCCACTATCAGGCACGCTTCAAGCACATTCTCGTCGACGAGTTTCAGGACACCAACAAGCTGCAATATGCCTGGCTGAAGATGCTGGCCGGGCAGACCAACTCGATTTTCGCGGTCGGCGACGACGATCAGTCGATCTATGCATTTCGGGGCGCGAACGTCGGCAACATGCGCGACTTCGAACACGAATTCAACGTCCGGCACATGATCAAGCTGGAGCAGAACTACCGCTCGCACGGTCATATCCTCGACGCGGCCAATCAGCTGATCGCCAATAACTCGCGGCGTCTGGGCAAAAATCTGCGTACCGACGCGGGACATGGCGAACCGGTGCGCGTCTACGAGTCCGCCACCGACACGCAGGAAGCCGGCTGGATCGTCGAGGAAATCAAGGCGCTGATCAGTACTGGCACGTCGCGCAGCGAAGTCGCGATCCTCTATCGCAGCAACGCGCAGTCGCGCACGATCGAACACACGCTGGTCAATGCGGGCATCGCGTATCGCGTGTACGGCGGTCTGCGCTTTTTCGAGCGCCAGGAAGTCAAGCACGCGCTCGCCTATCTGCGTCTGATCGACAATCCGAACGACGACACCGCGTTCGTCCGCGTCGTCAATTTCCCCACACGGGGCATCGGCGCGCGCTCGATCGAACAACTTGCCGATGCGGCACGCCTGTACAACTGCTCGATGGCTGCGGCGATTCCGTATGTCGCGGGTAAGGCGGGGTCGAGCCTCGCCAGCTTCGCGAATCTGATCGGCAGAATGCGCGCGGAAACGCAGCAGATGAGCCTGCCGGAAACGGTCGAATGCGTGGTTCGCACGAGTGGTCTCACGGAGTTCTATCAGAACGAACGCGAAGGCCAGGACCGGCTGGAGAACTTGCAGGAATTGGTCAATGCGGCTGCTGCTTTTGTCAGCGAAGAAGGCTACGGCATGGATACGCCGGCGCGCTCGATTCCGCTGCGCCCGGGCGCGACCACGGCGCCCGAACTGGCCGTCGCCACGGATGATCCGAATACCGTCGTGCTGGATGCGCCCGGCATCGACGATCCGGCGCAAAACCCGGACACGATGACGCCGCTCGCCGGTTTCCTGTCGCATGCCTCGCTGGAAGCGGGTGACAACCAGGCGCAAGCCGGTCAGGAAGCGGTGCAGTTGATGACGGTGCACGCGGCCAAGGGCCTCGAGTTCACGGCGGTGTTCATCACCGGTCTGGAAGAAGGGCTGTTCCCGCATGAAAACAGCGCGAAGGAATCGGACGGTCTGGAAGAGGAACGGCGTCTGATGTATGTGGCGATCACGCGGGCCAAGGAGCGTTTGTATCTGTCGTTTGCGCAGAGCCGGATGCTGCACGGCCAGACGCGCTACAACATCCGCTCGCGCTTCTTCGACGAATTGCCGCAGGAAACCCTCAAGTGGCTTACGCCGAAGGTCGAGGCGGGTGCGCGTTGGGGTGGCCGCTCGGATAACGCCGGTTATGGGCGCGACTGGTTCGCGCGGCCGGGGTACACGGGCGCTTCGTCGTCGACGCCGGCGCCGTTGCCGGCCTTCGCGAACGAACAGCGCGCGGCTGAAACGGGCTTTCGCGTCGGCCAGCAGGTGTTCCACACCAAGTTTGGAGAGGGCACGATCACGGCGCTTGAAGGCGGTGGCACGGACGCCAAGGCCCAGGTCAAATTCAAGCGGCACGGCGAGAAGTGGCTGGCGCTGGCGGTCGCCAAATTACAGGCGGTCGAATGAGCACGGGCGGGATGAGCGGGGCGGGGGCGAACGGCGCAGGCGCGACAGGTTCAGGTTCGGCTGCCGTCAGTGCAACAGGTTCAGACTCGGTTGCTGCCGGTACGGTCGCTATTGATCCAAACCACAGCGGCGCGCCGGTCTCGCATCGTCCGCTCGGCATTCTGGCGGCCTTGCCGCAGGAACTCGGCGATCTGATCGACGCGATGCGCGCCGAATCCGGCGTGCGCACCATCACGCATGGCCAGCGTGACTATCACCTTGGCACCGTGCACGGCGCGCCCTGCGTCGTGACTCTGGCGCGCGTCGGCAAGGTCGCGGCGGCGGCCACGGTCAGCGCCTTGATCCATGCGTTCGATGTCGAAGCGGTCGTGTTTACCGGTGTTGCAGGCGGCGTGGGGACTGAGGTGCGGGTCGGCGATATTGTCGTCGCCAATGTGCTCATGCAGCACGATCTCGATGCGTCGCCGTTATTTCCGCGTTTCGAGGTGCCGTTGCTCGGCGTGTCGCGCTTCGCAACCGATGCGGCGCTTGCCGATCAACTCGCCGCGGCGTGCGAGCGGTTTGTCGCTGAAGAGGGCGCGGCGTCGGCCGCGCGCTTCGGTACGCGCGAACCGCGCGTACATCGCGGCTTGATCATCAGCGGCGATCAGTTCGTCGCGAGTGCAACGGGCGTCAAAGCCTTGCGCGATGCGCTGCCGGATGCGCTCGCGGTGGAGATGGAGGGCGCTGCGATCGCGCAGGTCTGTTACGAGTACGGCGTGCCGTGCGCGGTGGTGCGGACCATCTCCGACACCGCCGACGATCACGCGCCGCAATCGTTCGTGTCGTTTCTCACGGAGATCGCTGGGACGTATTCGAATGCGATTCTGCGGCGGTTTTTAGCGGCACGTGGCGCGGCTTGAATCGCGCTGAACGGTGAGCCAGCGAAATGCCGCGATCGCAACATCAGGCACGAACCAGCAGTGCGATGATGTGTGCAACACGTTCACCCTTTGCACATATATCGTCAGCTATCCCTTCCCGGGATCCCCCAGCGCCTCGCGCACCTGCTGTAAAGCCGCCGGATCTTCGATCGTCGGCAGATCACCCGGTTCGCGTCCCTCGGCCAGCGCCGCAATCGCGCGGCGCAGCAGCTTGCCCGAGCGGGTCTTCGGCAGCATCGATACCACGACCACCCGCGCCGGCCGCGCAATCGCGCCGAGCCGGCGGTCGACCGTTGCCGTGAGATCGGCTTCCAGCTTCGCCCGCGATTTGTCGTCCGCATAGGCCTGCGCGTCGCGCAGCACGACAAAGGCCATGGCCGCCTGACCCTTTAGCGCATCCGCCACGCCGACCACCGCCACTTCCGCGACCGCCGCGTGGCTCGACAATGCTTCCTCGATCTCGCGCGTGCCGAGCCGATGACCGGCGACGTTGATCACGTCGTCGGTGCGGCCGAGGATCGTCACGTAACCGTCTTCGTCCTGAATGCCCCAGTCGAACGTCGAGTAGGCCTGCTGGTTTGGAATGCTCGACCAGTACGTGCTGACAAAGCGCTTGTCGTCGCCCCATACCGTCGACATGCAGCCCGGCGGCAGCGGATATGTCAGCGTGAGCACACCTTTTTCGCCCGGCGGACAGGGTTCGCCCGTCAGTTCGTTACGCAAGGTCAGATTGAAACCGGCCGACGGCACGCCCGGCGAGCCGAGCTTGGTGGGCAGGGCTTCGACGCCGCGCGGAATGGCCAGCATCGGCCAGCCGGTTTCGGTCTGCCAGTAGTTGTCGATCACGGGCTTGCCGAGTGCGTCGGCGATCCATGCGGCGGTCGGTTCGTCGAGCGGTTCGCCGGCAAGGAACAGCGTGCGCAGGCTCGATAGATCGGATTTCTTCAGCAGCGCGGGGTCCTGCTTTTTCAGCACGCGCAATGCGGTCGGCGCGGTGAACATCAGATTGATCTTGTGCTGTTCGACGAGGCGCCACCAGATGCCGCCGTCCGGGCGAATCGGCGTGCCTTCGTACATCACGGTAGTGAGCCCCGCGATCAGCGGCGCATAGACGATGTAGCTGTGGCCGACCACCCAGCCCACGTCCGACGCGGTGAACATCGTGTCGCCGGCGTTGCCCTGAAAGATGTGTTCCATCGATGCCGCCAGCGCCACCGCATAGCCGCCGACGTCGCGTTGCACACCCTTCGGTTTGCCGGTCGTGCCCGACGTATACAGCACATAAGAAGGCTCATTCGATTCGAGCCATTCGCATGGCACATGCGCATCGAAAAACTGTTCGCGCAAGGGTTCGTAAGCGACGAGGTAGCTTGCGTTCAGCCGCTCGGGTGCGAGTTGCCGGTCGATCAGCAGCACGTGCGGCGTCTTGTGGGTCGCGCGAGCGAGCGCTTCGTCCACCAGCGGCGTGTAGTCGATCACTTTCCCGCCGCGCGCGCCAGCGTCTGCGGTCACGATCAGCACAGGTTTCGCATCGTCGATGCGGGCGGCCAGATTGACGGCCGCGAAGCCGCCGAACACCACCGAGTGAATCGCACCGAGCCGCGCGCACGCGAGCATGGCGAACAGCGCTTCGGGGATCATCGGCATGTAGATCAGCACGACGTCGCCGCGCTTGACACCTAGCGAGCGCATCACCGCGGCCATGCGGTTGATTTCCGCGTAGAGCTCGGCGTAGGTGTAGCGCCGTTCGATACCGGTTTCCGTCGACACGTAGACCAGCGCGTTCTGCTGCGGGCGTTCGACCATATGCCGGTCCACCGCGTTATGGCACAGGTTCGTGCGGCCGCCGACGAACCAGCGCGCGAACGGCGGATTCGAGCGGTCGAGTACGGTGTCGAACGGGGTCTGCCAATGAATCCGCTGCGCCTGTTCACGCCAGAATTCCTCGGGTTGCTCGATCGAACGGCGGTGGAAGTCGCGATAGCTGGTCATCGGCGGCGATCCTTCTGCTGCGTGAGTGAACGGATGGCGAGTCGTACGGCTGTTGGGCGTGGCGCGAGAGCAGTGCGTACGTCCGCACAAGCATAGAGCACGCGTGGCTGTGCGGACAACGCGGGTTCACCATGAGCGGGGGCGGCCTGCAGATCTGGTCAGCTGAGGGGAAGGCAATGGGCGATGAACAGTCCAAAGTCGGCAAGCTGTCGCCGCGCAACGTCGGGACAGGTGGCTGCAGATGGACGGTTGTGGCGACGGGCAGCCACAAGCAGCCACAAGCAACCGGGAAAACCCGCCGCCAAAGAAAAAGGCGCCGTAGCGCCTTTTCTTCATTCACTTCCGGAGAAGCTCATCACGCTTTCGCGCGCTTGCCTTCGACATCCGGCAGAAACATCGTCAACAGACCGATCAGCGGCAGGAACGAGCAGACCTTATACACATAGGTGATGCTGGTGGCGTCGGCCAACTGTCCGAGCACGGCAGCGCCGATCCCACCCATGCCGAATGCGAAACCGAAGAAGAGTCCCGCGATCATCCCCACCTTGCCGGGGACCAGTTCCTGCGCATAGACGAGGATCGCCGAGAACGCCGAAGCCAGCACGATACCGATGATCACCGTCAGCACGCCGGTCCAGAACAGGTTGGCGTACGGCAGCAGAAGCGTGAACGGCGCGACGCCGAGGATCGAGACCCAGATCACATACTTGCGGCCGATCCGGTCGCCGATCGGACCACCGATCACCGTGCCTGCCGCAACCGCCGCGAGGAACACGAACAGGTGGATCTGCGCGGCCTGCACCGGCAGATGGAACTTGTCGATCAGATAGAACGTGAAGTAGCTGTTGATGCTGGCGAGGTAGAAGTACTTCGAGAACACGAGCAGCATCAGCACGCTCATCGCGAACATGACCTGCTTGCGCGACAGGGTCGCGTGACCAGTCTGGCCGCGCGCCTTCTTCACAGCGGGATGCTGCTTGTACCAGCGGCCGATTTGCGTGAGCACGACCATCGCAACCAGCGCCGCCACCGAGAACCACGCGATGCTGCGCTGGCCGTGCGGAATCACGATCAACGCGGCGAGCAGCGGTCCGAGCGACGAACCCGCATTGCCGCCCACCTGGAACAGCGACTGCGCGAGACCATGCCGGCCGCCCGACGCCATGCGCGCCACCCGCGACGATTCCGGATGAAACACCGACGAGCCGCAACCGACCAGCGCCGCTGCCACCAGCAGCACGCCAAAACTCGGCGCGACCGACATCAACAGCAGGCCGGCGAGCGTGAAGCCCATACCGACGGGCAGCGAATACGGCTTCGGATGCTTGTCGGTATAGCTGCCGATAAGCGGTTGCAGCAGCGACGCGGTGATCTGGTAGGTCAGCGTAATCAGGCCGATTTGCCCGAACGACAGCGAAAAGTTGTCTTTCAGCATCGGGTAAATGGCCAGAATCAACGACTGGATCATGTCATTGAGCAGGTGCGAAAAGCTGATCGCACCGAGCACGGAGTAAACCGTGCGCTGGACTTGCGCGGCCGGCTGCGACGGGGCAGCGGGATTGGCAGGACTGGCGGGAGAGGCTGAGGCGCCGGCGAGGGCGCTTTTATCGAGGCTCGTTTCCATACGCTAGATGAGAGAGAAGAGAGTGAAAGGTGATCATTTCAGGCTGCCGGCGCGTCGCCGTTCGTGGAGTCGCTTGCCTGTTCGACTGCTGCGGCATTTCGACGCGACACCCGGCGTTGTCAGCTATTTGTCGAAGTTTAATGTGGCTCCCGCGAATTGTAAGGACAAGTTTTGTCGCGAATCGGACACTTGTGGCTCGTCTGGGCGGCTTGGGTGCGTTGAAACGTGAAGCCTGGTGCACCGTGACGGTGCTTGCGGCGGCTGTGTTGCCCTGTGTTGCCATTACCACGCGTGACTGGCAAGCCGTCTGATAAATGCGGTTTGGAGATTTTTGGCCATGTATAAAACGGTCGCGGGCGCGGAGCTTACAAAGCGATGCGTCGAGGACCGGGCATCGCAGTTGGCATGACGTGAGCGGCGTTAAAGATCGCAGACGTTTATGCCGTAGACCCGGAGAGTTAAGCATTAATGCCGGAACCGACCTTTCCGGCAGTTCGATTACGTGGGGACGAGGAATATGAAAGCAGTTTCGCTGGGCGGCCAGACGGGCGCGGGGTTCGTACCGGAAGGGGAGGCGGCGGGCAAGCCGTCGCCGTCGCGTGGACAGGGCAGCCGCTCGCGTGCCGTGCGGCTCAAGGGCTTGTCGGTGAAGGCGACGCTGCGACTGGCGTTTGCCGTGCTGCTGATCGGCACGCTGGTGATCGGCGTGTTTTCGCTGACCCAGATCAGCCGCCTGAACGCCTCCGCGCAGTCGATTTACGATCAGGGCCACGTGGCGAGCCGCGCTGCCGAAGAGGCACGTGGCCACATGCTGCGCGCGAGCCGCGCACAAAAGATGCTGCTGACCGCGACCACCGCCAAGGAGCGCGACGAACTCGGCGCCGACATCGACAAGGGTCTGAGCGGTCTCGGTACGGAACTCGGCACCTTGCAACAGTACGTCGACACATCCGACGCGAGGGCGGTCGACCAGCAGAAGAAGTTTGCCGCAGCCGTCACGGTGTGGAGCGGTCATTTGCGTGACTTCGTGAAGCTTGTGAAAGCGCAGCCGCTCGATCTTTCGCAGATGAACTGGCAGGTCGGCATGCAGGATGTCTCGCTGCTGGTCGAGACCGGCAAGCTCGAGAAACTTGTCGACGGACTCGTCGCGCAGCGCGGCACGGCGGCCAAGGCGACCATCGAGGCGTCGGGTTTTATCTTCCATTCGTCGTTCGTAATGATCGCGGCGATGACGGTCGCGTTGATCGCGTTGGCGTTCGGTATAAGCGAGTGGGTGGTGCGGCGCCTTGCCGGCCAGCTCGGCGGCGAGCCGGCGTACGCGAAGGAAATTGCCAGCCGGATCGCGGCGGGCGACCTGTCGAATCAGATCGCGTTGGGCCGCAAGGACAGGTCGAGCATGCTGTACGCGCTGCACGACATGCAAAGCGGCCTCGCGACGACGGTCTCCGACATCGCTTCCAGCGCGGACGCGATTGCCACGGCGTCGGGCGAAATCTCGATGGGCAATCTCGACTTGTCCCAGCGCACCGAGCAACAGGCGATGGCGCTCGAGCGGACCGCGAGCAGCATGGAGCAACTGACCTCCACGGTGAGACAGAACGCCGACAACGCGAAGCAGGCGAGCACGCTGGCCAACAACGCCTCCGAGATTGCCGAGAAGGGTGGCGACGTGGTGAGCCGCGTGGTCGCGACGATGAACGAGATCAACGACAGTGCGCGAAGCATTGGCGACATCATCGGCGTGATCGAGGGGATTGCATTCCAGACCAACATTCTGGCGTTGAACGCGGCGGTGGAAGCCGCCCGGGCTGGCGAAGAAGGCCGCGGATTTTCGGTGGTCGCAGCCGAAGTCCGCAATCTCGCGCAGCGCAGCGCTGCGGCCGCCAAGGAGATCAAGGGCTTGATCAGTGCGTCGGTGGAGCGAGTCAGCAACGGCTCGACGCTGGCACAAAATGCCGGCCAGACCATGGACGAGGTAGTCAAGGCCGTGAAGCGCGTGACGGACATCATGGGCGAGATATCGGCGGCGTCATCCGAGCAAAGCGCGGGGATTGAAGAGATCAATCTCGCGGTGACGCAGATGGACTCGGGCACACAGCAGAACGCCGCGTTGGTGGAGCAGGCAACAGCGGCGGCCCGCTCATTGGACGACCAGGCCCGCGGCCTGAAGCAGATGGTCGGAAAGTTCAGGCTATAAAACGGGGGAACACGGTGCCCGAAGCCTTGGGAATGAAGCCCGCGACTGAAGTACCACCTCGGCGCGTGCGATGCCGCCGAGGCGAAGCCGATGGCCCCCACTGCCCGTAAACGAAGCCCTTGGTTTCCCTGGCAGCCCCGTCCGCGACGCACGCAGTGCGGAGCGGAAGCTGATGAGCCCTTAGTCACTCCGGGTGGAAGTTGCGGGGCCTCGGATTCCACGGAGCCACTACGCCCTCCAAGCCGGGGAACCCGCTTAAGAATTAGCGGTGTGAGCCGCTTTCTCTTGCTTACTTCTCTTTGCGGCCAGCAAAGAGAAGTAAGTGCCGCCCCGCACAGGGGCGACACTAATAGACCACTAACAAATCAAGGAAAGGCCACCGCCGCTGGCGCACGGCCACAAAGCGCCGCGAAGGCAAACACCTTAGCTAGGCTTAACAACAACAGTACAAGTAATCCCAGCAGCCAACACAACCCCATCAGGCACAGAATCAATCCTCACCCGCACGGGCACGCGCTGCGCCAACCTAACCCAATTAAAAGTTGGATTCACATCGGCCAGCAGCTCACGGCTCTCGGGATTATCCCGATCATAGATCCCACGAGAGATGCTCTCGACATGCCCTTGAAGCGTGCCCCCGCTCATCAACCGAACTTCAGCCTTATCGCCGATACGAACATGAGGCAGCTTGGTCTCCTCAAAATATCCATAAACCCAGAATGAGTGGCTATCGACAATGGCCAGCTTGGCAGATCCAGCAGTCGCATAATCGCCACGAAACACATTCAGGTTAGTGACATAGCCGTCAACCGGCGACACCACCCGAGTCCGCTCAAGATTCAACCTGGCAGCATCAAGCGCAGCCAAAGCCTGCTGATAAGAAGCCTCAGCAGCAGACGCGGTATGAGTAGCATTCTCACGACTCTCCTTGGATACAACCAAAGCATCCATATCCGCACGCCGCTGCGCATCATCCCGCTTCATTTGCAACTCAGCCTTACGTGCAGCAACAGCAGCCTGAGCCTGCTCAACAGCGATCTGATAATGCGAAGGATCGATCTGCATCAACAGATCCCCCTTCTTCACCAGTTGATTATCCTTAACAGGCAAATCAACCACCGCGCCTGAAACATCCGGCGCCACATTGACGATCTCAGCGCGCACGCGCCCATCACGTGTCCACGGTTCATCCATGTAATGAACCCACAACACGCGTCCAATCAAAATCGCGACGATAAAAATAATGGCTGTCGCGACGAAGCCAACAATATTTCGGATGGTCATGTTTCGACTCTGATCAACGATAAACGGCGAGACCCAGCACGCCGCACACACACACGAGCAAGCTGGCCCGGAACAAGGACGGATGCCACACCACGCGATACAAGCCCGTATAGGCAATCACGCGGTCCAACACCCAGGTAAGCGCGGCGCCCGCGATAAATAGCAGCACGATGGCCGGCACGTAAGCGTCGAAAACGGCGATATCACGTGGCATGACGAACTCCTTCTGCCGCGTCGGCACGTCCGCTCATCAACGGTTCAAGCGGCGATTGCGGATCGAGCAGCGCGGTACGAATGAAATGCAGTTGACTCAGAATGCGTTGCAGCTGATGCCGCTCCTCCCGCGGTGGCGTGAAGGTGGCCAGCACCTGTTGAACGGCGGCAATGGCATCGGTGGTGGCGGCGAGCGCGCGGTCGAAGCGGTCCGCGCGCGGACGTTCGAATAGCGTGCTCACCGCGTCGCGCATCGCGCGCAATGAGACGCGCCACGGCATCGTCTGCGCGTAGCGCGCGTCGCGGGGCAGCGCCGCCACTTCGCGGCGCAGGTCGATCAGCGCGTTACCCACTTCGAGCACCGAGAAGAGCCAGCGCAAAGTGTCACGTTTGAGTTCGGGTTCGTTCTGCGCGAGCGCGTTGATCTGGAACATCAGATCGCGTGCGCCGCTCTCGAAACGCGAACGCACCCGGCGCATGCCCGCGCGGCTCGCCAGCACCACCTGACGGCGCAGGTCCACCAGCAGGCGGTTGCGCAGCCACGGCGTCGAAGGCGGCAGCAGCACGGCAAAGGCAACCGCGCACACGAGCATCGACAGCACCAGCGCAATCGCGTCGTTAATGGTCCCGCTCGGGTCGTAATGAATCAGGTTGTCCGGACCGGCCAGGAAACAGAAGAAGATGCAGTAGCCGACGCCGTAGCCGGCGAGCGCCGGGCGCGTCGTCATGAACACGCCGAGCAGCAGGAAGGGCGTGAGCGCTGCGCACAACAGCGGAAAGCCGTCGATGTGCGGATACACGCCGTACACCGCGATCATCCCCATCACCGAGGCGACCAGCGTGCCGGCCGCCATCTGGAAGGCCGTGCGCTTCGGATTCGGC
Organism: Paraburkholderia sediminicola; assembly: GCF_046030555.1. GTDB lineage: Bacteria > Pseudomonadota > Gammaproteobacteria > Burkholderiales > Burkholderiaceae > Paraburkholderia > Paraburkholderia sediminicola_E. The sequence goes on along the minus strand of NZ_JAQQCH010000001.1, from coordinate 50,836 downwards.
GACGACGACGCCAGCGCACAGACCGCTGCGGCGTCCAGCGTCAAGGTCGAGCCGCTCGGCCACGCCGTCGCGATCCAGAATGCGCCGAGCACCATCATGACAATGGCCGCGCGCAAGCCGGCCACGCCCGCGGCGATGGCGTTCGTCTTCGGTTCGTAGCGCTCGATCCAACGCTCGCGTTCGTGTGTGTCGACGGCAAGTGACGCATAGGTGGCCGCGTACGCGTGCAGATCGTCGATGAAGCGGTACAGCAGTTCAGCGCCGGTGTCGAAGTCGAGCAGTGGTGCGTCCGGCCGCGTTTCCAGTGCGGCGCGTGTCGCGCGGACGCGTTTGGGCAACTCCGCTTTGTACGCGTCGAGCTGCGCGGCGGCTTGGGCGGCATCCGTGGCGCTCAACACCGGCTCACCGGATTTCGCGAGCAATGGGGCGATTTCCTTGAAGTACGGTTCCAGCGCTTCGATCGCGACGGTCGCGCCGCTCGTATTCGCGTCGCGCAGCCGGTTCATCAACTGATGCAGCGCGTGAAAGCGCGTCGACGCGGTCATGAACTCGCTGTTCAGACGCGCCAGACGGCCGCCACGCATGCGCGAATCGGGGCCTTCGAACACGGCAACACTGCGCGCCGCTTCGAAACCAACGATATCGGCCACAAAGCGCGCATTGGTCGCTTCGATCTGCGCGCGGTCGTTGTGTCCGGCCAGCGAGGCCGACACATACTCGACGAATGCCGAGAAACGCGCGCGCACCGTGCCGCGCATCTGCAGGCCGGCGAACTGCGGAAACACGAGGCCACTGACCGCGCCCGCGCAAACGATGCCGACCACCACTTCAGCCACCCGCGTGAGCGCGCTCAGAAATGCGCCATCCGGGTGCTGCGAAGCGGGGATGCCGATCAACGCGGCGGTATAGCCGGCCAGCACGAAACCGTACGACTTGAAGTTGCGATTACGCGCGGCGCCCGCGGTGCAGATGCCGACCCAGATCGCGGTCGTGGCGATGAACAGTTCCGGCTGCTGGGCAAACAGGCCGATCAACGCAAGCATCACGACGAGGCCGACCAGCGTGCCGCAGATCCGGTAGAAGCTCTTGGCGAACACCATGCCGCTTTGCGGCTGCATCACAATGAACACGGTGGTCATCGCCGTGCGCGGCTGGGGCAGATCGAGTTTCATCGCGATGCCGAGCGCCAGAAAGCAGGCGGCGAGCGCTTTGAACAGATAGACCCACGTGAGGCCGTCGGTGCGCGCCCAGTCGGCGGCGGCCGAGTAGAGCGCGGCAAACGATGCCGGGCGTGAGGCGGGAGAGGGGGAGGCTGACATGATCGGCTTCCTCACTCAGCCGCTGCTGCGGTGGCGGACGGGCTTTGCGCGTGTGCCGTGGCGGCAGCGGGTGGGCTGTTATCCGCGTGGCTCGCCGAACCGATCTGCGTCGGCGCGCCCGAAGGCTTGCCCGCGGCAGTCGAATCCGTCGCCACGGCTTTACCCTTCCCATGCGCCGGCAATGTCTCGTTCGTCTGCGGACCATTGGCCGGTTCGTCGAGTCCACCCCCCAAGGCCGTGACCAGCGACGCATGCGCGCCCAGCCGCTCGGCCTGAATCTTCGCGACACCTTCCTGCGCGCGCAACAACTGGCTTTGCGCTACCAGCACGTTCAGATAGTCGGTCAAACCGCGCCGATACCCTTCGCGCGACAATTCATAGTTCTTGCGAGCCGCTGCGACCGAACGGTCGGCGTCTTGCGCCTGGGTCGCGAGCGAACGGATCCGGATCACCTGATCGGAGATGTCCTTCAGCGCGCCGACGATCGACTGGTTATAGCGATCGACCGCCTCGTCGTACCCTGCCGACGCCGCGCCGAGCTGCGAGCGCAGACGTCCGCCGTCGAGGATTGGCAGCGACAGCGCCGGACCCGCGCTCCAGCTATGCGATGGGTCCTTCAGGAACTGGAACAGCGGCCCCATGGCGGCGTATCCGCCGATCGACGCCAGCAGGTTGATGTCCGGATAGAAGCTGGCCTTGGCGACGTCGATGCCGCGCGCTTGCGCCGCCACTGTCCAGCGCGCCGCGACCACGTCCGGCCGATGGCCGATCAGATCCGCGGGCACGACGCTCGGCAGACCGGCGGGTGCGCTGTCGAGCGAGAGCGTCGGACGCTGGATTGCGTCGCCCGCGCCCGGACCCTTGCCGGTCAGCGCGGCCAGTTGATTGCGGCCGAGGGCGATCTTTTCCTCGATCGCATCGATCTGGCGTTCGTATTCCGGCATCGGCGTTTCCGCCTGGCTCACTTCGAGTTGCGTGCCGATGCCGCCTTTCAGACGCCGGTTCGCCAGGTCGACGATCTGCTGCTGTTGCTGCAGCGTGGATTTGGCGATATCCAGCAGCGCGTAGTTCATCGACAGCTCGATGTACGTGCGCACCACGTTGCCTTCCAGTTCGAGCTGCGCGGCGCGGAAATCTGCCGCGCTCGCATGGGCGGCGTCGAGCGCGCGCTCGGCGGCGTTCTTGTCCTTGCCCCAGAGATCGAGGTTGTACGACAGGCCCAGCGTGCCGGTGTTGTTCCACGACTGCTCGCCCGCGAGCGGGCCGGGGCCGTAATAGAGGTTGTCGGCCCATTTCTGACGTTGGATCGACAGGCTGCCGTTCACTTGCGGCGATAGCGCCGAACGGGCGACGCCCGCCATCGACACGGCTTCGCGCACACGCGCCTGGGCGGCAGAGAAACTCGGATTGCCTGCCTGCGCGGCTTCGACCCACTCATTGAGCTGCGGATCGTTATAGGCGCGCCACCAGTCGACGGCCGGCCATTGGGCGTCCGCGTTGGCGGCGCGGATGGCGTTGCCTGCGTCGAGCGAGGAGGGCTCGATTCCGCGGTCTTGCGGCGCGATGCCTCCGGTACTGGCACAGCCGGCGATTGTTAATAGGATCGTAAGAACCGCGGCTGCGGCGATCCCTTTCTGTACCGGAGACTGCACGATTTCCTCCAAAATTGGCTATAGAAGCATGTGTGTCATTATATTTTTTGATTGATTGGGGAATAACCGGTAAAGATGCAAGGCATTTTTACGCGATATGAGATAATCGCCTTTGCGAATCGTGTAACAATCGCTCCGGGTCAGTAAGGAAAATTATGGATACGCTTCAAAACATGCGCGTATTTGTCCGGGTCGTCGAAGCGGGCAGCTTTACCGGTGCCGCGCAGCACCTGAACACGACTACGGCGTACGCGTCGCGCGCGGTTTCCGATCTGGAAGCACACCTGCGCACGCGTCTGTTGAACCGCACCACGCGCCGTATCGCGCTGACCGAGGCGGGTGAGCGCTATCTGCAGCGCTGCGAGCAGATCCTGGCGTACGTGGATCAGGCCGAAGCGGAGGCCAGCGACGCTCACGCGCGCCCGTCCGGCAAACTCAAGGTTCACGCCATGACAAGCTTCGGCCAGCACTACGTGGTGCCGGCCGTGGGGCGCTATCAGGAGCGCTATCCGGACGTGCATGTCGAGCTGACACTCGCGCAGCGCATGCCTGACCTGCTCGACGAAGGTTTCGACGTTTCGCTGACACTGGCCACTGGCCTTCCGGATTCGGGACTGGTGTCGCAGCGGCTGGGCAGCGCGTTCAGCATCGCCTGTGCGTCGCCGGCTTACCTGGAGCGGCGCGGCGTGCCCCAAACGCCCGCGGACCTCGTGCACCACACCTGCCTGCAATTGGTCACGCCAGTGTTTCCCAACGACAAATGGACGTTTGACGGCCCGAATGGCGAGGAAACGATTGTCCTCGGCCCGGCCACCTTCCAGGTGAATGTCGCGGAAGCCATGGCGGTCGCGGCGTGCAAGGGCATGGGGGTCGGACTGATTCCGATCTACTCGGCGATCAGCGGTTTGCGTAGCGGTGAGCTCGTGTGGTTATTGCCGGAATATACGTCGCAGGAAATGAATCTGTATGCGTTGTATCCGTCCCGGCAGTACCTGGACGCGAAAATTCGCACGTGGGTCGAATTCCTGCGCGACGAGCTGCCCGGCACGCTCGCCGTCGATCAGGAAGAATTGCGCCAGTTCGCTCGCGGTTGACGCAGCGCCACGTGGGCGGTTGACCATTGTTGACGGTTCCAGACCGGTGCGGCGTGACAGGCTGTTACACAAGTGCCGCGTCGCAACATTTCCTTACTTCTGCGTCGCGGTCGATTTGCTAACGTGTCGTTCATGCGCTGCCGCATTCAGCCGGACGCGCGCACTCAGTTGGCCGCCGTTCGGCAAATCGCAACGACCGCAACAACCGCAACAACCGAAGGACGAGGAATTCATGGATACGCATCTGATGATCGGCGTGGCCGTCATGTTGGGACTGATCGGAATCGCCGCGTCGCGCGATCTGCTGCGCCGTCTGCGCGAGCAGCAGCCGCAACTGGTGCCGATCAAGGTTGAGCGCCCTGATTTGCAGGAACAACGGCGCGATCGTTGAGCCAGGCCCGCGCGCCGGGTTGCCGTGCGCGGTGCAATTGAGCTTGCTGTTGTGTTTTTCGGGGTGCTTTCTGTGCTACCGGGCCTTGCCGTGTAAATGTGCTCAGGCTCCGGATCAGTTCCGCTTCGCGCTGCTCAGCGCCTTCTGCCTCAGTGCAGCGCTTCGATCAGACCCGGCTCGTCGGTGAGCGTGCGGTCTACATCCGGACTCACCCGGTGCCAGCGAAACCGCGCGGCGGGCAGGCAGGCGCTGCGTGCGAGCTGCTCGAGTTCGTCGGACTGCAGGGCCGGATCCAACCAGCGGCGTGCCGCCTCTGGCGCAAATACCAGTGGGCGCCGGCCGTGCACGTCGATCAGGCCCGCGTCGGCGGTGGCCGTCACGATCACCAATCCCATGCCCTCCGTTTGCGGTTCCGTGCCGTGCACGCTCGACAGGGCCGCGAGGTACATCGGTACATCGCTTTTCAGATGCACGAAGTAAGGCTGGCGAACCGTTGCGTCGGCTCCGGCCGTGTTATCCCTGTTTGATGTTCCGGGCGGGGCTTCCATGCGCCATTCGAACCAGCCGTCTGCCGGCACCAGCACCCGTCCGGTTTTCCATAGATCTTTGAAGTAGCGTGTATGCGGCGCGGTTTCGGCACGTGCGTTGATCGTCTGCGGCAGATGCTGCTCGCGTGCCCACGCCGGGCAATAACCCCAGTGGATCGCGTGCAGCGTTTGGTCCGGGTAGATCGCGAGCGGGTGGGTGCCCGGCGCGAGGTTGTAGCCGGGGCGGCGGTCTGCGGCGTCGAACAGCAGGAGCGGATCGGCGAGGCCAAGCTGCTGCGTGTACAGATGCGGATCGCGGTACTGGCTGATTCGTCCACACATGAGCGACCTCCGGAGATGACCGGCCTGGCGGGTTTAACCGATTCGCGCTATCCGGCGATCCGGTGCGATGCTGATGTGCCGGCACGCCAGCACGCCCACGTGCCCGCGCCCCACGTGCCGGTCACGCGTCGGCAGGACCCGAACCCGACGACAACAACAGCGTAGTGCGTGGCGCCGGGCTGCGCTACCCAGATCGGCCCCAAGCCGACGCTATATCTCTACAACTTTATCCCACGCGAATTGCGGATTCTCCGGCTGACCGGTGCGCCGGTCGAGATAGCCGCGTGGATTGCAGACCACGCGCGTGCCGTTCACGGTGTAGTCGAACGGCGTATGCGTATGTCCGTGAATCCACAGTGCGACGGGCGAGCGCACCAGTTCCGGCAAATGATTGACGAAACCGGCCGACACGCGGTCCTCCGCGTAGCGCTCGGCCAGACTCAGCCGATGCGGCGCGTGATGCGTGACGACAATCGTCTTGCCCTCGAACGGCTTCGCCAGCTCGCTTTCGAGCCACGCGCGCGCCTGGCGATGCAGCGCGAGGGAATCGTCAGGGGTAAAGTCGCGCGGCGAGTCCTGGGTGTCGTGTGGCCAGTTCATCTGGATCAGGCCGCGGAAGTCGAGCATCACCCGGCGCGATGCCTCGATAGACTGGGCGAGCGAGTCGGAGTCCGCGCCATATAGCGCGAAGTCGGTCCACAAGGTGGTGCCGAGCACGCGCCAGCGGCCTTGCGGGTCGACCAGCGTGGCATTGTTCAGCACGTGCACGTTGTCGACTTGCGCCGCTGCGTCGTAGAGCGCCGTTTCGAGCGCGCCGAATTCGCCGTCGTAGTACTCGTGATTGCCGGGCACGTAGACCACCGGTACGGCGCCGTCGAAGGTTTGCGCGGCCCAGCGCGGGCCGGCCGCGTGATTGTGGATGTCGCCGGCCAGCACGATCAGGTCCGCGTGCGCATGCGGGATCAGCTCGGGCTCGTCGTTCTCCAGATGCAGATCGGACAGCACTCGAATCTTCACGGCTACGACTCCTGCAACGAGCCTCGCACCCAACGGCGAAGGCTTCTCAGACCCTAGCGTAGCACCTTGCCCGGATTCATCAGGTTCAATGGGTCGAGCGCGTGTTTGACGGCGCGCATCAACTGCACCTCGACGTCCTGCTTGTAGTGCATCGCCTCGTCGATCTTCAACTGACCGAGGCCGTGTTCCGCGCTGATGCTGCCACGATGCCGGTGCACGCTGTCATAGACGATCTGGTTGATCGGGCTTTGCCAGGTCTTGAGGAACGCCTTCGCGTCGACGCCTTCGGGCGCCTGCACGTTGTAGTGCAGATTGCCGTCGCCGAGATGGCCGAACGTGACCATGCGCACGCCCGGCACCGCTTCAGCGATCGCCGCGTCGGTTTCCTCGATGAAATGGCCGATGCGCGAAATCGGCACCGCGATATCGTGCTTGATGTTCAGGCCTTCCTCTGCCTGCGCGAGCGGGATGTGTTCGCGCAGATTCCAGAATGCCCGCGACTGCGTGAGATTTTCCGCGACCACCGCATCTTCGACCAGGCCTTCCTCGAGCGCGATTTCCATCAGGCGCTCGAACAGTCCGCGCGCATGCGCCTCACTCTCGCTGTCCGACAGTTCCAATAGCACGACTTGCGCGTGCGGTTCGGAGAACGGATAGCGCATCTGCTCGAAATGCCGCCCCACCAGCCGCAAACAGAAATCCGACATCAATTCGAAACCGGTCAGAAGTGGCCCGGCGACGCGTTGCGTGAGCGACAGGAAATCGAGTGCCGCATGCGGCGACGCGAGCGCGGCGAGCGCTGTGACGCGCGCGGCCGGTTCTGGATGCAACTTGAGCACGGCGGCAGTGATGATGCCAAGCGTGCCCTCCGCGCCAATGAACAGATCGCGCAGATCGTAGCCAGTGTTGTCCTTGCGTAGTCCGCGCAGGCCGTCCCACAGTTCGCCCTGCGGCGTGACCACTTCGAGGCCCAGACACAGTTCGCGCGTGTTGCCGTAGCGCAGTACGCCGGTGCCGCCCGCGTTGGTGGCGAGATTGCCGCCGATCGTGCAACTGCCTTCGGCGGCGAGGCTCAGCGGGAACAGGCGGCCGGCTTGTTCGGCGTGCTTTTGTACTTCGGCGAGAATGACGCCGGCTTCGACCGTGATCGTGTTGTTGTGCGGATCGATGTCGCGCACCCGGTTCAGGCGCCGCAGACTGATGACCGCCTGCGCGCCGCTTTCGTCTGGCGTGGCGCCGCCGGCCAGACCGGTGTTGCCGCCCTGCGGCACCAACGCGATGCGATGCTCGACCGCGAGTTTGACGAGCGACGCGACTTCGTCAGGCGTGGCCGGGCAGAGCACCGCGCAGGCTGCACCGGTGTAGCGGCGGCGCCAGTCGGTGAGGTAGGGGGCGGTGTCGTGCGGGTCGGTCAGCACCTGGGCGGCGCCGATAGCGTCGCGGCAAGCGGTGAGGAAAGCGGCTTGGGTCATGTTTAGTCGGTCAGGATAATCGGCGGATAGGTTACGCGGAAAACGCTGTTTTCACCGTGCGGGTCCCTCGGCATGCTCGGCGTTCTGCTTTGCGTTTTCCTTTGCGGCCCGTTTTGCGGCGCGCTTGAACGGTGCGACATACGCCAGCGTGCAGACGAAAAAAACCACGGCAAGGGCGGTTTCGAGCCAGCCGAGGCGGGCGCTCAGACCGCGGTCGCTCCAACCGCGGACGATGCCTTCGGCAAAATACAGCAGGATCAGCATCGATGCCCATTGCAGCGTGTAAAGCCGGCGCCGCCACACGCCGGGTAAGGCGAGCAGCAGCGGTACGCCTTTGAGCACCAGTGCCGAGCCGCCCGGGCGCAGCGGCGCGAGCCACCATTCCCACGCAACGGACAACACGATCAGCGCGAGCAGGGCTGCAGTGGCGCCGAAAGCAGCGGCGCGTTTTTGCTGCACGGGCATGACCGTTGCGCGTGCAGGGGCGTTCGTTGCGGAATCCGCCGGGAACGAGCCGGCATGTTGCGCGTTGCGGTCGCGCGCGGGTAACGTGTCATTCGCGGCATTCGCATCGTTCGCGGCTTTGGGTGCAGTCGGCTCACTCACGGCCGTTCGCTCATGGACGCCGCCGTGCGGGCAACGCGTGCGCCGAGGGCGATCGCAAGCGTCTTTTCGTCGGCCGAGATGCCTTGTTCGGCTGTGCCCGCGCGCGCGAAATGCGACGCGCCGTAGGGCGTGCCGCCGGTTTGCGTGGTGGAGAGCGCGCTCTCGGTGTACGGAATGCCGACGATCAGCATGCCGTGGTGCAGAAGTGGCAACATCATGGACAGCAGCGTGGATTCCTGGCCGCCGTGCAAACTGCCGGTGGACGTGAACACGCAGGCCGGTTTGCCGGACAGCGCACCTGACAGCCACTGCGGCGTGGTGCCGTCGAGAAAATATTTCAGCGACGCGGCCATATTGCCGAAGCGGGTGGGTGAACCGAGCGCGAGGCCGGCGCACTCCTCGAGATCACGCAGTTCGACATAGGGTGGCCCCTCTGCGGGAATATCCGGCTGGGTCGCTTCGCAGACGGTGGAAACCGGCGGCACGGTGCGCACACGCGCCTGCATGCCGGAGACGCTGTCGACGCCGTGCGCGATCGCCAGCGCAAGCTCGCGCGTGGCGCCGTGACGGCTGTAATAGAGCACGAGAATGTCTTTCATAGGCCTCATCGGTGAACGGGTATTATAGGGGCTGGGTCCGCTGCACAGGCCATCCATAGCCATTCGGCCAGGCCTCGCGCACTGTCCTGAAACACCGTTTTATGAAGCAAGGAGGTGGGTTTGTTGTCCAGGGTGCGTTTCGATCTCGACACGCTCAAACGGCTCGCGCAGTTTGCCGCGAAGCGTAGTAGCGAAGACCGCATTCCGCAGGTGGCCGGCAGCCTCACGTTCACCACCATGCTCGCGCTCGTGCCGCTTGCCACGGTCGCGTTTGCGCTGTTCACCGCGTTCCCGATTTTCAGTTCGTTTCAGATGTCGCTGCAGATTTTCCTTGCCGACCATCTGATGCCTGCGCAGCTCAACAGTCAGATTTTCGATTATCTGAATCAGTTCGCGTCGAAAGCCAAGGGCCTTACGACCATCGGCATGATTTTTCTGTTCGTCACCGCGGTCATGACGATGATGACCGTGGAATCCGCCTTCAACGTGATCTGGCGGGTGCGCAAGGCACGGCCGATCGCGCAGCGCATTCTGGTGTACTGGGCGATCATCACGCTCGGCCCGATCCTGATCGGCGTGAGCCTGTCGATTTCATCCTATCTGTTCACACGCTCCATGGCATTCACGGCGGCCCAGCACATTCCGCCAGTGATCGACTGGGCGCTGACCGGCGCCGCATTGCCGTTGACGGCGCTCGCCTTCACGATGCTTTACGTGTTTCTGCCGAACTGCCGGGTGGAATGGCGCGACGCGGTGATCGGCGGGATTACTGCCGCGATCGCGTTCGAACTCGCCAAGCGTGGCTTTGGCTATTACGTGCGCCGGATTCCCACCTATACGGCGGTGTACGGGGCATTTGCCGCCATACCGCTTTTCCTGCTGTGGATGTACCTATGCTGGTTTATCGCGCTGGCCGGTGCGATGATCGCGTCGGCGTTGCCGGCAATCCGCATTGGCCAGTTTCACCGGCCGGTTTTCGAGGGCAGCGATCTGTTCGATTCGCTTGAACTCCTCGCGCGTCTCTCGGAAGCGCGCGACGCCGGCAAGCGCGGCTACACGGTGCAGGAGCTCTCGCGCATGCTTCGCCGTGAGATGGATACCACGGTCAAGCTGCTGCAAAAACTCGAGGAGATCGAGTGGATTGCGCGCTTGCAGGAGGATGGCATGCGTCCGCACTTCCTGCTGCTGGCGAATCCGGCGCAGATCACCGTCGAGCGTCTTTACGATCTGTTTGTCATCGATCGCGCGGAACTCGAATATCAGCTTGAACTGAACTCCACGCGCGTAGATGGCCAGACGCTTCTGGCGGCGTTGGAAAACGACAAGCTGAAAGTGACGCTCGCGGTGTTGCTGGCGGCCCGTGCTGCCGCGCGGGCGGCGCGCGCGCAGGAAAGTGAGCAGGGCACTTCTTCAATGCCACATCAGGCGGCTTGAGGCGGCCTCCTGATGCCGCAGCGAAACTGTGGCAGCGGGAGTCCGCATCACAAGCGGACCAGGCCGACTGCGAAACCGTGGCAACTCGAATGTCGCATCGGGTAGGCTGAATTCACAGCGAAACTATCGCGGCGGGCACACGACGCCAATTCGACGGCAAACCTACAGTGAAATCTTCCCGACGCAGATGTCCTTGAACATTACCCAGTCGCCCATCAGGCTATAGAGCGGATGCCGGAAGGTAGCCGGCCGGTTCTTCTCGAAGAAGAAATGCCCGACCCAGGCAAAGCCGTATCCGCAGACTACGGCAGCCGGCAGCCATAGCCAGTTGCCGGTGGCAAGCGCCATGGCGAGGCAGCCGATCACGCCCAGCGAACCCACGAAATGCAGCCGCCGCGATACCGTGTTGCGATGCTCGCTCAGGTAATACGGGTAGAACTCCGCAAAACTCGCGAAGTGATCGGTGTGCGCGGTTTGAGCCATCACGGCCTCCGAATGTCGACGCTACTCGATTCCGTGCCTGTCGCTCCCAGGTTGCTTCGCCGCGCGCCGGCATGCCCGGAGCGCGCTCGAAACAGGACAGGCTGACCCATTGTGCGGCTATCGGGCCATGCGTGCAACCTGGCCATTCGGCCGATGGTGCGCCTGCGCCGGTGCGGTTATCGTGACAACTCGCAGCGGCTAGCGAACGCTGTTTGGAACGGCGCCTGCGGCTTTCGAGGCGAAGCTGAACAGCGCGTCGAGCGTGGCATCGGGCTGCTCGGTCATGAGGGCATGCCCGGCTTCGAGCATGACGGTGTCGACCGGTACGCCAGCTCGAGAGAGCGTGTCGGCGAGCGCTTTGGCCGCACGTGGCGGCGTCATCGCATCGCGCCGGCCCACGATCAATCGGGTCGGGCAACGCACCTCGGCCGCGCGTGTAAGGCCATCCGCGTAGCTATTGCAGGCGGTGAAGTCGGTGTGGAACAGATTCGGCTCACCGCTTGCCGAAACACGCTCCATCAGCCGCTGGTTCATGCCGTGCAGCCAGGAGCCGGGGCCGGGACATGACGGCTTGGCAGCGAGCGTCGAATGCGACCATTGATTGACCATGCCGATTGCATCGGGTTCGCGATGCAGGGCCGCGTCGAGCAAGGCGTCGGAGACGGCCATCGGCGCGGCGGTGGCGAGCAGCGCGAGGTGCGTTGCGCGCTCCGGATAGCGCCCTGCGAAGTCAAGTGCGACGAGCGAGCCCATGCTGTGGCCGGCCACGAATGCGCGCTGTACGCCGGCGGCGTCGAGCAGAGCGGCCAGCCAGTCGGCCATTGCTGTTACGGTCGTGAGCGCCGGACCGTCGCTGCGGCAGTGTCCGGGCAGATCGACCGCCAGCACGCCGAAGCCGTGATGCGCGAAGTAACGCGTTTGCAACGCCCACACGCTATGGTCATGCTCGGCGCCGTGGATGAACACGGCGGTCGGCAGGCCCGGGTCGAATGGTTTGCCGCCGGTGTACGCGTAGGCGGATTTGCCTTGAACGGTAAGGATCATGCGGACTCCGGGCGGGGTTTGGCCGCATCAGCGGATGGGGCGGATGGGTTGCTTTGGGCCAGAGGGGCGGATGTGTTCGAGGGACTGCCTTGGGCCGAGGCCGCGGACGAGCCGGAGGCGCTATGTTTTGTCGCGCCGGACGGCCCGGATGGCCCACTCGCAGGCCCAGTCGTCCCGCTCGCTTTCTGCGCGGCTTTCAGCGCCCGCTTGAGGTCGTCGATCAGATCGTCGGGGTCTTCAAGGCCGATGGACAGACGGATCGTGCCTTCAGCGATGCCTGCTGCGGCGAGCGCGGCGGCGTCCATGCGGAAATGCGTGGTCGATGCAGGATGGATGACCAGCGAGCGCGCGTCGCCGACGTTCGCGAGATGTGAGAACAGCGAAAGCGCTTCGATAAAGCTGCGCCCGGCGGCGCGGTCGCCGCGCAGATTGAAGCTGAACACCGCGCCCACGCCGCGCGGCAACAGACGTTTCGCGAGCGCGTGGTCCGGATGCGATGGCAGTTCCGGGTAGGCGACGGCTTCGACGGCAGGGTGTGCGCACAGAAATTCGACCACCTTGCGCGTATTCGCGACATGCCGTTCCATGCGTAGCGGCAGCGTCTCGATGCCTTGCAGAAGTTGCCATGCGGCCTGGGGATGCAGGCACGCGCCGAAGTCGCGCAAGCCCTCATGGCGCGCGCGCAGAAGGAACGGCGCGACCGTGCTTTCCTCGGCGAACACCATGCCGTGAAAGCCCTCGTATGGCTCGGTAAATTCGGGGAAGCGGCCGGATGCATTGAAGTCGAAAGTGCCGCCGTCTACGAGTACGCCGCCTATCGTGGTGCCGTGGCCGCCGAGGAACTTGGTCGCCGAGTGATAGACGAAGTCGGCGCCGTGCTCGAACGGCTTGAGCAGGTAAGGCGTGGTGAAGGTCGAATCGACCAGCAGCGGCACGCGGTGTTCGTGCGCGAGTTGCGCCACCGCGGCGATATCGAGCACGTCGAGGCCCGGGTTGCCGAGCGTCTCGCCGAACAGCAGGCGCGTGTTCGGGCGCAGTGCGGCGCGCCACGCGTCGAGGTCGCCCGGTTTGACGAAGGTCGTCTCGATGCCGAAGCGCCGCAGCGTGTAGTGCAGCAGGTTATGCGAGCCGCCGTACAGCGCGCTAGAGGCGACGATATGGGCGCCTGCGCCCATCAACGTGGCGATCGCCAGATGGAGCGCGGCCTGGCCGCTGGCGGTACCGATCGCGCCCGCGCCGTTTTCCAGCGCGGCAACGCGTTCCTCGAACACGGCCACGGTCGGATTCGAGATGCGCGAATAGACGTGGCCGGCGCGTTCCATATTGAAGAGCGCCGCGGCGTGGTCCGAGTCGCGGAACGAAAACGAGGTAGTCTGGTAAATAGGCGTGGCGCGCGCGCCGGTGGTCGGGTCGGGCGCTGCGCCGGCGTGCAGCGCAAGCGTATCGAAGCGGTTGGCGGACATCCTGGGCGGCGAGGCCACGGACGGCCTCGCGAAAGGTGAAAGTGGCGGCCATCCTATCACCGGCATGGATCGCTTCAAGCGCGGTTTTCCCGCGGGTTGGCCAATGCGCGCGGTCTGACCGGCGTTGGATAGACCTTGCAAACGCCCGTTGCGCCTTGGTGGGCGGGCCGCTTTCCTTTTATGGACCTTTCCGCTAGGATCGAAAGTCATTCAGGCAATATCAGCTTAGCGGGTATCACGGAGACAGAACATGCGAGTCAGCGACATTCTTAAAGTCAAAGGCAACACCCTTTTTACGGTCACGCCGGATACCACGCTGCACGACGCAGTCAATACAATGGCCGAGCACGATATCGGCTCTCTGGTCGTGATGGAATACGGCGACCTCGTCGGCATGCTGACATTTCGTGAAATTATTCTGACCTTGAGCAAGCACGGCGGCAGCCTCGGCACCTCCACGATCCGCAAGTTGATGGACGACCATCCGTTGACCTGCACGCCCGAAACGGATGTCAACGAGGTTCGTCGCATGATGCTCGAGCATCACGTGCGTTATTTGCCGGTACTGGAAAGCCGCACACTGATGGGCGTGATCTCGTTCTACGACGTTGCGAAGGCGGTGGTCGAAGAGCAGGGCTTCGAAAACCGCATGCTCAAGGCCTACATCCGCGACTGGCCGGAAGAGCAGCCGGAACAGCAACCGGCGCCGCGCTAAATCACGCGCGGTGGCTCACCGCGGCGCTCGCGCCGTTGCCGTGAGTATGAAGATGCGGTCAAGGCGCGCGCGAAAGCGTGCGCTTTTTTTGTGCCCGGTCCTTTCCCGTTTGTTGCGCTTTCAGGCCGTTCTCCGAACTTCATGAGCGATCGTCCGTTACCTGCTGCCCGCCGTGCCGGCCGTCCTCACGAGGCGCACGAGTCCCAATTTCGCCTGCTCGGCCAGCGCCGCTTCGCGCCGTTTTTCTGGACCCAGTTCCTCGGCGCGATGAACGATAATGTTTTCAAGATCGGCTTCACGTCGCTGGTGACGTATCAGGCGGCGCGCTTTTCCGGTGTCGATCCAAAAACGGCTGCGTTCCTGATCTCGGCCATTTTCATTCTGCCTTTTGTGCTGCTGTCTGCCACCTCCGGCCAGATCGCGGACAAGTACGACAAGGCGATGCTCACGCGCTTCGTCAAGAGCTTCGAAATCGTCGTCATGCTGATCGGCGGCGCGGGCTTCTGGCTGCATAGCGCGCCGTTGCTGTATCTGTGCACGTTTCTGATGGGCGTCCATTCGACCGTGTTCGGACCGGTCAAGTATTCATACCTGCCGCAGCATCTGTCGAAGTCGGAGCTCGTCGGCGGCAACGGGATGGTCGAGATGGGCACCTTCGTCGCAATCCTGATCGGTACGATCGTCGGCGGCGTGGGCGCGGGGTTCGTCGAGCATGGCGCCGCGGTGCTGGCCTGCGCATGTGTCGGGATCGCGCTGGTGGGGCGGCTCGTGTCGAACCTTGTACCGGTCACAGCGGCGCCGCAGCCCGATCTGCGCATCAACTGGAATCCGATCAGCGAGACGTGGCGCAACCTGAAGCTCGCGCGCGAAAACCGGACGGTGTTTCTCAGCCTGCTGGGGATTTCCTGGCTGTGGTTTGTCGGCGCGACCTTTCTCTCCTCGTTTTTCAGCTTCGCTAAAAATGTGCTGTCCGCCGACCCGGATGTCGTGACCGTGCTGCTCGGTACGTTCTCGATCGGCATCGGTTTGGGTTCGTTGATGTGCGAAAAACTTTCGAAGCGACGCGTCGAAATCGGCCTCGTGCCGCTCGGCTCGATCGGCATGAGCGTGTTTGCGATCGACCTGTTCTTCGCGAGCCATGCGCTGCCGGCAGCGGGGCATCTGTTGAGCGTCGGCGAATTCCTCGTGCGGCCCGCCCATTGGCGCGTGCTGGCCGATCTGTTCCTGCTCGCCATGTTCGGCGGCTTCTATAGCGTGCCGCTCTATGCGTTGATCCAGAGCCGCAGCCAACCGACCCACCGCGCACGCATCATCGCCGCGAATAATATTCTGAATTCGCTGTTCATGATCGTCTCGGCGTTGATGGCGATGGGGCTGACCGCGGCGGGTTTCAGCATTCCCGCGATTTTCCTTGTGACCGCGCTGCTGAACATTGTCGTCGCGACGTACATTTATTCGCTCGTGCCTGAGTTTTTGCTGCGTTTTATCGCCTGGGTGCTGGTGCATACGTTCTACCGGATTCGGCTGGTGCATGCCGAACGGATTCCGGAAGAAGGCGCAGCCGTGCTGGTGTGTAACCACGTCAGCTTCGTCGACGCGATCGTCATCATGGCCGAGAGCCCGCGGCCGATCCGTTTCGTGATGGACCACCAGATTTTCAAGACGCCGTTCGCCGGCTGGGTGTTCCGGCAGGCGAAGGCGATTCCGATCGCACCCGCCCATCAGGATCCGGAACTGCTGACGCGCGCCTATGAGCGCTGCGCAGAGGCGCTCGCCGAGGGCGACCTGGTCTGCATCTTCCCGGAAGGCAAGCTGACGAAGACCGGCGAGATGAATCCGTTCCGCCACGGCGTGACCGAGATTGTCCGCCGCACGCCGGCGCCGGTGATACCGATGGCGCTGCGTGGACTATGGGGCAGTGTGTTTTCGCGCGCCAACGACGCGCGCTGGCCGCGACCGATCCAGAAGGGCGTGATGAGCCGGCTGACGCTGGCGGTGGGTGAGCCGATCGAGCCAGCGCAGGCGACGCCGGAGGTATTGCAGCAGATTGTCACGGAGTTGCGGGGGGCGCGGAAGTAGCGCGGGCGGATAGCGGCCTGCCGATCGGGTCCGTAGCGCAGGCCGCCGCGTGACGGAATTCGCGGTTGGGTCCCGTTACGGCAGGAATTTCAGCGCCTCCACCTGCGGCCATCTCCTCGCCGGAGACTTGTCCGGAAGGCATAGACCGTTGCGCACGGCGGCCCTAGCCCCTTGAGGGCTGGCATAATAGTGCCTTCCCCGCATTTCTTTGGACGACGCCCATGTCCGGTAACACGCTCGGTACGCTTTTCACTGTCACGACCTTCGGCGAATCGCATGGTCCCGCTATCGGCTGCGTGATCGACGGCTGCCCGCCGGGCATGGCGCTCGGCGAAGCCGATATCCAACTCGAACTCGACCGTCGCAAGCCGGGCACGTCGCGCCACGTCACGCAGCGTCAGGAAGAAGACAAGGTCGAGATCCTGTCGGGCGTGTTCGAAGGCCAGACCACCGGCGCGCCAATCGCGCTCCTGATTCGCAATACGGACCAGCGCAGCAAAGACTATGGCAACATCGCAGACACCTTCCGCCCTGGCCATGCCGACTACACCTACTGGCAGAAATACGGCATTCGCGACTATCGCGGCGGTGGCCGTTCGTCGGCTCGTCTGACTGCACCGACGGTCGCGGCCGGCGCCGTGGCGAAGAAATGGTTGCGCGAAAAATTTGGTACCGAGATCCGCGGCTACATGGCGGCACTCGGCGAGATCGACGTGCCGTTTGTCGACTGGGTGCATGTGCGTGAGAACCCGTTCTTCGTGCCCAATGCAGACATCGTGCCGCAACTCGAAGAGTACATGGATGCGCTGCGTAAAGACGGCGACTCGATCGGCGCCCGCATCAACGTCGTGGCTTCCGGCGTGCCAGTTGGGCTCGGCGAGCCGCTGTTCGACCGCCTCGATGCGGACATCGCGCACGCCATGATGGGCATCAATGCGGTGAAGGGCGTCGAGATTGGCGCGGGCTTCGCCAGCGTCGCGCAACGCGGCTCGGTGCACGGCGACGAATTGACGCCGGAGGGCTTCGTCGGCAATCACGCGGGCGGCGTGCTCGGTGGCATTTCGACCGGGCAGGACATCACGGTGTCCATCGCGATCAAGCCGACTTCGAGCATCCGCACGCCGCGCCGCTCGATCGACAAGGCGGGGCAACCGGCTATCGTCGAAACCTTCGGGCGCCATGACCCGTGCGTTGGCATCCGTGCCACACCGATCGCCGAATCCATGCTTGCGCTGGTGCTGATCGACCACGCGCTGCGCCATCGTGCGCAATGTGGCGACGTCGCCGTGAGCACGCCGAAGATTGCAGCGAGCGCGCCGTAAAGGACGCGCTCTGAGCTTCTTCGTACTGCGCGCGCAGCATCGTCTCAATGACCGATACGAACATCGAGCCGGCAGATAAGCATCTCGCGGACCTGCGTGCGCGTGCTGCCGCGCCACATGCCGGCGCGGCCGACTGTCTTGCATTCGGACAAACGCTCTTGCAACATGCTGGCCGCGACAAAGCACGCCGGCGTGAAGCACTTGCAGCGCTGGTGCGCGCCTATCAACTCGATTCCTCTTGCGAACCTACACTGCTTCACACGATTGCGCAGACGGCGTTCATCGTGCGCGATTGGGCACTCGTCGAGTCCGCCACGGCGCTGCTTCTCGAACGAAACAACGAAGACGCCAACGCGCTGATCTGGCGCGCCGCCGCCGTCCAACAGCACAACGATTTCGACACGGCTGAGCGGCTGCTGCGTGAAGCGGTGCGTGTCGTGCCCGGCAATCCGGTGGCGCTTCACAAGCTCGCGTTGTGCATCAAGGAGCAGGCGCGGTTTGCTGAAGCGGAAGCGTTGCTCAGGCGAGTGCTGGAGTTGTCGCCGAATAACGCGCATGCGCAGTTCGATCTGTCGGAACTCGAAATCCGCACAGGACGTTTCACTGACGGCTGGGCGCACTACGAATCCCGCGTCGCGTTCGGCGACGATTTGAATAACGCGCAGCATGCGCTCGCTTCGATCAGCGCGCATTGGCAGGGCGAATCGCTGGAAGGTAAAACGCTGATCGTGTACGGCGAGCAGGGCAACGGTGATTGCCTTTGGGCGATACGCTTTCTGCCGTTGCTGGCCGAGCGGGCGCGACGCCAGGGCGGCCGGGTGATTTTCGGTCACGATGGGCCGTTGCGGCATCTGTTCGAACGGATGCTGCCTGCTGACCTGCCGCTCGAAACAAGTCTTGAGACGCGGCCTGATTTTCATTGCGGGTTGATGAGCTTGCCCCTGCGGCTTGGCGTTTTCGATGCAACGGGGTGGGGTGCGCCGTATCTGAGCGCCGAGCCCGCACGTGTGCAGGCATGGCGCGAGCGGGTTCAGGCGCACACGGCCGGTCAGCCCGGTAGTCGAAAAGTTGGTTTGGTGTGGAACGGCAATCCGGAGCATATCCGCGACATGCGGCGTTCGGTGCCTGTCGAGCAGTTCGAGCCGCTATTGAGTGTGCCGGGCGTGACCTGGTTTGCGTTGTCGCCGGGGCGCAGCGAGACGGTCGCGCAGTGGCGGGCCAAGCATCTGGATGTTGTCGATTTGACCCACCATTTCCAGTCGGGATTCGACGACGTCGCTGCGTTGCTGGCGAATCTGGATCTGGTCGTCACGATTGACAGCGGGCCGGCGCATCTGGCCGGAGCACTCGGTGTGCCGACGTGTTTAATGATCGACCATGTGTCGGCATGGTTTTGGGGCGACGAATCGCGCACCACGGCCTGGTACGATTCCATTGAGCTCTTTCGACAGCCTGAGATTGGCGCGTGGGCGCCTGTGCTGGCTAAAGTGCGGGAGCGGATTGAAATGACGCGGGGCGTCTGAGCTTTTTGCTTTGCGGCATTGCTGGCGATGCGGCTGCAGCGAATGCCCCGTTATCTTTTTCCCGCCCGGAGCGATTTGATTGCGTGCCGCACGCGGACAAACAAATAGGCTCCGCGTACGACACTCAAACACCGAATCACATATTCGGATAGTTAGGACCACCGCCGCCCTCAGGCGTGACCCACACGATGTTCTGCGTCGGGTCCTTGATGTCGCAGGTTTTGCAATGCACGCAGTTCTGCGCATTGATCACGAGACGCTCGCTGCCGTCGTCGTTCTTCACGAACTCGTATACAGCGGCCGGGCAATAGCGCGCTTCCGGGCCGGCATAGGTCTGCCAGTTCACGTTCACCGGCACCGAAGGATCTTTTAGCGTCAGGTGAGCCGGCTGGTTCTCTTCGTGATTGGTGTTCGAGATGAACACTGAAGAGAGCCGGTCGAACGTCAGCTTCCCATCTGGCTTCGGATACACGATCTGCTTGCATTGCGAAGCGGGTTTGAGCATTTCGTGGTCCGAGTGCTGGTGATGCAGCGTCCAGGGTACGTTGCCGCCCAGCAGCTTCTGCTCGACGCCGACCATCAGGGTGCCGAGGTACAGGCCCTTGCTCATCCACTGCTTGAAGTTGCGCGCACGATGCAGTTCCGTGTGCAGCCACGAGGTCTTGAACGACTCCGGATAGGCCGTCAGCTCATCGCTGGTGCGGCCTGCCTGCACGGCATCGAATGCCGCATCGGCGGCCAGCATGCCGGTCTTGATGGCCGCGTGCGAACCCTTGATCCGTGACGCGTTCAGGAAACCGGCATCGTCACCGACCAGCGCGCCACCCGGGAACACCAGCTTCGGCAGCGACAGCAGGCCACCTGCGGTGATCGCCCGCGCGCCGTACGACACGCGCTTGCCGCCTTCGAGCACCGCGCGGATCGCCGGATGCGTCTTGTAGCGCTGGAATTCCTCGAACGGTGACAGATACGGGTTCGTGTAGCCGAGACCGACCACAAAACCCACCACCACCTGGTTGTTGTCCATGTGATACAGGAACGAACCACCGTACGTGTCGTTTTCCAGCGGCCAGCCGGCCGTATGCATCACCAGACCCGGCTTGTGCTTCGCCGGATCGATTTCCCACAGTTCCTTGATGCCGATCCCGTAGACCTGCGGATCGACGCCTTCGCGCAGCTTGAACTTATCGTTCAGTTGACGGCCCAGATGCCCGCGCGCGCCTTCGCAGAACAGCGTGTACTTCGCGTGCAGTTCCATGCCGAGCTGGAAGTTCTCGGTCGGCTGACCATCCTTGCCAATGCCCAGATTGCCGGTGGCGACGCCTTTGACGGAGCCGTCGTCGTTATAGAGGATTTCAGCGGCCGGAAAGCCCGGGAAAATCTCGACGCCCGCCGTTTCAGCCTGCTGACCCAGCCAGCGTGTGACGTTCGCGAGGCTGATCACGTAGTTGCCGTGGTTCTTGAAGTTGTCCGGCAGCGCCCAGGTCGGCACGCTCTTCGAGCCGGTTTCCGTGAGGAACAGGAACTTGTCTTCGGTCACGTCCACCGTGAGCGGCGCGCCTTTTTCCTTCCAGTCCGGAATCAGTTCGGTGATGGCGCGCGGATCCATCACCGCGCCCGACAGGATATGAGCCCCGATCTCCGAGCCTTTTTCCAGTACGCACACGCCAATCTCGACGCCTTTTTCAGCCGCCAGCTGCTTCAGGCGGATCGCCGCGGACAGGCCAGCCGGGCCGCCGCCGACGATCACCACGTCGTATTCCATCGACTCGCGCGGACCGTACTGCTCAATGAGACTTGCGGGGGTCATTGATGCTCCTCTTACCGTTAGAATGCTTTTTTCGGGATCGTATTGTGGGCGATGGTCTCCGCCACTGCAACCAGATGAGCATAGATTAGCACGATCGTTCTATTTCTATGATACGGTATGACCCGCAGTGACGGTCCTACCGCACCTGTCAACCGCGTCTGTAACAACAACCGAACAAGGGAACGACAATGGGCCGTTCGATCAATCTGGAAGGCAAGGTCGCGCTGATCACCGGCGCCTCAAGCGGGTTGGGGAAGCGCTTTGCTCAAGTATTGTCGCAGGCAGGCGCCAAGGTCGTCCTGGCAAGCCGCCGCACCGAGCGTCTGAAGGAATTGCGCGCCGAGATCGAAGCCTCCGGCGGCGCGGCCCACGTTGTTTCGCTCGACGTCACGGATTATCAGAGTATCAAGTCGGCCGTTGCCCACGCGGAAACCGAAGCGGGCACGATCGACATTCTGGTGAACAATTCAGGCGTGTCGACCACGCAGAAGCTCTCGGAAGTCACGCCGGCCGACTTCGAATACGTGTTCGACACTAACACGCGCGGCGCTTTCTTCGTTGCCCAGGAAGTCGCCAAGCGCATGATCATGCGCGGCAATAGTGCGCAGAAGCCGTCATACCGGATCATCAATATCGCGTCGATGGCGGGCTTGCGGGTGCTGCCGCAGATCGGCCTGTACTCGATGAGCAAGGCCGCCGTTGTCCATATGACGAAAGCCATGGCGCTGGAGTGGGGCAAGCACGGTATCAACGTGAATGCCATCTGCCCGGGCTATATCGATACCGAGATCAACCATCATCACTGGTCGACCGAGCAGGGGCAGAAGCTGGTGTCGATGCTGCCGCGCCATCGTGTCGGCAAGCCGGAGGACCTGGATGGCCTGTTGCTGCTGCTGGCGGCCGACGAATCGCAGTTCATCAATGGCTCGGTGATTGCCGCCGACGATGGGTTCGGGCTCGCCTGAACGCGGCTTTGGGGCGCCGGGGGGCGCTATACAACGCGTGCGCCGCTGTCGTGGGGCTTTGCAGTGCTTCATGCCGGTGCCGCTTCGGACCGCCGTCGCCTCGGATTATCCCGCTGTCGAAGAAACTGTTATACGCGCGCGGGCCTTCTGCCGAAAGAATGCTCGCGTTATCTTGCTTGTCATTTTTGCGCCGGCCCACGTGCCGGCTTCAACCTGGTTCCAACCCGTTAAAGAAGTACGATGAGCGATTTTCACGCAGTTTTTGAGATGTCGATGCCGATCCGCTGGGGCGACATGGACGCATTCGGCCATGTGAACAACACGGTCTATTTCCGTTACATGGAGCAGGTGCGGATTTCCTGGTTCGAGCAACTGGGTCTGGCCGGCAGCAACGCCGACGGGCAGGGGCCGGTGATCGTCAATGCATCGATGGAGTTTCTCAAGCAGTTGCACTATCCCGGCGATGTAATCGGCCGGATGTCCGTGGCCACCCCCGGCCGCAGCAGCTTTGACACCGGGTTCGAACTCGTGCGCGCCGACGAGCCGGACACCGTCTATGCCCGTGGCGCCGCGCGCTGCGTGTGGATCGACTACGCCGCAGGCAAGTCGGTACCGGTTCCGGATATGTTGCGCGCGACCATCGAGCGCGCGGCGCTGGTCAAGGCGGCGTAGTAGCAACTTTGCGTGAAAGCCGCTGCGCGAGTTAGCGCCGCGCGCGTTACGAGCTGCCTCAGAGCCGATTTGCCAGCGCCGGGCTTTGTGCCCGAGCCGCCAAAGCCGAGGCGCTCAGTGCCGGGTCCTCAGTGCCCGAGCAAACGCTGCAAAAGCTCGGTCGCGTTCCCCGTGTCGTATTTGCGCATCAACCGCGCGCGGTAGACATCGACCGTGCGCGGGCTGATATCCAGCGCCCGTCCGATCTGCTTGCTGGTTTTGCCCGTCACCAGTTGCGCGGCGATTTCCCGCTCGCGCGGCGTCAATTCGACCGCTACGCGCCGCGTCGCGCTCAAATCCTCGAACGTCCATACACCGGCTGCATGCGGGTCGGCGCGTTGCTGCGCGCGGCCTGTCACGTGGCACCAGAACAATTCCCCGTTCGCCCGCTTCATGATCCGGTCGTCGGCGTAGCTGCCTTGCGCGGTCATGATCGGCGGAATTCGCGCGCCGATCCGCTCGAATTCGTCCGTCGACGGGTACAGCACCTGGAACGACTGGCCGAGCAGCGCCCCGCGCGCGCAGCCGAATATCGACGCCAGCTCGTCGTTACAGTCTTCGATGATCCGTTCGCGCGACAGCACGAGCCCGATCGGGGCGAGGTGAAACGCGGTTTGGTAATCCAGTGCGGGCATGGGGTGGCGGCAAGTACTTATGTATTTTTGCGTATTGTGCCGCATGGCACGGCCAGCGTACTCTTTCGGGCACATGACAACGCGACGAAGCGTCCGCAGCAGGCATTGGCGCGAGGCAGGGCAAGTCGAGCGCAGGGATGACCGCGGATGACTAGAATGACGTGTCGGGCGTTTGCCCGCTGAGCGTCATATCGAAGTCGCAACGAACCGGATTCGGGTTTCCATAAAGGAAGGGACAAACGATGAACAAGGTCTATCCAGGCGCGGCTGAAGCGCTGAAAGACATCGTCAAGGACGGGCAGACGTTTGCCGTCGGCGGCTTCGGGCTGTGCGGCATTCCCGAGGCGCTGATCGCGGCGCTGCGCGATTCGAAGGTGCAGGGCATCACCTGCATCAGCAACAATGCGGGCGTCGACGGTTTTGGCCTCGGTCTGTTGCTCGAAACGCGCCAGGTCAAGAAGATGATTTCGTCGTACGTGGGCGAAAACAAGGAGTTCGAGCGCCAGTATCTGGCCGGCGAACTCGAACTCGAATTCACGCCGCAAGGCACGCTCGCCGAGAAACTGCGCGCGGGCGGCTCGGGCATTCCGGCCTTCTTCACCAATACCGGCTACGGCACGCTGATTGCCGAGGGCAAAGAAACCCGTCAGTTTGGCGAAAACCACTACGTCCTCGAACATTCGCTGACGGCTGACGTTGCCTTGGTCAAGGCGTGGAAGGCTGACAAATCGGGCAACCTCGTCTATCGCCGCACCGCGCGCAACTTCAACCCGATGTGCGCGATGGCCGGCAAGATTACCGTGGTGGAAGTCGAGGAAATCGTTGAAGTGGGCGAACTCGATCCGGATGCGATCCACACGCCGGGCATTTTCGTGCAGCGCATTGTGCTCAATGCGAATCCGGAAAAACGCATTGAACAACGCATCGTCCGCGCGAAAGGAGATTGATCATGGCATGGACTCGTGACGAAATGGCCGCACGCGCGGCGAAGGAATTGCAGGACGGTTTCTACGTGAACCTGGGCATCGGCTTGCCGACGCTGGTGGCGAACCACGTGCCGGCGGGCGTCGAAGTATGGCTGCAGTCGGAGAACGGCCTGCTCGGCATCGGCCCGTCGCCGACCGAAGAAGAAGTGGACGCCGATCTGATCAACGCCGGCAAGCAGACGGTGACCACGTTGCCCGGTTCGTCGATTTTCTCGTCGGCGGATTCGTTCGCGATGATTCGCGGCGGCCACATCAACCTGGCGATTCTCGGCGCGATGCAGATCAGCAAGAAGGGCGATCTGGCCAATTGGATGATCCCAGGCAAGATGATCAAGGGCATGGGTGGCGCGATGGATCTGGTCGCGGGCGTCAAGCGCGTGGTCGTGCTGATGGAACATGTCGCGAAGGGCGACCAGCACAAGATCCTCGAAGAGTGCACGTTGCCGCTGACGGGCGTGGGCGTGGTCGATCAGATCATCACTGACCTCGGCGTGATCGAAGTGACGGAAGACGGTCTGAAGCTGACTGAACTGGCGCCGGGCGTCAGCGTCGAGGAAATCAAGGCGAAGACGGGCGCGCCGCTGGATGTGAGCGCGGTGAGCTGAAGGGCTTTATGAGCCGCCAGCCTCGGTCCATGTGATCGGCAGCCGGCAGCAATGCAAGTTGCCTTGTGGTCGTGGGCGGCGTACGAAGCGAGTTGTAAACGGGCGAGGCGCGAGTCTCGCCCGTTTTGTTTGGTGCCGTCTTTTGTGCCGTTTTGCGCGGCCCGCAGCGGGGTGCCTGCGCTTGGGGCTTTACCTTGCGGCATCCTGGTCAGTCCTGGGCCGTTTGGCCGATCCTTGCCGCGCGGCAAAGCGGTTTACAATCTTTCGAAGATTGGACGCTTATTGATCCCTGCTGTGCCCAGGCCGAATCCGCAGCGTTTTTGCAAGGAACCCAGATGACCGAAACGTCCACTTCCACCGCCGTGCGGTCCGCACCGCGCCAACGTTATGTGCAGTGCGCGAGCGCCGGTGGCTTGCATCGGATCGCCTACACCGAGTGGGGCGACCCGGCAAACCCGCGTGTGCTGCTGTGCGTGCACGGTTTGACGCGCTCGGGGCGCGATTTCGACCGCCTTGCGGCGGAATTCGCCGGCACTTACCGCGTGGTGTGTCCGGATGTGGCGGGGCGGGGCTTGTCATCCTGGCTCGCGAACCCCAACTTCTATAGCGTGCCGCAGTACGTCGCCGACATGGTCACGCTGATCGCGCGCCTGAACGTCGAAACGGTCGACTGGTTCGGCACCTCGATGGGCGGTCTGATCGGGCTCGCACTTGCTGGCTTGCCCGAAACACCGATCCGCAAAATGCTATTGAACGACGTTGGTCCGCATCTGGAGCCGGCGGCCGTGCAGCGCATCGGCGATTACCTCGGCAAGCCCGTGCGTTTTGAAACGCTGCAGCAGGGCATCGATTACGCCGCGCTGCTTGCACAAACCTTCGGTCCGCTCACGCCAGAGGAGTGGCGCGAGATCAATACACCGCTTTTGCACGAGCAGGACGGCGCGTGGTTGCTCCGGTACGATCCGCGGATCGCACAGCCGTTTGCCGCCACGACCGAAGAGGCGGTCAAACTCGGCGAGGCCGCGCTGTGGCATTCGCTGGCTGCGTTTCAGGGGCCTGTGCTGGTGGTGCGTGGCGAGCAATCTGACCTGCTTTCGCGTGAGACCGTCGCGAAGATGGTCGAGACCGGGCGTGCTGTATCGAGTGCGGAGATCGCGGGTGTCGGGCATGCGCCGGCGTTTCTGTCGGCCGATCAGATCGACCTCGCGAGGCGGTTCTTTATCGGTCCGGCCGCCAACGCGTCATAATACAGAGTTCAGCGTGGCGTCCTTAAGCCTTGAGCGAGTGGGCGCAATGCGAAACGCACCTTCGATCAATTTTTAACCAACCTCAGGATTCTTCATGGCAGTCATTCGTCACCACGTCGGCAAGCGCCTCTCGGAAATCGCCGTGCACAACGGTACCGTGTACCTCGCGGGCCAGATTGCCGAAGACGATGATCAGGACATCACGGGTCAGACGCGCGAAGTGCTGGGCCATATCGACCGTCTGCTGGGCGAAGTCAATAGCGACAAGTCGCAGTTGCTGTCCGTGCAGATCTACATCTCGGACATGGTGCACTTCGCGGGCATGAACGCCGTGTGGGACGAGTGGGTCGCACAAGGCGATACGCCGCCGCGCGCCACCGTGGAAGCGAAGCTCGCGAATCCGAAGTGCCTCGTCGAAGTCGTCGTGGTCGCGGCGCAGCGCGCTTAAGCTGCGTCTCCCAACTGTTGCTGAAATTCCGTTGATCCGTCTGGCCCGGTGGGCCGTCGCACCATGACTACCGAAATCGTTACGAGCACCCTGGCACCCATCCCTTCCTTCGACGAAGCGATGGCGTTCGTGCGCGAGCATGCGGGTGAGGTGCGGCTCTCATCGGGTGAATTGCTGGCGGATCATGCGGCGGGTACGGCGTCGATCATGCGCACGCTGAACGTCGATCCGCCGGCTGTGCTGGCGGCGGCATTGTTTGCTCTGACGCCGCATCTGCAAGACCCGGAGCGCGTGATCGCCGATAACTTCGGTGAAGAAGTCGCGCAACTGGTCGGTGACGTGCGCAAGTTGCTGCGCCTGGGTACGGTGAGTTTGCGTGCCGCGCAGAATGCCATGCCTGAAGCGGGGCGAGATGCGCAGGCCGCACGCCGCGCGCAGGTCGAGGCGCTGCGCAAGATGCTGCTCGCGTTCGCGCAAGATATTCGCGTCGTGCTGATACGGCTCGCGTCGCGCTTGCAATCGCTGCGTTATTACGCGGCGGCGAAAATCACGCCGTCGCCTGATGTCGCGCGCGAGACGCTCGATATTTACGCGCCGCTCGCCAACCGTCTGGGTATCTGGCAACTGAAATGGGAGCTCGAGGATCTCGCGCTCCGCTTCGAAGAGCCGGTCACTTACAAGCGTATCGCCAAGCTGCTCGACGAGAAACGCGTGGAGCGCGAGAGCTATGTTGCGCAGGCGATCGAGCGGCTGCAGCAGGAATTGGCTGCGGCGAATGTTCAGGCCGAAGTCAGCGGCCGGCCTAAACATATCTATAGCATCTGGCGCAAGATGCGCGGCAAGGAACTGGATTTCGCCGAACTGTACGACGTGCGCGCGTTTCGCGTGATCGTGCCGGACATCAAGGATTGCTACACCGTGCTCGGCATCGTGCACAACCTGTGGCAGCCGGTGCCGAAAGAGTTCGACGACTACATCTCGCGGCCGAAGCCGAACGGCTACAAGTCGCTGCACACGGTTGTGATCGGCGACGACGGTCGTGCGTTCGAAGTGCAGATCCGCACGCAGGAAATGCATCAGTTCGCCGAATATGGCGTGGCGGCGCACTGGCGTTATAAGGAAGCGGGCACGCGTGGTTACGGCGGCCAGTTCAGCGCCAATGAGAAGTACGACGAGAAGATCGCGTGGTTGCGTCAACTGCTCGCGTGGAAAGACGAAGTCTCTGAAGGCGAGCACGGCGAGAAGCGCGCGGCGCAGCCGTGGGAGCAACTGCGGCAGGCTACGCTCGATGACGACCACATCTACGTGCTCACGCCGCAAGCGCGCGTGATTCCGTTACCCCACGGCGCGACGCCGGTGGACTTCGCCTATCACCTGCATAGCGAACTGGGGCACCGCTGCCGTGGCGCGCGTGTCGATGGCGCAATGGTGCCGCTCAACACACAATTGCAGAACGGTCAGACCGTCGAGATCGTCGCGGTGAAGGAGGGCGGTCCGTCGCGTGACTGGCTCAACCCACAACTCGGATATTTGCAGAGCCATCGGGCGCGGCAGAAAGTGCGCGCGTGGTTCAATGCGGTCGAAGTACAGGAGCACATCGCGAGTGGCCGAGCGATGGTCGAAAAAACCCTGCAGCGCGAAGGCAAGACGTCGGTCAATCTCGATCAGCTCGCCACCAAGCTCGGTTTCAAGGCCACCGACGACCTGTTCTCGGTGGTCGGCAAGGAAGAGTTCAGTCTTCGGCTCGTCGAGCAGGCGCTGCACGATGCGCCGCCGCCTGAGCCGATAGTCGAAGCGCCGGAACAGTTTGAGAAGCGCAGTAGTGGCGCGAGCGTCGCACGCGGGGCTTCCACGGGTGTGCTGGTGGTTGGCGTCGACGCGTTGCTCACGCAGCTCGCGCGCTGCTGCCGGCCCGCACCGCCTGACGACATCAGCGGGTTTGTCACGCGCGGCAAGGGCATGTCGATTCACCGCAGCGATTGCCCGACCTTCCTGCGCATGGCCGATCGCGCGCCGGAGCGTGTGTTGCAAACCGCGTGGTCGGCTGATGTCATGAGCGGCCGCGGACAATCGGTCTACCCCGTCGACCTCAGCATCGAGGCCACGGATCGGCAAGGTTTGCTGCGGGATATCTCCGAAGTTTTCGCGCGCGAGAAAGTGAATGTGATCGGCGTGAAAACGCAGTCGCGTCGTAATGCCGCATTCATGCAATTCACTGTCGAGGTATCGAGCGCGGCGCAAATTCAGCGTGCGTGTACGTTGCTTGGTGAAGTGACGGGCGTGGTGCGCGCTTCACGCAAGAATTGAAGTCCGGGCGAGATGCCGGGACGCCGGCAGGTATCGGCTAGACGCGCTCGAGCAGGTGAGTAGAAATTTAAAGTCGATGCATAAAAGTACTTGCCAAGCGGTGTGGTGCTCCATATAATCTCGTTTCTTCAGGCTCGTAGCTCAGCTGGTTAGAGCACCACCTTGACATGGTGGGGGTCGTTGGTTCGAGTCCAATCGAGCCTACCAACGAAAGAGAAATTCCGGTTTTGCCGGGGTTTCGCAAACTGCAGTAAGCGCCTCGGCGCAAAAAGGCGAGTAGGGTATGACACCGCGAACGTTGACCGAAACTACTTCGGAGCGACGCTAGTCGAGGACCACTTTCGCCAATGTAGTTTGCAGGAAATGTGAATGCGGCCCCTCGAAAGCGGGGCCGCATTTTTTTTGGTTTTTTGACCAGGTTGTATGTGCCGCCGCCGGTCGGCACCACGGAGAACGCAATGGTTTCGATACGTCTGCCTGACGGTTCTGTTCGACAGTACGAGCATCCGGTGACCGTCGCCGAAGTGGCCGCCTCGATCGGCCCAGGCCTCGCGAAGGCCGCGCTCGGCGGCAAGATCGACGGTGAACTGGTCGACACGTCCACGCTGATCGATCACGATGTGGCACTTGCCATCGTCACCGAGAAAGACGCCGACGGTCTCGACATCATTCGCCACTCCACGGCACATTTGCTCGCGTACGCGGTGAAGGATCTGTTCCCGGAAGCGCAAGTCACGATCGGTCCGGTGATCGACAACGGCTTCTACTACGACTTCGCATACAGCCGTCCTTTCACGCCCGAAGATCTCGAGAAGATCGAAAAGCGCATGCAGGAGCTCGCGAAGAAAGACGAGCCGGTTTCGCGCCGCGTGGTGTCGCGCGACGAAGCCGTGGACTACTTCAAGAGCATCGGCGAAAAGTACAAGGCTGAAATCATCGAATCGATTCCTGCCAGCGACGAAATCAAGCTGTACTCGCACGGCAGCTTCACCGATCTGTGCCGTGGTCCGCACGTGCCGTCTACTGGCAAGCTTAAGATCTTCAAGCTGATGAAGCTTGCAGGCGCCTATTGGCGCGGCGATTCGAAGAACGAGCAGTTGCAGCGCATCTACGGTACGGCCTGGACCAAGAAGGAAGACCAGGACGCCTATCTGCACATGCTCGAAGAGGCGGAAAAGCGCGACCACCGCAAGCTCGGCAAGCAACTCGATCTTTTCCACATGCAAGACGAGTCGCCGGGCATGGTGTTCTGGCATCCGCGTGGCTGGACGCTGTGGCAGCAGGTCGAGCAGTACATGCGCCGCCGCGTGAACGACGCCGGCTACCTCGAGATCAAGACGCCGATGATCATGGACCGCTCGCTCTGGGAGGCGTCGGGCCACTGGCAGAACTATCGTGAAAACATGTTCACGACCGAATCGGAAAAGCGCGACTACGCGATCAAGCCGATGAACTGCCCGGGTCACGTGCAGGTGTTCAACCATGGTCTGCGCTCGTATCGCGACCTGCCGCTGCGTTACGCGGAATTCGGTTCGTGCCACCGCAATGAGTCCTCGGGTGCGCTGCATGGCCTGATGCGCGTGCGTGGCTTCGTCCAGGACGACGCACACATTTTCTGTACCGAAGACCAGTTCATCAGCGAATCGATCGCGTTCAACACGTTGGCGATGAGCGTCTACAAGGATTTCGGCTTCGACAACGTCGAGATCAAGCTGTCGCTGCGCCCGGATTCACGTGCCGGGACCGATGAGACATGGGATCGTGCCGAGCAGGGTCTGCGCGATGCGCTGACGGCCTGCGGCGTGACGTGGGAAGAATTGCCGGGCGAGGGCGCATTCTATGGCCCGAAAGTCGAATATCACATCAAGGACGCCCTCGGCCGCTCGTGGCAGTGTGGTACGTTGCAGCTCGATATGGTGCTGCCGGAGCGCCTGGGCGCCGAATACGTCGCCGAAGACAACGGCCGTCGCCGCCCGATCATGCTGCACCGGGCAATCGTCGGATCAATGGAGCGCTTTCTCGGTATTCTGATCGAGCACCATGCCGGTGCAATGCCGTCGTGGCTCGCGCCCATGCAGGTTGTGGTGATGAATATCGCGGAAAATCAGGCCGAATACGCACAGTCGCTAGCCCAATCGTTGCAAAAACAAGGGGTTAGAGTAGAGGCCGATTTGCGCAACGAGAAGATTAGCTATAAAATACGGGAGCACACGCTAGAAAAGGTGCCGTACCTGCTTGTGGTCGGCGACAAAGAGCGTGAAGCCCAAACGGTAGCCGTGCGTGCCCGTGGTGGTGTCGATCTTGGTGTGATGCCTCTCGATACCTTCATTGAGCGTCTGCGCCAGGACGTGCAGTCGTTCAACTGAGCCACTTGGCAGCCCGGCTCGTTTTTTTAATTTTTAGAGGAAACGTAACATCGCTACTGATAAGTCTGCGCACCGCATCAACGGTGAGATTACAGCACCCGAGGTGCGTCTGGTCGGAGTCGAGAACGAACCGCTCGGCATCGTGAAACTCGCTGATGCGTTCCGGATGTCGGAACAGCAAGACGTGGATCTGGTCGAAATCGCTCCGCAAGCGGTCCCGCCGGTCTGCCGTTTGATGGACTACGGCAAGTTCAAGTACTCGGAAGCGAAGAAGCAGCACGAGGCCAAGCTCAAGCAGAAGGTCGTCCAGGTCAAGGAAGTTAAATTCCGCCCGGGCACTGATGACGGCGATTACAACGTCAAGCTGCGCAACCTCATCCGCTTCCTCGACGACGGCGACAAGACGAAAATCACGTTGCGTTTCCGTGGCCGCGAAATGGCTCACCAGGAAATCGGCATGCGCGTGCTTGAGCGCCTGCGCACGGACCTTGACGAAGTCGGTCAGGTCGAGCAGATGCCGAAAATGGAAGGTCGCCAGATGATCATGGTGATCGCTCCGAAGAAAAAGAAGTAAGCGGCTGGAGCGGCGGCGCGCCGTAGGGTGCGTGCTCCGGTTGTTAAAGATTGAAACGATGCTGTGCCGGGTGTCCGGCGCGGTATCGGCAGGTTTCGGATCGGTGTCTATGTAAATGGGCGCCGTTTCCTGAAAAGCGGCTGCCGGCAGTAGCGGCGGTCTGCATACCAAGTGGAATGGGTTTCGAAGGGCGGGTAATGGCCATCTGGTCGACCGCACACCCATATCCATCTAATAATGGAGTTGTCATGCCGAAGATGAAGACCAAGAAGAGTGCTGCAAAGCGCTTCGTGGTGCGTCCGGGCGGTACCGTCAAGCGCGGTCAAGCCTTCAAGCGCCACATCCTGACGAAGAAGACCACCAAGGTCAAACGCCATTTGCGCGGTTCCACGGAAGTTCATCATGCAGATATGAATTCCGTGCGCGCAATGCTGCCGTTCGCTTAACCCTTAACCGAAACTCATAGGAGCGCAACATGCCTCGAGTAAAACGTGGGGTTACCGCACGGGCCCGTCACAAGAAGATCATCAAGCTGGCCAAGGGTTACCGCGGCCGTCGCAATAACGTCTATCGCATCGCCAAGCAGGCGGTCATGCGCGCAGGCCAATACGCCTACCGCGATCGCCGCAACAAGAAGCGTGTGTTCCGTGCATTGTGGATCACGCGTATCAACGCGGCGGTGCGTCAGCACGACATGACGTACAGCGTGTTCATCAACGGCCTGAAGAAGGCTTCGATCGAACTCGACCGCAAGGTGCTGGCCGACATGGCTGTGTTCGACAAGGCTGCTTTTGCTGCGATCGTTCAGCAGGTGAAAGCCGCCGTTGCAGCCTGATTGCGCTTTGGGCAATTAAACTGCGTGGTTCGTTGCAGCGAACATCCGGTAGTCTCGGTGACGCTGCAGCAAAAACGGGGCTCCTCACCGAGCCCCGTTTTTGTTGGTAGAGCCAGTTTTGCTTCGATAGAACACTGACGTTGAAATGATGGGATCAATGGATCTGGACCAGATTGTCGCCGACGCGCAAAAAGCCTTCGCAGAAGCCTCTGACGTCACCACCCTCGAGAACGAGAAAGCACGCTTTCTCGGCAAATCGGGTGCGCTGACCGAGCTATTGAAGGGCCTTGGCAAGCTCGATCCCGAAACGCGCAAGACCGAAGGCGCACGGATCAACCTCGTCAAGCAACAGGTGGAAGCCGCGTTGACGGCCCGCCGTCAGGCGCTGGCCGACGCGTTGCTGAACCAGCGCCTCGCCGCTGAAGCCATCGACGTCACGCTGCCCGGCCGTGGCACCGGTGCAGGCAGTCTGCACCCGGTCATGCGCACATGGGAGCGCGTCGAACAGATTTTCCGGTCGATCGGATTCGACGTGGCCGACGGCCCCGAAATCGAAACCGACTGGTACAACTTCACCTCGCTGAACAGCCCGGAAAACCATCCGGCGCGTTCAATGCAGGACACCTTCTACGTCGACGGCAAAGATGCCGACGGCCGTCAACTGCTGCTGCGCACGCACACCAGCCCGATGCAGGTGCGCTACGCGCGTACCAACACGCCGCCGATCAAGGTGATCGTGCCGGGCCGCACGTATCGTGTGGACAGCGATGCAACGCACTCGCCGATGTTCAATCAGGTTGAAGGCCTGTGGATCGACGAGAACATCAGCTTCGCGGACCTGAAGGGCGTCTACTCCGACTTCCTCAAGAAATTCTTCGAGCGCGACGATATTCAGGTGCGCTTTCGTCCGTCGTACTTTCCGTTCACCGAACCGTCGGCAGAAATCGACATGCTGTTCGAAACGGGCAAGAACGCCGGCAAGTGGCTCGAAATTTCGGGTTCCGGCCAGGTTCACCCCACGGTGATCCGCAACATGGGCCTCGACCCCGAGCGTTACATCGGCTTTGCTTTCGGCAGTGGCCTCGAGCGGCTCACGATGTTGCGTTATGGCGTGCAAGACCTGCGTCTGTTCTTCGAAAACGACCTGCGTTTCCTGCGTCAATTCGCTTGAACCGGCGCGTACGAACGCGACAAGCATAGAGCGCGGCACTGCACGCAGTGCCGCAGCAGCGTCCCCGGCAGTGCTCGTCAATGACGAGTATCGAAGCACCTGCCGGACGTGGACCTAACCTGATCAGAACGTACACAGAACCATGCAATTCCCGGAATCCTGGCTGAGAACCTTTGTCGACCCGCAACTGACGACCGATGAGCTGTCGCACGCGTTGACGATGGCGGGACTCGAAGTCGAAGACCTGCGGCCGGCCGCGCCGCCGACCTCGAAGATCGTCGTCGGCCAGGTGCTGGAAGTCGTCAAGCACCCGGACGCGGATAAGCTCAACGTGTGTCAGGTCGACGCCGGCACGGGCGCGACGCTGAACATCGTGTGCGGTGCACCGAATGTCGCGCCGGGCATTAAGGTGCCGGTCGCGTTAGTTGGCGCGCAACTGCCGCCCGCCGAAGAAGGCGGCACGCCATTCGCGATCAAGCTCTCGAAGCTGCGCGGCGTGGAAAGCCAGGGCATGCTGTGCTCGGCACGCGAACTGAAGCTCTCGGAAGATCATAGCGGCCTGATGATCCTGCCGGAAGATACGCCGATCGGCCAGGACATCCGCGAAACGCTCAATCTCGACGATACCGTTTTCGAAATCAAACTGACGCCGAACAAGGCGGACTGCCTGTCGGTGTTCGGCGTGGCGCGCGAAACCTCGGCCATCACCGGTGCGCCGCTGCGCCCGCTCGAGATCAAGCCAGTCGAAGTCAAGCTCAACGAAACGTTGCCCGTCAAAATCTCGGCGCCCGATCTGTGCGGCCGTTTTTCGGGTCGCGTGATTCGCGGCGTGAATGCGCGCGCGAAGTCACCGCAATGGATGGTGCAGCGTCTGGAGCGTTCGGGTCAGCGCAGCATCTCCGCGCTCGTCGACATCTCGAACTACGTGATGCTCGAACTGGGCCGTCCGTCGCACGTGTTCGATCTGGACAAGATCCACGGCGGCATGGACGTGCGTTGGGGCCGCAAGGGCGAAACGCTCAAGCTGCTGAACGGCAACACCGTCGAACTCGATGAAACCGTCGGCGTGATCGCCGATGAACAGCACATCGAAAGTCTCGCCGGCATCATGGGCGGCGACAGCACGGCAGTTACGCTCGACACCACCAACATCTACCTCGAGGCGGCGTTCTGGTGGCCGGATAGCATTCGCGGCCGCTCGCGCAAGTACAACTTCTCGACCGATGCAGGCCATCGTTTCGAGCGCGGCGTCGATTACGCGACCACCGTCGACCATATCGAACGCATCACGCAACTGATCCTCGATATCTGCGGCGGCGAAGCCGGCCCGGTCGACGATCAAACCGTCAACGTGCCGAAGCGTGAGCCGGTGAAGATGCGGGTTTCGCGTGCGAATCGCATTATCGGCATCAAGATCGATACGGACGAAATCGCGCAGATCTTCACGCGCCTCGGCCTTACCTTCGAGCGCGAGGGCGATACGTTCTCGGTGATGCCGCCGTCGTACCGCTTCGATATCGAAATCGAAGAAGACCTGATCGAAGAAGTGGCGCGTATCTACGGCTTCGAAAAGATCCCGGCCCGTCCGCCGGTTGCGACCAGCGAAATGCTGTCGACCAACGAAACGCAGCGCTCGATCCACGTGATCCGTCACGCGCTCGCCGCGCGCGATTACGCGGAAACGGTCAACTTCAGTTTCGTGGACGCCGAATGGGAGTCGGATTTCGCCGGCAACGACGGGCCGGTACGTCTGCTGAATCCGATTGCAAGCCAGTTGTCGGTCATGCGCACCACGCTCTTCGGCAGCCTGATCAGCGTTCTGCGCACGAATTTGAACCGTCGCGCGGCCGATCGCGTGCGCGTGTTCGAAGCCGGCCGCGTGTTCCTGCACGATCCGTCGATCAAGGCAGGCGAGCTGACGGTAGAGGGTTTCGCGCAGCCGAAGATGATTGGCGGTCTTGCCTACGGCCCCGCGCTCGAAGAGCAGTGGGGCGCGCAAACCCGCGCGGTCGATTATTTCGACGTGAAGGGCGATCTGGAAGCCGTGCTCGCGCCGGCAGTGGCGAGTTTCGTGAAAGCGGAGCATCCGGCATTGCATCCGGGCCGCAGCGCGCGTATTGAACTGAATGGCCGCGCAGTGGGTTGGATTGGCGAATTGCATCCGCGCTGGATGCAGAAATATGATTTGCCGCATGCGCCGATTCTGTTTGAAATCGAAGCAGAAGCATTAATGCAGCGCGTATTGCCGACCCCGGCGGAAGTGTCTAAATTCCAGCCGGTGCGTCGCGATATCGCGGTCGTTGTCGATCAGAAAATCGAGGTGCAGGCGCTGCTGGACGAGCTCCAGAAGGCTCAGTCCGAAGCGGCCTGCAAGACCGTCCAGAAGGTTGTGCTTTTCGACGAATTCCGTCCAAAATCAAACACTTCCGGTGGCCTGGCTGCTCACGAGAAAAGCCTTGCGTTCCGTGTGACCTTGCAAGATACTGGCGGGACCCTTCAGGATGAAACGGTCGATCTGGCCATTCAAACTCTGGTGGAACGTCTGGCTCGAGTATATGGCGCACGGTTGCGTGGATAACCCGCATTTAACATTTGCACGGCATTTTTTCGCAACCTCCGTTTCTGCTTGGCGCGCCATTTGATAGATATGAATGAAATGAACTCGAGTGATTTCGAAGCCCTTCTTACGGCGCAACGCAGCGCCATGATTCGCGATATTCCGACATCACCCGCGGCCGTTTCCCCCGAAACGCCGACGCTTACCAAGGCTGAACTTGCCGAGTTGCTGTTCGACAATGTCGGACTCAACAAGCGGGAAGCGAAAGACATGGTCGAAGCGTTCTTCGAGGTGATCCGCGATGCGCTGGAGAGTGGCGATAGCGTGAAGCTGTCGGGGTTCGGCAACTTTCAGTTGCGCGACAAACCCCAGCGTCCCGGCAGAAACCCGAAGACCGGCGAGGCGATTCCAATCGCCGCGCGCCGCGTTGTGACGTTCCATGCAAGTCAAAAGCTGAAAGCGCTGGTCGAAAACGGCGCTGAAGCGAGCTTCGCGCGCTGATCGATTGGCGCGTTCCTGCGCAACCCACCACGACGGCTAACTGACGATGACAGCGACGATCGAAAAAGTCGTCTTGCCTCCGATTCCGGCGAAGCGCTACTTCACGATTGGTGAGGTCAGCGAACTATGCGGTGTGAAACCGCATGTGCTGCGCTATTGGGAACAGGAGTTCACGCAGTTGAGACCGGTCAAGCGGCGTGGCAATCGCCGGTACTATCAGCATCACGAGGTGCTGCTGATCCGGCGGATTCGTGAGCTGCTGTATGAGCAGGGTTTCACGATCAACGGTGCGCGCAATCGGCTGGATTCACACGGCGGTGGTGCGCATGGCGCACCGGGTGATCTGGTCGAGGAAGGCGAGGGCGCAGCGGCGCCGGCAGCCGCTACGGCTGCGGTGGACGTCGAGCAGTTGCGCAAGGAATTGCTGCATGTGATCGACGTGTTGGGTCACTAGTTTGCCTTGTTCGCGCGGGGCGGTTTTAATCGCTTGAACTGTCTGTTATAATTATTTGCTGTTCGGGGCGTAGCGCAGCCTGGTAGCGCACACGCCTGGGGGGCGTGTGGTCGGAGGTTCAAATCCTCTCGCCCCGACCAAAGAAATCAAGGCCTTATGGATGCATGTCCATAAGGCCTTTTTCTATTTCCGGCTTACGCGATCGCTTGCGTACGCTCGCTCACGGGCACACACAGACTCCCTCACCACAACCCCGGCATGACATCCACAAACAATATCTTCACGATCGTCATAGCCGGGAAGATCATGGCGTAGCCGATGTCCGGCTTATCGGTCGGCGTGAGCTTGTTGGCAAAGGCAAGAATCGCCGGATTACCGCATGCGCCGGCAACGATACCCGCCACTTCGTCGTACGGCAGCCGGAACACCAGCAGACCCAGAATCAGAATCGGCCCGGCCAGCGCGAGCAACACGATTGCTCCGAGTCCGAGCATCAACAATCCGGTCTGAGAGATCGTCGCGGCGAATTTCGGACCCGACGCCATGCCCACCTGAGCCAGAAAGATCGTCAGCCCCAAATTGCGTAACACGAGGTTGGCGGGTAGCGGCATCGTCCAGTTGATGCCACCTGTGCGGCGCAGCTTGCCGAGTACCAGCGCCACGATCAGAACCCCGCACAAGCCAAGCGCGAGCTTGCCCAAACCCGGCAGTGGAATCTGTATCGCGCCGACCAGAAACCCCAGCGCCATGCCCAGACCGACTGAAATGTAGCTGAACTCGGCCGTGCCCTTGATCGAATCGCCGAAGAAACTCCGCAATGCCGGAAACGCTTCGCGCTGCGTCAGCAGCCCGACACGATCGCCGTATTCGAGTATGAGGTTGGGACTTGGCATGACGTCCGCGTCACCGCGCCGCACGTGCGCCACGATCGATCCATCCGGCAGATCGAGCTCGCCGATTGGGCGACCCACCACGTTCGCACGCGAGGCAAACACGCGTAAATAATCCAGATCGCCGCGGTCACGCAGCACGCGCCCGGGCGCTGCTTCGCCGAGACTTTTGCGGGCCTCGGCGAGCGCGTCCTGATTCGGACTGACGGCAAGCACCACATCGTTTTCCACCAGCATGAGTTCGGGCGTGGCCGGCGCATTGTGATGCGCGCTGCGCACAGCGACGATCTGCACGTTGGCGGGCAGGGCAGTGAGTATTTCGGCGAGGGTCTTGTCGCAGAAGGCCGGGTTGCGCAGCGCGATTTCGAGGATTTCGAGCCCGGCGTTAGACGCCGTTTTGATCTTCGGCGCGAGGATCATGAACGCCAGATAGAGCAGCAGAATCGGGCCGGCCACGCCAAATGGGTAGGATACCGAATAACCCACCGCTGCATCGTCATTGCCGAGCTTGGCAATGGCGGCCTGCAATGCAGCTGTGCTGGTGCCCGAACCTGAGAAGAGGCCAAGTGCGTAGCCCGGATTCAACTGCACGATTTTCTGAATCGCGACACTCGCTGCACCCGCGCATAGCACGCCGATTAGCGCGAGGATGTTCGCGCGGCGGCCAGCCGCGCTGGTCAAGCCGAGGAAAAACTGCTTGCCGTATTGCACGCCGACTGTGTAGAGAAAGAGCGAGAGGCCGAGCGTGCCGACCATCGGCGCGGGTACTGATTTCGGCGCGAACCATCCGGCAGCGAGTGCGACGAACAGCACAGCACCGACGCCCAGTGAGAACCCTTTGATGTTGATTTCGCCGACGAAGTAACCCACCGCGATGGTGAGGAACAGCGTCATTAAGGGCTGCTGCTCAAGAAGCGTCTTCAGGAAATCCACGTTTCCTCCGATAGGGTTTGAGACTTCGGGCTCTGCTGGTTTCCTGCGGTTGTTGTGCTTATGCTGAATGAGTCAGGGAGGATGCCGCACGGGCTGGATGCCTGCCAGTATCTAACAGATTGCCTGGGAGCCTGGTCTCAATCTCTGCCGAGCGCGATGTACCGCTCGAGATGATGATCCTCATCCCCCAGCTGATGGTCGATCATCACAAGGCGCTTCGCATAGTGAGCCAGCGGCAGTTCCCATGTCATGCCGATACCGCCATGCAACTGAATACATTCCTCGGAAACCATCGCCCCAATCCTGCCAATACTGTATTTAGCCGCCGAAACCGCTCGCTCCCGCACCGTGCGTTCAGCTCCAAGCGCCGCAGCGGCATTGATCACCGCCGATCGGGCCTGTTCGATCTCGAGCAGGAGGTCCGCCATCCGATGTTGCAAAGCCTGGAAACTGCCGATAGGCACGCCGAACTGCTTGCGTGTGCGCAGGTACTCGAGCGTGTGGTCCTTGGCGACATCCATCGCGCCGACTGCTTCGGAGCACAAGGCAAGCACGCCGCAACTGATCGCGTACTCGAGCGTCGCAAAACTTTCTGCGGCGGTGCCGAGCAGCGCATCATCGGCGAGCGTGACTTTGTCGAACGTAACTTCGGCCGCGCGGCCGCCGTCGATCTTACGATAGCCGCGAACGCTGACGCCCGCTGCATCGCGAGGTACGAGAAAGAGCGTGATGCCGGCTTCGGCGTCTTCGGCACCTGCGGTGCGTGCGGAGACCAGGAAAAGGGAAGCGTTCTCGCCGTGCTGAACCACCGCCTTCGCGCCGTCCAGCTGCCATGCGTCGCCAACACGCCGAGCACGTGTTGTGACGCGCGAAAGTTCGTAGTGGCCGTCCGGTTCGCCATGCGCGAGCGCAACCAGACGTGAGCCGTCGATCAGTTCGGCCAGCATCGCTTTCTGCGCTTCGCTGCCGTCACGTGCAATGGCCTGCCCGACAATCAGCGTATCGAGAAACGGCTCGACCACGAGGCCACGACCCAGGCTCTCGAATACGACGGCGATATCGAAGCCGCCGCCGCCAAAGCCGCCATCCGTTTCAGCGAACAATGCGCCAATAATGCCGAGTTCTGCGAAGCGATTCCACAGGTCGGCGCTAAAGCCCTCGGGCGAACCTGCAATCCGGTCGCGCGTCTCGAAGCCGTATTGCTCAGTGACAAAACGGTTGAGCGTGTCCGCCAGCATGCGGCGGTCGTCGGTGTGCTGGAAATTCATGGCGTTTGCCCCTTACAGTCCCAGGATCATTTTGGAAATGATGTTCTTCTGGATTTCGTTGGAGCCGCCGAAGATCGACAGCTTGCGGTTGTTGAAGTAGAGCGACGCAGCGCTCGCGGCTTCGTCAGGGCCGACCGGTGTGCCCTCGAAACCATCGCGTAAGGCTTCTTCCACGAACGGCTGCGCATAGGGTCCCATCGCGCGACGCGTGAGCGAGGAGATTTCCTGACGGATCTCCGTGCCGCGAATCTTCAGCATCGAACTCTCCGCGGCCGGTACGCCGCCGCCAGTCACCGCCGCGATCACGCGCAGGTTGGTGGTCTTCATGTTTTCCAGATCGATTTCGACGCGTGCCATGCGTGTCGCAAACGATGGATCATCTGCTAGCGGTCGGCCGTTGCGCTGTTGCTTCACCGCGATCTTGCGTAGCCGGTTGAAGGCAGCGACCGAGAAGCCAACGCCCGCGATATTGGTGCGCTCATACGTAAGGAGGTATTTGGCGTACGTCCAGCCTTTGTTCTCTTCGCCCACGAGGTTCTCGACGGGCACGCGCACGTCTGTGAAAAACACTTCATTGACTTCGTGCTCGCCATCAAGCGTGATGATCGGCCTCACTTCGACGCCCGGCGTATTCATGTCGATCAACAGGAAGCTGATGCCTTCCTGCTTGCGCACGTCAGTGGCGCTGCGCACGAGGCAGAAGATCATGTTCGCGTAGTGGCCGAGCGTGGTCCACGTTTTCTGACCATTGACGATGTAGTGCTCACCTTGCGCATCGCTGCTGCGTACTGCGGTGGTCTTGACTGATGCCAGATCCGAACCCGCGCCCGGTTCCGAGTAGCCTTGGCACCACCAGTCCGAGCCATCGAGAATGCGTGGCAACCAGTGGCGCTTTTGCGCCTCGTTACCGTATTTGATCAGCACCGGGCCCAGCATGTTGACACCGAACGGAACCACACGCGGTGCTCCCGCCAAGGCGCATTCGTTCTCGAAGATGAACTTTTGCACGGCATTCCAGCCCGGGCCGCCGTACTCTTTCGGCCAATGATTGGCGAGCCAGCCCTGCGCGTTGAGAATCGCGTGCCATTCAGCCATGTCGTCGCGCGTGAGGCGGCGGCCGCCGTGCACCTTGTCGGCGAGACGCTGAGGGAGCTTGTCGCGCAAAAAATGCTGCACGTCGGTGCGAAAAGCTTCTTCTTCAGATGTGAATTTCAGATCCATAACGGGTTCTTCCCTGGATATTTATCGGACCGGCGGAGCGATGGGCCGGCGGCGCGCAGGTGCCCACCGGTCAAGCATGCGCCAAATGATGTGCCGTCTCAAGCCGCCTGGTTGAGGCTCGCGAAATCGGCGCCGCGCTCGACCAGTTCGACCAGCAGCGGCGACGCTTGCCAGAACAGCGGATCTGCTTTGGCGAATTCGCGGATGTCCGCGAGAACGGTGGCGAGGCCCACCGTATCGGCGTATTTCATCGGACCGCCGCGATAGCGTGGAAAACCGTAGCCATAGAGGAAGGTCACGTCGACGTCGAGTGGCCGCAGCGCGATGCCTTCGTGCACGACATTGGCGCCTTCGTTGATCATGGCGGCCATGTAGCGGCGCATGATCTCTTCGTCGGTGAAACTGCGCGGCGTGACGCCGGCGCGTTCACGCTCGGCTTCGATGATCGCTTCGACTTCGGGGTCGGGCGTGCCGCTGCGCGAACCTTCGGGATACAGATAAAAACCACGGCCGGTCTTCTGGCCGAACCAGCCGCGTTCGCAAAGACGGTCGGCGATCTGCACGTAGCGTGCATCGGGGTTCCGTGTGGCGGCACGCCGTTTGCGCGTGGCCCAACCGATGTCGCCGCCCGCCAGATCAACCACCTGGAACGGACCCATCGGGAAACCGAACGCACGTACCGCCGCATCGATCTGATAGGGTGACGCGCCGTCTTCCATCATCGCGTCTGCCGCGCTGCGATACACCGCCAGAACGCGATTGCCGATGAAACCGTCGCACACGCCGGCACGC
This sequence comes from Paraburkholderia sediminicola, assembly GCF_046030555.1. Taxonomy (GTDB): domain Bacteria; phylum Pseudomonadota; class Gammaproteobacteria; order Burkholderiales; family Burkholderiaceae; genus Paraburkholderia; species Paraburkholderia sediminicola_E. Next base: position 8,478 of record NZ_JAQQCH010000001.1, on the reverse strand, counting down.
ACCGGCGTCTTGCGCAGCTTCTTCGCGAGTTCGAACGCGGTGGCGACCACATCCGCGCTGACCTGCTTCGGCACCACTACCTCCAACAACTTCATGATGTTGGCAGGCGAGAAGAAGTGCAGCCCGAGCACATCCTCGGGGCGAGAGATGCTGGCCGCGATCGCGTCGATGTCGAGATACGACGTATTGGTGGCGAGCACCGCACCGGCTTTGCAGACATGATCGAGTTCGGCGAACACGGCTTTTTTCACCGACAGGTCTTCGAAGACGGCTTCGATCACCAGATCGGCTTCGGCGAGTGCGTCGTATGAGGTGCTGCCATGCCAGCGTGTCATCACGTCGGCTTTCTTCTCCGCGCTCATGCGGCCTTTGGCGATCAGGCCGTCATAGACCTTTTCGATGTGCGCGCGGCCGCGCGCGAGCGATGCGTCGTCGCGTTCGATCATCGTCACCGGCAGGCCGGCATCGAGCACCGCGACGGCAATGCCCGCGCCCATCGTGCCGCCGCCCACCACGCCGATCTTATTCAGCGCGCGGGGTTTTGCATCGCGTGTTTCCGGTGCTTTGAGCACTTCACGCTCGGCAAAGAACGCGTGAATCAAACCGGCACGTTGCGGGCTGTCGATGCACTGCAGGAACAGTCTGCGTTCGAGCTGCAGGCCATCTTCGAAAGGCTGTTCGATGGCGGCCTCGACGGCATCGACAATTTTTAGCGGGGAAAACAGACCGCGCGATTTCTTCGCCGTTTCCGAGCGGGCCAGGGCGACGGCGGCGAGGCTCGCAGCGCGGTCGCTTAGCGCAGCGGCATCGCGTGTGCGCCGGACCGGGGCGTGATCGGCCAGCAGCTCGTGCACGTAGGCGAGGCCTTCAGCAAGGATGTCGTCACTGCTGCCGAGCCGGTCGATGAGGCCGAGTGCCAGTGCTTCTTTCGCGCCGGCGTGGCGGCCGCTCAGGATCAGGTCGAGGGCGGCCTGCGCGCCAATCAGGCGTGGGGTGCGCTGCGTGCCGCCTGCGCCCGGCAGCAGGCCAAGCTGCACTTCGGGCAAACCAAGCTTCGCGCCATCCACGGCGAGCCGGTAGTGTGCCGCGAGCGCCACTTCCAGGCCTCCGCCGAGCGCGGCGCCGTGAATGGCGGCCACCACCGGTTTCGTACAGGCTTCGATGCGGTTGCAGACGTCGGGCAGCGAAGGCGGTACCGACGGCTTGCCGAACTCGCGAATGTCCGCGCCCGCGATGAAGCTGCGCCCGGCGCCGACGATCAGCACGGCCTCGACAGCTTTGTCGGCGTCCGCCGCTTCGATGGCGGCGAGCAGGCCGCGCCGCACGTCCGCGCAGAGGGCGTTGACCGGCGCGTGGTCGATCGTGACCAGCAGGACTTTGCCGCGCAATTCGCGCGTCACCACGTCGGCGGAAGGGTTGAGGGTCATCGTGTCGTCTCCTGATTGTTACCGGACCAGATCGAGGCAGATCGGGCATGCCGGGTCTGGCGAACTGTCCGATTGTCGTTTGGTCAAGGTTTATTGACAATTACATAGACGGTTGACAGACTGTCAAAATTATTTTGACAAAGGCTGCGTCATGGACGTCAATTCGCTGACCTTGCTGGTTGATATCCTCGACGCGGGCAACCTGAGCGAGGCCGCGCGCCGGCTGAAAATGAGCCGCGCGAACGTGAGCTATCACCTGAATCAGCTGGAACGCTCGATCGGGCTGCAACTGGTCAGGCGCACCACGCGCCGGGTCGAGGCGACCGAAATCGGTCTGCAGTTATACGAGCATGGCCGCACGATCCAGAATGCGCTGCTGGCCGCGCGCGAATCGGTCACCACGCTCGGGCAGAGCTTGCAGGGGCGCGTGAGATTGAGTGTGCCAAGCGGCTATGGTCAGCTGGTGATGTCGGATTGGCTGATCGCATTCAAGCGTCTTTATCCGGGCATCGTGCTGGATGTGATGTTCGAGAATCGCGTCGAGGATCTGATGCGCGACGAGGTCGACATCGCGGTTCGCGTCATGTCGGAGCCGCCGCAGAATCTCGTCGCGCGCGACATGGGGCCGGTGCGATATGTGGCTTGTGCATCGCCCGATTTTGCGGAAAGCCGAGGCATGCCAGTGCGGCTTGACGATCTGCGCACGACACCGTTGATTACGGCGGCGGTGGTCGGCAGGCAATTGCGCGTGGCGGCCTATCTGCGCGATGAACGCCATGAAGTGCTGCTGGAGCCGACGATTATTTCCGAGAACTTTCTGTTCTTGCGCCAGGCGGTGCTGGCCGGCCTGGGTGTGGGTCTCGTGCCGGACTACGTGGTGCAGGACGACCTGCGTCGCGGGGATGTAGTGACGGCGCTCGATGAATGGCGTTTAAGCATCTTCGGTACGAACATGTACATGCTCTATATGCCGAATCGGCATCACACGCGAGCGGCGGCGAGTTTTATCGAGTTCATCCTGGAGCAGGCGCGCGGAAGTGGGAGAGGGGTTATTGCTTGAGCGGCGAAGGGGCCGTTTTTTTTCGGCACGCTGACGATCTCTGCGCGGCAGGCAAACAGATCAAGGGTGGACTCCATGCTTCGCCTCGCAGAAAAGCAGCACCCGCACAGGTGGTTCACTCACGGGTATGCTTAACAAAACGGCGAGATAGCCGTGCGCCTGGCATCACATCAAACTTCAGGGGAGACGGAGATGAAATGGGCAATCGCATTTCTCGCTCTGCTTGCAATCGCCATTGTCATTGTGCTGATCTCGCGTCTCCCAAGCGAGGAGGCCATCCGCCTCGCCGGCTATGCGGCGACGGCGGCCTTCGCCGCACTGGCCGGCTTCCTGATTCGCTGGCGCTCAAATCGCGCCCAACGACACAAACGCACCGGGTGACTTGGCGCGCACGGTATTCACCCGGTCGGCTCCAAGGCCATACAGCATCAGGTCCGTCGCACGCGCGCTAAGCCGATCGAACGCTCGCCTGCAACTCGTTGCCTAGAAAATCGACGAACGTCCTGAGTTTCGCCGACAGCCGGTGCCGCTCCAGATAGATCGCGTGGATGTCCGCATTCGACAGCGCCCAGTCCGTGAGCAACGGCACCAGTTCGCCACGTTGCAGATGGCGGGAAGTCTCCCATGCGGAGCGCACGGCAATACCGCGCCCATCGAGTGCCCACTTCAGTACAGCGCTGCCGTCGTTGCTGCTCAACGGACCGTCCACTTTCACTGTCTCCGATTTCTTGCCGCGCGCAAAATGCCACGTGCCGTACGCCGATTCGTTTTCGCGTAAGACGAGGCACGCATGGCGCGTCAAGTCGTGAGGCATGGCCGGTGCGCCATGCCGCTTCACATAGCTCGGCGCCGCACACACCAGCCGCTGGTTCTTCAGCAGCAAACGCGCGTTGATTCGCGCGTCTGGGACCTCGCCGAAGCGAATGCCCAGGTCGAAGCCGTCTTCCTGCAAGCTGACCGGCCGGTCCGTCAGATGCAACTGGATCTTCATCGACGGAAAACGCTCGCTGAACCGCGAGACGGCCGGCGCAATATGCGCGCGGCCGAAACCGAACGACGCATTCACGCGCAATAGCCCAGTCGGCTCGGCGCGGCTGCTGGTGACCAGTTGTTCCAGTTCAGCGAGGTCGTCGAGGATGCGCGAGCCGTTCGCCAGATAGATCTCACCTTCCGCCGTGAGACTCAGGCGGCGCGTGGTCCGGTTGACGAGACGCACGCCCAGGCGCTGCTCGAGTTGCGCGAGGCGCTTGCTGATCGACGGCGGCGTCACGCCGAGCTCACGCGCCGCGGCCGCCAGATTGCGGTGGCGCGCCACTAACGCGAACAGATTCAGGTCGGAAAAACCGTCCATCGATTCATTCCTAAAAGTTAATTCCAGATTGCCTTAAGGGAAACCATATCGCTGAAGGCATCAATTAGACTGCATTCAGATACGGGAGGCAACGATGTTTACAGGTTTCAGCGACGCGTCGACACAGGTCGACGGCATCCGGATCCACGCGATCCGCGGCGGCAGCGGCCCGGCGTTACTGCTGCTGCACGGTCATCCGCAGACTCATGCGATCTGGCATAAGGTCGCGCCCGCGCTGGCGCAGCACTTCACCGTCATTGCAGCGGACTTGCGTGGTTACGGCGACAGCGGCAAACCGCAAGGCGCGCCCGACCACAGCAACTATTCGAAACGCCGCATGGCCGCGGATCAGGTGTCGTTGATGCGCGCCCTGGGTTTCACGCAATTTGCCGTCATCGGCCACGACCGCGGAGGACGCGTTGCCGCTCGCATGGCACTCGATCATCAGCAAGCCGTGACGAAGCTGGTCACGCTGGACGTCGCGCCGACACTTGCCATGTATGAACACACTTCGTTCGAGTTCGCGCGCGCTTACTGGCACTGGTTCTTCCTCGTGCGTCCCGCGCCGTTTCCTGAAACGCTGATCCGTGCGGATGCCGATCTCTATCTGAAGCAGACCATAGGCGCGCGCAGCGCCGGGCTGGCGCCGTTCACCGATGCCGCGTACGCCGAGTATTTGCGCTGCCTGTCAGACCCTGCCACGGCGCACGGTATTTGCGAAGACTACCGCGCGAGCATCACGATCGATCTCGATCACGACCGCGCCTCGCTCGCTGAAGGACAGAAGATCGAGTGCGATTTCCTGGCGTTGTGGGGCGCACACGGTGTGATCGAGCAATGTTTCGAGCCGCTCGCTGAGTGGCGGCAATGGTCGGCGCATGTGAGCGGCGAAGCACTGCCTTGCGGTCACTACATTCCGGAAGAAGCGCCTGAGCGCCTGCTTGAACGCGTCCTGCCGTTTTTGCACTCCTAGCCGTCGTCGATACTGTCATGTCCAAACTCAGCCTTTACGAAAAGCTCGTCGCATCGCACGTCGTCACCCGCATCGACGCGCAAAACGTGCTGCTGTATGTCGATCTGCATCTGATGAACGAATACACCAGCCCGCAGGCGTTCAGCGCGCTCGCAGCGAAAGCGCGGCCAGTGCGTCGTCCGCGGCAACAGTTGGCGGTGGTCAGCCACATCATTCCAACGCATGCGGAATCGCCGCGCGTGATTCGAGACGCCGCTTCGCTGTTGCAGGCGAACAATCTCGCGCGCAACTGCGAGCAGGCCGGTATCGAACTGTACGCCGCGAACGATCCGCTACAAGGCATCGAACATATCGTCGCGCCCGAACGTGGCCTGATTCGCCCGGGCATGGTCGCGCTGTGCGGCGACAGTCACACGACCACGTATGGCGCGCTCGGTGCATTGGGTTTCGGCATCGGCACATCGGAGGTCGAGCACGTGCTCGCCACGCAAACGCTGGTCTATCGCGTCGCGCAAACCATGCGCATTACGATCGACGGGGCGCTGCCCTACGGCACATCGTCAAAGGATGTGATCCTGTGGATCATCAGCCGCATCGGTGCACAGGGTGCGCGGGGATATGCGGTGGAGTTCACCGGCTCGACGATTGCATCGCTGTCCGCGGAGGCACGCATGACGTTATGCAACATGACCGTCGAGGCCGGCGCGCGAGCTGCGTTGATCGCACCCGACGCGACCACGTTCGACTACGTGCGTGCCCACGCAACATCGCTCGACGATGCCGCATGGGCCACTGCAATGAACGACTGGCGCGAACTGAAATCGGACGCCGGCGCAGCCTTCGATGTCGAACATTATTTCGACGCACACGATATCGCGCCGTTCGTCACGTGGGGCACGAGCCCCGATCAGGCGATTGCAATCGATCAGCGCATTCCCGGTGCCGCCACGCAAAAGACGCCGGAGGCCGCCACTGCCCTGCGGCGCGCACTCGACTATATCGGGCTCGACGCGGGCCAGCCGATTGCGGGCACGCCGATCGATCGCGTGTTCATCGGCTCGTGCACCAACGGACGCATCGAAGATTTGCGCGTAGTCGCCGCGATCGTACGAGGACGCCACGTCGCGCAAGGCGTGCGCGCGATGGTCGTGCCGGGCTCAGGCAGCGTGCGTCGCCAGGCCAAGGCCGAGGGTATCGCGACGACGCTGCGCGATGCGGGTTTCGAGTGGCGTGAGCCGGGATGTTCAATGTGTCTCGCGATGAACGACGATTTTCTCGCGGTAGGCGAGCGCTGTGCGTCCACGACCAACCGTAACTTCGAAGGACGCCAGGGGCGCGGCGGCCGCACGCATCTGATGAGCCCCGCGATGGCCGCGGCCGCCGCACTCACCGGGCGCATCACCGACGTCCGCACGCTGGAGACGCAATCATGCTGACGAGACTCACTGAAATCGATGGAATTGCCGCGCCACTGCCGATTGAAAACCTCGACACCGATCAGATCATGCCGAAGCAGTTTCTTCGCATCATCGACAAGGCTGGGCTGAGCGAGGGCCTGCTGTACGACTTGCGTTTCGACGCAGAAGGCGAGCCGCGCTCAGATTGTGTGCTGAATCAGGCGGTGTATCGCGGTGCCCGCATTCTGATCGGCGGTTCGAATTTCGGCTGCGGCTCGAGTCGCGAGCATGCCGTATGGGGACTTCGGCAATTCGGTTTCGACGCCGTGATCGCGCCGAGTTTTGCGGAGATTTTCTATTCGAATGCGATGAATAACCGCTTGCTGCTAGTGCAACTGGAACGCGAAGCCGTCGACGTCTTATTGAATGACGCCGGGACACAACCGGCTGCGCGGCTGCATATCGACATCGAACAGCAAACGGTGACGGCCGCCAAGGGTCGCGTGTTCACGTTCCCACTGGGCGCACGTCACAAACAGATGGTGATCGAAGGCATGGACACCATCGACCTGACGCTCGCTTCATTGCGCGACATTGAAGCGTTCGAACGTGCCCATTTCGATCGGCATAGCTGGGCCGCCGTGCTGTAAATCCCCAGGCGGCAACTGCGCTGCCATTCAACTGAAACGCGCGTGACGGATTCCCCGGCAGAAGGGAAGGGACGCGCTTTGCCTTTAAAAAACGGAGGAGACATGAAGCGCAAACCGCTCTATAAGGTTCTTTACGTGCAAGTGATCGTGGCGATCGTGATCGGCGTGCTGGTGGGTCATTTCCTCCCTGCGGATGCGGTGGCAATGAAATCGCTTGGCGATGCATTCATCAAACTCGTGCGCATGATCATCAGCCCGGTGATTTTCTGTACCGTCGTGACCGGCATCGCCAGCATGCACGATATGCGTAAGGTGGGCCGCGTAGGTGGCAAAGCACTGTTGTATTTCGAAGTGGTATCGACGCTCGCGCTCGCCATCGGCTTGCTTGCCGCGCACGTGCTGAAGCCCGGTGCGGGCTTTAACGTGGATCCCGCCACACTCGACGCTGGCGCAGTGTCCAGTTATGCCGCGCAAGCCGCGCATGGCGACGGGCTTGCGGGTTTCTTTATGCACATCATCCCGGAAACGTTCGTCGGTGCGTTCACGCAGGGCGATATTCTGCCGGTACTGCTGATCGCCATGTTGTTCGGCACGGCGCTCGCGGTGATGGGTGAACCCGCCAGACCAGTCATCAGCCTGATCGAACTGCTGTCGAAAACGTTCTTCCGGATTGTGCGCATGATTACGAGCCTCGCGCCAATCGGCGCGTTCGGCGCTATCGCGTTCACGATCGGCAAATATGGCATCGTCTCCTTGCTGCCGATGATGAAACTGATTGGCACGTTCTATCTCACCGCTTTCCTGTTCGTTTCGTGCGGCCTCGGCTTGATTGCGCGGGCATGCGGTTTCAGCTTGTGGCGCTTCGTTGTGTACATCAAGGATGAACTGTTGATCGTGCTCGGCACGTCGACATCCGAAGCGGCTTTGCCGCAGTTGATGGAAAAGCTCGAACGGCTCGGCTGCTCTCGCGGGATCGTCGGGCTGGTCGTGCCGACTGGCTACTCGTTCAATCTCGACGGCACCAATATCTACATGACGCTTGCGGTGTTATTTCTCGCCCAGGCCACCAATACTCATTTGACGATCGCTCAGAAGATCACGTTGCTGGCGGTGACGATGCTGACCTCGAAAGGGTCGACCGGTGTCACGGGGGCAGGGTTTATTACGTTGGCTGCAAGTCTTTCGGTCGTGCCGACTGTGCCGGTAACGGCGATGGTGCTGATTCTCGGCATCGACCGTTTCATGTCTGAGTGCCGCGCACTGACCAATACGATGGGTAATGGCGTGGCGTCGATTGTGATTGCCGCCTGGGAAAAGGAGCTGGATCGCGATAAGCTCAATTTGGCGTTGGCGAAGCCTGTTGGTGTGTCATGTGCGGTTGTCGCGGAAGGGGGCGCGGATGGTGTGGGGCGTTCTGTCTGATTATGCTGGGATGGTTGGGTCGGGCCTTGTGCCTGTCTGCCTGCGGCGTTGGCGTTGCCTTGTTTTGTTGTTGGTTTATTAGTGTTGCCCCTGTGCGGGGCGGCACCTACTTTTCTTTGCATGCCGCAAAGAAAAGATAGGCAAAAGAAAGCGGCGACGGATTCAACCGGTCGTTGCAACACCTTTGGTCCAATACGG